>NZ_JAZHYX010000013.1:0-502 GCF_036576125.1 Agromyces sp. CCNWLW203 | reverse complement strand
TTCTCAGATGGCCGACTACATCCTCGCGATCGACCAGGGCACGACCTCGTCGCGCGCGATCATCTTCGACAAGGCCGGATCGATCGTCTCGACCGGGCAGCTCGAGCACGAGCAGATCTTCCCCAAGGCGGGCTGGGTCGAGCACGACCCCGCCGAGATCTGGCGCAACACGGGCGAGGTGATCGGCCAGGCCCTCGGCAAGGCGAACCTGACCCGTCACGACATCGCCGCGGTGGGCATCACGAACCAGCGCGAGACCGCGGTGGTGTGGGACAAGAACACCGGCGAGCCGGTGTACAACGCGATCGTGTGGCAGGACACCCGCACGCAATCGATCGTCGACCGGCTCGCGGCCGACGGCGGCGTCGAGCGGTTCAAGGAGAAGGTCGGGCTGCCGCTCGCGACCTACTTCTCGGGCACGAAGATCGTGTGGATCCTCGAGAACGTCGAGGGTGCGCGCGCGAAGGCCGAGGCCGGCGACCTGCTGTTCGGCACGACCGAC
>NZ_JAZHYX010000012.1:0-4980 GCF_036576125.1 Agromyces sp. CCNWLW203 | reverse complement strand
AGCGATCTCCCGTCGATCGGCGAGCATCAACTGTCGGTCGTCGGCGACGAGCCCGTCATCCTCGACACGAAGCAGAACGCCGTCATCATCGACGGCACCGCGCGAGAGCTCGAGGAGACCGCGCTCAAGATCCAGCAGGCGAGCGTGGCGAACGAGGCAGTGCTGCTCGCCACCGGCGACTCGTTGCTGCAGGTGCCGCTCACGGGCGGAGACATCCAGGTCATCGCCGCCGACATGGATGTTCCGGCCGAGGCAGACGAGATCGCCAGTCCGGTGTGGCTCGACGGGTGCGCGCATGGAGCGTGGGCATCGGTCGGCCGTTACCTCAACGCCTGCGACGGCGCGAAGCCCTCGCCCCAGACGATCGAACAGGGCACCAAGGGCTCGCGCCTCGAGTTCCGCGTCAATCGCAGCGTCATCGCGCTCAACAACCTGTCGAACGGCAACGTCTGGCTCGTCGATTCGAACCTGCGGCTCGTCGACAACTGGGACGAAGTGACGCCGCCCGACGAGAGCGACGCCGAAGAGGGCGATGAAAAGGCCTCGCAGCAGACGTTCGAAGACACGCTCGCCGAGCGCAGCGAGACGAACCGGCCGCCCACCGCGCGCGATGACGTGCTCGGCGTGCGCCCCGGTCGCACGACGCTGCTCGAGGTCCTCGAGAACGACACCGACCCCGACGGCGACGTACTCACCGTGACGAACGTCAGCGAGATCGCGGAGCAGTCGGGCCGGCTCGAGCTCATCGACGGCGGCCGAGCACTGCAGTTCACGCCGGCGCCCGGGGCCGCGGGCACGGTCTCGTTCCAGTACACCGCCGACGACGGTCGTCTCGGCGTCGCCCAGGCCCACGTCGACCTGACGATCCGCCCGACGATCGAGAACTCGCCACCGGTCGCAGTACGCGAAGGCGCGATCAGCGTGGAGCAGGGCAAGTCGATGGGCTACAACGTGCTTAGCGACTGGCTCGACCCCGACGGCGACGACGTCTTCCTCGTGAGCGCCTCGCCGACGAGCGGCGACTCGGTGCGGTTCGCACCCGACGGCTTCGTGACCTTCGAACACAAGACCGGCGAGCTCGGCACCAAGGAGGTGCAGTTCGTCGTCTCCGACGGAGCGGTCACCTCGACCGGGGTGCTCACCGTCGAGGTCAAGGAGCCCGGAGCACTGAACCCGGTCGGCACGCCCGACTTCGCAGAGGTCTTCGCCGGCGAGACCACATTGATCCAGCCGCTCATCAACGACCTGAGCCCTTCCGGCGAGCCGCTGACCCTGCTCGGCGTGGAGGATATGCCGAGCGGCGCATCGGTGACCCCGAACCTCGAGCGCGGCGCGATCAGCTTCGACTCCGATCAGGTCGGCACCCACATCTTCCTCTACAACCTCGGCGCGGGCGCCGCGACGAGCGTCGGCCTCATCAGGGTCGACGTGAAGGAGGTGCCGGGGGAGTCGCCGCCGCCGATCGCGGTGAAGGACACGGCGTACCTGCGTCCTGGCGAGCCGACGACCCTCTCGGTGCTCGCCAATGACGTGTCGCCGAGCGGGCGGGTGCTCGCCGTGCAGACGGTCGACACCGAGGCATCCGGAGACCTGCTCTCGGTCGAGGTACTGAACAACACGGTCGCGCGCATCACGGCGTCCGAAGCGATCACCGAACAGCTGCAGTTCGCGTACACGGTCTCCGACGGCATCGCGAGTTCGACGAGCACGGTCACCGTGGTGCCCGTGCCGCCGCTCGTGAAGCACCAGCCCCCGGTCGCGGTCGACGACGCGGTGACGGTGCGCGCCGGCGACATCGTCACCGTGCCGGTGCTCGAGAACGACTACCACCCCGATGCCGCGCCGCTCACGCTCGATCGCGAGCTCGTCGACGTCTCGGCCGCCGGCGGGCTCGTGTTCGTCGCCGACGACACGGTGCGCTACCAGGCGCCGCAGGAGCCCGGCGTGTACACCGCCACCTACCGAGTGCTCGACGACTTCGAGCAGACGGTGACCGCGACGGTGCGCTTCACGGTCGTCGGCCCCGATGCGAAAACGAATCGGCCGCCGCTGCCGCTGCCGCTGACCTCCCGCACCTTCGAGGGCACGGCGGTCGAGATCGACGTGCCGCTCGACGGCATCGATCCCGACGGCGACTCCGTCACGCTCGTCGGCATCACGACCCCTCCCTCCCTCGGTCGGATCATCGAGACCGGCAGCACGGGCCTCAGCTACGAGGCGTTCGCCGGCTCCGCCGGCACGGAATCGTTCACGTACGAGGTCGCGGACACGGCCGGCAAGACGGCCACGGGCACCATCCGCATCGGCGTGATCCCACGGCCGGTCGAGGCGCTTCCGCCGAACGCGGTCGACGACGTCGTCGAGCTTCGCCCCGGCCGACGTGCGGCGATCGACGTGCTCGCGAACGATTCCGACCCCAGTGGCTACCCGATCAAGGTGGCGAAGAAGCTGCCAGAGGTCGGCGAGGGCCTCACCGCGAGCGTGAAGAACAACCGCGTGCTCGTCGAGGCCCCCGACTTCGAGGGCGGCAACTCGGTGCGCTACGAGATCACGAACGGGCATGGCGGCGCCGACGGCGCCTTCATCCAGGTGCTCGTCGCGAAGGACGCGAAGATCGAGCCGCCGACGGCGCACGACCAGGTCATCGAACCCAAGCAGGTGGTCGACAAGAACTCGGTCACGGTCGACCCTTTGAAAGACGCGCAGAACCCCGGCGGGCTCGTGGAGGATCTCGTGGTCTCGGTCGAGGGTCCGAACGCCGACAACGTCGAGGTGATGACCGACGGCAGCCTGAAGGTGCGGCCGACGTCGAAACGGCAGACCATCGCCTACCGCCTCACGAACGAGGTCGACGAGCTCTCGGCGATGGCATTCGTCGTCGTGCCGCCGAAGGTCGATCCTGAGGAGGCCGAGAAGAAGGAGGACGACGAGGAAGAGGAGAAGGTCTTCCCGCCGCCCTATCTCGCCGAGCTCGGCCCGCAGATCGTGCGCATGAACGGCACGATCTCGTGGAAGGTCGGCGACATCGTGATCGTGCCGTCCGGCAAGCCCGCCCGCATCCTCTCGGCGACGGCATCGAACAGCGCCGGATCGTCGCCGATGACCGATGCCTCGACGCTCACGTTCAAGCCGGCGAAGGACTTCCGCGGGCAGGCGACCGTGACCTTCGAGGTGACCGACGGCGAAAGCGCGAACGATCCGAAGGGGAAGAAGGCCTTCCTCACGATCCCCGTCACAGTCGGCGACCCGAACTTCGAAGATGCGCCGCCCACCTTCACCCCCCGAACCATCAAGGTCGAGGCCGGGGAGAAGCCGCAGACGGTGGACCTCCGTCAGTCGAGCGGCCACCCGAGCGACAAGGTGCTGCAGGAGCTGACGTACAACGGGCTCGAGGGCCAGAACGCCGACTTCACGGCGGGCATCAGCGGTTCGACCCTGACGGTCGGCGCGCCGCTCGGCGTGCAGCCCCGGACGACGACGACGCTGACGTTCACGGTCGACTACAAGGAGTTCTCGATTCCGGGGTCGGTCGAGGTCGAGGTCGTGTCCTCGTCGAGGCCGGAGGCGCAGGTGCGCGACGACGGACCGATCGAGATGCTGCGCTCGCAGACGAAGAAGATCAACGTGCTCGCGAACGACCTCAACCCCTTCGCGGCCGAAGACACGCCGCTTCGCATCATCGACGCGGAGATCGATCAGCAGTCGGTCGGTTCGGCCGCGAGCGTCAGCTTCACCTCGACCGACATCACGGTGACGACCGGGCCGGCGTTCACGGGCACGCTGAGCATCGTCTATCGCGTGCAGGACGGCACGAAGGATCCGACCCGAGAGGTGGCGGGCCGGGCGACCGTCATCGTGCGCGCCCCGCCCGATGCGCCTGGAAAGCCGACGGCGATCGTGGGCGACCAGTCGGCGACCGTGCGCTGGAACGCGCCCGCGAGCAACAACGACCCGATCACCGGGTACACCGTCAGCTGGGCCGGTGGAAGCGATTCCTTCGGTGCTTCGGCTGCGGGCAGCCCGCAGACCATCACGGGCCTGACGAACGGCACGAGCTACAAGTTCACCGTGACCGCCACGAACGACACCGGCACCTCCCAGCCTTCGGCCGCGAGCGATTCGATCACGCCGTTCGGCAAGCCCAGCGCACCGCCGTGGGCCGATCTCTGGGCCTCGAGCGACGGTTCCGGCGACATCAGACTGACCTGGGGTGCTGCATCAGCGAACGGCAGCCCGATCACGTCGTACAACTGGCAGTTCGTGCTGAACAGCACGAAGTCGGGCTCGACCTCGGGCCTCAGCGCGCCGGGAAACGCCGGCATCGGGTTCGCGCACAACTTCAAGGTCCAGGCCTGCAACGCCGGCGGATGCGGCGACTGGACGCTCTCCGACACGGCGACCGCGACGCAGCCGCCGCCCAAGGTGACCCTGTCCAGGGGCACACCTCAGAGCGGTGGTTACTACTACAACGTCGACGTCGAGTGGTTCCCGCCGAACACCACCCAGACGCTCCAGACGTACTGCGACGGTCCCTACCGCACGTTGACGATGTCGATCGGTGCCGACGGCCGGGGCTCCTTCCGTGGAAGCTGGGCTGCGGCGACCGGATACTGCGGGTGGCCGGATGCCTACGTGACGGTCGGCGGCCACGAGAGCAACCACGTGGACTTCAGGGGGTAGGGAGTACCGCACAAGCGGGGTTGCGTGGGGAGTCCTCCCCATGCCGCAGTTCGCGACGATCGTGTTAGCGTGTACCCCGGTGTGGGGGTTCGGCTTCGACGCCATGTCGAGCTTCGAACCACGATCAGGGGAGTGACGAGTGGGTGCCTTCACGTCGTGGGTGCGCGCGCGAAAGGCCGTAGCATCCACCGTCGCGATCACGCTCCTCGCCGGTGTTCCCCTCACCTTCGCGGTGCTCCATCAGGGCTTTCCGGTCACCGATGTCGATCTCGCGGCGCGTGAGGTCTGGGTCACGAATGG
>NZ_JAZHYX010000011.1:0-5644 GCF_036576125.1 Agromyces sp. CCNWLW203 | reverse complement strand
GGGTGCGTCCGTTCCTTGAGAACTCAACAGCGTGCACTATGTTCAATGCCAATTTTATTGAACCCCAGCTCACATCTTTTTGGTGTGGGTATGGATTCCTTTGATTGATGGACAATTTGATTCTAAGTAGTCAGTTGTTTCTCTGTCAGTGATTGAAACTCTCAATGCTGTCTTCGGATGGTGTTGGAACCATTTTTTTTGGAGAGTTTGATCCTGGCTCAGGACGAACGCTGGCGGCGTGCTTAACACATGCAAGTCGAACGATGAACCGGGTGCTTGCACCTGGGGATTAGTGGCGAACGGGTGAGTAACACGTGAGTAACCTGCCCTGGACTCTGGGATAACCCCGAGAAATCGGAGCTAATACCGGATAGGACCTGGAACCGCATGGTTTTGGGTGGAAAGTTTTTTCGGTCTGGGATGGACTCGCGGCCTATCAGCTTGTTGGTGAGGTAATGGCTCACCAAGGCGTCGACGGGTAGCCGGCCTGAGAGGGTGACCGGCCACACTGGGACTGAGACACGGCCCAGACTCCTACGGGAGGCAGCAGTGGGGAATATTGCACAATGGGCGAAAGCCTGATGCAGCAACGCCGCGTGAGGGATGACGGCCTTCGGGTTGTAAACCTCTTTTAGTAAGGAAGAAGGGGAGCTTGCTCCTTGACGGTACTTGCAGAAAAAGGACCGGCTAACTACGTGCCAGCAGCCGCGGTAATACGTAGGGTCCGAGCGTTGTCCGGAATTATTGGGCGTAAAGAGCTCGTAGGCGGTTTGTCACGTCTGCTGTGAAATCCCGAGGCTCAACCTCGGGCCTGCAGTGGGTACGGGCAGACTGGAGTGCGGTAGGGGAGATTGGAATTCCTGGTGTAGCGGTGGAATGCGCAGATATCAGGAGGAACACCGATGGCGAAGGCAGATCTCTGGGCCGTAACTGACGCTGAGGAGCGAAAGCGTGGGGAGCGAACAGGATTAGATACCCTGGTAGTCCACGCCGTAAACGTTGGGCGCTAGATGTGGGGACCATTCCACGGTTTCCGTGTCGTAGCTAACGCATTAAGCGCCCCGCCTGGGGAGTACGGCCGCAAGGCTAAAACTCAAAGGAATTGACGGGGGCCCGCACAAGCGGCGGAGCATGCGGATTAATTCGATGCAACGCGAAGAACCTTACCAAGGCTTGACATATACGAGAACGCCGCAGAAATGTGGAACTCTTTGGACACTCGTATACAGGTGGTGCATGGTTGTCGTCAGCTCGTGTCGTGAGATGTTGGGTTAAGTCCCGCAACGAGCGCAACCCTCGTCGTATGTTGCCAGCACGTAATGGTGGGAACTCATATGAGACTGCCGGGGTCAACTCGGAGGAAGGTGGGGATGACGTCAAATCATCATGCCCCTTATGTCTTGGGCTTCACGCATGCTACAATGGCCGGTACAAAGGGCTGCGATGTCGTAAGGCGGAGCGAATCCCAAAAAGCCGGTCTCAGTTCGGATTGAGGTCTGCAACTCGACCTCATGAAGTCGGAGTCGCTAGTAATCGCAGATCAGCAACGCTGCGGTGAATACGTTCCCGGGCCTTGTACACACCGCCCGTCAAGTCATGAAAGTCGGTAACACCCGAAGCCGGTGGCCTAACCCTTGTGGAGGGAGCCGTCGAAGGTGGGATCGGTGATTAGGACTAAGTCGTAACAAGGTAGCCGTACCGGAAGGTGCGGCTGGATCACCTCCTTTCTAAGGAGCACTGGCCACTTTGGTGGTCCAGGCATGTCAGATCGGGTCCTTTGTGGCTCGCTGGCAGCTCATGGGTGGAACATTGACATAGGTGCTCGTCTGAATGGTTCAGACCTAGTACGCCGTCTCCTTTGGGGGGTGGTTGGAACGGTGGGGGCCGGCCGGTCGGGTACGTGCACGCTGTTGGGTCCTGAGGGGCCGGACAACTTCCCGCGCTTTTGGCGTGGGGGTGATGGTTTCTTGCAGGCCTTCACATTGCCGATGGTTTTGATTCGGTGGGTGTGGGGGTTCTGGCCGTCTGTTGAGAACTACATAGTGGACGCGAGCATCTTAGAAACGGGACTTCGGTCCTGTTTCACAAAAGGTGAATCGCCAAAGGGGTCGCCTTTCGGGGCGTCCTGTTTGGTGTGTTCACTGGTCAATTTCGCAGCATCGCCTTCGGGTGGTGTTGCACGATTCGATCTCATGTGATTTTCAAGTTTTTAAGAGCAAACGGTGGATGCCTTGGCATCTGGAGCCGAAGAAGGACGTCGTAATCTGCGATAAGCCTCGGGGAGCTGATAAACGAGCTGTGATCCGAGGATTTCCGAATGGGGAAACCCCGCCAGGCCCTTTGGGTGACCTGGTGACTCCCGCCTGAATATATAGGGCGGGTAGAGGGAACGTGGGGAAGTGAAACATCTCAGTACCCACAGGAAGAGAAAACAACCGTGATTCCGTTAGTAGTGGCGAGCGAACGCGGAAGAGGCTAAACCGAGCCATGTGTGATACCCGGCAGGGGTTGCATGGTCGGGGTTGTGGGACCTTTCGGACTGTACTGCCGTGCAGTCACGGTGACGCGTCAGGTATAGACGAACCGGATTGAAAGCCGGACCGGAGTGGGTGTGAGTCCCGTAGTCGAAATGCCTGGCGGCCCGGAGAGGTATCCCAAGTAGCGCGGGGCCCGAGAAATCCCGCGTGAATCTGTCAGGACCACCTGATAAGCCTAAATACTCCCAGATGACCGATAGCGGACAAGTACCGTGAGGGAAAGGTGAAAAGTACCCCGGGAGGGGAGTGAAATAGTACCTGAAACCGTTTGCTTACAAACCGTTGGAGCCTCCTTGTAGGGGTGACAGCGTGCCTTTTGAAGAATGAGCCTGCGAGTTAGTGATATGTGGCGAGGTTAACCCGTGAGGGGCAGCCGTAGCGAAAGCGAGTCTGAATAGGGCGATTCAGTCGCATGTCCTAGACCCGAAGCGAAGTGATCTATCCATGGCCAGGTTGAAGCGACGGTAAGACGTCGTGGAGGACCGAACCCACTTCAGTTGAAAATGGAGGGGATGAGCTGTGGATAGGGGTGAAAGGCCAATCAAACTTCGTGATAGCTGGTTCTCTCCGAAATGCATTTAGGTGCAGCGTTGCGTGTTTCTTGCCGGAGGTAGAGCTACTGGATGGCCGATGGGCCCTAAAAGGTTACTGACGTCAGCCAAACTCCGAATGCCGGTAAGTGAGAGCGCAGCAGTGAGACGGTGGGGGATAAGCTTCATCGTCGAGAGGGAAACAACCCAGACCACCAACTAAGGTCCCTAAGCGCGTGCTAAGTGGGAAAGGATGTGGAGTTGCACAGACAACCAGGAGGTTGGCTTAGAAGCAGCCACCCTTGAAAGAGTGCGTAATAGCTCACTGGTCAAGTGATTCCGCGCCGACAATGTAACGGGGCTCAAGCACGCCACCGAAGTTGTGGCATTGACATTAATGGTAGGCCTTCGTGGTCCAGCCGTGTTGATGGGTAGGAGAGCGTCGTGTGGCCAGCGAAGCGGCGGTGTGAACCAGCCGTGGAGGCCACACGAGTGAGAATGCAGGCATGAGTAGCGAAAGACGGGTGAGAAACCCGTCCTCCGGAAGACCAAGGGTTCCAGGGTCAAGCTAATCTGCCCTGGGTAAGTCGGGACCTAAGGCGAGGCCGACAGGCGTAGTCGATGGACAACGGGTTGATATTCCCGTACCGGCGAAGAACCGCCCACATGAAATCAGGAGTGCTAAGCATCCCAAGACGCGTGGATCCCTTCGGGGACGATCGCGTGGCGGCATGCGACCCCATCTGGTGGAGTGAGCGTATTAACAGGTGTGACGCAGGAAGGTAGCCCAACCCGGGCGATGGTTGACCCGGGGCAAGCGTGTAGGCCGAGCGATAGGCAAATCCGTCGCTCATCATGGCTGAGACGCGATGCGGATGAAAAGTGGGTGATCCTATGCTGCCAAGAAAAGCATCGACGCGAGGTTCCAGCCGCCCGTACCCCAAACCGACTCAGGTGGTCAGGTAGAGAATACTAAGGAGATCGAGAGAATCGTGGTTAAGGAACTCGGCAAAATGCCCCCGTAACTTCGGGAGAAGGGGGGCCTAAGGCGTGAACCAACTTGCTTGGGGAAGCGCTGCAGGGCCGCAGAGACCAGTGGGAAGCGACTGTTTACTAAAAACACAGGTCCGTGCTAAGTCGCAAGACGATGTATACGGACTGACGCCTGCCCGGTGCTGGAAGGTTAAGAGGACCGGTTAGCCGCAAGGCGAAGCTGAGAATTTAAGCCCCAGTAAACGGCGGTGGTAACTATAACCATCCTAAGGTAGCGAAATTCCTTGTCGGGTAAGTTCCGACCTGCACGAATGGCGTAACGACTTCCCAGCTGTCTCAACCGCGAACTCGGCGAAATTGCATTACGAGTAAAGATGCTCGTTACGCGCAGCAGGACGGAAAGACCCCGTGACCTTTACTACAGCTTGGTATTGGTGTTCGGTGTGGCTTGTGTAGGATAGGTGGGAGACTGTGAAGCTGGCACGCTAGTGTCGGTGGAGTCATTGTTGAAATACCACTCTGGTCACTCTGGATATCTAACTTCGAACCGTGATCCGGTTCAGGGACAGTGCCTGGTGGGTAGTTTAACTGGGGCGGTTGCCTCCCAAAAAGTAACGGAGGCGCCCAAAGGTTCCCTCAACCTGGTTGGCAATCAGGTGGCGAGTGTAAGTGCACAAGGGAGCTTGACTGTGAGACTGACAGGTCGAGCAGGGACGAAAGTCGGGACTAGTGATCCGGCAGTGGCTTGTGGAAGCGCTGTCGCTCAACGGATAAAAGGTACCTCGGGGATAACAGGCTGATCTTGCCCAAGAGTCCATATCGACGGCATGGTTTGGCACCTCGATGTCGGCTCGTCGCATCCTGGGGCTGGAGTAGGTCCCAAGGGTTGGGCTGTTCGCCCATTAAAGCGGTACGCGAGCTGGGTTTAGAACGTCGTGAGACAGTTCGGTCCCTATCCGCTGCGCGCGTAGGAAATTTGAGAGGATCTGACCCTAGTACGAGAGGACCGGGTTGGACGAACCTCTGGTGTGCCAGTTGTTCCGCCAGGAGCACCGCTGGTTAGCTACGTTCGGGATGGATAACCGCTGAAAGCATCTAAGCGGGAAGCCGGCCTCGAGATGAGATTTCCATACCCTTCGGGGTGAGAGGCTCCCAGCCAGACGACTGGGTTGATAGGCCGGATGTGGAAGACAGGACTAACGACTGTCGGAGCTGACCGGTACTAATAAGCCGATAACTTGATAATCACTACACTCACACACGTTTGAACATGTTCATGAAAAGGCCGTGTGAGTGGCCAAAGATACGCTCGCGTCCACTCTGTGGTTCCCTTCAGACGGGAAACCCAAAAGCTCAACACTGAGAACACACCCGCACCACCACACCCGAAACGGTGTGCGTTGGTGCGGTCACCGAGACCACCAACCACCCACCAACACGGGTGCGATTGGTTCTAGAGTTTCGGCGGCCATAGCGCGAGGGAAACGCCCGGACACATTCCGAACCCGGAAGCTAAGACTCGCAGCGCCGATGGTACTGCAGGGGGGACCCTGTGGGAGAGTAGGACACCGCCGGACAAACATT
>NZ_JAZHYX010000010.1:0-16612 GCF_036576125.1 Agromyces sp. CCNWLW203 | reverse complement strand
TAACCTTATTTGCCGACCCTTTCCGCGTAACCTGGTGAGCCGTCGACGCGCGCGGCGTGCGGCGTGGGAGCGACTCGAGCAGCCAGTCAAGGTCGACGTCGGTTGCCGCCGCCCAGAGCATGATGGTCGAGCGGTGCGGCGTCGACTGGCCCGTCTCGGCCGACGAGATCGCCGTCTGCGAGACGCCGATGATGTCCGAGAGGCCGTTCTGCGTCAGGCCCGCAGTGACGCGCGCCTTCAGCAGCTTGTCGCCGATGGTGAATTCAGGCCGCCGGCGGTGGGCTGCCGCCGAGGCAATCGTGAGTGTCTGGCTCATGTTGCCAAAGTTAGCGACAGTTCAGGCGGATTGTCCAGAGGACGCGCCGAATTAAGTGTCTGCCCTGAGGCCGACACGCTGCAATTCGCCGTTGCTTGCCATTTACCGTGTTTGCCCGCCATAGTGGGCGCATGGGGATACTGACTCTGCTGTCGACTCGCGACATCGCCGCCAAGCTCCGCACGACGCCTCGAGACGTGTCGCGGCTGGTCAAAGCTGACCGGCTGCGCGCGTTCGCGAAGGCACCGGGGCCGCGCGGTGCGTTCCTGTTCACGGCCGACGAACTCGACCGATACATGCGAGATCGCGAGCACGAGCACGTCGATGCTGACGAGCCCGCAGTCGATGACGACGAGGTTGCAGCGTGAACGACAAGAGCGCGCGCTACCCGATCATCCTGCGCCACGAGAACGGGCCCGCCGTGCTCTCATCGACCACGGACGCGAGCAGGGCCGGCCTCTCGGTGCCCTGCCACTGCGACATGCAGGCAGCAGCATGAGCGCTGCGCAGCGTCGCGCGCCGGTACGCCCGCTGCCACCTCACGAGGGCTCCGCCCGTCACCTCGAGCAGTCGGCATACACGCATGAGCGGATGGCCGATCGTTCCGTCGATCCTCGCGACGTGCTCTGGCACCGGCAGGTCGCCGCAGAGCATCGTGCCGCGGCCGCGGTGCTGAGAGCGGCGTCGTGAGCATCATCTCGCCGCCGGGCACGTATGACGGCATCCGTCCCTGGGCGAGCCGCGGCGCGTGGCTCGCCCAGGTCGAGCAGCTGCTACACACCGAGTCGGGCGATCGCGCGCGCCGTGAGCTGCGCGTCGCTGCCGATCGCGTGCGCGAGGTCGCTCGCGCTGACGCACGCTCGGCGACTTCGACCTCGGGGCGCGATGTCGCGACCTCGAACCGCACGGTGGGCCGGCGTCTCGGGATCTCGTACCGGACCGTGCAGCGCGCTCGTGCGTGGCTCGAGCGGATGCGCCTCTCGCGCACCGTGCAGGCGGGCCGCTACCTCACCGTGAAAGAGCGCGCCGAGGCCGCCGCAGGGCAGATCAAAGCCGCGTCGACCAGGGCACTCACGACTGTGGAGAACCAGCCCCAAGCACACGCGGCCCGTCCCGCTGATCAGTCGAGTGTCGCTCTATCTCGAAGAGATTCCTTCGAGCCTGAAAGTCACCTACTTAAGACCAAGACAAGACGAGCTGTGAGTGAATCGAGGGCGCGGCCGGTCTGGGTGCAGCGGCTCGCGGCTGACCTCGACCGGCGGATGCCGTGGCTGGTGCGGTACGTGCACATCGGCCGGCTGGCGAACGGGCTGCAGCAGCGCAACCTGCACCCGGCGACGACCGCGGGCAGCCTGCTCGGCGCGATCCACGCCCGAGGCCCGGTGCGCGAGCTCGCCGAGCAGCGCGACCCGCTCGCCTACTTCCTCGCCCTGATCGACGACGACCTCGTGCACGGCCTCGCTCGCGCCGGCGAGGCGACCAGGTGCAGCCGCGACGGACACGACTGGCACGGCCAATGGCGCGAAGTCTGCAGACGCTGCGACACCGATCGACCGGGCTGGCGCTACGAGCGAGACAGGAGCGCGTCATGAACGGCGCCCACCCGCTCGACTGTATGCCCGACAAGCGGCACCAGTTCCTGCCCGACAGCGGATGGTGCATCCACGGATGCGGCAACCGCGACGACGGCCGCACCACCCTGCTCGGCGGCAAGGTCATCGTGCCCGGCCCGAGCTACTCGACCTCCGAGCTGCAAGCCATGTACGCCAACCTCACCGAACGGACAACAGCATGACAACACCCGACATGAAAGAAGTTCGGGAGGCCGCCGCTGCCGCCCGAGCGATCGAATCCGACGATCGCCGCGCCAGCTCAGAGTATGGCGGCGGTGTGGTGCACCTGCGGAAGGATCGCCCTGCGCCGGTCGAGCTCGTGAAGTGGAAGCCCGGCACCGACGAGTACGAGCTGGTCTCGGGTGTGCTCGTGCGACGGACTCGGGATCACTGGTTCCTCGCGATCGACGATGGACTCAGCATGCTCGACCGGGCGTCGTGGCTCCTCTGCGACGCTGACGACGAGGCGGATGCCGCATGACGTATCGTCACGTCTGCGGCATCGACTGCGCCTGGGGCTGCATCATCACACCCGCCGCGACGACACCTGACACGACACCTGACGTTCGCCGGTACCGTGTCGAGCGCTCGATCGTCTCGGGACGCTGGGTAGTACTGAACCGCGACGGCGAGGTCATCGACGCCGCTGACAACTGGGCTGACGCGTTCGCCGTCGCGAGCCTGATCGCCACCGTGCACAAGGCGCAGGATGACGTGGCCGCGAGCCTCGGCCGTAGCCACGTCGACTTGGTACACGAACTCGTCGACGGGCTGCTCGCCGCATGAGTGCCAAGCACGCCGACCCCGAGTACCGGAAGAACGCACGCATCATCCGGGCGCAGGTGCAGCAGCGTCGCAAGCGCGACGACGACGTGACGTGCTGGCGCTGCGGCCGGCTCATCGCCGAGGAGCAGACCTACGATGTGGGCCACATCAACCCCGACGGCGGGCACGGCCTCGACAACCTCGCACCCGAGCACCGGTATAAGTCCGGCCGATGCATGGGCAACCGTGCTGCCGGCGGCAGGCTCGGCGCGGCGCGACAGCAGGCGCGCACCTCGAGCACCAAGGGGCTGCTGCCGTGGTGAGGCGGACTCTACCTGTCGAGGTAGCTGCGCAGCGCATCTTCCGTGTGGCGCTCGCACTGCTGCGCTGCCTGTACCAGGTAGTCGACAGGGTCACCGCCCATCGCGTTCTCGTACGGCGCGTAGTTCGCATCGACGCACGCCGTCCACGCCGCGTCGTGCACCGCGTTGTCGCCCGCCATGTAGATCGCCGACGCTGCACCGCCCGCGACTGCCACTACGGCGAGCGTCGACACGATGATCACGGTCGAAGTCTTCATGCCATCGGACGATACAGCACGGTTCTTTTTGGCGCGGCCGGTGCAACCCCCGCCAAGGCTCTTCAGACATCTCTCTCCCCAACGAAAGCCACATCATGACCGACGAGCTCGACCTCGACGACCTCCCCGAGGCCGTCAGAAATCACTGGCTGCTCGAGGAGTCGGCGTGGGTCGCGGTGCGGGATTCGGGCCTCGAACCACTCGTCGATACCCCGATGATCACCACGCTCAAGGATCGCGCCGCGTTCCTGATCGGCGCGTGGCTGCTCGACAAGACGAAGACCAGGGACCGGCGCGGGCTGCTCGCGAACATCAAGCCGCAGATGCTCCGCGTCGTGGACATGCTCGCCGCCGGCCGGTTCAAGAACGCGGTGATCCTGCCCCGCAGATCGTCGAAGACGACGACGCTTTGGTGCGTGCTGCTCGGCCGGTGCTGGCTCGACGAGGCGCACATGGCCGGCTACTCGATGCTGACCACGCAGAAGAAGACCGCCGAGCGGTACCGGCTCGACGTGTACGGGCCGATCACGAGGAAGTGGCCCGACAAGGACGACCGCCCGGTGAAGCTCTACAAGGGCAACGGCACCGAGCGCGTCGAGTTCGATAACGGCTCGGTCCTCGCGATCCTCTCGCCAGACGGTGACGCGTTCCGCTCGGGCGCCTACGAGACGCTCGTCGCCGACGAGGGCGGTGCATCCTCGCCGGAGATGGGCGCCGAGATCAAGGCCGCCGTGCTGCCCGCGTTCGACACGACCGACGGGCAGTTCATCGTGGCCGGCACCGCCGCGAAGTACCGCGAGAGCAATGTGCTCTGGGATCTCGTGAACGACGAGAAGGCCGGCGTGATCCGGTTCACGGTCGCCGACACGATCGACCCCGAGGAGCTCGAGGCGTGGGAACCCGACGAGGACCACCCGCGCGCCCACGTGCGCGAGCTCGTCGAGGGCATGCATCCGGGCATCCACAGCGGGCTCACCACGCTCGAGAAGATCGAGGAGAACTGGAACGGCCTCGACCGCGAGCAGTTCTTCGAGGAGTACCTCGGCCTGTTCGGCTCCGAAGGCTCGAACACGGGACTCATCCCGCCGGCGCACTGGGAGCGCAGCACCCTGCCGGGCGACCCGCCGCCGCCGCCGAAGCGGTTCACGATGGCGATCGCCATTCACCCCGACGGGCTCTGGGCCTCGATCGGTGCCGCCTGGCACTACGACGAGACCGACGACGACCTGGTCGCCGCAGCGATGCTCCTCGACGGGCAGGTGCCTGACCGCAAGCCCCGCATCGGTATCGGGCTGCTCTGGCACCAGCATGGCGTGCAGGGCTTTGCGACGAAGGCGCTCACCCTCGCCCGGAAGTACAAGACGCCGATCATCTACGACCAGCTCTCGCAGGCCGCCGGCGTCGAGGTCGAGACCCTCACGCGTGCGGCACCTCGCCCCGACCTCACGCCCGCCGCGACGAGCGACGTGCGCCGCGGCGCGACGAAGGTACTCAAGCTCCTCGACCCGAAAGACGACACGCTGCGGCACTGGCGATCGCCGCAACTCGACCAGGCCGTCACGATCGCTGTGAAGCGCGCGATCGGCACCGCCGGCGGCTTCGGCTTCGGCCGACCCAAGGGCGACTTCGGCGCTGACATCACCCCGATCGAGGCGACCTCGCTCGCGCTGCAGTTCCTCGGCGAGGCGAATGAGAAGCCCGCGAAGGCGGAGATCGTCTTCGGCTGACCTGTGGACAATCCACAACGCATTGGTTGTGACGTTGTGGAATGTCCACACTACGGTTTCGGTCATGGGTTTCTGGCGCGAACTGCTCTTCGGACCGCCGGCGACGCCGGGCATCGTGTCGCCCTGGGCGCCGCCGACGGAGTTCGAGACCTTCGCCGCCGGCCAGCTCCTCGGCGAGATGCCCGACGTGATGACCCGCGAGAAGGCGCTGCGCGTGCCGGGCGTGAAGCGGGCGCACCGGCTGCACTGCTCGATCGTGGCGTCGCTGCCGTTCTTCCAGATGGACGGCGACCAGCGCGACACCGCGCAGCCGGGCTGGCTGACGAACTCGGCATCCGGGGTCTCGCCGTATCACCGGATGTGGGGCGTCACCTCCGACCTGTTCATGAACGGGTGGGCCTGCCTCGGCATCACCGACGACCTGGGCGACGCCCTGCACATCCCGTTCGGGATGTGGGGCGTGAACCAGCAGACCGGCCGCGTCGTCGTCACCGACGACCGCATCCCCGCCGAGTACCGTGCCCGGCTCGTGCCGATCAACATGGGCTACGGCGAGAACGGCATCCTCATCGACGCGAAGGACACCCTGACAGCGTCACGTGACATCGAGCGCGCATGGATGGAACGGGTCAAGAACCCGGCACCCGCGACCGAGCTGCACATCGACGACCCGAAGTACGACGGCCTGACCCGCAGAGAGAAGCGGAAGATCGTCGACGACTGGAACGAGAACCGTCGCCGAGACGGCGGGCAGACCGCCCTCACACCCTCGTTCATCAAGGTCACCGCACTCGGCCAGACCTCGGCCGACCTGTTCGAGAAGGGCCGCAACGCGATCCGGCTCGACATCGCGAACCACTCCGCCGTGCCCGCGTCGATCATCGAGGGCGCCCGCGACGGCTCGGGCAGCGACATCCATTACTCCTCCGAAGCGGGCGCCGGCGGCGCCACCCGGAACGAGCT
Source organism: Agromyces sp. CCNWLW203 (assembly GCF_036576125.1). Lineage (NCBI taxonomy): Bacteria > Bacillati > Actinomycetota > Actinomycetes > Micrococcales > Microbacteriaceae > Agromyces > Agromyces sp. CCNWLW203. Next base: position 10,648 of record NZ_JAZHYX010000010.1, on the reverse strand, counting down.
GTACGACTTCGGCACCAAGGGATTCGTGCAGGCGATCGAGGCGCGCGTCTCGCTCGACGACGTGTGCGACCCCGGTAAGTCGATCCGCGCCGACCTGGCCGGCCTCATGGCCGTCCCGACCCCGAACACCAACCCCACGAGTGAGGACTGACCATGACGAAGACCACCGACCCCGCGACCGTGTCACCTGACACCGCACCTGACACCGAGCTTGACCAGGACACCGAGCCCGAGCAGCTCGTCACCGACGAAGCCTCGCTCGAGGAGCGCCTCGCCGTCGCCGTCGCGATCCTTGCCGGCGTGCTCGAGGAGCTGCCCGCCGGCCACCCCGACACCGCGGGCGCACTCGTGCACCTGCGCGCCGTCGCCGAGCGCGCCGCCTCCGCACTGCCGATCCCGCCGGCCACCGACGAGGACGCCTGAGTATGCCCGAGAGCCTGATCCAGTACGAGGGCGGCGAGGTCCTCGCCTCCCTCGAAGACCGCACCATCACCGGCCTGCTCATCCCGTTCAACGAGATCGGCCGCACGAACGCCGGCCGGTTCATGGTCGAGGCCGGCGCGATCGACCTGCCCGCCGACCCCGCCGTGATCACACTGAACCTCGACCACGACCGGTCGCAGCCCGTCGGGCGCGCCACCCGCGTCTGGGAGGAAGCCGCGGGCGTCATGGCGACTTTCGCGATCGCGAACACACCCGCCGGCGACGACGCTCTCGCTGACGCGCTCAACCCGAAGGGCAAACGCCGCCGCCTCTCGGGTGAGTTCCACGCGATCATCAAGGCCGCGAAGGCCGTCGGTGGCAATCTGTGGGGCTCCGCGCTCGTCGGGATGGGCGCATTCCCATCCGCGATGGTGCTCGCCGCCGACACCCCCGACGAACCGACCGCCACCTCGAGTTCGCGTTACGTGACCGAGTACACCGACGAGGCCGGCGACACGTGGCGCCGCGTCGAAGAGACCACGACCACCATCACCGAAACCAGCACCGTCGTCGTCGAGGAAGACCCCGACGCGGAGGAAGACCCCGAAGGAGAAACCACCGTGCCCGTCACCGCCACCGCCACCGTGCCCGTCACCCAGATCGGCGGCGCTCCCGTCGCCGTCGAGGTGCAGGCCCGCCAGACCGACGTGCGCGACGTGTACGCCGCGCTCAACACGCTCCGCAGCGACCGTCAGAACCCCGAGGCTCTCGCCGTGCTCGCCGCCCTCAACGACGTCACCACGACCACCCTGTCGGGTGGCGTGGCGCCGGCGCACTGGCTCGGCCAGATCAACCAGGGCATCGGCTACACGCGCATGTACCTGCCGCTCGGCACCGTCGGCACCGACATCAGCATCGCCGGCAAGAAGGGCTTCAAGATCAAGCGCGGCACCGAGGCCGTGCCCGTCGACAAGATCGACGGCGCTTGGGCCGGCGACAAGACGGCGATCAAGTCGGGCAACGGTTTCGTGCAGACCGCGCAGTCGACCCGCCGGAACTGGGCGCTCGGTGAGGACATCGGCCGCGAGTTCTACGACCTCGAGGGCGGCCAAGAGGTCGTGGCCTCGTTCCTCGAGCTGCTCGTCGAGGACTACCACCGCTGGGCGGACGAGTCGGCCCTCGCCGACTTCGTGTCGGTCGGTGGTGCCGCGGTCGCTGCCGACACCACGAAGTACCCGGCGACGTACCCGAAAGCGCTCGGCATGCTCATCCAGGGCATGCTGGCCCTCGGCAAGATCAAGGCCGACGGCCGCCGCGACCTGCCGACGTTCGCGATCGCGAACGACGCCGCGTTCGAGGAGCTCGCCTACGCCTCGGGCGGTGAGCAGAACCTGCCCGCGTTCGTGAGCATCGCGATCAACAGCGCGCTCAACGGCGAGGCCGGCCTCGACAACAAGATCACCATCGTCCGCGGCGACGTGGGCGCCCCGATCACCGCCGGGAAGGGCGCCGTCATCGTCGGCGCGAACTACGGCGTGCACTTCGACGAGGTGCCGAACGGGCCGCTCAAGATCGACGCGCTTGAGATCGCTCGCGGCGGCATCGACCGGGCGTTCCACGGCTACCTGCAGACGTTCAAGGCGCGCCCCGAAGCGTTCGTCAAGATCAGCCTCTGAGCCGCCGGGGCGAAGACTCATGACCGATTACGCCTGGTTCGCCGAGCAGCCCGACGAACAGCTCGAACGGCTCATCGCGGCGTGGCCGGTAGCACCGGCCGAGGATCTCGAAACGCTCGCGATGCTCCTTGAGATCGCGGCCGATCAGGTCTGGGCCTTCGCCCCGGAATCCCTCGACGACGACAACGCGGCCGTGGCCCGCCCCGCGGCCGCGCCCGCCCGGCTCGTGTACGCGCAGATGCAGCAGGCGCAGAACCTCTGGAACGCCGGCCGCGTCGACTCGAACGGTGACGCCGGCCTCGACGGATTCAGCTATACGCCGCGCCCGCTCGACAAGACCGTGCGCGGCCTGATCCGTCCAACCGAGGGAGTCTTCGATGCCGGCTGAAACGCTCCGCGCGAAACTGACGGCCGCCGTGAAGGACGCCCTGCCCGCTGGGTGGCGGTTCATCCCGAACCAGAAGACACCCGAGAAGATCACGCGCGTGACCGTCACGCTCAAGCACCTCCGCATCAAGCCCACCGCCGAAGCACCCGCCGCCGCGTTCACGAACTCCGTCGTGCTCACCATCGCGAGCCCGCTCACCGACGACGTGAAAGCCGAGAACGCCCTCGACGAGGACGTGCTCACCCTGCTCCACACCGTCGCCTCGAGCACCGCCGGATGGATGCAGCTCGACGAGGCCGAGAAGGTGCGCGTCCGCGAAGGTTCGCCCTACCTCGGCTGGGACTGCAAGTTCGACGCCATCACCACCAAAGCCTGAGGAGGCACCCATGCCCACGATCGTCACCAAGCCGTTCTTCATCGGCGCATCCACGCTCACCGTCGCCGCAGACGACCACACCTCGGCCGTCAACTCCGCCCAGCTGGACCCGACCGTGCCGACCTCCCAGTTCCGCGACATCGGCGGCGGCATCGTGAACGTCGAGGGCACGCCCTCGTGGATGCTGTCCCTCGGGATCGCGCAGGACTGGGAAACCGACACGTCGACCGCTCACTACATGCGCATCAACGCCGGCCAGGTGAAGGCGTTCAAGCTCACCCCCGTCGGCGGCGGTCGCGGCGTCACCGTCAACGCCATCTGCCGGGACCCGTCCGTCGGCGGTGCCGCTGCCTCGATCGCGCAGAGCACCCTGCAACTGCCCGTCAACGGCCAGCCCGTCTGGGACCCGGAAGTCTGACCGATGGGTCTCGGCCGGATCTCGCTGCTCGTCTCCGACGACCTGCGGCGACTCACTGAGGTCGCGCGTTCCCTCGAGCGTGAGCTCGCTGCGCGTGTGCGGGGTGAGACGAAGGCCGAGGCCCAACCCATCTTCCAGGAGTCCGTGCGGGCGAACGTCACGACTCGGCTGCAGACGAGAGTGCTGTCCGACACCGCCCGTGTCGCGGTGTCGGACTCGAACGTGACCCTCAAGTCGGCGACGATCGGCACGCTGTCGTCAGGTGTCAAGACAGGTGACATCGCGCACCTGGTCGAGTTCGGCGCGACCCCGACGAAGCGCGTCTCGCAGCGCTCGAGCAAGGGGAACCGGTACACCCGGCAGCTCGGCCGCGTCGTCGGGCCGCCCCGTTCGCGCGGCTACGTCTTCCACCCGGCCGTACGTGAGTCCATCCCGCGTCTCGCATCCCTCTGGATGCAGACCGCCTACCGCACGATCGCCGAAACCTTCGAGAAGGGAGCCCGCTGACATGGCCGGCTACACCGTGGGCATCGCCGCCGACACCAAGGCCGCGAAACAAGGCATCGAGACCGGGCTCATCAAGCCTCTCGGCGACGCCGCCGACGCCGTCGACAAGCTCGGCAAGTCGCGCGGCCCCGACCAGCTCGAGGACGGCATGCGCGACGCGCAGAAGGCTACCGAGCGGCTGAAGGATGAGACGAAGGAAACCGCTGACGCGATCGACCGGGAGTACCGCGACGCCTACCGGAAGATGAAGCAGTCCTCCGACGACGGCCTCGACGGCGCCAAGCGGGGCCTGGACGACTTCAAGAGCGAGGCCGGGCAGTCTGGCCGCGAGGCCGCGGCATCCTTCTCGGGCGGGTTCGATGATGTCGGCGACTTCGCGCAGGAGACCCTCGCGAACGGCCTCGCCGGCTTCGGGCCGATCGGAGCCGCTGCGGGCATCGCCGCCGCTGTCGGGCTCGGCGCGCTCTGGGCCTCGATCGAGGAGAACTCGAAGAAGTCCGAGGAGCGTGTCTCGGACATGTATCAGGCATTCCTCGAGGCGGGGTCGAAGTACCTCTCCGACGAACAGGTGAATCAGGCGATCGCCGATCTCGCCGACGACACCGGCAAATGGGGCGAGGCGCTCGCGATCAACGAGGCTACGGGCCTGTCGATTCAGACCATCCTCCGCGCGATGGTCGGCGACCAGGAGGCCCTGAACGCCGCCACGGATGCCGAGAACGAGGCACACAAGCGGAACATCGCCGAGATTCAGAACGGCACTGCGGCAATGGAAGACAAGGCCGCGGCCGTACTCCTCGAGAACCAGCGGCACGCGGACACCATCGGCAAGCTGCAGCAGATCGCGACCGACACCGACACGGCCGCCTCGAAGGCTGCGGCCGTCGCGGCCGCCTACGGCACCGGGAACGCTCGGCTCGACGAGCAGGTCGCGAAGATCCAGAACGTCGCCTCGATGATGTCGGGCCTCGGCGACAAGACCATCCGCATCAGCGCGGATACAACCGGCGTCGAGGGCGCGCTCGCGCGCCTGCAGGGCCGCACGATCAGCGTGAACGTGAACGGGCAGATCACTCGTATCGGAAATCAGGTGTGGTGATGACGACGCTCACGAACGGCACCGACGTGATCTCTCCGACCGCGATCGACGGGTGGGGCGACAGCAGCGAGCACGGCAACATCGTGCACCGCATCATCGGCAGTGAAGACGTCGACGTCGTGCTGCGGCCGGCAACGCTCGCAACGGGCACGATGTCGCTCGTCATCCCCGACGACGCCGCCGCCCTCGCCGCGCGGAACGCGCTCCGATCGGCCGCCGTCTGGACGATCGCCCACGACCGCGGCGTCGTCGACATGACGTTCGTCGTGACCGGTCGAGTCACCCGCGACATCGATACAACCCGCGCAGCATGGCTCGTCGGGTTCTCCTGGCAAGAGGTCGCACCATGACGGTGATGCGCGACGGACTCACCGCGACGCTGCTCGACGGCGCCGGCGTCGATCTCGGGCGGGTCAACGGCGAAGCGACGCTCGACGAGTCGTGGGCGCCGCACGTGCAGGCCACCCTCACGATCGCCCAGCCCGACGAGGAAACGCTGCAGCTGCTCGACGCCCGCGACAACCGCCGCATCCGCCTCGACTCGACAGCGAGCTACCCCGGCTCGTTCATCGCCGACCGCGCGCGTGCGTTCAATCTCGGAATCCGTGACAGCGAGCTCGTGCACGGCACGGGCGAGCTTCAACTGTCGCTCGCATCAGACGAAGCGCTGCTCATGGACGACGTCCTGACCGGCGAGACGCCGAACACGGCGGCGATCGCGCACCAGGCGAGCGTTCGCGCCCTCATCAACAACGTGGTGCTCTCCCGCATCGGGGCTGCTCTCGAAGCCGGTGCGACGGATGCACCGCTCTACCTCGTCTTCGACACCACCAACCTGATCACGAACCCGTCGCTCGAGGCGAACATCACCGGGTGGGGTGCCGGCGGTGGCGCATCCGCGCTGCAGAGCATCTCGGGAACGTCACTCAAGGGCGCCGCGTGCGCCCGCTGGACGGCCGCCGCGGGCGCCTCCGACGCATTCCCGTTCACCGGCATCAACACGCCCGCCAGCGCGGGCAAGCAGTACACGTTCTCGACATACCTGCACTCCTCGATCTCCCGCGTCGCCGGCGTCGTGCTCCGGTTCTACGCCGCCGACGCATCGACCATGCTCGCGCAGGCGGCCGGCCCGACCGCGGCCACCGCTACCACGTCGTGGAAGCGGTTCAGCGTGACCGCGACCGCTCCGCCCGGCACCGCGTTCGTGTTCGGGTTCATCACCACGGCGGGGAACACGGCCGGCCAGTTCCACTTCGCCGATTGCGCGATGCTGAACGAAGGCCCGCTCACGCCCTACTTCGACGGCAGCGGGGCGTACGCTGACCCGTCCGCGGCCGACTACGCGTTCTCATGGACGGGCACCCCGAACAACTCGACCTCGCGCCGCACCGCCGGCAGCCTCTCCCGCTCACCGGACATGCTGACCTGGCGGCCGGGTGTCAGCGCGTGGGCCTTCATCCAGCCCCTTTTTCAGTCGCTCGGGTTCCGGCTGTACTGCGACGAAGCCCGGAAGTGGCACCTGGTCGACGGCGTCGAGTTCGTCGCGCCCGGCATGCTGCAGCTCACGATGCCCGGCAGCCTGCACCAGGCCACCGACCGCATCAGCCGGGACGGCGATTGGTTCGACGCTGCGATCGCCCGCTACCGCTGGACCGACGCGACCGGCGTCAGTCACGAGCGCATCGACAGCTACGCCCCGCTCGGGTCGACGCGAGTCCGCGTGTTCGAGATCGAAGCCCCGTACCCCGGCCCGGGCTTCGCGCGCTATGCCGTCACCCGCGCCGAAGGTCGCGGCCGCGAGGCCGAGCTCGTCGCGCTGTCGAATCTGACCGTGAGCGCGTCGCAGATGCTCCGCGTGAACCTGCCCGACACCCCCGAACTAATCGGCGTCGTCCGCCGTGTCGTGTTCGACCTCACCGACGGCACCATGCAGATCGCCTCGCGCGGCCTCACCGACGTACCCGACGGTGCGTGGGCGCTCGTCGACCCCGACCTCACCTGGGCGGCCGCACCGGCCGTCGCATGGTCGAACTGGATCAACCCGGAAGGAGACTGACCATGCCCAATGGAGATGACGCCGCAGGCGCCGGCATGGAGGTGCTGAACCCGCTGACCGACCTCGTGCGCGACGGGGCCGACTTCATCAACTACGTGCTCGACGAGATCGCGCGACGCACCGCCGCAGTCATGCCGATGGAGCGCGGCGGGCACGGGGCGACGACACCGGCCGGCGCCCGCATCAACCTCGGCATCAGCAGTCCCAACATCGGCAGGCCCGGCGGCGACACCGTCGAACAGGCGATCGTCTGGCTCGGGGCGAACAAGGCAGCGTCCGGGCACACGCACTCGTTCGCCGACATCACCTCGGGCGTCGTCAACGGCAGCATCGGCGTGACAGGTGACATCGAGAACAACGGCCGCGTCCGGTCGTCAGGATCACGCGGCTTCACTGTCGCCGTGAACTGGGGCGCCGCTGCGCTCGACGGCAGCGGCTACCTCGGCATCCAGCCTTCGGCCGAGCGGTTCAAGCAGGACATCAACCCGCGTGTGTACACGCTCGCCGATGCCGTCACGATCGGCCGCCTCGTCGTCGAGTATCGCCTCGTCGCGGCCGTCGAAGCCCTCGACGCCTCGGCACCCATCGAGGTCGGGATCATCGCCGAGCGTCTCCTCGAGGCGGGGTTCCCCGAGTTCGTCGTCTTCAACCCCGGCGGCGAAGTCCTCTCGATCCACTACGCCGAGATGGTCACCGTCTCCCTCTCCGCGTTCGTCGAAGTCGCCGAGTTCTTCGTCGACATCGAGACGCGACTCATCGCATTGGAGGCTGCCCGATGAGGATCATCAAGGCTGCACGCGGCCGCGTCACCGGCCAGTTCGGCGACCGCAACGTACCCGGCGCGAACGTGCCGGCCCACCTCGGCATGGATCTCGGCCACGGCGACATGACCCCCGACGACCTGCGCGTCGGCGCGCCGGCACCGGGCACGGTCACGGCGGCCGGCTGGTCGGGAACCTACGGAAACCGGCTCATCATCAACCACGGCCGCGACGCCGGCGGCGATCGGTGGGAATCGCTGCTGGCGCACCTGTCCGCGTTCCGCGTCGGCGTCGGCGCCGAGCTCGGCACGTACGGCGCCGAGTGCGCCGTGATGGGCGGCACCGGCGGCAACTGGCCGGTGCACCTGCACCAGGAGCTCCGCCGCAACGGCGTACCCGTCAACCCCGAGCACTACCTCGCCAGCCTCGCGGAGCTCGAGGCGACCCCGCTCGTTCCGGAACCGGAACCGATCCCGAAGGAAGACATCATGGCACTCATCCGAACCGAGCAGCACGGCCACTACACCGCCGTTCCCGGCGTCGTCATCGCGCACCCCGACACGCGGATCACGTCCGGCGTCGAGTTCCGCGACTGGGGCGTCGTGATGGACGTGGCGCCCGACGACCTCGCCGCCTACCTGTTCGCTCTCGCCGGTTGCCCGAAGGGCGAGATACCGGCCGGCGGCAGCGTCTGGTACGGCCGACCGAACGCATGACCGCCGCGGAGACCGAGCGTCCCAGTCTCGGCAAGGTCTACGACGCGATCAACGAAGTGAAGCTCGACGTCGCCGTCATCAAGGCAGCGCTGCCCGACATCGCCGACCATGAGGCACGCATCCGCGCGATCGAGAAGCGGCAGTACACCCTCGCCGGCCTCGCGAGCATCGCCGGTGCCGCACTCGGCGCCATCGTCCAACGATTCACGATCTGAAAGGGAATGACACCATGACGACACCTGACACGACCGCACCGAAGCACGCCGCCGACGAGCCGATCTCGTACGAACTCGAGCCCGTCGCGTACGCCGAGCTCGAGGCCGACTCGGCGTCGTTCCTCCCGCTCGCTGCGCGCCGCGTGCTCTACGTGCTCGGCCTCGCCGGCGTCGTCGTCGCGCCCGTGCTCGCGATCTCGCAGCCCGAGTACGCGACCGCGATCGTCACGAGCTCGGGCATCCTCACCGCGGCCGCGCTCGGCACCGCTCTGGCGAACCCGAGCCGCTGACCTACGGAACCGAAGCGGGGCGCGCTCGTGTCGCGCCCCGCTTTCCGCCTCGAGGTACGTGCACCCGCGGCAGCAGTTCGATCGCAGAGCGCAGCGCGTCCTCCGAGGGCAGGTAGTAGTACTTCATCGAGCTCGCGTCGGCGTGCCGCATGTTCGCCTGGGCGACGGGCCCGGAGACGCCGGCCTCGAGCTGCTGCGTCGCGAACCAGGCGCGGAGCTGGTGCGGGCGATGCCCGGTGATACCGGCACGCCGGAGCGCTCGCGCGAGCACGGTCGAGATGGTGGCCGGCCGCACGTGGCCGTCCGAGACGCCGGGGAACAGGTTCCCGTCTCGTCGGTGGTACTGCAGCTCGTCCCAGACGATCGGGTGCAGCGGTCGCCACACGAGCACGTCGCCCTTCGCGTTCAGGGTGAGGATGCGCCGGCGTTGCCAGTCGATCGAGCCTGACGAGACGGCGGCGATCTCGGCCGCGCGCATGCCCTGGTAGGCGTACAGCAGGACGTAGAGCCGGGTGCGCTGGTGGATGCTCGACATGAGGAGCGTCTGCAGCTCGGCGGTCGAGACGGGGTGCGCTTCGCGCCGCGGTACGCGCTGCTTCGGGAGCCGCTCGGCGGGATTGTCGCTGCGGTATCCCTCGTCCTGCAGGAACGCGTGTACGCCTCGGTAGGCCGACCGCATCAGCCGCTTCGTGTGCGGGGCGACGTCGACCGCGAGCGCACCGATGAGATCCTCACGTGTGACCGTCATGAGCGTCTTGCCGGTTCGCGCGAGCATCCGTCGCACCTGCCCCTCGGAGTAGGCGATCGAGGATCGCTTGTGACCGGATGCCGATCGGAAGGTGGCGTAGGCGGCGAGGAGCTCGTGATCTGAGTGCATGTCTCGATAGAAGCCGAGAGCCCCACCTCCACTTGGGAGGCGGGGCTCACGGGCCTGTCTTCGGGTTACAGGCCGGCCAGCTCGCGCACGACGCGCTGAGGGACGACGAGCCCTCGCCCGATGCGGCGCACGTCGAACATGTCGCGGTTCGACTTGATCGAGTACTCCGAGGTGCCGAGCAGGCGCGCGGCGACGTCGAGCGGGAGTAGCGCCGGCTGCTCGTCGAGCAGGCTTGTGAGGCTGACAGGTGCTGTCACCTGACTGTCACCCCCGATCGATACGACGTCGCGGCCGGCGTGGCCGATCGTGCGCACGGCATCCGCCGGGATCATCCATGCGCCGTCCGGCCGCTTCTTGGCGCCGGGCAGCTCGTCATCTGCGAGCCACCGGCGCACGGTGCGCTCAGTCTTGCCCGAGTGGGCGATGTAGCCCTCGAGCGTGAGCATCTGCGTCGGCGCGGCGCTCGGGTCGAGCAGCGTGAAGACTTCGATGTCAGGTGTTGTCATGGTCATTGTCATCCCTTGAGGTGTCGGAGTCGGTCGGTCGTTGCAGTGGTGTGAACGTCGGCGCGGTCGACGCGTTCAAGGCACGCCGATGTGCCCAAGATGTAGCCCGGGTGCTCGGGGTCTGGGATCGATGTGAGCGACTCGATGCGCCACGCGACCTTGCCCGTCCCGACGCGCGCGACCTCACCGAGTCGCCACGTGCCGCAGCCGCGCCTCGGCGTGCAAGGGCACGCGCTCATCGCGTGCCGCCGCCGCGCTGCTGACGGCGGCCGTCGGTGTCGCGGCCGTCGCGGCGTCGCACGTCATTCGTGCCGGGCAGACGTCGAGAGATAACCTTATT
>NZ_JAZHYX010000001.1:659452-1217662 GCF_036576125.1 Agromyces sp. CCNWLW203 | reverse complement strand
AGATGTGAGCTGGGGTTCAATAAAATTGGCATTGAACATAGTGCACGCTGTTGAGTTCTCAAGGAACGGACGCACCCAGCAACCAAACCCGAACCGGGCCAACCACTGAAGCTTTACGTTCTCATCCGGCCATCCCAACAGGACGCATCCGAACGCATCAAACCCGGAAGAACAAACCTTCACGAGCTCGGGATCATCGTGCCAACTTGAGGATCAGAACCAGACGCTTCACAGCAATCCCGCCCTGCGCTCCTGTGGGGCAACGAAGGACAACAATACGAGGATTCCAGAGGGTGCGCAAACCCTGCGTGCATCCCGGGCGTGTCGCACCCGTGACCCCAGCAACACACGAAGGCCGTCGCCGCGGTCGCTCGCAAACGTGCGGCACCTTGGCGGAGGTCCGAGGGCCTCAGGATCGGCGAGACATGCCTGCAAAGGGCGCTTCGCCGACCCGCGGCGTTGTGAGCCGCGACCTCCTCACCGCGGAGGGGTCACGACACATCTTCTACAGCCAGCGCATCGTGAACGCACGCGCGAGCACCGCCCGGAGCGGCGGCACTGCGAGCGTGCGCACGGCCGCGTTGCGCACCCGGAGCCGGACGCCCGCGGCTGGCGCCCCCATGCGCATGTTGAACGCCGCCTGACGGATGGCCCGAGCCGCCGAGGCACGGCGTGTGCGGTCGTAGCGTTCGAACGCCTCGTAGGGTGCGCCCGACTCGAGTGCGTGCTCGAGCTCGCGGTCGAGCAGCACCGCGTCGAGCCATCCGAGGTTCATGCCCTGCCCGCCGATCGGGCTGATCTCGTGCGCGGCATCGCCGGCGAGGGCGACCCGGCCCCGGTGCATCCGCTCGGCCAGGTGCTGGCGCGCCTCGAAGACGCTCGGCTCGGCGGCCGCGTCGGGGTCGAATCGCCCGTCGACGCGCGCGGCGACGATCGTGGCCAGCTGCGCCGGCCCGACTTGCCGAGGGGGCCTCCGCACCCACGCGACCCAGCGCCGCCGCCCGCCCGGGAGCGGGAACGACTCGACAACCCCTGCGGGCTCGAAGTGGAGCAGCGCGGTCGCCGGCTCGCCGGTGTCGTCGCGGGTGTCGCCCATCACGTAGTGCGCACGGCCCGGCTTCGGCGCCCAGCCGATCTCCGCGAGATTCCGGATGCCGCTGCGCACGCCGTCGGCCCCGACGACGTAGCGGGCGGGCAGCGTGACCGTCTCGCCGCCGCGGTCGCCCGTGACCTCGACGTGCGTGCCGAGGTCGCGGAGCCCCTGCACCTCGACGCCGTGCATGAGCGCCCTGGGGGCGAGCTCGGCGAGGCGGCGCTCGAGCATCGCCTCGGTCTCGAGCTGCGGCAGCGACCACACGGATCCGTCCCGCACGAACGACATCGAGCCGAGCACTCGGCCGCGGCACGTCACGCGCCCGTCGCGGATCTCGATGCCGGACCCCCGCACCTCGGCCTCGAGGCCGACCCGCCCGAGGGCGCGCAGCCCTGGGGGGTGGATGCCGATCGCACGCGATCGGCCCGATCGCTCGGTGCGGCGTTCGAGGACGACCACGTCACGGCCGCGCTGCGCGAGCAGGCACGCGAGCAGCAGTCCGACCGGCCCGCCGCCGACGATGACGACGTCGCGCATGCCGTCGTGCGAGACGGTGCGCGTCGGGCCGGCGGATGCCTCAGACATCCGCTCCCCACACCACCTCGAGTCGCGACGGGAACGCCCGCCGCACGGCCCAGCCCTCGGGCAGCACCGGCGCGAGCTCGCCGGCGGTGTGGCTGCGGCGAATCGAGGTGAGCCCGTCGGTGCGGATGTACGAGCCCGCGAGCAGGTTGCCCGCGAAGGGCAGCGTGCCGAGCCAGAAGCCCGCGTAGCCGAGCCGCGTGCGCTCGATGTCGCCATGCACCGCGAGTCCGCCGGGGCCGAGCAGCAGTTCGCTGTCGCGCAGCAGCGCACCGAACTCGCGCCCGTCGAGGTGGTGCAGCACGTGGTTCGAGACGACGAGGTCGAAGTGCTCGCCCTCGTCGACGAGATCGCCGCTCATCGCGCGACGGAGCGTGAGGCCCGGCGTCGGCGGCCGGGCCGACGCCCACGCCATCGCCCGCGCGTCGGGGTCGATCGCGGTGATCTCGAGTCGGAGCCCATCGGTCTCGGCCCACCGCAGCAGGCGTCGCGGCAGGTCGGCGCTGCCCGAACCGACGTCGAGCAGCCGGGTGCCCCAGACGGGAGAGAGTCGCGGACGGATCCAACGCAGGTATACGGCCCGCTCCCCCGAGACGACGGCGTTGACAAGCCGGAAGCGCTCGTAGGTCTTCGCGAGCATCACCGGGTCGGCGCCGGGCGAGTCCATCATCTCCTGCGCCTCGGCGTCGCGCGAGCCGAGCGACGTCATTCCGGCCGGCCGCGGTACACGATCGTCACACCCGAACGGTCAGGAGCGCCGACTCGACGGTCAGCCCCGGCCCGAACGCCATCGCTGCGACGCGGTCGCCGTCGGCAGCGGCATCCGAATGCAGGATGTTGCGCAGCACGAACAGCACCGTCGCGCTCGACATGTTGCCGTAGTCACGCAGGGTGTCGCGCGCCGGCACGAGCTGTGCCTCGGTGAGCCCGAGCCGCGACTCGACCTTGTCGAGGATGCTCCGACCGCCCGGGTGGATCGCCCAGTGCTCGATCGCCTCGCTCGACCCGTCGCCCGCGAGCGCCGCCGCGAGTGCGTCGTCGTGCGCGAAGAGCGGCTCGAGCGCCCCGGTGATGTGGTCGTCGATGATCGCCGGGATGGCGTTCGAGAGCACCATCTCGAAGCCGTGGTCGCCGATCTTCCACGCCATGTCGCCCTCGCCGACCGGTGTGATGCGGGTGGCGAAGCGGTCGAGGTCGAAGGCCCGTTCACCCGGCTCGGTCGGCCGACCGGTCACGATGCCCGAACCGGCGCCGTCGGCGAAGAGCGACGACGCCACGATCGTGTCGGGGTCGTTCGACGAGCGCAAGTGCAGCGTGCAGAGCTCGACCGAGACGACGAGCACGACCGCCGAGGCATCCGCTGTCGCCAGCTGAGTTGCGATGCGCAGCGCCGGGATCGACGCGTAGCAGCCCATGAAGCCGAGGTGGTAGCGCTCGACCCCGGGGTTCAGCCCCAGCTCGCGGGCGATCATGAAGTCGGGCCCGGGCGCGTAGAAGCCCGTGCACGAGACCGTGATGACATGCGTGACATCGGATGCCCCGATGCCCGGCGTCGCCTCGATGGCCGCGCGGCCCGCCTCGACGTAGAGGCGCGTCGCATGCTCGGCGTACAGCTCGTTGCGCACCTTCGTGCCCGGCAGCAGCAACTCACCCGACTCGATGTCGAAGAACACGGGGTCTTCGGGGTGCGCGTCCCAGCGCAGCTCGTCGAGCACGGAGTGCCGGCGCTCGATGCCCGAGACGTTGAACGATGTGGCGACGATGCGCTGGCCCAGCCGGCCGAGGCCGGGCTGGGCCGCGAACACATCGCGCACCTCGTCTTGCACGAGCACCGTCGCCGGAACCGCGGTTGAAAGACCTCTCAGCGTGACTGCCATGCCCTCACCCTAGGTACGTCGAAGGAATCGACGACAGGGCTTCCGCCCGCTGCGTCGATCGACTACGGCTCTCACGCCTCAGGCGAGGAGCTTGGCCTTGGCCGCGGCGAACTCCTCCGGCGAGAGGATGCCCTGCTGCTGGAGCGCGGCGAGCTTCTGCAGCTCGGCGACGATGTCGACTCCTCCGGCCGGAGCGGCCGGGGCTGCGGCGGCTTGCTGGGCAGCGACGCCCATCGCCGCCTGCTGCTGCGAGACGGCCTGCTGCGCCGCGGCATCGATCTGCGCCTGCTGCTGCTGCGCCTCGTACTGCTGCTGCTCGTACTGGTCTTGGGCCTTCTGCTGCTGGTGCCGCTGCATGCCGCCGCTGACGGCGGTGGCGGTGCCGGCGACGACGGCGGTGCGGGCGGCCATGCCGATCAGGCCCGGGCGTCCCATTCTTCTCAGTGGCATGTTCCTACTCCCCTTCGGCTTCTGCGAGCGCGGCGTTCACGACGGGCGCCGGGATGCGTTCTGTCTGCAGCACGAGGCCGCCGGACTCGGCGAACTTCGATGCGAGGCGCTTGGCCCACACGAGTTCGATCGCGAGCAGGGCGCCGGAGGTGCCCGGCGGAATGCCCTGGGCCAGTTCGTGGGCGTCTTCTTCGGCGACGAGACCGATCGCCTCGAGCTCGACCGTGCCGAAGCCGTATTCGTCGCTCACCTGTTCGAACTCGGTGATCAGCACCGAACCGTCGGTCTCTCGCGAGATCACGAGGAAGTCGAGCAACCGGATCTCACCGCCCTCGATCAACTCGCCGATCGCCTCGAGCGTGCCGGGGTCTGGACGATCGCCCTCGAACCCCACCAGATACAGCTCCACCGGGCCGTATTCGAACTCCGCCATGATCTCCCCAATCTCACGTGGTTGCAGACTACGCGGACGCGGGGCCCGTGCGCCAGAGCACACGGTGAATCCTCGGCGAACGTCAGGTCGGGCGCGACTGCGGGTCGACGACGGGCGCTCGAACGGCGGCATCGAGCGTCGGATACACCCGCCCGGTGCGTTCGAGCCCGTCGAACCAGCTCCCTCGACGTGCCGTGCGGGCACCCGTCGCGGGAACGGCGGCGAGCCGGAGTTCGATACCCGCGTCACCGAGTTCGCGATCGAGTTCGGCGAGGGTGTCGATCACCGTGATCGAGACGACGTCGAGGCGGGAGAGTTCGAGCGCCACCGCGCGTACGTCACTGTTCTCGGCGACGGCGTCGAGCACCGCGTTCTCGTGCGCGAGCACGTTCGCGGCGTAGAGCGGCCCGAGCAGGCGAATCGGCAGCACGCCCCCCACCGGCTGCCCGGCATCGATCCGGAGGCGGTTGAGCTCCCGCAGCACGACGACGAGCGTCGCCGCCACGCCGACCGCGACCGCGACCAGCAGCCCGGCGCTGAGTCCCACCGCCGCAGTCACGACGGCGACCCAGAAGTCGGCACGGTTGATGCGCCAGAACCGCACGAGCGAGGCGATGTCGATGAGGCTCGCGACGGCGACGAAGACGAGTGCGGCGAGCGTCGCCTGGGGCAGGAGGCTCAGCATCGGGGCGAAGAACATGGCGACGAGCACGGCGAGCACGGCCGTCACGATCGACGACAACTGCGTGCGGGCGCCGGCGCCCTGGTTCACCGCACTCTGCGAGAAGCCTCCGGCCGTGGGCACCACCTGGAAGAACGACCCGACCACGTTGGCCGCTCCGGTCGCGAACAGCTCCTGGTTCGAGTCGACCTGCGGGTCGCCCGGGCTGCGGATGACTCGGGCGACCGCCGTCGATTCGAGGAACGCCATCACGGCGATGGCGCAGGCGCCGGGCAGCATCGCTCCGAGATGTGCGAAGGTCGGCAGCGTGGGCGGTGGGAACCCCTGCGGCACGGGGGCGATCAGTTCGATCCCCAGCCCCTCGATGCCGGCGAACGCGACGAGCAGGATTCCCGCTGCGACGACGACCAGCGGACCGGGCACCTTGGGAAGGAAGCGCTTGAGCACGAGCAGCACGACGATGGAGGCGACCGAGAGGACCACCGTCGGCCAGTTCGCGACCGGCAGTGCTTCGAGCGCGGCGACGACGGTCCGGAAGAACCCGTGCGCCGTGACATCCGTCGTCTCGCCGAGCAGTTTCGGCAACTGGCCGACCGCGACCGTCGCGCCCACGCCGATCTGGATGCCGACCACCGTTGCGCGCGAGATGTTCTCGACGAGGCTGCCGAGCTTCAGGAGGCGCGCGATGAGCAGGATGACGCCGACGAGGAGCGTGAGCGCGATCAGGTCGGGAACGGGGTCGTCGGAGCCCGCCGCGACTCCCGCTGAGAGCAGTGTGGTTCCGGTGAGCGTCGCGATGGTCGACGTGGTCGAGACGCTCATCGCCCGCGACCCGCCGAGCATCGCGTAGACGAGCATCGGCACCATGCACGTGTAGAGGCCGATCTCGACGGGCAGGTTCGCGATCGTCGCGTAGGCCATCGCCTGCGGAATCACCACGGCGCCGGCCGAGAGACCCGCGAGGAGGTCGGGCCCGAGCCACCCGCGCCGGTACCCCGCGAGCGTCGGGAACAGCCGAGGTCCGCTCATCCTCACCCTTCCGTCCCATGCCGGCCGCTGATCGAAGGGCGCACCGGGCAGGCAACCCCGTCGGCCGCCGGTGCCGACTCTAACCGGACGCCCGACGGGCGACCCGATCCGGAGACGTGTGTCCGAGAGGGCGCTTTCGGAGTAGCGTCGGATCGAGCGGTGGACGCTCCGCCGCAGAGAAGGGGGCCTGTGCGAATGTCCGAGGAATTCGGGGGAAAGATCGAGCTGGACGTCCGGGACTCCGTTCCCGACTGGAAGCCCTACGAGCTGCCCAAGGCACCGGAAGGCGCCCCCAACGTGCTCGTCATCCTCTACGACGACACCGGCATGGCCTCCTGGTCGCCGTACGGCGGGCGCATCAACATGCCCACGATGGACCGGCTCGCTGCGAACGGTCTCACCTACACGCAGTGGCACACGACCGCGATCTGTTCGCCGACGCGCTCGACGTTCCTCACGGGCCGCAACCACCATGCCAACGGCATCGGCATCATCATGGAGGGCACGAACGGCTTTCCCGGATACTCGGGCCGCTTCCCGAAGGAGTGCGCGACGATCGGGCAGGTGCTGCAGGACAACGGGTACTCGACGTTCTGGGTCGGCAAGGATCACAACGTGCCCGAGGAGGACATCTCCTCGGGAGGCAGCAAGTCGGCGTGGCCGCTCGCGATGGGCTTCGACCGCTTCTACGGCTTCCTCGGCGGCGAGACCAGCCAGTGGTACCCCGACCTCGTCGAGGACAACCGATTCATCGAACCCCCGTATACGCCCGACGAGGGGTACCACCTCTCGAAGGACCTCGCCGATCAGGCGATCCGCATGATCCGCGATCAGAACGCCTCGAATCCGTCGAAGCCCTGGTACACGTGGTTCTGCCCGGGCGCGAACCACGCCCCGCACCAGGCGCCGCAGGAGTACATCGACAAGTACACGGGCAAGTTCGACGACGGCTACGACGCGTACCGCACCTGGGTGCTCGAGCGGATGATCGAGCGGGGTGTCATGCCAGAGGGCACCGAGCTCACTCCGTTCAACCCGCTGCCCGACGACCAGGCGAACGAGGCCGACTTCGTGAAGCCGTGGGATTCGCTCTCCGACGACGAGAAGCGCCTGTTCAGCCGCATGGCCGAGGTGTTCGCCGCCTTCAGCGAGTACACCGACACCGAGATCGGCCGCCTCATCGACTACCTCGAGGAGTCGGGCCAACTCGACAACACGCTCATCTTCTACTGCGCCGACAACGGCGCCTCCGGAGAGGGGTCGCCCGACGGCTCGGTCAACGAGAACAAGTTCTTCAACGGCTTCCCCGACGACCTCGCCGAGAACCTGACGATGATCGACAAGCTGGGCGGACCCGAGGCGTACAACCACTACCCGACCGGGTGGGCCGCCGCCTTCTCGACGCCGTTCAAGATGTTCAAGCGGTACGCCCAGTTCTCGGGCGGCACCTGCGACCCGATGGTCATCCACTGGCCGGCGGGCATTCAGGCCAAGGGCGAGATCCGCCATCAGTACCACCACTCGGTCGATGTCGTCGCGACGATCCTCGACGCCATCGGCATCGAGTTCCCCGAGGAGGTCAACGGGGTGAAGCAGCGGCCGCTCGCGGGCGTCTCGATGAAGAGCTCGTTCGATGCCGCGCCCGACGGACCCACCGACAAGCACGTGCAGTACTACTCGATGCTCGGCACGCGCGGCATCTGGAAGGACGGCTGGAAGGCGTCCGCCATCCACGCGCCGCTCACCGGTCACGGCGACTTCGAGAACGACGTGTGGGAGCTGTACCACGTCGATGAGGACCGTTCGGAGTCGAAGGACCTCGCCGCCCAGCACCCCGAGAAGCTGCAGGAACTGATCGAGGCGTTCGACGCCGAGGCGAGGGCGAACAACGTCTACCCGCTCGACGACCGACCGGCCCGCGAGCAGCTGACGATCGAGCGCCCGCAGGCCGAGCCCCCGCGCACCCGCTACGTGTACTACCCCGAGACGGGTGCGGTTCCCGAGAGCGTGGCGGTGAACGTGCGCGGCCGCTCATTCAAGATCATCGCCGACGTCATCGTCGATGAGGGCACCAAGGGTGTGATCTTCGCCCATGGTTCGCGCTTCGGCGGGCACACGCTGTTCATCAAGGACGGCAAGCTCAACTACGTGTACAACTTCCTCGGCATCCCGCCGGAGCAGACGTTCACGTCGGGCGTGCTCGCCCCGGGCGCCCACGCGCTCGGCATGGAGTTCGTGCGCGAGAGCGCGGGCGAACACGGCGAATCGATCGGCACCTGCAAGCTCTACGTCGACGACCAGATCGTCGCCGAAGGGCCGATGCGCGCGCAGATCGGCAAGTTCACGCTCTGCGGCGACGGGCTCTGCATCGGCTGGGACAGCGCAGATGCGGTCAGCGGCCAGTACACGAACCCGTTCCCCTTCGAGGGCGGCAAGCTGCTCGGCGTCGCCATCGATGTGAGCGAGGAGCAGTACCTCGACCTCGAGCTCGAGGCGCTCGCAGCGCTCGCACGCGAGTAGCGCCGTCTGCATGAAGATCGGGCGCCGGGCCTCACAGGTCCGGCGCCCGATCCATGGAAGCCCGGATCAGCGCGCCTGCGGGTCGCCCGTCAGCCGCCGCAGCGGCCCCGACCTCGCGTCGGGTTCGAGCAGCAACGCCCGCACGAGCAGCGTCAGCGGGATGCAGAGGATCGCCCCGATCGGTCCGATCACGAGGGTCCAGAACACGACGGAGAAGAACGTCAGCGTGAGGCTGAGGCCCACCGCGTCGCTCACGAACTTCGGCTGCACGAGCACCTGCAGCACGACGTTGATGACGCAGTACGCGGCCACCACGGCGAGCGCGAGCGGCCACCCGCCTACGACGAGCGCGAGGATCGCCGGCGGGATGAGCCCGATCACGAAGCCGATGTTCGGGATGAAGTTCGTGACGAACGCGAGGATCGCCCAGACGATCGGGATCGGCACGCCGACCCACCACAGGAACAGTCCGTCGAGTACCGCCACGACGAGACCGAAGCTCGCGTTCACGACGTAGTAGCGGCGCACGCCCGAGAAGTACCGCGCGCCGATCTGGTCGGCGGCCGGGGTGCCGAAGACCCGATCGCCACGGCTGAGGCCCGACGCATCCGCCGCCATGAAGATGACGTAGGCGAGCACGAAGAAGAACGCCGTCGCGGCGCCGAGCACGGCATCGGCGACGCCGGCCGCGAAGTCGAGCAGCGTCTTCGGGTCGATCGCCGCCGCTGCAGACTCGGCCGCCTGGCTCGTCATGCCGAGCGAGGTGAGCCACTCGTAGACGGCCTGCACGGTCGCCGCGAGCTCGTCGGCGTAGTCGGGCAGCATGCCGATGAACTGGGCGGATGCCACGACGAGCAGCGTTCCGAGGATCGCGAGGATCAGGTACGCGACCACGATCACCGCGGTCGTCGCGAGCCAGCTCGGCCAGCCGCGACGCTCGAGCGGGCGGCGCACGGGATGCGCGATGATCACCACGACCGCGGCGACCGCGGCGGGGGCGAGGATGTCGCGGGCGAACCACACCCCCGCGAAGACGATGCAGGCGGCGGCGATCGTGATGAGCACCCGGGTGCCGTGGGCGAAGCCGCCGCCCCCCGTTCCCGGTCGAAGGGGGCCGCCCGAGGCATCCGTCATCAGAAGCTGCCGATGCCCTTGCCGATGACCACGACGCCGATGACGAGCAGCAGCACCGCCATGACGGTCGCGTTGTTCTGCACGAGCCAGCCGCGCAGGGACTCGAGCGGCCCGGCCATCTTCTCGGAGGCGAGGAGATATGCGATCACGGGCACCGCGACCGAGCACGCGGCGATGATCACGAAGATCACGATCACGAGGGTGATCTCACCGCCGGTGAGGCCCGCCGTGCCGATCAGCACCCCGGCGCCGGCCGCCATGAGCAGGTTCTTCGGGTTGACGGCCGAGAGCAGGAAGCCGAGCACGAGGCCGCGCATCGTCGTCATCGAGTCGATGGCCGACATCCACTTCGGCAGGGCGGCCGTCTCGCCCGCCTTCGGGCGCCCGCGCCACTGCTTCAGCGCGAGGAACAGCAGTCCGGCGCCGAGCAGCAGCTTGATGACGCCCGAGATCGGCTTCGCCGCATCCGGATCCTGCTCGGGGATGATCGAGGCGAGCAGCGTGAACACGACGACCGCGACGACGATGCCGAGCACCCAGCCGATCATGAAGCCGACGCTCGTGCCCTTCGCCTTCGGCGAGAGCAGCATGAGGATCGCCGCGATGATCGGGATCGGGCTGATCGCGATGCCGAGCGCGAGCGGCAGGATGCCGCCGATGACCTCGCCCATGTTCGTACTCCTGTCTGGCGGTGGTGCCGCCGTCGTCTAGCGCTGCTGCGGTGGGCTGGAGAGCGCCGCGAGCGCGGCGCGGTTGGTCTCGAAGGTTCGGCGCTCGCCGAGCAGGCCGAGGTCGGTCAACCGGGCGCGGGCATCGGGCCTCACCCGGCTGAAGCCGAGTTCGATGCCGCGGGCGTCGAGCCAGGCGACGAGGGCGGTGAAGCTCTCGGCGCCGGTCACGTCGACGTCGGTGACGGCCTCCATGTCGATGACGACGTGCCGCACGCTGCCCTCGGGAACGGCCTTGACGGCCTTCTTCACGGCGTCGCCGAACACGGAGCCGTTCGCGAAGAAGAGCGGTGCAGCGAGCCGGATGACGATCACGCCGGGCGCCGTCATGGTGCCGACGGGCGCCTCCCCGAGCAGCGACTGCGTCGGCGAGTCGCCGGCAGCGAGCACGTCGATCGGCGGGTTCGCCGCGCGCTTGGCGAGGTTGATGAGCGCCAGCACGAACGCCACGACGATGCCCGCGATCGAGCCGACGAAGAGCGTCACGAGGAAGCAGACGGCGGCGATCGCGAACTCGAAGCGGTCGAGACGCCAGAGCATGCGGAAGTCCTTGATGCCGAGCAGCGGGAGGATCGCGACACCGACGATCGCTCCGATCGCCGGCGACGGGATGTCGGCGAGCAGGGCGGTGCCGAAGAGCAGGAGCAGGAGCGTTCCCACCGCGAGCACGAGCGACGGCAGCTGCGTGCGGGAACCGGCCTGGTCCATCGCCGCGGTGCGCGAGGTCGAGGAGCCCATGGCGAAGCTGCCGCTCGCACCGGCGGCGATGTTGCCGAGGCCGAACGCGAAGAGGTCGCGGTTCGGCCGCGTCGAGTAGTTGTTCTTCTCCCCGTACGACCGCGAGACGAGCAGCCCCTCAGCCGTCGTCACCATCGTGAGCGCGATCGCCGAGGGCACGAGCATGAGCCACATCGACCAGTCGATGACGGGCCAGGTGAGCGCGGGGGGTCCGGCCGGCACCGCGCCGAGCACGTCGACGCCGGCGTCGTCGAGATCGGCGATGACGACCACGACCGTCGCGACGATCAGCACGATGAGGGCCCACGGCACGAGCCGCAGGAACCGCTGGCCGAGGATGAGCACCGCGACCGAGAGCGCCGCGATGGTGAGCGACCACGGGTTCGTCGTGCCGAGACCGGCCACGAGCCCGACGACCTTGTCGACGAACTCCCCGCCCGAGTCGATCTTCACCCCGAGCATCTTCGCGACCTGACTCACGAGGATGTCGAGCGCGAGGCCGCCGACGAAGCCAACGAGGATCGGCTTCGACAGGAAGTTGGCGATGAATCCGAGCTTGAAGACCGACAGAAGCACGAACAGGATGCCGCAGATGATCGCCTGCGCGAGCGCGAGCGTCGCGTAGTCGGAGCTGCCGGCGGTCGCGAGCCCGCCGAGGGACGAGGCGACGAGGGCGGCGGCCGCGGCATCCGGAGACACGACCAACTGCCGCGACGAGACGACGAGCGCGTAGACGACGGTCGGCACGATGAGCGCGTAGAGGCCCGCGGTCGGCGGCAGGCCGGCGATCTGCGCGTACCCGATGTTCAGGGGGATCGCGATCGCGAGCAGGGTGACGCCCGCGGTCAGCTCGCGCACGACGTTCTTCCTGCTGAGCCCCACCAGCGGCTTCTGCACCGGTACCCCCTCCGTCTGCTCAGAACGACCCTAGCGAGCGGATGCCGCGCTGCACCCGCTTCTCGTTCCGCGTCGCGCCTTCTTCCCGGCGCCGCACCGCCGTCCTCAGTCGACGCTGGCCGGAGCCGCCGGAGCCGGCGCGGACTCGGGGTCCTTCTTCGGCGCCGCGATCCGGAACTCGGGCGCACCCGTCACGAGGAGCCACGCCGGCAGCACGATGACGCACAGCATCGGCAGGATCGTGATGTCGCCCGCGACGGCGACGCCGACGAAGATCGCGATCCAGCCGTCGCGGGTCACGACGAGCAGCACCCCGACGACGGCGCAGCCGACGGCGAGGCCGAGCGGCAGCGACGGGATCAGCGCGTGGCCCAGCATGCCGAGCGCCACGGCGATGAAGGTCGCCGGGAACACGCGGCCGCCGCGGAACAGCGAGCTCGCCGCGATGAGCAGCGCGAGGATCTTGATGCCCGCGATCGCGGCGAGCTGCGGCGCATCGTAGGCGGTGGGATCCTGGAGCAGCTCGCCGATCTCCTCGAGGCCCTTGAACATCGTGATGGGGCCGCCGAGGAAGCCGAGGAGACCGAGCAGGAGCCCTCCGGCCGTGGCGATGAGCACCGGGTGGCGGAGCGAGTGCATGGCCCGGTAGATGAGCGGGAACGCGGCCAGCATCGCGAGGCCGATGATCGCGGCGGCGGTCGCCACGATCGCGCCGGTGAGGAGGTCGAGCGCCTGCGGTGCGCCGTAGGGCGGCAGGCTGAACGAGAAGATCGGCGCGCCGACGAGGCGCATCGTGAATGCGCCGGCGCCCGCCGCGACGAGCGGCAGGAACAGGCGGTCCCACAGCGCACCGCCCGACTTCAGCGCCGCGACGATGCCCGTGAAGACGAGGGCCGCCGCGACGGGAGTGCCGAAGAGCGCACCGATCGTGGCCGAGGCCGCGAGCAGCACGGTCAGCTGCGTCGGCACTCCGGGCATGAAGCGGGCCATGGCCGCCACCATGAGCGCCGTGTTGACCGCGATGATCGGGTTCTCGGGGCCGAGGCTCACGCCGCCGGCGAGCGCGAGCACCGTGACGATGAGCACGCCCGGCAGGTTCTTCAGGGGCTGCGGTTCCTCGACGAGTTCGGTGGTCGCCGAGTCGGGGCCGCCATGACCGGGCACGAACCGGAGCACGAGCCCCACCGCGAGCCCGGTGAGCGTGAGCACCGCGACGGTCCACCAGCCCGACGGATCGACGCCGAGCGCATCGGGCAGCGCGTCCCAGAGCGCTGACTGCAGCACGGCGGCGAGCCGATCGAGCCCGAAGAGGACGAGCGCGGAGATCACGCCGATCGCGAGCGCCGGGATCGCGAGAAGGAACAGTCGTTTCGGCGTGACCTGCGGGTCGCGCGGCGGGATGGCGAGGCTCACGGTCAGATCCTGTCTGCGGGGGTGAGAGGTGCGGTGGGCAACAGGGTGGCGCTGGGAAGGACGAGGCCGAGGCTCCATCCGTCGATGTCGAGCGATGCCACCCAGTCCGCCACGTGCCCTCCCGGTGCCGAGGGTACCGCCGCGGCCGCCATGCTGCGGGGATGCACGCCGTCACGCCGCGGCGATCTCCGCCCGCGCGGCCTCTGGACGCGCGGCCGGGCGTCGCGATAGGTTCACCTCAGCGGCGCTCTATGGGGGCGTTCATTCACAGTGAAAGGCTGCACACGCACATGAGTTTTTGGGAAAGTTTCTGGGACCTGATCTGGTGGTTCCTCTGGGCGTTCGCGTTCATCGCCTACCTCTTCGCGCTCTTCGCGATCATCGGCGACCTGTTCCGCGACCAGAAGCTCAACGGCTGGTGGAAGGCGGTGTGGATCATCTTCCTGATCTTCGTGCCGTTCCTCACCGCGCTGGTCTACCTGATCGCCCGCGGCAACGGCATGGCCGAGCGCTCGCAGAAGGAGTACAAGCAGGCGCAGGCCGCGACCGACGCGTACATCCGCCAGACGGCCGGTTCTGCCAGCCCGTCCGATGAGATCGCGAAGGCCAAGGGCCTCCTCGACTCGGGCAGCATCACCCAGCAGGAGTTCGAGCTCCTGAAGGCCAAGGCGCTCGCGCACCCCACGCAGACCGTCTGATTCCAGACCTGCAGCTGAGAGGGTCGGATGCTTCGGCATCCGACCCTCTTCGCGTCGTTCGGCCCCGACGCGATCGACGAGGCGCGCGAGCGCCGTCTCGGGGTCTTCGGAATGCGGACGGAAACTGTCCACATGGGTGCGTAGCGTCGCTCCCATGAATCACGACAACACCGACATCCGACCGTTCCGCATCGACATTCCGCAAGCGGAAGTCGACGACCTGAACCGGCGTCTGGCCGCGACGCGCTGGCCCGATGAACTGCCCGGCGTCGGCTGGAGCTACGGCACTCCCCCGAGCTACCTCCAGGGCCTGGCCGACCACTGGCGCACGTCGTACGACTGGCGCGAGCACGAGGCGAGGCTCAACGAGTTTCCGCAGTTCACGACGACGATCGACGGCCAGAACGTGCACTTCCTGCACGTGCGCTCGCCAGAACCCGACGCGATGCCGCTGCTCCTCACGCACGGATGGCCGGGCTCGGTCGTCGAGTTCATGAAGATCATCGGACCGCTCACCGACCCCCGCGCCCACGGCGGCGATCCGGCCGACGCCTTCCATGTGGTCGCCCCGTCGATGCCGGGCTTCGCGTTCTCGGGCCCGACGCACGAGACCGGCTGGGACATGTCGAGGATCGCCCGCGCATGGGCCCAGCTCATGAATCGACTGGGCTACGAGCGCTACGGCGCGCAGGGCGGCGACACCGGCTCGGTGATCTCGCCGATGCTCGGCAGGATCGCGCCCGAGCACGTCATCGGCGTGCACGTGAACGGCAGCCTCGGATTCCCCTCGGGCGACCCGGCGGAGTTCGCCGCCATGACCGAGGCGGAGCAGGCGCGGCTCGGTGCGCTGCAGCAGCAGATGGAGGAGGGCACCGGGTACGCAGTGATCCAGTCCACCCGGCCGCAGACGGTCGGAGTCGGCCTGTCGGACTCGCCGGCAGGCCAGCTCGCGTGGATCGTCGAGCGGTTCAAGGAATGGACCGACCCCGCAGCCGAACTGCCCGAGGACGCGGTCGACCTCGACCAGTTACTCACGAACGTCAGCGTCTACTGGCTGACCGGCACGGCGACGTCGGCGGCCCGTCTCTACCGCGAGGGCCGGGCGAGCTGGGGCCAGGAGACCCAACCCAGCGGAGTTCCCTCGGGCGTTGCAGTGTTCCCCGGCGACTTCGGGATCCGCACGGTCGCCGAGCGCGAGAACAACGTGGTGCACTGGTCGGAATTCGATCGCGGCGGCCACTTCCCGGCCATGGAGGTCCCCGACCTCCTCGTGGGCGACATCCGCACGTTCTTCCGCGGGCTCCGCTGACGGCGGCCGCCTCCGGCTACAGCTACGGCTACGCCACCCGGGAGACCTCGGGGATCGGCGTCGCCGCGGCATCCGTCGTCGACTGCCCGTGCATGGCGCCCGTGTTGCGGAGGAAGACGATGATCCAGCTGAAGATGAGCACGGCTGCGACGAGCTCGACCGCGGTGAGGTTGTAGTACCCCGTCGCGAAGAACACGGCGAGCACCACGATCACGCCGACGTAGACGTAGCCGAGCAGGATGAACACCCTCGGCATCGACGGGATGAACCAGCGCAGCCCGATCACGAGCACGGCGAAGGCGATCGCCATGCCCGTGGCGACCGTGTTGTGCAACACGAAGAATCGGTCGACCGGGAAGACGCCGACGCAGGCGAGGAAGATCCCGATGAGGATCATGCCGACCCGCACGACGTTGCGGCCGCGCAGCTCCGCGTGCGTCGTGGTCGGCACCGCGGCCGTCGCGTACCTGGCGATCGTCGTGACGATGACGCCCGCGATGATGAGGGTCAGGTTGAACGCGAGCGCAGAGATGTCGTTCGTCATGCCGAGCGCGCTCAGGTTCATCTGCCACCAGAGCGGATCGCTCGAGCTCAACATGCTCGCGAGCGCGCCCACCACGAGGAAGAGGGCCAGCACGAACGAGAGCAGCATCGGCGTCAGGTGCGCCGAGGAGAGGAACACCGCGTAGGCGGTGACGGCCATGCCGACGCCCGCGAGCACGGCGCCGGGGAACGTGAAGACGACCGCGCCCTGGAAGCTCTGCTCGAGCAGGTCGGCGAGGCCGATCCAGCCGAGGAGAGCGATGAAGGCGTGCGCGAGGGCGATGGCGGCGAGGTCGAACCAGTGGATGCGCGCACCCGGCGCATCGAGCCCAGGCAGGGCCGCGTCGGCGAACCCGGCGGCATTGCGGGTGCGCAGCGCGAGGCGGGCGAGCACGAAGGCGAGGAGCGTCGCGATCGCCGCGCCGACGGCGACGAATTCACCGAGCGAGCCCGGCCCCGCGATCGGCAGGTCATGGCCCAGGAAGACGAGCCAGGCGACGAGACCGCCGACGACGAAGACCGCGGCGCCGATCAGCAGGGCGATCGATTCGAGCGACTCGGCGGTCGCAGCCGGATGCCGCAGCACCCGTCCGATCGAGGACGGGGCGGGCGCCAGGGTCGCGGTGTCTCGGCTCACGGATGCTCCTTCGAAATGGACTCGGCATCAGCATGCCAGTGAAGGGACCCCGCTCCGCGGAACGACGCTCAGCACAGGCTCAGCCCTTGGCTCGGCGCAGACTCAGCGCGGGCTCAGCCCTTGATGGGGTCGAGCACCTCGAGCATCGAGCCCTGCACGAATCCCGCCCATTCGTAGGCGGCACGCAGGTAGTCGTCGCGGGTCTCGTCGGCGTCGGTCTCGTCTTCGTCGACGATGCCGACCCGTTCGGCGAGGATCAACCGCAGGTCGGTGAGGAAGGTCAGCCAGCCCCACGCCTCGGACTGGTCGAGTTCGATCTGCACGACCCCGCCGGGCTCCTCGACCGCGGTGGCGTCGCGCACCCGCTGGGCCGCCTGGCGCTTGCCGTCGACCAGGCTGTCGCGCGTGTAGCGGGTGTAGTCGTGGGCGGCATCGTGGTCGTCGGGGTACGCGTTCGGCAGCAGCCTTCCGAGCGCGGGGTCGTCGGCCTCGCCGAGGAGGAGTACCGAGTCGACCTGGTCGGCGAGCTCCGAGAGCAGCATCGCCTCTTCGGTCTCGAGCACGATGCGCACGCCCTCGCCGCCGCCGAGCCCTGCGACGATCACGGCTCGACCCGCTCGACGGTGGCCTGCAGGCCGTAGCCGTGCATCGCCTGCGCGTGCCGCTCCATGGCCTCGCGGTTTCCGGTGGCCACGACGGCGCGGCCCTCGGTGTGCACGAGCAGCATGAGCCGCTCGGCCTCGGCGCGCGGGAACCCGAAGTAACTGCGGAAGACGTAGCTCACGTAGGTCATGAGGTTCACCGGGTCGTCCCACACGACCGTGCGCCACGGCAGCTGCACCGAGGCGCGCAGTGCGTCTTCGGTGTCGAGCTGTTCGAGCGTGGAGGTCACGCTCCAAGCCTGACACGGCCGTCGGCCGGACGGAACCCCGCGGGGTCCGCCCGGCCGACGGTTCGAGCTGCAGCGCGGCGCCGATCAGCGGGCGCCGGCCATCACGGCGCGGCCGGGTACGGTGCCGAGAGCTCGACCGTCACCGGTGCACCGCCGGCCGTGGCGGTCACGCGAACCGCCACGCTGCCGGCGGCGACGCTCGCCGCTCGAACCGAGAACGTGTGGGTGGCGTTTCGGCCCGGCGCGACGGTGGCGAACGACTTCGTGCCGAACGCCGACGTCAACTCGACCGCGATCGGCACGCTCTCGCGGTTCGTCACCTTGACCGCGACATAGGCCTTGCCGCCGAGGATGCGGGACTCGGCGACCGCATCGACCGAGAGCGAGGGCGCCGCGACGCGGCGGCCGTGCACCGTGACCTCGGCGGCGCCGCCGAACTGCAGGCCGTTCTGGGCGTTGATTCCGACGAGCTTGATGAATCGCGCCGAGGTGGCGGCGAAGTTCACGCGCGTCGCGGCGGCACCGACCGTGAAGGACCCGGTCGCGACCGGGTCGCCCCACGCGACGCCGTCCTGCGAGAGGAAGAGCTGGTAGTCCTTGATGCGGCCGTTCGTGCCCGACTGCCGAGGAAGGTAGGTCATGCCGTCGACGGCGTGCTCCGCGCCGAGGCCGATCGCGATCCAGTGCGGATAGCTCGCCGGGTTCGTCGACCACCGGGTGTGCCAGAAGCTCGCGGCGCTGCCGTCGATCGCCTTCTCCGCGGCATCCGCCGGCTTCTCATCGCTGCTGACGCCGGCGATCGAGAGCCGTGACTGCGGCAGGGTGCCGGCCGGCAGCAGGGCGACGGTCGTGTCGAACGAGACCTGGCCGGCGCCCTGCGGCGACGAGAACGCACCCGTGACCGTGAACGGATAGGCCTGCTGCGGCGCACCGGCCGGCGGCGTCACCGTCCACGTGGTCGTGCGGTTCTCGCCCGCGCGCACCGAGTCGAACGTGTCATCGGTGGCGGCGAGCGCAGTCCACCCCTCGGGCGCGGCGAGCGCCATCGCGACACCCGTCATCTCGTCGCTCGAGTTGTTCGTGAACGAGGTCGTCACGACGCCCTCTTCATCGGTGACGAGCTCGGTCGATCCCTCGAACGCCACCCACGCGTCTTGCGGAGCGAGCTGATCGGTGTCGGTGTTCACCTCGAAGATCCGCCTGCCGTCGCGGTTGATCCAGGTCGCCTTCAGCGTCGCCGGCTCGACCGTGGTGTCCGCCTCGAGACGCAGGAACACGTGCGGCTCGACCGCACTGTGCACGAGCGACGGATGCGGCACGTTCAGGCTCGGGATGACCGAGCTGTGCATCGGGCTCACGATGAACTGCCAGAGGTCGTACCCGACACGGGGTCCGTAGTTCAGCGCACGGGACACGTGGATGTCGCCGCCGACGAGGAAGACGCCCGAGATGCGGTTCGCGGCGATGAAGTCGAGGATCGCGTCGCGCTCGTGGGCGTAGGTGCCCCAGTCGTCGCTCTCGGCATTCTGCTTGTCGTCCCAGATCATGCCCGTGGCGAGCGCCTTGAAGGGCGCCGTGCTCGCGAGGAGCTTCTCCTGCAGCCACGCCCACTGCACGTCGCCGATCGCGGTCTGCTGGTCGGGGTCGGCCCAGCTCGGACCGGTGCGGCTGAACCAGCGCGGGTCGAGCAGGAACACCTCGATCGGGCCGCGTCGGAACGAGGTGTAGATGCCCTCGCCGGCCTCGGTGCGCACGGTCAGCTGCTCGCCGTCGGTGTCGTGTCCGAAGATCGCGTTCGCCCGGTAGTCGACGAGGGCGGTGCGGTTGTTGCGCTTGCCGACGAGGTCGCCGTGCACGTCGTTGCCGCCGAAGTCGTGGTCGTCCCAGGTGGCCCAAACGGGCATCGTGCTCGTCAGCGCGGTGAGCTGCGGCTGCTCGAGGAACGCGCGCTGCTTCGTGCGCGCGACGTCGAGGTTCGTGCTGTCGATGTACGGCGTGTCGCCGAGCATGACGAAGCCGTCGACCCCCTCGGCGAGGATGCGGTCCCAGATGTGGTTCGCCTCGGTCCAGACGCACGAGCCCATGCCCATCACGAGGTGGGTCGGCTCGTCGTGCGGCGTCGAGGTCGAGAACGAGCCGCCGACGTCGAGGCCGGGGATCGCGCCGCCTGCGGGGGCGATCGAGTACCTGTAGGCCGTGCCCGCGATCAGCCCGGTGAGGTCGAACAGCACGGTGGAGTCGTTGGCCGGCGACAACTCGGCCTCGACCGACTGCGGTTCGCCTTCCTCGCTCGAGTAGGTGCAGACCCAGGTCGTGCGGTCGTGCAGGTCGCTGCCGGGCCGGATGAGGATGCGGGCATGCTCGGTGCCGGTGTCGCCGACCAGCGGGCCGGCGAAGGCCTGCAGGGTCGGGGGCACCTCAAGCGCGGTGCCCGCGCGAACGCTCTGCACGTAGGCGGTCAGCGCCGTGAAGAACATCTCGCTGTCGGCGATCGCTCCTGCCGGCTGCAGGGCGGCACCGGCGGCGTTGTAGCACTTGTCGATCGTGAGGCTCGTGATGATGAACCGGCCGGAGCCGTGCGCGGCCTCGAGCATCGCCGGAGGCCGGCCGGCCGCCTGGCAGCTCAGCAGCACCCGCATCTGGCGCCAGTCGAGCAGCGACTCCCAGCTGACGCGGATTTGGGTCGAGCGCCCGGTGAAGACCTTGCCGTCGACGACGCGCAGGTGGGCGACGAGGGGGTGGTCGGTCGCGACCGGGAAGATCGTGTCGTAGTCGGAGTCGTTGCGGGTCGCCATGAGCGGCGCCGGCAGGTATCCGACCGTCGGGTTGAACTGGTCGGACTGCGCCATGTCGAGCACGACGCCGCCCGCCGCGACGAACGCCTGGATCGAGGCGGCCTGGGCGGTGATGTACGCCCCGTAGGTCGGCTCGTTGTTCGTGAAGCTGCCGAACGCGATGAGGTCGACGCCCTGTTCGGTCGCGGGCTTCGCCGGGTCGAACGGCACCACGGCGCATCCGGCCTTCGTGAACAACTGGGTGAGCCCCGTCGCGCTCGTCCACTGGTCGCGGAACTCGAGCACGGCGACGCGCACGGGGTTCTCATCGGCCGCGGCGGCCGGCCCGCCCTGCGCGATGAGCGCCGCAGCGGCCCCCACGGCAGCTCCGCCGAGGAACCCTCGCCGGCTGGTCAGGTGGCGATCCCGCGATTTCGTCGGCTGGTTATCGGATGTTTCGGTCACAGAGGCCTCCTCGGTGTCGACATTGACGCGCGCGAACACAGCGCGCCCGTCGGAGATCATCTGAACCGACGGCCGTGGCGCCGTGCGAACGGCCGGATGAACGCCGGGGGGCGTGCCTATGACGACGGGGCCGAGTTGTCCGAAGAACTTCGAGGGGCGCGAGGCGGGTACACGAGCGTGACGAGCACCACCGAGATGATCATCAGCAGGAACCATGACACGAGCTTCGACGGTGAGACGAGCTGCCAGCCGTCGAGCTGGTCGGGGTAGAGCCAGGCGCCGGCCCAGGTGCCGATGTTCTCGGCGAACCAGATGAAGAGGGCCACGAGCGCGAAGCTCACGAGCACCGGCATGCGCGGGGTGCGCCGCCAGACGCGGAAGTGCATCATCGTCGGCCACCACAGGGCGACGACCGCCACGACCAGCATCCAGCGCAGGTCGACGATGAAGTGGTGCGTGAAGAAGTTCGCGTAGATCGCCGCCGCGACGACGACCGTGAGCCAGCGCCGCGGATAGCGGGTGAAGCCGAGGTCGAAGAGGCGGTAGACCCGCACCATGTACGAGCCGACGGCCGCGTACATGAAGCCGGTGAAGAGCGGCACCCCGGCGATGCGCAGCACGCCGTCGCCGTCGTACGACCACGAGCCGACGTCGGTCTTGAAGATCTCCATGACCGTGCCGGTCACGTGGAAGAGCACGATCACCCAGAGCTCGCGCCCCGATTCGAGACGCGTCGCGACCATCACGACCTGGATCACGACCGCGGCGATCGTGAGCGCGTCGTTGCGTGCGAGTGCCGCGTCGTCGGGGTACCAGAGCCGTGCCGCGACGATCACGGCGAGCAGGGCGGCGCCGAAGATGCAGGCCCAGGCCTGCTTCGCGCCGAACACCAGGAACTCGATGAACCCGGCACGGATGCCGCGCTCCGACGCCCCCGCGAGCAGGCGATGCGCGCCGCGGTCGAGGGCCCGCTCGACCGCCGTGAGCTGGCGCCGGTCATCAGCGCCTGCTGCGCGAGCCGCGCCCTCAGCTCCCGGCCGACTGGTCGTGACCGGAACCTCGCCGGTCATGCCGCCCGCCGCGAGGCCGTCACGGTGAACTTCGGATTCCTGGCGATCTGCCGAGTGCTGCCGACGACCCGCTCGAGGAGCGGCCGGTACGCCAGGTGCGAGTTCCACACGCACCAGAGCTCGCCGCCGGGTGCCAGCACGCGCGCGGCGTCGGCGAAGAGGTGCGCGGCGATGCCGGTCGAGATCGCCGCGTCGCTGTGGAACGGCGGGTTCAGCACGATGAGTCGCTCACTCGCATCGGGGAGCGCCTCGAGGCCGTCGGCGCGGGTCACGTGCACGCGATCCGCGACCCCGTTGGCCTCGGCGGTCAGCCGAGCGGATGCCGCAGCCGACGCCGAGCGATCGGTCGCCGTGACCCGCAGCCCGGGTCGCGCTCGCGCGAGCCACGCCGCCACGACGCCCGTGCCGCACGCGAGGTCGACGGCGGTCGCGGCATCCGGAGCAGCATCGCCCAACTGCTCGAGCAGGAACCGGGTGCCGATGTCGACGCCCGTGCCGGCGAAGACGCCGCCGTGCGCGACGACCGTGAGGCCGAGGTCGTCGTGCCGGGTGCGGCGCGGCCAGCCGCCCCCCACCGCGGGTTGAGGAGCGCCCGACGAAGGAGGACGCGTCTCGAAACCCGCCTCCGACGCCATCAGCACTCGCGACTTCTGCCGGGCCCGGCTCACGTCGAGCCGCCCGAAGCTGCGAGCGAGCACCTCGTTCATCGCGAGCGTCATGTGCTTGATCCGCCCGCCCGCGACGACGACGACCCTCGGGTCCGCGTGCGCCGCAACGAGCTGCGACACCTCATCGAGCCGGTCGAGCGAGCGCGGCAGCCGCATGAGCACGAGCCGTGCACCAGCGACGAGTTCGGGGGCGAGCGGCATCGATCGCACCTCGCCCTCGAGCGCGAGCCGGCCCGCGTTCTCGGCCAGTGCCCGCTCCCCCGTCACGAGGTCCTGGTGCACCCGGATGCCCCTCGCACCCGCGTACGCCGCGGCGAGCGCGAGCGCCCCGTAGGAGTCGTCGACGACGACGATCTCCCCCGGCCCAGCCTCGCCGATGAGTGCCGCCGCCTCGTCGAGGATCAGTCGGTCCGCGGCATCCGACGCCTCGAGCCCCGGCCCCTCGACATCGGGGCGGCGCCGCAGGGCGTCGAAGTCGAAGGGCATCCCCCAAGGGTACGCGGCACCCGCCGCCCGAACGGGTGCACCTGATCACGAGCGATTTCGCTGGGTGCGGCTCTCGGCGGGGTTTGCTACCCTCGGTGCCGCATGCAGGACGCACGGACCGGGGGACGACGGGCGGCGCGACATGAGGTCGCGACGCCCGTGACGCGTCCCCGCCGACCGGTGCGGTCGCGCACTGGTTCGCCCCGCCGGTCGCTCGCCGCGGCCGCCGTGCTCTCCGTGATCGGCCTGCTCGCAGGACTCGCCCTCGCCCCGCTGCCGCAGGCGCAACCCGGCGGCCTGGCGTCCGTCGCGGCGGCGAACGCGCCGCACCGCGGAGCCGTGCAAGATCTCAGGGTCGCATCGGATGTCGCGGCGCCCGCCGTCTCGCAGGAGTCCTACGTCGCGACCACCGGCGAGCAGACGCTCGTCGCCGGCGGCACGAACGTCGACTGGGCCAAGCTCGTGCTCATCGAGGGCGCGTGGCCGCTGACCGAGGAGAACATCACGTTCATGATGCGGTGGATGCGTCAGGAGAACGGCGCCGACAATTGGTGGAACCGCAACAATCCCCTGAACAACGGGCAGGGCTCGGGCGGCGGTTCGGGTCTCGGCAGTTACCCGTCCCTCATCGAGGCCGCGTACTACGCCGCCGAGAACCTGCAATCGGGTCGGTACCCCGAGGTCGACGCGGCGCTCGCGCGGGGCGACTCGGCCGACGCGACGGCGCAGGCCATCTGGGCCTCGGCATGGGCGTCGAGCCACTACGGCTATGGCACGCACTGGAGCTCGCGGCCCTACGACGTCATCGAGGCGCCGGCGTCGGCGTGGGGCCGCTGAGCAGTTCGCGCAAGTTGCGCTAGTCGCGCTCGAGCGGGCGCCAGACGACGACCGCGTTCTCGCGTCGCACCCGGGTGCCGGCCTTCAGCGAGATGACCTCGCCCGCCGAACCCGCCGCGAACACGCGCCGGCCGGGGCGGTTCAGCATCTCGTCGGCGAGCGCGGCCTCGAGTTCGCGCACGCGCGCACGCAGTGTCGCCACCTCGTCTTCGAGGCCGAGCACCCGGCGGATGCCCTCGAGGCTCACGCCCTCGCTCGAGAGCTGGGCGATCTCGCGCAGCTGCACGACGTCGTGCATCGAGTAGCGCCGCGACTTACCCGCGGTGCGGGTCGGCGAGACGAGCCCGAGCCGGTCGTACTGGCGCAGCGTCTGCGGGTGCATGCCCGCGAGCTCGGCGGCGACGGAGATGACGAAGAGCGGGCTCCTCTCGTTCATCTCCACCGCCTAGCCCTTCGCTTTCGCGAGCAGGTCGTCGCGGGGGTTCTCGTCGGGCAGCAGCGCGGCGAACTCCTCGAGCTTCGTCTCCGCCTCCTTCGAGAGGTGGGACGGCACGGCCACCTGCACGACCGCGAGCAGGTCTCCGGTGCCCTTCGGCGTCTCGACGCCGCGTCCCTTGACCCGCAGCACCCGGCCGCTCGGCGTGCCGGGGGCGACGCGCAGCTTCACCGGGTCGCCGCCGAGGGTCGGCACCTGGATGGTCGCACCGAGCGCCGCCTCGGTGAACGTGACGGGCACGGTGACCCTGAGGTTCAGGCCGTCGCGCTCGAAGACCGGGTGCTTGCGTACCGTCACGGTCAGCACGATGTCGCCGGGCTCGCCGCCGTCGGGCGAGGGCTGGCCCTTGCCGCGCAGGCGGATCTTCTGACCGTCGGCGACACCCGCGGGAATGCGCACCGTGATCGGCTTGCCCTCGGCGGTCTGCAGGGTGATCTGGTCGCCCTTGGTGGCCGTGACGAAGTCGAGGGTGGTCGACGCCGTGACATCCCGCCCCTTGGTGGGGCCGCCGGCGCCGCGGTAGCCGCCGGTCGGTTGACCGAACCGGCCGCCGCCGAAGAGCCCGCCGAGCAGGTCGTCGTAGTCGCCGCCCTGCTGGAACGTGTAGGACTGGCCTCGGCCGCCGCCGCCCTGGCCGAACATGCCGCCGAAGACGTCTTCGAAGCCGCCGGCGCCGCCGGCACTGCCGGGCGCCGTGAAACGAGCGCCGGAGCCCATGGCCCGCACGGCGTCGTACTCCTTGCGCTGCTCGGGATCCGCGAGCACGGAGTGCGCCTCGCTGATCTCCTTGAACTTCGCCTCGGCGGCAGCATCACCGGGGTTGGAGTCGGGGTGGTACTTGCGCGCGAGCTTGCGGTACGTCTTCTTGAGCTCCGCATCGCTCACGTCTTTGGAGACGCCGAGCACCTTGTAGAAGTCCTTGTCGAACCAATCCTGACTGGCCACCGGCACCTCCTCTTCTGAAATCTAGTCGTGTGTGTCTGTCGGGCAGGTCTTCTGCCGGTCGAGGAGCGCGAAGTGCGTACCGAGACCTCGTGACGGGTCTCGATACGCTCCTTCGTCGCTACTCGACCGACGGGTGCACTACTGCGGGGTCTTCACGACGACCTTCGCCGCGCGAAGCTGCGTTCCGCCGAGCATGTAGCCCGTCTCGACGACATCGGCGACCGTGTCGATCTCGACGTCGCCCGACGGCTGCTGGAAGATCGCCTCGTGCCGCTGCGGATCGAACGGCTCGCCCACCTCGCCGAAGGCGGTGAGGCCGAGCTTCTCGACCGAGCCGCGCAGCTTCGCCGCGATGGTCGCGAACGGAGCGTCGCCCTCGAGGTCGCCGTGCTTCTCGGCACGGTCGAGGTCGTCGAGCACGGGCAGCAGCACGGCTACCGCCGCGCCGACGGCCCGTTCGCGCTCGAGTTCACGGTTCGCCTCGGTGCGCTTGCGGTAGTTGGCGTACTCCGCGGTGATGCGCTTGAGGTCGGCCAGGTGCTCGTCGCTCGGATCCTGCACCTCGGCGTTCGCCGCGTTCAGGATGTCGTCGACGGTGAGCACGTCTTCGTCGGCCTCGGGGTTCTCGGCCTCGGGGGTCTCTCCCTCGGCGTCCTCCCCCTCGGGGGTGACGGATGCCGCGGCATCCGTCACCTCGTCGGCGGCGCCGGCGTCGGGATCGGGGACCTCGGGAGTCTCCTTCTCGTCTGCCATGGCTACTTCTTCTCTTCCTCGTCGTCGATGACCTCGGCGTCGACCACGTCCTCGTCGGAGGACTGGTCGCCCTCGGCGCCGGACGCGTTCGCGTCTTCGCCGGCCGCGGCGCTCGCGTCGGCCTGCTGCGACTGGGCGTAGATCGCCTCGCCGAGCTTGCCCTGCGACGCGTTGAGCTTCTCGAAGGCCGACTTCACGGCCTCGTCGTCTTCACCCGCGAGCGCGGTCTTCAGCGCGTCGACGTCGCCCTGGACCTCGGACTTGACGTCAGCGGGGAGCTTGTCGTCGTTGTCCTTGATGAGCTTCTCGATCGAGTAGACGAGCTGCTCGGCCTGGTTGCGGGTCTCAGCCGACTCGCGACGCGCCTTGTCTTCGGCGGCGTGCTCCTCGGCCTCCCTCACCATGCGCTCGATGTCGTCCTTCGGGAGGCTCGAGCCGCCCGAGATCGTCATGCGCTGCTCCTTGCCGGTGCCCTTGTCCTTCGCCGACACGTGCACGATGCCGTTGGCGTCGATGTCGAACGTGACCTCGATCTGCGGCACGCCGCGAGGCGCCGGCGCGATGCCCGTGAGCTCGAAGGTGCCGAGCGGCTTGTT
Source organism: Agromyces sp. CCNWLW203 (assembly GCF_036576125.1). NCBI lineage: Bacteria > Bacillati > Actinomycetota > Actinomycetes > Micrococcales > Microbacteriaceae > Agromyces > Agromyces sp. CCNWLW203. The sequence goes on along the minus strand of NZ_JAZHYX010000001.1, from coordinate 1,190,917 downwards.
GTCGCGGGTGAACTCGCGCTCGCCCTGGAAGACCTGGATCGCGACCGACGGCTGGTTGTCGTCGGCGGTCGTGAAGGTCTCGCTGCGCTTGGTCGGGATCGCCGTGTTGCGCTCGATGAGCTTCGTCATGATGCCGCCCTTGGTCTCGATGCCGAGGCTGAGGGGGGTGACGTCGATGAGCAGCACGTCTTTGCGCTCGCCCTTGAGGACGCCCGCCTGGAGTGCCGCGCCGACGGCGACGACCTCATCGGGGTTGACGCCCTTGTTGGGCTCCTGGCCGGTCTCCTTCTTGACGAGCTCGCTGACCGCGGGCATGCGCGTCGAGCCGCCGACGAGCACGACGTGCGCGATGTCGGAGAGCTTGACGCCGGCCTCGCGGATGACGTCTTCGAACGGCTTCTTCGTGCGGTCGAGCAGGTCGCTCGTCATGTTCTCGAACTCGGCGCGCGTGAGCGTCTCGTCGAGGTTCGCAGGGCCGTTCTCGGTGAGCGAGAGGTAGGGCAGCTGGATGGACGCCTTCAGGTTCGAGGACAGTTCCTTCTTGGCCTGCTCTGCGGCCTCCTTCAGGCGCTGCTTGGCGATCTTGTCGTTCGAGACGTCGACGCCCGTCGACTCCTTGAACTTCTTGATGAGCCAGTCGACGACGCGCTGGTCCCAGTCGTCGCCGCCGAGGCGGTTGTCGCCCGCGGTCGCCTTGACCTGGATGGTCGAGAAGTCGTCGTCTTTGCCCACCTCGAGGAGGGACACGTCGAACGTGCCGCCACCGAGGTCGAAGACGAGGATGAGCTCGTCCTCCTTGCCCTTGTCGAGGCCGTACGCGAGTGCGGCAGCGGTGGGCTCGTTGATGATGCGCAGCACGTTCAGGCCCGCGATCTCGCCGGCCTCCTTCGTGGCCTGGCGCTCGGCGTCGTTGAAGTACGCGGGCACCGTGATGACGGCGTCGGTGACGGTGTCGCCGAGGTACTGCTCGGCGTCGCGCTTCAGCTTCTGCAGGATGCGCGCCGAGATCTCTTGCGGCGTGTACTGCTTGCCGTCGATCTCGTCGGTCTTCCAGTCGGTGCCGACGTGGCGCTTGACCGACGCGATGGTGCGGTCGACGTTGGTGACGGCCTGGCGCTTCGCGGTCTCGCCGACGAGCACCTCGCCGTCTTTCGTGAATGCGACGACCGACGGGGTCGTACGGAGGCCCTCCGCGTTCGCGATGACCGTGGGCTCGCCGCCCTCGAGGACCGCGACGACCGAGTTGGTGGTGCCGAGGTCGATTCCTACTGCACGTGACATGTGTGTTCTCCTTCTCCCCCTCGCCGGCCGAGGAGCGCGAAGCGCCGCTCGAGACCATGGAGGGGATACCGGTTCGACCCTTGCCGGCCCGCAACCGAAGTACCTGAGGCAAGACTTGAGCCTTGCCGACTCAAGCTTCTCAGCGCCCCGTGAACGTGTCAAGTCGAGGTGATGAAACTTGAGTGTACTTGACTCAACTCACAGCCGACGCCCAGTATTCCCGCTGGATGGCCCCACCGGGAGACTCTGCCGCTGTTCATCTCGGCTCGTGGCGGATACGTTCGTCGTGAGCGCCGCGGGCCGTGGCGCTCGGTGCAATCGGGGGGTCGCATGTCGCACCGAGCCGAAGATCCATTCCGTCTGCGCGCCGTCGGCGTCGCAATCGTCCTCCTGCTCGGTGCCGTCGGCTGCGTTCCCGCACCTCCCGATCCGGTCGAGAGCCCGACGCCCGAGATCACCGCTGGGCCGAGGGTCGGTGACCGCCTCGACGACGACGGAACCATCCCCCTCGACCTCGCGCTCGACCTCTTCGCCGCCGGCTTCGGGCCCATCGAGGGTGGCGAGGCCGATGCCGTCGGGCTCCCGGTGCTTTCCGGCACCATGGCGATCCGCGGCCTCATGCGGCACTGGGACGAGCTTTCCCCTGAGCAGCGAGAGACGGTCGATGCGATCTTCGGGGCGCGAGCGAGCGGGGCCGACCTCGGCAGCGGCGCGGTCGCGGCCGTCCGGAGCGCAGTCCCCGCTCTCCGGATGGAGTCGACCGAGAGCATCCGCGGCATCACCGCACTGGTCGCCGAAGTGCAGGCCGAGCTCGAGGGACTGCTCGGGCGCAGGTTGAGCGTGCCGATCGAGGCGGGCGCGAGTGATGCGGTGGAGGACCCGAAGTACCAGGCCTTCACCTGGGCGAACATCGGGGGCCGGCACGTGGCCGCCGGCCGGATGGATGCCTGCGAGATCGACGTGCTGCAGCCGAGCTGGGACGTCATCGACACGCCGCAGTTCCGCACGCTGATCGCCCACGAGGTGATGCACTGCTTCCAGTACGACGGTGCAGGCGGTGTCGCAGCCGTGGCGAACGGCCCGGCCTGGGTGGTCGAGGGCGGCGCGACGTTCGCCGGCGTCGCCGTCGCCCCGACCGACTACTTCGACGATCGGTGGGATCAGTGGCTGCGGGAGCCCGGCATCCCGCTGCACAAGCGTGCGTACGACGCGCTCGGCGTGTTCGCGGTGGCCGAGCAGGAGGGGGCCGACGTCTGGCAGCACCTCGTGCCGCTGTTGCAGGCCGACGGCACGACCGCGGGCCTGGAACAGTTGTTCGAGCGCACGCACGAGGAAGCCCTCACCGCCATCGCCCGCCGTCTGGTGCGCGAGGCCCGTGTCGGCCCGGCATGGGAGTCGCGGGGCCCCCACATCACCGCTGCCCAGGGCGCGATCGGCATCGTCCTCTTCACGGGAGCTTCGCTCGACGAGTCGGTGACGATCCTCCCGTTCGCGACGGCGCCGTACACGATCGGCTTCGAGGCCGGCAGCGAGGTGGTCGACGTCGCCGTCTTCGGCGGCCGAGGTGAGATCGGGGTGCCCGGAGCCGCCGTCGAGGAGGTCGGGGCGGAGTTCCTCCGACGCTATTGCGTCACGGGGTTCTGCGAATGCCCGGATGGAGGCGCCGGGGCCCTCGGAACCGAGATCCCGCCCGATGCTCGCCTCGGACTGGCGCTCACGAGCCCTCACTCGTCCGCTCCGGCGACGGTCACCGTCCAGGCCTCGACGACCTCGCAGGCCGAGGCGTGCGGCAACCGGATCCCCGGCGAGGTGCTCGTCGTACGGTTCGACACGCCTGAGCCGTTCGAGGTGCACGGCGGCCACTGCGTCGTGCAGGACTCCGGTGATCTCCTCATCCAGGCCGGTGACGGTCGCATGCCCGAGGGGTACGACGCCCCGCCCGAGCACCGCGACGATGTGGCGATCTCGATCTACAAGAACCCGTCGTCCGCACCTCACGCCGGCAGCGTCGACCTGTCGGTGGGCGGGGTGCGGCACGTCGGCGGGTCGACGATCCTCGTGTCGCCCGACGGGTTGAGCGGCAGTTTCGCCCTGGACTCCGGGTACGCCGGCGAGTGGGTGTGCGCCCGGTTGCTCACGCCCGACGAGGCATTCGGCACCGGATGACGCGGCTCACGCGGTTCGTCCCGGATCCGGATCCCAGTCCCCGTCAGCTCGGGAGAGGGGGCTACCGGCGGCGACCGTCTGTGCCTAGAGTTCGCACAGGTGTGCCATGTGGAAGACGACGACGGGAGCGATCGTGAACGGCAGGCGGATGCAACTGGCGGGCGGCCTGGCGGTCGCACTCGCGGTGGTCGGGGGGATCGGGGCGACCGGGGCGGTCGCAGCACCGGGAACGCCGAACGAGCCGCGCTACACGGCAGGAGCGCCGGGGGTGGGCGACGCCTACTTCCCGAACGCCGGCAACGGCGGCTACGACGTGCAGCACTACGATCTCGACGTCACGTACGCGCCGCCCGCAGCCGAACCGGCCCCCCTCGTCGGGCAGTTCGAGGGCACGGCCACGATCGACCTCGTCGCCACGCAAGACCTCGACCGGTTCAATCTCGACCTGCGCGGCATGACGGTCGGTTCGCTGACGGTCGACGGCAAGCCCGCGACCGCGATCGCGCCTCCGCCCGCGGGCGCGGTCGTCGAGGGAGCCGCGTATTGGCACGTTCAGGATGACGCGGAGCGAGTCTGGGAGCTCACGGTGCAGCCTCGACCGAAGCTCAAGGCCGGCCAGACCGCACAGGTGGTCGTCGAGTACGGCGGCCCGACCACCCGGCCACTCGACATCGAGGACGCGCCCTACGGCTGGTGGACCACGCGCGACGGCGCCATCGTGGCCAGCGAGCCCGAGGGCTCGATGACCTGGTACCCGGTCAGCGACCACCAGACCGACAAGGCGAGCTACAGCTTCGCGATCACCGTGCCCGAGGGCAAGGTGGCCGTGGCGAACGGCGTGCAGCCGAAGCCCGAGGAGACCTCCGGAGGCTGGACCACCTGGTATTGGGACGCCCCCGATCAGCAGGCGAGCTACCTGACGACGGCGTCCGTGGGAGATTTCGACCTTCGCGAGACGTACCTCTCGTCGAGCGGTGTGCCGATCATCGACGCGGTCGACACGAAGCTCACCCCCAGCCGCCTCGCGACCACGAACGCCAGCCTCGCGCGACAGGTCGAGATGATCGACTTCTTCGAGAGCCGCTTCGGCGACTACCCGTTCAACTCCTTCGGAGCGATCGTCGACAACGACTCGGTCGGGTACGCGCTCGAGACCCAGACCCGTCCGGTCTACTCGAGCCAGGCGAGCCAGGGCACCGTCGCGCACGAACTCGCGCACCAGTGGTTCGGCAACTCCGTGAGCCCCGAACGCTGGCAGGACATCTGGCTCAACGAGGGCTGGGCCACGTACGCGACGTGGATGTGGACCGAGCAGAGCGGTGGCATCACGGCTCAGCAGGCCTACAACAACTGGTACGCACCGGCGCGCAACGCCGAGTACTGGTCGTTGCAGATCGGCGACCCGGGCCCGCTCGGCCTCTTCGCCTCCCCGGTCTACAACCGGGGAGCGGGCACCCTGCACGCCCTGCGGGTCGAGCTCGGCGACGAGGCCTTCTTCGCCGGTACCCGGCTCTGGCTCGAGCGCTACGACGACTCGGCCGGCACGGCCGAGGAGTTCCAGGCGGTGTTCGAGGAGGTCTCCGGCGAAGACCTCGACGCCTTCTTCCAGATCTGGCTGTACGACCAGGTCAAGCCGCCGGCCACCTGGACCCTCCCGTAGCGGGAGGGGTGTCAGCCGAGCGCCGCCGCCTCGGCCGACGCCGAGGGGTTCGGGTCGGGGAGTCTGCGCATGCGGAGTGCGTTCGCGACGCCGAGGAGACCGGCGAGGATCGGCACGAGCAGTGCGACCTGCAGGGCGATGAAACGGGAGTCGGTGTTGATGCGCACGATCTCCGCCTGCACTTCGGGAGGCTGATCGACGAGCAGTTCCTCGAGCCCGGCGTTCGTCATGATCTCGGCGTCCTCCTCGAGCACCGACGAGACCTGCTGCTGCTCGTCGGCGCTGAGCACCGAACTCGCCTCGGCGCTCGCGGTGAACGTGAAGGCGAGCGTCGCGAGCATGATCGCGCCGGCGAAGGCGAGGCCGAACGAGAGGCCGAACGAACCGGCCGCCGAGTTCACTCCCGCCGCCTCGCTCACGCGTTCATCTGAGATCGGCGAGAGCGTGTAGTTGTTCAACTGCGAGACGAGCAGGCCGAGTCCGCAGCCCGCCACGATGAGCGGCAGGGTGAGCGACCAACCCGAGTGGGCGACGGGCACGATCGGCACGAGTACCGCGATGCCGCCCACCACGAGGGCGAATCCCCAGAGGATGACGGTGGCGGGCCGTCGCTTGAGACCCCGACCTGCGAGCAGGGCGACGACGAACATGCTGAGCGACAGCGGGGCGATCGAGAGGCCTGCTTGCAGCGCGTTGTACTCGAACACCATCTGCAGGTAGATGGGCAGAACGATCATCGTGCCGCCGAGGGCGATCTGCTGCAGCAACTGCCCGCTCGCGCCCGCTCGGAACATCTTCGAGGCGAAGAGCGTCGGGTCGAGCAGCGTCGGCTTGCCGCGGCGCTTGCGGCTGCGCAGCCAGAACACGAGCAAGCCGAGGCCGAGCACGCCGATGCCGATGATCAGGCCGACGTACCCGCCGCCCTCCTGCCAGACGAGGATGCCGGTCACGACACCGCCCATGCCGATGATCGAGAGGAACGCCCCGACGAGGTCGATCGAACGGTCGCCGTGGTACGGCACGTCCTTGACGAGTCCGATGCCGGCCAGCACGACCGCGATGATCACCGCTTCGAGCGCGAACCCGACCCGCCAGGAGAGGAACGTCGTGATGAAGCCGCCGAGGAGCGGCCCCACGGCGGCGGCGATCGCGGCGGATGCCCCGACGAGGGCGTAGACCCGCGTCTGCTGCGCCCCCTCGAAGTTGCCGTGGATGAGCGACTGCATCGCCGGCAGCAGCAGCGATGCACCGATGCCGCCGATGAAGGCCCAGAAGATGATGATCGCGGTGAGGTCCTGCGCGAACATCATCGCGATCGCACCGATCGCGTAGCCGAGCAGGCCGAGGATGTATGCGAACTTGCGCCCGATGAGGTCGCCGGTCTTGCCGCCGATCAGGATGAAGGCGGCCGAGACGAGTGCCTCGAGCGCGATCGCGCCCTGCACACCGCTCACCGTGGTGTCGAGATCGCGCACGACCGCCGAGATCGACACGTTCATGAGCGAGGTGTCGACGACCAGCACGAACATGGCCATCGCGAGCAGGATGGCGAGCCGACCGTTGAACCGCCCCGCGGAGGCCCCATTCGGTTCCATGGCTCACTGAACCACACCGCGGCGCGCACCGGAAGAGCCTGTTCACGAGCCGTTCCAGCACAGCGGCTACGATGCGGCCATGTCGAAGCCGCCCGCCGGTGCCACCACCGGCCACGTCGTGCACCTGCTCGAGCGACTCGACGCCGTCGAGACGGCGCCGGTGTCGCTGCAGCTCCCGAAGCGGATGGGCACCCTCGGCAGGGTGATCTTCGCACTCGTCGGCCTCGTCGCGACTGCCGGCGCCGTCGTGGCCCTCGCGATGCTCTGGACGTCCGACGAGTCCCCCGGCTGGTGGTTCAACCTGATCTTCACCGTCATGATCGGCGGCATCCCGGTCGCCATGTGGGCGATCCTGATCGGCTCGGTCCAGGACGCCCGCACCGAGCAGGCGATGCAGGAGACCTGGCAGGCTCACCGGCACCGCGCTCGAACCGATCCCGGCACGGTGGCGGATCGGCGCATCGCGCTCTCGGACGACGGCTCGGTCGCCTCCTTCGACCTCGTCGTGACGCTCGGCAGCGACGAGGCGCTGAGCGGGAGCTGGCGACCGCGCACCTCGTCGGACGGCCGGCTGCTGCAGACGCAGGTGCCCGGCATCGGCACCGGGGTCCGGGTGTGGCGGATCGCGGATGCCGCTGGCCACGCCACGGCGAGCACGAGCCCGGTCGTCATCGAGGTGGCGGATCCGACCGTCGTCGTGCAGCACTGAGCCCGGCGACCTCTCGGGACGGACCGATCGCGGACTCGACCAGCGCCCGCATCGCCGCCGGGATGCGCGGCTCCTCGATCGCGTCGACCATGAGCGGCGCGAACCGCGCCTTGCGCCCGGCGTGCGTGCCGAGGAACCGACGGAGCTGCGCATCCGTCGCCCGCCCGCGCTGCGCCGGCTGATGCTGGAACCCGCGGAACCGAGCGAGCTCGCCGTGCTCGGTGAGCAACTGTTGCATGCGCTCGACGCCGAGTGCGCGGATCAGCTCGCCCTCGAGGTCGGGGTCGCACGCGAAGAACCCGAGTGCGGCGAGCTCGTCGAGCGTGGCCGCCGACCCGAGGCCGGCGTCATCGACGGCGCGTCGCACGTACGCGATCTCGGCGGCGTCGAAGAGCCCGAGCACGCGCGGCCGGAGCCGCCGACCCGCGATCTCGCCGAGATGGCGGTGCAGGTTGGTCACGCCGTCCATCGAGACGACGCGCACGCCCGCTGCACCGAGATCGTGCCCGAGTCTCACCGCCAGCGCGGCGACCGCGAGCCGGTCGCTGCCGCCCTCGACGAGCACCACCGTGTCGGATGCCTCGCGCCCCGGCTCGCCCTGCATGCGCCGACCCTACTCCCGCCCGCCCAGTGAACGGCACGACGACCCGAGCCGAACGGAACACTGGACGCCGCGGGCGAAACGCCCTAAGCTGCCGAAGCTGCCGTTTCGCGCAGCATCCGTTCCGGTGCATCCGGTGAAGAAAGGAGTCGATCATGGCTGTCGTTGTCGTGAACCTCCACGTTCCCTTCACTTGCGAGGCCTCCACCCGCTGAGCGGTTCGGTGGCCTCCGCGACCTTCGGAGACCCACCTTGCACATCACCTCGTCTCTCGACGAATCCGCCGTCGTGCGTGCGCACGCGGCATCCGCTTCATTCACGACCCCGCGATTCGACGCGGGCGACCTCGCCTTCCAGACCACGGAACCGGGCGAGGGCCAACGCTGGTCGACCTGGCCGGCCACCACCCCACTCGAGCGCGGCCCACAGCCGCGCCCTGATTGGCTCGTCACGGATGCCGCGGCGATCGACACCGAACTCGGTGTCGTGAAGACCGGCAAGGAGGCCGACCTCTGCCTCATCGAACGTGCCGTGCCCGATGCCGAGCCCGGCACCCTCGGCAAGCACGTGCTGCTCGCCGCGAAGCGGTATCGGGGCAGCGAGCACAGCGACTTCCACCGTTCGACGGTCTACACCGAGGGCCGCACCACGCGTCGCAGCCGTGACGCGCGCGCCCTCGCCAAGGGCACGACGTTCGGCCGCGAGGTCGCTCGCATGCAGTGGGCGTACGCCGAATTCGAGGCGCTGACCCGGCTCACGGAACTCGGGGCCGCCGTGCCGTACCCGGTGCAGGTGAGCGGCACCGAGGTGCTCATGGAGTTCATCGGCGACGGCCGGGTCGCCGCGCCTCGCCTCGCGCAGGTGCGCGCCACGCCCGACGAGCTGCGCGAGCTGTTCCACCAGGTCGTCGGGTTCATGCGCACACTCGCGCGCTCGGGGCTCGCGCACGGCGACCTCTCGCCGTACAACCTGCTCGTGCACGAGGGCCGCATGGTCGCGATCGACCTGCCGCAGGTCGTCGACGTGGTGTCGAATCCGCAGGGATTCGACCTGCTGCACCGCGACTGCAAGAACGTCTGCGACTGGTTCACTCGGCAGCGCCTCGAGTGCGACGCCGAGCAGCTGTTCGGCGAGCTGATCGCCGAGGTCTACAGCTGAGCGCGGGGGGCTCAGCTGTTGAGGCGGTCGGTCTCAGGGGTATCCCTGAGACCGGGTCACGATTCGGGCACGCCCATTGTGAATAGGAAGATATGTTCCTATTCTCTGGGCATGGCAACTCGAACCGATTTCCTCGCCGCGATCGCCGCCGGCGCGCTCGTGCTCGCCCTGACCGGATGCAGCGCAGGCGCGGCCGGTCCCTCGGCCTCCGGCGCCGCCACGGAGACCGGCGCGACCGGGTCGCCCACGGCGGTCGCCGAGCCCCCCTCGGCGACCGCGACCGACGCACCCGTCGACTCGCCGGCCGCCGCACTGAGCTGCGACACCGTGTTCACCGAGGCCGAGTATGCGCGCCTCGCCGATGACGGTCTCGAGCTCGCAGCGGATCCGTTCCTGCTCGGCCCCGTCATGGAGCGCATGGCCGACGACGGCGCGCTCGTCTGCGTCTGGAACCGGCCGAGCAGCGATGTCGCCGTCTGGTACGCGCGGCTCGAGGTGAGCGACGAGGGCCAGTCGTGGCTCGACCAGATGGAGGCCGAGGGCTGGCTCGAAGACACCCATCAGGGCGACGGCAGCTACCAGGCGCCGGCCGACTACGACTCGAACTACCAGCCCTCCGTCATGCTCGACGACGGCGTGCTGCACTTCGCGAGCTACAACCTCCTGCTTCGGGAGGTGCTCGAACTGCAGTAGGCGTCCCGGCTCGCGACTCATCCGGCCGCGAGCCGTGAGCGGCGGGGTGCGGAGCAGCGATACAGTGCCCTCGGGTCGATGAGGACCCCGGCTCGTGTGAGCGAGGCCGACCGGGGCAACGCCCGGCCGCGGCATCCGCCACCCGCTGTTCACCTGAGAGAACGAGACTGCAGCCATGACCGACCCCGACGCGCCGCGCTCGCCCGAGGCGCCCCGCAACTTCCCGCCCTCTCACCTCACCCCGCCCGACGGGGCCGCGGCGACGATCGGCGTCGAGACCGCCCAGGTCGAGGCGGTCACCGAGGCCGGCGCGCGCAAGGGGCGCATCTTCGCGTGGGGCCTCTGGGACTGGGGATCGGCGGCGTTCAACGCGGTCGTCACGACCTTCGTGTTCACGGTCTACCTCACGAGCGAGTCGTTCGGGCCGAAGGGCACCGTGGAGGCACAACTCGGTTGGGCGCTCGCGATCGCCGGCCTGCTCATCGCCGTACTCGCTCCGATCACCGGCCAGCGCTCCGACACGAGCGGCCGCCGCAAGTTCTGGCTCGCGGTCAACACCTACATCGTCGTCGCCATGACGGTCGCGATGTTCTTCGTGCAACCCGGCCCCGAGTACCTCCTGCTCGGCCTGTTCCTGGTCGCCGCGGGCAACGTCTTCTTCGAGTTCGCGGGCGTCAACTACAACGCCATGCTCGTGCAGGTCTCGACGCCCCGCTCGATCGGCAAGGTCTCGGGCTTCGGCTGGGGCATGGGCTACGTCGGCGGCATCGTGCTGCTGCTCGTCGTCTACTTCGGCTTCATCCAGCCCGAGGTCGGCCTCTTCGGCGTCACCGGCGAGAACGGCATGGACGTGCGCGTCACGATGCTCGTCTCGGCGCTGTGGTTCGGCCTGTTCGCCCTGCCCGTGCTCTTCGCGGTGCCCGAGTACCGCAACCCCGCCGCCGTCGAGCGCGAGAAGATCGGCTTCTTCGCCTCGTACGCGCGCCTCGGCCGCGACATCAAGCGGCTCTGGAACGAGCAGCGCAACACCGTCTGGTTCCTGCTGGCGAGCGCGGTGTTCCGCGACGGCCTCGCCGGCGTCTTCACGTTCGGCGGCGTGCTCGCGGCATCCGTCTTCGGATTCTCGGCGGGCGAGGTCATCATCTTCGCGATCGCGGCGAACGTCGTCGCGGGCATCTCGACGATCGCCGTCGGCGCACTCGACGACAAGCTCGGCGCGAAGCCCGTGATCATGACCGCCCTCATCGGGCTCGTCGTGAGCGGTCTCCTCGTGTTCTTCCTGCACGACGGCGGGCAGATCGTGTTCTGGACCGCTGGTCTCGCCCTGTGCCTCTTCGTCGGCCCGGCCCAGTCGGCGAGCCGCACGTTCCTCGCGCGGCTCATCCCCGCCGGCCGCGAGGGCGAGGTGTTCGGCCTCTACGCGACCACCGGGCGGGCCGTGAGCTTCCTCGCTCCGACGGCCTTCGCGCTCTTCGTCACGATCGGCGGCGAGCCGTACTACGGCATCCTCGGCATCGTGCTCGTGATCGCGCTGGGCCTCGCGCTCCTCATCCCCGTGAAGGCGAGCGCGCCGACGAGGTGAGGCAGGCCCGAGAGCTGCGTGATTCGCGTGCCGTCTACACCGAGCGCTCGTCGCGCGGCCAATCGGCGATGAAGCGCGAGAGCAGGCGCGCGAACTCGGCGGTTTCCTCGGGCGTGAACCCGGCGAGCGCGGTCTCGACCGCGTCGCGTCGAGTGTCGCGGGCGCTCTCGAGCAGCTTGCGGCCGGATGCCGTGAGCACGAGAGCGCTGCGCCGGGCATCGGACGGGTCGGCCTCCCGGCGCACATGGCCCGCCTCGACGGCGGCCTGCACGAGCCGACTCGCGCGCGGCTGATCGACGCCGATCGCGTCGGCGAGTTCGCTCACCGAGGGCGGACGCTCTGCGCCCTCGAGGGCATCGAGCAGGCGGAAGCGCGCCGCGTGCGCGAGCGCGTGCCGGCCGGGTCCGCCGCGCCCACCGCGGCCACCGCGGCGCTCGTGACCGTGCTCATGGCTGTGCTCGTCATGCTCGTGAGCGCTTGCGTCATGTGCGTGGCCGTGCCCGCCGTGTGTGAAGCCGTGCCCGCCGTGACCCTCCTGCCCGAAGTGCTCTGCCCGGCGCTGCAGTCGCCGGCGCTCCTGATCGCGGCGCATGGCGACGAGGGCCTGCTCGATCAACGAGATCGGGTCGATCGGGGCGGTGCCCGCGGCATCCGACCCTGAGTGTTCTCCGGGAGGGACTTGACTCGATGCGTTCATGTATGTCATTGTACATATACATGCTACAGTGCATGCAATTGATCGGGTGCTCCACCCGGGTCGCAGCGAACGCCGACTGAGGCGAAGCCGCCCGAGCGCGCCCGCCCTCTGCGGGCGAGCCTCCAGTGCCGCCCGCGACCTCGACGCGCTTCGCGTCACGAAAGGAATACGAATGACCACCCCCGACGAAACTCAGAACACCAACAGCACCAACAGCCCCTCCGCGAGCCCCCGCCCCTTCGGCTTCTGGCTCAAGGTCATCGACCGCCGCCTCGACGAAGCGATGAGCGACCTCTTCGCCGAAGAGGGCCTCACTCGCCGCGACTGGCGGCGCCTCAACCTCGTGGCGGGCACCGTCACCGACCCCCGCATGAGCGAGAATCTCGCAGCGCGCCCCGAGCGCGTCGAGCCCCTCGTCGAGCGCGGCTGGATCGAGGGCGAGCCCGGCGCCTGGCGCCTGACCGAGGCCGGCGAGGCCGCCCGCGCATCACTGCAGGAGCGCGTCGCAACGCTCCGCGCGAAGGTCGCCGGGGCCGTCAGCCCCGAGGACTTCGCGACGACCATGGCCTCGCTCGAGGCGATCGCCGGCGAGCTCGGCTGGGTCGAAGGCGAGCGGATGCCGCGTCGTCGCGGCCGCGGCTTCGGCCGACGTCACCACGGCGAGGGCTTCGGCCGACGTCACCACGGCGAGGGCTTCGGCCGACGCCACGGCAGCGGCCACAGCGAGGCCCACGACCGACGTCACGGCCACTGCGGCCACGCCGGCAACGACGTGCACGTCCACGTGCACATCCACGGCGAGGCCGACCAGCACGGCCGGCCGCAGGAGCACGTGGGCCACGGGCACGGCCGCAACCACGGCTGACCATCGCCTGATCACACCACGAGGGACCCGCCACCGGCGGGTCCCTCGTCAGTTCGCGGCATCCACTCGCTCGAACTCAGCGCCGCTCTGACTCCGAACCCGAGAGCCGCTGGGCGATGTAGATCGGGATGATCGAGACGAGCACGAGCACCACGGCGATCACCGAGACGATCGGCGCCTGGTTCGGCCGGAACATGTTGTTCAGGATGAAGATGGGCAGCGTCGTCACCCCCGACCCCGCCGTGAACGTCGTCACGATGATCTCGTCGAACGAGAGGGCGAAGGCGAGCAGGCCGCCCGCGAGCAGCGCCGAGCGCAGCTGCGGGAAGGTCACGAGCCGGAACGTCGTCCACACCCCTGCCCCGAGGTCGGCGGAGGCCTCCTCGAGGTTGGTCCCCTGTCGCCGGAGCCGCGCGATCACGTTGTTGAACACCGTGACGATGCAGAACGTCGCGTGCGCGATCACGATCGTCCAGATCGACAGCGGCACCCCCATGATCGTGCGGAAGAAGTTGTTGAGCGCGATACCCGTGATGATGCCGGGCAGCGCGATCGGCAGGATCACGAGCAGGCTGATCGCCTCGCGCCCGAAGAACTCGAAGCGCTGCAAGGCGAGCGAGATGAGCGTGCCCAGCACGAGCGAGATGACCGTGGCGATCACCGCGATCTGCACGCTCGTCGCCACCGCCTCCATCGCGCCGGCGCTCTGGAAGGCGCGGCCCCACCACTCGAGCGTGAAGCCGGGCGGCGGCCAGGTGAGCGACGTCGACGTCGAGAACGAGTTCACGAGCACGACGAAGAGCGGCACGTAGACGACCAGGAGGATCGCGCCGGTCACGACGCCGAGCATCGTGCGGGAGAGTCTGGAGAGTCGCATCCGTCGCCCCTAGAGGTTGTCGAGCGCGCCGGTGCGACGCACGAGGAAGAGGTAGCCGAAGATGATCACGATCGGGATGAGCGCGATCGCCGAGGCGAGGGGCAGGTTGTTCGCCGCGCCGACGTTCGTGTAGACGAGGTTTCCGAGCATCTGGTTCGCACCGCCGACGATGTTCACCGTGATGTAGTCGCCGAGCGACAGCGCGAAGCTGAAGATCGTGCCCGCGATGATGGCCGGCAGCACGAGCGGGAAGACCACGAGGCGCAGCGTCGGCCAGGTGCGGCCGCCGAGGTCGGAGGAGGCCTCGAGCAGCGAGTCGGGCACGCGCTCGAGCCCGGCGTAGATCGGGAGGATCACGTAGGGCAGCCACAGATACGACAGGGTGATGATCGTCGCGGGCAGCCCGTAGCCCGGCGTGCTGGCGCCGAACGGCGCGAGCAGCCACTCGAGGATCCCGTCCTGCGAGAGCACCGACCGCCAGGCGTAGGCCTTCACGAGGTAGCTCGCCCACAGCGGCGTCAGCACCGCGATCACGAGGATCCGCTGCATGCGCGGTGTCGCCACCTTCGCCATGAAGAAGGCGATCGGCAGTGCGAGCGCCACGTCGATGAGGGTCACGGCGAGCGCCACGCCCAGGGTGCGCAGCGTGACCGTCTGGTAGAGCGAGCCCGTGATCACCGTGACGATGTTGTCGAGCGTCCACTCCTGGGTGATCTCGCCCGTGAAGCTGTCGACCGACCAGAACGCGGTGACGAGTAGCAGCACGAGCGCGACGATGTAGACGAGGCCGAGCCAGAACAGCGGCGCGCTGAGCAGCAGCCCGAGCCGGGCACGCGGATGCGTGCTGAGGAAGACGGAGACGGCCCGCGCCGGCCCGCTCTTCGGTCGCGGCACTTGTCGCCGATCGGGCTCGGGCGCGGTTGCGCCGCGTCGGGCGGATGCCGCGGCCGTCGCATTCGTCGTCATGCTGATCCTGTCATCGAGGTGATGGGAACGGGGTGGGGCGGCCCGCCGGAACGGGCCGCCCCGATGGTTCAGCCCTTGATCTCCGACCAGGCCTCGGTCCAGCCGGAGTAATCGACGCACTTCACGTCGGTGCGCCCGTCGAGGCACTTCTCGATCGGGGTCGACCAGTACCAGATCTGCGACGCGTAGTCCTCGTCACCGGCATGGAATGCCTCGCACGATCCCTCCGAGCGGAACTCGCACGCGGCCTCGTTCGACGGCGCCTCGCCGAAGTACTCGGTCGCGGCCGCGTTCGCCTCGGGGCTCGCGATGTAGTTCAGCCACGCGTAGGCGCAGTTCGGGTTCTTCGCCTCTGACGCGATCATCCACGTGTCGGACCATCCGGTCGTGCCCTCCTCGGGCAGCACGACCGCGGTCGGCGCTCCCGAGCCCTCGAGCACGTTCTGGATGACCTGCCAGCTCGTGCCGACGACGGTGTCGCCGGTCTCGAAGGCCTGGATCTCCTTCAGGTAGTCCGACCAGTACTCGCCGATCGACGCTCGCTGCTCCTTCAGCAGGTCGACGGCCGCTTGGAACTGCTCCTCATCGAGGGAGTACGGGTTCTCGATGCCGAGCTCGGGCTCGTGCGCCATCAGGTAGACCGCGGCATCCGCGATGTAGATGGGAGAGTCGTAGGCGGTGACCTTGCCCGCGTTCTCGCTCGCCTTGTCGAAGACGACGTCCCACGACGTGGGCGCCTCGGGGAACGCCTCCGTGTTGTACATGAGCAGGTTCGCCCCGTAGCCGTGCGGCACGCCGTATGCCTCGCCGTCGACCGAGTTCCACGACTGCATCTTCAGGAAGTCGTAGATGCCCTCGTAGTTCGGGATGAGGTCGGTGTTGACCGGTGCCACGTCGCCGGCGGCGACGAGGCGGAGCGAGGCGTCACCGGATGCCGCGACCACGTCGTACTCGCCGGTCTTCATGAGGTTGAACGCCTCGTCCGACGTCCCGTACGTCTTCGACGTGACCTCGCAGCCGGTCTCCTCCTCGAAGGGGGTGACCCAGTCGACCGCGGGGTCGTTCGAGCCGTCTTCGACGTAGCCGGGCCAGGCGAGCAACGAGACTTGGCCCTCCATCTCGCCGAGCTCGGCGGCGGCCTCACCGCCGCCGTCGCCGCCTCCCGACGTCGTGCCGCAAGCGGTGAGCATCGCGATCGAGGCGATCGCGAGGCCCACGGTCGCGCCGCGGCGCGCCCTGTGCGTGGTGCGCTTCATGGTTCTCTCCTCTTCTGGTGTGCCGTGTGGTGCAGTGCTGGTCATGTGCGGTGCGTCAGCCGGAGATGCCCGGTAGTGCCTCGACGCCGAGCGGCACGACGTCGTCGTCGTGCCACGAGACGATGACGCGGTCGCCGCGCTCGTCGTCGTGCAGGCGGCCGCGGTCGTTCTGCTCGAGCACCGTCACGCGGGTGCCGTCGTCGAGGTCGACGACGAGCCGCACGCCGCTGCCGAGGTAGATCGCCTCGACGACCGTGCCCGGCGCGTCGACGACGCCGTGCTGGCGGAGGCCCTCGCGGGAGACGGTCATCTTCTCGGGGCGCACGGAGTGGTGGCCGTCGCGACCGAGGATCGTGCGGGAGCGGTCGGCGTCGAAGAGGTTCGAAGTGCCGACGAAGTCGGCGACGAATCGCGAGCGAGGGCGTTCGTAGAGCTCGGCGGGGGTGCCGAGCTGCTCGATGCGGCCGTCGTTGAACACTGCGATGCGGTCGGAGAGCGTGAGCGCCTCCTCCTGGTCGTGGGTGACGAAGATGAAGGTGATGCCGAGCTCGCGCTGGATCTGCTTCAGCTCCACCTGCATCTGCTCGCGGAGCTTCAGGTCGAGGGCGCCGAGCGGTTCGTCGAGCAGCAGCACCTTCGGCTGCACGACGGTGGCGCGGGCGAGGGCGACGCGTTGGCGTTGGCCGCCAGAGAGCTGCGAGGGCTTGCGGCCGGCCATCTGCTCGAGCCGCACCGAGGCGAGGGCCCGCAGTGCCCGCTCGTTCCGCTCCTTGCGACCGAGGCCGCGCACGCGCAGTCCGTACGCCACGTTGTCGAGCACGCTCATGTGCGGGAACAGCGCGTAGTCCTGGAACACCGTGTTGACGTCACGGTCGAACGGCGCGCGCTTCGTGACATCCTGCCCGAAGAGCTCAACCGTGCCCCCGCTCGGCTGCTCGAAGCCGGCGATGAGCCGCAGCACCGTGGTCTTGCCCGAGCCCGACGGGCCGAGCATCGAGAAGAACTCGCCGGCCGCGATCTCGAGGTCGACGTGATCGACCGCGGTGACCGCCCCGAACTCCTTGGTGAGCCCGGTGAGGCGGATGGCCGGTTGCGTCTCGGTCATGGACATCTCCTTCGATGCGACCCGAAACATCTGAAACCAGATGTTCGTCTGCTCAGAATCATATGACTCCAGATGTAAAAGTCCAGACCCCCGTGTTACGGTCGTGTCACGGATTCGCCAGCACAGACGCGGGAGGTCGGATGCCGCAGGCCACCAGCCGCTCCGACGCGACGCGCGCCGTCGTGTTCTCACCGCTCGAGGGCGCCGGCCGCGCCGAGCTCGTCGAGCAGCGATTGACGGATGCGATCGTCGCGGGCGTGCTGCGCGACGGCGAGCGGCTGCCGAGCGAGTCCGAGCTCGCGAAGAGCCTCGGCGTCGCCGTCGTGACCGCCCGCGAAGCACTCGTCGCCCTTCGCGACAAGGGCCTCGTGCTCACCCGGCGCGGGCGCGACGGCGGCAGCTTCGTCACCCATGATCGCGACGCGTCCATGCGCATGATCGACGCCCGGGTTCGCGCGCTCAGCCGCATCGAACTGCGCGACCTCTCGCTGCACTACGCCGCGATCGCAGGAATGGCCGCCGAGGTCGCCGCCGACCGGGCGAGTGACGACGACCTCGCGAGCCTGGTCGAGATCGACGCCCGTGCCGAACTCGGCAGCCCGGGCGGCGCCCGGCGGGCGATGGGCAGGTTCCAGCTCGAGGTCGCCGCGGTGAGCCAGTCACCCCGGCTCGTGCACGAGGAGCTGCGCCTGCAGGCCGAATCCGGCCCGCTGCTCTGGATGTGCCTACGGGAACAGGCGTATCGTGACCGCAGCAGGCAGGCACGGGTCGAGGTGATCGAGGCGGTCCGCGCCGTCGACCCGGCGGGCGCCCGGCGCGCGACGGTCGACCACATCGCATCCGCCACCGAGTGGCTCATCGACGAGAAGGCTCGGCTCGAGTCCCCCGAGCCGAACCCGCAACCGGCACCCGATGCCGAAGACCGGAAGGGGTGAGGCCATGAACACCACCGTCGCCAACGCAGCCGACACCATCGCCCATCGCATCGCGGCGACGATCGACCCGCTGTTCACGCTCATCGACACCTGGCGCGATTCGCTCGAGACCCGCCTCGCCGTCGTCGACGAGCCGAGCGCAGCCGAACTCGACCCCGCGATCGCCGCACTCGTGCGACCGGCGCTCGACCACTCCAGCGCGCTCATCACGGGCGCCGGCTTCGTCGCGGCCCCGGGGTTCCTGCACGACGCGCCCTGGCATCTCGCGTGGTGGCTGAGCGGCACGAACACCTTCCGAGCCGCCGCGGGCGGGGGCGTTCGCCGACTCGACGCCGAGAGCGACCCCGACGCCGAGCAGTTCCGCGACTACACGACGCTCGAGTGGTGGCGAACGCCGGCGCGCACCGGCACCTGGCACCTCACGGGCCCGTACGTCGACTACCTCTGCACCGACGACTACACCGTCACGATCACCACGCCCGTGATGGTCGACGGCGAGATGGCCGGAGTCGTCGGCATCGACGCGTACGTCGTGCGCCTCGAGCGGGAGCTGCTGCCGGTGCTGCGCGAGTCGGGGCACCCGTGCACCCTCGTGAACGCATCGGGCCGCATCGTCGCCTCGACCGATTCGCGGCACGCGACCGGGGCCCTGTTGCGGCTCGACGGGCTCGCCTCGGTGCTCGCGCCGCTGCACGAGCATCAGGGGCAGGCCGTGGCGAGCGTGCTGCCCGGCGGCCAGTTCGTGGTGCCGTGCGGCGACACGACGCTCGCGCTGGTCTTCGCGACGGCCTGACCTGGCTCGTCAGGCCGCGAGGTCGTCGACGTCGGCCAGCCGGGCGAGCACCGCAGCATCCGCTCCGGCAGCACGCAGGCGCGAGACGAGCGCGCGGCGGGCGAAGACGTACGGCTGGTTGGAGTCGCCCATCACCGAACGGGTGTTGGCCGCATCGAGCAGGGCGGTCGCCTCGAAGGCGAACTGCTCGGGGTCCTGATCTGCGCCGACCTCGCCCTGCGCCACGGCGTACCTGAAGGATGCGGCGAGGTAGCCGCTCCAGTCATCGAGCGCTGCGGCGAGCGCGTCGCGCACCGATCCGGGCTTCGCATCGAACTCGGCCGCGGTCGCGGCGAAGAAGCACCCGCCCGTGAAGACCCGGTCGCGTGAGTACGCGATCCAGCCGTCGAGCAGGGCGACGATGCGACGGATGCCTCGGGGCTCGACGCGCGCCGGCTCGATCACGCTCGCGACGAAGCGCAGGCGCGCGGCCTCGATCGCAGCGAGCTGAAGCCGTTCCTTCGAGCCGAACAGGGTCGCGACGCCGCTCTTGCTGACGTGCGCGGCGTCGGCGAGCCGGCCGATCGAGAGCCCGTCGAGGCCCTCGACCGAGGCGATGTCGACGGCGTGGTCGAGCACGACGCGACGCGATGCGTCGCCCCTGACGCGTCGGCCGTCGGTCTCGATCATCACCTCTTGATTGTACGCACGATCGTTCGTATAGTGTGCGTACGACCGTTCGTATTGTCAGACGCAACCCGAGGAGCCCCGATGTCAGCAGCATCCGCCATCGCCACCGGAATTCGTGCAGCATCGCGCGTCTCCCCCGATCTCGCGGCAGCCATCGCGCTCCCGCTCTTCCGCCGCGTCGGCACGCGCGCACCCGTCGTCGCCGCCGACCTCGCCACCCACCGTGCCGCCCGTCGGGGCACGGTGCGCATCCCGGGCATCCGCCGAACCGGCGTCGACGTCGTCACCTACGAGTGGGGCGCGGGCGAGCGCACGGTGCTGCTGGCGCACGGCTGGCAGTCGCGCGCCAGCATGTTCGCTCCACTCGTTCGCGAGCTCACCAGCGAGGGGTTCCGCGTGCTCTCCTTCGACGGGCCGGCCAACGGCGATTCGCCCGGTCGCCATACCTACGTCGTCGACCACCTCGATGTCATCGGCGAGCTCACCCGGCGCGAGGGGCCATGGCACGCGATCGTCGGGCACTCGTTCGGTTCGCTCGCGGCGCTCATGTCGGTACACGGCGGCACCGCGGCGACCCGGGTGGTCGGCATCGCCAGCGCGGCCGACCCCCGCATCTTCGTCGACGGCTTCGGCGCGATACTCGGTCTCGACGCGGCGACTCGCGACGCCCTCGCCGTGCGCTATGCCGCCCACGACTTCACCGGGCAGCCCGACCCCTTCGAACGCTACTCGGCGGCGCGGCATCCGCTGCCCGGTGGCACGCCCCTGCTGCTGGTGCACGACCGCGGCGACCTGCGCATTCCGTTCACCGAGTCGGAGCGACTGCTCGAGGCGAACCGCGATCACGCCCGGCTGCTCGCGACCGAGGGGCTCAGCCACAATCGGGTGCTGCGGGCCGACGTCACGCTCGACGCCGTGATGGAATTCGTGCTCGCGCACGACGCGTCGGATGCGTTCAGCGCGGTCGAGGCGCTCGGCGCCGCCGAGGCGCTCGGCGCCGTGGGCGGGATCGAGCTCAGTCGCCCCGCGAGCCGGCGTCGGTGACACCGACATCCGTGCGGTGGAAGCCGTGGAACGAGCGCGACGCCGTCGGCCCCCGCTGCCCCTGGTAGCGGTTCGCGTACTCGGCCGATCCGTAGGGCCGCTCGCTCGGCGACGACAAGCGGAAGAAGCACATCTGGCCGATCTTCATGCCCGGCCAGAGCTTGATCGGCAGCGTCGCGACGTTCGAGAGCTCGAGGGTCACGTGCCCGGTGAAGCCCGGGTCGATGAACCCCGCGGTCGAGTGCGTGAGCAGGCCGAGCCGGCCGAGCGAGCTCTTGCCCTCGAGCCGAGCGGCCACGTCGTCGGGCAGGGTGACGGCCTCGTACGTCGAGGCGAGCACGAACTCGCCCGGGTGCAGGATGAACGCCTCGTCGGGCCGCACCTCGATGAGGTGGGTGAGCTCGGGCTGATCCTCGGCCGGATCGATGAACGGATACTTGTGATTGTCGAAGAGACGGAAGTACCGGTCGAGGCGCACATCGATCGACGACGGCTGGATCATGCCCGGTTCGTACGGGTCGAGTCCGATGCGGTTCGCGTCGAGTTCGGCCCGGATGTCACGATCTGAGAGCAGCACGCTGCCAGCGTAGCAACGCCGCCCCGCCGAGTCCGCCGGTCGGGTAGCGAAGCGCATCGAGACCATTGATACGATGGTGCCCACGGTGTCTTCGGATGCCGCGTGCGGATGTAGTTCAATGGTAGAACTTCAGCTTCCCAAGCTGATAGCGCGGGTTCGATTCCCGTCATCCGCTCCACTACTGGAACCACGCCCTCGGGCACTCGACACACGACTCTGCGCGCGCCTACCCCCCGAACGGGGTGGTCCGGGTGATATCCTGAAAGCACCACCACGGGCGGCGGCGACTGCGATTCGGGTTCGCAGCCTCCTCACTACCGGTCGTGTTGGCCGGACGAAGAGCAGGAGGGGGCCAACCGCTCTTCGCCCCTGAATGACGCGCGCGCCTGTGCGCGCGCCATCGATGGAACCGCGACCCTACCCGCGTAGGTCATCGATGGCCGGGACGGTGAGACCCCTTCACCGGCCCGGCGGCCCCACCCTCCGCTGAGCGCGCGGTGCCGGTCCGCTGCACGAGTGCACGCACTGGCCGCATGTGGGCGGCCGGGTGCAGACTGGCAGCATGTGCGGACGATTCGCGAACGACGCCAAGATCGACGAACTCATCCAGGAGTTCGTCGCCGAGGGCGGCGACTACCGCGACTGGCGGCCCCAGTTCTCCATCGCGCCGACCGAGGTCGTGCCGATCGTGCGCGAGCGCAAGAACAGCGAGACCGGCGAGGTTCGGCGTTCGGTCGACCCGGCGGTGTGGAACTTCCGGCCCTCGTTCATGAAGGAGTCGAAGCGCCCCCAGTTCAACACGCGCATCGAGACGGTCGCCACCAACGGCCTGTGGAAGGGCGCGTTCGCGTCATCCCGCTGCCTCGTGCCGATGCGCGGCTACTACGAGTGGACCGGCGAGCCCGGCAACAAGCAGGCCTGGTTCCTGCACGGCGACGCGCCGCTGCTCGCTGCGGCCGGCATCTACACCGCGCGCAAGGTCGGCGACGACTGGGAGGTCTCGACGTCGATCATCACGCGCGAGGCTCGGGATGCCTCGGGCGAGGTGCACGACCGCATGCCCGTCTTCCTCGACCGCGACGCCTGGAACGACTACCTCGCACCCGTGAAGCTCGACGACGACGGCAAGGCCGAGATGATCGAGCTCATGACCGCCGAGTCCGAGCGCGTCGCATCGACGATCTCGAACTACGAGGTCGATCGCCGGGTCAACAACTCGCGAGCCGTCGACCCCGCCGACCCGACGCTCATCGAGCCGCTCGACTGACGCCGGCCCTCGACTCCGGCCGCCGCCCGCCTCAGTACTTGCCGCCGAGCGCCTTGTTCTTCAGCGCCTCGAACTCGCCGTCGGTGATGAGCCCCTGCTCGCGCAGCGACTGCGCCTTCGCGATCTCCTCCGTCGGGTTCGCGAACGACGTCGCCCGGATCTCCTCAGGGGAGTACTCCTGGTACTCGACCTGCTTGCGCGCAGAGCGCTCGGCCATGCCGTTGCCGCGCGCGATCAGGTAGACCAGCGCCGTGAGGAACGGCACGAAGACGAGGAAGAGCAGCCACACCGCCTTGAGCCAGCCGTTGAGGCTGTGATCGCGGAAGATGTCGATCACGATGTAGATGAGCGCGAACAGGTACGCGACGTAGGCGAAGATCCAGAAGCAGAACCAGAACCAGTCCCAGACGCTGTTCAGGAAGTACATGGTGATCGCCTTTCGAGAGTGCCGGGATCACCGGCCGCAGCGTCGGCGCCGTGACGGCGCCGACGGTCTTCTGCGGTCAACCTAGCGCAGCCGCCGCGCCCTACGACAGAGGCCACGCGGTTCATTTCGGCAGTGCGTACGAGGGCAGACCGCGGCGACGGATCAGCCACTCGGCCACGATGAGGTTCGGGATCCAGCTGAGGAACGGCACCGCCGCGTATGCGTTGTCGAACGCCGCTTCGAAGTCGAACTCGCCGCCGGGCAGGGCCTGCACGCCGAGCAGCACGCCGATCCAGAGCCGCAGCGTGACCGCCGCGTAGGTGAGGGCGAAGTTGCGCATCATCCACGCACGGTGGCTCGCGACATCCCCCGCCCTGATGGCGCGGTAGGCGCGCAGACCGGTGACGAGCCAGAGCACGGCGATCGCGCCGAACCCGAAGAACCCGACGAGGCCGGCCGAGTTGAACGGCGCCATCACGAGCCCGGCGACGCCCGCGATCAGCACCGCGCTGAGGTAGACCCGACCGGTCCAGCGATGCACGTGCGGATGCCGCGTGCGAAGCCCACGCCAGAACTGGAACGGCCCGGTGACGAGCGCGATGCCGCCAGTGACGATGTGCACGTAGAACGCGAGCTGCACGAACTCGGGCTGACCGTCGTAGTTCGAAGCGATGCCCACCCCCTCGTCGGAGAGCGTGGCGAGCGACGCGGTGAGATAGGGCATGACGGCGAAGGCGGTGATCGCCATGGACGAGAGCAGGACCCACACCCACCCCGCTCGTGCCGCGAAGGATCGGGTGGTGCGCGACGGCGGCATCCCGCCCCCGGTCGCGCGCGGTGCGTCGGGGGCGGATGGCGCTGGGGTCCTGGTTCCGGTGCTCATGCGGCTCAGCATGGCGACCGGCGGCGGCGGCCGGCACGGGGTGCTCCCCCGGGTCTGCCGGGGGAAAACCCCCGTGCGTGCCCGCTCACCCCTCCGATGCCGCGAGCCGCCCCGATCGCACCGCGGTGACGAACGCCCCGTGGTCGCGTTCATTTTGGTCGGCGTATGCAATCGCGAAGTCCGCGATCGCCTGGTCGAAGCGGTCGCTCTCGCCGAGATAGCCGGCGATCGCCACGCGGTCGCCCGAACGGGCGTGGGCCCGGGCGAGCGTCTGACCGCAGACCTGCGCGTAGAGATTCGCACCCGACGGCGCACTCGTCTCGACGTCGAACGCCCCCTTCCAGTCGTGCAACTGGCGCAGGTAGAAGTCGCGCGCAACACCGTCGAAGCCGACCACGCGCTGCCAGCCGAGGAACAGGTCGCTCGCCGCCTGCATCACCCGCTGCCCTCGCACGACACGTTCACCGTGGTGGTCGAACGCACTCGGCGCGAGGAAGCGCTCGAGCACCGACGACTGAGCCTGCTTGGCCTGCAGCAGGAGCGGGTCCTCGTTGTCACGGCCGCGAAGCAGCACGATCCACGCCCGTGTGCCCACGCTGCCGACGCCGACGACCTTGCGCGCCATGTGCAGGTAGGTGAACTCCTCGAGCGGATGCCTTGCGAGCGGCAGCGTCGTGCGGTAGCCGCGCAGGAGTTCGCGCATGGTCTCCTCGTCGTCCGCATGGGTGCGGCCGACGGGCGCGAGATCCTCGACCGGCACGATCAGCGGCGGATCCGCGGCGATGCGCAGCTCTCCGTCGACGACGCGCACGAGCTTCGAGAAGGCCTTCATGCTGTCGCGCGCCCTGGCCTTCGCGAGGGTCGAATCGGTGCGCTTCACGAGCTCCTTCTCGGCGCGCCCCGCCTGCCGCTCGGCGCGCACCCACTCGGCGAGCGCGTCGGCGTCGAGCCGGTCGTACCACGCGTCGAGCACGCGGGACTCTGCGGCCCGATGCATCCGCTCTCGATAGCCTCGCACCGCCGCGACGGTTGCCTCTCGGCGTTCCGCTTCGGAGAAGCCTCGCGACCTGCCGGCGACCTCGAAGCTCGCAGCGAGCCGCTTGAGATCCCACTCCCACGGGCCGGGCAGCGTCTCGTCGAAGTCGTTGATGTCGAAGGCGAGCTTGCGCTCCGGCGTGCCGAACACGCCGAAGTTCGAGAGGTGGGCGTCGCCGCAGATCTGCACGGTGATGCCCGAGTCCGCGGTGCGCGCGAGGTCGGCCGCCATGATGAGAGCCGCCCCTCGGTAGAACGTGAAGGGCGAGACCATCATGCGCGCGTGGCGGATCGGGATCAGCTCGGGCACGCGATCGGCCGCCTGCTCCTCGAGCAGGGCGACCGGGTCGGGTCGGTCTGCGGCGGGTGCCCAGGCGGCGTGACCCGCGCGGGGCGACCGGCGGCGGGCGGCGCGCCCCCACTCGGCCCTCGCGACGAAGTCGGTCGGGTCGGGCGGCGGATCGGGCGGTGCGAAGGCCCGGCCGCGCGATTCACCGGCATCGGATGCCTCGTGCTGCATGTTCATGCGACTCCCCCGTTTCCTCGTCGCCTTCGTCGACCCCGACCGGCTCACGTCACCGGCGGGGCATCCGCTCGCTCGGGCTTTCGGCCCATGACCTCGGTCGGGATGCCGCGCGAGAAGAAGAGGGCGAAGAAGGCGATCACGATGAGCGCGAAGAATGCGGTATGCAACGAGGAGATCTGCGAGTCGGTGTAGATGCGCGTGAGTTCGGCGCTCTCGGTCTCGTCGAGGCCTGCCTCCTGCGCGATCTCGGCGACATCGGCAGCCGGAAGGATCGCGACGCCTGCCTCGGTCTGCTCGCTGACGAGCGCCTTCGTCTCGGCCGAGAGCTCGCTCGACGAGACGCCGACGGCGAAGCTCGAGGCGAGCGCGCCGATCAGCACCGAACCGATGAGCGCGGTGCCGAGCGAGGAGCCGAGATTCTGGAAGACGCCCTGGAGACCCCCGACCTCGCTCGTCTGCGACTCGGAGACGCTCGACATGTTGACGTTGCCGAGCTGCGAGGCGAGGAGGCCGAGGGCGGCGCCCGCGACGAACATGCCGAACCCGAAGGCGAGGCTGGCCAGTTCGAGGTCGACCGCGGCGAGCAGCAGGATCGAGCTCAGCACGAGCGCGATCTGGCCGACGCGCACGATGCGCCGCGGCGACCAGAGCCGCGAGAGGCGCGTGCCCACGATCGAGAAGAGGATGAGCGAGATCGACAGCGGGAAGATCTTGAGACCGGTCTCGAGCGCATCGAGCCCGAGCGTCATCTGCAGGTAGACGGGCACCATGAAGAAGAGGCCGGCCGTGATCGCGTACTGCGCGCCGAGCACCGCGAGCCCGCTGCGGAGCCGGATGATGCCGAACAGTGCGACATCGACGAGGGGCTGGCGGCCGGTCGCCGAGAGCCGACGCTGACGCCGCACGAACAGCGCCAGGAGCCCTGCGCCGGCGACGATCAACCACGCGCAGAGCGAGATGCCGAGAGGGGCGATCTCGACCCCGCCGATCTCGGGCGAGTGCAGCGGCGTGATCCAGCCCCAGACCTTGCTCTGCAGCATGCCGAGCACGACGAACACGAGCCCCGTGGCCGAGAGCAGCACGCTCCAGACGTCGATGTGCACGGCCTGCCGCGCCGTGCGGTCGGCGATCACGCGTGTGAACAGCACGACGACGATCATGATGACGACTTCGCCGACGAACACGTAGCGCCAGCTGGCGTACGTCGTGAGGAACCCGCCGATGAGCGGTCCCGCCGCGACCGCGGCGCCCGAGACCGCACCGATGACCGCGAACGCCGTGATGCGGTCGGTGCCCCCGTAGTTGTCGGCGATGAGGGCCGCGACCGCGGGGATCACGAGCACGGCGCCGACGCCCTCGATGATCGACCAGCCGAGGAAGAGCACTTGGATGTTCGGGCTGAGCGCGGTCATGAGCGAGCCGAGCGCGTAGATGCACGAGCCGATGACGAACGCGCGGCGCCGCCCCCACACGTCGCCGAGCTTCGCGCCGAGCAGCATGAGCGCCGCCATCGTGAGCGTGTAGAACGTGATCGCCGCCTGCATCGCGGTGACCGTGGTGTCGAGGTCGACGACGACGGTCGAGATCGACACGTTCATGACCGTGCCGTCGAGCACCATCACGAACTGCGCGGCCCCGAGGATCGCGACGACGGACCACTTCTTCATCTTGACCCCGATTCCGTCCCGTCGGGGACGCGCGACCTGCGGCGATCGCGTGCCGGCCCGATTCAGATGCTTGCACCGATCGGCCGCGAGGGGAAGATCCCCTCACGGGCGTCAGCCGACGTGCACGATCGCGTCCGCCCACGACGCGTGGTCGTGAGTGTTCCCGTTGCCCGAATCCGTCACGACGAGTCGAAGCACGTCGACGCCCGTGATCGGCAGGTCGATCGACCGCGCACCGAGCGCCGCCGTCACGAGCCCGCTGTCGTACAGCTTCGAGCCGTCGCCCCAGACCTGGAAGACGACACTGCCAGTGCTGCTCTGACGTGCCGAGAAGTCGTCGATGCCCACCACGGAGGTGAAACGGCTGCAGGCGCCGCCGACGTAGACGACGACCTCAGAGGGCGCGTGCACGCCGAGGCCCTTCGCCCACTCCTGCCCGCCGATCGAGATGGCGGGGCCGTCGCCGGCGCCGTTCCTGCCGTTGCTCATGTCCCGCTCGACCGGGCCCCAGGCGTTCGCCGACGAGAGCCAAGCGAGATCGCTCACGAAGGAGGTCGACTGCGGGGGTGCCGGAGTCGACTGCACCGGCGCAGCGAGCGTCGCCTCCCTCGCCTCACCGTCGCGGACGAATCGCACCAGTGCCACCACCTGCTGCTCTTCAGTGACGGCGAGCCCCGCGACCACGTCGAACGAGGTCACGCAGAGGCGCCCGGCGCGCAGGAACGGCAGCCGTCGCCGGCCGGCGACCGACCAGCCATCGGGAACGAGGAGCTCCACCGTCACGTTCGTGATGGTCGTGTCGAACTGGTTCGCCATGGTCACGGGCACCACGGTCGGGATGCCGGCCGTGATGAACTCCGGTGCATCGATCGTCAGGCCGTCGGGCCGCCAGGCCGGGCGGTCCATCGGCGGTTCGATCCATGCCTGCTTCATGAGGGCCACTAGCGATGCCGCGACCTCGGGATGCAGCGCGGCGACGTTCGTGGTCTCACCCGGGTCGCTCGCGAGGTGGTAGAGCTCGACGCTCCAGTCGGAATCCGGCACGCTCCGGTCGCGGGCCGGGGCGTATCGAAGCGCCTTCCAGTCGCCCTGCCGGAGCGCTTCGGCCGCGTTGCGCACGCGCCCGCCCTCGACGGCCTGCGCCCGCGGCGTCGTGTAGGGCTCGAGGCGCCACCAGTAGAGCGGCCGATCCGCCGCCACCGACTCCGCGGACGCGGCGTCGAACGTCGAGCGCATCGACCGGCCGTCGACGAACGGCGGCATCGGCGCTCCGGCGAGGTCGGCGAGGGTCGGCAGCACGTCCCACATGGCCCATGGGGTCTCCTCGACGGTGCCCGCCGGCCCGCCGGGCTCCTGGCCGGTCAGGCCAGGTGCCCAGACGATGGCGGGCACCCGGATGCCGCCTTCGAGCAGGTTGCGCTTGTAGCCCGTGAACGGACCGCTCGCGTCGAAGAAGTCGGGGTCGTGCGAGGGAGCACCCTCTTCGTGGGGCCCGTTGTCGCTCATGAACAGGAACACGGTGTCGTCGGCGATGCCGCGTTCCTCGAGCTTCGCGACGATTCGTCCGATGTCGCCGTCCATCCTCGTGATCTGTGCGGCGTGCGCTCGATCCCCGTCGCTCCAGTCCATGGTCGCGTACTGCCCGAGGTCGGGCACCTGCTGGGGAGAGTGCGGCACGTTCGTCGAGAGCATCAACAGGAAGGGGTCTGCGTGGTGCTGGTCGATGAACCGGAGGGCGCGATCGGCGAAGAGGTCGGGCGCGTAGGCCGCCATCGCGCTCCCCGCATTCTCGGGGAACTCGATGCGGTCGGTGTTGTGCCACAGGTACGAGGGGTAGTAGTCGTGCGCGTGGATGTGCGTGAGGTAGCCGAAGAACTCGTCGAACCCCTGCGAGTTCGGGCTACTGTGGTGCCCCGGGTCATCGGGTGAGAACCCCCACTTGCCCATCAGGGCGGTGCGATAGCCCATCGTCTGGAGCAGCAGGGCGAACGTGACTTCGTCGGCGCGAAGCGGTTCGTCGCCGTTGCCCGGCTCGGGGTTGTTGCGCACCGTGGCATGGCCGGAATGCATGCCGGTCAGCATCGAGCACCTCGACGGGGCGCAGACTGGTCCGCCGGCGTGGAAGTCGGTGTATCGCACGCCCTCGCGTGCCAGTCGGTCGAGGTTCGGCGTGCTGATCTTCGTCTGCCCGAATGACCCGATCTCACCCCAGCCCAAGTCGTCGGCGAGCACCACCACCACGTTCGGCCGCCGACTGCCGGCGGCCTCCGCGGCGTGGGCACTCGTCGCCCGAAGCGGGTCCCCAGCGACCGCCGCCAAGCCGACCGCCGCACCACCCACCATCAGGAACTGCCGCCGATTGAACGCTGCAGTACGGGTGTCGTCGACCATGGTCTCTCCAGTCCGGAGCGTCCTCGTCGACGTTCCGGTTCATTTGACCACGACCTAAACTAAGTTGGCAAGGAACGGCGCCCGGCTGAGGTCGGCGGCCCCCCGACGTCAGGCCGGCACGGCACTCGCCATGAACGGTTCGTACCGGTAGCCGTCCTCCCCGAGGATCGCGACCGACGATTCCGGTACCTCGATGAAGGCCCCCGGCAGGTCGTTGAGCGGTTCGGAGACCACGACGCGCGCCCGCTTGCCGAAGAGTTTCAGACGCGGGACATCCGGATACATCTCATGCAGCGTCGGAATGTCGACGGAGTGGAAGAGCGTGCGCGACCTGCCCTCGGTGGAGTACCGGAAGGCCCAGATCGTGGCGCCGTCGGCGATCGCGATGGTGCCCTGCATCGGGTGTTCGACGTCGTGCTTGCGGCCGATCTCCTCGACGAACTGCACGGCCCTCGTCATGCCCGCGACCGGATCGTCCTGGAGCCCGAAGGTGAGGGCGAGGTGGAAGAGCACCTCGGAATCCGTCGTGCCCCTGATGTACGGGTAGAGCGCAGGGTCGACGGCGAAGGTGAGGTCGCGCTTCATCTCGCGGAAGCCGTGGATCACTCCGTTGTGCATGAAGAGCCAATTGAGGTAGCGGAACGGGTGGCAGTTGGTGTGCTGGATCGGCGGGCCCGCGGCAGCGCGCACGTGACTGAAGAACAATGGGCTCTCGATCGCTTCGGTGATCTCGCGCAGGTTCTCGTCGTTCCACGCCGGTTCGACGCTGTGGAAGATCGACGGCAGGCTGCCCTCGGTCGAGCCGACCGGGTACCAGCCGAATCCGAATCCGTCGCCGTTGACCGTCTCGGCGCCGAGCGGCGAGTCGAGCGACTGGGCGACGAGCGAATGCTGCGCGTCGAGGATCACGAGCGAGGGTTGGAGCGGTTCTCCCGCATAGGCAAGCCAGCGGCACATGCTGTCAGCCTAGCGCCGTTGTGACGAATCCTCACCTGGCGAATGGCCGCCGCCTTCGATCGGTCGGGCCGTCTCAGCCGGCGGGTGCCGTCTCCGGTGCCGGCTCGGCGGCGGGATCCGGTTTCGGGCAGACCGCGAGCTCCTGCATCCTCGTCGTCGCCTGCTCGAACGACCACGGCAGCTCGACGACCGGCTGCTCGTGCTCGGGGGCGGGCGCGGCCTTCGACGCGAGCGAGGCGAGGGCGAAGGCGGCCTCACGCGCGAAGTCGCCACCCGAGGTCGAGTTGTTGAGGGCGATCACGACGGTCAGGCCGCTGTCGGGGTCGGTGAACGCCGCCGTCAGGGCTCCGGTCGACTCTCCGGCGAGGCCGCGCATCGGCCCGTACTCCGCGCCGCCGAGACCCCAGCTCTGCCACGCGGGAGCGTCGCCGCCGAGCGGGATCGGCGCCCACTGCTTGCGCGCCGTTCCCTCTTCGAGGAGGGCGCCGGTCGCGAAGGCGGCACTGAGGCGGTGCGCGTCTTCAAGGCTCGAGACCGCGCCCGCCGCGGCGCCGCCCATCGAGCTCGACTGCTCCGTGTCGTCGCGGATGACGGCGCAGTCGGCCGTGCCGTTCGCGGCGAGGGCGGCCGAGTAGGCCCCGAGGCCGCCGTCGAGCTCGGTGTCGTTCGGTGACGGCAGCGACGTCTCGTCGAGGCCGAGGGGGCCGAAGACGTACTGTTCGGCGAGGTCGTTCCAGGCGCGACCGGTGCTGCGCTCGAGGGCCATCGACAGCAGCAGCACGCCCGTGCGCGAGTGCGCCCACTGTTCACCGGGCGCGCCGGTGCGCGGCAGTGCCAGTCCGCTCGAGACGAGCTCGTTGGGCGGCCAGATGCGCTCGGGGTTGGCGACGAAGTGGCTCTTCAGGCCCGGGTAGTAGTCGGCGATGCCCGAGGTGTGGGCGCACAGCTGGCCGAGCGTGATGCCCTCGATGCCGGGCACCCAGTCGACGTATTCGGCGGCCTCGTCGTCGAGCGAGACCCGGCCCTCCTCGACGAGTTGCAGCAGCACCGTGCAGGTCACCTCGCTCGTCAGGGTCGCGAGGTGGAACTCGGTGTCGGTGGTGACCGGTTCGGCGTTCTCGCTGAAGTCGACGGTGCCCGTGGCTCCCGTCCACTCCCCCGCCCACGGCGACCAGGCGCCGGCGATGCCGCCGCTCGAGCCGCTGAGCCGCACAGCCTCGTCGAGCACCGCCTGCAGCTGGCCCGAGAGCTCGTCGTCGAACGTCGCATCGACCGGCTGGAGCTGCGCCAACGGGTCGACCGAACCACTGATGCATCCCGACAGTCCGAGCGCGCCGACGAGCAGGACCGCGAGAGTCCCCATCCTCCGTGCGACCTTGATCTGGCCAGCCACCGAGCTCCCCTCAGCCGTGTGTCCGGTCAAAGTGTAACCCGGTCAGGCGGCGAAGCCGGTTGACCGGGCGGTGAGGCCCGCCGACCGGCGGGCCACGGCGCCGAAATGCAACGGCGCGGCCATGACGGGCGCCGGCGACTCAGGCCTGCGGCGCCGTGATCTCGCGATCGGCCCCCGACATGAAGCGCTCGACGTTGCGGTCGACGATGATGTCGCTCGGCCGAAGCGGTCGCTCGAGGTAGAGGCCGTCGAGCGAGGTGAGGCGGCTGAGTGCGACGTAGGTCTGCCCGGGGCTGAAGACGCGCTGGCCGAGGTCGACGATCGCCGTGTCGTAGCTCGCGCCCTGCGACTTGTGGATGGTAACCGCCCATGCCAGTTTCAGCGGGAACTGGGTGAACTCGGCGACGATCTGCTTCTCGAGCTTCTTGCGCACCGGGTCCCACGTGTACTTGTACTTCTCCCACGTGACCTGCTCGACGTCGTGCTCCTCGCCGCCGACGTCGACGCGCACGACGCGGTCGAGCGAGGTGACCGTGCCGATCGTGCCGTTCACCCAGCGCTGCCCCTCGGGACCGATCGCGGTGTCGTTCCTGAGGAACATGACCTGCGCGCCGAGCTTCAGCTCGAGGTTCTCGTCGGCGGGGAACGCCCGGCCGCCGAAGTCGCCGTTCACCTCGGCCTCGTTGCCCTGCGACTGCCCAGGCAGCCGGTGCAACTGCGTGCGATTGATGCGGTTGACGGTGTCGTTGCGGGTCGCGAGCGTGATCGCGCCCTGCTCGGGCAGCGGCCGCCGAGCGCCGACGCTGTTGAGCACCCCCGCGATCTCGGCCGTCACCATGCCGTGCCGCACCGCGTTCAGCATGTGCTTGAACTCGTCGTCGTGCTGGCGGTGGATCTCGCCGAGCTCGAAGATGCGCAGGTCGGTCTCGCGCCACACCTTCGCGTCGAAGAACCACATCGAGTCGTAGGTGTCGGCGAAGTACGCCCGCTCGTCGGCATCGCCGGGCACGGGAGCGAGCTGGTACGGGTCGCCGAAGAGCACGACCTGCGCACCGCCGAACGGCTCGAAGGGGCGCTGCCTGGCCTGGCGGAGCGACCGGTCCATCGCGTCGAGCAGGTCGGCGTTGACCATCGAGACCTCGTCGATGACGAGGGTGTCCATCGCGTTCAGGATCTTGCGAACCGTGTCGTTCTGCTCGATGTCGTGATCGGCGATGACCCCGATCGGCAGCCGGAACAGCGAGTGGATGGTCTGCCCGCCGACGTTCAATGCGGCGACGCCCGTCGGCGCGCAGATCACGATCTGCTTCTGCGTGTTCCAGTTCAGGTGGTTCAGCAGGGTCGACTTGCCGGTGCCGGCGCGACCCGTGACGAACACGTGCTCGCGCGTGCCCTCGATGGCCTGGAACACCGCGGCCTGTTCACGGCTGAGGGTGACGTTCTGCATTGGAGGGCTTTCGATTCGGCGAGTGGGTGCGGCGAGCGGATGCCGCAGGCTGAGGTGGCGGCGATCCCACTGTAACCGGCCCGCACGGCGCACGAGCCGCGCTGGGCGCTGCTGTGCAGAGCTCAGGCCTCAGCTTCCCCACCGGGTGCCGCATACACTGGTGCGGTGGGGACGTCCGGAGTGCGCAGCAGTCGAGTCTCGCCGTTGTCCGTCGCCGGGTGGCTGGGGCTCGCGGTGCTCCTCGTCGGCGCCTTCGCCGCCGCGCTCGGCGCGCTGAACCAGACGATCTACGGCTCGTCGAGCTTCATCGAGCGCTACCTCACGGCCATCGCGAACGACGACATCGCCGAGGCATCCACGACCCCCGGTGTCGCGCTCGACGAAGCCGAGCTCGCGGCCCTCGGCCTGCCCGCGAACATCTCGACCGCGATGCTGCGCACCGGCGTCATCGAGTCGGGCCCCGAAGACGTGCGCATCATGAGCGACGTCGCCCGGGCCGACGGCACCCACACCGTCACCGCGAGCTACCGGCTCGCCGACGCGATCGTGCAGTCCTCCTTCGACGTGCGCCCCATCGAGCCGCTCTACGGGGTGCTGAACCGCTGGGAGTTCGCGATCAGCCCGCTCGCCGTGATCGACGTCACCGCCGCGCACAACCCCACCTTCACGGTCGGCTCCCTCACCCTCGACACGCGCGCCCTGAAGTCGGGCGACGAACTCGCCGCCTTCACCCAGGTGACGCCGTACATCGCGATCGCGCCCGCCGTCTACGAGGTCTCGTACAGTTCGCAACTGCTCGAGGCGGTACCCGTCGCGGTGCAGGCCGATGCCGCTGGCCGCACGGCGGTCACCGTCGACGCGCAGCCGACGGCCGCGTTCGTCGACCGCGTGCAGGTCACGCTCGACGAGTTCCTCGCCGCGTGCGCCGCGCAGCCCGTGCTCCAACCGGCCGAGTGCCCGTTCGGCATCGAGATCGACGACCGCGTCACCGGCGACCCGCAGTGGAGCATCGTCACGTCGCCGCAGGTCACGCTGACGCCGGGAGAGACCTCGTTCGACATGCCGCCCACCGAGGGCGTCGCCCACATCACGGTCGAGGTGCAGTCGCTCTTCGACGGCCACCGCTACACGCTCGAGGAGGACCGGCCCTTCACGGTCGCCCTCGGAGCGACGATCAAGCCCGACGAGTCCATCTCGATCCAGCTGAAGTAGCCGCGGTTACTGCGGGTTGAGCCTGTCGAAACCGGTCTCGACAAGCTCGACCCACAGAGGGCTACTGCGGCCGGTCGTGCTCGGCGATCGCGGCGAGCTGCGCGTTGTACGCCTCGAGCTCGGCGTCGCCCGTGCGGTCGGCATGGCGGTCGCGGCGCTTCGACTCCTTCTCGTCGCTGCGCGCCCATTGCACGGCCACGGTGATCGCGAGCGCCACCGTCGGGATCTCGCCGATCGACCACGCGATGCCGCCGCCGAGCTGCTGGTCTTCGAGCGCGTCGGTGCCCCAGCCCATCGCGCCGTACCAGTCGGCGAGCAGCAGGCCCGTGCTCGACATGATCGCGAGGCCGAAGAAGGCGTGGAAGGCCATGGTGCCGAGCAGCAGCAGCAGCCGGAACGGGTACGGCAGTCGGTACGGCACCGGGTCGATGCCGATGAGGGACTGCACGAACAGGTAGCCCGTGATGAGGAAGTGCACGATCATCCACTCATGCCCGATGTGGTCGAGCATCGTCCAGCGGAAGAGCGGCGAGTAGTAGAAGACCCAGAGCGAGCCGACGAAGAGCAGG
The DNA here is from genome assembly GCF_036576125.1 of Agromyces sp. CCNWLW203. Taxonomy (NCBI): domain Bacteria; kingdom Bacillati; phylum Actinomycetota; class Actinomycetes; order Micrococcales; family Microbacteriaceae; genus Agromyces; species Agromyces sp. CCNWLW203. The sequence goes on along the minus strand of NZ_JAZHYX010000001.1, from coordinate 1,155,914 downwards.
GCGGCGACGATCGGATTCGCGATGAAGCCGGCGAACTTCGAGTGCACGGCGAGCAGGATCCACTCGCGGCCGCCGCGGCTGCCGTCTTTGCGGGCACGGATGGCGCGGGCCGCGAGCGTGACCGGAGCACCGGGCACGAGCAGCACGGGCACGGCCATCGTGAGCACCATGTGCGCGAGCATGTGCGCCGAGAAGAGGTACTGCTCGTAGACGTTCACGCCGCCGTTGGTGATGTAGACGAGCAGTAGCAGGCCCGAGACCCAGAGCACCGTGCGATAGACCGGCCAGCGATCGCCGCGCTTGCGAAGCCGCCGCACGCCCGCGATGTAGAAGAAGATGCCGAAGCCGCACGCGAGCAGCCAGATCAGGTCGGGGTTCCACTCGGTGAAGAACCGCGTCCACTCGGGCCACGGCGGCAGTGGCTCGCCGGTGAGGATCTCGGCGGGCGTGCGGGCGAGCGAGCCCGCCTCCTCTTCGGAGACCGGTGTGGCCGTGCGGGCGAGCGCCGCGGCCGCGCCCGAGGCGAGCCCCATGAACGCGAGCTCGGCGACGACGAGCCACCAGAACGCGCCGTTGCGGGATCCGTCGGCCCGCGACATCCGCCCGATCAGGAACCGGCGCTGCGCGGCGCCGAACAGGCCGAGCGCGATGAGGGCGATCATCTTGACGACCACGAGCATGCCGTAGGGGGTGAAGAGCTGATCCCAGTCGCCGATGCGGAGCGCGGCGCTCGCATAGCCAGAGAGCGCCACGACGATGAAACTGATGAGCGCGACGGTCGAGTAGCGTGCGAGCACGACCGGCAGCCGCTTCTCGCCGAGCTCGCCCTTCAGCAGCACGATCGTGAGCAGGCCTCCGAGCCAGACCGAGGCGAAGGCGAGGTGCAGGCCGAGCCCCGTGACGGCTGCGGCGTGACCGGCGGCTCCCGCGGCGTGGCCCTGCTGGGCGAGCGGAACGAGCGAGGCGACCGCGAGCACCGTGACGAAGACGAGTGCGGTGTGGTTGCGCACCGCGAAGCACAGCACCGTGACGGCGGCCGCGACGAGCATCGTCGTGAGCCACGCCTGCCCGAGCGGGATGGTCGTCACGAACTGGCCGAGCTTCTGCCCGAACGCGTCGCTCAGGTCGAACGGCACGCCCGTGACGAGCAGGAAGGTGAAGAGGCCGGTCGCGCCGCTCGCGACCGTCAGCACGGCAGCGGATGCGGCAGCCACGTCGAGTGCCAGGTCGAACTCTCGCCGCTTCGGGCTGAGCGCCCAGACCGCGAGCACGAGCGCGCCGATCATGCCGGCCGAGCCGAGGTTCACGAAGAGCTTCGCGACCGGCACGCCGTACCGGGCGATGGGGCCCGGGTCCTGGATCAGCTGCTCGGCCGCTCCCCCGCCGTAGGCGAGGCCGGCGAACGTCGCGACGAGGGCGACGGCGATGAGTGCGGCGGGGCCGAGCACTCGCACGGAGCGGGGCACCGAACCAGCCTAGACGGCAGAGCCCGTGGGTCCGCCCAGAGCGGACTCAGGATGCACAGGGAACGGGCGAAGGGGCGCACGGCTCACGCCGTACGCCCCTTCGGGAAGTCGCAGTTACTTCGCAGCAGCCTTGAGCTTCGAGCCGGCCGAGACCTTGACCGAGTAACCGGCCGGGATCTGGATCTCGGCGCCGGTCTGCGGGTTGCGGCCGGTGCGAGCAGCACGGTGCGTGCGCTCGACGGCGAGCCAGCCCGGGATGGAGACCTTCGTGCCCGAGCCGACGGACTCGGCGAGCGCCTCGAAGAGGCCGCCGAGAACGGCGTCGACGGTAGCCTGGCTCTGTCCGGTCGACGCTGCGACCTTCGCGACGAGCTCGGTCTTGTTGAGCGACTTGTCAGCCATTGAATGTCCTCCTCGGACGTTCGCTGTTCGGTACAGCATTGTGAGTTCTCGGGAACGATCGTTCAACCGCCCCCGTGGCCGATCAGGCCGCCTCGAATGTAACAGAGTTCCGCGGAATCCCGCGGATTTCCGGCGCTTTCGGGCACCTTCGCCTCGGCGTGTCGCGTCCGCTGGGAGCGAATTCGGCCTCATCGGATGCTGCGGACATGCGAAAAGGGACGCCCGGGAGAACCCGGACGCCCCTTTCGGTGAAGCGTGAAGCTACGTGCCTACCAGCTCGACTTGGTGATGCCGGGCAGCTCGCCACGGTGCGCCATGTCACGGAAGCGGACGCGCGAGACGCCGAACTTCGTGAGGACACCGCGGGGGCGGCCGTCGATGGCGTCACGCGAACGCAGGCGAACCGGCGACGCGTTGCGGGGCAGCTTCTGCAGGCCCACGCGAGCGGCCTCGCGGCTCTCGTCGGTGCCGTTCGGGTCGACGAGCGCCTTCTTCAGCTCGAGTCGCTTCGCGGCGTACCGCTCGACGATGACCTTGCGCTGGTCGTTGCGTGCGATCTTGCTCTTCTTCGCCATGTCTTAGCGCTCCTCTCGGAAGTCGACGTGCTTGCGCACTACAGGGTCGTACTTCTTGAGCACGAGGCGGTCGGGGTTGTTGCGGCGGTTCTTGCGGGTCACGTACGTGTACCCGGTGCCGGCGGTCGACCGAAGCTTGATGATCGGGCGGATGTCTTGTGCTTTCGCCATTAGAGCTTCACCCCACGTGCCTTCATGTCCTTGACCACTGCCTCAATGCCGCGAGCGTCGATCACCTTGATGCCCTTGGCGGACACGTTGATGGTGATGCTGCGACGAAGCGACGGCACGAAATAGGTCTTCTTCTGCACGTTCGGGTCGAAGCGGCGCTTCGTCCGGCGGTGCGAGTGCGAGATGTTGTGCCCGAAGCCGGGAACGGCTCCAGTCACCTGGCACACTGCTGCCATTGGTTTCCTCCAATACCGAGGGGCGGATGCCCCTCCCAAGGTCTCTTGTCTGCTGACCTTCCCCACGCTGAAGCCGGCGATCTCTCGCTGGTTTCGATGGGGAGTGTCGCGGCATGGGCAGTGGAAGTGCCCAGCCAACGAGCCAGCTTACCAGATGGGGGCCGGCCCGCCGAACCAGCCAGCCGCACCGAGCGGCTGCCGCGGCAGCACGCCGCACCGCACATCCCGGCCGACACCACAGCCGGCATCCCAGCCGTCCCGAGATCGATGCGCTGCGACATCCGGGCACGTAGCCTTCGCCCATGGCCACGTGGGACGACGTGCGTGAGATCGCGCTCGCGCTGCCGGAGACGAGCGAGCACGTGCCGCGGGGCACACTGCAGTGGAAGGTGCGCACCAAGACCTTCGCGTGGGAGCGACCCCTGCGCCGCGCCGACCTCGACTCGCTCGGCATCGCCGCGCAGACCGGCCCTGTGCTGAGCACCGCGACCGAAGACGAGGCGGTCAAGTTCGCGCTCATCGCCGACGACCGGTCTACGTTCTTCACCACGCGGCACTTCGACGGCTACCCCGCCGTGCTCGTGCGCCTCGACCGCATCTCCCGACGCCGGCTCGAAGAGGTCATGGCCGAGGCGTGGGCGGTCAAGGCGCCGGCGAAGCTCTTGCGCGAGTACTTCCGCACCTGTCCCGACTGACGACGACGGGTGACGGATGCCGCGGCATCCGTCACTCGGCGCTCGGGGGTTCCTCGTCGATCGCGCGCCGCGACAGGAGCGCGGCGGCGAGGAAGCACAGCGCGCCGAGGAAGGTGCCGAAGTTCGCCCAGAACGCGCTCAGGAGCGAGTCGGTCTGTGGCACGACGTACGCGCCGATGGCCGAGACCCCGAAAGCGATCGAACCGAGCAGGTTCAGCCAGGTGCCGTGCCACGATCGGGCGTGCCGGTCCCACAGCAGTCCTCGGTCCTTCGTCGCAACGACGGCGAACACGCTCGAGATGAGGAATGCCGCCGACCCCCAGGCGTCGGGTCGCCATCCCGCCCCGAGTCGGTCGGGGTCGGCGATCGCCGCGGCGAGCGCGGCGGCCGTGCTGACGTTGAAGAGCAGGGTGCCGGCGAACTGGATGGCGGCCGCCCACCAGTCCCAGCGGTCGGCCCGGTTCGTGCCCCGCCTCGGCACGTGCCGGCCACTGAGACTCAACTGGATGAACGCGGCGAGCGTGAAGAAGATCGAACCGACGAAGAACGTGACGCCGACCCCGACGGGGCCCGCCCAGTCCGCGTAGAACGGGATCGCGCCGGCCAGGAAGAACAGTGAGCCGACGGAGAAGCCCCACGCCTCCCGGCGCAACCGCAGGTGACGCCGGTCACCACGGGTGTTGGTCTGCACGCTCATGGTTGGAGCCTGCAGCCCACCAGCGTGCCCGTCAACTCTCGCGACCCCGGTTTCACACGATGTGCACTATTGACGGTCCACCGCCATGCGAGCACACTCGGGCATTGGGCCGTCTTCGGGGGTCGACACCCGTTCTTCACCGTTTCCGGAGCGCTCATATTCGTGCACGTGATGCAGCACTCGGGGGGAACCGATGACCGAACGAACGACGCGATCCCATTCGCGCGACGGCGGCGACAGCACGCAGCTGAATCCGATCTTCGCGCGAGCCGGCGAAGCGACCGACTTCCCGCTGAATCGGCTGCCCGACGGCGAAGCCCTGCCCGAGACCGCCTACCAGGTGGTGCACGACGAGTCGATGCTCGACGGCAATGCGCGCTTGAACCTCGCGACCTTCGTCGGCACCTGGATGGATCCGTACGCGACGAAGCTCTACGCCGAATCGGCCGACAAGAACATGGTCGACAAAGACGAGTATCCGCAGACGGCCGCGATCGAGACGCGCTGCTGGAAGATGATCGCGAGCCTCTGGAACGCGCCGAGCGCCGAAGGCGCCATCGGCACCTCCACGATCGGCTCGTCGGAGGCGTGCATGCTGGGCGGCCTCGCGTTGAAGCGGCGCTGGCAGCTCGCGCGCCGCGCAGCGGGCAAGTCGACCGAGAAGCCGAACCTCATCCTCTCGAGCGCCGTGCAGGTGTGCTGGGAGAAGTTCTGCAACTACTTCGACGTCGAGGCCCGATACGTGCCGATCAGCGACGAGCACAAGGTGCTCGACGGCCACGACCTCGAGAAGTACGTCGACGAGAACACGATCGGCGTCGTCGGAATCATGGGCGTGACCTACACCGGCATGTACGAGCCGATCGCGAAGATCTCGAAGGCGCTCGACGACATCCAAGCGAAGACCGGGCTCGACGTGAAGATCCATGTCGACGGGGCATCCGGTGGCATGATCGCGCCCTTCCTCCAGCCCGAGCTCGAGTGGGACTTCCGCGTCGACCGTGTCGTCTCGATCAGCACGTCGGCTCACAAGTACGGGCTCGTGTACCCGGGGCTCGGCTGGGTCGTGTGGCGCACGGTCGAGGACCTGCCTGAGGAGCTCGTCTTCGACGTCACCTACCTCGGCGGCCACATGCCGTCGTTCGCGCTCAACTTCTCGCGGCCCGGCGCGCAGGTGCTGCTGCAGTACTACCTGTTCCTGCGGCTCGGATGGGAGGGCTATCGCAAGGTGCAGCAGACGTCGCAGGACGTCGCGGTCTACCTCTCGGGCGAGATCGCGCAGATCGACGCGTTCGAGCTGTGGAACGACGGCACCGACATCCCGGTGTTCGCGTGGCAGTTGAAGAAGGGCCACACCGACAAGTGGAACCTCTACCACCTGTCCGAGCGCCTGCGCCTGAAGGGCTGGCTCATCCCCGCCTATCCCATGCCCGACGACATCTCCGACCTCGTCGTGCAGCGCATCGTCGTGCGCAACGGCCTCAGCCGCAACCTCGCCGAGTCGCTCGTGCGCGACATCCAGGAGGCCGTCGCGTACCTCGACGCGCTCGAGGCTCCCATGCCCGTCGAGGGTCAGGTCTCGACGTTCACGCACTGAGGGCGAACGAGCGGATGCCGCGGGCAGCACTGCGCCCGCGGCATCCGCTCGTTCGGAACCGGCGGACTCAGTCGGTGAGGGTCTCGACGTAGTCGCGGTTGTCGGCGATCCACTGCTCGACCACCGGGGCGTAGTCGTCGGAGTCGGCGTCGCCGTTGAACATGGCGTTCTCGAGCGAGAAGAGCAGCTCGGAGTCCATCGTGAAGCCCTTCAGCCAGCCGGCAAGGGTCGGGTAGTTCTCCTCGAAGCTCTTGCCACCGAAGGAGTGGATTCCCTCGGCGTCGCCGAGCGTGCCCTCGGGGTCCTCGAGGTCCTTCAGGGGGAACGCGTCGTACGCCCAGTGCGGGCGCCACAGGGTGACGGCGATGTTCTCGCCGGCGTCGGTGGCCGCGGTGAGCTCGGCGAGCATGGCGGGAGTCGAGCTCGTGAGGTACTCCATCTTCTCGAGCCCGTAGGTCGGGATGACCTCGTCGGTCGTGACGCGGTTCAGGCCCGAGCCCGGCTCGATGCCGACGAGCCGGTTGCCGAAGAGGTCGGCGTTGGCGGCGAGCTCGTCGAGCGAGTCGATCGGGGCGTCCTCGTTCACCGCGATGGTGAGCTTCGCGTCCTCGTTCCAGGCGCCGAGGTCGACGAGGTCGTCGCCGTACTGCTCGATGTAGTCGGCGTGCGTGATCGGCAGCCAGGTGTCGAGGGTCACGTCGTAGTCGTCGGTCGTGAGACCGGTGTAGACGGGCGCCGGGTCGGCGTACTCGAGCGTCACGTCGTAGCCCTGCTCGGTGAGCACGGCCTTCCAGAGCTCGCTCGCGGCGACCCCTTCGTCCCAGCCGTTGAACACGGCGATCGTGACGTCCTTCTGGTCGCCGTTCTCGAGGGTCTCGGCCTCGGCGCCGGCGGCGCAGCCGCTGAGGGCGAGGGCCGAGACGGCTCCGAGTGCGAGGGCTCCGGTGAGGGTGCGCTTCTTCATGTGTTCCTTTCCTCCCGTGTGCTGTGGCACGGGTGTTGGGGATGGCCGCCGTTCGCGGCCGTGTGGGCGAGCGGATGTCGCGCGCCCTCGTCTTCTCGCTGCAGCAATTCAGGTTCGCGCCGGCGTGTCGGGCCGAATCGGGGCGATCCGGGCCGCGACACGCCTCCGCTCCTGAATTGCTGCAGGGGGTGAAGGGTGAGTGAGGAGGTGGGTGGGGATTCGCGAGACGCGGTCAGGCGGTGGCGGATGCCGCGGGCAGACGTTCCGCCTCGGGGCCGAGCGGCTCCGCGGCATCCGTCGCCGGCGACTGACCGTTTCGACGACGCGGCGCTCGCTTGGTGCCGAGCGCGCCGGTGACCCGGTCGAGGATGATCGCGAGGATCACGACCGAGAGGCCGGCCTCGAAGCCGAGCCCGACGTCGATGCGGGTGAGCGACTGCACGACCTCGCCGCCGAGCCCGCCCGCGCCGACCATGCCGGCGATGACGACCATCGAGAGCGAGAGCATGATGACCTGGTTGACGCCGGCCATGATGCTCGGCATCGCGAGCGGCAGCTGGATCTGGCGGAGGATGCGCCACGGCGACGAGCCGAACGCCTGGCCGGCCTCGACGACCTCCTTGTCGACGCCGCGGATGCCGAGCTCGGTGAGCCGCACGCCGGGCGCCATCGCAAAGATGATCGTCGCGACGATGCCGGGCACGACGCCGACGCGGAACAGGATCAGCGCCGGGATCAGGTAGACCATCGCGGGCATCGTCTGCATGAAGTCGAGGATCGGCCGGATGACCTTCGACGCCACGTCGGAACGCGCGGCCAGCACGCCGAGTGGCACCGAGATCACGACGGCGATGAGCGAGGCGACGAGCACGAGCGCGAGCGTCGACATCGCGTTGTCCCACTGGTCGACGCCGACGATCACGAGCAGGCCGAGGGCGGTGCCGACGGCGAGCTTCCACCCCTTCGCGAGCCAGGCGATCGCGGCGAGCACGAGGATGACGACCCAGAACGGCGGAGCCTGCAGCGCGAAGTCGACGAGGTCGTAGAAGCCGGCGAAGATGCTCCGCACGATCGTGAAGAAGCCGCCGAACACGTCGGTGATGAAGTGGATGACGGCGTCGGCCCAGTCGCCGAGCGGGAGTCGGAAGTCGTTCATGCCGGGCTCCTCTCCCCCGCCGCATCCGCTTCGACCGCTGACGCCTCTCGAATCAGTGCTTCGGCACGGATGTCGGCGGCCTCAGCCGCAGCCGCCGCGACGGCGGTCGCGTCGGCGGCATCGGCGATCGCCGTGTCGGCCCGCGCCGTGCGGTGCAGCGTGGCGGTGATGACGTCGACCGGAATCGTCGCGGGCATCTCGATGACGGCGTGCTCCCCCGTGTTCGACGAGACGTTGCCGAGTGCCGCAAGCAGGGTGACGCGCGGCACGGCGCCGAGCAGGCGCCCCTGGTCGTCGACGACCGCGAGCGGCAGCTGGCTCTCGACGGCGCTCTCGAAGAGTTCGGAGAGGTGCTCGTCGGCGCCGACGACGGGGTGGTCGTCGCTGATCGCCGGCTCGAGCGATCGCTCGCCGCGCTGCACGAGGCGCAGCACGTCGCGGTCGTGCACGACGCCGAGCAGGCGCCGCCCGCTGCCGACCACGAAGACCATCGAGGTCTGCAGGTCGCGCATCGAACGCAGCGCAGCTCGCGGGCCTGCCGAGGCGGTCACGACGGCGCGCGGCGCCTCCATGACGTTGCCGGCGGTGAGCACGCGCGAGCGGTCGACGTCCTGCACGAACTGGGCGACGTAATCGTCGGCCGGGTCGGTGAGGATCTCCTCGGCGGTGCCGAGCTGCACGATGCGACCGTCGCGCATGACCGCGATACGGTCGCCGAGGAACATCGCCTCGTTCAGGTCGTGAGTGATGAAGACGATCGTCTTGCCGAGCTCCTGCTGCAGCTCGACGAGTTGCTCCTGCATCTCCTTGCGGATCAGCGGGTCGAGCGCCGAGAAGGCCTCGTCCATCAGCAGGATGTCGGTGTCCGACGCGAGCGCACGGGCGAGCCCCACGCGCTGCTGCATGCCGCCCGAGAGCTCTGCGGGCATCTTGTCACCCCAGCCGCCGAGGCCGACGCGGTCGAGGATGCGCTCGGCGCGAGCACGCCGCTCGGCGGCCGGCACGCCCTGGATCTCGAGCCCGTAGGCGGCGTTCTCGAGCACGCTGCGGTGCGGCAGCAGCGCGAAGTGCTGGAAGACCATGGAGACGTGGCGACGACGCACCTCGCGGAGCCGCTTCGGCGACATCCCGGTGATGGTCTCCCCCATCACCGTGACGGTGCCGTCGGTCGGTTCGAGCAGGCCGTTCAGGGTGCGGATGAGCGTCGACTTGCCCGATCCCGAGAGGCCCATGACGACGAAGATCTCGCCGCGGCGCACATCGAAGTCGGCGTCGATCACCGCGGCGGTGCCGAGCGGTGCGAGGTCGGCGCGATCGGCGCCGGTGCGAAGGCGTTCGAGTGCCTCGCGGGGCTTGCGCCCGAAGAACTTGATGAGGCGGCGGACCGAGAGCGCCGGGGTCTCGGCCTCGGACGCTGCTGTCGCGGCCTCGCGTGCCGGCGTCGCGGCCTCGCGTGCTGGTGTCGCGGCCTCGCGTGCTGGTGTTTCGGACATGGACTGGCTCCCGGAGCGCACGCCGAACACCGCGCACGCCAGGCGTGAGCGGTCGAGAATCGGGCAGGGCTGACTCGTGGGTCACGGCCGGGTTGACGGCGATGCGGAGGTCTGGACTCAAGCCCCGATCAGTTGCTGCGATCTGGGGCGAAACACGACTTCCATGGAGCCGGCCATCGGGGCCGGACGCCACGCCGCCGAACCATACGTTTCCGCATTCCGATTTCGGCATGCAGAAGCGCGGACTGGGCGATTCGGTCTTGCAGGACCACGTCCACCGTATCGACGTGGTCGGGACAACCCAAATCGTGCGGTGCAAAAACAGATCTGATCAGGGATTTCGGCTGCGCATGCCGCGGGAGCCTGCGCCGCTCGTGCACGGTGGCGAGGCTGCCGCACCTGCGGTGCTGCGCTGCGCTCGCGCACGGGTGGGTGGGGCGCTACTCCCCCGCGGCCTGCAGCGCCGTGCAGCTCGCGCAGAGCCCGAAGACGTCGACGACGTGCGCGGCGCCCGTGAACCCGTGCTCTGCGGCGACCGCTTTCGCCCATACCTCGACCTCGTCGGCGGCGATCTCGACGGTCAGCCCGCAGTTGCGGCAGATGAGGTGATGGTGATGACCCGTCGTGCTGCAGGCACGATAGAGCGCCTCACCCTCGGGCGACTGCAGCGAATCGGCCTCGCCGTTCGAGGCGAGGTCGCCGAGTGCGCGGTACACCGTGGCGAGGCCGATCGGCGAACCGTTGGCGTGCAGGGTCGAGTGCAGCGCCTGCGCGCTGATGAATCCCTCGGTGTCGTCGAGGGCCTCGCGAACAGCCTCACGCTGCCAGGTGTTGCGCTTCATGCGATCCGTGCGTCCTCCGCGGTCTCCACCGGTATGGCGACTCGGTTCAACGGTAGCGCCCGAACCTTGGAGATGCCGAGTGCGAGCAGGAAGAAGGCGGTGGCCGAGAGGGCGATGGCCGGACCGGCGGCGATCTCGAGCAGCCTCGAGGCGGTGACGCCCAGCACGCCCGACGCTGCACCGATCAGGGGCGCCGCGAACAGCAGGCCGCGGAACGAGCGAACCATGAGCCGGGCGGCCGCCGCGGGCGCGGCGATGAGGGCGATCGCGAGGATGGCGCCGACGGCGGGGAGCGAGCTCACGACCGATGCGGCCGTGAGGGCGAGCACGAGCAGTTCGACGGGCCACTCGCGGTACCCGGCAGCACGGAACCCGTGGGGATCGAAGGTCGAGAACGCGATCTCCTTGCCGAACAACGAGATGCACACGACCGCCACGACTCCGACACATGCCGCGAGCAGAATGTCTCCGTCGCTCACGGTGAGGATGGAGCCCATGAGCAGGGATTCGGCGCGAACCGGGAGACCCGGGATCAGTGCTTGGAGCAGTGCCCCGGCAGCGAAGCCGCCCGTGAGCACGATGCCGGCCGCGACCTGCGCACCCTGCCGTCGCACGCGTGCGATTCCCGCCATCACGGCCACGAGCACGACGGATGCCGCGGCCGCACCCGCCGGCACGCTCACACCGAGAGCGGCAGCGGCGACGGCGCCCGGGTAGGTGCCGTGCGTCAGCGCCTGCGCGAAGAAGGTGCGTCGGCGCACCACGACGAGACTGCCGACGAGGCCGGCCCCGGCGCCGATGATGATCGCGGCGATGAGGGCCCGCTCGAAGTACCCCATCAGCGTCCCTCCCCCGCGCCCGCGCCCGCCGGAGCCGACCCGGGCGACGGCACCTCAGCCGCCGCCGGTCGAGTAGCGCCCGACGAAGGAGGACGCGTATCGAGACCCGCCGCCCGCATCGACCGGCCGCGCCGACCGAACATCGAGCTCACGGCAAGCACGAACCCGTACCCGACCACGAAGACCGCGACGATCGTGCTGCCGGCCGGCACGTCGACCCCCGCGCCCACCGAGACCGCGAACCCGAGTGCCAGTCCGAGCCACGCCGCCACCGCCGCGAAGAGCGCCGCGGCGGGGAACAGCCACCACAACCGCGCCGTCGCGAGCCGCGCCACCGCGCCGGGCACGATGAGCAGTGCCAGCACGAGCAGCGTGCCGATCGTGCTCGCCGCCGCGACGATGACGAGCGCGATCGCCGAGTTGAGCACGAGGTCGAGCACGAGCGCCGAGTCGCCGGCGGCCCGGCTGCCCTTCGCGTCGAAGGCGCGATACAGCTGCTGCTTCAACGTCAGCAGCACCATGACGAGCGCCACGAGGCTCACGGCGACGAGCGGCAGCACCTCTGCGGGCGGGATCGTCAGCACGCGGCCGAAGAGCAGGGCCTCGAGCTCGCCGGCATAGTCGTCACTGCGCGAGACCACGATGACACCGACGCTGAATGTCGCGGTGAGCACGATGGCGATCGCCGCGTCGGAGGTGATGCCGGCGCGATCGAGCCAGGTCAGCGCGAGGGCGCCCGCGAGTGCCGCGATCGCCGCTCCGGGCAGGAGCCCCGCGCTGCCGCCGATCGCGAGGCCGATCGCGAGCCCGGGGAACACGGCGTGGGTCAGGCCGTCGCTGATGAACTCGAGGCCCCTGAGGTTCACGAGCACGCCGACGAATCCGGCGACGACCGCGAGCACCAGCATCACGACCAGGGCGCGGCCCATGAAGGGGATCGCGAACGCACCGAAGAGGGCGTCGGTCAGCGACATCCGTCACCGCCAGGTCGACCCGGGTCGGCACGACCAGATGCGAGATATGTCGTCATCGGCATTCAATGACCCTCGTGCCCGGGCACGACGAGGGTGTGCTCGTCGATCTCGACCTCGACGCCCTCGAAGCACTCCTGCACGTTGCCGAGGGTGAGCACCTCATCGACCGGGCCGCTCGCGAGCTGGGTGCCGTTGACGAGCACCACCGAGTCGCAGACGCGTCGAGCGAGATCGAGGTCGTGCGTCGAGACGAGCACCGCGACACCCCGGGCCTTCAGTGCGCGGAGCGTCTCGACGAGCGCGTCGCGATTCGGCTGGTCGAGACCGTTGAACGGCTCGTCGAGCAGCAGCAGCCGGGGATCGGAGGCCAGAGCCCGGGCGAGGAGCCCGCGCTGCCGCTGTCCGCCCGAGAGTTCGCCGAACGGGCGCTTGGCGAGTGCGCCGAGGCCGACGGTGGCGAGGGCATCGCGGACGGCGGCGCGGTCGGCGCGGCCCGGCCAGCGGAACAGCCCGAGACCGCGATAACGACCCTGCATCACGACCTGCTCGACGCTGATCGGGAAGTCGGGGTCGAGGTCGGCCGACTGCGGCAGGAATCCGACCATGCCGTTCACGGCATGCGTTTCGGTAGTGCTCGCCGCACCGACGCCGAACTCGATCGTGCCGGCCGTGCGCGGCACGAGACCGAGGATGCCCTTCAGCAGGGTCGACTTGCCCGCGCCGTTCGGCCCGATGAGGGCGACGGCTTCGCCGGGCGCGATGTCGAGGTCGAGGCCGCTGACTCCCGTGCCGCCGGGGTGGGTGAACGCCGCGCCGCGGAGGCGCAGCACGGGGGAGTCGTTCATGCTGTCATCCTTGCAGTGCCGCGGGCAGCGCGGTAGGCGTGACGCCCCACGATTCGAGGATCAGGCGCGCGTTGTGCAGTTGGCTGCCGAGGTAGGTGGCACCGTCGCTGCCCTCCACCCCGAGTGAATCGCCGTAGAGCGCGTCGGGCCCGGAGTAGACCGTGACCCCCGCTTCGGCGGCGATGGTCTCGGCGGCCTTCGGCGAGATGGATGCCTCGGAGAACACGGCGGCGACACCGGTGGAGCCGATGCGGTCGACGAGCGCATCGATCTCGGCGGCGCTCGGCTCGGCGTTGTCGTCGAAGCTCGGGATGATGCTGCCGACGAAGGTGACGTCGTACGCCTCGACGAAGTACGTGAACGCGTCGTGATTCGTCACGAGCAGTCGGTCGGCCACCGGCACCGTCTCGACGTTCTCGCTGATCCACTCGTCGAGGGCGTCGAGCTTCGGAAGGTACTCGGCCTCGTTCTTCGCGATGGCCGCCGCGTCGACGCCCGGCACCTCGGCGAGTCCTTCGGCGATGTTCCGGGCCATCTGCTCGGCGAGCTCGGGATCGGTCCAGATGTGAGGGTTGCCGGCGCCGTGATCGTGGTCGTCGTGTGCGGCGTGGTCGTCCGCGGCATCAGTCGCCTCGGTCTCGTCATGCGCGTGGTCGTCGTGGCCCTCGGCGTCGTCGTGCTCCGCAGCATCGTCGTGGGCTTCGGCATCGTCATGGCCCTCGGCACCGTGATCGTGGTCGTGCGTGCCGTGGAGCTCGATGCCGGTGCTCGCGTCGATCAGCACCCCGTCGAAGCCGGAGGCCTGCACGGCGTCGTCGAGCCAGCTCTCGAGCCCGCCGCCGTTGACGACGAGCGCGTCTGCCTGCGAGAGGGCGAGCAGCTGCGCAGCCGAGGGGTCGAAGCTGTGGGCGCTCTGACCGGGGGAGAGCAACTGGGTGACCGCTGCGCTGTCGCCGACGAGCTCACGAGTGAAGTCGCCGACCTGGGTCGTCGTCGCGACGATGTCGGGACCGTCGCCGGACGCACCGGCTGCACCGGGAGTGGAGCATCCCGCGAGAGCCAGCGCAGACACCGTCAGCACCGCACCGCCGGCCAGGGTCACGGGCAGTCGGCGGAAGGCGCTGGTTCGCTTGCTCATGACTCCACCGTACGCCTTATTGATAATGATTGTCAAAACCATGAAGCGACCGATATGGACATACTGAATGAACATCGGCGGGCGATCCGCGCATTCCCACGTCATCCTGTGGACAGCTCTGGCGAGTGTCGCACCGACGTGCGAGAGTGAAGCACGTGGATACGACGACAGCACCTCTCACGTTGCATCCGTTCACCGTCGCCGATGCCGAGCGCGTGCTCGCCGGCGAGGTCGACCCGCACGATGGATGGGAAGGCGCCTACGCCTTCACCGACGAGCCCGAGCTGCTCGCCGAGTACGTCCGAACGGTGCAGGAGAACGGTGACCCGACGCCCTTCGGCCCCTACCTCGTTCGGCGAGGCGAAGACGGCCCGGCGATCGGGGGAGTGAACCTGTTCGGCCCGCCCGGTGACGACGGGGCCGTCGAGTTCGCATTCGGGCTCGTGCCGGCCGTGCGCGGCCAGGGGCTCTCGACGCACACCGTCGCGGCCGTCGTCGAGCTCGCGCGCGCCGCCGGTGTGGTCATCCTCCGCGCCGAGGCCGAGGTGCCGAACCTGCCCGCCCGACGTGCGCTCGAGGGTGCGGGCTTCGCCCAGTCGTCGCGCACGCCAGAGGCGATCGCCTACGACCTGCACCTGTAACCGGCCCGGAAGGTTGACCGGCTCACCCGCAGGGCGTGGGCTCGACCCGCAGAGTGCGCGCTACTCGAGCAGGAGCGCCGGCTCCTCGATGATCGACGCCACATCGGCGAGGAATCGGGAGGCCACGTCGCCGTCGACCACGCGGTGGTCGAACGACGCACCGATCGTCGTGACGAAGCGCGGACGCACCTCGCCGTCGACGACCCACGGCTTCTGCTTGATCGTGCCGAGCGCGACGATCGCAACCTCGCCCGGGTTCAGGATCGGGGTGCCGGTGTCCATGCCGAAGACGCCGATGTTCGTGATCGTGATCGTGCCGCCCTGCAT
Organism: Agromyces sp. CCNWLW203; assembly: GCF_036576125.1. Taxonomy (NCBI): domain Bacteria; kingdom Bacillati; phylum Actinomycetota; class Actinomycetes; order Micrococcales; family Microbacteriaceae; genus Agromyces; species Agromyces sp. CCNWLW203. Next base: position 1,140,856 of record NZ_JAZHYX010000001.1, on the reverse strand, counting down.
CTCGGCGGGCTGCGTCTTGCCCTCGCGCGCCGTCAGCGTGAGACGCTCGAGCGCCGTCGCGAGCTCGACCATCGTCAACGACTGCGCCTCCTTGACGTTCGGCACGATGAGCCCGCGCGGCGTCGCCGCGGCGATGCCGAGGTTCACGTAGTTCTTGACCACGATCTCGGTGTCGGTCCACTGCGCGTTCACGGTCGGGTTGCGGCGTGCCGCCCAGATCAGGGCCTTCGCCATGATGAGGAGCGGTGAGATCTTGACGCCCGCGTAGTCGGGTGACGCCTTCAGGCGCTTGAGGTACTCCATCGTGCGGCTCGCGTCGACGTCGACGAACAGGCTCACGTGCGGCGCCTGGAACGCGCTCTGCACCATCGCGTTCGCGATCGCCTTGCGCACGCCCTTGACGGGGATGCGCTCCTCACGCCCTTCGGGGCGCTCGGGCGTCTGGATGTTGCGGAACACGCTCGCCTGGCTCGCCTCGCGGATCACGTCGTCGCGCGTGATGTCGCCGATGGGGCCCGTCGGAGCAACGCGCGAGAGGTCGACGCCGAGGTCTTTCGCGAGCTTGCGGATCGGCGGCTTCGCGATGACGGGCAGCTGCGGGGCGGGTCGAGCAGCGACGGCAGCGGATGCCGCGGCTGACGCCGCGGCGGCAGGGGCTGGGTTCACCGGTGCGGGCGGGGGAGTGGGGTCGGCCAGGTGCCCGTGCGCCCCGTCGGGCGTGGTGTGACGACGACGACGCGTCGCCGCCGGGCCCGAGCTGCCGTGCCCGACGAGCACGGCGCCGCTGGCATCGGCGGCATCGGCAGCCGGTAGCGTGCCGTAGATCGGCAGGGACTCGGCGGCAGGTTCAGCACCGCCGGCAGACGCCGGGGTCGCCGACGCCGTACCGGCCTCAGCAGCGGACGGCGCGGCAGGTGCGTCGGAGGCGGGCGCAGCGGCATCCGTCTGGATGACCAGGATCGGCGTGCCGACGTCGACCGTGTTGCCCTCGTCGACGAGCAGCTCGGCGACGACGCCCTCGTACGCGCTCGGCAGTTCGACGAGCGACTTCGCCGTCTCGATCTCGACGAAGACCTGGTCGAGGCTGATGCGATCACCGGGCGCGACGCGCCACTGCACGATCTCGGCCTCGGTGAGGCCCTCGCCGACATCGGGGAGGGGGAATCGGATCTCGCTCATACTCTTTACCCTCGCAGTCGGTCTATGCCGTGTTCGTCATGTCAATGCCCGCACGCCTTGCTCCGCGCTCCAGATCAATAGGCAAGGGCGCGGTCGACGGCTTCGAGCACCCGGTCGGGACTCGGCAGGTACTCGGTCTCGAGTGCGGCCGGCGGGAACGGGGTGTCGAAACCCGAGACGCGCAGCACCGGCGCCTCGAGCGAGTAGAACGCCCGCTCGGCGACGGTCGCGGCGATCTCGGAGCCGACCGACACGTTGCCGTACGCCTCTTGCACGACGACGAGCCGTCCGGTGCGGTGCACCGACTCGAGCAGGGGCCCGTAGTCGATCGGGGAGAGCGAGCGGAGGTCGACGACCTCGATGCTGCGCCCCTCGGTCTCGGCGATGTCGGCCGCCTGCAGCAGGGTCGCGATCATCGCGCCGTGGCCGACGACGGTGACATCGGTGCCCTGGCGCATGACGCGGCTGGCGTGCAGCGGCAGGCCGGCGTGGTCGAGGTCGACCGGCCCCTTCGGCCAGTACCGGCTCTTCGGCTCGAAGAACAGCACGGGGTCGTCTGAGCGGATCGCCTCCTGGATCATCCAGTACGCGTCGTGCGGGTTCGACGGGCTCACCACGCGCAGGCCCGGGGTGTGCGCGAAGTACGCCTCGGGGCTCTCTTGATGGTGCTCGATCGAGCCGATGTGTCCGCCATAGGGCACACGGATCACGACAGGCATCGAGAGGCTGCCGTCGTGACGCACCGTCTGGCGCGCGAGCTGCGTCGTGATCTGGTCGAACGCGGGGAAGATGAAGCCGTCGAACTGGATCTCGATGACCGGACGGTAGCCGCGCATCGCGAGGCCGATCGCCGTGCCGACGATGGCCGACTCGGCGAGCGGGGTGTCGAGGATGCGCTTGTCGCCGAACTCGGCCGACAGGCCCTCTGTCACGCGGAAGACGCCGCCGAGCGGGCCGATGTCTTCACCCATGAGCAGCACCTTCTCGTCGGCGCGGAGCGCCTCACGAAGGCCCGCGTTGATGGCCTTCGCCATCGAGAGCGTCTGCACGCCGCGTACGGGCGCCTCGCCCGCCGAGGGTGCAGCCGTGGCCGCGGTGTCGCTCGCGACATCCGTCACGTGGTTCTCCTCCTCGGTGCGCGCGCTCATGCTGCGCCCCCTGCCGGACCCTCGAACGAGGTCTCGAAGTTCTCGAGCCATGCGGCCTGCTCGACCATGAGCGGGTGCGGCTCGCTGTAGACGTGCTCGAAGATCGCCTCGCGCGTCGGCGCCTGCAGTTCGAGCGCGCGGCGGCGCAAGTCTGCGGCGATGTCGTTCGCCTCGGCCTCGACGTCGGTGAAGAACGAAGCGGATGCCCCGCGGCCCTCGAGCCACGTGCGGTAGCGCGTGATCGGGTCGCGGGCCTCCCAGTACGCCACCTCGTCGTCGGTGCGGTACTTCGTGGGATCGTCGGCGGTCGTGTGGGCGCCCATGCGGTAGGTCACGGCCTCGATGAGGCTGGGCCCGTCGCCGGCACGCGCCTCCTCGAGCGACTGACGGGTGACCGCGTAGCTCGCGAGCACGTCGTTGCCGTCGACGCGTACGCCCGGCATGCCGAAGCCGCCGCCGCGGAGCGAGAGCGGGCTGCGCGACTGCCGGGCGACCGGCACCGAGATCGCCCACTGGTTGTTCTGGATGAAGAAGACCTGCGGCGTCTGGTAGCTCGACGCGAAGACGAGCGCCTCGTTGGCGTCGCCCTGCGATGTGGAGCCGTCGCCGTAGTACACGAGCACCGCGGCATCCGTCTCGGGGTCGCCCGTCGCGGTCGCACCGTCGAACTGGAGGCCCATCGCGTAGCCCGTGGCGTGCAGCGTCTGCGAGGCGAGCACGAGCGTGTAGAGGTGGAAGTTGCCGTTCTCCTCGGGGTTCCACCCGCCGAGGGTGGCGCCCCGCAGCAGCGCGAAGATGCGGGAGAGGTCGAGCCCGCGGATCATGCCGACGATGTGCTCGCGGTAGGACGGGAAGAGGTGGTCTTGCGGGCGGGCCGCGTGCGCGGAGCCGACCTGCGCCGCCTCCTGGCCGTGGCTCGGCACCCACAGGGCGAGCTGGCCCTGCCGCTGCAGGTTCGCGCCGGCCACGTCGATGCGGCGCGAGACCGCCATGTCGCGGTAGAAGCGCTGCAGCTCGGCGTCGCTCAACGCCTCGACGAGCGGGAGATAGGCCTCGGCCTCGGGGGAGGGACGAAGTTCGCCCTCATGGGTCAGGAGCTGGACCGTCGGCGCGGTGAACTCTCTTTCGCGGGCTGCCACCGTTCCACGCTACCCGCTACTGCGGGTGCCCTTCTTGTGAGCCCGGTACAAGCTCACCGAGAATCGTGAGGAGGATGTCCACAGATTCCTCTTCGCCGATCGAGATTCGGATGCCGTCGGGCGCGAAGGCGCGCGTCACGATTCCGGCGTCGAAGAGCCGCTCGGCCACCGCGGTCGTCGCCTCGCCCGCGGGCAGCCAGACGAAGTTGCTGCGCGCGGTCGGCACGGGCCAGCCCTGCGCGACGAGGGCCGCGTGCACGCGATCGCGCCGGTCGGCGATCTCGCCGACCCGCGCGAGCAGCTCCATCTCGGCCACCGGCTCGAGCGAGGCGATGGCAGCGGATGCCGCGGCAGCCGTGACCCCGAGGGGGATCGCCGTCGCGCGCGCAGCGTCGAGCAGTTCGACAGGGCCGATGGCGTAGCCGACACGGAGACCTGCGAGGCCGTAGGCCTTCGAGAAGGTGCGGAGCAGCACGAGGTTCGGGTAGCGGCCGATGAGCGTCGAACCGTCGACGGCGTCGTCGGCACTGCCGTCGCCGCGCACGAACTCGGCGTAGGCCTCGTCAAGCAGCACCAGACGGTCGCTCGGCACCTTCGCCATGAACGCCTCGAACTCGGCCGCGGTCACGACCACGCCGGTGGGGTTGTTCGGCGAGCAGACGATGACGACGCGCGTGCGGTCGGTGATCGCCGCCGCCATCGCGTCGAGGTCGTGGCCGTGGTCGGCGCGGTTCGGCACCATCACGCTCGTGGCTCCGGCCACGGTGACGAGTCCGGGGTAGGCCTCGAACGAGCGCCACGAGTAGATCACCTCGTCGCCGGGGGAGGCGGCCGCGAGAATGAACTGGGCGAGCAGCGCGACGGAGCCCGCGCCGACGAGCACCTCGTCGGCCGTGACCCCGAACCGCTCGGCGAGCTTCTCGCGCAGGGCGAGCGCCGTGGCATCCGGATACCGATTGATGTCGTGGGCCGCCGCGGCGACGACCTCGACGACCGAGGGCAGCGGGCCGAAGGGGTTCTCGTTGCTCGAGAGCTTGAAGCCGTCGGCGGGCGCGGGGCGCCCTTGACGGTACGGCGGAAGGGCGGCGATCTCGGGGCGCAGGCGTACGCGCGCCCCCGTGGGCTCCGGTGCGGTCACGAATTCCACCGTACTCCTTCGTTCTCGGGGGTCTCGTCTGACAGAGTGGAGCCATGCGGTTCATCGTCAAGGTCATCGTCATCGCGCTCGCCCTCTGGCTCACGACCCTCATCGTCTCGGGCGTCAGCGTCGTGCCCTATGAGGACACCCAGCTCGCGACCGTGCTCACCTACCTGCTCGTCGCGCTCATCTTCGGCCTCGTGAACGCCATCATCGGCAATTTCATCAGGATCGTGGCGTTCCCGATCTACGTGCTGACGCTCGGCCTCATCTCCTTCATCGTCAACGGCCTCCTGCTGCTGCTCGTCGACTGGATCAGCGACCTCATGGGCTTCGGCCTCGTGGTCGAGAGCTTCTGGTGGGGCGTGCTGGGCGCCCTGGTGCTCGGCCTCATCAGCTGGCTCATCGGCCTGGTGCTGCGCCCGGTGTCGAAGGACTGAGTTCCGGCGCGCTGAGCTAGGGCGGGCTGAACTCCGGCGGATCGGTCTCGCGCCTCGCGACCCACCGGGTCACCTCTCCCATGCCGCCGCCGGTGAATGCTGCGACCCGCTCGCGCATCTCGACGAGCCGCGGCTCGTCGGAAGCGTCGACGAGCGCCGCGGTCTCCTGGTAGCGCACGAGCAGGTGGGCGGGCACGGCCTCGTCGTACTCGACGCCCGCCTCGAGCACGCTTCGTGAGACGGTGAGCCGGTTCGGCGACGGATGCCCCCACCCGCCGGTTGCCGGAACGAGGTCCTCCTCGTGCTCGAGGGTGAGCACCGTCACCCCATCGCGGATCGTTTCGGAGGCGACGGGGCCGCCGAGGTTGAGGGCGGTCGTCACGTTGAGGTCGGGGTCTGGCGAGCGCCACCGCCACGATGCCGCCGCCCGAATGCCCGACGGGCAGGAGCGGGTCGCCCGGCTCGGCCCCGGCCTCGGCGAGCGCCAGGCGCACCGCACGTTCGACCGCCGCCGAGTCCGCTCCTACGCTGCGCAGCGCATCGAGCGACGAGTCGTCGGCGATGCCGTACACGTTGCTCGTCATGTCGTTGGTCTCGGTGCCGGCCGTCAACGTGAAGTCGACCGTGCCGCCGATGTAGACGACCCACCTCGGGTCGCTCGGCCCGCCGTAGCGTTCGACCGTGATCTGCGCGCCGGAGTCGGACGCCGGGATGCGGTCGGCGAGATCGGCGATGCCGTTCGGTGCCGTCACCGTGCCGCCGAGCGGTGGTGCGCCGGAGCCGACGGTCGACGGCACCTCGGAGCCGGCGGTCGAGCGCGCGCCGGCGAGCTGGTCGGCCCGGCGGTCGGGGAGCACGCGGGTCACGCGCACCGGCGCCTCGACGAGCACCCTGCTGCCGAGCGTGATGCCGAACAGCCCCGTGACACCGAGCAGCACCGACGCGGCCTCGGGGGCTCGGATTCCGCTACCCATGCCGATGGCGAAGCCCGGGGGCAGGTGGAGCGCACCGGCGCCGAACTCATCGGCCGAGTCGGCGGCGGTGCGCACCGCGCGCACGAACGCAGGATCGGAGAGCAGGCCCTTCTGACCGACGATCCATGTCTCGAGCGGAGTGCGCCAGCCCGTCGCCTTCGTGGCGGCGAAGACGCCGGCAAGGACGCCTCCGGTGATCACGATGGAAGGGAGCACTGCAAGGCCGCCCAGAACCACGGCCAGCGGCCCACCGGCGATTCGCCAGATCGCCTCGACGAAGCCTTCGGTCGAACCGTACCGCTCGGCGCTCTCGATCAATGCCTGACGCAGGCTCGCGGCGTACTCGGTGGCCTCTCGCAGGCGTACGTCTGCGTTGGCGATGCCCCACGTCGGCGAGGAGAGGTCGGACCGCCCCGCGGACGGCTCGGAGAGATCGAGTTCGAGCAGACCGATCTTGATCACCCGGGCGCGTTCGCGCCATTCCGACACGACCGCTTCGGCCGCGCCCAACCGGGATGCATCGGCGAACAGCTCATCAGTCGCGACAGTGGTCGTGCCGCCTCCGCTGAGTGTCAGCGCGTCGTCCACGATGCATCGATTCGAATGGCGGGCGCCGGCATCTCAGCGAGCGATGCGCGTTGCACCTCGAGCTGCTGCTCCATGCGGCGGATGCGGTCGACGAGCGCCGCCTCGGCATCGGCCAGTCCGTCACGTGCGGCCAGCACGCGTGCCCTGAGGTTGTCGAGACCGCGCACGTAGCCGTCAGCCGCCGCGGATCGCCAGGCGCCGGTCGACGGGGGCACGAGCCGATGCACGGACTCCTGCACCTCGGCGAGCAGCGACCTGAGCATGAGGAGGTGCGCCCTGGCATCGTCGATGCGCTCCTGCGTGACGGCGGTGCCCTTCAGGGCGAGCGCATACGGTTCGGAATCGAGCATGCTCGAGTGTCGCGGAGCGGCGCGGCCGATCGGGCCGGCAGCGGGCATCCTGTGCGCGGGCAGCGCAACGCGCATTTGTGGAGGGCGAGTGGCCGCCTCAGTCGGCGAGCACCGCCTCGAGCGCGTGCACACCGACGCGGCCGAGCCGCCCACCGACCCCGACCGTGTCGACGATCGCGGTGCCGAGCACGAGCGCCCACGCGCGGGCTCGGTCCCACATCGCGGCATCCGTCTCGCGGAGTCGGTCGACCTCGGCACGGAAGACGGCGCGTCCCGGTGCGTCGAAGCTGAGCCAGGCCGTCGCCAGGTCGCATGCCGGGTCACCGGCGCAGATGTCGCCGAAGTCGACGACGGCCGCGAGGTCTCCGGATGCCGCGAGCACCAGGTTCGCCGGATGCAGGTCGCCGTGCAGCCACACCGGCGGCCCCGCCCATTCCGGCGCGGCCAGTCCACGGTTCCAGACGGCGCGGAGCGCCTCGATCTTTTCAGAGGGCGTCGCCGCGGGCCCGCGCTCGAGCCTGCCCCGAACGACCTCGTCGCGCGTGGCGAGCGGCACGCCGCGATACACGTTCACCGGCGCCGCTGCGGGCGCTGCCACCCCGAGCTCTGCGACGAACCTCGCAAGCGACGACGCTGCGATCGCTCGTGCGTGAGGTTCCATGTCGGCCGCGCTCACGCCGTCGAACCAGGGCAGGATGCTCCACGGGAAGTCGAACCCGAGTTCGGGTGCCGGTCGCCCGATCCGCACCGGCGCCGGTACGGACATCGAGACGCGATCGGCGATCTCGGGCAGCCAGCGCTGCTCGTGCCGCACCAGCCCGGCGGCGACCGTTCGGCGCGGCAACCGCACCAGATAATGGTCGCCGAGGCGGAACATCGCGTTGTCCCAGCCGTTCGCAACCGGCACGATCGGCCCGTCGAGGTCGGGGTGCTGCGCCGCCACGAGCGCTCGGGCGAGTCGCGCGTCGACGAGGATGTCGGGCTCAGGGGCATCCGTCATCGCACCCACCCCCGTCTGCCGCTCGCCGGACCGCCCAGCGTACCGCCCCCGAAAAGGTGCTGTGCGATCGCCCGATGTCGTCCACAATGGAACCCATGACGCGAGCGGATTCCGCGGGAGACGACGCGCCTGCGTTCCGGGTGTCGTTCGTGTGCACGGGCAACATCTGCCGCTCGCCGATGGCCGAGGTCGTGCTGCGCGCGCACGCCGAGCGTGCCGGGCTCGGCGATCGGCTCGCGATCGAATCGGCCGCGACCGGCGACTGGCACGTCGGCGAGCCGGCCGACCGGCGCACGATCGACGCCTTGGAACGCGCGGGCTACGACGGACGCAACCACCGGGCCCGCCAGTTCGACGCGGCAGACTTCCCGCGGCTCGACCTCGTGGTGGCCTTCGACCAGGGGCAGGCGCGCATCCTCCGCAACTGGGCGCCGAACCCGACCGAGCAGCAGAAGGTGCGCATGCTGCTCGAGTTCGGACCCGATCCGGCCGACCTGCAGGACGTCCCCGACCCCTATTACTCCGACGAACCGATGTTCGATCGAGTCCTTGAGATGATTGAACGGTCGACGTCGGCGCTCTTCCGGCAACTCGCACCAGCACTCAGACAAGGAATCCGATGACTTCGCTGCCTCCCCAGCCGCTCAGCCCCCTCGACGGTCGCTACCGCTCGGCGGTCGGAGAGCTCGGCGAGCACCTCTCAGAGGCCGGCCTCAACCGGGCGCGAGTGCACGTCGAGGTCGAGTGGCTCATCGCCCAGACCGACCGCGGCTTCTTCGGCTCGTCGCCGCTCACCGACCACCAGAAGGCGAGCCTGCGCCAGGTCGTGACCGACTTCGGCCAGCCCGACATCGACGAACTCGCCGGCCTCGAGGCCACCACGCGCCACGACGTCAAGGCCGTGGAGTACTACGTGCGCCGGCGCCTCAGCGACCTCGGCCTCGACGCGATCTCGGAGCTCACGCACTTCGCGTGCACGAGCGAAGACATCAACAACCTCTCGTACGCCATCACCGTGCGCGACGCCGTACAGGGCGTCTGGCTGCCGAAGTACCGGGCCGTCGTCGAGACGATCGAGGCCCTCGCCAGCGAGCACCGCGACGCCTCGATGCTGTCGCGCACGCATGGCCAGCCCGCGACCCCGTCGACCATGGGCAAGGAGCTCGCGGTCTTCGCCTATCGCCTGCGCCGCATCGAGCGCCAGATCGAGGCGACCGAGTTCCTCGGTAAGTTCTCTGGCGCGACCGGCACGTTCTCGGCGCACGTCGTCGCGGCTCCGGATGTCTCGTGGCCCTCGGTCTCCCAGGAGTTCGTCGAGTCGCTCGGGCTCACGTGGAACCCGCTCACCACGCAGATCGAGTCGCACGACTGGCAGGCCGAGCTCTACGGCAAGGTCTCGCACGCCAACCGCGTGCTGCACAACCTCGCGACCGACATCTGGACCTACATCTCGCTCGGCATCTTCCGCCAGATCCCCGCGCCCGGCGCGACCGGCTCGTCCACGATGCCGCACAAGGTCAACCCGATCCGCTTCGAGAACGCCGAGGCGAACCTCGAGCTCTCGTCGGCGCTGCTCGACTCGCTCGCCGCGACGCTCGTGACGAGCCGCATGCAGCGCGACCTCACGGACTCGAGCGCCCAGCGCAACATCGGCGTCGGCTTCGGGCACTCGATGCTCGCCCTCGACAACATCCAGCGCGGCCTCGGCGAGATCGACCTCGACCTCGCGGTGCTCGCCGCCGACCTCGACGGCAACTGGGAGGTGCTCGGCGAGGCGATCCAGACGGTGATCCGCGCCGAGGTCGTCGCCGGCCGCTCGACGATCGCCGACCCCTACGCGATGCTCAAGGAACTCACCCGCGGCAAGCGCGTCGGCGCGACCGAGCTCGCCGAGTTCGTGAACGGGCTCGAGATCGGCGACGAGGCCAAGCAGCGCCTGCTCGCCCTCACGCCGCAGTCGTACACGGGCATCGCGTCGGAGCTCGTCGACCGCCTCGGCTGACGCCGACTCCCAGGCACGCGGGCCGGCCTCGCCGAGGCAGCCCGTGGCGGGAGCATGCCCGACGGACGTTGGCTTCGGGGCTCACGCACAGCATGACATCGGAGGTTTCACTCACCTCATCGGCGTACGGGGTTGACTTTGTCGCGCCGCGTTCATAGCGTGGCCCCTTAGAGATCGGATGTTTCGACTCGATTCTGAGCTCGGTGCACTACGAACAAGGGAGTTCTCGTGACTGACCAACCTGCCCGCGGGGCGAATACCGCTCCAGTACGACGTGTCCTACGGCCAACGATCGCCGGCGCCGGCCTCGCCGCACTCATCCTCTCCGCACTTCCGGCGCTCCCCGCTTCCGCGGCGGAGCCGGTCACCATCTTCGTCGCCACGACCGGTGACGACGCGGCTGCCGGCACCTCGGCATCCGCGCCGGTGAAGTCACTGACCAGGGCGCAGGAACTCGTTCGCGACGCCCTCGCCGACAGCGGCCCGGTGACGGTCGAGCTCGCAGAAGGCGACTACTACCTCGATTCGACGCTCGCCCTCACGAACTCGGACTCGGGCAGCGCCGGAGCCCCGGTGCGTTGGGTCGGCACCGGCGAGGGGGCGACGCTCAACGGTGGCCGAGAACTCGTGGCCGACTGGAAGCCGACCGAGGCCGACCCGAGCGTCATGGTGACGGATGTCCCGGCGGGAATCGACTTCGACGAGCTCTTCGTCGACGACGTCCGCCAGGTCATGGCCCGCTACCCGAACTGGGATGACGACGCACCTCGGCTCGAGGGCACGACGACGCTGTCGACGCTGAACTCCCGCTCCTCCGGCTGGACAGATCCGACCACCGGGTTCGTTCGTGCGATGCACTGCCACGACTGGGGCAGCGTCTCCTTCACGATCGCCGGCCGGACCGGCGATGCGCTCGACCTGAGTTTCGTCGGGGACAACAACCGCCCGCAGGACTGCAACGTCGACCGGCCGCTGAAGGCCGACGCGGTGATGGTCGAGAACATCCGCGAGGAACTCGATGTCGAGCACGAGTGGTTCCTCGACCGCGCGGCGAACAAGCTGTACCTCAAGCCCGCTGCCGGCGTCGATCTCACGGCCACGAGCATCGAGGTCGGCGAGCTCGACGAACTCGTCACGCTGACGGGCTCGTCCCCGGCCGATCCGATCCACGACATCACCTTCGAGAACCTGAAGTTCGAACGAACCCATCGCACGCTCTTCAACAACGAGTTCGTCAATCTCTCCCGAGGCGACTGGTCGGTCGTGCGCAAGGGCGCGGCCACCGTGACGAACAGCCTGAACGTGACCTTCACGAAGTCCTCCTTCACCGACCTGGGCGGCAACGGCATCTTCCTCGATGGATTCAACGAGGGCACCGCGATCACCGCCAGCAGGTTCGAGAACAACGGCGCGACCGACGTGCACGTCGTCGGCTCGCCGAACGCCGTGCGGGACTACGCCGACAACTACTTCACGACGCCGCGGATCACCGATCTCGAGAGCGGTCCGAAGACCGAGGACTACCCTCGCGACGTGCTCATCGAAGGCAACGTCATGCGCAACAACGGCCGCTACGAGAAGCAGACCTCGTCCGTCAACATCGCGATGGCCCTCGACATCACCGTCCGAGGGAACTCCCTGTCCGACAGTCCTCGGGCGTGCCTGAACTTCTCCGACAACACCTGGGGCGGGCACCTCATCCAACACAACGACATCTTCGACTGCGTGCGCGAGACGGGCGACAACGGCTCGATCAACTCGTGGGGGCGCAGCCGGTTCTGGAAGACCGGAGCCGCGAACAACGCGTTCGCGAGCCTCGCCGAAGGCGTCACGTTCATGGGCAACACCGGCGGAGCGCTGACGGCCGAACAGGCCCGAGCGATGATGGAGCTCGACGTCGTCGAGCCGATCACGATCGACCACAACCGGTTCTGGCACGACGGCGACTGGGCGATCGACCTCGACGACGGCTCGTCCAACTTCGTCATGACGAACAACGTCCTGCTGAAGGGCGGCGTCAAGCTGCGCGACGGCTTCGACCGGACCCTGCGCAACAACCTCATCCTCGACGGATCGACCTTCGAGCAGGTGAGCTACATGCCCGGCGGCGACATCATCGAGCAGAACATCACGCTCGGCGGCCTTCCGTACAACAACGTCCTGAACGACCCCGCCAGCGCGAAGTACACGATCGGCAAGAACCTCTTCTGGAACGCCGGCGCGTCGATCGACGTCAGGCCGAAGGGGGGTGTCTCCGAGAAGCTCTCGTCCGACGGTGCCACGATCAACACGGCCACGTCGTGGTACGCCGCTGGCATGGATCGGGATTCGGCCGTGGGCGACCCGGCGTTCGCCGACGGCGACCCGACGGCGAACTACGACTTCACCGTCGCGGAGACCTCGCCGGCCCTGTCGCTCGGATACGAGAACATCCCGATGACGGGCTTCGGCGCCCCCGGCGGGGCACTGCCGCCCGCAGCCGTGCTGCCGACGGGCACGACCGGCCCCGACCCGATCGAACTCGCGCGTCGCAAGTACGTGGAGCGGATCTGGGGCTCCGACATCACGAACATCACCACCAAGGCGGAGCAGTCGTCGTATGCCATCAGCGACTACAAGGGAGTGAAGTTCAACACTGTTCCGTCCGGCAGCCCCGCTGCGGCGGCCGGCCTGCAGGCCGGCGACCTCATCCGCTCCATCAACGGCACCGAGGTCACCGAGCAGCGCAACTCCTTCTGGCAGGCATACAACTCCCTGCCGGCCGGAGCCTCCATCAGCCTCGACGTTCGCCGCGCGTCGACGAATGTGACCGTCGCACTCGTGAAGCCCGCTGACCCCGAGATCCTCAACAACACCTCGGGCGTCGTGTACCGCACGGCGACATCTCCGACGCGCGAATCATGGATCTGGCGGGACGCGGCGCGCGGCGGCGCATCCGCTTGGCTCGACGACATCGATGCCACGCAGAACCTCGGTGATTCCTGGGAGCTGACGTTCAATGGGACGGGGATCGACATCATCTCCCAGGTCAACACCGACCTCGGCGATGTCGAGATCGCCATCGACGGGGAGGTCTTGACCACGCAGTCGTTCCACAACGCAAGCCGACTGCACCAGCAGACCGTGCTCTCGGTCGGCGATCTCGCTCCGGGCGTCCACACGATCACCGGCACGATGAGATCGGGCGACTACATGATCGTGGATGCGTTCAAGACCCATCCCGCAGCCGAGCCGATCGACGTCGACGCCCCGGTGGTCGCGCTCGCGACCTCTCCGACGGAGCCGGCGTCGGGCTGGTTCACGGGTGACGTCACCGTCACGGCGACGGCGACCGATGACCACGACACGGCACCCACGATCGAGTTCTCGACGGGCGCTGAATGGCAGCCGTACTCCGAGCCGATCATCATCACGGCACCCGGCGTCACCACGGTCACGGCGCGGGCCACCGATGCGGCGGGCAACACCTCGGAGGAAGTCGGCATCACCGTCAGGATCGAGGACGCCACCGTCGACACCTTCGTGATCGGGCTGCCGAACCAGCTCATCGCGAAGGCCGGTTCCCAGGTGAAGTACGTGGGTCAGGTCTTCTCGAGCGAGGGATCGAACCCGGTGGGCACCCTCACCGTCACCGACGGTGCCGCTGTGCTCGCGACGGTCGAGATCACGGCCAAGGACGAGGGAAGGTTCAGTGTGAAGCTGCCGAAGCTCGACCGGGGCGTGCACGTGCTCCGCGCGGCATTCGACGGCGCCGCGCCGTTCGCGGATTCAGTGTCAGCTCCCGTGCCGATGCTGAGCTGGTAGTCGAAGCACTCGACGATGGCCCGGATCCGGTGTTCCACCGGGTTCGGGCCCACAGCGTCAGTGCCCCGGCGTCTCCGGCGGGTCAGTGGCCGGGCGAGGCGGGCGGAGCCGCCGGCGGCTCGTCGCCGTCGATCTCGGCCGCCTCTTCGGCGTTGGGCTTGATCGCCATCGAGAGCAGCGCGAGCGTCATGAGCACGACGATGAACGCGATGCCGGCGATGATCAGGGCAAGCATGAGGTCGCGCGCCGTGATGAGCACCACGAGGCCCGTGAAGATCGCGGCGATCGCGGCGCCGCCGACGTACTCGATGGGACGGAGCACGTCGCGACGGCTCGGCTTGTACTCACCGGGGGTGTTGGTCACGAGGTCTGCTCCGTTCCGGGGGCGTCGGGCGCGGCATCCGCTGGGCTGGTGGCCCACTTCAGCGAGAACCCGCCGATCAGCAGGTAGACGCCGAGGATGACGAGGTAGCCGCCGAGCAGGCCGACCGCGGTGACGGCGTCGAGTGGGATGACCAGGAACACGAGCGCGAGGATCGCCGTGAAAGCGCCCGCGGCGATCCAGTCGCGCGCGGCCGGCGTGCGGCCCCGTGCGCGGAGCCCGGCGAAGAGCTCGAGCATGCCCGTGACGGCCGCCCAGACGCTCACGAGGTAGAGCAGGAACGGAAGTCCGCCGGGCACGGTCAGCGCGAGCAGGCCGGCGGCGACGGTCACGACGGCCGCGATCACGAAGAACGAGCGGATGCCGCGCTCGACGGTGAATCGCATCGACAGTGCTCCGGTGAGGAGCCCCGACACGACGGCCCAGAGGCCGAAGACGAGCAGTCCGAACTCGGGGGAGTGGTTCGGCGAGAAGGTGATGGCGGCGGCGGGCACGAGTGCCAGGATGCCGCGGACGACCGGGACGACCCAATAGCGGGCGCCCTCGGGAGCGGCTGCGATGGCCACTTGACCTCTTTCACATCGGTTGGGGTACCGATCCATCCTACGTTGGCACCGCGGGCGCCGAGTCCGGAGACCGCTCGCCCTCGGCGGCAGGTGCATTCCGGGCGACGAGCGCGGTGCCGAGCCGGTGCAGCTCTCGTCGGATCGACTCGGGCTCGACAACGTCGAGGTACTCGGCCCAGCCGGCGAGGCCCCGTGCGATGAGCACCTCGGTGGGCGCGGTCACCACGACGCGCGAACGGCCGGCATCGAGCTGCGTCTCGGCGACGGCGCGCTGGCCGAACTGCGTGTGCAGCAGCGGCACGATGCCGGAGTCGACGACGATCGTCGCGGTCGCCGCCGAGCGCTGCCGGTCGACCGCCGCAGTGACGCGCTCCCAGACCTCGGCGAGGTCGAGCCCGTCGGGTCGTTCGGCCTGTTCGCCGGTGGGCACGGCGTCGAGCATCCGGTCGACGCGATAGGTGCGCTCGGCGCCGTCGACGCCGCCGAGCAGGTACCAGTGCTCCTGCTTCTGCACGAGGCCCCACGGGTCGACGGTGCGGTCCACGGGTTCCGCACGCCACGCCGCGTAGCGGATGCGGAGGCGCACCCGGTCGACGACCGCCGACTCGAGCACGGGCAACAGTTCGGGGCGCTCGGGGGCCGGCCTGCCCCATTCGCCCGGATCGATGACGACCGCTTCGGCGGCGGCCTCGGCGTGCGTGCGGAAGGTCTCGGGCAGGGCGCGCACGAGCTTGCGCAGCGCGGCCTTCGCTTCAGGGGCGACGGATGCCGCGGGCCCCACGAGCAGGAAGAGGGCACGAGCTTCGCCCGACGACAGGCCGCTGAGATCGGTGCGGGCGCCGCCGAGCAATTGCCAGCCGCCGCCGCGGCCGGTCTGCGGGTACACCGGGATGCCCGCCGCCGAGAGCGCCTCGAGGTCGCGGCGGGCGGTGGCGACCGAGACCTCGAGCTCGTCGGCGAGCTGCGCGGCGGTCACGCGCCCGCGTGCCTGGAGGGTGAGGAGCACGGCCACGAGGCGATCTGCGCGCATGGCTCCATTCTCGTCTGAAAAGTAGTCAAGAGGTGAGCACTTCTGCGCTCGAGACTGTATTCATCGCCTCGGAACACCGAGGCATCCGCTCGAAAGGAACCGCTCATGCTCAGGGGATTCGCCACCGTCAGCTACTACGCCGCCGACCTCGAGGCGGCCACCGCCTGGTACTCCGACCTGCTCGGCATCGAGCCGTACTTCACCCGACCCGGCTACGTCGAGTATCGGGTGGGCGACTTCCAGCACGAGCTCGGCATCATCGATGCGCAGTACCGCCCGACCTCGTCCGACGTTCCGGCCGGTGAGGTCATCTACTGGGCCGTCGATGACGTCACGGCGAGCTATGAGCGCCTGCTCGCGCTCGGGGCGACGAGCTACGACGCGCCGACGGAACGGGGGCCTGGGTTCACCACAGCCTCCGTCGTCGACCCGTTCGGCAACATCCTCGGCGTGATGTTCAACCAGCACTACCTGGACGTGCTCGCTGCGCGTTGAGCGACGAACGGGTCGCTGCGGGCGACGGAGGCCGGTGGCCGGTGGCCGCCCGCAGCCGTCGGTCACGCCGGTTCGTAGGCCACCGCGACGTCGAGCACCCAGACCACGCCGAAGGCGTCCTTCAGCATGCCGTACGCGGGGGAGAACGCCGAGGGCGCGAGGTCCACGAGCACCGTCGAGCCCTCGGCGAGGCGGCTCCACAGTTCAGCGATCTCGTCGGCCGAGTCACCACGTACCGACACGAACAGGGACTTGTCGCCCTGATCGTAGGAGGTGCTCGCCGGCACGTCGAACGCCATGACCTGGAAGCCGTTCGCACCGGTCACCTGCCCGAACTTGACCTGCTGCGCCTCCTCGGGGGTCTCGACGCTGAAGGCCTCCTCATTGCTGACGACGACGAGCCGGCCGCCGAAGACGGAGTGGTAGAACTCCAGCGCCGCACGGGCGTCGCCGCGGAAGTTGAGGTGGGGTGTGGTGATGACGGACATGTCGACTCCTGTGAGCTCGTGTACTGCCGGGACCATCCCGACGACAGCGACTCTCGCAGGGGTAGAGGACAGCTACGGTCCTCTACCCGAACTAGTGTCGGAGCCATGATCTCGACGACGTCGCGGCTCCTCCTGCTGTTGTCGCTGTTGCAGACCCGGAGGGACTGGCCGGGCGGCACGCTGGCGGACCGCCTGGGGATCAGTCATCGCACCGTTCGCCGCGACGTCGACCGCCTGCGCGAGATGGGCTACCGGATTCGGGCGACGAAGGGGCCCGACGGCGGCTACCGCCTCGACGCGGGCGCCGAGCTGCCGCCGCTGCTCTTCGATGACGACCAGGTGATCGCCCTCGCCGTTGCCCTCCGGGCGGCGACCGTGACCGGTGCCGGCATCGAGGAGGCCGCCATGCGTGCGCTGACGACCGTGCGCCAGGTGATGCCGTCACGATTGCGTCATCGACTCGATGCCTTCGAGATTACGGCGATCGCGAGCCGGCCGGCCTCCGCAGCCGAGACCGCGACGCCCGAGGTGCTCATCGCGCTGTCCACCGCGATCCGCTCGCGCGAGGTGCTGCGATTCGACTACGCGAGCGTGCAACCGCGGGACGAGGACTCCGCGGCGCAGCCGGGGCCTCCGCCGCAGCCGCCGCGCCGGGTGGAACCGCACCACATCGTGACCTTCGAGCACCGCTGGTACCTCGTCGCGTGGGATCTCGAGCACGAGGCATGGCGCATCTTCCGCGCCGACCGGATCACCCCGCGCACGCCGACCGGTCCGCGCTTCGCGCCCCGCGAGGTACCGGGCGGCGACGTGCACGAGTTCGTCTCGGCGAGGTTCAAGGGGTCGAGCGGCGCCAACGCATGGCCCTGCACCGGCACCGTCGTGCTCGACCTGCCGGCGAGCGCCGTGCTGCCGTTCGCCGGCGAGGGCACGGTGCTGGAGCTCGGCCCCGATCGGTGCAGCCTCGAATCGGGATCCTGGTCGTGGGTGTCGCTGGCCGCATCGCTCGGCCGGTTCGACACCGCGATCGAGGGCGTCGAACCGGCCGAGCTCCGGCAGGCGTTCGGCGACCTGGCGGCGCGCTACGCCCGCGCCGCAGCACCCCGGTGAGCCGCGGCCGGCCGACACGCGCTCAGAGCGCTCGCAGGATGTCCTCCACTCGCGCCTTCGCGTCGCCGAAGAGCATCTGCGCGTTGTCGCGGTGGAAGAGCGGGTTCGCCACCCCGGCGTAGCCGGCCGACATGGAGCGTTTGAAGACGATGACGTTCGACGCCTCCCACACCCGCAGCACGGGCATGCCGGCGATCGGGCTGCCCGGGTCTTCGGCTGCCGACGGGTTGACGGTGTCGTTCGCCCCGATCACGAGCACGACCGAGGTCTTCGCGAAGTCGTCGTTGATCTCGTCCATCTCCTCGACGACGTCATACGGCACCTTCGCCTCGGCGAGCAGCACGTTCATGTGCCCAGGGAGGCGCCCGGCGACGGGGTGGATGCCGAAGCGCACGTCGACGCCGCGCTCCCGCAGACGGCTGGTGAGCTCGGCCACGGGGTACTGCGCTTGCGCGACGGCCATGCCGTACCCGGGCGTGATGATGACCGACGTCGCGTCACGCAGCAGCTCCGCGGCATCCGCTGCCGTGACCTCGCGGACCTCGCCCACCTCTTCACCGTCGCCCGACGACGTCGGCGCGGCGATGCCGAAGCCGCCCGCGATCACCGAGATGAACGAGCGGTTCATGGCCTTGCACATGATGTACGAGAGGTAGGCACCCGAGGAGCCGACGAGCGCACCGGTGACGATGAGCAGGTCGTTGTTGAGCAGGAAGCCGGCCGCGGCCGCCGCCCAGCCCGAGTAGCTGTTGAGCATCGAGATGACGACCGGCATGTCGCCGCCGCCGATGGATGCCACGAGGTGCCAGCCGAGCGCGAGGGCGAGCGCCGTCACCACGACGAGGAGCCAGAGCTCGGGCGTGATGACGTACCAGATGGTCAGCGCGACGAAGGCGACGAGCGCCCCGAGGTTCAGCACGTTCTTGCCGGGCAGCATGAGCGGCGCCGACGACATGCGGGCCGAGAGCTTCAGGAACGCGACGATCGAGCCCGTGAAGGTGACGCCGCCGATGAAGACGCCGATGAAGACCTCTGCGTGGTGGATGTCGAGCAGCGCCCCGCTCATGCCGCTGACCTCGAGCGCGCCGTTCCAGCCGACGAGTACCGCGGCGAGGCCGACGAAGCTGTGCAGCAGGGCGATGAGCTCTGGCATGCCGGTCATCGCGACGACGCGCGCCCGCCAGAGGCCGATCGCGCCGCCGACGAGCACGGCGACGACGAGCAGGATGAGCCCGGTCGTCGCCTGCGGCGAGCCCCAGGCGTCGGCGAACGTCGCGTACACCGTCGCGACGAGGGCGATCGTCATGCCGGCGATGCCGTAGCCGACACCGGCTTTGGCGGTGTCGTGCCGGCTGAGCCCCGCGAGGCTCATGATGAACAGCAGCGCCGCGACGATGTAGGCGGCTCCGGCGATCGAGGCCGGGGTCAGCAGGGTCGTGGCCTCAGGCACGGTCCGCTCCGTTCTTGCCGCGCGAGAACATCGCCAGCATGCGTCGGGTGACGGCGAAGCCGCCGAAGATGTTGATGCTGGCCAGCAGCACGGCGACGGTGGCGATGACCTGCACGGCGAGCACGTCGCTCGTGATCTGCACCATGGCGCCGACGATGATGATGCCCGAGATCGCGTTCGTGACGCTCATGAGCGGCGTGTGCAGCGCGTGGGCCACCTTGCCGATCACGTAGAACCCGACGACGACGGCGAGCACCAGCACTGTGAAGTGCTGCGGCAGCGGGGCGGGCGCGATCGCGTTCACGGCGAAGAGCGCCGCGATGCCGATCGCGACGAGGCCGACCTTCTTCACGGGCGACATCGGCCGCTTGGGCTCCGGTGCGGCTGCGACCTCCTTCGCCCCTGCCGAAGCGGATGCCGCGGCTCCCGGTGCCGCTGAAACCTGCACAGGCGGTGGCGGCCAGGTGACGGCGCCGTCTCTCGCGACCGTCACCGATCGCTGCACGACGTCGTCGAAGTCGAGCACGAGCTCGCCGGCCTTGGCCGGGGTCAGGAGCTTCACGAGGTTCACGACGTTCGTGCCGTAGAGCTGCGAGGCCTGCGTCGGCAAGCGCGAGGCGAGGTTGGTGTAGCCGAGGATCACGACGCCGTTCGGCGTGACGATGCGCTCGCCCGCGACGGAACCCTCGACGTTGCCGCCCATGCCCGCCGCCATGTCGACGATCACGCTGCCCGACTTCATGCTCGCGACATCCGCTGCCGTGATCAGTCGGGGCGCCGCACGGCCCGGGATGAGCGCCGTCGTGATGATGATGTCGACGTCGGCCGCCTGCTCGGAGTAGATCTCTGCTGCGCGCCGGTCGTAGTCTTCGCTCGTCGCCTTGGCGTAGCCGTCGGTGGACTGCTCGACCGCGACCTCGACCTTCAGGTACTCGCCGCCGATCGACTTGACCTGGTCGGCGACCTCGGGGCGCGGGTCGGTGGCGCGCACGATCGCGCCGAGGCTCGAGGCGGCGCCGATCGCGGCGAGGCCGGCGACGCCCGCGCCCGCGACGAGCACCTTGGCGGGCGGCACCTTGCCGGCCGCGGTGACCTGGCCCGTGAAGAACCGGCCGAACTCGTGCGCCGCCTCGACGACGGCACGGTACCCGGCGATGTTCGCCATCGAGCTCAGCACGTCCATCGACTGCGCGCGCGAGATGCGCGGCACGGCGTCCATCGCGAGCGCCGTGACGCCGCGAGCCGCGAGCGCCTGGAGCAGCTCGGGCTTGAATGCCGGCGCGAGCAAGGCGATGATCGTGGCGCCCGACGCCAGCTGCGCGATCTCGGCCTCGGTCGGTGCGTTGACCTTCAGCACGAGGTCGCTCGCGAACGCGGCGGCACCGTCGACGAGCTGGGCTCCCGCTTCGACGTAGGCATCGTCGGGGAACGCCGACCTCGCGCCGGCCCCCGCCTCGACGACCACCTCGTAGCCGAGGGCGATCAGCTGCTTCACGGTCGCCGGCGTGGCGGCGACGCGGGTCTCGGGTCTCTGTTCGGTGACGACCCCGATGCGCGTCATGCGGTGCTCCTCATTCGTCTTCTCCATCGAAGCGGCAGGCTCGGTGGCCTGCGCTCGCTCAGCGTAGAACGCGAGCGGCGATGATCGGGAGGAATTCACGGGAATCGGCGTGAAGGAATCGCAGATCTTTCGCGCAGCGGAACTCCGGACGGTGCCGGAGGCCCGGCGCAGGCGCTCGCCTGGGCCCGGACCCAGGGCTCGCCCGCCGGCTCAGCCCTTGACGGCGCCGGCTGCCAGGCCGCCCATGATGAACCGCTGCAGCGCGATGAAGATGATCAGGATCGGCAGGACCGCGAGCAGCAGCGTCGGGAAGACGATCTCGTAGTTCGTCGAGTACGACGACACCGCCGCGTACACGCCCGTCGTAATCGTCTTCGCCTGCGACCCCGGCCCGAGGATCAGCTGGGGACTCACGAAGTCGTTCCATGCGGTGAGGGTGTTGAGGATGAACGCCGTCGCGACGATCGGCTTCATGAGCGGGAAGATGATCGTCCAGATGACCCTCAGCCGACCGGCGCCGTCGATCGACGCGGCCTCGTCGAGCGACCGCGGCAGCATCCGGATGTATCCGCTGAAGATGAAGAGCGTGAACGGGATCATCGACGCCGACATGAAGAGCACGAGGCCGAGCACGGTGCCCATGAGGTTCAGGGCTTTCAGCACGAAGATCGCCGGCACGAGGATGATCTGCGCCGGGATGAACATGCCGGCCACGAAGAAGAGGAGGAGCCCCGTGAACACGACGCCGGGCGTGCGCGCGATGACGTACGCCGCGGGGATCGAGAAGCCGATCGCGACGACGTTGCACGCGATGACCAGGAAGATCGTGAACAGGTAGCCCTCGACGACCGGGAACTGCGTGCTGTTCCACGCGGCCTCGAGGTACTCGGTCGATGCGGTCGCGAAGTCGAGGCCGAGCGGCGACAGCAGGATCTCCTGCTGCGGCTTGAACGCGTTCACGATCATGATGTACATCGGCACGAGCATGGCCAGCGACAGCACCGAGAGCAGGATGACGCGAACGGTGTTGGTGATGCGATTGGTGCGTCTCATCAGGCCGCCTCCGCCCCTTCTTCGGCTCGTCGGCGCATCGCGATGATGCCGAACGAGAGGATGCCGGCGGCGATGATCAGGAGCACCGCCTGGGCGCAGGCGAGGCCGACGCGGTTGTTGGCGAAGGAGACCGCGAGGATCTCGTACGCCCAGGTCTGGGTGGCGTCGCCCGGTCCTCCATTCGTGAGGCCGAGCACGACGTCGTAGACCTTCAGCAGCGAGAGCACCGAGGTGATGATCGTGACGGTGACGGTGGGGGCGAGCGCGGGCCACGTCACGTGCCGGAACACCTGGCCACGGGTGGCGCCGTCGATGCGCGCGGCCTCCTGCAGCTCGGGCGAGACGGCCTGGAGGCCGGCGATGTAGAGGATGAGCTGCACGCCGAACTGCGCCCACACGATCACGCCGATGAGGGTGTAGAGCGCCCAAGTGGGGTCGGAGAGGAAGGGCAGCGTCGAACCCTGCGACTGCTCCATGAGCGTGTTGATCGCACCCTGCGGGCCGAGCAGCGCCTGCCAGAGGAAGCCGACCACGAGAGCGGAGAGCACGTGCGGGTAGAACATGACCGCGCGGCCGAAGCTGTTGAACTTCGACGGGCGGTGAAGGAGCAGGGCGAGTCCGAGTGCCGCGCCGTTCACGAGGAAGGAGCCGATGACCGCGATGGTCACGGTCACCGCGATCGACGAGTGCATCTCGCCGGCCGGATCCTCGAAGATCCGGAGGTAGTTCTCGAAGCCCACCCATTGCGGGGCCTGCGAGGGGATGCCGTTGTACCGCGTGAAGGAGTAGTACACGGCGAAGCCGACCGGCACGACCATCAACCCGACGTACACGACGAGCGCGGGGATGGTCAGCGCACCGTCGAGGAGCCTGGAGACGTCGATGCCGCGGCGCCGGCCGGAGCGGCCGCCGCCCGCGGGTCGTGCCGGGTTGCGGCCGCGGCCCGCGGGGGCGGTGGCGGCACCGCGGGGGATCCCCGCTGCTTCCGTCACGCGCTCCCGCGTCCGCGTCGTGTTGCTCGAGGGCATGATCAGCCGGTCTTCTCCGCGTCGTACCAGGCGCTCAGGTCGGCGGCCACCTCGGCGGCCGATCGGCCCTGCCAGAGACCCTGCACGAGTTCGGTGAACTTCGCGTTGAAGCCCGCCACCGGGAGTGCGAGGTCGCCGACGGTCTGGTTGCCCGGCACGACCAGCTCGGGTGCGGCGTCGACGAGACCCTGCACGAGCGCGTCGTACTCGTTGGTCGAGACGTCGAGTCCGGCACGGCTGAAGCTGTCCATCTCCGCCTGCGCCTTGATCGCGTCCTCATCGGTGGCGAGGTACTCGACGAGCGCGGTGGCCGAGGCGATGTTCGAGGATCCGTTCCAGACCATGTACGGGTACGCGAGGGTCGCACCCAGCGGTCCGGGGGCGTCGGATGCCTCGTCGACCGGCGGTGCGAAGACACCGACCTCGAACGGCGGCGGGCTCGCGTCGAGCGTCGTCGTGAACCACGAGCCCATCGGGTAGATGCCCACGGTGCCGGCGATGAAGTTCGCCTCCTGCGTACCCGAGTCCGTCGCCACGTCGTCGGCGGTCGTGTAGCCGGCGTCGATCCAGTCGGTCAGGTGCTCGAAGAGGGGCTCGAACTGCTCACCGAGCGTGCTCTCCTCGCCGGCGACGGCCTGCTGCCATGCCGGGGTCGTGATGTTCTGCTGCGGGTGCCAGATCTGCTGTGCCTGAACTCCGGTCGCCCAGTCGGAGGCGAACGCGATGGGTCGCTCGACCCCGGCTGCCGCGAGGGCGGCGAGGGCCTCGTCGAACTCCTCCCAGGTCGTCGGCGTCTCGGTGATGCCGGCCTTCGCGAAGAGGTCCTTGTTGTAGTACAGCACCGACTGCGCCTGGGTGCCCACGCCGACGACGTTGGTGCGCCCGTCGGTCGAGTAGGTGTCGACCATGGGCGTGTCGGCCACCCAGTCCTGGTCGGTGAGGTCGAGCACCTCGGGTGCCGTGTCGATCGTCGGGAAGATCGACTCGATGACATCGGGGGCCGTGCCGGCCGCGAGCAGGGCTGGGAAGGTCTCGGCGACCGATTGCCCGGTCGGCCCTTCGATCTTGACGTCGACGCCCGACTGCTCCTCGAACGGCGCGACGAGTTCCTCCCACCGGTCCTGGGTCAGGTTGTCGGTGATGTTCACGAGCATGCGGATCTCGCCGCCGACCTCGCCGTCGCCCGTCGCACCGTCGTTCGACCCGGGTGATGCGCACGCGCTCAGCGCCAGCAGCGGCGCGACAGCCGCGGCGGAGATCCACGTCGCTCGTCGTCGTCCGGTTCCAGACATCGTTGTCTCCTCTGTGATTGCCGCCCGACCATGGACGATTCCTCGAGTCCTCCGAACAGCTCGGAGAACGTATGACGTATACATCGTACGTCCACTCTGCCACCCCGGCAAGGGCTTTCCCAAATTGATGTGACCTATTGGTGTTCGGCCGGAACAGATGGAACGGGGCGCCGTCGACCGAGTCGACGACGCCCCTGTGCCCGTCGATGATCACCGAACGGTGGCGACCAGCGCTTTGCTCTCCGTCTGGCCGAGCGCGTTCGCGAACGTGACCACGTACGAGTACGACCCCGTCGCTCGGCCGGTCAGCGGCACCTGCACCCGCTGCGCCGCCGGCGTGGCGTCGGCGAGATCACCGGATGCGACGTCGACCCCGTTCTCGCTCAGTGACCACGACGTGGCGTTCGTGCCCCACCAGAGGTCGGCGGTCACCACGTAGTCGCCGTCGCGATCACGATTGTCGTGCGAGAGCACCGGTGCGGCCGGGGCGGCCTCGTCGACCTTCACCACGTGCGGCGAGCACGGCGTCGCCCCGGTGAAGTTCACGAGCTCGCACGTGTAGGTGTACTCGCCGTTCGGCCGGTCCGCGACCGGCACCGTCACCCGCTGCGCGGCCGGCGTGGCGTCCTCGAGCGCCACCTCGGCGACCACGGCACCGTTCTCGAGCAGCCGCAGCGTCGTTCCGTTCTGGCCCCACCACAGGTTGGCTGTGACATTGAACGAACCGCCGCGGATGCCGTCATGGGCGTTGTCGTCGCTGAGCACAGCACGGCCCGGCAGCGGCGGGAGGAGCGGTTCGAGCGCTGCGCTCAGGGCGGCGAGCTGCTCGTCGATCCGCGCCTGCGACGCGTCGGTCGCATCACCGGCTGCTCTCGCGTCTGCGAGTGCCGCCACGAGGGCATCCGTGTCGACGTTCGGCTCGGTCGCGAGGAATCGCTCGGCACGGTCGACCTCGACCCACAATGCGCTGGCGTCGCCGCGATCGGGGCGACCGATCGCGTCGCGCGAGACCAGCTCGTTCCAGCGACCGACCCATTCACCGCCGAACGCGAGAGCGACCGCGCCGGAGTCCGTGAACTGCAGGGTGTCGAGATCGAACCCGGCATCGGCGATCGACGACGGCTTCACGATGCTCGTGTTGATCCGGTCGCTCCAGCGAGCGAGGCTGTAGACCGACTCCGGCTCGCCGAACGTCGCGGTGCTCCCGCTGTACTCGCCGCCGCCGATGATGACGGAGTGGTCGAGCTCGTTCCGCGCCGGCACGTAGAGCGAGTTCGGGTCGTCCCACACTCGGGCGCGGTCGCATCCGTTCGCTGCATCGGTCGCGTACGTCGCGGCGGTGCAGGCCTCGCCGGTCTCCGCGTCGCGTGGGACGTACCAGTCCCCGATCTCGGGGAAGACGATCGGTGCGCCGTCGGAGTACTCCGCGGTGCCGTCGGTGTAGTGCTCGATCCACGCGGCGACGGTCTCGGGCGTCGCGCTGTACTTCTCGCCCTCCCGCACGTCGAGGTACTCGTTGAAGCGGCTCTGCACGACCCAGGCGTTCGAGACGGGCAGGCCCTTCTCCCCCTTGCGGTGGTACATCTGATCGTGTCCGGTGCGCGCGACGTTGATGAACACGTTGTCGTTGGCGGTGTTGCTGTGACCGGACTGGAAGAACACGCCGGAGTGCGAGTCCTTGACCACGTTGTGGTGGAAGCGCATCCCCGAGACGCCGTCGTCCATGTAGAACGCGTCGTTCTTGCCGCCGACCTGCTCGAAGAGGTTGTAGGCGACCTCATTGCCGAGGTACGTGTAGTCACGGCCGGTGTACACGACGCCCTGGTCGCCCGCGTTCTGCAGCACGTCGAAGAAGTGGTTGTGGTTCACCGTCATGTCGTTGCCCATGATCTGCACCGCCATGTGGGGCGCGTCATGCACGAAGTTGTGCTCGAAGGAGTTGCCCACGCCGTAGAGGTACCCGGCAGGCGTGTAGGTGGCGAGCTTCGAGAAGCGGGTGATCTCGTTGTGATGCGCGATGTTGTCTCCGCGCTCGAGAGTGCTCCGGTCACCACCGCCGAGCAGCACCCCGCCACCGCCGAGGTCGTGCAGGTAGGAGTTCCGCACGACGTTGTCGTGGCCGCCGCGCACGGTCTCGTAATCGGGCAGCGCCGTGATCGACTCCGTGGTCTCGCCGATCCGGATCGCGTCCATGCTGACGTTGGAGATCTCGACGCCGTCGATGAGCGTGTCCTCGGCGTCGAGCAGCTGCACGCCGCTCACGAGCGAGTCCGACATCGAGAAGCCGCGCAGCGTCACGCCGGTGGTTCCCTCGAGGCGGAAGAAGTTGTCGTCGAACGCGGAGAGCGTGACCTGCTTGCCCTCGACCGTGCCGCCCTCGGGAAGGAAGTAGAGCACGTCGTTGCCCTCGTAGCGGTCGATGTAGTACTCGCCGGCCACGTCGAGCTCGGAGAGGACGTTCGTCGCCTTGACCTTGGTGTAGCCGTCGACCGGGATGTACATCGACGCGTACTTCGTGTACAACGTGGTGTCGCTCCACGAGAGCATGCGGATCATGTCGAACGCGTAGTTGTTGCCGATGTACCCCGAGAGCCAGCCCTCGGTCTCGTACCGGGCGTTGTCGATGTCGGTGATCCACTCAGGGTCGGCCTGCACCGGCACGTCGGCGTAGTCGCCGAAGCCGCGGGTGCCCCAGTCGTGCACGACGGGAACGGCCTCGGGCGCCCAGCTCTGGTACCGGTCGCCCTCGAGGGCGCGTCCGCCGACCTCGAAGATCGACGGGGTCATCTTGCGCAGTTCGTCCTGGCTCCAGGTGTCGCGCGACTCGCCCTCGGGCAGTTCCTGCTTCTTGTCCTCGAACTGTGCGCGGGGTGCCGTGCCGCTGATCGCCCAGTCGTCCTCCTCGCCGAAGCGCTGCTCGAGGTCGACGTGGATGAGGTCGCGCGGGCCGGTCGCACCCCACTTGGACCCGGTGCCCCACAGGTGGCACTCCGTCTGGGAGGTCGTGCAGTCGTCGGCGTTCGGGTACTGGGCAAGCGTCTGCACGCTGCCGTCGACCGCGAGTTCGGGGGCGAACGGCTGCTGCAGCCAGTTGAACCCGTTCTTGTAGAGCGTGCCCGGGTCGACCCCTGCGGCGGCGAGGTCGTAGATCCAGACCTCCGACCGGAGGTCGTCGCTCGCGAGCCGCGAGTTCGACGAGAGGTTCTGCGCCGCGAGCTCGTCGGCCGAGAGGTCGGCGAGCTGCTTCCAGCCGTCGGCGGGAAGCTCGTGGGCGCCGGTGATCTCGACGTGCTCGCCGCGATATGCGGCGTAGGTCACCCAGGAGTTCTCGTCACCGCTGAGGGCGATGGCGTCGTCGAGCACGTACTCGCCGCCCCTGATCCACACGGTGCCCGGTTGGTCGGCGCTCGTCCGGCCGGCGAGCGCGTCGCGCGCGGCGGTGATCGAGCGAAGCGGGGCGCTCCTGCTGCCGGGGTTCGCGTCGTCGCCGTCGGCGGCGACGTAGACGACGAGCGGCCCGTCGGCCTCCGCCGAGGCCTGCGCCGGTGCTGCGTTCGCCGCCGGCGCGGTGCACACGATGCCGCCCGCCACGGCAGCTGCGACGGCCATGGCGACGGCGGCCGTGCGTGAGCGCGGTCTCGTGCGGTCGCCGGATTGCGTTCTCCTCATTGAGTTCCCTGTCTCTTCGCTGATTGCGTCGCGGCCGGCTCGGCGCTGCTCCCACGCTTCGCGGTCTCCCGCGTGGTTCGGCGGTGCTCGCTCGCGCCGGTCCCCACGGCACAGGTTTCTCTAGGGATAGTACGTATGATGAATGGGTCGGGCAAGGGCTTTCCCAGATATGTCCGATGTATTATGAATTGTGTGAAGCGACGACGCTCTCAGCGTCCAGGGAGGGATTTGGCATGCGAGTGCGCGCCGTGTTCTCGATGAGTCCGCCTTCGCTGGTCGGCCAGTTGTTCACCCCCGAGATGCTCCGTGAACTCGAAGCCCTCGTGCAGATCGACACCGGGTCGGTCGTCAGTGAACTCGACGACGCCGGGCGAGCGGCCCTCCGCGACGCCGACCTGGTGCTCGGCGGCTGGGGCGCGCCCCGCATCGCCGTCGACGACGCCCCTGAACTGCGAGCGGTCGTCTACCTGGGCGGCGTGGCCGCGACGTGCCTCGATGAACCCGCACGGTGGGCGGAGCGCGGGATCTCGGCCGCCAACGCCCGCAGCATCAACGCCATCCCCGTCGCCGAGTACGCACTCGCGATGATCCTCCTCGCCGGCAAGGACGTGTTCGCGGCCGAGCGCAGCTACCGCGATCGCCTGGCCCTGCCCGACCGATCGCACGAACTCACGAGCATCGGAAACTACCGGCGCACGATCGGCATCGTTGGGCTCTCGCAGATCGCGCAAGTGCTCATCGAGCTCTTGCGGCCGTTCGACCTCGACGTGGTCGTGTACAGCCCGTCGCTGACGCGAGCACGGGCCGACGCGCTCGGGGTGCGGATGGCGACGCTCGACGGAGTCATGGCCGGCAGCGACGTGGTGTCGCTGCATCAGGCGGTGACCCCCGCCACGGTCGGCCAGATCGACGCACGACTGCTCGCCTCGATGCGCGACGGCGCGACACTCCTGAACACCGCGCGCGGTGCGGTCATCGACCAGGATGCACTCGTGCGAGAGCTGCGCACCGGCCGCATCCGGGCGATCCTCGACGTGACCGAGCCCGAGCCGCTCCCGCCGACCAGCGAGCTGTGGCAGCTCCCGAACGTGACGCTCACCCCGCACCTCGCCGGCTCGATCGGTACCGAACTGCACCGCATGGGCGCGAACGCCGTGGCCGAGGTACGCCGCTTCGTCGCCGGCGAACCGTTCGCCCACCCCGAGTCGATCGGCGGAGGAGCACGATGAGCACGCGCACGGCGCTCGTCGTCCGCGGCGGCTGGGAAGGCCATGACCCGGTGGGGTGCACCGAGGTCTTCATCCCGTTCCTCGAGGCACAGGGCTTCGAGGTCGCGGTCGCCGACGACCTGTCCGTGTACGACGACGCAGGTCGCATCGCCGCGACCGACCTCGTCGTGCACAGCTGGTCGGGCGGCATGCTCACGTCGGCGCAGGAGGCGAATCTCGTCTCCGCCGTGCGTCACGGCACGGGCCTGGCCGGATGGCACGGCGGCATCATCGGTACCAACGTCGCCAACGCCGCCTACCTGCGCATGGTCGGCGGCCGGTTCGTCCACCACCCCGAGGGCTTCCAGGACTACACCGTGAACATCTCCCGGTCGCCAGTGCGAGACGGCGAGATCGTCGAGGGCCTCGACGACTACCAGGTGCTGACCGAGCAGTACTGGGTGCTCTCCGATTCGGCGAGCACCGTGCTCGCGACCACGACCTTCGCAATCGAGGACGGCGGCGAATGGGCCGAGCCCGCGATCATGCCGGTGACCTGGACCCGGCGCTGGGGTGCGGGCCGCGTGTTCGTGTGCACGCTCGGCCATCAGGCGTCCGACCTCCGCCAGCATCCGACGACCACCATGATCGAGCGCGGACTCCTGTGGGCGTCGCGTTCCGACCGACCCGAGAGGCACCGACCGTGACCAGCGTCGCCCCTGAAACCCCGTTCGACCACCGCACCGGCAGTCACCGCACCGGCGAGCCCGGATCGTCGCCGCTGATTCCCGACGTCACGGCCCTGGCGCGTTGGATGCGCACCTGGGTCGGCGACGAGGGCCAGATCCGCGGATTCCACAACCACAGTGTCTGGGGCACGAATCCGTTCACCTTCCTCGACTTCACGAGCGGCCATCAGGCGTTCTCGGCCCCCGCCACGGCGGCGTTCGGCGAGGCGCTCGGCCGTCGATTCGACGAACGCGGACTCGAGCTCTGGCGGCGGATGATGCGCTTCCAGGCCCGCACGGTGCAGCCCGGCGGCCAGTACCGGCACATCGGGTTCCAGGTGGGGGAGTCGGCAACCTCGGGCCTCATCCACAACATGGTCGGCAGCATCGGCCTCCTCGAGGGCCTCCGTCACGCCGGACTCCTCCTCTCCGACGACGAGCGGGGGGAGGTGCTCGCCGCGGTCCGCGCGAACCTCGATGCCTGCACGATCTACGGCGGCGGCCGGCCCGGCCCCGACGGCACGTGCAACCAGGAGTACGCCCGCGTGTGGGTCAAGCTCCTGTACACCGAGTTGTCGGGCGACGTCACCTACGCCGACCAGATCCTCGACGACCTCGACACGCTCATCGAACTCCATCACGTGCGCGGGGTGCCCGATGCCGACAGCGCCGGCACGTTCCGCGTCGCGGCCGATCGCGAGCGCGGCGGCATCCTCGAACCGGCCGAGTACTACGGCCTCATGATCGTGCCCCTCGTGCTCGCTGCCCGACGCTATGACCGGCCCGACCTCCTCGAGGAGGCTCGTGCGATCTGCCGGCACGTGGTGCGTTCCGCGTGGACCGACGACCGCGGCGAGACCCGGTACCACCGCTACTGGTACCTCGAGGGCGACCGCGCCCTGCTGTCGACGACGCCGATGCTCATCGCGGGCATGGGGCTGACGCTCCGCGGCATCGCCGAGGTGCTGCGCGACGGCGACGATGCCGAGCTCTCGGGCTTCGTCGAGCGCTGCCTCGCCACCTACGCGAGCTACCAGGCGCCCGCGGGCTACTTCGCGTCGGCGACCGGCTGGCACAACGAAGCGGATGTCTCGCCGAGCACCGCCTGGCATTCGCACGACCTCATGTTCCTCACCGACTGGCTCCCGATCGACGAGTCGTTCTGGGATCGGGTGTTCGAGTCGTCCGAGCGGCAGTCGGTCATGCTCTCCGATCGCGCGTACTGGGTCGAGGACGATCTGCACTGGTGCATCCTGAGCCCGCTGACGGCAGGCGACCTGAGCATCTACGGGCGCAAGGACCGCGACGCCTTCGGGCGCTCCTTCTTCACGTGGACCGACAAGGAGCCACTGCCGGAGGAACTCGCCTACCCCGAGGCGCCCATCTTCTTCGCCGCCGACGACGGGCTGTACCGGGTCGATGACTCCGCGCGAGCGGTCGATGTGACCACTATCGGCAGCGTCCCGTATCGCGGGAGCATCGCGTCGCCACCGTCCGCTGATCGAACGTAGCGTCCTAGTATCGAACAGGCGACACTCGTCGCCTGTTCGTGAGACGCAGGGGGTCGGCCGATGGTCGCAGACGACGGCGCCCGCGCCGGTTCGCAGACGCTGAGCCGCGGCATCCGGATTCTCGAGATCCTGGCCGACGCCGACCACGCCCTCTCGATCGACGAGGTGGCCGCCGAGCTCGGCGTGCACCGCTCGGTCGCCTACCGCCTGCTGCGCACGCTCGAGCACCACGGTCTCGCATCGCGCGACGCGGCGGGGCGCATCGCGCTGGGGGCGGGGCTCGCCGCCCTCGCCGCCGGCGTGCAGCGAGACCTGCAGCAGCTCGCACTCCCCGAACTCGCTGAGGTCGCCGAGGAGCTCGGCATGACCTGCCTGCTCGCCGTGCTGCTCGACGGCGACGAGGCCGTGACGCTCGTGAGCGCCTCGCCCCGCCGCACCGCCGCGGTGTCGTACCGGCCGGGGCACCGGCATCCGATCACGCGAGGCGGGCCGGGCAAGGCGATCCTGCTGGGCCTGCCCGAGTCGCGCTGGCCCGAAGTGCCCGACGCGCTGCGCGCCGAGATGACCGAGAGCCGGGCGCGCGGGTACACCGTCAGCCACGACGAGGTCGTGCCTTCGCTGCAGTCGGTGGCGGTTCCGCTCACGCTGCCGGGTCAGCCGCCGGCCGCGATCGCCGTGATCCACGTGTCGTTCCCCCTGCCCGAGGCCGAACTCGCCGAACGCCTGCTCTCGGCAGCAGCGAACCTGCGCCGGGCGTCGGGCGCCTGAGCCGGCCGCAGCCGAGGGCACAGGGGCGCAGGCAGGGCGCTCAGCGCTCGAGCATCTGCCCCGCCAAGAACCCGGCGAGTTCGGCCGTCGCCGTCAGCGGCAGCACGTGCGCGACGTACCCGTCGGGGCGAACGACCACGACCGCGCCGTCACGTGAGATGCCGCGCTCGTCGAAGATGTCGGTGCGGCACCAGTAGCTCGGCCCGGCGGCGAAGACCTTCTCCCAGTCCATCAGCGCGAGCGGACCGGTCTTCGGCCGGAACACCTCGGGCGCCCGAGTGACGTCGATGTGCTCGTGCGGCTGCTGGTAGATCACCTTGACGTCGAACACCGCATCGACGTCGGCGCCGGCCGGCGTGAAGCGAGACACCGGCGAGTCGGGAGACGTCGACATCCAGTCGGCCCAGTCGGTCAGAGCGGATGCCTCGCCGGCACCGGGCGCGTCGGCGAAGGCGTAGAGGCGCCAGCGCCCATCGGCCTTGGCGTGGTGGCCGAGGTGCACGACGTTGCCGTCGCACACGAACGACACTTCCGACGACTTGAAGCGCTTGCCGATCGGGAACCCGGTCGCAAGCTCCTGATGCGCGGCCGAACCCGTGATCATCGAGGGCCCGTACTGCGTCATGAAGCCCGACGGAAACTCGGCGGTGCCGAGATAGAAGGTCGCGAGCTCCTGCGGGTCCGAGATCTCCTCGGGCTTGCGGGCCATGAGCGACGACCACTCGCGGTCGAAGTCGATGAGCTGCTGGGCGACCGGCTGGCGCTCGGCCGAGTAGGTCGAGAGCAGCGACTCGGGCGCACGCCCCGAGACCACCGAGCCGAGCTTCCAGCCGAGGTTGAAGCCGTCCTGCATCGAGACGTTCATGCCCTGGCCCGCTTTCGCGCTGTGCGTGTGGCACGCGTCACCGGTGAGGAAAACGCGCGGCGCGGCATCCTCGTCGTCGCTCACTCGGTCGTCGAAGTGGTCGGTGACGCGGTGCCCGACCTCGTAGACGCTGAACCAGGCGACGTCACGCACCTCGAGCGTGTACGGGTGCAGGATGTCGTTGGCTTTCGCGATGATCGCCTCGATCGGGGTCTTGCGCACCGCGTGGTCGTCGCCCTCGGCGACCTCGCCGAGGTCGATGTACATGCGGCTCAGGTACCCGCCCTCGCGAGGGATGTGCAGGATGTTGCCCGCTTCGGAATTGATCGCGCACTTCGTGCGCCAGTCGGGGAAGTCGGTGTTCACGACGACGTCCATGACGCCCCACGCGTGCGACGCCATGGCGCCGACGTGCTTGCGGCCGATCGCCTCGCGCACCCCGCTGCGGGCGCCGTCGCACCCGGCGACGTACTTGGCGCGCACCGTGCGCTCCTCGCCGGCGCGATCGCCCGCGGTGTACCGAAGGGACACCTCGACGGGGTACTCGCCCGCGAGCGGCGAACCCGCCTCGTGCACGGTGAGGCCGGTGAACTCGATACCGTAGTCGGGCACGATGCGGCCCGGGCCGTGGGCGGCCGCCTCGGCGAAGTAGTCGAGCACGCGCGCCTGGTTGACGATGAGGTGCGGGAACTCGCTGATCTTGTAGCCGTAGTCTTCAGTGCGCGTCGTGCGCACGATGTTCTGCGGCGCCTCGGGGTCGGGACCCCAGAAGTTCATGTAGCCGATGTTGTACGCCTCGGCGGTGATGCGCTCGGCGAAGCCGAAGGCCTGGAAGGTCTCGACGCTGCGCGGCTGGATGCCGTCGGCCTGGCCGAGCACGAGCCGGCCGGCGCGCCGCTCGATGATGCGGGTGACGACGTCGGGGTATTGCGAGAGCTGGGCCGAGAGCAGCATTCCGGCCGGGCCGGAGCCGACGATGAGCACGTCGATCTCGTCGGGAAGTTCCTCGGGGCGGTCGAGGCCGACGCCCGCTGCGGGCTGCACCCGCGGGTCGCCGGACACGTAGCCGTGGTGGTGGAACTGCACGGTTTCTCCTCACTGCTCTGTGGGCACGTCTCGGCGGCTGTCGGGCCGAACGCCGGGTGTTCGATAATCGAATGCACCATTCTCATATCGCGCACCCAGCATAACCCTGCCGCGAAGGGCGGGCAACGCCGAATGGCTCACCCGGCGTCGGCAGCGCTGGCAGCACGAACGCCGGTGATTCGCGGCCACCAGCACCGCACGGCTGCG
This sequence comes from Agromyces sp. CCNWLW203, assembly GCF_036576125.1. Taxonomy (NCBI): domain Bacteria; kingdom Bacillati; phylum Actinomycetota; class Actinomycetes; order Micrococcales; family Microbacteriaceae; genus Agromyces; species Agromyces sp. CCNWLW203. The sequence goes on along the minus strand of NZ_JAZHYX010000001.1, from coordinate 1,106,597 downwards.
CGATAGCGCCGGAACTCGTCCCCGAACCGCACCTCCAGGTCGGATTCCTCGTGCGGCCGCACGGCGAAGTTCCACACGAGCGATCCGAGGACCGCGTACACGACGACGAGCCAGGAGGACAGGAGGAGCCCCACCGCGACCCCTTGAACGATCCCAGACATCGCCATCGGATTGCGGACGTATCGATACGGGCCGGCGATGACGAGTCGATTCGGCATCGCCGCCGGGAGTGGAGTGCCGCCACCCTTCGACGACATCGCCGCGGCCGACCAGATTCCCAGCGCACTCGCGAGCGGCAGCACGACGAGCGCGGCGACCTGGAGCATCGCCGGGAACTCGACCGCGAGTCCCCAACGCTGCTCGACCAGGTCGATTGCGATCGGGCCGACCACGAGGAACAGGCCCCAGAACACGACGATCTGGGCGGCCGTGCGGGCGGCGTGCACCCGTGCACCCACCCGAGCATCGGCAGACGCGAAGGCGAACGGACCGACGAGAATCCACTCGGTCGGCACCCGCCCGAGGAGCAGGAGGCAGAGAGCGAAGACGGATGCGCCGGCCGCTGCGATCATGAAGAGCACGCCCCAGCCCGCCTCGGACGTGATGGTCGCGTACGCGGCCAGGGCGACCGTGACGGCGATCGTCCATCCCGTGGCCGCGACAGCGGCCAACCGGATCCCGAACGCGGCCGCCGCCGAGGCGCCGACGAAGAGCGGCACGTCGAGGGCGGCGACCATGACGGGATCCAGTCCGCCGAGGGTCGCCTCGCGCACGACGGGTGACAGGAACACCGCGACCCACCACGCCGCACCGGCGACCGCCTGCACGGCGAAGTACCTCCGACCCCAGCGCATGGGCACACGGTAACACCGCTGCACCGGCTCCGGATGCCGCCGCCATCACCGTTGCACGACGGTCGCCGAAGCTAGGCTTCGAGCGTGACTCAGCCCAACGTGCGCCCGAAGATCGTCATCACCAGCGTCGACTCGGCGCCGGACGACCTCGTGGAGCAATTGCCCGTGCACGCCGAGCTGGTGCGGATCCTGCCGGGATCCGACCGACCCGATTACAGCCTGGCCGTCGCGAAGAAGCCGATCCACTTCCGCACCACCCTGGCAGCCCTCGAGCAGGCCGGTGTCGACCCGGGTGCGGCCGACCCGCAGATGATCCGGGTGCACGACGACGGCTCGGTCGACCTCGTCATCTTCGGGCTGGTGATGTGCGCCCGGATGGCCGGCGAGACGATTCACCTCGCCATGCAGGACTTCGCGGTGAACATCGCCTACGTCATCGACAACACGCAGTTGCGCGATGCCTCGGTGGACTTCTCCAAGTGCTACTTCGCCGCGATCGGCTTCGTCGGCATGGATGCATCCGATTCGCCCGTGTCACCCACGTAGTACGTCGGGGTGATCTCAACGGGTCGCGAGTACCCGCGTCGTGCGGTGCCCTGACGCTCACTCGAGCCGGATGGCGGACAGCGGCGACCCCGTGTCCACGTACAGCCTCCCGTTCGGGACGAGTGCCGTGCGGATGTTGGCCAGGGCGGGGGCGTACAGCCGCGGGTGGCGGCCGTCGAGCGCACCGACGCGGCAGGCGAACGCGAGATCGAAGAGCGCAGTGCCGGGCTCCAACTCGAAGTCCTCGACCGCTGCGCACATCGTCGAGAGCCGGCCGGCGTCGACCTCCAGCCTGCAGTTCGCGCGGGTGCGCCGGATGCCCGCCTCGGAGCGGTCCAGCACGAGCACATGCCCCCGCGGTCCGACGCGCGCCGCGACCTCGCGCGCGGCGGCGCCGGGCGCACCGCCGATCTCCAGGACGCGCATGCCGGGTTCGAGGGGCAGCGCATCGACCACGCGGCGCAACCGGGGCGAGAGCTCGCTCGTCATCGTGTCCTCCTCGTCTCACGCTTGCGGCGCAGGAGCGCGAAGACGCCCAGCCCGATGAACACGCCGAGGAGTGCGAGCGCGAGCGGCCGGAACGTCTCCGCCCACGGCCACGCCGGGCCTTCGAGCGTCAGGTCGTCCACCGGGTACTCGAGCACCTTCGCCGTCCACTGCGCAGTTGCCACATCGGTCGTTCGCGCGAGGTCCTGCAACACCGCGTCGAAGGCGAAGCCCGGGCCATGATGCGGGTGCTGCACCGGGTCCATCCCCGGGAGGGCCTCATGGTCGGTCGTGCCCGGAACGACCAAACGGTCGAGTCCGGCCCCGGTGCCGGCGCGCGGCACGAACGTGAGCCCATGGCGAGAACGTACCGGGCCGGTACCCACCGCGACCGTGTCGATCGCCAGCGACTGCCCGTAGGTGTCGAACACCGAGGCGAGCTCGATCTCACCGACCCCGTCGGTCAGCTGGACACCGATCCGCGGCCGGTCCCAGCCGAATGCTGAGTTGAACGCCACGACGGCATCGGATGTCGCAAGCTGCGCCTGCTCCATCGGCGCGGCGCCGTCGGGGTCGAAGTGCGGCCACTTGATCGCGCGCGCCGCTTCGGCCGCGGCATCCGCACCGATGAGGCGGTCGACGATGTGCAGGGTCCCGTCGATGCCCGACAGGATGCCGGCGGTGCTGACGACGTCGCCGTCGTCGACGTATCTCGTGCCGCGCACCCAGTCGACGGCCGGGTACGTGTCCTCCCATTCGGCGAGGCGCAGCCAGTGCGCGGTCGCGCGGCGGCCGTCGAGGAGGCCGGCCGAGGCGACGACGGCGGCCCCGTTGCAGACGCTGAGCATCAGCGCGCCACCGTTCGCCTGCCCCTGGAGCCAGTCGGTGACGGGCTTCGTCGTCGGCCGGCCGACATCGGGCATGGCGGGTACCACCACGAGGTCCGCGGGCCCGCCCACGAGATCTTCGAGGCCCCCGAAGGTGAGGTCGGGCACGAGGTCGAGCCCGCCGGTCAGCGCCACCGGGCGCGTATCGGATGCCACGGTGTACACGTTGAACGCCTTGGTGGAGCCGAGGATCTCGTAGGGGGCGAGCGTGTCGGACACGACCGCGCCGTTGTCTCCGACGACGACGACCGCAGTGGGTTTGGTCGGGTCGTGTTCGACCGGCGCAGGAGGCGGGGCGATGCCGTCGGCTCTCGGTTCGTTCAGGGCGAGCGCGCCGACGACGGCCGGGATGCCGAGCGCCGCGGGGAGCGCCACCGCGGCGAGCACGAGCACGAGGACTCGAAGCAATGCACGCATTTGCTCACCACCCGTACTCGCGCCGGCGGCGCAGCATCGCGACCAGCATGGCCGGCAGCATCAGCACGTGACCGGCTGTCATGAGTGCCATGGCCGACAGCGCGCCGACCCAGTGGAAGGGGAGCAGCACCAGGAACGGCAGGTACATCGCGGCCGCCATCTCGGCGATAGCCGGAAGCCCGTGCCCGCGGATCCGCATCCACACGGCCATGCCGATCGACATGTCGGTGGCCATCACCAGCACCTGCGCGGTCGGGTTCTCGCTGAGCCCCGGCCACGCCCATGCCCAGACCGGTCCCAGCACGACCATGCCCAGCACCATGGCGATCACCATCTCGAGCCCGTGCAGCGCGAACCGCCACAGCGACGGTCGTCGTCGGGTCGTCGTTTCGTGGTTCATCACGACTCCTCTCGGAATTCCAGCGTTCGGATACCGGAATCCTCCGAGAGTCGGCGGCGTGCGTCAGGTGCGGAAGGTCACGCCTCGGGTCATGTTCGGTGTGTGACCCCGTTCGGTGTTCGACCCCGGCCGACGGCACCGGTGTGGGGCGTCAGAGAATGCCGACGTCTCGCGCACGGAGGGCCGCCTGCGTCCGGTCGCGCACCTCGAGTTTCGCCAGCACGCTGGTGACGAGGTTCTTCACCGTGCCCTCGGCCAGGAAGAGCGCCCGGGCGATCTCCCGGTTGCTGCGACCCTCGGCGAGCAGCCGCACCACCTCGACCTCTCGCCCGGTCAGCGGATGCTCCGGCGCCGGTGCCTCCTGCGGCAATTGCGCCACCCGCGCGACGACCTTCGCGGCCACCGACGGCTGGAGCACGGATTCGCCCCGCTCGGCTGCGCCGAGGGCTTCGACGAGCTTCGTCGAGGTGACGTCCTTGAGGAGGTATCCGACGGCACCGGCACGCAGCGCGGCGAAGACGTCCTCGTCGTCGTCGAAGGTCGTCAGTGCGAGTACTCGTACCTCAGGTTGCTCGGTGCGGAGGCGAGCGGTGGCGGCGATGCCGTCGAGCACCGGCATCCGGAGGTCCATGAGCACGACGTCGGGATGCAGCAGGCTGCTCCGCAGCACCGCCTCCTCGCCGTTGCCGGCCTCGCCGACGACCTCGATTCCCTGCTGCACCTCGAGCAAGGTCGTGAGTGCCTCGCGGAACAGCGCCTGGTCGTCGGCGACGAGCACTCGGATCGTCATCCCGGCACCTCCACGGTGAGGGTCATTCCGGTGGGGCCGGCCGGGTCGAGTGAAATCCGTCCGCCGAGGTTCGCCATCCGCTCGCGCAACCCGGTGAGGCCGAAGCCGTCCCCCGGCGGCTCGGGAAGGCCCTTGCCGTCGTCGCGAACCTCGAGCCTGACGTGATCCTCGTCGGAGAAGTCGAGCACGAGCCTCGTGCTGCTCGCGTCCGCATGCTTGCGAACGTTCGTGAGGCCCTCCTGAGCCGCCCGGAACAGCGACTCGTCGACTTCCGCACGGATCGGCCGTGGGCGCCCGAGCACCGCGAGCTCGGTGGGCACGCCGGCCTCGGTCGCCTCCGAGGCCAGCACCTCCAACGCCTCGGTCAGCGCGGGGCGATGCTCACGCAGAGCCGCCACCGACCGGCGCACCTCGGCGAGGGCTTGACCCGACTGATCCTGCGCCGCCGCCAACATCGCGTCGAGGCGCTCCGGATCGGCGGTTCGGATGACCGCCCGAGCCGCCTCGAGTTGCATCTGCACGACGGTCAGGTGGTGACCGACACCGTCGTGGATGTCGCGTGCGAACCGGTTCCGCTCCTGGATGACGGCCAACTGCTCGGCCTGGGCGGCATAGTCCCGCAAGCGCTCGTTGGCGTCGGCGAGCTGTGCCCTCGCCTTCTGCTCACGCACGAGGAGCCAGGTCACGACGAGGGTGAACATCGTGACCGCGAGGGTGCCGAGTCCCTCGCGGAGCCCGCCCCCCCAATCCATACCGAGGTGTACCAGCGGAATGACAGCGGCGACCGCCCCAGCGACGGGCAGCGGGAGGAGTAGGACGCTCTGCGACACGAGCACCACGAGCAGCAGGATCGATCCGACCGCCGCGCCCGACAGGGAGAACAGCACGAAGCCGAGCGGCAACTGCACGGCCACGTAGGTCAAGGCCCACCAGATCGAGCGGCCCTGCACGAAGCGGAACCCGAAGATCGCGAGCAGCGTGAATGCGAAGCCGACGAGCAGAGTCGGCAGCGGCTGCTGCTCGAAGCGCGCAGACCCGAGCGGCAACGTCACGTACGCGACGACGGTGAGGATGGCCATGGCCCACTGCACTGTTCCACTGTGCGGGTCTCCGCCCGTCAGGTCAACCGGTGGCCGCTGTGGCACACGACGACGATGCCGCCCGCTCCCCTCATGGGAACGGGCGGCATCGTCGTGCGGTGCGGGCAACGGAGCTCCGCGGCATCCGCTCGGTGTCAGCTCAGCTTGCGACGGTAGATGGCGACCGACCAGGCGTAGGCGACGACGAGGATGCCGACGAGCCAGGCGAGCGCGATCCAGATCTCACTGCCGACGGGCTGCTCCGAGAACAGCGCGCGGATCGTGTTCACGATCGAGGTCACCGGCTGGTTCTCGGCGAACCACGCGACCGGGGCGGGCATCGAATCGGTCGGCACGAACGCCGAGCTGATGAACGGGAGGAAGATCAGCGGGTAGCTGAACGCGCTCGCACCGTCGACGGTCTTCGCCGAGAGCCCGGCGATCACCGCGAGCCAGGTCAGGGCGAGGGTGAACAGCACGAGGATGCCGGCGACTCCGAGCCAGGCACCGACGGATGCCCCGGTGCGGAAGCCCATGATGAACGCCACGCCGATCACGATCCCGACCGAGATCAGGTTCGAGACGAGCGACGTGAGCACATGCGCCCACAGCACGCTCGACCTCGCGATCGGCATCGACTGGAACCGCTCGAAGATGCCGCCCTGCATGTCGAGGAACAGGCGGTACGCGGTGTACGCGATGCCCGAGGCGATCGTGATGAGCAGGATGCCGGGGAGCATGTAGTCGATGTACGACTCGTTCGTTCCCGTGTTGATCGCACCACCGAGCACGTACACGAAGAGCAGCATCAGCGCGATCGGGGTGACCGCGGTGGTGATGATCGTGTCGGGGCTGCGGAGGATGTGCGTGAGCGACCGGCCCGTTAGGACCCGGGTGTCGGCGAGGGCGTGGGTGGTCATGATGCCTCCTTCAGTTCTGTATCGCTGGCTTCGCCGGTCTCGCCGACGAGCGTGAGGAAGACCTCTTCGAGCGTGGGCTGCTTCTCGACGTACTCGACCGTGGCGGCCGGGAGGAGCTGCTTGAGTTCGGCGAGGGTGCCGTTCTGGATGATCGTGCCCTTGTGCAGGATCGCGATGCGGTCGGCGAGCTGCTCGGCCTCGTCGAGGTACTGCGTCGTGAGCAGCACAGTCGTGCCGCTCTTGGCAAGCTGCTTGATCGTCTGCCACACCTCGATGCGCGCCTGCGGGTCGAGGCCCGTGGTCGGCTCGTCGAGGAAGATGATCGGCGGGTTGCCGATCAGGCTCATCGAGATGTCGAGCCGGCGCCGCATGCCGCCCGAGTAGGTGCCGGCCTTGCGGCCACCCGCCTCGGTGAGCGAGAAGCGGGCGAGCAGCTCGTCGGCGATGGCACCCGGGTTCTTCAGGTGACGCAGCTTCGCGATGAGCACGAGGTTCTCACGGCCCGTGAGCACCTCGTCGACCGCGGCGAACTGGCCGGTGAGGCTGATCGAGTTGCGAACGTCGCCCGGGTTGGCGGCGACGTCGAAGCCGTACACGCTGGCGGTGCCGGCGTCGGCCTTCAGGAGCGTCGCCAGGATGCGCACGAGCGTGGTCTTGCCCGCGCCGTTCGAGCCGAGCAGCGCGAAGATGCTGCCGGCCTTCACGTCGAAGTCGACGCCCCGCAGCACGTGCAGGTCTTTGAACGACTTCTCGATACCGCGAACGCGGATGGCCGGTTGCGATGCGGTGTTGCTGGTGGTGTTCATCGTTCGTCCTTTCCTTCGAGGTTCTTGATGGTCTCGGTGAGGCGGTTGCGCTCCTTGTCGATCCAGCGCTTGCCGGCGTACGCCGCGGCGAAGGCCTCGGCGAACTCGACCGGGTCGTCGCCGACGATGTCCTCGACCGGCGTCTGGTCGACGGCGGCGCGCTCCCACAGATCGGCGAAGTCGTTCAGCATCGTGATCATCACGGCGGAGTCTCCGTCGGTGATGCCGCCGTTGTACATGAAGTAACGTTCGAAGGCCTTCGCCGCCGTGCCGTACGGTTCGGGCAGGGCCGCGATGCGGGCCTTGTACTGGCGGTACGCCTTCTTGTCGTCGAGCGATCCGGTGATCAGCTCGTACCACTTGGCAGCCATGGCTACTCTCCTTCTTCGTTCGTGGGTTCGTCGTTCGTTCGTTCGATCCGGTGGTGGAGCTGTTCGATCCGCTCTGCCAGGAAGCTCCACGTCTTCCAGAACTCCTCGAGGTACTCGCCGCCCTGTGCGTTCAGCGTGTAGACCTTGCGCGGCGGCCCCTTCTCCGACGGAACCTTCTCGACGTCGACGAGCCCGCGCTGTTCGATCCTGACCAGCAGGGCGTACACGGTGCCCTCGGCGATGTCGGAGAAGCCCTCGTCGCGGAGTCGAGCCGTGATCTCGTACCCGTATGCCGGGCGCACGGCCAGGATCGCGAGGACGATGCCTTCGAGCGTGCCCTTCAGCATCTCGGTCGTCTGCTTGCCCATGGAACCCCTCCTTCCGTTCAGCTACTCGGTGTTGCTGACTACTGGTACATAGTAATCACAAGTACCAGTAGTTAGCAACACTGAATACCGAACTTCTTCGCGCGCCGTCGGGGTTGCCTGCGAGCGCGCGCCGAAGGATGCCTCACGGCGGGCGTGCCGGGTCGACGGCGACGCCGGCAGAGGCTGGCAGCGAGCGGCGTCGCGGCGTTCCCGTCCGCAGGGCGCCAGATCATCGCGATCGCGACTGCGCGCGCGGCGAACCGTCGTCGAAGGCGCGCCGATCAGCTCCGAGGCGGGCGGTCACGCACCTCGGATGTCGCGGGGCAGGTCAGCGCCCGCGGGTGTACCGTGCCGCGCCGACGATGACGGCCAGCGCCGCACCGAGTGCAGAGACCAGCGGCACCGCGACCACGGCGAGCGCGATCGTGTTGGGGCGGAACCTCAGCCCGTCGGGGCCGCCGATGTACGCCCCGATCGGCACGGAGTAGCCGCCGCCACCGCCGCCGCTTCCCTCGCCGCGTCCGGCCGGGGTCTTCTCGGATGCCGGCATGTCGCCGGAACCCTCGCCTCCGCCGAATCCGAATGCCACGAGGGCCACCGGCACGAGTTCGCGCCCGTCGACCGTGGTCTTCTCGCCGTATGCCACCTTCGCGCCCCACGCGGGCACGGATTCCGCCAGGTTCTCGATGAGCTTCGCCATGGCTCGACCGTACGCGCGATGTCTCCGCGCGGCTAGACCCTGGTCACGTCCGGTGCCAGGTCGCGCCGCGCCATCCGCTGCTCGACGGTTCGTGCGAAACGCACGATGGAAACAGTGCTCGACTACGCTCATGACCGGGAAGCGACTGCTTCTGTGGCTTGAGCTGTGGTTTTCGGAGGAAGCAGTGACCGATCAGTCGACCAACCCGTGGAAGCGGTTCTGGGAGCACGGTGGATTCTGGCGGGCGCTCCTGCTCGCCGCCGTCTACTACGGGCTGTACCAGCTCATGGGGCTCCTCGTGGGCTGGGTCTTCGGCGACACCGGAAGCCCTGCTCGCGGTGAAGCCGGTGGCCCGGCGGACGTGCTCATCGCCACTGCGCTGCCGATCGTGCTCGCCAGCATCCTCCTGGTGGTCTTCGCGCTCTCGCTCGGGTGGCTGAAGGAGCTCTTCGGCCCGCAGCCGGTGCGCGGTCGCGGCTGGATGTGGGTCGCGATCGCCGTGGTGCTCTCCATCAACGTGTCGGCGCTGCTCAGCATCGACTACGACAAGGCGGGCGCCGCGCTCGTCGCCGCCTGGCTGTTCACCGGACTGTTCGTCGGCTTCGCCGAAGAGGTGCTGACGCGCGGCTACGTCGTGAACCTCATGCGCAAGGCCGGGCACGGCGAGATCGCCGTAGCGATGGCCTCGGCCGGCATCTTCGCAGCGCTGCACATCGGCAACGTGTTCACGAGCGACCAAGGTCTTGCGACGACGCTCCAGCAGGTCGTCTACACGTTCTTCTTCGGCTTCTGCATGTATCTCGCACTGCGGGTCACCGGCAACCTGATCTGGCCGATCCTGCTGCACGCGACCACCGACCCGACCCTCTTCCTGCACGGCGGCGACCCGGTCTCGAACGTGTTCGGCCTCTGGGCCGCGTTCAGCACGTACCTCATCGTCGTGGCGGGCGTGGTCCTCCTCATCGTCTTCATCGTCAGCGAGCGCCGTCGCGCGAAGAACGAGGGGCCCGCGCACGCTGCCCTGCACCTGGCCTGACGCGGGGGAACCGCCTGGTTGACCTACCAGACGGTGCCGCCCCCAACCGAGATGCCACCCCAGGTGAGCGCGATGAAGATCGCCGCGAACACGACCGGCGCGATGCCCTTGCCGCTGCGCGCGAGCCCCTTGAGGAGCGCGATCACGGCGAGGATCGCGGCGACGATCGAGAGGGCGCCGCCGAGGATCAGCCCGATGAACAGCGGGATGGGCATGAGCACGAGACCGGCCAGCGCGAACCAGAACGCGGCCCAGGCAGTCGGATTGGAACGGCGTTCGACTGAAGAGGACATGCCTCATTATGTCGTGCCGGCACCCCGTGACGACCGTGGCCGCGCGAACCAGCTCAGTCGCGGGCTGCTGCGAGCGCCCCAGGGGCCAGCCCGAGCGCCCATTCGGCGGTGTCGCTCACGAAGCATCCGTAGGCCTCATGGATGAACCCGCCGATGTCGTTGACGTAGGCTCCGTGGCCGTCGATCGCCACGAGGATGCGCACGCACGCCGCGAGCGGGTCTTCGCAGCGGAAGGTGCCGTCGGCCACGCCGCCCTCGATCATCGCGAGGAGGCTCGCGACGTTGAGCTTCTCCTGCTCGTGCACGGCCTCGGCGAGGGCGGGGATGAACCGTGACAGGTGGCGAGCGTTGAGCCAGAGCTTCGAGATCGGGTCGGATGAGGGCGCTTCCATGTCGCGCACGAACGCGGCGACGCGCGCGAGCGGAGCTCCCTCGACCGGGTTGGCGCCGTCGCGCTCGCTCTCGGCCGCGCGAACGAACGCGGCGATCACGAGGTCTTCGGCCGACGGGTAGTAGTGCGTGATGAGTCCGGGGCGCACGCCGATGCGCTCGGCGACGGCGCGCAGTGTGATGCACTCCAGCCCCTCCGCGAGCGCGATGTCGGCTGCCGCGGCGAGGATCTCGGCGCGGCGCTCATCAGGTTGCTTGCGGACCCGTCGGGCTTCGAGGCTTGACACCATGTCCGACATGTTATTGGATGTGTGACCAATAGCCTATTGATCGTCTGGCCAATAGCGCGCAGACCCGCCCCGAAGCAACGAAGCCCGAAGATGGACGACGACGTCCTGGGCGCCCCGAGAGGAAACCCGTGTCACACGAATCGCAAGCCACGAAGGCTCCGCCATCGTCCGATGAGTTCGCGGATGCCGCGACGCAGCCCGAGACCCGCGGCATCGAGCTGATCGGCGCAGGGGAGCGCCGCGGCCGCGCGCGCGACCTCTTCTTCGTCTGGGCCGCGCCGAGCGTCAGCATCCTGAACTTCACCGTGGGCGCGACGCTCGTTCTGCTGGGCCTCGAGATCTGGCAGGCCGTGCTCGTCGTCATCGCGGGGTCGGCGCTCTGGGTGTTCCCGGGCATCATCGCGATCAGCGGGCCCGCCGCGGGCACCTCGGGATCGGTCATCACGCGCGCCGTCTACGGCATCTTCGGCAACAGGCCGGTGGTCGCCTTCACCGGCTGGCTCATCGGCGCGGTGTTCCTCGCGCTCAACTGGCTGGCCTCGTCGTTCCTCGGCGCCGAGCTCCTGGCCGGAATGGGCCTCACCGACCCGATCATCGTGCCGATCGTCGTCACCCTCGTCATCGCAGGGCTCACGGTGCTCGTCGCCGTCTACGGCCACGCGCTCATCGTGCGCGTCTACTCATGGCTCGCGATCGTGCTCGCCGTCATCTTCGTCACCGTGACGGCCTTCATCCTGCCGCAGGTGGACTGGAGCTACGAGGCGACCGAGCCGCTGTCGGGCATCGGTCTCTGGTCGGCCATCACGATCGGCTTCACGCTCATCGCATCAGGCCCGATCTCCTACATCAACAGCCCCGACATCGCGCGGTACCTGCCGCGCTCGACGAAGCCATCGCACATCATCGCGGCGACCGCGCTCGGCGGCGCCCTGCCCGGCATGGTGTTCACCATCGTCGGCGTGCTGCTGGGCACGGTCGTGATGAACGGAATGGATGCGGGCATCGAGTCCGCCCTGCTCGCGCTCCTGCCGTCCTGGCTCGTGCCCGTCTTCGTGGTCGGGGTCATCGTCAACACCATCGCGCTCAACGGCATGACGACGTACACCTCGAGCATGGCGTTGCAGGCGATCGGCATCCCGCTCCGTCGCATCCCCGCCGCGATCGTGGTCGGCGTGATCGGCACGGGGCTCACGATCTACCTCGTGCTGTCGACGAGCCTCCTCGACGCCGTCAACCTGATGCTGCAGTTCCTCGTGATCGTGTCCGCGCCGACCATGGCGGTGTTCGTCACCGACGTCGTGCTGCGCCGAAACCGCTACGACGGCGTCGAGCTGTTCGACGACGAACGCGGGGCACCCTTCTGGTACACCGGCGGGTGGAGCATCCCCGGTGTCGGGGCAGTGGTCGTCGGCGGCATCGCGGCGGCGCTGTGCCTGTCGACCACGGTGTGGGCCGGCCCGATCTCCGAGGCCCTCGGCTACATCGACCTGTCGGTTCCGGTCGGCATGGTCGTGGCGGCATCCCTCTACGCATTGCTGCTGCGCAGCCCACTCGGAAAGGCGGGTCGGCCATGACCACCCTGTATATGCACGCCCAGGTCTTCACTGCCGACGCGCGTCGCCGGGCTACGGCGATCGTCGTCCGCGACGGCCGCTTCGCCTACGTCGGCGACGACGACACCGCGCGCCGCATCGCCGGAACGGATGCCGTGACGGTCGACCTCGGCGGCGCCACGGTGCTGCCCGGGTTCGTCGACGCGCACGCGCACGTCGTCAGCACCGGGGAGGCGGCCGGCTTCGTCGACCTGTGGGGTGCCGACACGATCGACGAGATCCAGCGCCGCATCCGCGAGTTCGCCGAGGCGCACCCCGCCGCGACGCGCATTCGCGCGCAGGGCTGGCAGCACGCCGCCGTCGGCGGTCGCCCGACTCGCGAACTGCTCGACGCGGTCGTCGCCGACCGGCCCGTGTACGCCGACGCGTACGACCTGCACTCCATCTGGCTCAACACCGCGGCCCTCGCCGAGACGGGCATCGGTGACGACACCGCCGACCCTGCGGGCGGCATGGTGCACCGTGACGCCGATGGGCGCGCCACGGGACTCGTCGACGAGACCGCCATGCACCTGCTGGTGCATCCGGTGCTCGCCGGATTCACGACCGACGACGACCGCGACACGGCGCTGGCCGCAGCACTGCGCGGGTACGCGGCGGCCGGCGTCACGGCGGCGACCGACATGGGCCTCGACGAAGACGACCTCGCCGCGATGGTGCGCGCCGAGGCGGCGGGCGCACTCACCGCGCACATCGCGGGGCACTGGCGCGTGGCACCGATGGGCGACGAGGCGACGAACCTCGGGCAAGTCGCGCGGGCGGTCGAACTCGCCGCTAGCCACTCGTCGGAGTGGCTGCGGGTCGTGGGCATCAAGGTCATGATCGACGGAACGGTCGACGGATGCACCGCGGCCGTCGGTCATCCGTACTCCGACGGCAGCGACCCCGAGCCGGTGTGGAGCCTCGACGAGCTCGCCCCGGTCGTCGCGGCGGCCGACGCCGCCGGCCTGCAGGTCGCGATGCACGCGATCGGCGACGCGGCGGTGCGCATCGCGATCTCAGCCGTCGAACACGCGATCGCCGTGAACGGCCCTCGGCACCGTCGTCACCGTATCGAGCACCTCGAGGTCGTGGATCGCGCCGACATCGACCGCCTGGCCGCGCTCGGCATCACCGCGAGCATGCAGCCAGTGCACGCCGACCCGGCGATTCAGGCCAACTGGCGGGCGGTGCTCGGCGACGCGCGCGTCGATCGCGGCTTCCCGTGGCCCGAGATGACGGATGCCGGCGCGCCGCTCGTGTTCGGCACCGACTCGCCGACGTCGCCGTACGCGCCGCTGCCGAACATGTTCATCGCCGCGACCCGGCGCTCGGCGCTCGACCCCTCGCTGCCGGCCAACATTCCGGCCTATGCGCTGCCGCTCATGACCGCGATCGAGCATGCGACGCGCGACGCCGCATGGGCAAGCCACGCCGATGGATCGTACGGCCGCATCGCGGCGGGCCTCCACGCCGACTTCATCGTGCTCGACCGCGACGTGTTCACGGCCGCGCCCGACGAACTGCTCGAGACGCGAGTGGTGCGCACGGTGGTCGGCGGACGCACGATCCACGAGGCGTAGGTCACGTCAGGCTGCGGCGCCCGCGGGCAGGTACCGCATGGCTACAGCCCCCGACCCGAACTCGTGGCGTTCCACGAGTTCGAGCCGGATGCGCTCGTGCAGACCAGCGAGCAGGGTCGGCCCATGTCCGGCGAGCACCGGCTGCACGACGAACTCGTACTCGTCGATCAGTCCCAGGTCTGCCAGTGCCAGGGGCAGCGTCACGCCACCCACCCACAGGCGCTCACCCGACTGCTTCAGCCGCTGAACCGCCGGTCCCAGATCACCGTGCACGAGCTCGGCGTTCCAATCGACCGCGCTCAGCGTGCTCGACACGACGTACTTCTTCGCCCGGTCGATGGTCTCGGCGAAGGGGATCTCCCACTCGCGCATCCAGTCGGGCCACACGCCCGTGGCCGGCTTCCGCCACGCGGATTCCATCATCTCGTAGGTCACGCGGCCGAACAGCAGGGCGTCGGCCCGCTCCATCTCGGCGGTCCAGTAGCGCATCGACTCCTCGTCGGGCGGGAGCCCCGCCTCGTGATGGCAGCATCCGTCGAGCGTGACGTTGATCGAGTATCGAAGCGGTCTCATCTCGTTGCCCTCCATTGATGTGTCTACCGAAGAACTCTTCACTTCCGCGACCCGTGGCACGAACACGAGTCGCTGCCAACTGTCGTCGTAGATGCGATCCCGGTCAACCGACGATGCTGCCGAAGGTCAGCCCGGGTCAGCGGCGCGCCATGCCGTGACGACGACCTCGCCTCCGATGATGTCGGTCTCGACCTGCATCATCTGCCGGATTCCGCCGTGGTAGGGCGCGAGGTGCAACCAGCCCGCCGGTTCCCGATCGGAGTCGGAGGTCGCCATCGCCCGCCAGGCGATCGTCGCCTTGGCCGTTGCATCGGGGGCCAACTCGATTCGCACTGGGCCGGCGTCATCCGCTCCCATCGCGGAGCCGTGCTCGACCCGCACGTCGAGCGCGGTCGTCACGGGGTCGCTGAATCCCAGGTCGGGGTAACCCTCGAGCACGCACGGTGCCTGGCTGACGTTGGTCGCGGTGACGCTCATGGCGCGACTACCGGCTGCAGAGTCGGGAGCCGAGGCACTGAACTCGAGCTGGTTGTCGGTGCACCACAGCGGGTCGATCTGCCAGTCGCCCGGTGCGACCTCGGGCACGGGCTCGCCCGTCGGAGCCGGCGGCGCGGACTCCTCGGGGATCTCCGCCTGGAGTGCGGCGTGCCAGGCGTCGCGCGAGATCGGCTCGAGCACGGCCGTGGCACCGAGACCCAGCACCGCGATGACGGCAGCCACGACGAGAAGTGAGCGGTGCCGACGCCGGCCAGCGGTGCGTTCGGCGTCGGAGCGTTCGGCGTCGTCCTCCCGTCGATCGACGAGGAGCAGGGCGGTGAGCGCGGGAAGCCAGCCCCATCCGAGACCCCACAGCGCCGCCGCTGCGAGCGGCTCGGGGGAGAGTTGCACGAGCTCTGCGGGTGCGGATGCCGCCGCGATCGCGGCGACACCCATGGGCACCGCGATCGTGATGGTTCCCGCTGCGATCGCGGCGAACCACGCCGCTGCGAAGCCGCGTCTGCCACGGGCCGGACCGAGCAACGTGGTGAAGAAGAGGTACCCACCCGCGAGCGCGACGGAAACCGCTGCGAGAAGTGCGCCCCCCCATGGCCACGGTCCTTCAGCGGCGATCGACATCGTGTCGGGCGCGAGAACGCGCAGGACCGTGCGAAGTCGAGGCTCGGTGCTCATGGACGCGATCCGGGCGAGCGCGTCGCTCGCGATCCAGGCGAGCACAGCAACCACAGCCGGCAGGATGACACGGAGCACACGCATCCCCGCAGCCTAGGACGCGTGAGCCCTCAGTAGGTCGTCGCCGCTCCGACCCGATCTCGCGGTGGGGATGGGAGCGCTCCGGCTCCGGGTAGCTCCGCGGAGCTACCCGGATCGGATACCCGGGGGTGACGACCGGCGAGGGATGACCTCCATAGCGTGTGCGGCATGACCTCACTCCTCTCGAAGCCGGCACGAACCCGTTCTCACTCGGCAGGCCGTACCGCTCTGCTCGTCGCGACGTTCCTCATCGTGATGCTCGTCGTCAACACCGTCGCATCCGCTCTCCCGAACCCGCTCGTCTCGCTCGTCGTCGGGCCTGCGATGGGCGTGCTCGTGTTATGGCTGTATGCCTGGTTCGTCGGGCGCATCGAAGGTCGCTCGGTCGTCGAACTCGACCGCCCACGTGCCACGCGGCTGGCGATCGGCGCGCTGGGCGGGCTCGCCCTCGCCGCGCTCACGATCGGGATCATCGCACTTCTCGGCGGCTATCAGGTCACCGGTATCGGCACGGTCGCCGGGGCGCTCACGGTCGTCGGCATGATGTGCGCGATCGCGGTGACCGAAGAGGTGCTCTTCCGCGGCGTCATCCTTCAGTTGCTCCAGCGCGCGTTCGGCACGTGGATCGCACTCGCCGGCTCCAGTGTGCTCTTCGGGCTCGTGCACCTGCTGAACCCGGGAGCGACGCTGTGGGGCGCCGTGGCCATCGCCGTCGAAGCCGGGCTCATGCTCGGCGCCGCGTTCGTCGCGACGCGATCGCTGTGGTTGCCCATCGGGCTGCACCTCGGCTGGAACATCGCGCTGGTCGCACTCTTCGGCACCATCTCGTCCGGTTCGGATGCGCAGGGTTCGCTGGTCGAGGGCGTGACCCAGGGGCCGATCTGGCTCACTGGCGGCGCATTCGGCCCCGAAGCGAGCCTCGTCGCGGTGCTCGCGTGCTCGGCCGTGACGGCGGTGCTGCTGGTGTGGGCGCACCGCAACGGCCGCATCGTGCCCCGCCCGCGCCGACGCGTTCTGCCGCTGCAGGCCTAACGCGGGCCGTCAGGTCCGTACGAGCGACTGACGGTTGCGACGCGGACCTGGTAGTCCTCGTACCAGACCGCACGGCCGCGTTCTTGGGCGATCACGTGCTCGGTCACCCGTTTCCACGCTGCTGCCGCAGCGTCGCCCTCCCAATAGGAGACCGTGATCCCCAGCCCGTCTCGTGCGGCCTCGATCCCGAGGAATCCTGGCTGCTGAGCGGCGAGGTCGACCATCCGCTGGGACATCACGCCATAGCCGTTCTCGCCGGCAGTGCGAAGCGACGTGAAGATCACAGCGGTATACGGCGGTTCAGGCGTCTGCGCGATCGACATGATCACATCCTGACATCCTCGAGACGTGTGGATTCCGCGGGCGCGTGACGCCTGCCCAGGGGGGCTGGGTTCACACGTAGATCGCGACGAGCTTGTCGAGGGACTCCTCGAGGCCCTTCTTCGAGAGCGCGAGCTGCTCGGGGTCGATGTAGCCGAGTTCGGTGACGGTGAGTCGCGTCGTGTCGTCGCCGATGGACTCGAACGTGATGACGTGCCGCACGTCGCGCGGGATGCCCGCGGCCCCGATGGTCGCGGGGTCGATCGTGGCGCCGTGCTCGTCGGCGATGTTGTGGATGAACTCGAGGCGGTGCGGTGCCTCGACGAGCGTGTATGCCCAGGTGCTGTACAGCGCCGGGAAGCCCCAGTCGGGGGCGCTCATGCACACGAGGGACGTGCCGCCGACGCGCACGTCGAGCTCGGCGACCGTGCAGGTGAAGCCGTTCGGGCCCCACCAGCGAAGCACGCGGTCGGGTTCGGTCCACGACTTCCAGGCCGCCTCGATGGGGGCGGGGATGTCTCGGCTCACGACGAGATCGCGCGTCTCGTGCCGGGTCGTGTCGTTCATCGTGGCTCCTCCGCTGCAGGCCGCCGCCGCGGCATCCGTTTCACTTCGATGATCGAAGCGTAAGTCACTATGATGATCAAAGTCAATGCCGTAGACTCGCCGCATGAAGCGAGCAGAAGGGCGGTCGACCTGCCCCACCAACTTCACCGTGGAGACCTTCGGCGACAGCTGGTCGCTGCTGATCATGCGCGACCTGCTCACCCTCGGCAAGCACACTTTCGGGGAGTTCCTTCGGTCTGAGGAGCGCATCGGTCCGAGCGTGCTCGCCGACCGCCTCGCCCGACTCGAGCGCAGCGGAATCATTGTGCGCACCCCGAGCGAGACGGATGCCCGCAAGGTCACCTACTCGGCGACAGAGCGCGGCGTCGCGGCGATCCCGCTCTTGTACGAGGCGGCGCGATGGGGCATGGGCGGCGTTCCCATCGAGGAGGATGATCCGTGGGAGGCGGTCATGGGGATGGACCGCCACGACGTGCTCGACGCGTGGCAGCAGGCCGTGCGCGAGGGCGGTTCGCTCTTCGGAGGCACAGAGAGCGCGTTCGCGCGGCTGAGCGCCAGGGCGCGCGCGGTCGTGTGACGGCGACGCGTCGCGGCGGAGCGCCAGCGACGCCGAATCCACGGCGCTTGTCGAGTTCTGAACGCGCCGAATTCCACGCAAGATGGCCAGTTCCCGCCCGGGATGGCGCATCCACCGACCGGTGGATGCGCGAATCGGTCGGCTGGTGCTGCCGACGAGCGCGCGAACGCGGCAGGGTCGGTGCATGGACACAAGAGCGCCCGCAACGGGCAGAACGAGCGGAGTGAGCACGGATGCCGCGGTCCAGGCATCGCACGAACTGGTCACGGGTCATGAGCACGGGTGGATCGTCGAGTCGGCGCATTCCACATCAGAGGGTCGAATTGTCTACGTGCGATGCGCCGAGTGCGACGTCAGACGGATCGACGTGCAGCAGTACCCGGACGCTCCACCCACGGTGCTCAGCGTTGAGTTGCGTCAGCCTCCCGGTCGGTGACCCGGCATACGTCGCCCAGTGTCAGCTACGATCTCGAACACCTTCACGATCTCCAAGCGCAGGATCGTCCTGCAGGTGCAGGATCGTCGGAATGGAGGCGGCGATGCCGCGTGTGCTCCTCGTCGTGACGTCGCATGCCCAGCTCGGCTCGTCGACGATCCCAACGGGCGTCGGGTTGCAGACGTTCGCGGCACCCTATTACGTGCTCACTGAGGCCGGGGTGCAGGTCACGGTCGCGTCGGTCGCGGGCGGCGAGCCACCCACCGACCCGTTGAGTTTCGGAGAAGGCGTCGAGACGGCCGCATTGCAACGCCTGATCGCCGACGACGTGGCGCTGGCGGCGTTCCAGGATTCGCGTCCGTTGTCGACAATCGACTCCGACGTCGTCGATGGACTGTTCTTCGCCGGGGGTCACGGCGGCATGTGGGATCTTCCCGCCGATCCGGCGGTGGCGAGACTCGTCGCCGGAACACTGGATGCGGGCAAGCCTGTTGCAGCAGTCTGTCACGGCGTCGCCGCCCTCTGCGGACGGCACCCCGACACCGGCCGCTCATTCGTCGAAGGCAAGAACGTGACAGGCCTGACCACTCGGGAGGAGACCGAGCTCGAGCGCCAGGAGCTCGTGCCCTTCCTCTTGCAAGAACGGCTTGTCGAGCTCGGTGCGCAGTTCACGGAAGCACCGATGTTCACGTCCCATGTCGTGATCGACGGTCCACTGATCACCGGGCAGAACATGCGCTCCGCCGATCAGGCCTCACGTCTGCTTCTCGCCGAGCTCGCAGCTCGTCGAGCGGCGGAAAGACCGACTCGTTAACGAGGCGATTCCACGCCGATTGGCGGATCCGCCATTTGCATGACACGTACCGTTCCGCCATCTTCCCGCGGAACCTACAGCTGTGCCGCTACCCCTGCACCATGTCCGCGAAGCGCGAGAAGTGGCCGTGGAACGCCACCGTGATCGTGCGGGTGGGGCCGTTGCGGTGCTTGGCCACGATGAGGTCGGCCTCGCCCGCGCGGGGGCTGTCGCGCTCGTAGGCGCTCTCGCGGTGCAGCAGGATCACCATGTCGGCGTCCTGCTCGATCGAGCCCGACTCGCGCAGGTCGCTGATGGCGGGCATCTTGTCGGCGCGCTGCTCGGGGCCACGGTTCAGCTGCGAGAGGGCGATGACCGGCACCTGCAGTTCTTTCGCGAGCAGCTTGAGCGCACGCGAGAACTCCGAGACCTCTTGCTGGCGGCTCTCGACGCGCTTGCCGCTCGTCATGAGCTGGAGGTAGTCGATGACCACCATCTTCAGCCCGACCTTCTGCTTGAGACGCCGGCACTTCGCGCGGATCTCGACGAGGGTCATGTTGGGGGAGTCATCGATGTAGAGCGGCGCATCGTTGATGCGCCCGCGGGTCGCGGCGATGGTCGTCCAGTCGCGTGAGTCGACGGTGCCCTTTCGCATCATCTGCAGGGGCACGGATGCCTCGGCGCTCAGCAAGCGCATCGCGATCTCGCTCTTGCCCATCTCGAGTGAGAAGAAGACCGAGGGCTGGCCGTTCGTGATCGATGCGGCGCGTGCGAAGTCGAGCGCGAGGGTCGACTTTCCCATGGCGGGTCGCGCGGCGACGATGATCATCTGGCCGGGGTGGAAGCCGTTCGTCAGGTCGTCGAGGTCGGCGAAGCCGGTCGGCACGCCCGTGAACTTGCCGTCGGTGTGCTTGGCCGCCTCGATCTCGTCGATCGCGACGGTGACCGCCTCGGAGAGCGGCACGTAGTCTTCGGTCTCGACGGAGCCGGTCACCGCGTAGATCTCGGCCTGGGCGTTGTTGACGAGGTCGGTGACCTCGCCCTCGCCCTGGTAACCCATCTGCACGATGCGGGTGCCGGCCTCGACGAGGCGGCGCAGCATCGCGCGCTCGGCGACGATCGAGGAGTAGAAGCCGGCGTTTGCGGCGGTCGGCACGATGCTCGTGAGCGTGTGCAGGTACTCGACGCCGCCGGCGCGCTGCAGATCGCCGGTCTTCGTCAGCTCGTCGGTAACGGCGATGACATCGGTGGGCTCGCCGTGCGAGTAGAGGGTGAGGATCGCGTTGAAGACGACCTCGTGCTTCGGCACGTAGAAGTCGACGCCGCGCACGGTTTCGATGACGTCGGCGACGGCGTCTTTCGAGAGCATCATGCCGCCGAGTGCACTCTGCTCGGCGAGGAGGTCGTGCGGCGGAACGCGTTCGCCCCGTCGGGCGTCACCGTCGTCGACCGGTTCAGCGAGCCCGATGTGCGCGATCGACAACTTGATGACCTCCGGTTCGGGCTCCGACGGGCGAGCGACCCGCGCCCATGACCCAGTGTCTCGGGTGCCGCCGACATGGCTGACGAACCGGGAGTTCACGAGGGGTGGAAGGGACGCTGCTTCACGATAGGGAAGCCGGTGTGCACAGCACAACCCAGCCTGTGGATAACTCTGGGGACAAACTGGGCGAAACGCCGTGGAATGTGTGCACTACGCCTGTGGATAACTGTGGAAACTCGGTGAATTACACCGGTTGAATTCAGTCATGATCAGGCAATTCATCTATTCACACCTGTGGGGGAAAACTTCTTTTGAAGTCCCCTGATCCTGTGAGTCGACCTGTGTACAACCATCTCAGGAAACACCGATGTCGACTTGCGCGCGGCACCGCCGCGGGTGTACGCGAAACGCCGCGTGAACGCGAAAACGGCGGCCCGGGCCGAGGCCCGAACCGCCGTTTCCGTGCGTTGCTGCGAACTACTTCGCGGCGACCACCTGGAGGGTGATCGTCGCCGAGAGCTCGTCGTGCAGGCGAACCGTCGCCTCGTGGTCGCCGACCGCCTTGATGGGGGTCGTGATCTCGATCTTGCGCTTGTCGAGCTCGCCGAGTCCGGCGGTCGCGACGGCAGCCGCGACATCCGAGGTCTTGACGGAGCCGAAGAGGCGCCCGCCGGTGCCGGCCTTGACGGCCAGCTTGACCTTCGTCGACTCGAGCTTGGCCTTGACGGCCTGCGCGTCTTCGAGCGAGTGCAGGGCGCGAGCGGCGCGAGCCGCCTTGATCTGCTCGACCTGCTTCTCGCCACCGCGCGACCACGCCACAGCGAAGCCCTGGGGAACGAGGTAGTTGCGAGCGTAACCGCTCTTGACCTCGACGACGTCGCCGGCCGTGCCGAGGCCGGTGACCTCGTGCGTGAGAATTACCTTAGCCATTGTCGTGCTCCTTAGCGGCCAGAGCCCGAGTAGGGCAGGAGGGCCATCTCGCGTGCGTTCTTGACGGCACGGGCGATCAGGCGCTGCTCCTGCACGGAGACACCGGTGATACGGCGGGCGCGGATCTTTCCACGCTCGGAGATGAACTTGCGGAGGGTCGCGACGTCCTTGTAGTCGATGACACCGACCTTGATGGACTTCGCCGGGGCGGCGTTCTTCGCGCCCTTCCCGCGGGTCGGCTTGCGGCGATCGCCGCTCGACTTTCCAGCCATTGTCTTTCCTGTCTATTGAAAACGATTCGAGCGAGCGGATGCCTGCGGCATCCGTTCACCGGCCGCTGCGCTACGAAAGCGCCTGGGCCTAGAAGGGGGTCTCGTCGCCGTAGCTCGTACCGGGGGTGTTCCAGACGTCTCCGCCGCTGCCGCCACCTTGAGGGGCTGCTGCTGCGGGTGCGCTGGGTGCCCACGGCTCGTCGGCACCGGCGCCGCCCCCGAAGGAGCCGCCCCCGCCGCCGACACCACGGTTGGACTGAGCGCGGGTCACGGACGCGGTGGCGTAGCGCAGGCTCGGGCCGATTTCATCGACCTCGAGCTCGATGGTGGTGCGCTTCTCGCCTTCCTTCGTCTCGTAGGAACGCTGCTTGAGACGCCCGGAAGCGATGACCCGGGATCCCTTGGTGAGTGAACCGGCCACGTGCTCGGCGAATTCACGCCAGACGCTCGCGCGCAGGAACAGCGCTTCGCCGTCCTTCCACTCGTTCGCCTGACGGTCGAACGTACGAGGAGTGGAAGCGATGGTGAAGTTGGCAACCGCGAGGCCGTTCTGCGTGTAACGCAGCTCGGGATCTGCAGTGAGGTTGCCCACCACGGTGATGATGGTCTCGCCGGCCATGAGGACTAGTCGTCCTTCTTGGCCGCGGCGGGAGCTGCGGCGACCGCGGCAGCAGGAGCTGCAGCCTTGGCGCCGGCCTTCGCCTGAGCGGCGGCCTTCTTCGCGGCCTTCGCCTCCTGGGCCTTCGCGTGAGCGGCGACCTGTGCGATCGCTTCTTCGGCGCGGAGGACCTTGGTGCGCATGACTGCTTCGCTGAGGTTCAGCTGGCGGTCGAGCTCATCGGTGGTCTTGGACTCGGCGGTGAAGTCGACGACGGCGTAGATGCCCTCGTTCTTCTTGTTGATCTCGTACGCCAGACGACGACGTCCCCAGATGTCGACCTTGTCGACCGTGCCGCCATCGTTTCGGATGACGTTGAGGAACTTGTCAAGGCTGGGAGCAACGGTGCGCTCATCGATCTCGGGATCGAGGATAACCATCAGCTCGTATTGGTGCATGACTAACCCACCTCCTTCGGACTCAAACGGCTACAGGATCTCTGCAGCAGGAGGGTTGTGCATACGTCACGCCATGGAGGCCGCACAATCGCGGCACACGGGCAACCTAGACAGCATAGCGGATGCCCCGCACCCGCGCCATTCGGCCGCGCGCGCCGGCCCGAGCATTCGCTCGGGCCTCTCAGGTCTCAGGCCTCGGGCGCCTTCTCACCGGCGGAGACCGGCCACCACGGGGCATCCGCACCGAATCGAACGACCGCGAGCCCGCTCTTCGAGCCCGGCTTCACGAAGACGGCCTCGAGGCAGGCACCCGGCTGCGGGACGCCCGGCGCGGCAGTGGCCTGCGCCGTCAGCACCAGCTCGGTGCCGGCCGGGATCGTCGCCGTCGCCGACGCGGCGACGGTCGTGATGTCGATCGCGGTGTTCTTCGGCGTCGCGGCCTTCTTCTGGTTCACGACGCGTACGTTGACGCCGGTGACATCGAGCACGAGCTCTGGCGCACGCGACGACGGATCGAACCGCGACAGTCGAACGGTGTCGGCGATCGAGCGGACGTAGGCGATGACGCCGCCCACGAGCACGAGGCCGCCCGCGACGCCCCAGAACCAGCCCCAGAAGTCGATGGGCTCGGGCGCATCGAACGAGACCCGATCGGTGCTCGTGTTGAGGTACACCGTGACGTCTCCGAGCTGCTCGTCGTCAGTCGCGAGCGTCTCGCGGTACTGCGTGCCGGCGTACTCGAACTCGACCACGAGAGCGCGGACGTTCTCCATGTGTCGGTTCCGGCGCGACCCCTGCGTCTGCAGGATCGTCGTCTCCTCGACCGCGGAGGCCGTGACCTGTTCGGTGCGCTCGGTCGCCTGAGCGACGACCGGGCCGACGAAGACGAGCGACCAGAAGCCGACGCCGATCGCCAGCACGATGCCCCAGAGCACGTGGAAGCGAACGCGCGATCTCGTGAAGGTCGTCAGGTGGGCGCGGTCGATGGTCGTCGCAGTCATGCGTGTGTTCCCCCGGAAGTCGGCGATTGAAGTCCGCGCCGATGCTACCCGGCTCATCGGTCCGCTCCGCGCAGCTGTGCACAGGGCCAGGGCGGTGGCGCGGCGTCCACGTCCGCGCTTCAGGCGTCGGACGTGGCTTCGCGCGACGCCCACCAGGCGAGCAGGCGCTCGGTCGCGGCATCCGGGCCGATGGGGCCCTCGTCGAGCCGCACCTCGAGCAGGTACCGGTAGGCCTCGCCGACGACGGGGCCCGGCGCGATGCCGAGCAGGCGCATGATGTCGGCGCCGTCGAGCTCGGGCCGCACGGCGGCGAGCTCCTCCTCTTCGGTGAGCACGGCGATGCGCTCCTCGAGGTCGTCGTAGGCGAACGCGAGCTGGTCGGCCTTGCGACGATTGCGGGTCGTCACGTCGGCACGCGCGAGGATGTGCAGGCGCTCGAGCTGGTCGCCCGCATCGCGTACGTAACGGCGCACGGCCGAGTCGCTCCACGCGCCATCCGTGTACCCGAAGAAGCGCAGGTGCAGCTCGATGAGCCGCGAGACGGCCGCGATGGTGTCGTTGTCAAAGCGCAGCGCGCGCAGCCGCTTGCGCGCGAGCTTTGCTCCGACGACGTCGTGGTGATGGAAGCTGACCGCCCCGCCCGGCTCGAACCGCCGGGTCGCGGGCTTGCCGATGTCGTGCAGCAGCGCGGCGAGACGCAGGATGAGGTCGGGGGAGTCGAGCACGCCGCGCTCGATCTCGTAGTCGATCGCCTGGTCGAGCACGGTGAGGCTGTGCTCGTAGACGTCTTTATGGCGGTGGTGCTCGTCGCGTTCGAGCGAGAGGGCCGGCAGTTCGGGCAGCACGCGTTCGGCGAGCCCCGATTCGACGAGCAGTCGGATGCCGCTGCGCGGAGCCCTCGACAGGAGCAGCTTCGTCAGCTCGTCGCGCACGCGCTCGGCCGAGATGCGGTCGATCTCGGCGGCGAGGTCGGTCATGGCCTGCTCCGTCGCGGGTTCGACGGCGAACCCGAGCTGGGCCGAGAAGCGTGCGGCACGGAGCATCCGCAGCGGGTCGTCGCCGAACGACTGCTCGGGAGCCGCCGGGGTGCGCAGTGTCTTGGCGACGAGATCTTCGACGCCGCCCGACGGGTCGACGAGCTCGAGCTTCGGCAGGCGCAGCGCGAGGGCGTTGACCGTGAAGTCGCGGCGCGTGAGGTCGTCGTCGAGGCTCGAACCGAAGACGACCTCGGGCTTCCGTGAGGCGCCGTCGTAGGCGTCGGCGCGGTAGGTCGTGATCTCGACGGTCTCGCCGGCGATCTTCGCGCCGATCGTGCCGAACGCGCGGCCGATGTCCCAGTGGGCCTCGGCGATGGGCTTGACGATCGAGAGGATCTCGTCGGGCGTGGCATCCGTCGTGAAGTCGAGGTCGTTGACGGGCCGGCCGAGGAAGGCGTCGCGCACCGGGCCGCCGACGAGGGCGAGCTCGTGGCCGGCCGCCTCGAATGCCGCTGCAAGTCGCGAAACGGTCGGCGAAGCCGCCAGCTCGCCCAGCCGGTCGAGGGCCGTCGCGACACTCTGCATGCCACCATGTTAAACGCCCGGCGCCGGATGCCGCGGTCCGCACGGAACCCGAAGCGCCTGTGGATGCCGAGCGAACGCCCGGGTGCCACGCCGTAGAATCGCCACCATGGTGCCCGAGTCGAACCCTGCGCGCCGCCGGTGCTCACGGGTCGAATCGACGGATGGCGCCCAGCGGCCGCCCTCGTCACCGCACGCGACCCGGCTCCGCCGAAGCGGCCTCACGGCGTTCGGTGCGACCGTCGCTGCGGCAGCGATGCTGGCGACCGCGCCGCTCGCGGCGACTGCGGCGACGGGCGCCTCGTCGGGCATTGCGACGGGCGCCTCGTCCGAGGTGGCCGGCGCCCGATCCACCCAGGCCGAGACGCGCGCCGTCTCCGGCGTCGTCATGCGGGTCGCGCCGACGGCGTCCACGAGCGTCGCTCCCGGCGCGCCGGTGACCTTCGAGATCGAGGTCGAGAACGCGACATCCGAACCGGTCGCGGCCGGCACCCTCCGACTCGTCCGATCGGCGTCGGAGATCGACGACACGACTGAGCTCGATGCGTGGCTCGCGCAGGCTCCCGACCCCGTGGCAGCCGAGGCGGGCGTCGACGTCGACGTTCCCGAGGCGACGCCGATCGACGGCGTCGACGTCGCCGAGGCGCCGTCGGCCTCGATCGCTCCGGGCGCCGTCGAGGTCGTGACGATCACGCTGCCGGCCGAGGCGATCGCCGAGATCGATGAATCGCCGGTGCTCGGGTTCGGAGCCGAACTCCTCGTGGGCGACGCGCTCGTCTCCTCCGCCACCGATGCCTTCGCCAATGCGGCGGCGCCGATCTCGAGCCAGACCGCGGTCGCGGTCGCGGTTCCCGTCACCGTTCCCGCCTCCGCGTCCGGCGTGCTGGCTGCCGCAGACCTGGCCACCTGGACCTCCCCGTTCGGGCTCCTCTCGCGCCAGCTCGACGCCGTCGAAGGCCGCCCCGTCGCCATCGGCATCGACCCGCGCATCATCGCGTCGATCCGCACGCTCGGCACCTCGGCGCCGAGCACCGCGACGGCCTGGCTCGATCGCCTCGCCGGCCTCACGAACGAGATATTCCCCCTCGCGTATGCAGATGCGGATGTCGCGGCGCAGGCGCAGCTCGGCCTGCCGGCACTGCTCGGCCCCACCTCCTTCACCGACGTGCTCGACCCCGCGAACTTCACCGGGGCCGCGGACGGCGCTGCCGGTGACGGCGCTGCCGGCGACGGTGGCGGTGCCGACGACGCCGACGACGACGATGACGCCGCGAACCCCACAGAGGGCGACGATGCGCCGACGCCGGCGCCGACCGAACCGGCCGCGGGCGAAGTGCCGACGACCGAAGAGCTGCTCGCCTGGCCGTATACCCGAGCCGACATCGCCTGGCCCGCCGACGACACGGTCGCCGCCGGAGATCTCGCCTACCTCGCCGCCGTCGGGCTGACCACGCCGATCCTGGCCCCGGGCAACGTCGCGGCCGCCGAACCGTGGGCGAACGCCGCGTCGAGCGTCGACGGCTCACCCGCCGTCGTGGCCGACGACCGGCTCACGGAGCCGCTCCGCGCTGCCTCCGAAGCGCTCAGCGACACGGAGTGGCAGGCCGCCGTGGGCCGACTCGGCGCCGAGCTCGCACTGCTCGACGGCGACGGCGACCGGCCCGTCGCCTTGCTGGCGACGCTCGGCCGCGGCGCCGGAGCGCAGTCGGCACGTGTCGCCGCCACGCTCGACGCCCTCGCCGCGGATCCGCGCGTCGAGCCGGCCTCCCTCACGGCCGCCATCGGCGCCCCGCCGGTCGAGCGCACGCTCATCGACGAGCCCGAGGGCCAGCAGCGCATCGACAACGTCGACCGCATCATCCGCACCGACGCGAACGTGACCGCATTCGCGACGGTGCTCGACGATCCTCGACTGCTCACCGGGCCGACCCGGCGCGACGCCCTCGCCCTGCTCGATGTCGACTGGATCGACGACCGGCCGGCATGGGACGCCGCGGTCGGCGAGTGGCTGGTCGCCCAGCGCCGAACGCTCGACGCCGTCTCGGTCGTGCCGAGCAGCCCCATCAATGTCGTATCGTCCGAGACCGGGGTGCCGACGACCATCCTGAACGCACTGCCGTACCCCGTCACCGTGGTCGTCGACGTCACACCGTCGAACGGTCGCCTGGTCGTCGAAGACCAGGCGACCCTCACGATCGACCCCGAGTCTCGCAGCACCGTCACGGTTCCGGTCGCCGCGGGCATCGGCAATGGCGAGGTGACGCTCACTGTCTCACTGACGTCGCCCGAAGGAGTGCCGGTCGGCAGCCCCGTGTCGATTCCCGTCAACGTGCAGGCCGACTGGGAGGGCCTCGGCGCCGCCATCATCGGCGTCATCGTCGTCGTGTTCTTCGGCGTCGGCATCTGGCGCAACATCCGTCGCCACCGCAAGAAGAAGGCGGAGGCCGCCGAGATCGCTGCGGCAGGCGAAGCGGATGCCGCAGCCGAGTCGGATGCCTCAGGCGACACGCTCGAGGCCGAGGCCGACGCCACGAAGCACACCGAACCCGACCTGCAAGGAGACGATCGCCGCGATGGCTGAAGACCGCATCGGGCGCGCGAGCGCATTCCTCGCCTCGGGCACGATCGTCTCCCGCATCCTCGGGTTCGTGAAGGCGATCGTGCTCGCGAACGCGATCGGCCTCATCGCCTCGGCCGGTGCTGACGCCTTCACGGTCGCGAACCAGCTGCCGAACACGATCTACGTCGTCGTCGCGGGCGGGGTGCTGAGTGCTGTGCTCGTGCCGCAGATCGTGCGCGCGGGGCTCCACGCCGACGGCGGCAGCGCCTACATCAATCGGCTCGTCACGCTGGCGCTCGTCATCGTCGGCGGGGCGACCGTCGTCGCCACCATCGCGGCGCCGCTGCTCGTCCGCCTGTATGGAACGCAGCTCAGCCAGGCGACGATCGACCTCGCGATCCTCTTCGCCTACTGGTGCCTGCCGCAGATCTTCTTCTACGGGCTCTACACCCTGCTCGGCGAAGTGCTGAACGCCCGCCGGTCGTTCGGGCCGTTCACCTGGGTGCCCGTGCTCAACAACATCGTGGCCATCACGGGCCTCGTCGTGTTCATGGCGCTGTGGGGGGCCGACCCGAACGGCACCCGGGCGCCGGGCGACTGGACCTTCGCCATGGTCGCCGTGCTCGCGGGTTCAGCCACGCTCGGCATCGCGCTGCAGGCCGTCGTGCTGTTCTGGTTCTGGCGCCGCATCGGGCTGCGGTATCGACCCGACTTCCACTGGCGCGGCGTCGGTCTCGGCGACGCCGGCCGCATGGCGAGCTGGACCTTCGGGATGCTCCTGCTCACGACGTTCGCGGGCATCGTCGAGACGAACGTCGTCGGTCTCGCCTCAGGCCAAGGCGCGTCGGTCGCCGCACTCGGCAGCGCCTGGCTGATCTTCATGCTGCCGCACTCTGTCATCACGGTGTCGATCGCGACGGCGTACTTCACACGGATGAGCGAACACGCCTCCATCGGCGACATCGACCGCGTGCGGGCCGACGTCTCGAGCGCGATCCGGGGGGTCAGCCTCATCATCGTCCTCGCCGCGATCGTGCTCATCGCATGCGCGTACCCGTTCGCCACGGTGTTCACGTCCGGCGCCGAGTTCGAGTCGAGCCTCGAGTTCGGAAACGTCATCATGGCGTACATGGTCGGGCTGATCCCGTTCAGCTTCCTGTTCATCGTGCAACGCGCGTTCTACGCGCTGGGCGACACGAAGACGCCGTTCTTCTTCACGCTCTTCCAGGTCGCGGTGTTCTCGGTGGGTGCGCTGCTCCTCATCAACGTCATCCCCGAGTGGATCGCGATGGGCATCGCGCTGCTCACCTCGCTCGCGTGCTTCGCGCAGACGGTGCTCGCGACCTTCCTGTTGCGCCGACGACTCGGCGAGATCGACGGATGGCGCATCACGTCGAGCTTCGTGCGGTATGCGATCGGCGCCGTTCCCGCGCTCATCGTCGGCTTCGTGCTGCTCGTCGCGCTCGGCGGTCTCACCGAGACCGGCTTCGCGATGTCGGGCATCGCGGCGGCAATCACGACCATGATCGTCATCGGCACCGCCATGTCGGTCGTGTACTTCGGAATCCTCTGGATGATCCGCACCCCCGAGCTGCGCGGGTTCGCCGAGCCGCTGGTGCGGCGGCTCCGTCGCGACTGACGTCGGCCACGCGGCATCCGTCACACGCTGGTCACCGAGCCGGCGGCGGAATAGTCGCCGCTTAGACTGTGTTGAGCATCTCGTGGCATCCGATTCGTTGAATGCTACGAATCACCAGCAACGACGGGAGCGGCTTTGCGCGACATCATCATCATCGGCTCGGGACCGGCCGGTTTCACGGCCGCGATCTACGCCGCACGCGCGCAGCTGAAACCCCTGCTCATCGCGAGTTCGGTCGAGATCGGCGGCGAGCTGATGAACACGACCGAGGTCGAGAACTACCCCGGCTTCCCCGAGGGCATCATGGGCCCCGATCTCATGACGAAGTTCCAGGAGCAGGCCGAACGCTTCGGCACCGAGGTCGTCTACGACGACGTCGTCGAGCTCGAACTCGACGGCCCCGTCAAGCGCGTGAAGCTCGGCAATGGCGACGAGCACGAAGCCGCGTCCATCATCTACGCGACCGGTTCGGCGTACCGCAAGCTCGGCCTGCCCGAAGAAGAGGTGCTCTCGGGCCACGGCCTGTCGTGGTGCGCGACGTGCGACGGATTCTTCTTCCGTCAGAAGACCATCGCCGTCATCGGCGGCGGCGACTCGGCGATGGAGGAGGCGACGTTCCTCACCCGTTTCGCCGACAAGGTCTACGTGATCCACCGCCGCGATTCGCTCAAGGCCTCGAAGATCATGCAGCAGCGCGCGTTCGACAACGAGAAGATCGAGTTCATCTGGAACGCCGAAGTGGCGCGCCTGCTCGGCGAGTCGGCCGTGACCGGCGTGACGCTGCGCGACACCGTCACGGGTGACGAGCGCGACCTCGCCCTCGACGGCCTCTTCGTCGCGATCGGCAACGACCCGCGCACGCACCTCGTGCACGGCAAGCTCGACCTCACCCCCGAGGGCACCATCGCACTCGAGGGGCGCACCTCGAAGACCTCGCAGCCGGGCGTCTTCGCCGCCGGCGACGTCATCGACCCCCACTACCGTCAGGCGATCACCGCCGCCGGCTCCGGCGCGGCCGCCGCACTCGACGCCGAGCACTACCTCGCAGCACTCGGTAACGAGAACGCCGCCGAGGCCGTGCTCGAGACGGAGTTCGCCGTCATCACCTGATCGTTCGCCGCTCTCACGAGCGACGTCACCGATCGCCGCAAGCCCCGCTCCGCGGCATCCGATCACCGAGGTTTCACCAAAGGAGAACGCAATGACTGCACGTGCAGTGACCGAGGCCACCTTCGAGCAGGAGGTCCTCAACAACGAGAAGGCCGTCCTCGTGGACTTCTGGGCCGAGTGGTGCGGCCCGTGTCGCGCCGTCAGCCCGATCCTCGACCAGATCGCGACGGAGCACGCCGACAAGCTCGACATCGTCAAGCTCAACGTCGACGAGAACCCCGGTCTGGCGATGAAGTACCAGATCACCGCGATTCCCGCGTTCAAGGTCTTCGAGAAGGGCGAGGTCGTCAAGACCGTCATCGGCGCCAAACCGAAGCCCGCACTCGAGGCCGACCTCGCCGCCTACATCTCGTAGTCGGCGGTCGATCTCCAGACCCGTCCGGCGAAAGCCGGGCGGGTCTTTCGCGTCTCCGGCGTCTCGCGGCTTCGGCTTCGGCTTCGGCTTCGGCTTCGGCTTCGGCTTCGGCTTCGGCTTCGGCTTCGGCTTCGGCTTCGGCTTCGGGCGTCAGTTGAACGGATGTCGCGGCCCCGCGACACCGAACGACCACCCCGGAACCCAGCAACTACAGTGGAAACCCTGAACAGAACGGAAGCAGCGCAGTGACATCTGACGGCGTCCCCCAGCGGACCGGCAACAATCTCGATCCTTGGTATGCGAATTACGCCGAGCGAGCCGCCGGCCTGGCCGCCTCCGAGGTCCGAGCCCTGTTCGCCGTCGCCTCCCGCCCCGAGGTCGTCTCGCTGGCCGGCGGTATGCCGTACGTCTCGGCGCTGCCGCACGACCTCATCACCTCCTCGATGGAGAAGGTCATGCGCGAGCGCGGTGCCGTGGCGCTGCAGTACGGCTCCGGCCAGGGGATCCCCGAGCTCCGCGAGCAGATCCTCGAAGTCATGTCGCTCGAGGGCATCCACGGCAGCGTCGACAACGTCGTGACCGCGACCGGGTCGCAGCAGGCCCTCGACCTCGTCGCGAAGCTCTTCATCGATCCCGGAGACGTGATCCTCGCCGAGTCGCCCAGCTACGTCGGTGCGCTCGGCATCTTCCGCTCGTACCAGGCGAACGTCGCTCACGTCGCCACCGATGAGCACGGCGTCATCCCCGAGGCACTGCGCCAGACGATCGCCGCCTTGCGCGGCCAGGGGCGTCGCATCAAGTTCCTCTATACGATCCCGAACTTCCACAATCCGGCCGGCGTCACGCTCTCGGCCGAGCGCCGGCCCGAGATCCTCGAGATCTGCCGCTCGAACGAGATCCTCGTGCTCGAAGACAATCCCTACGGCCTGCTGCACTTCGACGAACCGGCCCCCAACGCACTCCGCTCGCTCGATCCCGAGGGGGTCATCTACCTCGGGTCGTTCTCGAAGACGCTCGCTCCCGGCTTCCGCGTCGGGTGGGCGCTCGCGCCGCACGCCATCCGCGAAAAGCTGATCCTCGCGGCCGAATCCGCGATCCTCTCGCCGAGCTCCTTCAGCCAAATGGTCGTGTCGGAGTACCTCGCGACGGCCGACTGGCGCGCGCAGATCGACACCTTCCGCGGCGTGTATCGCGAGCGCAAGGACGCGATGATCGAGGCACTGGGGGAGTACCTGCCGCAGCTCAACTGGACCAACCCGAACGGCGGGTTCTACGTCTGGGTCACGATGCCCGACGTGCTCGACTCCAAGCAGATGCTGCCGCGCGCGGTGAAGGAGCTCGTGGCGTATACGCCCGGAACGGCATTCTTCGCCGATGGTCGCGGCCGGCACGCGATGCGCCTCTCGTTCTGCTACCCGACGCCCGACGCGATCCGACTCGGCATCCGTCGTCTCGCCACCGTGGTGAACGGCGAGCTCGATCTGCTCGACACCTTCGCGGGGACGGGCTCGCTGCAACTGCCACCGAGTGCCGGATACGACTCCGCACCGCCGTCCGACCTGAAGTAGTGGAGAAACCCCTGATCATGAGCGATTCTTCTGGTCTCTACGTCGTCGTTCTCGCCGGCGGGATCTCACACGAGCGCGATGTGTCGCTGCGGTCCGGCCGACGCGTGGCCGACGCGCTGATCGCGGCCGGCCACCGCGTGGTGCTCCGTGACCCCGATGCCGGCCTGCTGCCGTTCCTCGTGAACGAGCGACCCGATGTCGTATTCCCCGCGCTGCATGGATCGAGCGGTGAGGATGGTTCGCTGCTCGAGTTGCTCGCGGCGATCGGGGTCCCGACCGTCGGTTCCTCGGGTGCTGCCTCGCGGCGGGCCTGGTCGAAGCCCGTTGCGAGTTCGTTGCTCGCCTCCGCCGGAGTCGATGTTCCCGAGTCGATCGTGCTCTCCCACGAGGCCTTCAGGGAGCTCGGTGCGTCGAGCGTGCTGAAGGTCGTGCGCTCGGCCCTCGAGGGAGACCTCGTGGTGAAGCCGGCCTCCGGTGGTTCGGCCCAGGGTGTCACGATCGTCGAAGACACGAACGACCTGCCGCGCGCCATGGTCGAGGCCTTCACCTACGACGATGTGGCCGTCGTCGAACGTCGCATCCACGGCACCGAGATCGCAGTCGCCGTCGTCGATTCGGGGGATGGCCCGCGGGCCCTGCCCGCCGTGGAGATCGAGCCGACCGCCGGTGTCTACAGTTTCCAGGCTCGCTACAACGCGGGGGAGACGACCTTCTATGCGCCGTCGCGACTCGGCGACGCTGTCGTTTCGGCGGTGTCGGATGCCGCGGTGCTCGCGCATCGCACCCTCGGGCTCCGCGACCTCTCACGCGTCGACTTCATCGTGGATGCCGACGGACGACCCTGGTTCCTCGAGGCGAACGTCATCCCCGGTCTCACCGAGACGTCGCTCGTGCCGCTCGCCATCGAGGCGTCGGGCTCGAGCGCTGCGGCGATCTACGGGTCTCTCGTGGAAGCGGCTCACGCACGTTCGGTCTGACGGCCGCATCGACTGACACCTGCCACGCGAAGAGGGTCGGCCCATTCGGGCCGACCCTCTTTCATGCTCCGATCCCCAGCGCACCGTGCGCCCGTGCGCCGCGTATCAAGCTGAAATCGCAGGATTTCGGTTCGTCAGGACGGATTCTCCGGGCGAAATGCGATCACACGCCGTCGAGATTCTCGCCGAGTTCCGTGAGGATGCGGCGCAAGTCCTGTACCGTCGCGAAATCGACCGTGATCTGGCCTTTCCTCGAGCCCAACGTGATCTTCACGCGCGTGTTCAAGCGATCGCCGAGCCGAGACGCCAAGTCCTCGAGAAAGTCCTGGCGCTTGCCCGCCGCCGGCTTGGGGCGGGACGCCTTCGGCTCCTTCGTGGCCACCGCTTCAGCGGCACGGACCGACAGTTCCTCGTTCACGATCTTGTCGGCGAATCGCTGCATCTCGGCCGCGTCGTCACCGATCGACAGGATGGCGCGAGCATGACCCGCGCTCAGCACACCGGCCGCGACTCGGAGTTGCACCGGTTCGGGCAGACGCAGGAGGCGGAGGGTGTTCGAGATCTGCGGCCGCGAGCGACCGATGCGCGAAGCAAGCTGCTCCTGCGTGATGCCGAAGTCGGCCAGCAACTGCTGGTAGGCCGACGCCTCTTCGAGCGGGTTCAGCTGCGAGCGGTGCAGGTTCTCGAGCAGCGCATCGCGCAGCATGTCTTCGTTCGCCGTGTCCTTGACGACCGCGGGAATGGAGTCGAGGCCGGCAGCCTTCGTGGCACGAAGTCGGCGCTCGCCCATGACCAGCTCGTACTTGCCGGCGAGCTCGGGATGACGTCGAACGACGATCGGCTGCAGCACGCCGAACTCGCGCACGCTGTGCACGAGCTCCGCAAGGTCGTCGGGGTCGAAGACGCTACGCGGCTGGTGGGCGTTGGGAACGATATCGTAGGGGTCGAGCCGAGCGAGGTGCGCGCCGGGAACGGTGACCAGACCCTCCGCAGCGGCCGCCTGTTCGACGACCGCGACCGCGGTGGTTGTCTGTGTTTCAGATTCGGGGAAGAACACATCGACCGGGCGAGCTCGGGTACTGTCTTCACCGCTCGGAATCAGTGCACCGATTCCACGTCCGAGGCCGGTTCGTTTCGTTGCCATCAGTTGGACTCCTCGGGTCTTGCCGCTCCGCGACGAGCGATTTCTGCGGCGGCCTCTCGATACGACAGGGATCCAGTCGATCCGAAGTCGTAGCTGATCACGCTCTGGCCGTAGCTGGGTGCCTCCGAGACGCGGACCGATCGGGGGATGATCGTCTCGAGGGTCTGCTCGGGGAAGTGGTCGCGGACCTCCTGCGCCACCTGCTGGGCGAGATTGGTGCGCGAGTCGTACATGGTCAGCAGGATCGTCGAGAGTCTGAGCTCGGGGTTGAGGTGCTTCTCGATCAGCTCGATGTTGCTGAGCAGTTGGGACAGACCCTCGAGTGCGTAGTACTCGCACTGGATGGGGATGAGCACCTCGCGAGCGGCGACGAATGCATTGATGGTCAGAAGGCCGAGTGATGGCGGGCAGTCGATGAAGACGTAGTCGTACGGGCGATCCATCGAGGCGAGGTGCGCGTCGAGTGCTCGGCGGAGACGCTGCTCGCGAGCCACCAGCGATACGAGTTCGATCTCGGCACCGGCAAGGTGGATCGTTGCCGGCACGCAGTCGAGCAGCTCATGTTCCGTGGAGGGCTGGATGACCTCGGCGAGTGAGACATCGGAGACGAGCACCTCGTAGACGCTCTTGCGCTCGGATCGGTGATCGACGCCGAGCGCCGTCGAGGCGTTCCCTTGCGGATCCAGGTCGATCACGAGCACTCGTGCGCCCGATCGGGCGAGCCCTGCGGCGAGGTTCACGGCGGTGGTCGTCTTGCCGACGCCGCCCTTCTGATTGGAGATCGTCAGCACGCGAGTCGAGGGAGGAAGCGGAAGTACCGCTTCGTCGAGAGCGGTGCGCCGACGGGTCTCGTCGGCGAGTTCGTAGGCCAGGGGGGTTCCTCCGTGATCTGACGATGTTTCACGTGAAACATCGGGGGCTTCGGTTGGTGCTTGGGGCGCCTCGGCTTCGGGCACCTCGGCTTCGGGCACCTCGGCTTCGGGCACCTCGGCTTCGGGCACCATGGCTGGCGCGGCCGGTACGTCTGTGCCTGCCTGGGGCTCAGGAGCGAGTGATGCCGACGCCTGCGCAGGCGGCGCGGGCAGCACTGGCGACGCGGTCGATTCGAACGCCTGGTGCGCGATCGGTTGCGGCGGCTCGACCACGCCCGGCTCGGCGATTGGTGAATGACCTGCTTGCGCCGACTCCTTCGGTGCAAGAGTGTCCGACTCCACACTGACGTGTGCGCTGAGTGCGGACTCGCCGGGGGAGCGGGTGGGGTGAAGTGATGACGCAGTTTCTGCCGCCGCATCGCCGACGATCTCCCGGATCAGATCTTCGAGGAGGCGGTCGGGCGCAGCGGGGTGGTGCTCCACGGCGTCGGTTTCGGGATCCGTGTCTGCGCTGAGCGCCGCCGCCGTCGCAGCATCCCAATCGATGCCCGACGACGCCGGTGTGTCAACTGCGGGCGCTGGAGTTGGATCCGGCGCACCGGCTCCCTCAGCGGCTTCGCTCGTTGGCGATGGCGAGGGTGCATCGTCTGCTTCACGAACCGCTGTGCGAACCACGGCTTGCTCGAGGGACGGTGACTGCTCGGCAAGGGATCCGTGGGTCACTACTGCATCGGTATCAGCGCCGACGGGCGTTGCGCCCACCCGAGCCTCCGGACTCCACTCGTCGGGGCGTTGCACCTCGGGAGGCACGGACTGTGCCGGTTGCGGCGCTCCGGTCGGCATGTCGGGCTGCGTCAGCGGCCCGGACTTCGAGTGTGTGGTGCCGCGAGCAGGCTCATCAGGGGAGGGCTGAGGGCGCTTGCGGTGAAACCATCCACGTCCCCCGCCCTGTGCCATACCTGCTCCAAATCCTTTGGTTTTCGAGAGAATCACCGCATTTGCGGTGTCTTCGATCCGAGAGTCAAGCCTAACCGGCGCAACCGACTCTCGAGTTGAAAGACGTGCGAACTCGAGGAGATCCGTGCCGATCGTCCTGTGTGGAGGCCTGGTGCGTGCCGTGCATCGACACCGAGCGTCGCCAGCACGGTCATGTTTCACGTGAAACATCGAAGCGGCATGCGCCCAAACGCGGGCATCCCACGCGTTGGCGAACTCCTGACGATGCTCGGACCGACCCCGTCTGCCGGAGCTCACAGTGGGCTGGGTCGCGCCGCCCCGAGGTCATCGACGAGTGGGTCAGTGCACTGCTGCTCAGTGCCGGCCGCTCCGCGTCGCAGAGGAGCCGCCGCGTATCGGGCTGTTGAATTCTCGGTGGCGGAACAGCCCACGATCTCGACTGGATGACGCGATGGTGACAGTCATGCCCTGTGGCCGCCGTGCGTCCCGTCACGTCCTTCCCCGCCCGCCCCTGCCATTTCATGCGGCCAGCAAGCCCTCGGCACCGCGATTACGGGGCACACCCATCGGCACTGTCGTCTCAGATGTTTCACGTGAAACACAGGGCACTTCGCCGGATTCCTCTTGTGCTCATGACGCTCGACCTCCAGCAACGGATTACCCTCGGGAGCGGCGCGCCTCGAGGAGTCGGTGCTGCGCGTGACACGAGACGCGCGGCACGCGTGAACCAACGGGCGCCGAGGGTGGCGCAGCTCGGGGGCCGTGAGGCGGCGGCACACGCGTGGCGGGATGTGAAGTGGGTGTGCATACGCCACCCGCGAGGGTCGTGCAACAGTGCGAGGCGGACGAAAGCACCGAAGAGCCGCGTGATGAAACGGTGGCATCCCGAACGCACACATCTGCGCGAACATCGTTCTGGCTGCACGGCCGCCGCGCGGTGCACGAGTGACGCGGGCGTGACGCGGGCGTGACGCGCCAGTCTCAGTCCGGCCTGAAGGCGGAACCGCTCGACTGGGGAGCGGCACGCAGGAGCCAAGAGAGGTAGAGGTGAGTCGACGCACGAGCCATGCGACACTCGTGGAGCCGCACGAACTGTAGGGTGCCGAGCGCCACGCGAACCGGCCGCTCAGCGTGCCCATCGGCGCAGACAACGCCACCCGTCGAGGACGGCCGGGCTCTGCTGCGGTTGCGAGTACCGCCGTGACGAGATCCCCGAGCCCGATGTCCAGATCGGCCTCGGCCAGAGGAACCCGAGAAGATCGCTCAAGATCAGCGACGAGCACTACGCGGACCGCAGCGATGTGGGGGAGTGATTCAACACTGTCGCGCATCGGCGAGACAAAGGCATGCCTTCAACCAAGACCATCCGAAGTTCTCGTGCCGCGATCACTCTCGCCACCACGCTGGTCTGGATCAGGACTGACCTGATTCAGGTGGCCGAGCGCACCACAGCGAGTGGTCCCTCCTCGAGCGTCGGCGGCTCGAACCGATCGAAGTACTCCGTCGCCGTCTGCTCGGTGAGCGGCCAATCGTCGGCCCGCCTGCCGTGTCGGTCGCCGACGCGGCTCAGGATGGTCTCGAGACTCGTCGCGATGTAGACCGTCTCCGGCACGATGTCTTTGGGTGCGAGCAGAGCACGGAACTCATCGCGCTGTCGGCGGAACCAGAATCCGAAGTCGAGTACAACATCGTCGCCCGCCGAAACATGGCGCAGCTGGCGCGTCTTCAGGTCTGCTGCCACCTCGGCGACCACTGCAGCGGAGGGCATCGTCGAGATTCCGCGATCCCAGAACTCCACCTCGAACGACAGCCGCGTCCACCCCTCGCGCTCCAGACGCTTGGCGTAGGTGGTCTTGCCGGCACCACCAGGCGCGCACATCATCACGACGCGGGGTCGTCGTGTCGTGTTCGCTGCCACGAGGCCGAGGTTACGCTCCGCCACTGACGTTGCAGCGCTCCGCGCATCACTGATCCAGATCAGGGCGGACTTGAACAACACGGATCTTCGCTCGACCCGAGTTGCCGACGACACCAAGGAGACCGGAGGACGGCGACGCTCAGTCACGGCACCACTGATGAACCATCCTCTCGAGAGCAGTGTTTCACGTGAAACATCTCGTTCTTCGTCTCGCAATCACTTTCGCCATGGGTGCTGGAGCTCCTCGAGCTCCACGGGCACTCTGACGTGACGACGACGAGTCAGACTGCGGCCCGTGCGACGCCGGCGCCGGCTCGAAGCCGGAGCGGTGCGCGGCGAAGGTCGAACGCGGGAGCGGAACACCTGGCGAACTGCTGCATCACCCGCAGGAACTCCTGATCCAGGCGGCGCTCGGAGGACGAAGAGCGCGAGAGCTGATGCCGGAATTCACGGTGCGTCGAAGGCGTGCTTCTGCACGCGCTCATCCGAACTCGATCGCGCCGGGTTGACCCGCACGCGAGACCTGGCTCGGGCACCGCGGCGAATGCCGCGAACCGAGGGAACGCGATGCAAGGTGCGCGGCCAGCCGACGAGGAGCGTGAGTCACCCCGGCCTGAAGCGCCGGCCCTGGTACGGGCGTGAACCTTCCGGCGAGTTCACGAACGAGCATGAGGCGGTGGTTCACCATACGAGTGGGTTCGACGCCAGCAATGAGCGCGCGGTTCCGCGGCGCGAGTGCGCAACAACTCGATGAGTGAGCGTCGTGGACGAGTAACGGCAGATCGGTCGATTACGGAACGACTTGGTGCCGAAACCCGGGAACGCGCTCCGTTGATGGCGAATAGCCCACCGGACGATTCGGCGGCGAGAGCACATCCGTGTCTCACGATGTGCGGGCGGTGCATGAGCTCTGCCGTGCGAGCGCTGAGCCCGCGCCCCCGATGCATCGATCGCCAGACCGCGACTGGGAGCGGAATACCGGGGCGCGGCTAGCCCGGGGGAGCGCGCAACGGAGCAGGCAACGGGAAGTCCGCGATCGTCGACGTTGTCGAGCGGGCGACAACCTGCTCGGCTGAGTCGGCAACCACGGACCGCGAGTGAGGATGGAGTCAAGCCGCATCGTCTCGACGTACGTACGCCTGCACGGCATCGACGCACCACAGGCCAATCCACCTCGTAGCGCTGACCGGGGAGGACAGCCGAAGCGACGCGACGGCGATGCGGCACCCGGCCGGGAGCGTTTCACGTGAAACGGTGCGCTCCTCACATCGGTGGGCAAAAGTGCGCGTTCAGGAACGAGCGTCCAAGTGCGAGGACTCGCACCCCGCGCCTCGAGCGACTCCGCATCCCGACGCGACATCTGCGATCCCCGCCCGCGATCTCGTCTCCGAGCCCGGCAGCGTGCACAACAGAGAAGCGAAGGTGCAGGCTCAGCGGAACACATCCCGCCCGTAGTGGCATCGAGGTGCAAGCGCCTCGTCATCTGCTGCGCTCAGTCGGGCAGCAGAGCACGGGAGACAACCTGAAGAGCGTTCCACGAGCCGATGTTTCACGTGAAACATCGACGACCCTCTCGACAATGACCGGTCACGGACGAGCTGCGACCAGCAATGGCCAAGATCAGCGCATCGAGACGGATTCGACTGCGGTCAGCCAGGAGTTCGGCACGCCAGCGCACCGTCTCATGCCCCGCGAGTTGCGCAAGGGAGTGATCAGCCCGCAGTGGCGCGGAAAACCCTCGTGACCTCGGAGACGACGCCTTCGCCGAGCACGAGCACCTCGACATCGTGCAGGTGGTACTTGCGAATGACCTTCTCGGCCGCGCCGATCTCGCCGTCGACGCCAGCGCCCTTCATGAGCACCAGTTCGCCGCCGGGGCGCAGCAGGGGAGCGGTCACCGGGATCAGCGTGCGCAGGGCACTCACCGCCCGCGCCGTCACCTGGTCGAGGGAGTCGAAGAGCTTGGACTCCTCGGCGCGGGCACGTACGACCGTCACGTTCTCGAGACAGAGCTCGTCGGCCTGACGCTCGAGCCATGCGACCCGGCGTTCCATCGGCTCGATGAGCGTGAACGAGACATCCGGTCGCATGATCGCGAGCACGATGCCGGGCAAGCCCGCACCGGAACCGACGTCGCCGACCCGCCCCGGTCGCAGCAGTGGTGCGACCAGAGCGCTGTTCAGGATGTGACGCGTCCAGAGGCGAGGCAGTTCGAGCGGGCCGATCAGGCCGAGCTCTTCGCCGTGACGAGCAAGGGCGTTCGCGAACGCGCGCCCGCCCTCGATGTGCTCGCCGAAGAGTTCGACCGCGGCGGCCGGTTCGGGCTCGAGTCCGTCGGTCATCGTTTCACGTGAAACATCAGCCAACGCGGGTGATGACCGTGTGACGGTCGGAGCCTTCGCCACGCGACTCCGAGTGCAGCCCGCGCTCGGCGACGAGGTCGTGCACGAGCTTGCGCTCGTACGACGACATCGGGGGCAGGGATGCTTCGGCGGCGCCGCCCTCGATGCGCTCTGCGGCGCGCTCGACGAGGCCGGCCAGTTCGTCGCGACGTGCATCGCGCGAACCGCCGATGTCGAGGATGAGGCGCGAGAACGCACCGGTCTTCGTCTGCACGGCGAGGCGGGTGAGTTCCTGGAAGGCGCTCACCGTCTCGGGCTTCGCGAGCAGGTTGAGGTTCGCACCCTCACCGGCGTTCACCGAAACGTAAGCGCGACCGTTGCGTGCGTCGATGTCGATGTCGCCATCGAGATCCATGATGTCGAGGAGCTCTTCGATGTAGTCGGCCGCGATGTCGCCCTCTTCCTCGAGCTGCGAGGTGGAGCGTTCTGCGGCGTCGTGCTGTACGTCGGTCATGGGTTACTTCCCCTGCTTCTTCGCGCGAGCCTTGCTCACGGGCTGCTGGCGCTGGGTCTTCTTCGCCTCAGTCGCTTCGATCTCGGTCTGCGTCTTCTCTTCGACGACGAGCTTGCCCTTTCGGGCGAGGCGCTCCTCGCGTGCCTTCGCGGCCTCACTGCCGGGCGTCGGCATGTTGCGGATGACCACGAACTGCTGACCCATGGTCCAGAAGTTCGAGACGAGCCAGTAGAACATGACGCCGATCGGGAAGGCGACACCCGAGAACGCGAAGACGAGGGGGAGCAGGTACAACATGATCCGCTGCTGACGGAACATCGGGCTCGCCTTGGTCTCAGGCGACATGTTCTTCGAGACGATCTGCAGCTGCGTGATGAACTGCGACGCCGTCATCAGCACGATCATGACCGACGCGACGACCATCACCTGCCACGGCTGGAAGTTGTTGTTCCAGGCGTTGATGAAGGTCTCGTTGAGCGGCGCCCCGAGGAACTCGGCATTCGAGAACGACCCGGCCAGCTCCGGCGTCAGCACGCCGACGCCGCCGCGCGCGGAGTGGATCGACGCGTCGTTGAGCACCGAGAAGAGGCCGAAGAAGATCGGCATCTGCAGGAGGAGCGGGAGGCACGAGGAGAGCGGGTTGGTGCCGGTCTTCTTGTAGAGCTCCATCGTCTCGCGCGACATGGCCTCGCGGGAGAACTGATCCTTCTTGCCCTTGTACTTGTCCTGGATCTTCTTGAGCTGCGGCGCCACCTCGAGCATGCGGCGCTGGCTCTTGATCTGCCTGACGAAGATCGGGATGAGCGCGGCGCGCACGACGATCACGAGACCGACGATCGACAGCACCCAGGTGACGCCGGCATTGGGGTCGAGTCCCACGAATGTCCACAGGGAGTGGAACGCGACGAGGATCAGCTCGATGACCCATTTGATGGGCCAGAGGATGATGCTGATGATGTCCATTGAGCTGGATCAGTCCTTCCGGGACAGGGTGGGGGAGAAGAGTGCGAGCTCCGCGTCGTCGCGGAGAGGTGCGGCGGAAGCATGGGAGTGGTCGTGAGGTGTCGCGTCGAGCGAAGCGGATGCCGCGGGGCCGGCCCACCCGGCGGGGATGACCCACCCGAACCGGGTGACGCGATACCTGGAGTGCTTCGCGGCGCGGACGTCGTCGATGCCGCCGGCCGTCCAGGGGTTGCACCTGAGGATGCGCCATGCCGTGAGGGCCGACCCGATGACGAGGCCGCGCTGCTGCACCGAGCCCAGGCCGTAGGCCGAGCATGACGGGTAGTACCGGCAGACGTCGCCGTACAACGGCGAAATCGCGGCACGATAGCCGCGAATAAGGAGGACCCCGGCGTTGCGGGGGATGAGCGCGGCGAACAGGACGGCGTTCTTCACGCTATTCGCCCTTCTCCTGCGCTGCTGCGGCCGACGATCGTGCGCGCCGACGTTGGAGTGCGCCGAGTACTTCGGCACGGATCTCGTTCCAGTCGGCGAGGGACGCCGACGGCAGTGCTCGCACGACGACGTCGACATCGGAGATGCCGTCGCCGAGTGCCTCGTGGCAGACGGCCTTGAGCCGTCGGCGCACGAGATTGCGACGGACGGCGCCGCCGACCTTCTTCGAGACGATGAAGCCGAAGCGTGCGTCGGTGCCCGACTCCCGTGAGCGCACATAGCTCACGGTGTGGGCACCGGCGACCTTCGCCCCACGGCGCACGATGACTCGGTAGTCGTCGGCGCTCGTGATGCGATTGGCTTTGGCGAGCACCGAAGAACTACGCGGAGAGTTCGGTGCGACCCTTGCCGCGGCGTGCCGACAGGATGGCACGGCCGGCGCGGGTGCGCATGCGAAGGCGGAAGCCGTGCTTCTTGGCGCGACGACGGTTGTTCGGCTGGAAGGTACGCTTGCTCATTCTTCTTCTCCGGCGTTCGGATCTCCTCGCCGAATTCGCTGGTTGCGTGGTGGCGGGAAAACTGGGTGCCCTTGACGGGCTGGGGTCAACTGATTAAAACTACGGCCTCGACGGCTCGGGGTCAAACCGAACCGAGTCCGAAACGGCCGCAGTTCAAAAGAGACAGTATCGCCCGAACCTCGGGATCGCCTGTGGAACGACACACCCGAGCTATCGAATCCCCCAATCGGCATTTGTCGGGAGCGCCTTCCTCGGATAGCGTTTGACACCAGTTATCCCCAGCTTGGTGCGCGGATTCTCGGGCTTCTTCCGAAATCTCCCCACAGGCCGTGGACAACGCAGAGAACACGCGCCTCGCGCCGCTTGCTCCGTCGATCGGGGGATCGATGAGCGGCTAGAACGACGGCTACCGAATGATTGCGGGGAACGATGACAGAACAGCCCATCACGGATACGTGGGCGACGATCCTCGATCGGCTGTCAGACGACGACGCGATCACTCCGATGCTCCAGGGGTTCCTGAACCTGGTCGAACCCAAGGGCATCGCGGCGGGCACCTTCTATCTCGAGGTCCCGAACGACTTCACCGCGAGCATGCTCAACCAGCGCATGCGGGTGTCGTTGCTGTCGGCCATGAGCGTGGTCGAGGCTCCGTCGCCGGTGACCTCCTTCTACGTCGTCGTCAATCCCGAACTCGAAGAGGCACGCGCGGCCGAACCGCAGTCGCCGTTCGTCGACGAGATGCTCGACCCGGTCGAGACGCCGGCGTCGCCGCAGTCGGTCTTCGAGAACACGAGTCCCGTCGCATCGCGTGACACCCGATTGAACCCGAAGTACGCCTTCGAGAGCTTCGTCATCGGCCAGTCCAACCGGTTCGCCCATGCCGCGGCGGTCGCGGTGGCCGAGGCGCCGGCGAAGGC
This sequence comes from Agromyces sp. CCNWLW203, assembly GCF_036576125.1. NCBI lineage: Bacteria > Bacillati > Actinomycetota > Actinomycetes > Micrococcales > Microbacteriaceae > Agromyces > Agromyces sp. CCNWLW203. Next base: position 1,062,086 of record NZ_JAZHYX010000001.1, on the reverse strand, counting down.
GTACAACCCGCTCTTCATCTACGGCGACTCGGGCCTCGGCAAGACCCACCTGCTGCACGCCATCGGCCACTACGCGATGAGCCTGTATCCAGGCATCCGGGTGCGCTACGTGAGTTCCGAGGAGTTCACGAACGACTTCATCAACTCGATCGCCAACAACCGCGGCTCGCTCTTCCAGCAGCGGTACCGCAACATCGACATCCTGCTGATCGACGACATCCAGTTCCTGCAGGGCAAGGCGGAGACGCAGGAGGCGTTCTTCCACACCTTCAACACCCTGCACGATCACAACAAGCAGGTCGTGATCACGAGCGATGTGCCGCCGAAGCACCTCACGGGCTTCGAGGACCGCATGCGTAGCCGCTTCGAGTGGGGCCTCATCACCGATGTCCAGGCCCCCGACCTCGAGACGCGCATCGCGATCCTCCGCAAGAAGGCGCAGTCAGAGCGGCTCCAGGTGCCCGACGACATCCTCGAATACATGGCGTCGAAGGTGTCGTCGAACATCCGCGAGCTCGAGGGCACTCTCATCAGGGTCACGGCGTTCGCGAGCCTCAACCGCACGCCGGTCGACATGCCGCTCGTGCAGACGGTGCTGAAAGACCTCATCACGGATGACTCGGACAACGTCGTCTCGCCGGTCGACATCATCACGGCGACGGCCGACTACTTCAAGCTGACGGTCGACGACCTCTACGGTTCGAGCCGATCCCAGGCCGTGGCCACCGCGCGTCAGATCGCGATGTACCTCTGCCGCGAACTCACGAGTCTCTCGCTGCCGAAGATCGGGCAGCTCTTCGGCAACCGCGACCACACCACTGTCATGTACGCGAACAAGAAGATCTCGGAACTCATGAAGGAGCGCCGCTCCATCTACAACCAGGTCACCGAGCTCACCGCACGCATCAAGCAGGTCAGCCGCTACCGCTGAGTTCGACGCGTGGTCGGTCGAGTCGTCCCCTCGACCGACCATCGGCGCGCCCGAAAACGTCGCGAACCACGGTCTGCACGCCCTCTGCAGGCCTCTGCCGACCGATTCCCACAGTTGTGGAGAACCTGTGGATTGTTAACGAGCAACCGCCCAGCGCCTGTTGAGACAGCCCGCTCGCCTGTGCAGAACGGTGTCATGCGTTCGGCATCGGAGGGCGGCATCCGCTCATGAACCCACACACTGTGCACAGATCGGATGCCTCGCGATCAGCGCCGTTCCGCGGGTCTCCGAACACCATCCACAGTTTCCACAGCGGTTAACACTGTTAAGAGTTAAGGGTTTAAGTGGGGATTCCCACAACCTTGTGGATCGGCGCACGTCGAACGAAGGTCTTCGTCGCCCGGTTCGTGCTCGATTCGCCCGCGACTGAACGATCTCTGCGGATAGCATGGGAGCCACCCAGCGACATCCACGACGGGAGTACCGTGAAGTTCCAGGTCAACCGCGACGTCTTCAGTGAGGCCGTTTCCTTCGCCGTCAAGCTGCTGCCTCAGCGCACCACGCTGCCGATCCTGTCGGGCGTGCTGATCCAGGCGAACGCCGACGGCCTCGTGCTCTCCTCGTTCGACTACGAGGTCTCATCGCAGACCGAGATCCAGGCCGACGTCGAAGAGACCGGCACAGTGCTCGTCTCCGGCCGTCTCCTCGCCGAGATCGCCGGCCGTCTGCCGAACGCACCCGTGCGTGTAGCGACCGAAGAGAGTCGCATCTCCGTGAGCTGCGGCTCAGCGAGCTTCACGCTGCTGTCGATGCCGGTCGAGGAGTACCCCTCCATTCCCGAGATCGGCGAGCAGTCGGGCGTCGTTCCCGCCGAGGAGTTCGCCGCAGCGGTCGCGCAGGTCGCGGTCGCCGCCTCGCGCGACGACGTCACGCCCGTCATCACTGGCGTGCAGCTCGAGGTGCGCGAGAACAACCTCAGCCTCGTCGCCACCGACCGCTACCGCGTCGCCGTGCGCGAACTCGACTGGGACGGCGGCTCCGTCGCGAGCGAGGAGTCGGTCACGGCGCTCGTGCCCGCGCGCACCCTGCAGGAGGTCGGCAAGACGTTCGGCCACTCCGGCACCATCTCCGTCTCGATCACGAGCCGCGACGACCGCGAACTCATCGCGTTCAGCGCCGAGAAGAAGACGGTCACGTCGCTCCTCATCAAGGGCAACTTCCCGCCCGTGCGCCGCCTCTTCCCCGAGACGGTCGACAACTACGCGGTGGTCAACACGGCCGAGCTCATCGAGGCGACCCGTCGTGTCGCCCTCGTGCTCGAGCGCGAGGCCGCCCTCCGCTACAGCTTCACGACCGACGGCTTGACCCTCGAGGCGATCGGCAGCGAGCAGGCCCAGGCCTCCGAGACGATCGACGCGATCCTCACGGGCGACGACACGGTCGTCTCGCTGAAGCCGCAGTTCCTGCTCGACGGTCTCGGCGCGGTGCACTCGGAGTTCGTGCGCGTCTCGTTCACGAAGACCGAGAATCCCAACAAGCCGGGCCCCGTGCTCATCACGAGCCAGTCGTCGCGCGAGCAGGCCGGCGCCGACAGCTACCGCTACCTGCTGCAGCCGAACCTGCTGCTGCGCTGACGTCGGTCGAACCTGCGGGTTGAGGAGGCCGCCAGCGGAGGTCGGCCGTCGGCGGTGCGGGGTAGCGTGGTCAATTGCGAATCCGTCGGCTCCGGGGCATCCGGATGCCTCGTTGCTGAAGGGAGCCCAGCGTGCACGTCGCCCGGCTCTCACTGACCGACTACCGCAACTACGAGCGCGCCGAGCTCGAACTCGGCCCGGGCGCGACCGTGCTGGTCGGCCGCAACGGCCAGGGCAAGACCAACCTCGTCGAGGCGATCGGCTACCTCGCCACCCTCGGCTCGCACCGCGTCTCGGGCGACCAGGCGCTGATCAGGGCCGGCGCCGATGCGGCCATCGTGCGGGCGCTGCTCTCGCACGGCGATCGCGAGCTGCTCGTCGAACTGCAACTGAACCGGCAGGGCGCGAATCGCGCCCAACTGAACCGCTCGCCCGTGAAGACTCGCGAGCTGCCGCGCTATGCGCACAGCGTGCTTTTCGCCCCTGAAGACCTCGCGATCGTGCGCGGCGAGCCCTCGGTTCGCCGGCGCGTACTCGACGAACTGCTCATCCAGCGCACACCCCGCCTCTCCGGTGTCATGGCCGACTACGAGCGCGTGCTCAAGCAGCGCAACTCGCTGCTGAAGAGCGCGCGCGCCCGCGGGCTCGCGGTCGAGAAGCTGACGACGCTCGACATCTGGGACGAGCGGCTCGTCGCATTCGGATCCGAGCTCATCGATCAGCGACTCGCGCTCGTCGACGAGCTCCGCGAACCGCTCGCCGCCGCCTACCGGGCGATCGTCGACGCCGATCACGGGCCGGGCATGACTCCGCTGCTTTCGATCGACGGTGCAGACCCCGATGCGGATGCAGACCAGGTGATCGGCGCCACGGCGTCGACAGTCGACACCCGCGGGCGGTTCGCCGAGGCGCTGCGCATGCTGCGCCCGAAAGAGCTCGAGCGCGGGGTCACGCTGGTGGGCCCGCACCGAGACGACGTCGTGCTGTTGCTGAACGGCCTGCCCGCCAAGGGCTACGCGAGCCATGGCGAGTCGTGGTCGTTCGCGCTCGCGCTGCGTCTCGCCTCGGCCGAACTCCTGCGCCGCGACTCGATGACGGGCGACCCCGTGCTCGTGCTCGATGACGTCTTCGCCGAGCTCGACCGCCTGCGGCGCGAGCGGCTCGCCCACGCGATCGCCGGCTTCGAGCAGGTGCTCGTCACGGCGGCCGTGCTCGAAGACGTCCCGGCTCCGCTGACCGCGCGCGTCGTGCACATCGCGGCCGGCCGCATCGTCGACGCCGAGCCGAGCCGCGAGGCTGCTGCCGAACCCACCGACCCACCCGACCCTTCATCGGCGACGACCGAGAGCGAGGCCGCCGATGTCTGAGGCCTCCCGCGTCTACCAGCACTTCCGCGAGATCTTCGGTGGAGAGCCGCGCACGCGCACCGGCCGGCCGGGAAAGGTGCGCACCCGCGAGGCATCCGGCAGCGAACCGTTCAGCCCGGGCCGCGACCCGAAGCCGCTCGGCGACACGATCGACTCGCTGAGCGCGCAGCTCGGCTGGAGTGGTCCGTTGTCGCAGCACGACGTGCTCGCATCGTGGGCCGAAATCGCCGGTGAAGAGACTGCGCGGCACACCGAGCCCATCGCGATCGAGGGCGGGGTGCTGCAGGTGCGATGCGAGTCGACCGCGTGGGCGACGCAGCTCCGCATGATGCGCACGCAACTGGTCACCGAGATCACCACGAGATTCCCCGGGGCCGGCGTCGACACGATCCGCTTTCAGGGCCCGGATGCCCCCACCTGGAAAAAGGGTCCCAGATCGGTTCCAGGGCGTGGTCCGCGCGATACCTACGGCTAGGCAGGCAAATTCGGTCACTGGGAATGTGAAAACGCCCCAGACGGCGCTTCGAGGCCCCCGACGACCCTCGATTTGATAGGATCGAGAGTCGCCAGAATGACGGTCAGGAGCCCGATTCACACATGACAGCGGAACCGACGAAGCCCCAGCAGTCACCGGCTTACGGTGCTGATGAGATCCAGGTACTCGAGGGGCTCGAAGCGGTTCGCAAGCGGCCGGGTATGTACATCGGCTCGACGGGCCCACGAGGCCTGCATCATCTCGTCTCCGAGATCGTCGACAACTCCGTCGATGAAGCGCTTGCGGGCCATGCCACCACCATCGACGTGACGATCCTGCCCGACGGCGGTGTGCGCGTGATCGACGACGGTCGCGGCATTCCTGTCGACATCCACAAGACCGAGGGCCGCTCGACGGTCGAGGTCGTGCTCACCGTGCTGCACGCCGGCGGCAAGTTCGGCGGCGGCGGGTATGCGGTTTCGGGCGGGCTGCACGGCGTCGGGTCATCCGTCGTCAACGCGCTCTCGACCAGGCTCGACGTCGAGGTGCGCCGTCAGGGCCACGTGTGGCGTCAGTCGTTCAGCGTCGGCGTGCCCGACGCGCCCCTCTCGAAAGACGAGGCGAGCGACGAGACCGGCACGACGATCACGTTCTGGCCGAGCCCCGACATCTTCGAGACCGTCGAGTTCGACTACGAGACGCTCCGCAGCCGTTTCCAGCAGATGGCCTTCCTCAACAAGGGCCTGCGCATCACCCTGACCGATGAGCGCAGCGGGCACGTCGAGATCGATCCCATCGACACGGCCGAGAGCGAAGCGGATGCCGCGGCTCCCGGCCAGCGCACCGACACCTTCCTCTACGAGCGCGGCCTCGTCGACTACGTCGAGTACCTCAATCGCTCGAAGAAGTCCGACCTCGTCAACGAGGAGATCATCTCCTTCGAGTCCGAAGACACCGACCGCAAGATCGCGCTCGAGGTCGCGATGCAGTGGACGACGTCGTACACCGAGTCGGTGCACACCTACGCGAACACGATCAACACGCACGAGGGCGGCACGCATGAAGAGGGCTTCCGTGCGGCGCTGACGACCCTCGTCAACAAGTACGCCCGCGAGAAGGGCATCATCAAGGAGAAGGACGACAACCTCTCCGGTGACGACGTGCGAGAGGGGCTCACCGCGGTCATCTCGGTGAAGCTCTCCGAGCCGCAGTTCGAGGGCCAGACGAAGACCAAGCTCGGCAACACCGAGGCGAAGTCGTTCGTGCAGAAGGTCACCTCCGACCAGCTCGGCGACTGGTTCGAGCGCAATCCCACGGTCGCACGCGACATCATCCGCAAGGCGATCCAGGCCGCCACCGCCCGCATCGCCGCCCGCAAGGCGCGTGAGGCGACCCGGCGCAAGGGCCTGCTCGAGTCGGGCGGCATGCCCGGCAAGCTCAAGGACTGCTCGTCGAAAGACCCCTCGGTCTCCGAGATCTTCATCGTCGAGGGCGACTCGGCCGGTGGCTCCGCCGTGCAGGGTCGCAACCCCGAGACGCAGGCCATCCTGCCGCTCCGCGGCAAGATCCTGAACGTCGAGAAGGCCCGGCTCGACCGCGCACTCGCGAACAACGAGGTGCAGGCGATGATCACGGCGTTCGGTGCCGGCATCGGCGAAGACTTCAACACCGAGAAGGCGCGCTACCACAAGATCGTGCTCATGGCCGATGCCGACGTCGACGGCCAGCACATCACGACCCTGCTGCTGACGCTCCTCTTCCGCTACATGCGCCCGCTCATCGAGCTCGGCTACGTGTACCTCGCGCAGCCGCCGCTGTACCGCCTGAAGTGGACCAACTCCGACCACGAGTACGTCTACTCCGACAAGGAGCGCGACGCGCTGCTCACCGCCGGCGTCGCCGCCGGCAAGCGCATCCCGAAAGACAACGGCGTGCAGCGCTACAAGGGTCTCGGCGAGATGAACCACCAAGAGCTGTGGGAGACCACGATGAACCCCGAGACCCGCACGCTGCTGCAGGTCACCATGGACGACGCGGCCGCCGCCGACGAGATCTTCTCCACCCTGATGGGCGAAGACGTCGAGAGCCGCCGCAACTTCATCCAGAAGAACGCGAAGGACGTGCGTTTCCTTGACATCTGATGTGATCAACCCCGGCGGAGACGACATCGTCGAGGGCCCCGGCATCCACGGCAAGATCGACCAGGTCGACCTGCAGCTCGAGATGCAGCGCTCGTACCTCGACTACGCGATGAGCGTCATCGTCGGGCGTGCGCTGCCCGACGTGCGCGACGGCCTGAAGCCCGTGCACCGCCGCGTCATCTACGCGATGTACGACGGCGGCTACCGCCCCGACCGCGCGTTCTCGAAGTGCGCCCGCGTCGTCGGCGACGTCATGGGCCAGTTCCACCCGCACGGCGACACGGCGATCTACGACGCCCTCGTGCGCCTCGTGCAGCCGTGGAGCCTGCGCTACCCGCTCGCACTCGGCCAGGGCAACTTCGGCTCGCCCGGCAACGACGGCGCGGCCGCCCCTCGATACACGGAGACCAAGATGGCTCCGCTCGCGCTCGAGATGGTGCGCGACATCGAGAAGGAGACCGTCGACTTCCAAGACAACTACGACGGTCGCACGCAGGAGCCGGCGATCCTGCCGGCTCGGTTCCCGAACCTGCTCGTCAACGGCTCGGTCGGCATCGCCGTCGGCATGGCGACGAACATCCCGCCGCACAACCTGCGCGAAGTGGCCTCCGGCGCCCAGTGGTACCTCGAGCACCCCGAAGCTTCGCGCGAGGAGCTGCAGGAGGCGCTGATCCAGCGCATCAAGGGGCCCGACTTCCCGACCGGCGCGCAGATCCTCGGCGTCAAGGGCATCAACGACGCGTACCGCACGGGGCGCGGCTCGATCACGATGCGTGCCGTCGTCTCGGTCGAGGAGCTGCAGGGGCGCACCTGCCTCGTCATCACCGAGCTGCCGTACCAGGTCAACCCCGACAACCTCGCGATCAAGATCGCCGACCTCGTGAAGGACGGCAAGGTCGGCGGCATCGCCGACATCCGCGACGAGACCTCCGGCCGCACCGGCCAGCGCCTCGTGATCGTGCTGAAGCGCGACGCGGTCGCGAAGGTCGTGCTGAACAACCTGTACAAGCACACGCAGTTGCAAGACAACTTCGGTGCGAACATGCTCGCGATCGTCGACGGCATTCCGCGAACCCTCTCGATCGATGGATTCATCGCCCACTGGGTCGACCACCAGATCGAAGTGATCGTGCGCCGCACGCAGTTCCTGCTGCGCGAGGCCGAGGCGCGCATGCACATCCTGCGCGCGTACCTCAAGGCGCTCGACGCGCTCGACGAGGTGATCGCGCTCATCCGCGCGTCGGCCACGGTCGACGTCGCACGAGACGGCCTCAAGGACCTCCTCGACATCGACGACCTTCAGGCCGACGCGATCCTCGCGATGCAGCTGCGACGTCTCGCCGCGCTCGAGCGCCAGAAGATCAACGAGGAGGCCGAAGAGCTCGCCGAGAAGATCGCCGACTACGAGTCGATCCTCGCCTCGCCCGAGCGTCAGCGCACTATCGTCTCCGAAGAGCTCGCCGAGATCGTCGCGAAGTACGGCGACGAGCGACGCACGCACATCATGCCGGGCTACGACGGCGACATGTCGGTCGAAGACCTCATCCCCGAAGAGGAGATGGTGGTCACGGTCACGCGAGGCGGCTACGTCAAGCGCACGCGCAGCGACAACTACCGTTCGCAGCACCGTGGCGGCAAGGGCGTCAAGGGCGCGCAGCTGCGCGCAGACGACGTCGTCGAGCACTTCTTCGTCACGACGACGCATCACTGGCTGCTGTTCTTCACGAACATGGGCCGCGTCTACCGGGCGAAGGCGTACGAGATCCAGGAGGCCGGCCGCGACGCGAAGGGCCAGCACGTCGCGAACCTGCTCGAGATGCAGCCCGACGAGCAGATTGCCGAGATCCTCGACATCCGCGACTACAGCGTGGCCCAGTACCTCGTGCTGGCCACGCGCGAGGGCCTCGTCAAGAAGACGGAGCTGACGGCCTACGACACCAACCGCTCGCGCGGCGTCATCGCGATCAACCTGCGCGAGGGCGACGAACTCGTCTCGGCGATGCTCGCAGACGAGCACGATGAGATCCTCCTCGTCTCGAAGAAGGGCATGTCCCTGCGCTTCGAGGCGACCGATGAGGCGCTCCGGCCCATGGGTCGCTCGACCTCGGGCGTGAAGGGCATGTCGTTCCGCGCGGGCGATCAGTTGCTCGAGGCATCCGTGGTTTCCGCATCCCTCACCGATGGTGCGGACGACGACGACGTCGAGGCGAACGCGGGCGACGACGAGGCCCGATACGTCTTCGTCGTCACCGAGGGCGGGTACGCCAAGCGCACCGCCGTGGGCCAGTACCGCCTGCAGAACCGCGGCGGTCTCGGCATCAAGGTGGCCAAGCTGAGTGAGGATCGAGGCGACCTCGCCGGAGCTCTCATCGTCGGTCACGACGACGAGGTGCTTGTGGTTCTTGCCAGTGGCAAGGTGGTACGCTCTGACGTCGCCGAGGTTCCCGCCAAAGGCAGGGACACGATGGGCGTCGTGTTCGCGAAGTTCGCGAACGACGACAGGATCATCGCCATCGCGAAGAATTCCGAACGGAATCTCGTGGAGGAGGCCGCCGAGTCCGAAGCGGCCGAGCCCGCGCGAGAGGAGTAACCCTACATGAGTAGCGTCGCAGAGAAGCTGGCCCGCAAGTCGAACCGCAAGACCCCTGCCAAGCAGGTGCGCCTTCGGCTCGTCTACATCGACTTCTGGTCGGCGGTGAAGCTGTCGTTCCTCGTCGCCGTGTGCCTCGCGGTCGTCAGCATCGTCGCCACGTTCCTCATCTACACGGTGTTGAACTCGACCGGCATCTTCGGCAAGGTCAACGAACTCGTGCAAGACGTGGCAGGAGCCGGCGGCGACCTGACGTCGATCCTCTCGCTCGGCAACGTCATGGGCTTCGCGGTCGTCGCGGCGCTTCTGAACCTCGTCGTCACGACCGCGCTCGGCGCCATCGTCGCGGTGCTCTACAACCTCAGCGTCAAGATCACGGGCGGCATCCTCGTCGGATTCACGAACAACTGACGCGATTCTCGGCCCGATTCGGAGATTCCTGCCACGTCCGGTAGTCTTTCCTCTGGCCGAAATTCGGGGATATAGCTCAGGCGGTTAGAGCGCTTCGCTGATAACGAAGAGGTCCGAGGTTCAAGTCCTCGTATCCCCACAGTGACAATTCCATATGAAGTAAACGGATGCCGCGGCATCCGCTCGGGGCCTTAGCTCAGTTGGTAGAGCGCCTGCTTTGCAAGCAGGATGTCAGGAGTTCGAATCTCCTAGGCTCCACAGTTTCCCTTCACCTCGTCAGATTCGCAGCCATCGCTCGATCAAGGCGACGATCGACTCCCGCTGCACGTCGACGTCGTCGAGCGGCAGCGTGATCACCCCGCGATCAGCCGCGGCCCAGCGCACGAGCCCGGTGTCATCGTCGAAGCTGAAGCCGTCGGCGTCGACGACCTGCACCCCGCGGTGCATGACGATGCGCACCTTGCCCCGAGGGTCGATGCCGATGGTGACGCGGTCGGTGCCGTCGAGTGCGTAGTTCGGGCCGTTCCACTTGATGTTCTCGATGGTGCCGCCTGGCGCCGCCGCCCGGATTCCGTTGCGGAGGCGTGCGAGCGGCTCCGCCTGCTCGGGCGGGAGACCGTCGAGGAAGCGATCGACTTCGGGCGATGCCGCGATCATGTCGGATGCATCGGTCATCGTGTGCCGCTCCGTTCACTCGGTGCCTCGACCCTAGCCGCGCCGGGCTCGCGCGTCGATGCCACCGCTACAGTGTGCTGATGGACATCCGCATCGCTGCGTACGGGGTCATCGTTCGCGATGGCCGGATTCTGCTCTCCCATTGGAACGAGCACGGCCGCTCCGGATGGACCTTGCCCGGCGGCGGCATCGAGGGTGCCGAGCACCCGGTCGCGGCTGCGCGCCGGGAGATTCTCGAGGAGACGGGGTACGAGGCATCCGTCGACCGGCTGCTCGGTATCGACACCATGGTCGTGCCGACGTCGAAGCGCCACACGGGCGCTGCGCCGCTCTACGCGATGCGCGTCGTCTATCGGGCCAGCGTGATCGGCGGCGAGCTGCGCAACGAGGTCGACGGATCGAGCGACGAGGCCCGCTGGTTCGACCTCGAGGAGGTGCCGAGCCTGAAGCGCGTGAGCCTGCTCGACATCGCCCTGCGACTGAACGCGGCCGAGCCGGCCGATGGCGTGCCGCCGTCGGCGCGAGCGTAGGATCCGGTTCGAGGCTCGCTGCGCGCTGCGCGGTGCACCCGCGGCCGTGTCGCCGACGTTCCGGCTACGTGGCCGAACCGTTCGCGACACGGCCGCGGGTGGCCGAGCTCCCCGCTGGCCGGCTGCAGCGCTGATGCTGCGACGCCGACCCGCGGGGGCCTGGCTGAGGTGGTGCTGTCGATGGTGTGCATGGTGGCTCAGATCAGCGGCTGTGCCATCAGGGTGATGCGGCGGAACTCATCGGCCTGCAGGCGTGCTGCGGCCTGTTCGTTCCAGCGGCGCTCGGCGGTGGCCGAGTGCGTGCGCTGCGCGTCGCGACGACGGCTCCACGCGAGGAGCGCATGGGCGGCACGGCGTGCGATGCGGTCGCTGAGCTGTCGTGCGTCAGCGGTGACGGCCTGTACCTGAACGGTACGGCCGGCGGTCATGGTGCTCGTATTCACGGTGATTCCTTCTGGTGTGTTGTGCGATGGGTGGTGCGGGTGTTGCTGGGTGGTGCGGGTGATGCAGCGGCCGATCCGATCGATATCGAGCGGGAACGAACCGACGTGACTCCGGATGTCGCAGCGCGGGCGCCGAAGGAACGGCGGGCGTGGTCGCATCCGGGCGTGGTGGCGCGCGAGCACTCATGACGAGTGCGAGGCGCGCCTCCGCGGGCGGGGCGTGAGCCGTGGCATCCGCTCGTCTCGCAAGACGGCCGGCGACGAGGTCGCTGAACGGATGAGCGGCACGAGCCGCAGGGTCACGCCCGAGGGGCGGAGGTGACGATCAGGCGCGAACGCGCGTGACGTCGAGGCGAACTGCTAGCAGGCCCGAGACGCGAGGAGGACTCCCGTGTAGGCCGCAGTAAATGCTGGCGTGAAGATGTGCTTCATCATGGGTATCAACTCCTCTGCTGGATTGCGTGTTCGACAACGGTTTCTGACATTAGCGGGATTCTCACGTCGACCGCAAGGTGAATTCACAGATTGCTCGAGATTCAGGGTCAGCACTGACCGGCACCGACCGGAAGCGCCCGGAGACGACGATGGCCCCGCCTGGAAACAGGCGGGGCCATCGGGGAGTCGTGCGGACGGGTCAGGCCGTCGTCGACGCTCCAGGCGTCGGCTCGTCGTCGGCGACCCAGAGTTCGTCGTCGGCGCGGAACGTCTGCCAGACGGCGTAGGCGACGCCCGCGGCGGCGACGATGCCGGCGCCGATCGCGAGGTAGGTGCCGAAGCCCGGGCCGTTCTTCTGTTTGACGACCTCGGCCGCGCGCGGCGAGACGCGCTCGATGGCGCGGCGCACTCGAGCGTCGTTGGCGATGTCGCCGATCGAGAGCACGGAACCGAGCGCGTTGCCGACCGTGCGCTCCACGGTGTCACCGGCGACGCGGGCGACGGATCCGGCCCGTTGGACGTTGGGACGCACATAACTCTCGTACCCGGTGCGAACGCGAGGCACGACCTCTTCGCGCGTGAGGTGGCCGAGTTGACGGCTGGCCTCGCGTGCGACGGCGTTGGCGTGCTCGAGCACGTGCTGCTGGTTCTCCCAGAGTTCCCCAGCGTTGCTCTGCAGTCGCTTGAGTTCCTTCCGGCGCTTGCGTGACAGGCTCATGTCGACCTCCATCGATGTGCAGCGAACCACTCCATCTTGCCACCGAAACGGCTGGAAGCGAGGTGGGAGTCCGAATACGGCATGCGGCTTGACGAATCCACCCGTGACAGAATATGAGGATGCCGATTCCTACTGCAGTCGCGACGCTCAACACCAACCACGGACCGATCAAGGTCGACCTCTACGGCGACCACGCCCCGAAGACGGTCAAGAACTTCGTCGGCCTCGCCACGGGCGAGATCGAATGGACCCACCCCGCCACCGGCGAGAAGTCCACCGCGCCCCTTTACAACGGCGTCATCTTCCACCGCATCATCCCCGGCTTCATGATCCAGGGCGGCGACCCCCTCGGTCAGGGCGTCGGCGGCCCCGGCTACCAGTTCGACGACGAGATCAACTCGGAGCTCGACTTCACCGAGCCCTACGTGCTCGCCATGGCCAACGCCGGCATCCAGATGGGCCGCGGCACCAACGGTTCGCAGTTCTTCATCACCACCGGCCCCACGACGTGGCTGCAGGGCAAGCACTCGATCTTCGGCAAGGTGAACGACGAGGCGAGCCGCGCTGTCGTCGACCGTCTCGGCGCCGTCGCCACCGACGGTCGTGACAAGCCCCTCGAAGACGTCGTCATCGAGAGCATCACCGTCGAGCAGGTCTGACCCGCGGGTGAGCGGCTCGGGGCCTGATCGGGCGAACTTCTGTTACCGGCATCCCGATCGGCAGAGCTATATCCTCTGCCAGCGGTGCGGGCGCACGATCTGCCCCGAGTGCCAGACTCAGGCTCCGGTCGGGGTCATCTGCCCCGAGTGCATGCGTGAGCAGCGCGCGAGCGCGCCGCGAACGAAGCCGGCCGTGCTGACGCGCATGCGCTCGGCGGCCGGTCGCGGTGCCCCGGTGGTCACGTATGCCCTCATCGGCATCTCGGTGGCGGTGTACCTCCTGCAGATGATTCCGGGCCTCGGGGTCACCGGTGCGATCCGGTACGCGGGCTTCTATTCGCACCCCGGCGCGCTTGAGCCGTGGCGCATGGTGACGTCGGTGTTCGCGCACGGGAGCATCCTGCACCTGCTGCTGAACATGTACACCCTGTGGATCTTCGGGCAACTGCTCGAGGGGCTGCTCGGCCGGTGGCGCTACCTCTCGCTCTACCTCCTGGCGGGCTTCGCCGGGTCGGTGGGCGTGCTCTGGCTCGCCCCGCCGAACGTGCCGGTCGTCGGGGCATCCGGCGCCATCTTCGGTCTCATGGGCGCGTTCCTCGTCATCCAACGCCGAATGGGCGGTCAGGCGACGCAACTGTTCGTGCTGCTCGGCATCAACCTCGTGATCGGGTTCATCCCCGGCATGAACGTGGCCTGGCAGGCGCACCTCGGCGGTCTCGCCGCCGGTGCGCTCATCGGCTTCATCCTCGTCGAGACCCGCAAGCGGTCGCAGCAGCGCCTGCAGATGTGGCTGCTCATCGCCGTGGGTGCGGTGCTCGTGCTGCTGAGCCTGCGCTATCTCTTCTTCCCGATCGTCTGACGCGCGTGAGTCGCCGACGCGGTGGATCGCCTGACACCATTCGAAGTTATCCACAGCCCTCTCCACAGCTGGGGAGAGTTACACCCGTGTAATTGTCGTCATTACGGGGGACACGAGGCCTCGGAGTTCTCCACACCCCGTGGAGAACTCTGCATCGAAGCGGCAGGTAGACCGCTCACGATCGTGCGGAACAGCGACAACGACAGAGGGGCGGATGCCGCAGCATCCGCCCCTCTTCTGCGCGTGTGTGCGCCGGCTAGCGCCAGCGTGTGGTCATGAGGAAGCCGATGAAGGCGATGCCGAAGCCGATCAGGATGTTCCACGAGCCGAGGTCGGCGACGGGGAACGCGCCCTGGCTCACGTAGAACACGATGATCCAGGCGAGCCCGACGAGCATGAAGCCGAACATGACGGGCTTGAACCACACCGGGTTCGGAGCCTCTTCGCCGCTCGCCTGTTCTGCGCGCGCGGGCTTCGATGATTTCGTACGTGCCATGCGGGTGATTCTAGCCGAGGGAAGGCCCGTGAACACATTCGGTTCACTGCCACCCCGACTAGAATCGCCCTCATGTCCGAGATCCAGGCCGATGGGCGGCGCGCACGCCGTTCCTCGGAGCGTCGGCGCCCTCGCGTCAGCGTGGTCGGCGTGCTCGGAGAACTGCTGCTCACGGCCGGTGCGCTCATCCTGCTCTTCCTCGGCTGGCAGCTCTGGTGGAACGACGCCATCATGGCCGGCCAGCAGTCGTCCGCGGCCTCCGAACTCAGCAGCGAGTGGCAGCAGCAGGCGAGTGAGACGCAGGGCACCACACCCCCGCCCGACCCGGCGGACTACGGCGAGCCTGTGGTCAACACGAGCGAGCTCGCTGACGGCGAGGCGTTCGCGGTCATGTACGTGCCGCGCTTCGGCGAGGACTCGCAGCGCAACATCGCCGAGGGCTACGGGCTCGACGTGCTGAACAGCTTCGACCTCGGGGTCGGCCACTACCCGCAGACCCAGCGACCCGGCGAGGTCGGCAACTTCGCGATCGCCGCGCACCGCAGTGCCTACGGCGGCGGTATGCACGAGATCGAGCAGCTGCAGCTCGGCGATGCGATCTACATCCAGACGAAGGACGGCTGGTACACGTACCGGTTCCGCGACTTCGAGTACGTGACGCCCGAGACGGTCGACGTGCTGGCACCGGTGCCGCACCACCCCGATCTCGCGCCGACCGACCGCATCGTCACGCTCACGAGCTGCAATCCGCTCTACTCGACCGCCGAACGCATCATCGCCTACGGCGTGCTCGAGTCATGGCAGCCGGCCTCCGCCGGAGCCCCGGCCGAGATCGCGTCCATCGTCGCAACCTGGGGGAGCTGAGCCATGTACGGTGCACTCTGGAGAGTGCTGCCCGGCCCCGTGTGGCTGCGCATCATCCTCATGCTGCTGCTCGTCGCAGCCGTCGTGTTCGCCCTGTTCACGTGGGTGTTCCCGTGGGTCGACGGCATCCTGAACCCGATCAACGTCACGGTGGAGTGAGCTGACATGGAACACGCCCGCACCCGGGTGCTCGTCGTCGACAACTACGACAGCTTCGTCTACACGCTGAACGGGTACCTGCAAGAGCTCGGCGCCGAGACCGAGGTCGTGCGCAACGACTCCTTCGACGTCGCCGACGTGCCCACGCGCATCGCCGAGTACGACGCCGTGCTCATCTCGCCAGGGCCTGGCAAGCCGTCGGATGCCGGTGTGTCGATCCCGATCGTCGAGGCCGCCCTCGCATCGGGGCAGCCCATCCTCGGCGTCTGCCTCGGCCACCAGGCGATCGCCGAGGCATTCGGCGCGGTCGTCACCAACGCCGAAGAACTCATGCACGGCAAGACCTCGCTCATCACGCACGACGACAGCGACTTCTACGACGGTGTGCCGCAGCCGTTCACGGCGACGCGGTATCACTCACTCGCTGTCGTCGACGACACCGTGCCGGCCGAACTCATCGTCACGAGTCGCACACAGGGCGGGGTCATCATGGGCCTGCGGCACGAGAGCGCGCCGATCTTCGGCGTGCAGTTCCACCCCGAGTCGGTCTTGACCGAGGGCGGCTACCGCATGCTCGGCAACTGGCTCGCGGTCGCCGGCCTGCCCGAGGCGCGCGAACGCGCCGTGGGACTCAGCCCGCTCGTGCGGGCGACGGCGGGCTAGGGGTTTCGAGACGGCCGTAGACGGCCTCCTCAACCCACGGGTGGGTCAGCCCGCGCAGTAGGTGAGCTCGACCGTGGAGTGCTGCGGCACGTCTCCGGGCGCCAGCGACTGCTTGGTGACCGGTGAACCCGGTTCCGCCTTGCACGACGCGTCGGGCTTCGGAACGGCCGTGAGCTGCAGGTTCTCGGCCGCGAGGTACGAGGTCGCGGCTTCGAGGGTCTGACCCGTCACGTCGGTCAGCGTCACCATGCCGCTCGAGATGCGGAAGTCGACGGTCGAGCCGACCTCGACCGAGGCTCCTGCCTCGGGCGCGGTGCCGAGCACGGTATCGCCGGGCACCGTCGGCGACGGTTCCCTGGTCTCGACGCCCGCTATCAGACCGAGCGCCGTGAGATCGGCCTTCGCCTGCTCGAGGGTCTTGTTCCGCAGATCCGGCACGGCGACCGCCTCGCGGCCCGTCGAGACGAACACGGTCACGGCGGTGCCGTTGTCGACCTTCTCGCCGGCAGGCGGGTCGGTGCCGATCACCTGGCCCGCCGGAACGGTCTCGTCGGTCTTCTCGACCGGGGTCGCCGGGAGCCCCAGCTCTTGCAGTGCGTCGACCGCCTCTTCATAGGTGCTCCCCGTGAGTACGGGGATCTCCCTGACGTTGGGCGGCAGCTCGGCCGTCGGCTCCAGATTGAACGCCCAGTACATGACGGCGATGACGATGACGATGACGCCGATGATGCCCGACCAGATCCAGATCGCCGGCGGGCGGCGCTGCGTGCGGGTCATGGTCTCGTCTTCGGCGAGCTGGCGCAGGGCGAGCTCGGAGCTCGAGAGCGAACCGGTCGGTGCCCCGAAGAGCATCGTGGCCTGATCGGGTTCGCGGTGCACCGGCACGCGACCTGATGCCGCGGTGTCGACGTCGGCCCGGAACTCGGCGGCCGTCTGGTAGCGCTGGTCGCGGTTCTTCGCGAGAGCGTGCAGCACGACCGAGTCGAGGGCCGGCGACACCTTCGGGTTGATGACGCTCGGCTTGACCGGGCGCTCGCTCACGTGCTGGTACGCCACGGCCACCGGGGTGTCGCCGCGGAACGGCGGCCGGCCGGTCAGCATCTCGAAGAGCACGACACCCGTGGAGTATAGGTCGGTGCGGGCATCGACCGTCTCGCCCTTCGCCTGCTCAGGCGAGAAGTACGAGGCGGTGCCGAGGATCGCCGTGGTCTGCGCCACGGTCGTCGACGAGTCCGAGACGGCGCGCGCGATGCCGAAGTCCATGACCTTCACCTGACCGGTGGTCGTGATCATGATGTTGCCGGGCTTGATGTCGCGGTGCACGACTCCCGCGCGGTGCGAGTACTCGAGTGCCGTCAGCACGCCGTCGATGACGCGCACGGCAGCGGATGCCTCGAGCGGACCGTCGTGGATGATGTCCTTGAGCAGGCGGCCCTCGACGAACTCCATGACGATGAAGGGCAGCTGCACTTCCTGGCCCGACCCGTCGACGACGGTCTCTTCACCGGCGTCGAAGACACGCACGATCGTCGGGTGCGCCATGCGGGCAGCCGACTGCGCCTCCTGACGGAATCGCATGCGGAACGCGGGGTCGGTCGCGAGCTGCGGCTTCAGCAGCTTGATCGCGACCTGGCGCCCCAGTCGGGTGTCGGTGCCGACGTGCACATCGGACATGCCGCCGCGCCCGATGAGAGCACCGACGCGGTATCGACCCGCGAGTACTCGTCCTTCATCGTTCACCGTGCAGCTCCATGCCCTCTCTCGTGTTCGACGGTTCTCGTCGGATCGTCGCTACTGGTCAGTTGTCTTCGACGGTCACCGTCAGCGGCGGCGAGGTCGGCGAGCTCACCGGGCCGCAGAAGTACAGGTAGGTCACCTGGAAGTCCTGCTGGCCGGCCATGACCTGCGCCGTCGTCGTGCCGGCCGGAACCGGACCCGGCGCGGTCGCGTCGCCCGTGACCTGCACCGAATAACCGGTCAGCTCCTGCCCGGAGGGGCACTGCTGCGCGGTCCACGAGATGGTGACGGGCACCTTCGCGTTGGGGTCGGACGACGGCGTGAACGGATTCGGGTTCGCGGTCGGTGCCGACGTCGGTGCGCTCGGCGTCTCGGGGGCGGCGTAGTACGTGATCGTCACCTCGGAGCCGATCTTCATGTTGCCCGTCGGGTTGACGTCGTACACCCGGCCGGCCTCATCGGCGTTCGCGCCGGGGTTGCCCTCGACGGCGTTCGCGACCATGCCGAGGGCACCGAGCTTCGCGCTCGCCTCGTCGACCGTGAGACCGAGGTAGTCCTCACGGTTGACCTGGGCGTTCGTGGGGGCCTCGGTGGTGGGCGGCGGCGGAGGCGGAGTCGTCGCCGTCTTCGACGGTGGCGTGGTGGGCGGCGTCGAGGGAGACTCCTTCTCGCCGCCGTTCAGTGCCAGCGCGATGATCGTGCCGATCAGCACGATCGCGAGCAGCGCGATGAGCACGATGAGCGGCCAGGTCCACGGACTGCGCTTCTTCTTCTCGTCGACCGGCTCTTCACCGTCGATCGGAGCGCCCGCGGCCGACGGCATCACCGTCGTGGCCGCGGTGGCACCGGCTGCCGGCATGAGCATCGTCGCGGCCGTGGCACCGGCGGCACCGAGCACGGCCGGCACGGCGGCCGCGGCGGCCTGCACGTCGCCCCGGCGGAGCGCCGTGGCGGCGCGGGCCAGGTGCGCGGCGGACTGCGGCCGGTCGGCCGGGTTCTTGGCGATGCATCCGTAGACCAGGTTGCGCACCGGCTCGGAGACCGTGACCGGCAGGTCTGGCGGCGTCTCGTTGATCTGCGCCATCGCGATCGCGACCTGCGACTCGCCCGTGAACGGCCGGCGGCCGGCGAGGGCCTCGTAAGCGACGATGCCGAGCGAGTAGATGTCGGTGGTCGGCGAAGCCGGGTGACCAGACGCCTGCTCGGGCGAGAGGTACTGCACCGTGCCCATGACCTGGCCGGTGGCCGTCAGTGGCACCTGGTCGGCGATGCGCGCGATGCCGAAGTCGGTGATCTTGACGCGGCCGTCGGGCGTGATGAGCAGGTTGCCGGGCTTGATGTCGCGGTGCACGAGGCCGGCGGCGTGGGCGGCCTGCAGGGCCGCAGCCGTCTGCGCGACGATGTCGAGCACCTTGTCGGTCGAGAGCACGTGCTCACGCTCGAGGATCGTCGACAGCGCCTCGCCGGGCACGAGCTCCATGACGAGGTAGGCGCTGCCGTCCTCCTCGCCGTAGTCGAAGACGTTGGCGATGCCCTCGTGGTTGACGAGTGCGGCGTGCCGGGCCTCGGCGCGGAAGCGCTCGAGGAAGCCCGGGTCGCCCAGGTACTCGTCTTTCAAGATCTTGATCGCGACCTGGCGACCGATGACGAGGTCGGTGGCCTGCCACACCTCGCCCATCCCGCCGATCGCGATGCGGGACTGCAGTTCGTAGCGCCCCCCGAAGGTGAGCCCTGCGCTCGGTCTCATTTGTTCAGCACCGCCTCTAGTACCTGCTTTGCGACGGGTGCGGCGATGAGATTGCCGTACCCCTCCTGGCCAAGTCCCCCGCCATCCTCAACGAGCACTGTGATCGCATACTGAGGATTGTCGGCGGGGGCAAAACCGGTGAACCAGAGAGTGTAGGGGTCACTCTCTCCGTTCTCCGCTGTACCCGTTTTACCGGCCACGCTGACGCCGTCTATTCTTGCATTACTCGCGGCCCCGTTCTCGACGCCGTTGACCATCATGCCGACCATCGTGTTCGCCGTCTCCTCGCTGATCGCGCGACCGAACTGCTCGCCCTCGAACTCCTGCAGCGGGGTGAAGTCGGGCGCCGTGATCTGGTCGACCAGGTTCGGGTTCATGACGATGCCGCCGTTGGCGATCGCGGCCGACACCATCGCCATCTGCATGGGGGTCGCGCGCACCTCGTACTGGCCGAATGCGGTCAGTGCCGTCTGCGCGTCGTCGAGTGCCCGCGGGTAGACGCTCGGCTCGGTGATCGTCGGGATGAAGAACTCGTGGTTGAATCCGAACTTCTCGGCCTGCTCGCGAATGGCGGCGTCGCCGAGCTCGATGCCGAGTTCTGCGAACGGGATGTTGCACGAGAGCCGCAGTGCGGTCGCGATGCTGACGGTCGCGCCGCCGCCGCAGTTGCCGCCCTCGGTATTGCGCACGACCGAGTCGGTGCCCGGCAGGGTGAAGGAGCTCGGGTTCGGCAGCTGGCTGTCGGGCGTGTAGTTGCCCGACTCGAGCGCCGCAGCGACCGTCACGAGCTTGAACACCGAGCCGGGCGGGTTCATGTCGCCGCCCGTCGCGCGGTTGAAGAGCGGGTCGGCAGGGTCGGCGAGGAGGCCCTCGTAGGTCGCCGTGACCTCGGCCGAGTTGTGCACGGCGAGGGTGTTGGGGTCGTACGTGGGCTTCGTCACCATCGCGATGATGCGACCGGTGGAGGGCTCGGTCACGATGACGGCGCCCGAGTAGTCGCCGAGCGCGTCCCACGCGGCCTGCTGCGCGACCGGGTCGATGGCCACCTCGACGGAGGCGCCCATGGGGTCTTGCCCGGAGATCAGGCGGTTGAGCGAGTCGAAGAACTGGCTCGACGACTGACCGCTCAGGTAGTCGTTGAGCGATCGCTCGAGGCCCGTGGCCTCGCCGTTCACGGGGATGAAGCCGGTGATCGGCGCGTACAGCGGCCCGTTCGCGTAGACGCGCTGGAACTTGTAGTCGTCGTCGGACGGCTGCGAGTACGCGATCGGCTCGCCGCCGACGAGGATCGGCCCGCGCTCGATCGAGTAGCTCTCGTAGAGCGTGCGCGAGTTGCGCGGGTCGGCTGCGAGGGCCTCGGCCTGCACGTACTGGATGATCGTCGTCGAGACGAGCAGCGTCAGGAACATGAGGAACGCGACGATGGAGACGCGCTTGAGTTCTCGATTCATCCGTCGATCACCAGCCTCGGATGGTTGCGTACCGTGTCGGAGAGTCTCAGTAGCAGCGCCACGATGATCCAGTTCGCGACGAGCGAGGAACCACCGGCTGCCAGGAACGGCGTCGTCAGGCCCGTGAGGGGGATGACCCGGGTCACGCCGCCGACGACGATGAAGACCTGCAGCGCGACGACGAACGCGAGCCCGACGCCGAGTAGCTTGCCGAAGTCGTCTTGGCCCGCGAAGCCGATGCGGAACCCTCGAGCCACGAACAGCAGGTAGAGCGCGAGGATCGCGAAGACGCCGGCGAGGCCGAGCTCCTCGCCGAGGCTCGCGATGATGTAGTCGCTCTGCGGCACGGGAGTGAGGTCTGGCCGGCCCTGGCCCCAGCCGGTGCCGATGAGGCCGCCGTTGGCGAGGCCGAACAGGCCCTGCACGAGCTGGTAGCTGCCGCCGATCTCGGCGTCGAAGCGGTCGGCGCTGAACGGGTCGAGCCAGTTCGCGAAGCGGTTGCCGACGTAGTCGAGCGTCTGGCTCGCCACGATGGCGCCGCCGATGAAGAGGCTCAGCCCGAGCACGACCCACGACAGCCGACTCGTCGCGACGTAGAGCATCACGAGGAAGAGTCCGAAGTAGAGGAGGGCGGTGCCGAGATCGCGCTGGAAGACGATGACCGCCATCGACAGCGCCCACACGATGAGGAGCGGCCCGAGGTCGCGCGCCCGCGGGAACCGCATGCCGAGGAACTTCGTGCCGACCATCGAGAGCGAGTCGCGGTTGCGCACGAGGTAGCCGGCGAAGAAGACGGCCAGCGCGATCTTCGCGATCTCACCTGGCTGGAAGGTCGCGATGTCGCCGAATCCGATCCACACGCGGGCCCCGTAGACCTCGCGGCCGAGACCCGGCACGAGGGGGAGCAGCAGCAGGACGATCGCCGCGAGCCCGGCGAGGTAGGTGTAGCGGAACAGCACCCGGTGGTTGCGGATGATCAGGATCGTCGCGATCGCGCAGATGATCGCGATGGCGCTCCACACGATCTGCCTGACCGCGGCGCTCTCCCAACCCGAGTCGCCCTCCGCGATGTCGATGCGGTAGATCATCGCGATGCCGATGCCGTTCAGCACCGTCGCGATCGGCAGCAGGAACGGGTCGGCGTCGCGCGCCACGAAGCGCATCACGATGTGCAGCCCGAACACGAGGAGCGAGAGGCCGGCGCCGAGCAGTACGAGCTGCGTGTCGATGCGGCCGAGCGCGCCGAGCTGCACGAGGAGGATCGCCGCGGCGTTGATGAAGCACGCCACGAGCAGCAGCCAGAACTCGAGGTTGCGCAACTTCTGGGGAATCCGGATGCGCCGGATGCCCTCGGGCGGCGTGCCCGTCAGCTCGGGGTTCTTCGCCTGGCTCAGGGAACGGGAGGAGTCACTCAAGGGATTCCTCCAAACGCTGCACGATGCGGTACGCCTCCGCATAGGAGCCCGCGCTGATCGTCTGCTGGACCCGCTGCTGGTCGTAGGTGCGGAGCTCGGCGACGTCGAGCTCGGTCTCGGTGAACAGCTCGTGCAGCGAGATCGGCCCGAGGTTCTGCTGGATGCCCTGGTAGATGGCGACCCGGCCGTTCGACTCGCCCACGTAGAACCGGGTCTGCGTCCACTGGTAGCCGAGCGTGAACGTCGCCACGATCGCGCCGATCAGCAGCACGATCCAGAAGCCCCACACCCAGCGGCGACGGCGACGGCGACGCGCGTCCTCCTCGATGATCTCGTCGAAGAAGTCCTCGGAGTCGGGCTCGAAGTGCGTCTCTTGAACGGGGTGCGGGCGGAAGGGCGTCAAGCGGATGCCGCGCGGCCGCACTGGCTCGGACGCCTGGCCGAACGCCGGCGGTGCCGCCGCCGACCCGACGATGAGCGGCGGCGTCGCAGGGGCCGGCGGTTCGCCGATGTCGAGGATCACGACGGTGACGTTGTCGGGAGCACCGCCGTCGAGGGATGCCTTCACGAGCCGATCGGCGACCTGCTTGGCGCCGGCGTCGGTCGACATGATGTCGTGGATGTCGTCGAAGGAGGCGACACCCGAGAGTCCGTCGGAGCAGAGCATCCAGCGGTCGCCGTCACGGGTGTCGAGCACGAGCGCGTCGATCTCAGGGGAGGCCTCGACGTCGCCGAGCACGCGCATGAGCACCGACCGGCGCGGGTGCACCATCGCTTCCTCGGCGGTGATGCGGCCCGCATCGACGAGGCGCTGCACGAAGGTGTGGTCGGTCGAGATCTGGCTGAGCTCACCCGAGCGCAGCAGGTAGATGCGGGAGTCGCCGATGTGCGAGATGACGACGCGGTCGCCGACGAGCAGCACGGCGCTCACGGTCGTGCCCATGCCCGTCAGCTCGGAGTGATCGGCGACGGTAGCCGCGAGCTGCCGATTGGCCGCGATCAGGGCGCCTTCGAGGGAGGCCGATGCCTCGGCCGTGTTGTCGTAGTCGACGTCGGCCTCGGCGATGCGCCGCGTGGCGATCGCGCTCGCGACGTCGCCGCCCGCGTGGCCACCCATGCCGTCGGCCACGACGAACAGCCGCCGCCCCGCATACCCGGAGTCCTGGTTGTTCGAGCGGATTCGCCCCACATGCGAGACCGCGGCGCTCGCCTTGATGTTCGCCATGGGCTACCGCCGCAGCTCGAACGTCGTCGCTCCGACCTTCACGGTGGCTCCGAGCGGGATCGGGGTGGGCACGGTCACTCGGGAGCCGTTGAGGAAGGTGCCGTTGGTCGAGTCGAGGTCCTGCAGCATCCAGCGACCGTTCCACTGCATGAGCCGCGCGTGGTGGGTCGAGGTGTAGTCGTCGCGGATGATGATCGCCGAGTCGCTCGACCGGCCGATCGTGATCTCGTCGTGGCCGAGTGGGAACTCCGCGCCGTTCTTCGTGCCGCTCGTGATGACGAGCCGCGTCGCGTTCTCACTCGACGCGAGCTCACCCGAGCCGCCGCCGCTCGACGAGTGCGCGACCGGAGCGGTCGGTGCTGCGGGTGCCGCCGCCGCCACCGGGGTGCTCGGGAACGCGGAGGCCGCGACGGGCGCTGCCGCTGCACCGGCGCCCGCCGCAGCGGCCGCCTCGGGCCGCATCTTGCGCACGCGCTGGCCGAACAGGTCGCTGCGGAGCGCATAGACGATCGCGAAGATGAACACCCAGAGCAGCACGAGGAAGCCGAGCTGGAGCACGAGGAGGGTGAGTTCGCTCATTCGCCGGGCCCCCAGAACCCGCCCATGTCGTGACGCTCGGTGGCCGGGTCGGTGCGGCCGCGCGAGCTCGGACCCGCGCTCGAGGCCTGCGCCAGCACGCGGAAGGTGATGCGGGAGCGGCCGATGCCGATGACCGAGTCGGGTTCGAGGATCGCGTCCTTGACCGGGGAGCCGTTCAGCTGCGTGCCGTTCGTCGAGCCGAGGTCGCGCACTCGCGCCCGGCTGCCGTCCCACTGCACCTCGGCATGGCGGCGCGAGGCACCGGAGTCGTCGAGCGTGATGTCGGCCTCGCTGCCGCGGCCGATGACGGTGCGGCCCTTCATGATCGGGTAGCGCTTGCCGTTCACGTCGAGCACCGGGGTCCAGGCGACCTGGCCCTTCACGTTCTGCGAGTCGACCTGGACCATGCCGACGGCGAGGCCGGGATCGGCGTGCAGCGAGAGCGTGATGCCGCCCGCGAACTGGAAGTGCTGGCTCGCCGCGTGCTTCTGCACGAGATCGACGAGCTCGTCGATGAGCGCCGGCCCGAGGCCCGACATGCGCGCGTGGTCTTCAGGCGACATGCGCACGACGAAGCTGTTCGGCACGAGCACGCGGTCGCGCGAGACGACGGCCGCCTTCGTGTCGATCTCCCGCTTCAGGGCTGAGGTGATCTCGACGGGTTGCAGCCCCGAGCGGAAGGTCTTCGCGAACGCGCCGTTGACGGCTCGCTCGAGACCTTTCTCGAAGTTGTCCAGTAGGCCCACAGGTCTCCCGCTCCAGATTCGCACCGAGGCCGTCGTTGCTGATCGACGCCCCGCGACTTGTGACATGGTAGCCCGAAGGGCTGGGAAGACTCGTGATCAGTCGATCTGGATCGTCGAGTCGGCTTCGTCGACGTCGAGCGACAGGGTCGGGATCGACGCCGTGAGCAGGCTTCCGTCGGCGCGGCGCGAGCCCGTGACATCCCGCATCGTCGGCGCCCCGTAGAGACGGGGACCCTGGCCGTCGAGCGGCACCGAGACATCCGCTTCGGAACTCACGATCGTCTCGACGCCGCGCACTCGGACCCGCGCCTCGATGCCGTCTTCGACGGCGAAGGAGATCGCGTCGGAGTCGAGCGTCACCCGTACCCGCGTGCCGCGAAGCGTGACGCGGAACGTCAGGCGCTGCCAGCCGTCGGGCAGGCGCGGGTCGAACGTGAACACCCCGTTGTGGTCGCGGAAGCCGCCGAATCCCGACACGAGCGCGCTCCACACCCCGCCGGTCGAGGCGACGTGCACGCCGTCGGCCGTGTTGTTGTGCAGGTCGGCGAGGTCGACGAAGAGCGCGGAGCGGAAGTACCGCATCGCGAGCTCGTGGTAACCCACCTCGGCCGCGACGATCGACTGCACGACCGCCGACAGCGTCGAGTCGCCCGTCGTCAGCGGGTCGTAGTACTCGAAGTTGGCGCGTTTGGCCTCGGTCGAGAAGCGGTCGCCCTGCAGGTACAGGGCGAGCACGACGTCGGCCTGCTTCAGCACCTGGAAGCGGTAGATGACGAGCGGGTGGTAGTGCAAGAGGAGCGGGCGCCGGTCGTCGGGGGTGGCCTCGAGGTCCCACAGCTCCTTCTGGAGGAAGGCGCTGTCTTGGGGATGGATGCCGAGCTGCGCATCGAACGGGATGTGCATGTGGAACGCCGCCCGCCGCCAGCTCGCGACCTCGGCCGGTGTCACCGAGAGCCGCTCGACGAGACGCTCGTACGCCACCGGGTCGAGCAGTTGCAGGTCATCGACAGCGGATGCCGCGGCGGCCAGGTTCGCCCGCGCCATCACGTTCGTATACAGGTTGTCGTTGACGACGGTCGTGTACTCGTCGGGCCCCGTGACCCCGTGGATGTGGAACACGTCGTCGGCGTTCGAGCGCCAGAACCCCAGGTCTTCCCACATGCGAGCGGTCTCGACGAGGATGTCGATCGCGCCGCGGGCGAGGAAGTCCTGGTCGCCGGTGGCGCGCACGTACTGGTTCAGCGCATAGGAGATGTCGGCGTCGATGTGGTACTGCGCGGTGCCGGCCGCATAGTACGCGCTCGACTCCTGTCCGTTGATCGTGCGCCACGGGAACAGGGCCCCGAGCTGGTTCAGCTCGAGCGCCCGGGCGCGGGCGGCAGGAAGCATCCGCTGCCTGAATCGCAGCACGTTGCGCGCGACGACCGGTGCCGTGTAGCTGAGGAACGGCATCACGTAGACCTCGGTGTCCCAGAAGTAGTGACCGCCGTAGCCCGAGCCGCTCACGCCCTTCGCGGCGACGCCGTCGCCGTCGGTGCGCGCCGTGGCCTGCGCAAGCTGGAACAGGTTCCACCGGGTCGCCTGCTGGATCGCGGCCTGGCCCTCGATCTCGACATCGGACCTTGCCCAGTAGTCGTCGAGCCACGCGCGCTGCTGCGCGAACAACTCGGCCACGCCGAGTTCGGCGGCACGATCGAGCGTGCGGTCGCAGCGGTCGACGAGTTCGCGCGTCGGCACCGACCGGGCCGTGTGATAGCTGATCGTCTTCGTCACGCGGATGGGCTTGCCCTGCTTGGCGTGCACCCGGTAGATGTGCTTCGCGAGGTCGTCGCCGATGGAGCTCGACTCGGTGAACTGGTTCTCGGTCGTGATGCGGTGCTCGGCGCCGACCGCGATCGTCATGCCCGAGTTCGTCGTCTGGTAGCCGAGCATGTACCGCCCGCCCTCGGCCCGCTTCACCCTCGGCTGCATGACGCGTTCGTTGAACATCTCGGCCTTGCGCGGGTCGAAGCTGCCGACCGCCTCGGGCACGCCCGAGCGGTACTCGTCGCGCCCGTCTTGGCGGTTCAGGATCTGGCTCGAGATCGTCACCGCCGCATCGGCGTCGAGCAGCTCGACCTCGTAGTCGAGCACCGCGAGGTGACGGTCGGTGAAGCTCACCATGCGCCGGCTCGTGATGAGCACGCGCTTGCCCGACGGGGTGCGCCAGACGATCGAGCGGCTGAGGGCACCGAGCCTGAAGTCGAGCCGGCGCTCATAGGAGAGGAGCTCCGCGATGGTGAGCACGAGAGGCTCGTCGTCGACGTAGAGGCGGATCACCTTCGCGTCGGGCGCGTTCACGATGGTCTGGCCCACCCGGGCGAAGCCGAACGCCTCTTCGGCGTGACGGATCGGCCACGTCTCGTGGAAGCCGTTCACGAAGGTGCCGTGCATGTGGCCGTCGCGGCCCTCCTCGACGTTGCCGCGAAGGCCGAGGTACCCGTTGCCGACCGCGAAGATCGTCTCGGTGCGGCCCATGTCGGCGTCGCCGAACTCGGTCTCCACGAGCGCCCATTCGTCGATGGGGAAGCGTGTGCGGTTCAGCGGGTCGTGGTCGGCGAACCTCATTCGCGTTCCTCTCGGGGGGTGGTGGCGGGCAGGAGGGGGATCAGCTCGTCGAGCTCGTCGACCACGAGGTCGGCGCCGAGCGCCTCGAGCGCTTCACGCCCGACGCCCCGGTCGACGCCGATCACGATGCCGAACTCGCCGGTCGCGCCGGCGGTCACGCCCGATTCGGCGTCTTCGACGACGGCGCAGGCCTCGGTCGGCACGCCCAGCAGTTCGGCCGCGCGCTCGAAGGTGTCGGGGGCCGGCTTGCCGGGAATGCCGTCGCGCGCGGCGACCGCCCCGTCGACGACGACTTCGAAGCGATCGGCGAGCCCCGCGGCGGCCAGCACCGAGGGGGCGTTCTTCGAACTCGAGACGACGGCCATGAGGCATCCGCTCGCCTGCACCGCGTCGAGGAAGGCCACGCTCGCCGGATACGCCTCGACGCCCTCTTCAGCCAGCGTCTCGTTGAAGGCCTCGTTCTTGCGGTTGCCGAGCCCGTGCACGGTGTCTTCGGACGGCGCGTCGGTCACGTCGCCCTCGGGCACGCGGATGCCGCGGCTCTCGAGGAGGCTGCGCACGCCGTCGTAGCGGGGCTTGCCGTCGATGTACGAGAAGTAGTCGGCCTCGGTGTACGGAGCGGCGCCGTGCTGCTCGAGGTACGGCGTGAAGAGGCGGGCCCACGCGTGCATGTGCACCGTCGCCGTCGGCGTCAGCACGCCGTCGAGGTCGAAGAGATAGGCACGGATGCCGCGGAGAGTCCGGGTGGACGCGCTGGGGGAGGTGTCGGCAGCAGCGCGGTCATGCGCGTGCGTGGACTCGCTGGGGGAGTTGTCGGCAGCAGCGCGGTCATGCGCGTGCGTGGACTCGCTGGGGGAGGTGTCGGCAGCAGCGCGGTCATGCGCGTGCGTGGACTCGCTGGGGGAAGTGTCGGCAGCAGCGCGGTCATGCGCGTGCGTGGACTCGCTGGGGGAAGTCAAACTGCGGTCCTTTCGTCGCAACGGTCGGGGCAACGGAACCCGCTGATCGATGCTATTCCCGGGTGGTGGGGGAGCGCGAGGTGCGAGCAGGACTCGGAGGAACCGTGGAGGGTCGGCGGCGCGCCGCTCGCCGCCACCGTTGTGGCGTGCACCCCGGCTTGGGATCGCTGAGTCGCAGGATCGATCGTGCGACACGCCGTAAGCCGTCGGCGTGTCGCGGCGTACATCCTGTGACTCAGCGTGCGGCGTGAGGCATCCGCTGCCCTCGAATGGCTTTGCCGGGCGCGAGATGTTAGTCTCTCGTGGTTGGACGCACGAGAGTGCGACCACACGTGCGCGAGTGGCGGAATTGGCAGACGCGCTGGCTTCAGGTGCCAGTACTCGCAAGGGTGTGGGGGTTCAAGTCCCCCCTCGCGCACCACCTATCGAACGGTCCGGGTCTCCATGAGACTCCGGGCCGTTTTCGTTTGCGGCGCAGAGCCCAGGCGCAGGGCGGTCGCATACGCGTGTCACACCTCGGGCGCTGCGGCGTCTTTCTCTAGAGGGGCCGGCAACAGGCGGGCCTCACGAAGAAAGGCGCGTCATGGCGACCCCTGTCACCTCACTCGACCAGCTCAACCTCGCGTTCGCCGACCGGTTCAACGCGCGCGACCTCGATGGTCTGATGGCGCTGAACGTCGACGACGTCGTGTTCGTGCCCGCGCCCGGTCAGCCCGTGCAGGGCACGGAGGGCGTGCGCGGCGCGCTCGAGCAGTTCCTCGGCCTGAACCTGCCGATCACGATGACGGTCCGTCACGTGTTCCAGAGCGGCCGCACCGGTCTCGCGATCGCCGACTGGACGATCACGGGCACCGGACCCGACGGCTCCGAGATCGCGCTGGCCGGCACCACCGCCGACGTCGCGGTCCACGACGAGCAGCACGGATGGCGCTACGCCGTCGACAACCCGTTCGGCACCGCCTGAGCGACATGACCACGGGAGGGCCGGCCGCTGGGGGAACAGGGCCGGTCTTCCCGTCGGGGTCTCGTCGCCGGCGAGTGTCAGGATGCTTCGGACATGCCGGATTCCCGGCACTCGGCGAGGGACTTCCGTGCGCGGGAGATGCGCTGGCGCGCCGCGGCGGGCGAGATCTCGAGCCGTTCGGCGATCTCGGGAGCCGAGAGTTCGTCGACGACGCTGAGGAGCAACGGCTCGCGGAGGGAATCGGGAAGGCCTCTGATCGCACCGAGAGCGCCGTCGAGAATCACCCGCAGTTCGACGTCGCCGGCGACGCTCGTTCCGGCGGCCAGGTCGGGGGCGTCATCGTCGAGCGCCGCCACCGGGCGACGTGCCCGCTGGCGGGCGAGGTCGGCCGCTGCATTCCTGGCGATGGTGTCGAGCCACGAGCACATCTGGCCGGGCTCCGGCGCGTGCAGTTGCTCGATCGATCGCCAGGCCCGGAGCAGCGCCGTCTGCGCGACATCCTCTGCGTCATCGGGCGCGACGCCGAGCGAGATGCTGCGCCGCCGGAGCCGGTCGGGCTCCGCCGCGATCATCGCGGTGAGCGAGGCGCGGCGGCCGTCGTCTCGGCGGTCGCGCCCGCTCGGCGCCGGCTCGAAGGTCATGCCTCGAGGCTAGCCGTTGGTCGTCAACGTGTAGTCGCCGTCGGCACAGCCCGTCACGATCCATCCGCCCGGCACTTCGGTCGATTCGACCTTCGTGATGCCAGTGACCTCGACGTCGGGCTCGGAGCCGCCGGGGACCCACACCGCGAGGTCGCAGCTGCGGTCGGGGGTCGTTCCGGCGAGATCGACGGCGGCGCCCTCAGCTTCGAGCGACGTCAGCATGCCCGGAGCCGACTGCGGGTACGCGCGGCTCAGGATCTCGAGGAGTTCCGATTTGGGCGGCGCGTCGCCGCCGGTCTCGCACTCCTGCATCATGAGCGCATTGCCGAAGGGGCCGATGCCGTTCTGCGGGTCACCGCAGGCCTGCTTCCAGACCCAGTACGCGCTGCCGAGCCTGCGCTCGTCTTCTTCGTCGGCGTAGCGGTTCATGCGGGCGAGCACGTCGTCGTCCTCGCCCCAGTAGCCGTACTCGCCCGACC
The DNA here is from genome assembly GCF_036576125.1 of Agromyces sp. CCNWLW203. Classification (NCBI taxonomy): domain Bacteria; kingdom Bacillati; phylum Actinomycetota; class Actinomycetes; order Micrococcales; family Microbacteriaceae; genus Agromyces; species Agromyces sp. CCNWLW203. The sequence goes on along the minus strand of NZ_JAZHYX010000001.1, from coordinate 1,031,486 downwards.
ACAGGGGGGCGTCGTAGAGGTCGGCGACGCGCTGCGCGAGCGCGAACTGGCGCTCGATGCTGACGATCGGCGGGATGCCGAGGTCTCGGTCCATCGTGATCGATTCGGCGTAGAGGTGCGGCGAGAAGACGATGTTGTCGTCGTCGGTGAAGCCGGGGGTCGGGCCGGTGTCGAATCCGAGGCCAGACCAGAGGATGCTCGGCTCGAAGAACACGATCTGCTGGGCACCGGCCTCGCGGATCTCGTCGATCGCCCGGTCGTAGAACCTGCCGAGCTGGTGCGACGTCGTCACGGGCGCCGTCTCGCCGAAGCCCGGCTCATTGATCAGGTCGAAGCCCGCGACCATCGGCTCGTCGGCGAACTCGGCGGCGAGCTCACCCCAGGTCTCGGCGAACGCGGTCTGCACCCCGTCGGTGTCGAAGTAGAAGTTCTGGAACGCACGGTCGCCGGCGGGGGAGATGTCGCGCCCGGTGAACTGGCAGCGCGGCGCGCCGTCGGTGATCGTCGCCCACTCGGGTGCGCCGTCGTAGCCCCACATCTCCTCGGTGCCGGGGCGGCACACGGTGCCTTCTTCGGTCGGGCCGTTCCACCAGCCGTCCTGATGCATGTCGAGCACGGTGTAGATGCCGTGCTCCGCGCCCCAGCCCACCGCCTCCTCGATCTTCGCGAGGTACTTGGGGTCGAGCGTGCCGCGCTCGGGCTCGAGCGCTGACCACGAGAGGTTCAGTCGCACGACGTTGAACCCGTATTCGGCCATACCCGCGTAGTCGTTCTCGGTCAGCGGCCGCGTCGCGGGCACGTCGGGCTGGTGCTGGTAGAAGTCGACGAGCTGGTTGACGTTCGCGCCCCGCAGCAGCACCTGGTTGCCGGCGTCGTCGGTGATGATCGAGCCCTCGGCACGGAGGAAGCCCTCGGGGGGCGAGACCGCAGCGCCGGCGGCACCGGCCTCTGCGGAGGCGGCTTCGGCGCTCGGTACGGCGAGGGTCGCGCCGATCGCACCCACTGCCAGCACCGCGACTGCAGCGGCCACGAGCTCGGGGGCCTGTTCGGCCCGGGCCGTGCGCCCGGCATGAACGCGGTCGAAGACGACGGCGCTCACCCCGACGATCCAGCCGAGACAGGCGCCGAACGCGAGCCCGTCGGCGACCGTCACGTAGGCCGCCATCAGCGGCCAGATGTCGCCGGCGAAGCCGCCGTCGACGACCAGGGCGACGACGGCCTGCACGAGGCCGACGAGACCGCCGGCGAGGAGCGCGGCGAGCCAGCCGCCGAGTACGCCGGGCACGCGCGCCCGCATCCAGCGCAGGCACAGGGCGGTCGCCCCGGCGATCAGCACCACCGCGACGAGCATCGAGGGGATGCCGCGGTCGAGACGTGCCACCGGGATGCCGACCGCGTAGACGGCGCCCGTCCACCAGAGGCCCGCGAGGAGCGGTGCGACGACGGCGATGATCACTGCGGCGGGCCAGATCGAACCGTGTTCGAACGACCGGCGCGTCGTCGGGCCCCCGAGCCAGCGTGCGAGCGCTGCGACGATGAGCGCCGCGGGCACGGCCTTCGCCGTCACGAAGCCGGCGGCCCACGCGGCGACCGCGAGGTCCCACGTCATGACGAAGCAGGCCGCGGCCTGGGCGAGGAGCACCGCCAGCACGACGCCCGCCGCGAGGGTCCAGAACCGGTCGCCGGCGCGCACCGCCGCCCACCACACCACGCCGAGCACCACGGGCACGAACACCAGGTAGGGCGCGAACGGCCACATACCGGCACTCGCCTGCGGAATCGCCCCCGACCAGCCGACAAGAGCCAGCAGTCCCGTCGGGTCGGCGACGGCCTGGACCACGATCAGGCCGAGCATCGCGATGACGGCGACGAGGGGGCGACGAGCGGTGCGGCGAGCACCGGCTGACACTGGGGTCGTGCGCTCCGCCTGATCGTCGGGATGCGTCGTGGGGGCGTCGTGCATCGGGAACCTCGCTGTCCGTCGAACTGGGTCGCCTGACCCAGTTCGGCCCACACTAGCTGCCGCCGAAGACCCGCGGAAGGGCCGTTCGATCACGACACCGCATCGATGCGCGCAACCCGCGTGCGAGGTCAGTCCACGACGCGGATGCCCACGTGGTTCGCGAGCGTCGTCGCGAGCAGCGCGACCTGCATGCCGTCCATCGTGGCGCCCCGAAGCCCGTCGATACCGCTGATCGCGGCGAGGTCGAGGCCGCGCAGGTCGACGTCGCTGAGCCTGGCACCCGTCACGTCGAGCGAGCGCACGTCGCACTGCTCGAACGCGACCCGCTGGGCTTTGGCGTTGCCGAGGTCGAGTTCTTCGATGGTGCAGTCGGTGAAGCGGATGTCGCGGATCTCGGCTCCGCGCAGATTCACGAAGCCGAGCTTGCAGCCGACGAAACGCACCGACTCCCAGCGGTTGTCGTAGAACTCGACGGAACCGATGCGCGAGCCCGAGACGAGCACGTCGCGGAGCGTCGCACGCGGTGCGCGCAGCACCGGCGCCTCGAGCCGCTCGATCACGGTCTCGGTGATCACGGCGCCGCGGAGCAGCGCGTCATGGGCGAACACCCCGACGAGCTCGGACTCGCCGATGGCGACCCCCGTGAGGTCGCGTCCGCCGAGGCCGCCGCCGCGGTAGCGCCGCCCCTCGACCCGGTCACCGCCCGCGAGCTCGCCGATCTCGCGCTCGACGAGGTCGACCAGCCGGATCTCGTCGATGCGCGGCGGCTTGGGCCCGGTCTCTCTCGGCATGCGTCCTCCATCTGCGCGACCCGTGACCGCGGGCCGCATCGAGGCTAACCCCCGGCGCCGACACCGCCGGCTCCTACGATGAGTGGATGCGTCGCACCCTCGTGATCATCGGCGGCATCGTGCTGAGCTGGGTGATCGGCGCCGTCATCGTGCGCCTCGGCCTCGACTGGGCCGACACGTTCTCGTACAGCGAGGCGTCCGAGTGGCGCTATCTCGGTGTCGCCGTCGCGGCGCTCCTCGTCGCGGTCGGTGGTTCGGTCACGACGCTGCTCGTCGCGCTGCGGCCTCGACGGAGCAAGGCTGCGGCGCGCGACTGAGTGGGCTCCAGAGGGCGCCTACGCCCTCGGCTGTGCGATCGGAAGCACCTCGGCATTCGGCAGGCTTGCGAGCAGCGCACCCGAGACGAGCAGCTTCGATCCGCGGATGCCGCTACGACGATGAGTCGCTCGTGCGCCGCGACGGACTGGTCGACGAGGATCGGCCAGTCGGCGGGCAGGCCGATCGGCGTGATGCCGCCGTACTGCATGGCAGTGAGCTCGACCGCGGCGTCCATCGAGGCGAACGAGAGCTTGCGCGCGTCGAGGTGCCGGCGCACGGCGCCGTTCACGTCGAGCCGGTCGGCGCCGCGCACGAGGCACGCGGCGTACCAAGTGCGCTCGCCCCGTCGGGCCTGCACGATCACACAGTTCGCGCCGTCGCCCATCGAGATCTCGTAGTGCTCGCAGAAGGCGGCCGTGTCGGCGAGACCGGGGTCGATCGCGGCGACCAGCACCGTCGAGGCATCCGCTGCCGGCATCGCGTCGATCGCGGCCGCCGTGGAAGCCGCGAGCAGGTCGGGGGAGTCGGCGGCGGGCGTGAAGTCGAGCGTTCCGAAGCGCATCCGAGCAGCGTACTCGCCTGCCGCCTGGACGCCCCGCGAGCGACATCGAGAGTATTCAGGAGATCCCGCAAGATGAGGTCCCTGGGCGGGCCATCGTGCGGGATCTCCTGAATTTCACATCACCGAGACACGTCAGACGACGGGTGCCCCGGCGCCGACTATGCCGCCGACCAGCCGCCGTCGCTCGCGAGCACCACACCGTTGATGTTCACGCCGTCGTCGCTCAGGAGGAAGGTGATCGACGCGGCGAGGGCCTCGGCCTCGGCGGCATCCGGAAGGATCGTCATCGCGAGCTGCACGCGCTCGGCGCCGAGCGGCGAGGCGAACTTCGCCTCGATGTTCGTGATCGTCGCGCCGGGGGCGACCGCGTTGACGCGCAGGCCGCTCGGGCCGTACATGAACGCCGTCGACTTCGTGAGGCCGACGACGGCGTGCTTCGACGCCGTGTAGGCGACGCCGGCGGCGGATCCGCGAAGCGCGGCTTCGGAGGCGGTGTTCACGATCGAGCCGGTGCCGCGGGCGACCATCGCAGGCACGACGGCGCGCATGAGCTTCATGGTGCCGTCGACGTTGACCGAGAACACGCGCTGCCAGACGGCGTCGGTGAGCTCGCCGATCGGCGTCATGTCGTCCATGATGCCGGCGATGTTCGCGAGGCCGTCGATGCGGTCGCCGGCCGCGGCGACGATCTCGGCGACCTTGGCGTCGTCGGTGATGTCGGCCACGAGGGTCACGATCTCGGCGCCGGCGTGCTCGGCGGCGAAGTCGTCGAGGCGCTCCTGCGAGACGTCGACGGCGATGACCCGGCCGCCCTCACGGGTGACGCGCGAGGCGGTGGCCCGGCCGATGCCCGAGCCGGCGCCGGTGACGATGACCGTCTTGCCGGCGAAGCGGCCCTGGTCGAGGCGCTCGACCCATTCGGGGCGCTCGATCGAGGCTGCGGTGTCGGCAGCGCCGGCCTCGGCCCCGGCTCCGGTCGTCGCAGGAGCGGACGCCGGCGCCTGGGCGGCGGCATCCGCTGCACCCGTCGGCACGTCGCCGGCCGCCGCACGCGCGACGAGCTGGTCGACCATCTCCTGGCTGAACTGGCCCTTGCTGAGCTTGATGAGCCGCTTGATGGCGAGGCGCTGCACGGGGCGCATGACGTCGGCATCCTGGCCGGCCTGCGCGAGCAGGTCGCGGAGGATCGGGCCGCCGACGGGGTGCTCGAGCCAGGTCTTGATCGAGTCGTCGCCCGAGAGGGTCTTGGGGGTGCTCATGGTGGTGCTTCCTTCTCTTCGATGTGGTGCGAAGCCATACCGGACATCCTTGTCCGGTAGTAAGGTAGCACTCGTGCCTGAACGTGGGACGGGAACTTCCGAGGGCCGCAGGGCCAATCGCGGGCCGAGCGCCGGTCCCGGCAATCGCCGCGCGATCATCGCCGCCGCGCGCGAGGTCTTCGCCGTCGACGGCCTTCAGGGACCGTTCAACGCGATCGCCAAGAAGGCCGGTGTCGGGCAGGGCAGCCTCTACCGTCACTTCCCCGACCGCCTCTCGCTCGCGGTCGCGGTCTTCGACGAGAACATCGACGAACTCGAGGCCGCCGTCGAGCCCGAGAACGCGACCCTCGACGACCTGCTCGAGGCGATCATCGGGCAGGCCGTCGCGTCGACGGCGCTCGTCGACCTCATCTGGCAGCACCAGCACGACGAGCGGGTGGCCCATCTCGGTGCACGACTCGCGGCCGTCGTCGGGGCGGTCGTCGCGCGCGAACGCGCGGCGGGGCGCATCGCCGACACCGTCGAAGACGCCGACGTGCTCCTCGCCGTCTCGATGCTCGCCGACCTGCTCGCGCGCACGGGCGCAGACGAGCGCCGCCCGGCCGCCCGGCGAGCTTGGGCGATCTTCCACGCCGCGTTCGAACCGCGCTGAGGCGGCGCTCGCAGACCAGCGAGGCAGTGAGCCCGCGGGTCAGTGACTGAGCGAGCGAGGCTTCAGGCGGTGACGGATGCCTCGGCGCCCGTGTCGGCGGTGGCGGCCGCGGCATCCGCTTCGTCGCTGCTGACTTCGTCGTCGCCGTCTTCGGCGGTGCGCCGTGCAGTCGCCGTGACGATGGCCGCGACTTCGCCGATCGGCAGGCAGGTTTCGAGACACTCGCTGGCGCTCGCTCCTCAACCCGCGAGCACGGCGACTGTCAGGTGCGTGGGGCACACTGGAGCCGTGATCGCCGACCATGCCCTCAGATGGCGGCCGAGGTATCCGACCGACCTGCGGCAGACGCTCGGCTCGCTGCGGCGCGGCGGCGGCGACCCGGCGTTCCTGTTCGATGCGAGCGGCGCCGTCTGGCGCACGTCGCGCACCGCCGATGGCGACGCGACCCTGCGCCTGACCCAGCCCGATGCCGAGACCCTGCGCTGCGAGGCGTGGGGCCCGGGCGCAGGGGCGGCGGTCGCACAGGCGCCCGAACTGCTCGGCGACGCCGACGACCCGTCGGAGTTCGAACCGCTGCTGCCGTTGATCGACGACGCGCACCGGCGCAACCCGGGCCTGCGCATTCCGCGGACCGCGCAGGTCTTCGAGGCCCTCGCCGCGTCGATCCTCGAGCAGAAGGTCATCACCCTGCAGGCACACGAGTCGTGGCGGCGATTGCTGACGACGTTCGGCGACCCGGCCCCCGGCCCGACGCCGCGGCCGATGCGCGTGGTGCCGTCGCCCGAGGTCTGGCGCACCATCCCGAGCTGGGAGTGGCACCGGGCGGGCGTCGACCCGAAGCGGGCGCGCACGCTGGCGAATGCGGCGGGGTACGCCGACAAGCTCGAGGCCGTCGTCGAGATGAGCCCAGCGGATGCCGCGGCTCGCCTCTCCCTCATGCCGGGCGTCGGCCCGTGGACGATCGCCGAGGTCGCCCAGCGTGCCCTCGGCGACGCCGACGCGCTCTCGGTCGGCGACTACCACCTCTCCAACTACGTCGGGCATGCGCTCGCCGGGCGCGACATGACCGACGACGAGATGCTCGAGACGCTCGATCCGTGGCGCGGCCACCGGTATCGCGTCGTGCGGCTGCTCGGCGCGGCGGGAGTGCGGGGGCGGCCGAGACGGGGGCCGCGCATGGCCTTCGTCGACCATCGCTCGATCTGATCGGCCTCGTGCGGCCGTCGAGTGGATGTTCCCCTGGTGCATAGGACACGCATAGGCTCAGCAATTACCGTGCTGTGAGGCCGACCCGGCTTCTCCCGATTGCGAAGGACACCTACATCGTGAATACAACCGCCAGCTCCAAGGTCAACGTGCCGCTGATCCTGCTCTGGGTCGCGGCAGTGGCCCTGATCGGCGGGGGCTACTGGCTCCTGAGTTCGTCGACCGCCGCCCAGGTCGAGCTCTACACCGCGGGCTCGCAGGATGTCGCCGGCCTGCTCGGCGCGCAGTCGAACACGACGATTGCAGGTCTGCTGCTCGCCGTCGGCGCACTCGCCGTCGTCATCGCCCTCGCGGTGCACGCGCTCGGCCGGAGTGCTCGAATCGCGTCGGCGGAGGCCGCTGCGCTCGTCGCCGCCGAGGATGCCGCCTTCGAGGCCGAGCTCGACCGTGCCGAGGCCGAGTTCGACCGCGCCGAGGCCGAGGCCGAGGCCGAGGCCGCTGCGGCTGCCGCCGTCGCCCCGGTCGCCGAGGCGCCCGCCGTCGCCGATGAGGTCGTCGTCGAAGAGACCGCGGTCGTCGAGGAGCCCGTTGCCGCGCCCGTTGCCGACGCAGCTCCCGCCGACGCAGCACCTGCTGCGGGCGAGGCCGCTCCGGCGTCCGACCAGAAGTAGTCGGCGCTCAGCCGGCCGAGCGCTCCGTCTCGGCCGGCCGGGCCCGACCCCACTCGACGAGTGGTTGCAGCAATTCGATCAGCTGCAGCCCCGTCGTGCTCGGCGTATAGGTGATCGTCACCGGCGTCGTCGCCTGCACGTGCCGCTCGAGGATGCCCTCGTCTTCGAGCTCCTTGAGGCGTGCGGCGAGCAGCCGGTCGGAGATGCCCGTGACCGTGCCGCGGTACTCCGAGAAGCGGCGGGCCCCGCGCACGCCCGCGAGGAGGATCGCGGCGTTCCACTTGCGCCCCGCGAACTCGACCGTGCTCTGGAAGCGCCGGCACTCCGCCTCGTCGATGTGGCCGAGGTCGTGCAGGCGGGCACGTCGCTCATCGAGCCGCGCGACCGCCGCGGCATCCGCTTCGTCATCACTAACCATAGGTAAGTAGCTTACCCGTGTCGTGCGCCCGCGTCGACTGTGCTGCAGGATGGCAGGGTGGCGCAGCGTGCGTGTGCGCCCGCGATCGATCGGAGCACCATGCACTACGGCCACGAACTGCAGTTCGGCACCTTCATCACGCCGAAGAACGATCCGCCGCAGTTCGCCGTGCGCCTCGCCGAACTCAGCGAGGCGTCGGGGTACGACCTCGTCACGTTCCAGGATCACCCCTACCAGCCGGCGTTCCACGACACGCAGACCCTGCTCACCTGGGTCGCCGCGCGCACCGCGTGCATCCACGTCGCCGCCAACGTCGCGAACCTGCCACTGCGGCCCCCGGCCGTGCTCGCGCGCGCCGCCGCGAGCCTCGACCTGCTCTCGGGCGGGCGCTTCGAGCTCGGCCTCGGCGCCGGAGGGTTCTGGGACGCGATCGATGCGATGGGCGGCCGCAAGCTCACGCCGGGGCAGGCGGTCGACGCGCTCTCCGAGGGCATCGACGTCATCCGCGGCATCTGGGACCAGGGCGAACACGCGCGCTTCCAGCTCGACGGCACCTATTACCGGGTCGACGGCGCGAAGCGCGGGCCCGCGCCGGCGCACAACATCCCGATCATCATCGGCGCGCTGAAGCCCCGCATGCTCCGGCTCATCGGCCGCAAGGGCGACGGCTGGCTGCCCTCGCTCGGCTACATGCAGCCCGGCGACTACGCGGCGGGTAACGCCCGCATCGACGAGGCTGCGATCGCGGCCGGTCGCGATCCCCGCGAGATCCGGCGCCTCGTGAACATCGGCGGCCGATTCGGGGGCGGCGGCGGGTTCCTGAACGGCTCGGCCGCGCAGTGGGTCGACGACCTGCTGCCCTACGCCGTCGACGACGGCGTAGGCACGTTCATCCTCGCGAGCGACGACCCCGGCACGATCGTGCACTTCGCCGAGGAGGTCGCGCCGGCCCTGCGCGAAGCGGTCGCACGAGAGCTGCGAACAGCGGATGCCGCGGCATCCCCCGACTCGATCTCGCTGTCTGCCAGCCCTTCGACAGGCTCAGGGAGCAGGGTGGTGCGGAGTGCCTCCGTGCGCGCGAAGCGGCGCGACGGCATCGACTACGACGCGGTGCCCGCACCGCTCGCCGCCGACGCCGTCGAGCCCGGCGACGCCGGCTACGTGCGCGTCAAGTCGACGTACATGCGGGGCGGCGCTCCCGGCCTCGTGCTGCGCCCGGCCGACGCGGCCCAGGTCGCCGACGCGGTCGACTTCGCGCGCGGGAACCCCGACGTGCCGCTCGGCGTGCGCAGCGGCGGCCACGGCATCAGCGGACGCTCGACGAACGACGGCGGCATCGTCATCGACCTCTCGCGGCTGAACGCGATGGAGGTGCTCGACGAGGCGAAGCGGCTCGTGCGCGTCGGGGCGGGTGCGCGCTGGCAGGACGTCGCGGCGTTCCTCGCACCGCACAGCTGGGCGCTCTCGTCGGGCGACTACGGGGGAGTGGGCGTCGGCGGACTCGCGACGGCGGGCGGCATCGGCTGGCTCGTACGCGAGCACGGCCTCACGATCGACCATGTGCGCGCCGTCGAGATGGTGCTGGCCGACGGCAGCATCGTGCGAGCGGATGCCTCGCAGCATCCCGATCTCTTCTGGGCTGTGCGCGGCGCCGGGGCGAACGTCGGCATCGTCACGGCGTTCGAGTTCGAGGTCGACGAGGTCGGCCAGCTCGGCTTCGCGCAGCTCGCGTTCGACGCGAGCGACACCGCCGGGTTCCTGCAGGCCTGGGGCGACTGGGTCGTGGATTCGCCGCGCGATGTCACGAGCTTCCTGATCATGGGCGGAAGTCGCCCGGGCGAACCGCCGGTCGCCCGGGTCATGGCCGTGATCGACTCCGACGACCCCGACACTGTCATCGCCCGGCTGCAGCCGCTCGCCGAGGCCGCGCCGCTCGTCGGGCAGGACGTGCGGCTCACGACGTACGAGTCGATCATGGCGAACGCCGCCGACGGCAGCCACGGCGCCGAGGGTGAGCCGACCGCGCGCACCGGCATCATCGGCCGCATCACGCCGGAGTTCGCGGCCGACGCCGCCCGCTTCATCGCGAGCGGGGCGAGCTACTTCTTCCAGCTGCGCGCAGTCGGCGGCGCCGTGCACGACGTGCCGGCCGACGCGACGGCCTTCGCCCACCGCTCGGCCGAGTTCTCGGTCGTCGCGTTCGGGTCGAGTCGCCACCGGACGAGTGAGCGCTGGAACGAGCTCATGGCGCCGCACTTCTCCGGCGCCTACGTGAGCTTCGAGACCGAGGTGGGGCCTGCGACCGTCGCGGCGGCCTACCCGCCCGCGACGCTCGAGCGGCTGCGTGCGATCAAGCGCGAGGTCGATCCGGGCAACCTGTTCCGCGACAACACGAACATCCAGCCGGCGTGACCTGATTCGTCACCTTCGGATTCTCCGGAATCAAATGTCGGCGCGTGCGTTGCATCCGAGCATGACGAACCTCGCACCAACTGACATCGGAATCATCGGCGCCGGCAACATCGGCGGCACTCTCGCACGGCGCCTCGTCGAGCTCGGCCACCGGGTGACCATCGCGAACTCGCGCGGCCCCGAGACGCTCTCCGAACTCGTGGCCGAACTCGGCCCGAACGCGACGGCCGGCACGGTGACCGAGGCCGCCGAGGCCGGCGAGTTCGTCATCGTGTCCGTGCCGCTGAAGGCCTATCGCGACATCCCCGTGGCGCCGCTCGCCGGCAAGGTCGTGATCGACACGAACAACTACTACTGGGAGCGCGACGGCCGCATCGCCTCGCTCGATTCCGGCGAGGCGACGGTCTCGGGGCTGCTGCAGGCGCACCTGCCCGAGTCGAAGGTCGCGAAGGGCTTCAACAACATCGCCGCAGCGGCGCTCCTCACCGACGGCACTCCCGCCGGAACCCCCGGGCGCCGGGCACTGTCGACCGCGAGCGACTTCGACGAGGCCGCCGCGCTCGTCGCCGACCTCCTCGACGACCTCGGGTTCGACGCCGTCGTCATCGGCACGCTCGCCGAGAGCTGGCGCGCCGAGCGCGACCAGCCGGCGTACGTCACGCCGCAGAACCGTGAGGAGCTCCTGGCGAACCTCGCGCGGGCGGAGCGGCTGCTCGCGGCCTGACCCGGCTTGGGCAGGCTCGGCCCGCACTCATCTGAGGGTCGCGCCTGTCGAGGCCGTTACTCGAGCCAGTCGGTGATGAAGGTCGGGCTCGCGTGGATGTGCGTCGAGATCATGGCCTCGGGCCCGATGATCACGAACTTGTGCGGCGTCTGCGCCGGCACGACGAGCACCTGGCCTCCGACCGCCTCGAGCTGTTCGTCGCCGACGGTGAACAGTGCGCGCCCGTGCCGGATGACGAACGTCTCGGAATAGGGATGCCGGTGCAGTCGCGGGCCCGAGCCGACCTTCGAGCTGTAGGTGAGGATGAGCGAGACCTCGGAGCCGATCGAGGCGCCCTCGATCGACTCGTGCCAGTAGACATCGTCTTCGGCCACGCCGTCGCGCTGATGCATCAGAACCATGCTGCGCTCCTCACTCGGCAGGCACACGACTTTCGCGCACACGGTACACCCGGCGCCTCGCGACCGCATGCGCGAGTCGTCGCGAGTGCGCCACCCGTTCCTCAGGCGTTCGGACGCTCGGGCGCCCACCCACTGGCGCTCAAGCGCGGACGCGAGGAGAATCAGGCGCCCCAACTGCTTGGACAGTCGCTCGGGCTACCCAGCCACTCGGCCGCCCGGCATTCAGGCGACAGGGGCGGTGCCGCTGGGTCCAGCGCGCCGACGGGCGAGCGCAGCGGCACGACGAGCGGGCTGACACTGGGACTCGCCCTCAACCGAGATCGATCCAATCAACCCGAGACCATCGACGCTCATCAGCACCACGAGCAAGGCACTAACCTGTCGTGCGTTCACCCCCTGACGGGGTGCACGTTTGCCGACCTCAGCGCTACAGGGCTCCCGAGCTACTGCAGTCAGGTCAAGCCGCACCAGACGGCCTCAAGAGCGTCACGAGTGCACCGACGAGTGCACCCGACATTGCCCCCGCGATCGTCGCGACAGCGATTATTCGGGTGTCAACGCGCATCGAAAGCTGCTCAACTGTCGCGCGGAGTGTGTCGATCTCAAGGGTGTCGATGCTGTTCAAAAACTGCGGGTACTCCGTCTTGAAGATGAGGCCTATGCCCTGACGCTGCGCGCTTGTGTCGTAGATGTACCTGCCTTCGATGCAGTGACGCTGATTTCGCTCGATTGTTGCCAGGTGCATCCAGAGCCTCGCAACGCCTTTCGACATCTTGCGACGTAGCCCACGATTCTTCCACCGCAGGCGGATCGACCGGATGAAAGGCTCTGCCGCTGTCCTAGCGATCTCGTATTGATGTTGCAGCAGGTCGGCGAGTTCGCGGCGCGCTTTTATCTCCGTTCCCGAAACAGAATCGCCGAAGCTACGCATCTTTGCGAAGGTGTTGACGGTAAGTGAGAAGGATCTCGAGAGCCGATGGGCGAGTTCGAGCACGTCCGGTTCGGACGGACAGTCGATTCTTACGGTGAACCGGCCCTCTTCACGCAGCCGGACCTTCGACGTGTCCGCGGCCGGAGCGACAAGGAGGTCTTGGTGTGCGAAGGGGTACTTACAGTAGGGGCCGCACGGTTGATTACGCGGCGAAAGCCCAAGCTCATCCAAGGCGTCCGAGATAATCTCCATGGCCGCGAAGCCACCGTAGTAGCCCAGAGAGTGCTCAGTCGCGTTTCGGTCCCAGAGCACGAGAAGTTGGACGCCGTCCCAAGCGACCCAGTACTCTTCGGCCGGAATTCCTCGTTCGCCCCGATCCTGGGGTTGGAGACGCTGCGGAACGTTGATCGCCATGAGGATTGGCGTTCGGAAGGACGCAACGTGAATGTGAAGGTGCGGCCCATCCGGTTTTCCGTCTGTCCGCCCCTGGCGCCACCCCGCAGCTGAGAACGACTCCGGGCGGAGCTCGTTCTCACCCGACGATGGCGCGCGCAACTCTTTTACGCGAGCATCACTCGTGAGCTGTGCAACAAGCTGGTCATAGAACTCGTTGGGTGTGGGCACGCTTGTATGACCGTGATCACGCGCGGGAAGCGCAAAGAAGAGTATTCCCACTCGCCCCACGTACGCGATGGGAGCCTTCTGTTCTTCGATCTCGCGGTCGATCTCATCCAACACGGACGATTTAGTCATTGGCCCCCCTACCACGTGCGCTGAAAGTACCATGCGCCATGGTGTTCAGGAATGGACCGGCGCTAATACTCCGCCCGGAGAGCGTGCTACAGAGGATGTACTAACGGCGAGCGCTGTTGTCGGCGTGCGTGGCACCGCCGTTCCGCCACGGGAGGACTTGGTGCACGTCGGTTGCCCACGTCGGGGTGTCGCACACGGGGATGATGCAACCGCCGGCGCGGGCGGCGAGGGCGCGGCGCTGCGCGGGTGAAGCACCGTTCGGGGCGCCGATGCCGACGACCCGCCCGTTGGCGCCGAGCGTGACACGCTGGATGCCGCTCGCGCTCGCGTGCTGTTCGACCGCCCGCATCGAGATCGGTTCGTCGCAAGGCATTGCCCCATCAGACGCAATTCGACCTGTTAGAGCGACCTATCCGCGAGATGCCGAACCATTCGGTTGATTGAGTCGATGGCCAGGGCCAAGAGGTCTTGCACCTCATCTTGGTCGTAGGTCTTTTCTGGATGTTGGGTCGGATTTCGAAAGTTCGACCGCAAGCTGTCCAGGTTGTCTAGGAGAAGATTGGCTGGAGCATTCCGCTTGCCTCTCATGTGGCTGATCATCGCCGCCCACATTCGTGGCTCATTGATTCGATCACGGCGGACAACGCGACAGTAGAAGTCGCGCAGTACGGCCTCGGTGCCTCGCAGGATATGAAAGCCCGCAGCGGTCGGCAGATCGTATGCGAGGGCTTTGCCACCCTCCTCGAAGTCGTAACGCGCCAAGTCGGGCATGGATTCGTAAACACCCGGGCCCATGAGCGACCCAACATCAGTAATGAGTTTGGCAACTGTGTAGCGCTTGTCCGACGCGATGAAGGCGACCTTGCCCTTTGATTCTGCGAGAAGCGTCTCTCGCAAGATACCGGCCGCATTGACGATGCGAGTGGTCTCGTTGTCTGTTAGTCCACGCTGGCCAATCCACTCGTCATCGCCTTCGTGATCAGCAAGATCCTTCGCAAGTTCGTCGCGGACTTTGAACAACGCGTAACCCACGCGTGAAGTCACATAGAACTCGTACGCGTCGAGCATGTGCTCAAGGCTGTTGATATTGAAGAGTACGTGCGCGTCGCCGTAGACAGTGAAGCCAGGCTTCATGTCCATCAGATATCGGACCGCCGTACCCAAGAAGATGTACCCGTCCGTTGACCGCTGTTCCATGGGGCCCCTTCCCGACGCAACTCGCCCAAATGTAGCAAGCAGCACAAGGTCAACTCGGGAACTCGGGTCCGCGGCCCGCAGGAAGGAAGACTCAGCCGAGCCCGAGCAGCCCGTCGAGCACGGGATGCAGGTGCCGCGTCGTGAGCACGGTCGCGGCATGCCGCGCGCCGGCCTCGAGCGCCTCGTCGAGCGGCACGCCGTCGAGGTGCGCGTCGAGCACTCCGGACATGAAGGCGTCGCCGGCCCCGTTGGTGTCGAGCACCTCGACGGGCACGGCCGCGACCTCGGACCGGAGCATCCGCCCGTGGTCGCCGGCGCTGATCGCGATCGCGCCCTGCGCCCCGAGCGTGCAGACGACGACGGATGCCCCGCCGCGCACGCACTGCTCCATGAACGGTCGTGGGTCGCCGCCGATGCGGTCGGCGTTCATGAAGATCCAGTCGGCGGCCGTGATGAACGGGCGGTGGAAGTCGGCCGTGCCGTCGTAGTCGTGGATGTCCGTCCAGATCGGCCGGCCGGTGGCGCGCGCCGCGCCGATGAGTCCGCGGGAACGCTCCGAGAGATCGAGCACGATCGCCGGGGCATCCCGCATCGCCTGCGCGAGTTCCGTCGACGGCGGCGTTCCCGGATCGGCCGGCGCGCTCAGGTAGAGCGAGACCCGCTCGCCCTGCCGGGTCATGAGGTTCAGGTGGCTCTCGGTGCGCGCGGAGGCGAGGCTCGCGATGGCGACACCGGATGCCTCGAGGGCGCCCCGCACGCGGCGCCCCTCGTCGTCGTCGCCGATGAGGGTGTGCAGCAGCACGGGACGGCCCAGGGTCGCGAGCCCGAGCGCCTTGCCTGCTGAGGTGCCGCCGATCGTCTCGTAGTCGTCGAGCGCGAACTGCATGTGCGGCACCGGCTCCGGCAGGTGCTCGAGGTAGACGATGCGGTTCCAGGCGGCCGGGCCCGAGACGACGATGGGTGCGCTCATGGTTCGCCAGCGTAGTGGCGGCGCGCGGCCTGTTCCGCGATGCGAGGCGGCCTGATGTCGGTCGCGCCGTCGCGCGAGTTTTCCACAGTTGCGCGCGCGAGGCGGCCCGACCCACGATGGCCACTACGGTCGAGGGATGTATGACGTGGTGAGCTTCAACATCTCCTGGATGTATCCGATCGTCTGGGTGCTCTTCGCCCTGGCGCTGCTCGCCGTCATCGGCTGCTTCATCGTGCTGCTCCTCTCGGCCGCGAAGGCGCTCAAGGCCCACGCTCGCTGGCGAACGGTGCAGACCGAGCTCCTGCTCGCCGAGGCGTTGGCGGGCGGCGACTCGGTTTCGTCGGATCCGCCCACGGCGTAGGTGCGACTCCGCCGCATCCGCTCGATGGCACCCCGACTGGTAGCGTCGCAGCCGTGACTTCGAGCACCCTCGCGATCGACGCCGGCCAGTCGGGCATCAAGGTCAGGCACACGGATGCCTCGGGCTCGGGTGAATGGTCGGCCCCCGGCATCCGCACCGACCTGCCGCTGCTGCCGCAACTCGCGCGCATCATCGAGCAGGCGCACGAGGGCGGTCGCACCGCCGCACGCGTCGGGCTGGGGGTCTCGGGGCTGACGGACGACGAGGCCGACGCCGGCTACCTGCTCGCCGCCGCGGCTCCGATCGGCGCGCGCAGCGTGCACCTCGCCCACGACTCGATCACGGCCTACCTCGGTGCGCTCGGCGACGAGCGCGGGGTCGTCGTCGCGGCCGGCACCGGCGTCGTCACCCTCGCGGTCGGCGCCGACGACATCGCTCGAGTCGACGGCTGGGGCCACATCATGGGCGACGCCGGAAGCGGCTACTGGCTCGGGCGAGCGGCGCTCGACGCCGTCATGCGCGCCCACGACGGGCGCGGGGTCGCGACGGCGCTGACCGACGTCGTGCGCGCCGACTTTCCCGACCTCGAGGCCGCCTACATCGAGCTGCAGGCCGACTCCGACCGCGTGCGTCGCGTCGCGTCGTACGCCCGTGCCGTCGCGAATGCCGCCGCAGCCGGTGACGGCGTCGCCGACCAGATCGTCATCGCGGGGGCGCGTGAGCTCGCGGCATCCGCGTTCGCCGGACTTCGCCGGGTCGGTGAATCGGATGCCGCCGGCGCCCAGGTGCGCGGCGTCGGCGGGCTGTTCCTCGGGGACGTGCTCGGGCGGGAGTTCGTGGCTGCGGTGCGGGCCGCGATGCCCGATGCCGAGATCAGGCTCGGCGACGCGCACCCGCTCGACGGCGCCGCGGCGCTCGCCGACGTCGCGCCGACGAGCGCGCTCGCGGCGCACATCGCGGTCGCGCGGGTCTGAGGGCCCGATCAGCCCATCGTGTCGAGGATCGCCACGAGGTGCTCGAACGTCGTGTTCGGGTTCACGATCGCGAAGCGGGTGTTCGGCCGGCCGCCGTGCGAGCTCGGCGTCACGAAGGCGCGCTGCTCGTCGAGGAGCCGCGCCGACCACGCGTCGTAGTCGCCCTTCGTCCAGCCGTCGCGCTCGAACACCACGACCGACAGTTGGGGCGACCGCACGAGGCTGAGCCCCTCGCGTCGCTCGATCTCGT
The DNA here is from genome assembly GCF_036576125.1 of Agromyces sp. CCNWLW203. Lineage (NCBI taxonomy): Bacteria > Bacillati > Actinomycetota > Actinomycetes > Micrococcales > Microbacteriaceae > Agromyces > Agromyces sp. CCNWLW203. The sequence goes on along the minus strand of NZ_JAZHYX010000001.1, from coordinate 1,014,673 downwards.
CGGCGACCTGCTGCGCCAGCGCGATCGAGCTCGAGATCGCTTCGCGGTACGCCGTGCCGCCGTAGGTCGCGAGCGAGAACCAGAGCGGCAGGCCGCGCGCCCGGCGCGTGAGGTGGGCCGCGTAGTCCGACGGGCTCCAGTCGCCGCCCTCGGTGAGGGTGTCGAGGTACTCGGCGTGCTGGGTGTGCGCACGGCGGCCCTGCTCGGGGTCGCGGTAGATGAGGGCGCACGCGTCGAAGGGGGCGAAGAGCCACTTGTGGGGGTCGACGATCACCGAGTCGGCGTGCTCGACGCCCGCGAAGCGGGCGCGTGCGAGCGGCGAGAGCATGCCCGCGAGACCGTAGGCCCCGTCGACGTGGAACCAGAACTCGAAGTCGCGCTTCAGCGCCGCGATCGAGGCGAGGTCGTCGACGATGCCGAAGTTCGTCGAGCCGGCCGTCGCGACGACGGCGAAGACGGATGCCCCGTGCTCCTCGAGCGCGGAGCGCACGTCGTCGCCGCGCAGCATGCCGTCGCCGGCCGGCTTCACGGGCACCACGTCGACGTCCATGACGCGGGCGGCCGAGGCGATCGAGGAGTGCGCCTCTGCGCTGCACACGATCTTCCAGCGGCCGCCGGGCGGCGCGGGCACCGCGGCATCCGCTGCGCCGTCGCTCAATCGGCCGCGAGCGTGCTCGCGCGCCGCGACGAGGGCCGAGAGGTTGCCGAGTGTGCCGCCCTGCACGAAGACGCCGCCCGAGCCGGCTGGCAGGCCGAACTCGCGGCCGAGCCAGGAGAGCACCTCGTTCTCGGCGTAGACCGCGCCCGCGCCCTCGAGCCAGGAGCCGCCGTAGAGGGCGCTCGCCGAGACCACGAGGTCGAAGGCGGTCGCGGCCTTCGTCGGCGCCGTCGGGATGAAGGAGAGGTACTGCGGATGGTCGGTCGTGATGCAGGCGGGCGCGAGCACGTGCTCGAAGAGCGCGAGGGCGCGAGCCGCTCCGATGCCCTGCTCGTCGATCGTGCGGCCCGCGAGTCGGCGCAGCTCGGACTCGGAGACGGGCTTGTCGAGCGGCGTGTCGTCGCTCAGGATGCGGCGGCGCGAGTAGCCGAGCACGAGGTCGACGAGATGCGAGGTCTCGTCGGACGTCGAGTGCATGCGCGTCGCGGGGTCGCGCGGCGCGTTCGCGTCGGGGTCGAGTTCAGTGCGGTGCATCCGGAGGTCCCTTTCGGCTCGGCCGAGCCGGTACGCCGGCGGGCCACGGGAAAGTTTCACACAACTCGACGCGACTGCAAAAAAGCGTCACGAATCCTGCGTGGCGCGCCGCTTTCCTGCTGAAATCGACGCTCGAACGCAATGGAGCAAGCTGCCCACGCAACCCCGGCTGCATGTCGCGGCAGACGCCCGGTCGGGCGATCGGGCTCGAGGGCACGCCCGGGCCGCACGTTTTCAGGATTAGCGGCGCCTCGGCATCGTATGTGCAGGCAACACTGCACTCATCCTGAGAAATACCGCTTCACGTGCGCCGACGTTCCGAAGGACCATCGTGCGGGCACGGATGGCGATCGACGCGACCAGAAGTGCGCGGGCGGGCCGCTCGGCCGGGCGCCCCGCCTGTGCGGCTCAGCGGCGCACGAACTCCTGCACGAAGTCCTCGTCGACGCTCACGCCGAGGCCCGGGCCGGTCGGCACCGTGAAATCGCCGTTCGGCGCGACCTCGAGCGGGGTCGTGAGAATCCGGTTCGCGACCGGCAGGGTGAGCGGCTGGTATTCGAACGCGAGCAGCGACGGCGAGCTCGCTGCGACGTGCAGGCCGGCGGCCATCGCGATGCCGAATGCCGCCGAGTGGTGCGGTGCCACCTGCGCGTGGAAGGCGTCGGCGACGGCCGCGATCGCGAGGCCCTCGGTGATGCCCGTGCGCCCGATGTCGGGCTGCGTGAGGCCGACGGCTCGCCGGCTCAGCCAATCGGTGAACTCGAAGCGGCTGCGCATCGCCTCGCCGATGGCGACGGGAGTGTCGATGGATGCGGCGAGGTCGCGGTGGCCCTCGACGTCTTCGGGGGCGAGCGGCGCCTCGAAGAACCAGGCGTGGCGCTCGTCGAGCTCGCGCCCGAGGGCCTTCGCCTCGCCGAGGCGGTAGCTCCAGTGCGCGTCGAGGGCGACCTGCAGGTCGGGGTGCGCGCCGCGCACGGCGTCGTAGGTCGCGAGGTCGGTGCGGAGGTCGGTGCCGAGGTGCATCTTGAACCGGCGCACGCCCGCTTCGACGAGCACCGCGGTCTTCTCGGCGATCTCGGCGTCGTCGGCGCCGCGCACGCCCGACACGTAGGTCGGCAGTACCTCGGCGAACCGCCCGCCTGCGAGTTCGGAGACGGAGAGGCCGGTCGCCTTGCCCCAGAGGTCCCACAGCGCGATGTCGACGGCGGCCATCGCGTCGGCCTGGTGGCCGGTCAGGTGTCCGCGTTCGCGCATCGACTCCGACATCCGGTGCCAGAGCGTGCGCACCGAACGCGGGTCCTCTCCGAGGATGAGCGGGGTGAGCAGGTGGTCGACGATCGCCGCGGCGACCTCGGGGGCGACGGGGGCGAGTCCCTCGCCCCAGCCCACCAGGCCGTCGTCGGTCTCGATCTTCACGATGAGGGTCTCGTAGCCGGGGGAGTAGAGGCTGCGCCACGGCGGCCTGATCATGTAGCCGCGGTGCTCGACCGCCGCCTCGCCCGCGTAGGAGTCGTCGGCATCCTCCTTCGAGATGAAGAGGGGGAAGGTCTGGACGCGCGCGATTTTCACTAGGGTCTCCGGTGACGTGAGTGGTCGAGTGCCGTCGACGGATGCCGCGGCGTGGGGTTCAGTGTGGGTGACGGGTGGCCGCGAGCGCCGTCGCGGCGGGAGGCTCAGAGCGAGGCCCAGAGCGAGGCTCAGAGCGACGCGTACGCCGTCGCGGAGTGGGAGGGGCTGTAGCCGAGGGCGACGGAGATCTCATCGGCGGCCTCGATCACCTGCAGCGCGATCTCCTGGTGGGGCGCCTGCAGGTCGAGCACCGAGAGCGGGCCGCTCGCGGAGAGGCCCGCGACGATCTCGCCGGCGCGGTTGCGAACGGGTGCCGCGATGCAGGCCCGCCCGAAGGCGAGCTCCTCGATCTCCGTGGCGTAGCCGCGGCTGCGGGTCTCCTCGAGGGCGACCTCCATGGCGTCGCGGTCGACGATCGTGTGCGGGGTGAACCGCTGGGGCGTGTTCGCGAAGTACTCGTCGACGAGTTCGGACGGCATGCCCGACAGCAGCGCCTTGCCGAGCCCGGTGGCGTGCAACGGGGCGGTGCGGCCCGCCATCGCGAACGACTTCGGGGCGAGCGCGCCCTCGAAGTTGCAGAGATAGGTGAAGGTGAAGCCGCTCCGCTCCGCGACGTTCACGCCGATGCCGAGCCGGTGCGCGAGGTTCTGGGCGATCTGGCGCGACGCTCGGAAGATCGGGGAGCCGTTGAGGGCGATCGTGCCGAGCGAGACCGCTGCAGGGCCGAGCCGGTAGAGGCCGGTCCGGTCGTCCTGCACGACGAACCGCATGCGGTCGAGCGCCGACATCATGCGCGAGACGGTCGACTGTCCGAGCCCCGTGAGCGCGCAGAGCTCCGACACCCGCAGCTCGCCGGCCTCCTCGGTGAAACACGCGAGCAGGGACATAGCCCGTTCGACGGTCTGTGTGCCGCCGACCGATTCCGATGCCATCGGGACTCCTTCTCATGCAGTTGCCGCGCGTCGTTGCTTACCCGCTCGGGCTGCGCCGTTGCCGTCAGTGTAGTAACCGGAATCGGCTGAAGCAATCCAAATATGGGTGAGTTATGCATTTTGTGGATTTCGAATCCGCATTGTGGTTTACTGGCCGCACGTCAGCGTTGACCACTTGTGACGACGACGCACAGGGGCCCTGATGAGGGGTCGCCATCTCTCGGGAAGTGAACGCAATGCAGCAAGCCATCCTCGAACGACCCGCGACACGCGAGGCGACCGAGCCGACCGGGCCGCGATCCGGGCGGCGTTCGACCCTCGGCGCGAAGGATCGCACCTTCGGATTCATGATCGCACTCCCCGCGGTCCTGCTCTTCCTCGTGATCGCGATCTATCCGCTCGTCTCCAGCATCGGCACGAGCCTCTACGACCAGTCGCTGCTCACGCCCGATCGCACCTTCGTCGGCTTCGACAACTACGTCGCGATCTTCGGCGAGTTCATGGCGCGGCTCGGCACGACGCTCACCTTCGCGACGCTCGCGACGATCTTCCCCGTGCTGCTCGGCGTCGCGCTCGCCGTGCTCTTGAACGCACGCCTCCGCGGTCGCAACATCCTGCGCGGCACGCTCATGCTGCCGTGGCTCCTGCCCGGCGTCGTGGTCTCCTTCCTCTGGGCGTGGATCTTCAACGACAGCTACGGCGTGCTGAACCACTTGCTGACCATGGTGGGCCTGCCCGAGGTGAGCATGCTCGGCAACCCCACCGGTGCGATGGCGGCCGTCGTGATCGCGAAGACGTGGCACTCGTTCCCCTGGATCATGGTCGTCGCCCTCTCGGTGCTGCAGACCCTGCCGGCCGAGCAGCTCGAGGCCGCGACGATCGACGGGGCCACCCGTTCGCAGCGCTTCCGCTACATCTCGTTCCCGCACATCGTCGGCCCCGTCGCCCTCGTCGCGACGCTCGAGTTCATCTACAACTTCGGCAACTTCGACACGATCTTCGTGATGACGGGAGGCGGCCCCGGAGACTCGACCACGACGCTCGCCGTCAGCCTCTATCAACTCGCGTTCGGCAGCTACGAGCTCGGCAAGGCATCCGCCATGGGCGTGCTCTGGCTCATCCTGCTCGCGATCATCTCGAGCGCATACCTGCTGCTCAACCGACGTCTGGAGAAGCGATGAGTCACGGCCGCGACATCGGAGAGGCGATCATCCGCCCGAGACTGTCGATCCCCGGGCGCCTCGGGCTCATCCTGCTCGCCCTCTTCGGCCTCCTGCCGATCTACTGGCTGACGTCGACGGCGTTCATGAAGAAGGAGGCGGTGTTCGCTCTCGATCGGCCGCTCTTCCCGGTCGACCCGACGCTCGACAACTTCATCGGGTTCTTCCAGAACGACGCACTGCTCCAGGCCCTCGCGAACAGCTTCATCGTCTCGACGGGCACGGCCGTACTCTCCGTGCTCGTGGGCGGCATCATGGCCTACTCGCTCTCGAAGTTCCGCTACCGCGGGCGCAACGCGATCATGTTCATGTTCCTCATCGGGCAGCTGATCCCCGGTGCGCTGCTCCTGATCTCGCTGTACCTGATGCTGAGTTCCGCCGGCCTGCTCTACACCTACACGGCGCTCATCATCTCGTTCACGACGTTCACCCTGCCGCTCGTGGTGTTCCTCCTGAAGGGCATCATCGACGGCCTGCCCGACGACATCCTCGAGGCGGCGAAGGTCGACGGCCTCTCGCGCATCGCGACGATGTTCCAGATCGTCTTCCCGCTCGTGGTGCCCGGCCTCATCACGGCGGCGATGTTCGCCTTCATGCGCGGCTGGAGCGACCTGCTCTTCGCGCTCACGCTCGCGGGGCCCGACAAGCAGACACTGCCCGCCGGCCTCACCCAGGCCTTCATCCGCGAGGGCACGGCCGACTGGCCGGCACTCATGGCGGCATCCCTCATCACCTCGTTGCCGCTCGCCATCATCTTCATCCTCCTCCAGCGCTACTTCGTCTCCGGCCTCGCGTCGGGGGCCGTGAAGGGGTAGCCGTGATCCACCGCACCGCACCGAACACACATTCCGACGAAGGAGCAGTCCACATGAACCTCTCGACCTCGCAGCTCAGCCGCCGCGCCTTCATCGGCGGCGGTACGGCCTTCGCCGCACTGGGCGCGCTCGCGCTCGCCGGCTGCGCCACCCCGGCCGCGCCGGGCGCCAGTGCCGGCGCCAACGCCGCGACCAAGGCCAAGACGATCAACTTCTACGGCAACTCGCTCGGCGAGGAGGCGCTGAAGCCCGCATGGGAGGCCATCCTCAAGGACTTCTCCGCCGAGGAGGGCGTCACCGTCTCGCCCGTCATCTACCCCTACGACCAGGCGGCGACGCAGCTCGCACTCACCGGCCGCTCGGGCAAGCTCATGGGCGTCGGCCAGTCGGGCGGATGGCAGGTGCTGACGCCGATGGACGTGCTCGCCGACCTCACCGACCTCGCCAAGGGGCTCGGCATCCCGCAGGGCGTGCTCGACTCGTACACGATGGGCGGCAAGCTCCTCGTGCTGCCGCTCACTGCGTCGGGCATCGGCATCATCACGAACGGCGAGATCGCCAAGAGCGTCGGCATCAAGTCGGGCATGACGGTCGAGCAGTTCGCGACCGCGCTCGAGAAGATCAAGTCGCAGGACTCCTCGCTGATCCCCTACGCGGCGGTCACGAAGAACCCCGACCTGAAGGATGCCGCGCACTGGATGTGGGGCTGGGGCAGCCCGGTCGTCACCGACGACTTCGAGTGCACGATCGGCGACAAGGAGAGCGTCGAGGCCATCACCTGGTACAAGGCCCTGCAGGACGACGGCCTCACCCAGGCGAACGTGGCTCGCAGCGACGCGCGCATCCTGTTCGCGAGCGGGCGAGCGGCCCTCTACGACGACGCCCCGCTCGCCTCGACCTTCGTGAAGACGAACGGCGCCGCGCAGAACATCATCGACAACATCAGCGCGATCGAACGGCCCACGGCCAACGGCAACCCGTCGTACAACCGCGCCTGGGGCGGAGGCCTGTTCGCGAGTGCCGGCGAGGGCGAGCTCACGAGCCGCGACTTCATCACCTATGCCGCGACGAACATCGACGCCGCGACGGCGCAGTACGAGCAGTCGGGCGTCGCGCCGGCTGCGAAGTCCGTCGCCGACCAGATCCCGGCGCTCGCCGCCGACGAGTACCAGACCACGTTCCGCACCGAGGTCTCCGAGCACGCTCGCGGTGCCGCATGGGACCGCGTGCCCGTCACCGCGCAGATCGATGCTGCGATCGGCGCCGGCGTGGCGACGATCCTCGCGGGCCAGGTCGACGTGCAGTCGGGCCTCAACTCCCTGAAGAAGGAAGTCCAGGACCTGCTCGACGCGAACTCGTAGTCGATCGCCCGGCGCCGGCCGCCTGCGGAGGGACCCGCAGGCCGCCGGCGTTCGGCGTGCGCCGCGGCATCCGCTTCGTGACGGATGCCGCGGGCCGATCGCCCGCGCTCAGGCCAGGCGGTCGGCGGGGAGCGCGAAGAAATCGGCCGCGGCGCGGCGTGTCATCCGCTCGCCGACCTCGGCGATGGGCCCATCGAGGTGCCCGTTCGGTCGCACGGTGAGCCGCTTCGGCGCGCTCAGCGCGTGGAACACGGCGAACTGCCCCCGCGGGTCGACCGCGGGGTCGAGCACCGCAGCCGCCACGTGCGTCGGGATGCCGATGCGACGCGCCGCCACCGCGGCGTCGAAGTAGCCGAGCACCGAACGCGCCTCGGGGTGCCGCTGCACGTGCTGTCGCACGGCTTCGCCGCTGCCCGTGCAGCGGCGGGTGAGGCGGATCGCGTGGTGCCCGAAGCTCGGCACGTCGAGCGAGGCGCGACGGAACCGCGCGTCCCACGGGAGGGCCATCGCCCCGATGCCGCCGCCGAAGCTGCCGCCGCTGAAGTCGAGCGCGGCGGCCGCAGCCGGTGCACCGTCGAGCAGTACGGTCGCGGCGCGCCAGACGTCCGCCGCCGCGAAGCGGTGCGAGTACGTGTCGCGATGCGCGATGCCCGCGAGCACGTGCTCATCGGGGAGCGCCGGGAAGCGGCTCCCCGTGTTCGGCGCCGTGCCAGGAGCCGCGGGGAAGATCGCGGCCGTGTCGGCCGGCACCTGCTCGAGGTCGGGTGCGGTGCGGCCGCCGTAGCCGTGCCCGATCACGAGGCCGCGCTGCACGGCGGCCGCGTCGTGCGGCACCACGAGGAACGCGACGGCGTGCTCGCCGGCGGACGAGTCGAATCGGATCTCCGACACGGCGTGCGTCTCGGTGGAGTCGAGGTCGCGCGCGGTCTCCCAGGCGACGGGCCCGGTGCCGAACGCATCGAAGGTGCCCCGCCAGAAGTCGTCGTAGTCGGCGGCCTCCTCAGCCTGCACGGGGGGCGTGAGCAGCTCGGTGAGCGAGTACTCGGTCAGTTCCTCTGGGCGGTTCGGGGTCACCGGGTGTTCCTCTCTGGCGCGTTCACGATCGACGCTACCGGCACCGCTGGCAGCATGACCGTTGACACTGTCGCATATCGATTGCATCATATGAATTATGGATTCAAGGATGAGCCCAACGGCCGACCACGTTTCGACCGACCCCGACGTTTCCCCAGTGGATGCCCCAGCAGCGTCTCCCCGGCAGTTGAGCCGGCGTTCGGCACTGCAACTGCTCCTGGCCGCGGGCGTGCTCCCGGCCGTCCTCGGCGGACACCCCGAAACCGCTGCGGCGGACCCAGGGTTCAGCAGCACCGGAGGCGCCTTCGCCGACGCGTTGCGGCGACTCGACAAGCCGAACCTCTCGCTCACCCGCGTCGCGCGCCTCGTCGGGCGCAACCATCGCATGACCTTCCACCAGGCCAGGTGGGACGGCGGCGAGACGATCGTCCGCGACCTCGAGATCAAGCACGACGGGCAGTGGCTGTCGCTGACCGCGCCCGAGCACCGCTTCGACGAGCAGTGGGTCGTGCTGGCCGGCACCCTGCCCTCGGGCAGCGCGCCCGAGCTCTACGGTCCGTTGCAGCCGAGCTGGCTGGGGTTCACCTCGTATCGACGTCTCAACGGGCAGGCGATCGAGCTGCGCACCAGCACCGACGACGTCGAACTCGTCGTGCGCTGGCGGCTCGACGGCGACCAGCCCGAGGCGCACTACGTGCTGACGGCCAAGACGGCGGGCGACTACCTCGTGGGCTACCAGAGCCAGGACACCAGATCGCTCGACGACCTCGACGAGGTGCTCTGCGGCTCGTACCAGCACGCGCTCACCGTGGTCGACGGATCGGCGCCGCTCGGCGCGTGGGAGCTCTTCGCGCCGATGGCGCTGACCCAGTACGCGGTCGCCGACGTCGCCGTGACCTCTGGCGTGTACCTCCCAGCCGAGGTGGCCGAGTTCGTGCACGAACGCCAGCTGATGTCGGATCGGCAGCCGTACGGCATGAGCCTGCGCAACGACAGCCTCGACGTCGTGCCGAGCATCTACGCGCCGCAACCGGGCCTTCGAACGGCCATGGCGGCCGGAGAGCGACGCGGCTTCGCCTTCGGCATCGCGGCGCGCATCGGCACCCTCTACGACGCGTACACCGAGCTGTGCCGCCGCGAGTACGGCCTGACGGCCTACCGGCACAACGTCTACGACCGCTCGCTGACCGACGCCGTGCACGCGATGACGGAGCTCATCGCGATCGAGCCCGACGGCGACGACTCGGTCGACTACATCCCCTCGTACTCGGGGTGGTGGAACCGTGCCAAGGGGTTCGTCGACGTCGAGAACGAGGACGCGGTGCGCACCGCGGCCAGCGGCGTGCTGCTCTCGGCGCACTACCTGACCGGCACCGCCGACAGCACGCTCTACGACCGGCGCGCCCGGCCGGCGCTCGAATACCAGCTGTCGCGGAAGGGCATCGGTCACTCGCCGGTGATCGGCGGCTCGGTCTACAACGACAAGACGCAGTACCGGATCGGCCGGATCCCCACCGACGCGGTGAACTTGGCGGCCCTCTCGCAGCTCACCCACGGGCGGAACGCGGGAATCCAGCGGCTCGCAGTGCAGGCCACCAAGGCCGGCGTGGTCGGGCAGAGCCGGGCGCCGTTCGCCACCGCGCTGGCCACCTACCAGGTCACCGGCGACCCGGCCTATCTCGCCGAGGCGACGCTCATCGGCCGGCGCTACGTGCAGGAGGAGATCCTCACGCCGTATCGAGGCAACGGGCAGCCGCCCGGCGGCTTCGCCTACAGCTTCTCGAAGTACTGGGTCGACCTGCTGGTGCTGTTCGAGCTGACCGGCGAGGCCGTCTTTCTCGAGGGGGCGCATCGGGAGGCGCAGCGGTTCGTCACGCAGACGGCGGTGCGCCCGGTGCCCGATGACACGGTCACGGTCCCCGAGGGGCACGTGGTCATGCAGCAGTACGACTGGGAGTCGCGGTCGTCCCTGCCCGACTATCCGGTGACGGATGTCGCGCCCGAGACCGTGCCCGCCTGGTACGTGTCGCCGACCGGTCTCACCTTCGAGGCGCTGTCGTCGTTCAAGCTCGGGACCAGCTCGCTGACCGATCCGGGCGGCGGGTACGTCTTCAACCCGTGCTGGGCCGGAGCCCTGCTGCGACTCGCGCACCACGCCGGTGACCCGTGGCTCGCCGACGTCGCCCACAACATGGTGATCGGCCGGTTCACCACCTATCCCGGCTACTACAGCCGCCAGTTCCAGGTGGCGCAGATGAAGCCCGACTTCGCGACGAGCGGCCCGGTCGGGATCACGGGGTACTACTTCCACCACGCACCCGCACAGCTCGGCCTCGCGATGGACTACCTCATCAACGAGAGCTTCTATCGCAGCGCCGGCCAGATCGACTTCCCGCACGTCTTCGAGGCCGACTTCGCGTACTTCAAGTACTTCGCCTACGGGCACGCCCCGGGCACGTTCTTCGGCGAGGACGGCGTGTGGCCGTACTTCCCGGCGGGCCTCGTCTCGCTCGACAACCCGTTGGTCAACTGGATGGCGGGCACCGGCAACGATGCGCTCTACGTCAGCCTCACGAACTCGGCGGCCGATGCGCAGTTCGTCGTCGTCGACCTCACCGGCGAACTGACCGGGCTGACCGGCGGTGATGCTCCCGCGGTCGAGGTCGTGGCCGCCGACGGCACGCGTTCGACGCAGGTCGCCTCGGGCGGGCGCCTGAGGGTGCGCGTGCCCGGGCACGGCCTCATCGCCCTCGTCGTGCGCGGCGTGACGGTCGACCGGCCCGCGCTGCCGTTCGACGACCTCGTCGACCACGGGCGCGACAGCTTCCACGAGGTCGACACCGACCCGGGCACCGACTACGGCCTCGCCCGGGGCGTGCTGCTCGTGCGCCCCGGCCGGGCCGGCTACGACGCCTACGTGCAGATCGACACCGAGCAGCCGGCCACCCTCGGCTATCGCATCGGCGACGGCCCGGTGCAGCAGGCGGAGCCCAAGGGCTATCCCTACGAGTGGACGATTCCCGTCGAGTCGTCGGCGGACGACTTCAGCTACACCGTCAGCGTCGGGTCGACGACCACCGAGGAGGTCACCCTGCGCCTCCCGAACCGCATCAGCGGAGCCGGCTCCGGCGCGGCCGGAGACGTCGTCGCCCAGGCCACGAGCACGGCCGGAGACCGCGTGCCGATCGTCGTGGAGGTGCGCAACCCGACCGACGAGCCGCTCGCCGGGGCAGTGGCTCTGGCGCTGCCCGACGGCTGGCAGCTCGACGGCGGCGCCCCCACCGTTTCGGTGCCCGCGCAGGGATCCGCCAGGGTGGAAGCCGCGGCGATCGTCGCGGCGGGAGCCGCGCCGGGCGAGGTGCGGATCGCGGCATCCGTGGCGGTCGAAGCCGGTGAACCGCTGCAACTGCGACCGGCGGCGATCGAGGTTATCGACCGCCGCCGCCTGGTGTCGCTGACGACGGATACCGCCATCATCAGCGGCCCCGGCGCGACCGCGCGACTCACCGCTCTCGTGATCAACACCGGCGTCACTCCGTTGCGCGCCAGCCTGGCGCTCTTCGGCGTGAGCGGGTGGAGCATCGGCCAGAAGGAGGTCGTGGTCGAGGTGCCCCCGCGCTCGGATCTCACGCACACCTGGACGGTGACGGCCGGAGCGTCCGTCGCGCCGGGATCGACGAACCGGTTCGAGGCTCGGCTCGACGGCACGATCCGCCGCGGCGTGCTCGTGCGAGTCGCCGACGAGGGACTCATCGCCCACACCCAGTCGCCGTGGCCCGGTTACCTCGAGACCGGGCTCTGGTTCCCGAGCGGCCTGGCCGGATGGAACGGCACGCGCACCCGCTACAGCGACGTCGACTCCGTCGGGAGCACCGTGACCTGGCAGGTGCAGCTGGCGGAGCCCGGCGAGTACCGGGTCTCCGTGTGGTACCCGACGAACCCGGAGACCACGACCTCAGCCGCCTACGTGGTCGAGCACGAGGGCGGCAGCACCGAGGTCGTCGTGAACCAGACCGAGGGCGCAGCGGCCTGGCGCCCGCTCGGCACCTTCCGATACGCCGCGGGCGCCGTCGGCGTGGTGCGCCTCGAGGTGCGCAACACCGCGTTCCACCGGGTCAGCGCCGCGCAGTTCGTGCGCATCGGGAACTGACGCAGAAACGCCTGCCGGCCGAGTGCGAGAGCACCGGCCGGCAGGCGTTCGGCATTGGGTGGCGCGGCGGTCGGCAGGCGGCATGCAGCGCCCGGCGCCCGACCGGGGCTCAGAGCCAGCGGTCGCGCAGCGCGGGCTTCAGCCAGGCGGCGGGGGAGGCGATCGACAGCCCGCCGTCGACGGGGATCGTCGTGCCCGTCACGAACGAGGCGGCGTCGGAGCCGAGGAACGCGACGACGGCGGCGACCTCCTCGGGCCGGCCGATGCGGCCGAGCGGGTAGCCCTCGCTCTCGCCGGTGTCGGTCGCCGAGATGCTGCCCGGTGCCACGGCGTTGACCCGGATGCCGCGGGGCCCGTAGTCGAGCGCGAGTTGCCGCACGAGCCCCTCGACGCCCGCCTTCGCGGCGGCGTAGGCCGGCAGGCCCGGTGCTGCGAGCGAGGCGTTCACCGAGGTCACGGCGACGATCGACGAGCCGGGTGCGAGTTTCGGCAAGGCGGCACGAGCGACGAAGAACGCGGAGTCGAGCGTCGCCCCGAGGGCGCCGCTCCACTCGTCGTCGCTCGTGATATCGGCCCGGCCGACGGGCATGCGGGCGGCGGCGAGCACCACGACGTCGAGCCGGCCGAGCGCCTGCTCGGCGTCGGCGACGGCCTGCGCCGCGGCATCCGCTCGGCTGCAGTCGGCGGTGAGGTACCGCTCGAAGACGGGGTCGGCGGATGCCTCGAGCCCGACGCCGACGATCGCGTCGCCCTGCTCGGCGAACGCCGCGGCGATCGCGAGCCCGATGTCGGAGCCGCCGCCGATCAGCAGCACCCCGCGGCGGGTCACACGCGCACCGCGGTGGGCAGGGGCGGAAGGTCGAGCTCCTCGATCACGAGGTCGACGGCGGCGCGGCTGCCGGCGTCGAGGCGGGCGGCCGGGTAGCGAACGGTGGCGTGGTCGATGATGCCGCGCGCCACGAGCACCTCCTTGTGCACCGCCCACGCGATGCCGCCCTGCAGGCCCACCAGCACGAGGGGGAGCATACGTCGGAACCCGGCGCGCGCCTCGTCGACGCGCCCGGTGATGAACTGCTCGAGGATCGGGGCGAGCAGGTCGGCGAACTCGCAGGCCGGCATCGTGCCGACCGCGCCGCGCGCGTACTCCTCGAGGCAGAACTGCGCGTTCTGCCCGCCGAGCACCGAGAAGTCGGCGTCGCCGATCGCCTCGACGACCGCGCCGACCTTGGGCGCCGTCGGGGGGGCCTCGATCTTCACCGAGTCGACGCCGTCGAGGCGGGCGAGTTCGGCGATGAGCGACGGGGCCATGGCGACGCCGGTCACGCCGGGGGCGTCCTGCACCATAACGGAGAGGGAGGTGGCTGCGGCGACCTCGGCGTAGAAGTCGACGAGGCTCGCGGCGGGCGGCTTCACCATGAACGGCGGCAGCACCATGAGCGCATCCGCGCCGCCCTCCTGGGCGATGAGCGACTGCTCGATCGAGGTCGCGGTCGAGGTGCCGTTGACCCCGGCGATGACGGGCACGCGGCCGTCGACGAGCTCGACGACGTCGGAGAGGATGGTGCGTCGCTCGGCGGCGGTGAGCGCGAAGCCCTCGCTCGCCATGCCGAACACGGCCACGCCGTCGACGCCGGAGGCGAGCTGGAACTCGACCAGTCGGCGGAGGCTGGCGCGGTCGAGCGCACCGGATTCATCGAACGGGGTGGCAAGAATCGGCATCAAGCCATGGAGCATCGGGGCCATCGGCCAGTTCCTCACTTCAGCGTCGTTGCTTCTGCCAGTCTCGCAACTGACATTCATATTGTGAGATAGCCTGCCACATATCGGGTAACACCACCACCGGAGGAAGACACGGATGTCGCGCTCAACGCCCTCACGAACCGTCGAGATCATCTCCGCCGAGCGGTACGTTCAGGCCGAGTCGCCCCGCTGGGACGGCCGGGACGGCGGCCTCGGCTGGATCGACATGGCGACCGGCTCGTTCCACCGCGGGCGGCTCGACGGCGGCATGGTGGCGCCGACGAGCGCCGTGGTCGCCGGTCGGCAGATCGGCGCGCCCGTGCCGCTCGAGGCGCCCGGCGCTGGGTGGGCCGTGGCCGTCGATCAGGGTTTCGTGCACGTGGGCGACGACGGCGTCGTCTCGCCGATCGCGGTCGACGTCGCCGCGGGCGACGACTACATGAACGACGGCGGGGCCGACCCGCTCGGCCGCTTCTGGGTGGGCAGTCAGTCGATGCCGAGGGACCCGCACTGCTCGCTCTGGAGCTTCGACGCCGACGGAGTGGCGACCGAGCGGCTGGGCGGGGTGACCGTCTCGAACGGGCTCGCCTTCGATCGCACCGGCGAGACGCTGTACTACATCGACACCCTGCCGCACCGGAGCATCGAGGCCTTCGACGTCGCACCCGACGGCACGCTCGGCAATCGGCGCACCGTGTGCCGGGTCGAGGGCGGCAACCCCGACGGCCTGGCGATCGACGCGGAGGGCATGCTCTGGGTGGCGGTCTGGGATGCCGCCGAGGTGCGCCGGTACTCGCCGAGCGGCGTGCTCGTCGAGGCGATCGAGCTCCCATCGAAGCGGCCGACGGCCGTCGCACTCGTCGACCGCCTGCTCGTGATCACGACGGCGAGCATCGGGCTGTCGGATCCGACCGATGCCGACGGCGCCCTCCTCGGCGTCGAGGTCGAGGTCGGCGGTGCGCCGGCCTTCCCGTGGCGCGGGGTGCCGCCGCGGGTGCCCGGCAGCGCTCTCGCGTAGGCGGGGGCGCCGGCGACCGGAAGCTGCTGACCACTCGGCGCCGACCTTGCGACGCGAGGTCAGGCAGGCCCAGGCGACCCAGGCGAGCTCGTGGGACTCAGGGGCCTCAGGGCGCGCACTTTTCAGGATGAGCGCTGCGTTGATGCCGAATGCACGGTCGACCCTGCGCTCATCCTGAAAAATGTGGTGCGGGTGGTGCGGGTGGTGCGGGTGAAGGGGCGGGGGCGCCGGCGACCCGGCCGGGTTGCCAATTCCGCGCGACGGATCTAAACTGACTGGTCAGTACAAATCCGAAGGATGCATCGTGTCGATCATCGTGCGGGCGCACGAACTCGCCCTCCACTCCAAGCGCGGCCCCGTCTACGGCCCCGTGAACCTCGTCGCCGACCGCGGCCTCACCGTGTTGCACGGTCCGGCCGGCAGCGGTCGCACGAGCCTGCTGCTCACGCTCGCCGGGCGCATGAAGCCCTCGAGCGGCACCGCCGAGACGCTCGGCTACGAACTGCCGCGCCGCGCGCGACCCGTGCAGCGAACCACCGCGATCGCGGGATTCCGGGGCATCGACACCCTCGAGGAGTCGGTCACCGTCGGCGCCGCGATCCGCGAGCGCGCCGCCTGGCTGGCTCCCTGGTGGGCGATCGTGCACCGCACCGACGAGGCGGAGCTCCGGCGCGTGCTCGCCCCCGTCTTCGGCGAGGTGCCGCTGCCCTCGATCGACACGCTCATCTGGGACCTCGACGAGGTGCAGACCGTGCTGCTGCGCATCGCGCTCGCGATGATGAGCGAGCCCGAGGTGCTCTTCTTCGACCAGATCGAGCAGCTGCAGTCGCCCGCGGCCCGGCGCCTGCTCTGGCAGCGCCTCGACGCGATCACGCGGGCGGGCACCGCCGTCGTGGCATCCGCTGCCGCGCCCGACACCGTCATCTGGACGGAGCTCGGCATCGCGCCGCTCGCCTTCGACCTCACCACCACCGCGCCCGAGGTTCTGGCAGCCGCCGAGGCAGCCGCCGACCCCGACGCCCTCGACCTCATCCTGGAGCACGCCTGATGTTCGCCTTCCTCTCCTCCGGCACCGAGCTGCGCCGCTTCGGCAAGGGCACGCTGCCCAAGATCGCGCTCGTCGTGCTCCTCTTCATCCCCCTCATCTACGGCGCCCTGTACCTCTGGGCGTTCTGGGCGCCGACCGACGAGTTGAAGAACCTCCCCGTCGCCCTCGTGAACGAAGACGCCGGCGCGAGCCGCGACGGCGAGTCGATCACCGCCGGTGACGACCTCGTCGACGAGCTCACGAGTCGCGGCGACCTCGACTGGCAGGTGACGGATACCGCGGACGCCACGACCGGCGTCACCGACGGCGACTACTACTTCGCCGTCACGATCCCGGCCGACTTCTCGGCGAGTGCCGTCTCGGTCGGCTCCGACGACCCGAAGCCCGCGACCGTCGAGGTCGACTACAACGACTCCAACAGCTTTCTCGCCTCGACGCTCGGCAAGCAGGCCATGATCCAGTTGCGCGACACCGTCGCCGAACAGGTCGGCCGGCAGACCGCCGACGCGATGCTCATCGGGCTGAACGACGCGGGCGCCGGCATCCGCTCGGCTGCGGATGGCGCGACGACCCTCGCCGATGGTCTCGCGACCGCGAACGACGGGGCGGGCCGGCTCGTCGTCGGCCTCGGCGACCTCGCGAGCGGCGCCGGCACCCTCGATGCCGGTGCGGTGCAGCTCGCCGACGGCACCGGGACCCTCGCCGACGGCCTCGAGCAGCTCGCTTCGGGCGCCGGCACACTGTCGGCAGGGACGACCCGGGTGTCGGATGGCGCGGTCGAACTCTCGGGCAAGGTGAACGACGCAGCGAGCGGCTCGGTCGTGCTCGCCGAGAAGGCGCACGGCCTCGCCGATGGAGCCACCGCCATCGCGGCGAAGACCGGCGACCTCGCGGCCGGCACGCAGCAGCTGTCGGGCTCGCTCGAAGCGCTCGCAGCGCAGATGCAGTCGAACCCCGAGCTGCCCGCGAGCAGCTTTCTTCCGGCAGTGCAGGCGATCTCGGCGGGCGCCGGGGAGCTGAACAGCGGGGCGCAGTCCGCCTTGCCGACGGTGCAGGGCTACGCAGGCCTCAGCGGCCAGTACGCCGGCGCGGTCGATCAACTCTCGTCGGGGCTCAGTGCGGGGGCGCCGAAGGCGGCCGAACTCGCGGCCGGCGCCGCTCAGGTGCGCGACGGTGCGTCGACCCTCGCGGCCAAGTCGGGCGAAGCGGCATCCGGAGCTCGGACCATCGCGAGCGGTGCCGCGCGGCTCAGCTCGGGCACCGACGACCTCGTGAGCGGCACGGGCGAGCTCGCCGCGGGCGGCACCGCGCTCGCCTCGGGTGCGACGCAGCTCTCCGACGGCAGTCGCGAGCTCGCCGACAGGCTCGGCGAGGGCGCCGAGGAGGCGCCGCAGCTCACGACCGCCGACATCGAGGTGAAGGCCGACGTCATGTCCGCGCCGGTGCAGCTCGATGAGAGCTGGCAGAACGAGTCGAAGAGCTTCGGCGAGGGATTCGCCCCGTTCTTCATCGCCCTCGCGACCTTCGTCGGCGGACTCATCACGTGGCTGATCCTCCGTGCACTGCCGACCCGGGCGCTCGCCGCCTCGGCCACGGGCCTCCGCGCCGTCATGACCGGGTTCCTGCCCGCCATGGCGATCGGACTCGGCCAGGTCGTGATCATGGTGCTCGTGCTGGTCTACGGCATCGGCCTCGAACCCGTGTACTGGCTCGGCACCTCGGCGTTCATCTACCTCGTGACCCTCGCGTTCCTCGCCCTGCAACAGATGTTCATCATCGTGCTCGGCACCGCCGCGGGCCGGGTGGTGAGCCTCGTGCTGCTCATGCTGCAGCTCAGCTCGTCGGGCGGCACCTACCCCGTCGAGACGACGCCGGCCTTCTTCCAGTGGCTGCATCCGTACATGCCCGCCTCCTACGTGGTGAGCGGCCTGCGCGAGCTCATCACCGGCGGCGTGGACTCTAGACTGTGGCTCTCGGTGCTCGTGCTCGGCGGCATCCTCGTGGGCTCGCTCGCGATCAGCGCCTGGAGCGCCGGCAGGCAGCGCATGTGGAGCGTCAGCCGGCTGCACCCCGAGCTGGCGATCTAGCCAGCCGGGCCGGACGGCCGGCGCCGCAACCGCGACCGCAACCGCGACCGCACAGCCCGAGCGAACGACGAGGAGACGACATGGCACGCGCGAACACGACGAAGCGCGCCATCCTCGACGCCGCGCTCGAGCTGGCGGCCACCAAGGGCATCACGGGCACGACGATGGACGAGGTCGCCGAGCTCGCCGGCGTCGCCAAGGGCAGCCTGTACTACAACTTCAGCTCGAAGGACCAGCTCTTCGAGGCCATGCTGCAGGAGGGGGTCGGCGCGCTCGCCGAGTCCCTCCGCAGCGCGAAGGGCGAGCTGCGCGGGTGGGCCGCCGTCGACGCGCTCGTCATCCGGCTGCTCGACATCGTCGCGGGCAACGCCGCGCTCGCGCGGCTCATGGCGTCCGAGATCTTCCG
This sequence comes from Agromyces sp. CCNWLW203, assembly GCF_036576125.1. Taxonomy (NCBI): domain Bacteria; kingdom Bacillati; phylum Actinomycetota; class Actinomycetes; order Micrococcales; family Microbacteriaceae; genus Agromyces; species Agromyces sp. CCNWLW203. The sequence continues at coordinate 996,061 of NZ_JAZHYX010000001.1, read as the reverse complement.
CACCGACCGGGCGTGGCAGCAGACCCTCTTCGCGCTCCGGCACGAGGCGCTCGCGGTGTTCGCCGAGGCGATCGACGAGACGGATGTCGCGGCCGGACGCAGCAGCATCATGGCGTCGGGCGTCTTCGGGGCGGTGCTCATGTCGGGCCTCGAGTGGCTCGTCTTCGAGCCCGAGCGCAGCCGCGACGAGGTCGCCGCCGCGATCCTCGCGACGCTCCGCGTGCGCTGAACCCTCTCGTGGGGTGGGGCGGCCCGTCGTCGGGTGCGCGTAGGGTACGCGCATGACAGCGGAACTGTTCGATGTCGCGGTGGTGGGCGGAGGCCCCGCCGGGCTGAGCGCGGCGCTCTCGCTCGCGCGGGCGCGTCGGCGCGTGATCGTCTTCGACGCCGGGGACCCGAGGAACGGGGTCGCCGAGCACATGCACGGGGTGCTCGGCCACGACGGCCTGCCGCCGGCCGGTCTGCTCGAACGGGGTCGCGGCGAGGTCGAGCGGTACGGAGGCATCGTCGCCCACCGGCGAATCGAGACGGCTCGCGTCGGCCAGAGCGGCATCGAGGTCGACGGCCCCTCGGGTCTCGTGCGAGCCCGGCGGCTGATCGTGGCCACCGGTCTCCGCGACGAGCTCCCCGAGATCGCAGGCCTCCGCGAGCAGTGGGGTCGCGGCGTCGTCGTGTGCCCGTACTGCGACGGGTGGGAGCGTCGTGACGACACGATCGGCGTCATCGCCACCGGACCCCAGGGGGTGGATCAGGCGCAGCAGCTGCGTCAATGGGCCGACACGGTCGTCTACTTCCCGAACGACGTCGGCGAGCCGGGCGCGGATGCGTTGCGAACGCTGGAGGCGCGCGGCATCCGCATCGAGCGCGGTCGGGTGAACGCCGTGCAATCGAGCGAGGGGAGGGTCGCGGCGGTCGAGCTGGGCGACCGGTCGGTGAAGGTGGGGTCGATTTTCACGGCGACGACGCTGCGTCCGCGCGACCGACTGCTGCGAGATCTCGGCGCACGGACCGTCGATGACGGCGACGGCTCCTGGGTGGAGGTCGACGCCGACGGCCGCACGAGTGTCGAGCACGTCTGGGCCGTCGGGAACGTGGTCGATCGGCGCTCGAACGTCTCCGTGTCGCTCGGAGCCGGGTCGCTCATCGCCGGAGCCGTCAACGCCGACCTCACGGCCGACGACATCGAACGATCGCTGCGGCAGGATTCCGCTCGCGAGTAGTGAGCCGATCGTCGGGCGGGGCACGGGCGTCAGCCGCCCTCGGTGCCCTTCAGCTCGACGCTGATCTGCTCGGCGTCGAGGTCTTCGAGCGCAGCGCTCAGCGCTGCGGCGCTGAACACCCCGTCGTCGCGCGCGTCGAGCAGGGCGGTGCGCTCCGCCTCGATCATGCGGAGCCGCAGCAGGCGCACCAGCTCGGGGTCGATCCGGCGATCGGATGCCGCGGAGGCGCCCGAGTCGGCCGAGGCATCCGTGTCGCCCGATTCATCCGCTCCTTCGTCGTTCGAGAGCTGCCAGGCTGCGCGCATGCGCTCGGCCATCGCGCGCGCTGCGGGGTCGTCGTCGTTCGCCATCTCGGCCATCGCGGCGGAGCGCAGCACGCGCTCGAGTTCGCGTCGCTCTGCGCGACTCTCGCCGGGGTCGCGAGCCGGAAGCAGCCGGTGCACGAGCCACGGCAGCGTGCCTCCCTGCACGAGCAACGAGCCGACTGCGACGAGGAAGGCGATGAAGATGAGCAGGGAGCGGCTCGGCGTCTCGGACGGCAGCGTCTGCGCGGCCGCGAGCGTCACGACGCCGCGCATGCCCGCCCACACCACGATCGTGCCCTCGCGCCAGCCGAGCGGCTGCGCGAGCAGGTAGTCGATGTCGGCGACCCGCCGCCGCCACATCGTGCGGAACCGTTCGACCCTCGCGGCCGACGGCGGACGCGAGGCTCGGCGCCCGTCGCCGCGCAAGGCCGGCTGCTCGAGGTGCTTCATCGCGCCGCCCTCGGCGCGATCGGTGATGACCCCCTTGATCGCGGCCGCTCGGCTCGCCCGGCGCGAGAGGGCGGCGAGCAGCGGGGCGACGAACGCGGCGCGAATCAGCACGGTCGCCGTCAGCGCGATCGCCGCGAGTCCGACCGCGAACCAGACGCCCGCGTGCGCGGCCTCGACATCGGCGACGATCGCGGTGAGCTCGAGCCCCATCACGAGGAACACCGCACTCTCGAGCACGAGTTCGACCGTTCGCCAGTTCTGGGCGTCCGACAGGCGATGCTGCGGGCTGAGGTAGCGCGCCGCGCCGCGGCCCGTGACGAGCCCCGCGACCACGGCGGCGACGAGGCCCGAGGCGCCGAGGTGCTCGGCGGGGATCGCGGCGAGGAAGGGCATCGTGAACGAGATCACCGTGTTGACGGTCGGGTCGGCGATGCGAGCCCGCACCCGCAGGTTGACCCAGCCGACGGCGACGCCGATGACGGCGGCGACGACGATCGAGTACACGAACGAGCCCGCAACGCCCCAGATCGAGACGGATGCCGCGGCACCCGCGATCGCCGCACGGAGCAGCACGAGGGCGCTGGCGTCGTTCAGCAGGCTCTCGCCCTCGAGCATCGCGACCACTCGCGGCGAGACGCCGAGGCGTTTCACGATCGACGTCGCGACGGCGTCGGTGGGGCTGACGATCGCGCCGAGGGCGATGCCCCAGGCGAGGCCGAGGCCGGGGATCAGCCAGGCGAACAGCAGGCCGAGCAGCACCGCCGTGATGACCACGAGCACGACCGAGAGTCCACTGATCGCACCGAAGTCGCGGCGGAACTCCATGGCGGGCATCGAGACCGCGGCCGAATAGAGCAGGGGAGGCAATACGCCCGCGAGAATCCACTCGGGGTCGATCTCGAACTCCGGCACCACCGGCAGCAGTCCGACGCCGAGGCCGACGACCACGAGCAGCAGCGGGGCGGCCACGCCGAGCTTCGGTGAGATGGCGGTCGCAGCGGCGATGGCGAGCAGCGCGAGCACGCCCGCGAGGAGCAGGTCCATGTGAGCATTCTGGAGGATCCACCGAGCGGGGGATCCGCTGGCGCGCGGCATCCGACAGGCTGGACGGATGGATCCGGACCTTCTGAGCGGGGTCGCCCTCACCGGCCCCGCCCTTCTCGGCGCGCTCGCGCTACTGGCACTCGTCGACTCCACGAGCTTCGGCACCCTGCTCATCCCGACGTGGCTGCTCCTCGCGCCCGGTCGGCTCCGGCCGGGCCGGATCCTCATCTACCTCGCGACGGTCGCCGGCTTCTACCTCCTGATCGGCGTCGTGCTGCTGACGATCGCGGCCACGGTGCTGCCGCAGCTGATGACGCTCGCCGCGACTCCTGCATTCCTCTGGGCTCAGCTCGTCGTCGGTGCCGCCCTGCTCATCGGCTCCTTCTTCATCGGCGGCAAGCGCAAGCGCTCGGGGCCCGGTCGATTCGCCCGCTGGCGCGAGCGCGCCGTCACCGACGTCGGCGAGGAGGCCGGCAGCCTGCTGCCGCTCATGGGGCTCGCGATCGCCGCCGCTGCGGTCGAGGTCGCCTCGATGCTGCCGTACCTCGTCGGCATCGGGCTGCTCTCGACGTCGGAGTTCGACGCGGGCACCCGGTTCCTCGTGCTCGTCGGATACTGCATCGTCATGGTGCTGCCGGCCCTCGTGCTGCTGGGCCTGCGCATCGTCGCGGCGCGGGCGATGGAGCGACCGCTTGCGCGGCTCGGTGCCTGGATGGAGAAGAACGCCGCCGAGGCGACCGGCTGGATCGTCGGCATCATCGGGTTCCTGCTCGCACGGGCGGCGGCCGTCGAACTGCAGCTCTTCGACTGGCTGTCGTAACGCGCGGCATCCGCTCGGTGTCGGCGGGTCGTGGTCGACTCGGCGCATGGGTTTCGACGCGCAGTTCCTCGGAGTGCCGGCAGCGATGCCGCGAGTGGCGGAGGCGGAGGCCGCGGCCGTCGTCGAGCTCGAGTACCTCCACTTCTCGGTCGTGCTCGACACGGGCAGGCGGCTCGCGCGGGTCACCGGCGTGAACGTCGACGGGCCATCTCTCATCGACCTGCCGCGCGGTGACGACTGGCGGCTCGACGAACGCATCCCGGCCGACTGGCAGGCCGGCCCCGAGATCTACGCCCGCAACGACTTCGATCGCGGCCACCTCGTGCGCCGTCGCGACCCCGTGTGGGGTGCGCCAGAGGTCGCGGCGCGGGCGAACGCCGAGACCTTCCGCTACCCGAACGCCGCGCCGCAGGCGTCCGGCTTCAACCAGTCGAAAGAGCTGTGGCTCGGCCTCGAAGACCACGTTCTCGAGCATGCCGAGGTCAACGATCTGCGGCTCAGCGTCTTCACGGCTCCCGTGCTCGCCGCGGGCGACCCGCCGTACCGCGGCATCCGCGTGCCGTTGCGGTTCTGGAAGGTCGTCGCGTGGAGCACGGCTGACCGGCTCGCGACGACGGCCTTCGTCGTCGATCAGGCGCCGCTCGTCGACACGACCGAGGTCGTCGCACCCCCGCCCGGCGAGGCGCCGCCGCTCGGACCGTTCCGCACCTTCCAGGTGCCGGTGGCGGATGTCGCGGCCCTCACCGGCCTCGTCATGCCCGAGCTCGTGGCGGCCGACGTGCTGCCGCCGACGCTCGCGGCCGCCGGGTGGCGCCGGCTCGAGGCATCCGGCGACATCATGCTCTGACGCCGGCCAGACGCCGGCCAGACGCCGGCCAGACGCCGGCCAGACGCCGGCCAGACGTCGGGCGCTACTCGATCGCCGGGGCGACCGGGGTGCGTCTCGCCTTGCGGGCGGCCTTCGCCGCGGCATCCGACTCGGCCATGAGCTCCTTCGTCTCGCCGAGCTCGCCGAGCATCGGGCGGATCCAGAAGGAGTTCGGGTTCGAGTCGACGAGCACCATGCGCACGAGCAGGGTGATCGGGATCGCGAGGATCGCACCGATCGGGCCGATCACGACGGCCCAGAACAGCACCGAGAAGAACGTGATCGACTGGCTCAGTGCGACCGCGTTGCCGACGACGCGCGGCTGGATGACCGACTGGATCACGGCGTTGATGAGCCCGTAGACGATGATCACCGCGATCACCGTCGGCCAGCCGCCGACGAGGGCGCCGAAGATGATTGGCGGGATGATCGCGATGAAGTAACCGATGTTCGGGATGAAGCTGCAGAGGAACGCGAGCAGACCCCAGATGAACGCGCCGGGCACGCCGATGATGATGAGCGCGATCCAGTTCACGATGCCCTGCGCGACGCCGAGCACGGTCGTGACGACCATGTACCGGCGCACGTTGCTGCCGTAGCTCACGAGCGAGGTCGCAGCGAGCGGGCGGTGCGCCCGCAGCTGGCGCAGGAGGGTCGGCAGGTAGCCGGCGTCCATCGCCATGAGCAGCAGCATCGTGAAGAGCACGACGAGGGTCGAGGTCCAGCCGGCGAGGCCGCCGACGAGGCCGCTGACGAACCCGATCACCGTGCCGGGATCGAAGTCGGTGATGAGCGCGTGCAGCTCGTCGGCGTTGACGCCGATCGAGACGAGCCACTGCGCGACGTCGGTGCCCCAGGCCTTGATCTCGTCGGCGAACTCGGGCAGCAGGGTGGCGAACTGGCCGAACGCCACCATCACGGCGTAGCCGAATGCGACGAGCAGCAGCGTGACGGCGGCGATCACCGAGCCCGTCGCGATGCCGCGGGGCACGCCGTGGTCTTCGAGCCACACCCGGAGCGGGTGCACGCAGATGGTGAGCACGAGCGCGAAGAACACCGGCGCGAGGATGCCAGACATCGCGGCGATGCCGAACGCGGCGACGGTCGCCCCGCCGAGGCCGATCAGGATGAACGCGTTGCGATGCTCTCCGCCCGGCACGTCGGCGCCGAGGGCTTCGGCCTCCGCCTCGTTCCTGGCGCCCTTCGGCTCGGTCCGCTTCCTGTTCCACCACATGAGCACTCCGATCGACAAGGCGCGCGCGCGTCCTGCCTCACGATAGCGAGCGCGGGCGCCGCGCAGAAGGAGCGCCGCGGCCGGGATTGCTCGGAATGCGTCTGGCATGCGGCCGGCCGCGGTGCCACAGTTGAAGCATGGGCGGGGCCCCGAGGTCAGTCGGCGCCGGGTCGGGCGCCGAGCGCATCGACACCGACGTGCTCGTGGTCGGGGCGGGACCGAGCGGGCTCATGGCCGCGGTGTGCCTCGCGAAGCTCGGGGTCGACACGGTCGTCGTCGACGGCAAGACAGGCCCGACACGCGAATCCCGCGCGCTCGCCGTGCAGGCCCGCTCGATGGAGCTCTACGACCAGCTCGGCCTCGTCGACCGCGTGCTCGCCGAGCGATCGACCGCGACGAGCGTCGTGCCGGGCATGGGCCGGGGCCGGCCGTTCGGGCGCATCCACTTGCGCGCGCTCGGCTCCGGCGTCACGCCGTACCGGGAGATCACGGTGTTCGAGCAGAGCCGCAACGAACGCCTGCTCGTCGACGCGCTCGGCGAGCTCGGGGTCGGGGTGCGGTGGGGGCATCGCCTCGAACGCCTCGAGGTCGGTGCCGACTGGGCGAGCGGGGCAGCGGATGCCGCGGCATCCGTCACCGCGACGCTCGCCGGCCCAGACGGGCCCGTGACCGTCCATGCCCGCTACTGCGTCGGGGCCGACGGCGCCCACTCGCTCGTGCGGGAGTCGCTCGGCATCCCCTTCGAGGGCGTGACCAACGAGCACACCTTCTACGTCTCGGATGCCTCGGGCGTCACCGGCCTCGCCCGCGACGCGATCAACGTGCGCATCACGGCCGAGCACTTCCTGCTCGCGTTCCCGATGGGCCCGGGGCGGGCGCGCCTGCTCGGGGTCGTGCGCGATCGCGACCGCGACGAGCGCGGCGAGCTGCCAGAGGACCTCGTGCGCGGGGTGCTCGACCGCGAGTTCGGCGTGCGGTACGCGGCATCCGCGTGGTTCACGACGTACCGGCTGCACCACCGGCTCGCCGCGCGCTTCCGGGACGGGCCGTGCTTCCTCGTCGGCGATGCCGCCCACATCCACTCGCCGGTCGGCGCGCAGGGCATGAACACCGGGCTGCAGGAGGCGCACGATCTCGCCTGCGCGCTCGCCGACGTCGTGGTCGGCGGCATGCCCGACGCTCGGCTCGACCGCTACGAGGCCGAACGGCGACCGGTCGGGAGGGTGCTCGTCGCGACGACGGACCGAGTCTTCGCCGCGGTGACCTCGGCGTCGCGTACCGCGCGCTTCGTGCGTGGCCGCATCGTGCCGTTCATCGGCCCGATCGCCGTGCGGCTCGCGCCGCTCCTCATCGGTGGGCGCCGGGTGTTCGGCTACCTCTCGCAGACGCGCATCCGCTATGCGGTTCCGGATGCCGCCGGCACCCGCCGCAGCCGAGCGGTGGGCGTTCGACTGCGCTGGGCCGGCGAGAACTTCGCCGCACTGCGCTCGATGCAGTGGCAGGTGCACGGCTACGGGGTGCCCGAGCGGGCGGTGCGCCGCATCGCCGCCGAGCTCGCGGCTGACGCGCACGTCGGGGTCGAGGCGCACGCCTTCGCCCGCGACACCGGCCGGCCGCGGCGGGCGCGGCTGCGTGCCGATCGTGTCTACCTCGTGCGCCGCGACGGGTTCGTGGTCGCTGAGGTGCTCGCCCCCGGCACGGGTGCCGACCTCGACGCGGCGAGGTCGCGTCTCGCCGGATTCTGAAGGGCGCTGCTCGACGCGTATCGTCGTATGGTGACCGACCAGACGACGCCCGCGCCCGTGAGCACGCCGGCCCCGGCGGGCGGCACCGCTGGTCGGCGGAGCCTCGCCGGAGCGGCAGTGCAGCTCGGCACCGAGGTCTCCATCAACTTCGGCTCGTCGCTCGCGGGCCTCGTGATCCCGATCGTCGGTTCGTTCGTCGTCGTCGCGGTGCGCCAGCTCGTGATGGTCGTCGCCGTGCTCCCCTTCTACCGCCCGAAGCGCGCCGAGCTGACCTGGCGCCGGCTCTGGCCCGCGATCGCACTCGGCGTCGTGCTCGCGATCATGAACGTCACCTTCTACGAGTCGGTGCACCTGCTCGGCCTCGGCGTCGCGGCGACGATCGAGTTCCTGGGGCCCCTCGCCATCGCCCTCGCGAGCTCGCGGCGCGTGCTCGACGTGATCTGCGCGCTCGCCGCAGGCGCCGGGGTCGTGCTGCTGATCAACCCGGGGGCAGCGGATGCCGCGGGCATCGACCCGTGGGGCCTGACCCTCGCCCTCACGGCGGCGGCGGCCTGGGCCGGCTACATCCTGCTGACGCGCAAGGTCGCGCACGGCCTCCCCGGTCTCGAGGGGCTCACCGTCGCGAGCATCGTCAGCCTCGCGCTGCTCGTGCCGTTCGCGGTGGCGACCTTCGATCCGGCGACGATCGACTGGGCGGTGATCGGCCTGCTGCTCGGGGTCGGCGTGCTGTCGTCGGCGCTGCCGTACAGCCTCGACACCTGGATCCTGAGGCGCATCTCGCCTCGCATCTACGCGATCGTCACGAGCTTCGGCCCCGTGATCGCGGCCGTGTTCGGGTGGCTCGTACTCTCGGAGACGTTCACGCTCACCGAGGTGATCGCGATCGTCATCGTCTGCGGCGCTGCGGGCACGGCGCTCGCCACCCAGCGGGCACGGCCCAAGTCGCAGCTCGAGCAGACCGCGGAGGGCATGGCCTAGTCGTACTGACGGGAGAGGTTGATCGAGTGCCTCACTCGCCCCGACCGTGCACCGGTCTTGCGGTCGCCGGAGGTTCCCCGACCTCGTGGATGCTATGGCCGCCGCAGGCCGTCTTGGTCACGCTGGCTCGCTCGATGCGCGACACGGTGAACCATCGCATTGCGTTCCGCAGTCGGCACCACCCAACGAGGTACCACTGGCCGTTCGGGGAGGCGAACAGCACGGGTTCGACGTCGCGGGTAGTGGTGGCCCCCTCTCTCGATGTGTAGCGAATGCGGACGACTCGCTGCTCGGCCATCGCCTCCTCCAGTGCCGACCTGATCGCGCGCGAAGCGGGGGAGGGGACCGCGTTGACCCAGACGCGGCCGGCCAGCTCGTCGGCTCGTGCACGGGTTCTGGGATCGAGCACGTCCAGGATCTTCCGGATCCCGGCTGCTGCCAGGTCGGCGTAGGGAGCATCGGGTGCAGCGGACACGGCCGCCATGAGCGCCACGGCCTGCGCTGGGGACAGGCTGACCGGCGGCAGGGACGCGCCTTCGGCCAATCCGTAGCCACCGCCCGGACCTGGGCGCGACCAGACTGGCGCGCCGCTGTTCTCGAGCCCGTCGAGGTCGCGCTTGACCGTTCGCACGGACACGCCGAACTCCCTCGCCAATCGTTCGGCGGAGACCCCCCGCGCGCCGCTGCGTCGCAACATCTCGGAGAGAGCATGGAGCCGTTCGGTTCGCTTCACCGTTCGAACCTCGACGAATTCATGACATAAATAGTGACACACTCTTGTCCATGGGGCCTGTGAGAGTTGTGACATGACAACGACCACGACCAGTCCGACCATCATTCTCATCGCCGGCCACTGGCTGGGTGCTTGGGCGTGGGATGAAGTCCTCGAACACCTGAACACCGACCACGCGAGCGCAATCGCATTGACGCTGCCTGGTCTTGACGGGGACGATTCCGAACGTGCGGCGAAGACCCTCGACGACCAAGCGGATGCGATCCTCGGCGTCATTTCTCAACACGGAGATCGGCCCGCGGTCCTCGTCGCCCACAGTGGGGCGAATGCCCCCGTCAGCCTCGTCCTCGACCGGCACCCTGAGCTCGTCCACCGGGTGGTGTGGGTCGACTCCGGCCCTGTGGCGCCGGGCAGTGCCTTCGCTCCCGACTTCCCGGATGAGTTGAGTGAATTGCCGCTGCCGTCGTTCGATGAGCTTGCACAGCAGGCGAGCCTCGAAGACCTGAGCGCAGAGGTCCTCGAGCGGTTCCGGGCCCGGGCCGTCCCTGAGCCGGGCCCGGTACTTCGTCAGCCAGTCGAGCTCACGAACGATGCCCGCCGAAAGGTCCGGACCACCCTGGTGTGCTGCTCGATCTCGAGCGAACAGGTGATGGAGCTGGTCCGAGCAGGCCACCCCATGTTCGCCGACGTCGCGAACCTCGAGCACCTCGACGTCATCGACCTCCCGACGGGGCATTGGCCGATGTGGAGCCGCCCCCGCGACCTCGCCGAAGCCGTTCAGTCAGCTGCTGCTCGCAACGACTGAACTGCACCGACAACCTGAAGGGGTCAGCCCAACCTGAAGAGGTCAGCCGAATCCGGCTGACCCTGCCGGTCCGTCAGCGCTCGGGTCGCTGCTCGTCGGCGTCGGCTTCGGTCGCGGCGGCCGCTTCCGCCTCCAGTGCACGGAGCAGGGCGCCCACGCCGCGCGTGAGCGCCCGGAGGTCTTCGATGTCGAGCCGTTCGAGCGGCGGGCGGCTGAGCTGCGGCCGGGCGGCGAGCAGCTCCTGCATCACCTCGCGGCCCCGGTCGGTGGCGAGCACCCGGCGCACCCGATGATCGTTCGGGTCGTCGACGCGCGTGGCCATGCCCTGGCCGGTCAGGCGGTCGACGATGCCCGACATGGTGGCGAGCGAGACCCCGAGCGTCTTCGAGAGCCCTTGCACCGTGCTGCCGTCGGGGTCGGTGAGGATGATGCCGAGCACCTTGAGCTGCTGCATCGTGAGCCGGATCGAGAGCAGCGGCTCGACGAGTTCTGGCACCACGATGGTCTCCATCGCGGCCTGCAGGCGGAGGAGTTCGTCGAGGAGTTCGCCCTGACCGGCGCTGTCGACCTCGAAGCTCTCCACCCGACCACCGTACCCCCGGCGTTCCCAGCCGCGGCACAGGGAAGAATACGTAGCCTAAAGCGAAGCTTCGTATCATACGAAGCAATTCCCCTCGGTACGACCCGCGCTCCGACCCCCAGGACGGCCATGTACAGACTCGCCCGATTCAGCCTCGCCAACCGGGCGCTCGTCGCGCTCGTGACGCTCGTCATCGCCGGCTTCGGCCTGTTCTCGATGACCCAGCTCAAGCAGGAGCTCATTCCTTCGATCGAGCTGCCGCAGACCACCGTCGTCACGGTCGTGCCCGGTGCAAGCCCCGAGGTGATGGACGAGCAGGTGAGCCTGCCGATCTCGAACGCCGTGTCGAACCTCGACGACGTCGAATCGGTCGTCGCGAGCTCGTCGAGCGGGGTGTCGACCGTCTCCGTCGCCTACGCCTACGGCACCGACGCGAAGGAGTTCACGGCGTCGCTGAACGACGCGATCGCCGGTCTCGACGGCACGCTCCCAGAGAACGCCGAGCCCGAGGTGCTCTCAGGCAGCACCTCGTCGCTGCCGATCATGTTCCTGACCGCAGGGGCGACGGATGTCTCGCTGGCCGAGCTCTCCGCAACGCTCGACGACGTCGTGGCGCCCCGACTCGAGGGCATCGACGGCGTGCGTTCCGCCACCGTCTCGGGCGGTGAGACCCAGCGCGTCGTGATCACTCCCGACCAGGCGCAGCTCGCAGAGCAGGGCATCTCGCCGATGGCGATCTCCGACGCCCTCGAGGCCAACGGACTCACGATGCCGCTCGGCAGCATCACCGAAGACGGACAGCTCCTGCCCGTGCAGGGCGGCGAGTCGATCGACTCGCTCGACGCGCTGCAGCAGATCCCGCTCGCGTCGACGACGCAGCCCGGCACCGTCGTGCAACTCGGCGACGTGGCATCCGTCGACCTCGAGACCGAGCCGCAGACCTCGATCACCCGCACGAACGGCGTCGAAGCCCTCTCGCTCTCGATCGTCGCGACCCAGAGCGCCGACGTCGTCGCCGTCTCGCACGCCGTCGACGACGCGCTCGCCGACCTCGCGAGCGAGCTCGACGGCATCGAGCTGACGGTGGTGTTCAGCCAGGCGCCGTTCATCGAGGAATCCATCCAGCACCTCGCGATCGAGGGCCTGCTCGGCCTCCTCTTCGCGATCGTCGTCATCCTGATCTTCCTCATGTCGGTGCGCTCGACGCTCGTGACGGCGATCTCGATCCCGCTCTCGGTGCTCGTGACCTTCATCGGGCTGAACCTCGGCGGCTACTCGCTCAACATGCTCACCCTCGGTGCGCTCACGATCGCGATCGGCCGCGTGGTCGACGACTCGATCGTCGTCATCGAGAACATCAAGCGCCACCTCGCCTACGGCGAGGCGAAGGTGCAGGCGATCCTCGGAGCCGTGCGCGAGGTCGCGGGGGCGATCACCTCGTCGACGCTCACGACCGTCGCCGTCTTCCTGCCGATCGCGCTCGTCGGCGGCATGGTCGGCGAGCTCTTCGCGCCGTTCGCCCTCACGGTGACGATCGCGATGCTCTCGTCGCTGCTCGTCTCGCTCACGATCGTGCCCGTGCTCTCGTACTGGTTCCTGCGGCAGCCGAAGAACCTCGACGACATCGAGGCCACCCGCCTCGCCGCCGAGGAGAAGGAGCGCAAGGGGTGGCTGCAGCGCGGCTACGCGCCGGTGCTCCGCGGCACGCAGAAGCACCCGGTGATCACGCTCGTCTCGTCGGTGCTGCTGCTCGTCATCACCTTCGCGATGGTGCCGTTCCTGAAGGTCGACTTCCTCGGCTCGACCGGCCAGAACATGGTCATGGTCACGCAGGAGTTCCCGGCCGGCAGCGACCTCGAGACGGTCTCGGCTGGCGCCGAGCAGGTCGAAGACGTGCTGCTGGGCACCGAGGGCGTCGAAGACGTCATGCTCACCGCGGGTTCGGGCGGCGGCATGATGTCGATGCTCGGCGGCGCGGGCGGCACCGCGACCTACATCGTGAACACCTCGAAGGACGTCGACCAGCTCGCGCTGCAGGACGAGCTGCGGGTGAGCCTCGCCGAGATCGAGGGCGCGGGTGACATCGGCATCGCCGACTCGGCCGCGATGGGCGGCTTCGGCGGCACCGTCGACGTGATCGTGCAGGCCGCGAACGAGGGCGATCTCGCCGCGGCATCCGATGACGTGCTCACCGCCCTCGAAGACACGCCGAACGCCGCAGAGGTCGTGAGCGACCGCGCCCCGGCGCAGCCGATCGTGCAGGTGACGGTCGACCGAACCACCGCGCTCGAGAACGGCCTCACCGAGGTGCAGGTGCTCGGCATCGTGGGGGGCACGCTCTCGCCGCAGTCGATCGGCTCGATCGGCCTCGACGGCGAGGAGTACCGCATCTACGTCGACGGCGCCCCCGCGCCGCAGTCGATCGCCGAGCTCGAGCAGGTCGTGCTGCCGAGCACCGCGAGCCCCGCCGGCTTCGTGCCCCTGTCGGCCGTGGCGAGCGTCGAGGAGGTCACCGTGCCGACCTCGATCGCCCGCCAGTCGGGCGACCTCGTGGCCACGATCTCGATCACGCCCGATGAGGGGGAGCTGGGCGCCGTGACGGCGTCGGTGCAGGAGGAGCTCGCCGAGCTCGAGCTGCCGCAGGGCGTCACGGCCGAGATCGGCGGACTCGCCGAGACGCAGACCGAGTCGTTCGAGCAGCTCGGCCTCGCGATGCTCGTGGCGATCGCGATCGTGTTCATGCTGCTCGTCGCGACGTTCCGGTCGCTGCGCCAGCCCCTGATCCTGCTCGTGTCGATTCCGTTCGCGGCGACGGGCGCCATCGCGCTGCTGCTCGCGACCGGCCGCCCGCTCGGCATCTCGGCGCTCATCGGCATGCTCATGCTGATCGGCATCGTCGTGACGAATGCGATCGTGCTCATCGACCTCGTGAACCAGTACCGGGCGCAGGGTCAGAAGGTGGCCGATGCCGTCTTCAACGGTGCCCGCCAGCGTCTGCGCCCCATTCTCATGACGGCGCTCGCGACGATCTTCGCCCTCATGCCGATGGCGTTCGGCGTCACCGGGTCGAGCGGGTTCATCTCGCAGGACCTCGCGATCGTCGTGATCGGCGGGCTCATCTCGTCGACCCTGCTGACGCTCGTGCTCGTGCCCGTGCTGTACCTGCTCGTCGAGGGTCGCCGCGAGCGGCGCGAGACGAAGCGGGCGGCGAAGGGCGAGGCCAAGCGCGCGGATGCCGCGGGCGCTCCGCTCGCCTCCGCGACCGACGCCTGACCGGCGGTCTCGCGACCAGGGAGCGGGTACCCCGACACGGGTGCCCGCTCCCTGTCCGCATGCTCGCGATCATTGCCGGGCGAAGACCCCGAACGTATCGTTGACGCGAGAGCGTGCTTCGCGTCGACGGCGTCGGGAGGAACCATGGCCACCATCGCGTGGATCGGTCTGGGACACATGGGCGGACCGATGGCGGGCAACCTCGTCGCGGCCGGGCACGTCGTGCGAGGCGTCGACCCGGTGCCCGCCGCCCGCACCGCTGCCGCCGAGCGCGGGGTGCGCGTCGTCGCGACCGTCGAGGAGGCGGTGCGCGAGGTCGACGCCGTCTTCACCTCGCTGCCGCGCAGCGAACACGTGCGCGAGGTCTACGGCGGCGAAGACGGAGTGTGGGCGGCGGCACCGGCATCGGCGCTCCTGCTCGACACCTCGACCGTCGATGTCGCGACGTCGAGGTTCTGCCACGAGGCATCCGTCGAGCGCGGGTTCAGGTTCGTCGACTCGCCCGTCTCGGGCGGCATCGCTGGCGCGGAGGCGGCGACCCTCACCTTCATGCTCGGCGGTGAGCCGGCGGATGTCGCCGAGGCCACGGAGCTCGTCGAGCCGCTCGCCGCGCACGTCTTCGACCTCGGCGGCCCGACGATGGGCATCGCCGCGAAGCTCGCGAACAACTTGATGCTCTTCGTCTCACTGCTCGGGGTGGCCGAGGGCTCGCAGCTCGCCGCCGAGCTCGGACTCGATCCGGCGAAGTTCTTCGAGGTCGCGTCGGTCTCGTCGGGGGAGTCGTGGCCGCTGCGCACCTGGTATCCGGCGCCCGGCGTGGTGCCGACGAGTCCGGCGAACCGCAACTTCGACGCGACCTTCTCGGCCGAGCTCTCCCAGAAGGACCTCTCGTTCGCGCTCGCCGCCGGCGAAGCGGCCGGGCTGCCGATGCCGGCGTCGCGCATCGCGCTCGAGCAGTTCGAGCGATTGATCGCCGAAGGTCTCGGCGGCAAGGACGCGAGCCTCATCGTGAAGTACGCGTCCGCCGACGGGAGCGTCGCGGGGTTCGATCCCGAGGCGTGAGCGTTGCGGTGCTCGCCCGCTCAGTTCGGATCAGCCCTGCTGCACGGCCGCGATGACCTCGGTGAGCCGGTCGCGGAGGCGGCCGAGTTCGTCGAGGCTCATGCCGAGCCGGTCGACGACCTGCGGCGGAATGGCGAGCGCCCGTTCGCGCAGCGCCCGCCCGGCCGGCGTCAGCGCGACGTCGAGGGCGCGCTCGTCACGGGTGCTGCGCTCGCGGGTGAGGTAGCCCTGCGCCTCGAGCCGCTTGAGCAGCGGTGACAGGGTCGCCGGCTCGAGCTGCAGCGCCTCGCCGAGGTCGCGCACCGTGCGCGGGCTCCGCTGCCAGAGGGCGAGCATGACGAGGTACTGCGGGTGCGTGAGGCCGAGCGGCTCGAGGATCGGCCGGTAGACGCCGATCACGCCGCGCGCCGCGACGGCGAGGGCGAAGCAGACCTGGTTCTCGAGGGCGAGCAGGTCGTCGGCGTCGGGCGGCGCGGCGGATGTCGCGGCATCCGTCTCATCGACGGTCTCAGGGAGTGCGCTGCTGGCGTTCATGGGCTTCCAGTATGACGGGGAGGCAAATCATTAGTACACTAATGATTGTGACACGAAGAAAGCGGGAAACGCCACCCGGGGCCCAGCGCGGCTACGCCGGCTTCATCGACCGGCTGAACGCCAAGCTGCTGCCGTACATCGGTCCGCCGCCGCTCGGCCCGTACGACGACGAGCCGGCGCCGGCCGCGCCTCCCGCCTGCCCGCTCTGCGGTGCGCCGATGTCGAGTCACACCATCGACCGCTCCTTCGAGCGCACGCAACTGCACTGCCCCTGACCACGTGTCGGAGCCGGCCGTTACGCTGGCGAGGTGAGCGACTACGAAGTGCTGGAGATCGGCGGCCTCGACGAGTGGCGGGAGCACTTCGGCGGCTTCCGCCCCGAGAGTTCGCGCGACGGGCGACGGGTCGTCGACCACGACCTGACGATGCAGTACATCGGCATGACCGCGAACGCCCTCGAACCGGGTGAAGAGGCCGGTTACTGGCACACGCATTCGCGCGTCGAGGAGCTCTACGTGTTCCTCGGCGGTCGCGGGCAGATGGGTCTCGACGACGAGGTCGTCGACGTGGGCCCGGGCAGCGTCGTGCGCGTAGGCCAAGGGGTCTGGCGCACCTGGCGCTGCGCTCCCGACGGGTCCGAGCAGCTGCGCTGGCTGTGCATCCGCGCCGGCGGCTCCGAGCTGCCGCACCTGCCCGACGACGGGCAGCGCGACAACGACCGCCCGTCGCCCTGGTAGTCGGTGGCGAGACGACGACGGCGACGACCACGGTGACTGCGGGGTTCACGACGCGTCCGAACGGGGCGAGTGACCTGTCGATGGCCGAGGTGCGGGCGGCCTACACCGAGCGAGCCGAGGAGTACATCTCGGTGCTCGGCTCGGTCGCCGATACGCACGAACTCGACCGCGAACTCATCACCCGATGGGCCGAACCCCTCGAGGGGCTGGTGCTCGACGCCGGGTGCGGGCCGGGGCACTGGACCGATCACCTCTGACGGCTCGGCCGTGAGGTCGAAGGCGTCGACCTCACTCCCGCGTTCGTGGCCCGCGCATCGGAGCGGTTTCCCGGGGTTCCGTTCAGGGTGGCGTCGTTCGACGACCTCGGCGTCCCCGATGCCGGGGTCGGCGGAATCCTCGCGTGGTACTCGCTCATCCACCTCGAGCCCGAGCGGGTGCCGGCGGCCCTCGACGAGTTCGCACGGTGCATCGCGCCCGGCGGGAGCCTGCTGGTCGGCTTCTTCGACGGCGCGAGCGTCGAGCCCTTTCCGCACAAGGTCGTGACCGCCTACTTCTGGCCGCCGTCCGCGATGTCCGAGCGGCTCGAGGCTGCGGGGTTCGTGGTCGAAGAGGTGCACACGCGCTGCGATGACGGGCGCCGCCCGCACGCCGCGATCGTGGCACGTCGCACCCACGTCGCGTCAGCGCGCCGCGGCGCGTAACCGAACGCACCGCTCATCCATCCTCGATCCCCGACGTCAACCCCCTGTCGGCACCCGCAGGCGCGACCTAGCTTCGTCACATGGACGAAGCACCCCGCCGCAGTGCAGATCACAGTGCAGACCGCGGTGCAGACCACAGTGCGCGACCGAACCGGCGACCCGACGAGGCGAAGCGCCGCATGGACGACGCGATCGAGACCGATCCCACGCGCGTCGGCCTCTACCTGACGTTCGGCGTGGTGCTCACCGTCATCGGGCTCATCGGCATCGGCATCTACGCGTTCACCCCGCGCAACACTCCGGCCGAGGGCGATGGAACAGCGGATGCCGCATGGCAGTCGGCTGTGATCATCGGCGCGGCGCTCGCCACTGGAATCGGAGTGCTCCTGCTCCTGTGGGCGGTCGTCGCCAGGGTGCGGGCGCGGGCACGCGGAGGCGACCGCTCGTGACGGCGCCGCGCTGATCGCTCGTCACGCTCGAGCCGGCGGCCCACGCTGCCCTGATCACTCGACATGCCGGCGATGCCGGCTCGCGCCGAGGCATCCGCTCGGCTAGCTCTGGGCCGCCAGTCGCCGGCTCACCCAGCGGTCGTACTGCGCCCAGGGGTCGGCGACGCCGAGTCGCAACTCGGCGATGTGGGCGAGCAGTTCGTCGTGCACGCCGAACCACTCGGTGCCCGCGAACCGGTGCCTCGCGAACTGCGCGTGACGGCGCTGCTCGACCGTGCGGTCGCCGAGTTCGAACGCGAGCACCTCGTCGTGCGGCAGGCTCGCGAACCGCACGCGCGGGTTGCCCGACGTGCCGATCTTGATCTGGTCGCGATAGCCGAGGTAGTAGACGACGTCGACTCGGGGGTCGGCCAGCCCGTGGTCGGGCGCGTCGCCGAAGCGCCACTCGCAGATCGCGCAGATGCGGCCCGACGGGTAGACGATCCCGAGCCTCGAGCCGCAGACGAGGCAGGGCCCGGGGAGCAGGTCGGTCACGCCGGCGTCGCGCGCCACCCAGTCGTAAGCCTCGAGTAGGTGCCGTGTGCAGAGGTCGAGGGGTGCACCCGCCTCGACCGGCGCCTCGCACGGGCCGCCGTCGAGGCGGATGCTGCACGCCCGCCCTGAGGCATCCGCTCGGTTCATATCGGAAAGGCTAACCGCGACCACCGACGCGACAGGGGGCCGCGATAGGCTCGATTTCCGACGCCGAATGGCGGCGGACACCGACGTTCGGAGGTCGATCGGCATGCGCCTGTGGCGGAAGCGCGAGCGAAAACGGTTCAAGCCGTTCGACCGCACCGCACTGCCCGAGGCGCCGACGCCCACGTTCGACGAGATGCTCGCCGAAGGCATGCTCGTCGCCGAGTCGGCCGGCCGCATGGCGCTCCGCAACCGCATGATCGTCGAGGCGCTGCGCGGCGAAGAGCCGTTCGCGCCCGAGCGTGCAGCAGCGGCCGCACGCGAGGTGCTCTACGAACTCGTGCAGGAGGCCGACGAGGTCGCCGAGCTCACCAGCGAGGCGCGTTCCGCCGCTGCGAAACGCGACGGCCGGTCGGCGCACGAGCACGACTACCGGCGGGCGGATGCCGCGAACCTCCGCCGGCGCGAGCAGGTCTACGCCGCGGTGGCGAAAGAACTGTGGGAGCGCCGCAACGACCCCGAATACCTCAGCGCGTTCGCCGAACGAGCTCGCGAGGAGGCGTGGGAGGAGGTCTCGGGTGCGATCGAGACGCGCCTCGATCGCGAGTGGGGCGAGTGGCCCGAGATCGAGGTCGACGAGACCTACGAGGCCGAGCGCGACGATCGCATCCACGACCTGCTGGCCGACCTCGACCGCGGCGTGGCCGCTGCCGACGCCGAGCGGGCACGACGTGCCGAGGCGAACGACCCGTTCCGCGGCTTCGCGGGCTGAGGCGCGGGCACTCGAACCTCGAACGTTCATCGAGGGTTCACGGCAAGCGCGAGCGGTCGTGCGCGCCCCGCGGTAGCGTGAGAGGGATGAGCCGAACCGACCGCCTCGACGACGTCGAAGCGTCGCCCGTGCCGGACGGCCCACTCGAAGCGCAGTTCGTGCCGAAGCGTCGGCAGGGGCTCCGGCTGGCCGCGCTGTCGATCGGGCAGGTCGTCAGCTGGGGCATCCTCTATTACGCGATGATCGTCGCGGCGCCCGAGGTGGCGCGCGAGACGGGGTGGTCGCTCATCGCGATCACGGCCGCGTTCTCGGCCGGGCTCGTGGTGTCGGCGCTCGCTGGTGTGCTCGTCGGGCGGCTGCTCGACGACCGCGGGCCACGCACGGTCATGAGTCTCGGATCCCTCGTCGGCGCGATCGGATTCGCGGGCGTGGCGTCGGCGCCCGATCTCTTCGTCTTCGCCGCGGCGTGGGTCGTGTGCGGCATCGCGCAGTCGGCCG
Source organism: Agromyces sp. CCNWLW203 (assembly GCF_036576125.1). Taxonomy (NCBI): domain Bacteria; kingdom Bacillati; phylum Actinomycetota; class Actinomycetes; order Micrococcales; family Microbacteriaceae; genus Agromyces; species Agromyces sp. CCNWLW203. The sequence continues at coordinate 976,575 of NZ_JAZHYX010000001.1, read as the reverse complement.
TGCTCTACCAGGCCGCGTTCACCGTGATCACCCGGCGCTACGGCGAACGACGCCAGCTTCCGATGACGATCCTGACCCTTGCGGGCGGACTCGCCTCGACGATCTTCGCCCCGATCGTCGCCGGCCTGCTGTCGGTGCTCGACTGGCGGGCGACGTTCCTCGTGCTCGCCGTGGTGCTCGCCGTGGTGACGGTGCCGCTGCACCTGCTGTCGCTCGAGCGACGCTGGCCGCATCGGCCCGCCGAGCACCACGAGCACGCGCACACCGTCTCGTCGGTGCTGCGCACACGCCGGTTCTGGATGCTCGAGATCACGATGATCGCGGTCAGCGTGGCCCTCATGAGCACGACGCTCGCGGCCGTGCCGCTCTACATGGAGAAGGGACTGACCTTCGAGTTCGCGGCGCTCGCGCTCGGTCTGATCGGCGCCGGGCAGGTGATCGGCCGACTGCTGTTCCTCGTGCTGCCGCGCGGTGCGCGACCCTGGGTGCCGGTCGCGATCGTCTGCGCGCTCGCCGCGATCTCGCTCGCCGCACTTGCACTCGTGCCCGGCCCGATCTGGCTGCTCATCGCGATCGGCATCGTCGCCGGCGCCGTGCGCGGTGCGTACACGCTCGTGCAGGCGTCGGCGGTCGCCGACCGCTGGGGCACGCGCAACTACGGTGCGATCAACGGCGCCTTCGCCGCGCCGATCACGATCGCGATGGCCCTCGCCCCCGCGATCGGGCCGGCCGTCGCCGCGGGCGTCGGCTCCTACGCCGCGATGACGGCGGTCATGGCGGGACTCGCGCTCGTCGCGATGTTCACGGCGCGCGCGAGCTAGGCGGCGGCCTCGATGGCATCCGTGTCATCGGGTGCCTTGGGCGTGATCACCGCCTGGCCGGCGGGCGTATCGGCCAGCCCGCGCAACGCGAGGTAGTGCTCGGCGTCGACGCCTGCGGCGCAGCCGGTGCCGGCGGCCGTGATGGCCTGCCTGTAGTGCCGGTCGACGAGGTCGCCGCACGCGAACACCCCCTCGAGATTCGTCCGGGTTGACGGATGCTGCACCTGCACGTAACCGTCATCGTCGAGTTCGACCTGACCGGCGACGAGCTCGCTGCGCGGGTCGTGGCCGATCGCGATGAAGAGGCCGGTCGCGTCCAGCGCTGCCTCCGCACCGGTCGTCGTGTCGCGAAGACGGAGGCGTTCGAGTCCGTCGTCGCCCTCGACGGCGATCACCTCCGCGTTCCAGTACGGGCGGATCTTCGGGTTCGCGAAGGCGCGCTCCTGCATGATGCGCGACGCGCGCAGCGAGTCCCGACGGTGAACGAGGGTCACCGAGTCGGCGAAGCGGGTGAGGAACATCGCCTCTTCGAGCGCCGAGTCGCCGCCGCCGACGACCGCGATGTCCTTGCCCTTGAAGAAGAAGCCGTCGCACGTGGCGCACCACGAGACGCCGCGGCCGGTGAGTCGCTCTTCACCCTCCACGCCGAGCTTGCGGTGGGCGGAACCCGTGGCGAGCACGACGGCGTGCGCCCGGTACTCGACGCCGTTGATGGTGCGGATCGTCTTCACCGTGCCGGTGAGTTCGACCTCGGTGGCGTCGTCGTAGACGATGCGGGCACCGAAGCGCTCGGCCTGCAGCCGCATCTGGTCCATCAGGTCGGGTCCCATGATGCCCTCGGCGAAGCCGGGGTAGTTCTCGACGGCCGTCGTCGTGACGAGGGCCCCACCTGCCTCGACCGAGCTGGCGAGCACGACGGGCGCGAGGCCCGCTCGGGCGAGGTAGAGCGCCGCGGTGTAGCCCGAAGGGCCTGCGCCGACGACGACGACGTTCTCGATGGTCTGGTCACTCATGCGGTGGAACCCTCCAGGGTCTGCAACAACTCTTCGATACGGGTGCGTATCTCGTCACGGACGCGGCGCACCTCGTCGAGTGTCAGTCGCTCGGGGTCGTCGAGCGTCCAGTCGAGGTACCGCTTGCCCGGGTAGATCGGGCACGCGTCGCCGCAGCCCATGGTGACGACGACATCGGCGGCCTGCACGACGTCGTCGGTGAGCGGCTTCGGGAACTCCCGGCTCACGTCGAGCCCGAGTTCTTCGAGGGCGGTCACCACCGCGGGGTTGAGCTCCGCCGACGGCATCGAGCCTGCTGACCGCACGTGCACGCGGTCGCCGGCGATGCTGTGCGTGAGCACGGCCGCCATCTGCGATCTCCCGGCGTTCTGCTCGCAGACGAAGAGCACTTCGGGCACCTCCTGCGTGATGGCGCCCTTCGCCTGGGCCAGTGCGGTCAACCGGTCGGCGGCGAAGCGCCTGACGCGAGTGGCGAGGTGCGCCTGGACGGTCGCCGTTCGGAGCAGGGCCGTGTACGACTCCAGCACGTACCGCTCGACGGTCTCGGCGCCGAAGGTGCCCTCGTACCGCTCGGTCAGCTCGAGGGAGAGATCGTGCAGGTAGCGCTCGGGATAGCTGAGACCGGGCAGGCCCCGTCGCCCGGCGGTGTCGAGGCCGGTCATGGCTATGCGGCCGGGGCGATCTCGGCGATGAGCGCCTCGACGCGGCCGCGGATGTCGTCGCGCACTCGTCGCACTGTCTCGATGTCCTTGCCGGCCGGATCTTCGAGCTCCCAGTCCTCGTAGCGCTTGCCGGGGAAGATGGGGCAGGCGTCGCCGCAGCCCATCGTGATCACGACGTCGGATTCCTTCACGGCCTCGACGGTGAGGACCTTCGGCGTGTTGCCGGCGATGTCGATGCCCTCTTCCGCCATCGCGGCGATCGCGACCGGATTGATCTGGTCCTTCGGCTCGGAGCCGGCGGAGAGCACCTCGACGCGGTTGCCGGCGAGGGCCTGCAGGTAGCCGGCGGCGATCTGGGAGCGGCCGGCGTTGTGCACGCAGACGAAGAGGACGGTGGGCTTCGCGGACATGTGTTTCTCCTTCGGTCACGCCAATCATAGATGAGCGTCTATGGGTTAGTCTATCGTCGCGGTCGATTCCGGCCGACACGGCGATCGAACGGGATGGACGTCATGATGCAGGGAATCGACTCGCGGGCGCTCGCCGGAGAATTCGTCGGAAGCGGCCTGCTCGCCACCGTCGTGGTGGGCTCGGGCATCGCCGCGCAGCGCCTGTCGCCGACCGACACCGGGCTGCAGCTCCTCGAGAACGCCGTCGCGACGACACTCGGTCTCGGCGTGCTCATCATGATCTTCGCCCCGCTCTCGGGTGCGCAGTTCAATCCGATCGTCTCGCTCGTCGACGCTGCGCTCGGCGGACGTCCCTGGCGCGACCTGATCGGCTACCTCCCGGCGCAGTTCGCCGGGTGCGTCGCCGGAGTCGCGCTCGCCAACCTGATGTACGACCTGCCGGCCGTGCAGTCGAGCACCACCGAGCGGATCACTCCGGGCCATCTCCTCTCGGAGGTCGTCGCAACAGCGGGGCTCGTCGTGCTCATCTTCGCGTTGGTGCGAACCGGCCGGGCGCGGGCCGTCGCCCCGGCCGTCGGCGCCTACATCGGTGCAGCGTACTTCTTCACGAGCTCGTCGAGCTTCGCGAATCCCGCGATCACCGTCGCGCGCATGTTCACCGACACCTTCGCCGGTATCGCCCCGACGTCGGTGCCCGGGTTCATGGTGGCGCAGGTGATCGGCGGATGCCTCGGATGGGCCGTCGTGCTGTGGCTGTTCCCGCGTTCGGCGCACGAAGACGCGGCGCACCCGCGCGCGTCGGCGCCGGACGTCACAGCTCGCGATGACGTCGATCTGGCCCCTGCGCCGCGCTGACGTCGATCGCTCGGGTCAGCCGGCGTTCACGCCGAGTTCGCCCAGCAGCCCGCGCACGCGACCCTCGATCTCGTCGCGGATCTCGCGCACTCGGGCGATCGGCAGCCCGGCCGGGTCGTCGAGCTCCCAGTCGAGGTATCGACGACCCGGGTAGACCGGGCAGGCGTCGCCGCATCCCATCGTGATCACGATGTCGGCGGCGCGCACGACCTCGTCGGTGAGCGGCTTCGGGAACTCGCCGCCGATCGGCACGCCGATCTCGTCGAGCGCCGCGACGATCGTCGACTTCACGGCGCTCGCCGGCTCGGAACCCGCTGATCGCACGCGCACGCGGTCGCCGGCCAGGTGCCGCAGCATCGCGGCGGCGATCTGCGATCGCCCGGCATTCTGCACGCAGACGAAGAGCACCTCGGGCGGGCCGCCGCCCGTCTCGGACTGCTGCATCGCGAGCGCCTCGAGCCGCTCGGCGGCGAACCGCGACGTGAGCGACGGCAGATATCGCGTGATGCGCGAGCGCTCGACGAGGAGGTCATGGCTCTCACGCACGTACCGCCCGACCGTCTCGGGTGAGAACACCCCGGCGAAGCGGTCGGCGAGGTCGGATGCCACGCGCGCGAGCACCTCGTCGGAGGCGTGGCTCGCGGCATCCGTCTGCAATAGCTCGTCGACCCGGTCGGACGCGCCCGGCGCGATCGAGTACCAGACCTGGCGCCCCTCGGGGAAGCGCTCGAGCACGCCGGCGTCGAACAGGGTCTTCACGTGGTGGCTGACGGTCGGCTGGGTGAGCCCGAGTTCGATCGCGAGCCGCCCGACGAGCGCGCGCCCCTCTGGACTCTCGCGCATCACGCCGAGAATGCGCAGACGCGTCGGATCGGTGAGCAGACGGATGTCGCGCGCCGCACCGTTGTCGATCGAAGAACCGCTCGCCGCGCCATCCATAGATCGAAGTCTATGCGCGGCCGAGGCATGCTCGGCCTGCGGTGATGGCGCGACGAGTGAGGCGCAGGGGATGATCGGCTGCGATCAGCTGCAGCAGCTCCCGTTGGTCTCGTTCGCCGCTCCCGCCGTGGCGGGCGCACCGGTCGAGCACACGCCCGTGGCCGGCAGCACGAGCTCGACGTTGCGGGCGGCCGCCGCGTCGCCGGCGAGCCACGCCGACACCGAGCGCACCTGCTCGTACCCGGTCGCGAGCAGGAAGGTCGGCGCGCGCCCGTAGCTCTTCATGCCCACGATGAAGAAGTCGCGCTCTGGCTGGGTGAGCTCGGCGAAGCCGTGCGGCTCGACGGTGCCGCACGAGTGTACGTTCGGGTCGATGAGCGGGGCGAGTCGCCGGGGAGCCTCGACGATGTCGTCGAGCTCGAGGCGGATCTCGCGGAGCATGTCGAGGTTCGGGCGGAAGCCCGTCGCGTTCACGATGCGGTCGGCCGAGATCGTCTCGAGCCCGTCGCCGCGACGGCCGGTGATGCGGGCGACGGATGCCTCGTCGTCCGCGTTGGTCGAGGGGCGCCCGACGGAGGAGGACGCGTCTCGAGACCCGCGCGCGAGCCTCACGATCTCGAACCGGTCGACGAGCTCGATGCGGCCGGCGTCGACGAGCGCGTCGACACGCGCCCCGATCGACGCCCGCGCCGCGAGTTCGTCGTCGGGCGACGTCGTGACCCGTGCTGCCGTGGCGTTGCGGATGACCCAGGTGATGCGCGTGCCGGGCTCCTGTTCGGCCAGGGTCGCGAGCTTCAGCAGCGTGTTGGCGGCCGAGTGCCCGGCGCCGACGACGACGGTGTGCCGGCCGGCGAACGCGGCGCGCTCGCGACCGAGGACGTCGGGCAGCGCGTGGCTGACGAGGTCGGCGACCTCGGGCAGCCCGAGCGGGTCGAGCCCCGAGGAGCCGAGGCTGTTCGGGGTGAGGTAGGTGCCCGAGGCGTCGATCACGGCACGGGCGGTGAGCTCTTCGACGCCGTCGGCGGTGCGCACGCGCAGCAGGAACGGCGTCTGGGCCCGGCCAGTGGTGCGGGTGCGGTCCATGCCCTCGCGGGTGACGTCGGTGACGTCGACGCCGAGGCGTGTGCGCCCGGCGATGGCCGGCAGTGCAGCCAGTGGTGCGAGGAACTGCTCGACCAGCTCGGCGCCCGTGGGCAGCGAATCGGCGGGAGGCGGGGTCCAGCCCGTCTCGGAGAGCAGGCGTGCAGCGGCGGGATCGACGAGGTGCTTCCAGGGGGAGAACAAGCGGGTGTGCCCCCATTGCACGACGCTCGCGCCGATGCGGTCGCCGGCCTCGAGCAGCACGAAGTCGATGCCGCGTTCGGAGAGGTTCGCCGCGGCCGCGAGGCCGATCGGCCCGGCGCCGACGATGGCGACGGGCAGGCCCCGAAGCCGTGAGGGAGCTGTGGTGGTCGGGGCGGTGAGGTCGATGAGGGTCATCCGTGTCTCTCATTCATTGAAGGTTGTCGATATAGCGAGTGTGGCGACTATATCGACAGATGTCAATATACGGGTAGAGTGGTGCTCGTGACCATGATCGAGCTGCCCCTCCTCTCGCGTGACGCCGCCGAGGCGGAGGCCGTCGCTGCCGCCGGCGCCGCGCCCGCGGCGTGCTGCGGCCCGCTCACTCGCGAGGCCATCACGGCGCCCGAGGCCGACGTGTTCGCTCGAAAGCTCAAAGCCCTCGCCGACCCGGTGCGCCTGCGGCTCGTCTCGATCGTCGCGGCATCCGAGGGTCAGGAGGCGTGCGTGTGCGACCTCACCGAGCCGGTCGGGCTCAGCCAGCCGACGGTGTCGCACCACCTGAAGATCCTGACCGAGGCCGGCATCCTCTCGCGCACGAAACGCGGCACGTGGGCGTACTTCCGCTTGGTGCCGGGCGCGCTCGAGGCGATCGCCGCACCGCTCGTCAGCGTCTGAGTCGGCCGCGCGCCGAGCGCGCCGTACGGGTCAGCGAACTGGTTCCCGCCCGAAGCGCGCGAGGAACGTCGACACCGCCTCGTCGGCGATGCGATCGAGCTCGGCGTCGTCGTACGGCCGAGCGGTTCCCTCGAGCGTGAGTCGATTGAGCGGAACGGCGATCACCAGCCATGTGAACTGCTCTGCGGCGATGTGCGCCGGCTCGGCGTGCAGCACGCCTCGCTGGGTCAGCACCGAGAACGCGTTCGCGAGGGCGGTGATGTTGCGTTCCCAGCTGCGCTCGACGTAGTCGGAGGCGATGGCGGGGAAGCGGGCGGCCTCGGCCGCCACCAGGGTGCGCATCTGCAGCACCGCCGGAGACAGCACGCCGCGCTGCAGCACACCCGCGAGCTGTCGCAACTGTGCGATTGGCTCGTCGGCGGTCGAGAGGGCGTCGGTGTGCGGCTTCATCGCATCGCGTCCGCGCTCGACCCAGTCGGCGACCACCGCTGCGAACAGCTCGTTCTTCGACGGGTAGTCGCGGTAGAGGGAGGCTTTCGAGATGCGTGCGGCCGACGCGACCGAGTCCATGGTCGTGCCCGCGAAGCCGTTCGAGAGGAACTGCGCCCTCGCGATGTCGAGCAGTGCGGCACCGGCCGTGCCACGCGGCCGACCGAGGCGGCGTGTTTCACTCGTGGCCATGACCCTCCGATTTAGTACTTGACAGTACTTTACATGGCGCCTACCGTGTAACTAAAGAACCCGGCAGTACTAAACTTGAAGGGTCGGAAGATGGTCTTCCTCGGAATCGCGATCGCGGCGGTGGCTGCCTTCATCCTCAGCTCCGTGTACTACATCGTGGCGCCGAAGGCCCCGCCGGCCTCCGCCGAACGCGGCACCGCCCGCGACGAACGCCCGAAGCCGTGGCAGATCCTGCTCGAACTCGTGCGCAGCGCCATCGTCGCCGGTCTCATCGCGGGCCTGATGATCGCCGCCGGCTGGTCGGGCGCGTGGGCGGGGGTGCTGCTCGGCCTCTCGCTCTTCGCGCTGCCGCTCGTGCTGCTCGCCGGCTCGGTGCAATGGGAGAAGGTGCCGGTGTCGACCGCCGCGCTCCACGCCGGCGACTGGCTGCTGAAGCTCGTGCTCGTCGGCGTCATCGTCGGCCTGTTCGTCTGAACCGAGAACTGTTTCGTCTGAAACCGAGAGAGAAGGGGCGATCATGACCAGCAAGGCAGGCCCGCTCGACATCACCTTCACCGCCGTGCTCGGCAAGGCGCAGCCCGGAGACACGTGGACGTGCGTGAAGCTGCCCGACTCGGCCGCCATCTTCGGCACCCGCGGACTCGTCAAGGTCGCCGGCACGGTCGACGGGGTCGAGTTCCGCAGCTCGTTCATGGCGCTCGGCGACGGCACCCACAAGCTGCCGGTCGCCGCCGAACTGCGCCGCTCGATCGGCAAGACCGACGGCGACGAGGTCACCGTGCACCTGACCGAACGCCTCGGGTGACGAGGCGAGACCAGTGAGCGGATGCCCCGGCGTGCTGCAGCATCGAGCAAATCGACCATTCACGTGCTGTTGTGAGTATGTCCGAACTTAGTTACGCTTGACCGTGGAGGCGCACAGGAGCGTCCCAACGGTTGAGAGGACTCTCGGTGATCCGAACTGCGAACGCGCCGGTCAGTTATGGCGTCTTCGAACTTTCCCGCCCCGACGTCGTGCCGCTGCCCGATGGAGAGCAGCTGGCGACGTGGGTGGCCGAGGCGGGCTACGAGGGCATCGATCTCGGCCCGGTCGGCCTGTTCGGTGATCGGCTCGGATTGCCCCGACTCCTCGAGCGCCACGGCCTCGCGCTCGCCGGCGGCTGGGTCGACCTGCCCTTCGCGGGCACCGACGACGACTTCGAGCGAGCATTCGCCGGGCTCGCCCCGACGCTCGAGCTGTTCGCCGCGGCAGCGGCAGTCGCCCCTGACCGCGCGCCGAAGCCGACCCTCGCCGACTCGGGATCACCCGAGCGGAAGGCGCATCCCGGCGGAGCCCCCGAGCTCGAGCTCGACGACACGCGATGGGCGGTCTTCACCGCACGCGTGCAGCGAGCCGCCGCCCTGACTCGCGCGGCCGGTCTCGAGCCGACCTTCCACCACCACGCGAGCACCTACATCGAGACGCCGCGCGAGATCGATCGGTTCCTCGCCGACACCGATGTGGACCTGACGTTCGACACCGGGCACCTGCTCGTCGGCGGCGGCGACCCCGTCACCGACTTCCCGCGTTGGGCCGAGCGCATCAATCACGTGCACCTGAAGGACGCCGACCGCTCGGTGCTCGCCGCGGCGGCGGGCTCGACCGACCCCATGCGCGACATCTGGGAGCGACGCGTCTTCGTCGCGCTCGGCGAAGGCGACCTCGAGGTCGACCGGATCGTCGACACGATCGTCGGCTCGGGTTACGACGGCTGGATCGTCGTCGAGCAGGACGTCATCCTGCAGGACGCCGATGACGTCGCGCGGGCGCGCGCCGATCAGATCGCGAACCGCGAGCGCCTGCGGCGGTGGTTCGCATGACCGGCTTCGACGAGCAGCCCGTTCCGGTCGCCGGCGACGAGACCGGGCGTCCCCGCGAGCGCGTGCGGCTCGCGGTCATCGGCCTCGGCGCGATCAGCCAGAGCGTGCACCTGCCGCTCATCCGGCGCAACCACGACCTCGTCGAGCTCGTCGCCGTCGTCGACCTCTCGGCGTCGCGCGCACAAGAGGTCGCCGAGGCATCCGGCGCCGGCGTCGCCCCCTTCACCTCGGTCGAGGCGCTCATCGCGGCGGTCGCCGCCGGCGAATTGCACCTCGACGGCGCAATCCTCGCGACCGCGGGCTCGCATGCACCGGATGTCGCGCGCCTCGTCGCTGCCGGAATCCGGGTGCTCGCCGAGAAGCCGCTCGCCTTCTCGCTCGCCGAGACCGACGCGCTCCGCGATCTCGCGGCGGCGCACGGCATCGAGCTCGCCGACTGGGTGCGGGTGGGCTACATGAAGGAGCACGACCCGGCGTCCGCCATGGCCAGGGCCCTGCTCGCAGAGGTCGACATCCGGGCCGTGACGGTCGAGGTGCTGCACCCCGCCGACGGTGCGCAGCTCGCCTTCGCGAACCTCGCGGCCCCGCCGACCGACGTGCCGGCCGACACCCTCGCCACGCTCATCGCCGCGACCGACGCGACAGTCGCGACCGCGATCGGAGACGCCGCCGAGCCGCTTCCGAAGCTCTACACGAACGTCGTGCTCGGCTCGATCGTGCACGACATCGGGCTCCTTCGATCCCTCGTGGGCGGCATCGGCACGGTCGACCGTGCCCGCCATACCGGCCCGGCATTCCCCGGCTCGCTCAGCCTCGGCGGCTTCCTCGCCGAGCGCACCGAGGTGCCGTGGTCGATCGACTGGCACTTCATCCCGCGCTACCCCGAGTACCGCGAGACCGTCACCTTCCACCACGAGACGGGCTCCATCGCCCTCACCTTCGCGGTGCCCTACGTGCTCAACGTCCCCACGGTGCTCACCGTCGTCGAGAACGCCGAACCCCTTGGGTCGCGGCGCTCCGAGACGCGGTGGATGCAGGAGGAGGCGTTCGAGCAGGAGCTCCGATCGTTCGCGGCACTCGCCGCGGGGCATCCGGAGCCAGGCCCATCGGTCGCAGAGGGGGTCGCCGACATCGTCGTCGGCCAGCGGATGCTCCGCGCCCTCGCCGATTCGATCGGCTCACCGCTCGACGGGTCGACGGAGGCAGGCGCCGCCGGCGACCGGCGGGCCTGACCACCGCACCAAGAGAGCACCACCAGCAGCACCCCCGCCGAGGCTCGGCGGGGGCATCGAGAGAGAGGTCGAAGATGATCAATCACGGCAAGCGCAGGGCACTGACGGCATTCGCCGTCGCGACCGCCGGCGCACTCGTCTTCGCCGGTTGCTCCGGCGAAGCACCAGAGGCATCGGAGGACACGGGCCCCGTGACCCTCACGATCACCGCCAACGCCATCACCGGCGGCAAGAACGCCGCCGAGGCCGACTGGATCGCGGACTGGGTCATCCCTGAGTTCGAGGCCGCGATGGAGGAAGACGGCAAGGACGTGACCGTCGAATTCGAGCCCCAGGGCGTCGACGACGAGAACTACAAGACGAAGATCGCCCTCGACCTGCAGTCGGGCGAGGGCGCCGACATCATCGGCATGGACGGCATCTGGGTCGGCGAGTTCGCCGAGGCCGGCTACATCAAGCCGCTCGCCGAGGTCGGCGGAGATTCCGTCGACAGCTGGGAGGGCTGGGAGCAGATTCCCGAGGCCGTGCAGAGTGCGCTCTCGTTCGACGAGGAGCGCTACGGCGTGCCGCAGGGTGCCGACGGCCGCGTGCTCTACTTCAACAAGGACCTCTTCGAACAGGCGGGTCTTCCGGCCGACTGGCAGCCCGAGAGTTGGGACGACGTGCTCGACGCCGCTCGCGAGCTGAAGCAGCTCGACGGCGTCACGCCGATCCAGCTCAACGCGGGCACCGCGATGGGCGAGGCGACGACGATGCAGGGCCTGCTGCCGATGCTCGTCGGCACGGGCGAACAGGTCTACGAAGACGACAAGTGGGTCGGCGACACCGACGGCCTGAACGACGTGCTCGACCTCTACAAGACGATCTACGTCGACGAGGGCCTCGGTGACGCCGTGCTCCAGCAGGAGGCCGCCGGGCGCGACACCTCCTTCCAGCTGTTCGCGGCCAACCAGATCGGCATCCTCCTCGAGGGCGATTACTTCTGGCGGAGCGTCATCAACCCCGAAGAGGGCATCGGCACCGCGCCGATGGCGAACCGCGACGAGGTCGTCGGCTACACGAAGATCCCCGCGATGAAGCCGGGCTCCGGCGTCAACGACCAGGACTTCGTGTCGATGTCGGGTGGCACGGGTCGTGTGCTCAACCCGAACAGCGACCACCCCGAACTCGCTTGGGAGCTGCTGGCCTTCATGAACTCGGCCGACGCCTACGAGGCTCGCAACGCCGGCACCCTGGCGATCACGCCCCGCACCGACGTGAACGACGAGATGCTCGCGGGCGACCCGATGCTCACCTACGTGAGCGAAGAAGTGCTGCCGATCACGGCCTACCGTCCGCCGCTCGCCGCCTACCCGCAGGTCTCGACCGCGCTGCAGCAGGCCACCCTCGACGTGGTCTCCGGCATGAGCGTGGCCGATGCCGCGAGCGCCTATGCCGACTCGGTGAAGGACATCGTCGGAGACGACGCGGTCTCGGGCGGCTAGGGAATGACCACCAGCACCACGACGCCGGCGGGGAGCGCGATCGCTCCCCGCCGGCGGCGGGCCGACGACGTCGCCGGCCTCGGCACCGCACGGGCCACCGTCTTCGTCGCACCCGCACTGATCATCATCGGCCTGTTCCTGCTCTTCCCGGCGGTCTGGACGATCTGGCTCGGCATGACCGACTACCGGCTCACCGGCCTCCAGGCCGCGTCGCCGGAGTTCGTCGGCTTCGACAACTACGTCGAGGCGCTGACCGATCCCTCGTTCTGGAACTCCCTCTGGCTCACGCTCATCTTCGTGCTCTTCTCGGGCATCATCGGCCAGACGCTCATCGGCTTCGGCCTCGCGTGGTCGGTGCGCAACATCCACGGGTGGACCAAGGGGCTCATCGAGGGCCTCGTGCTGGCGGCCTGGGTCATCCCGGCATCCGTCGCCTCGTTCCTCTGGCTCGTCCTGCTCGACCGGCGGTCGGGCACGATCAACGGCCTGCTCGGCACCGAGGGCGCCGCCTGGCTGATCGACCACCCGATGGAGTCGATCATCATCTTCAACATCTGGGTCGGCACCGCCTTCTCGATGCAGCTCTTCTCGTCGGCGCTGAGCGCGGTGCCGCCATCGCAGATCGAGAGCGCCAAGATGGTCGGCGCCTCGGGATGGCAGCAGCTCCGCGACGTGATCGTGCCGAACATCAAGGGGCACATCCTCACGAACACGCTGCTCATCACGCTGTGGACGTTCAACACCTTCACGCCGTACCTCGTGACGGCAGGCGGACCGAACGGCAAGACCGAGATCCTCTCGGTGTACATCTACGAGACGGCGATCCCCGGCGGCCAGCTCGGCCTCGGCGCCGCGATCTCGCTCATCATGCTGCTCATCAACCTCGTCATCGCGCTCGCCTACGTGCGCGTTTCGAAGGGAAGGAACAAGCGATGACCGCCACCCCTGTGCGGAAGGTCGCGGCGAACGCGACCGTGCGGCATTTCCTGTCGCGCGTCGCCTTCGCCGTCATCATGACGATCGTGGGCGTGCTCTTCGCCCTGCCGATGGTCTGGCTCGTGCTCGCACCGTTCGACGCGACCCCGTCGCTGTCGCTGTCGTGGCCCGACTGGACGCTCGACAACTTCGCGCGTCTCGCCGAGAACCCGTACGCGCTGCGCTCGATCGGCAACTCGCTGCTGCTCGGCATCGGCACGATGGTGATCGTCGTCGTGCTCGGCGCGCTCGCCGCCTACGCGATGAGCCGCATCCGTATCCCTGGTCGCGACGGCATCCTCTACGGACTGCTGCTGCTCTCCTCGATCGTGACGGGCACGGCGGCCATGGTGCCGACGTTCCAGATCATCACGCAGCTCGGGCTCATCAACTCCTACGTCGGGGTACTCCTCGTGCTCGCGGGCGGCATCCTGCCGACCGTGATCTTCATCCTCAAGGACTTCATGGACTCGATCCCGAAGTCGTACGAGGAGTCGGCGAGGCTCTACGGCGCCGGGCCGTTCCGGATCCTCCGCGACGTCGTCGCACCCATCGCGCGTCCGGGACTCGCCTTCATCTCGATCTGGACCATCGTGCAGGTCTGGGGCAACTTCCTCGTGCCGTTCATCCTGCTCCGCAGCCCCGACCTGCAACCGGCCGCGGTGCTCATGTACACCTTCTACACCGAGAGCGGGCAGGCCGACCTGCGTCTCATCTCGACCTTCGCGCTGCTGTTCTCCGCACCCGTGCTCATCATCTATTTCGTGGTCAACCGTCGCTACGGTTTCCGCTTCCATGGAGGTATCAAGTCCTGATGGCCGGCATCAACGCCACTCAACTCGTCAAGGAATATCCCGGCGGCGTCCGCGGCGTCGACGAGATCGACGTCGAGATCCTCGACGGCGAGTTCTTCGCACTGCTCGGCCCCTCGGGCTGCGGCAAGACCACGCTGCTCCGCTCCATCGCGGGCCTCGAGGCGATCACCGCCGGTTCGCTCGTCATCGGCGACCGCGACGTCACGAACGCCGAGCCCGGCGCCCGCGGGGTCGCGATGGTCTTCCAGGACTACGCGCTGTTCCCGCATATGGATGTGGGCGACAACATCGCCTACCCGCTTCGCATCAAGCACGTCAAGCGCGACGAGCGGCGAGCGACGGCCGAGAAGGTCGGCGACGGCCTGTCGTTGCAGGGCCTCATCGAGCGTCGTCCGGGCCAGCTCTCGGGCGGGCAGCAACAACGCGTCGCGCTCGCCCGAGCCGTCGCCACCCGGCCGGACGTGCTGCTCCTCGACGAGCCGCTCTCGAACCTCGACGCCCGGCTCCGGCTCGAGGCGCGCACCTTCCTCAAGGAACTGCAGCGAGACCTCGGCGTCACGACGGTGTTCGTCACGCACGACCAGGCCGAGGCGCTCGCGCTCGCCGACCGCATGGCGGTCATGAAGGCCGGAAAGCTCCAGCAGATCGGCACGCCCCGTGAGGTGTTCCAGCGGCCGAACAACACCTTCGTCGCCGGCTTCATCGGCTCGAATCCGATGAACCTCGTCGAGGCGACGATCGCGGGTGGCGCGATCTCCATCGGCGAGACGCGGGTGCCGGTGCCGGCCGGCACCGAATCGCTCGTTCTCGACGGGCAAGCGGTCATCTGGGGCATCCGGCCCGAATACCTGCGCTGGGTCTCGAGCGATGAGCCCAGTGCGATCGCGGCGGAGGTGAGCGTCGTCGAGAACCTCGGCGCGAGCGTGCTCATCGCCGTGAACGCGGGCGGGCACAAGTTCCAGGTCGTCGTGCCCGAGGACCACGAGCCGGCCCCCGGAGATCGCGGCTGGATCGTGCCGCAGGCATCGAAGACCTTGCTCTTCGATGCCCAGTCGACCCAGCGCATCGGCTGACGAGATGACCACGATCCGCCGTGGCATCCCCATCACGGTCGACACGCAGAACGAGCACCGCACTCTCAACGTGCCGTTCGACGTGCCGCCCGGCACCGATTCACTCGAGGTCGTCATCCGCTTCGACGGCTCGAACGCGGGCATCGACCTCGGTTGCGAGGGGGCGAGCGGATGGCGCGGCTGGTCGGGCGGCGCTCGAACCGAGTTCCTCATCCACCCCCACGACGCGACGCCCGGCTACCTGCCGGGTGCGCCAGAGGCGGGGGAGTGGAAGGTCGTGCTCGGGCTGCACCGCGTTCCCTCCGAAGGAGTGGAGGTCGAGGTCGAGATCACCATCCCGGCATCGCGCGAAGTGCCGCCGGTTCCGGATGCCGCACCCGCGACGCGCGCACTGCGTGGCAGCGATCGCCGGCTGCCGGCCGAACCGGGCCTCACCTGGTTCGCCGGTGACTTCCACGGCCACACCATCCACTCCGACGGGCGCTTGCCGGTCGGCGGCCTCGCTGCGCTCGGCGTCGCGAGCGGCCTCGACTTCATGGCGGTCACGGACCACAACACGGTGAGCCATCACGCCCATCTGCCGGCCGAAGGCGCGAAGCACGGCATCACGCTCCTGCCCGGCCAGGAGGTCACCACCCACCGCGGTCACGCGAACGCATTCGGTGACATCGGGTGGATCGACTTCCGAGAGCCGGCCCAGCACTGGGTCGACGAGGTCGACCGGCGCGGGGGCATCCTGAGCATCAATCACCCGATCTCGGGCGACTGCTCCTGGCTGCACCGACTCGACCGGCGACCCGCGGCCGTCGAGCTCTGGCACTCGACCTGGTACCACGAGCTCATCTCGACCGCGCCCTTCGCGTGGCTCAGCACCTGGCCCGTGGGCGCGACGCTGCTCGGCGGCAGCGACACCCACATGCTCGAGGAACCTCAGCGACCCGGCACGCCGACGACGTGGGTCGCGGCGACGGATGCCTCGGCCGAGGCGATCCTCGACGGCGTTCGGGCCGGCCGCACGGCGATCACGGGCAGCAGCAGCTTCGACGGCACGACGCTCATGCCCGAGCTCATGCGCGCACCAGCCCTCGTGCGGCTCGGCGACGAGGTCGTGGCGGTCGACGCCGAGGGACTGGTGCTCGTCGACGGCGTCGGGCGGCGACGTTCCGTGCGTTCGTCGCGCGAGGAGTTCTCGGCCGACGCCGCCGACGGGCCCTTCCACCTCGTACTCGCCGACCGTCGCATCATGGCGCTCTGCGCGTAGCCCGAGCCACGTGAACCCCACCACCCGAACACCGCACGACCGAACACTGCTTGGAGTGACCATGGATGCCCCCGACGAACTCGTGATCGTGCCGCACACGCACTGGGACCGCGAGTGGTACGAGCCGCACGACGTGTTCCGGCTGCGTCTCGTGCACATGGTCGACCGACTGCTCAGCACGCTCGAGGACAACCCCGGGTACCGCTTCACCCTCGACGGCCAAGCCGCGGCGATCGACGACTACCTCGAGATCCGGCCAGAGCAACGCGAGCGGGTGGTCGCGGCGGTCGAGCGGGGGCAGCTCGCGATCGGGCCGTTCCTCATCCTGCTCGACGAATTCCTCTGCGACGGCGAGACGATCGTGCGCAACCTCGAGCTCGGCCTTCGCTCGAGCCGCCGGATCGGGCCGGAGATGCGGGTCGGCTACCTGCCGGACATGTTCGGTCATGCCGCCCAGATGCCGCAGCTGCTGCGCGGGTTCGGCCTCCGCGACGCGGCGCTCTGGCGCGGCGTGCCGGCGCGCATCGACCACCACGCCTTCGCGTGGACCGCGCCCGACGGTTCGACCGTGCGCACCGAGTACCTGCTCGACGGCTACGGCAATGCCCTCGACCTGTTCGCCCTGCCGGGACAGCTGCACGCACTCGTCACCGAATACGGGCAATCGATCGGCAGCTGGTACGGCTCCGACCCGATCCTCGGCATGCTCGGCACCGACCACAGCGCGCCGCCCGCCGACCTCATGCCGCTCGTCGCCGCGGCGAACGACGCCGCTCGGTCGATCGAGCTCACCGTGGACACCATCGAGGGTTACGTGCGAGCGGCGGCACCCGAGTGGGCGGCGGGCGACGATCGTGCACTCGCCGGCCTGCCGGTCGTCGCCGGCGAGCTCCGCTCGCACGCCCGCGGCAACCTCCTGCCCGGCGTGTTCTCGATTCGTACGAACCTCAAGCAGGCGATGACGGATGCCGAGCGCCGGCTCTCCACCGCCGAGCGGCTCGACGCCGCCTTCGGCGCCGACGACCATCGCGCCTTCTTCGACACCGCGTGGTACCGGCTCGTCGAGAGCACCGCGCACGACTCCGTCACCGGATGCGGCGTCGACGCGACCGCGGTCGAGGTCGAGAGCCGCCTCGCGACAGCGGGCCATGTCGCACGCGGCGTGATCCTGCGCACGATGGAGCGGCTCGCGGCATCCGTCACGCCCGACCATCACGTCGTGGCGAACCCGACGGGTTTCGCTCGGCGGGCGCACGTCGAGATCCGCCTGCACGATCCAGAGCGGCTCGAACTCGGCGACGGCGTGCAGTTGCTCGACGCCCTGCCCGAGGTGCTCGGCGATGAGCAGCTCGCGACGGCTGAGCTGCCGAAGCTGCTGAACCGCATCCACGGCCGCGAGCTCTTCGGCCAGCTGATCAACGCGTGGCGCTTCAGCGACGACGGGCTGCGGTTCGAGGTCGCCGAGGCGCCGGTGGGCGACTTCGACCTGGCCGCGTTCACCGAGGAACTCGAGCGCCATATCGCCTCGGATGCCTCGGGCGAGCGGATCTGGCGCGTCGAGATCATCGCCGACCCGCGCCGAACGGCGGTCGTCGGCGTCGACGTGGGCGGCATCGGCGTCGCGAGCCTCGACCCCGCGACGGCCCGGGCCGCGGATGACCCGGTGACGGTGTCGGCCCGTTCCCTCTCGAACCGTGCAGTGACCGCGACGGTCGACGAGCGCGGGGCCGTGCGCATCGAAGCGGCCGACGGCACCGTGCTCACCGACGTGCTGCGACTCGTCGACGAGGGCGACCGAGGCGATTCCTACAACTACGGGCCGGTCGACCCGACGTCGGCGGTGACCGAGCCGACATCGGTCGAGGTGACGGTGCTGGAGCCCGGACCCATCCGCGGCCGGATCCTCGTGCGGCGACGCTACGCCGTGCCCGCCGCACTCGACCCGGTCGATCGCAACCGGCGTTCGGCGACTTCCGTCGAACTCGTGGTCGACACCGTGCTGGAGCTCCGCGAGGGCGAACCGATGCTGCGGGTGCGCATGGACTTCGTGAACCCCGCCGCCGACCACCGCCTGCGAGTGCTCGTACCCACCGGCATCGCCGCACTGCCGGGTTCGTCTGCGGCCGGCCAGTACGCCGTGACCGAGCGCGGCCGTGTCGGCGAGGGCGGGCCGGTCGGCGAGTTCCCGCTGCCCACGTACCCGGTCGCGCGATTCGTGCACGCGGGGCAGGCGAGCCTCATCGTCACGAAGCACTCCGAGTACGAGATCGTCGCCGACGCGCGCTCGGGCGTCGATGCGATCGCGCTCACGCTCGTGCGCGCCGTCGGCATGATGAGCGTGAACGTGCACCCCCTCCGAGACGAGCCGGCCGGCGCCGAGTTCGCCGTGCCCGGCGCCCAGTACCTCGGCACCCCGGTGCCGACCGAGTTCGCGATCCTGCCGTCGGCGGCGGGATGGGCCGAGTCGGGCGCGGCGCGCTGGGCCGAACTGGTGCGGGTCGAGCCCGAAGTCGCGCGCGGCACCCGCGGCGGTCCGACTGTCGTCGGCGGCGTCGCGGGCGCCGGCGGAGCAGCCGAGGCGTCCGAGCTGCCCACCGCCCCGGCCGTCGAGGTCGCGGGCGATGTCGTGCTCGAGTCGCTCCGCACGACGACGGATGCCGCGGGAACCCCGATCGTCGAGGCGCGGTTCGTGAACTACCGGGCCGAGCCGCAGGTGCTCGGCGCCGCGGCATCCGGCATCTGGGATCGCACCGACCTCGCCGGAGATGTCGTGGAGCGCGACGTCGATCTCGCCACGACCGTCATCGGGGCGAGCCGCATCGAGACCTTCCGGCAGCGCGTCGCCGACACGCCCCCCGATCGCGGGTGACGCTGAGGGTCGCTCGACCCTCTACTGTCAGAACAACCGGACAACTGGAGAATCAATGGCGCAGTTGGAGCATCGCCTCCCCGTCGAGCTGTTCCTCGACCTCGATCGCTCGGGGCCCGTGCCCCTGTACTACCAGATCGCGAGTCGACTCGAGCAGGCGATCCTCGACCAGACGCTGCCCGCGGGCGCGCGCCTCGAGAACGAGGTCGCCCTCGCAGCCCGGCTCGGCCTCTCACGGCCGACGATACGTCGCGCCATCCAGGATCTCGTCGACAAGGGCCTGCTCGTGCGGCGTCGCGGCATCGGCACACAGGTCGTGCACGGCAAGGTGACGCGCAACGTCGAGCTCACGAGCCTCTACGAGGATCTCCAACGTTCGGGTCAGAACCCCGAGACCCATGTGCTCTCGGTCGAAGTCGTGCCCGCGGGCGAGGCGGGCGTCGAGGCGCTCGGACTCGCCCCCGGCAGCCGCGTACTCCACATACAGCGGCTGCGCAGCGCCGATGGAGTGCCGCTCGCGATCCTCGACAACGTGCTGCCGGAGCAGTTCACCGATCTCGACCGCGACGCGCTCGAGAAGCACGGGCTGTACCAGCTGCTGCGGGCGCGGGGGGTGACCATGCGAGTCGCGAAGCAACGCATCGGGGCCAGGGCGGCAACCGCACGCGAGGCGGAACTGCTCGACCTGTCGCGGGGGGCTCCGGTGCTCACCATGACGCGCACCGCCTTCGACAACTCGGGTGTCGCGGTGGAGTTCGGGCAGCACTGCTATCGGCCCGACCGCTACTCGTTCGAGGTCACGCTCGTCGATCGCTGAGCACTGCAGGCCGGGCGTGCTCAGCCGAGCAGCGGCCGCTGCGCCAGCCTGGCCTCCTCGTACTCCGCGCGCGCCTGCTGCACGCTCGGCGTCGCCGAGGTCTCGGCCACGGGCACGTCCCACCAACCGCCGCCATCGGGTCCGGCGAGCAGCGGATCGCTCTCGACGTGGATGAGCGTCGAGGTCGGCGACGCCTTCGCGGTCGCCATTGCCCGGCTGAGCTCGGCGATGGCATCGGGTCCGGGGGCGATCTCGATGACGTCGACACCGTAGCTCCGCGCGTTGGCGGCGAGATCGACGGGCAACGGCTCGGTGCCCTGGAAGTTGCGGCTCGCCGGGTCGTACCGACGGTACCTCGTGCCGAAACGCTGGCTGCCGACTGACTCGGAGAGATTGCCGATCGACGCATAGCCCTGGTTCTGCACGAGCACGACGATCAACTTGTGGCCCTCGGCGACCGCGGTCACGAGCTCGGTGTGCAGCATCAGGTACGAGCCGTCGCCGACCATGACGATGACGTCGCGATCGGGCGCGGCGCGGCGCACGCCGAGTCCGCCGGCGATCTCGTAGCCCATGCACGAGAACGCGTACTCCACGTGGTAGCCGAGCGGGTCGCGCACTCGCCAGAGCCGGTGCAGATCGCCCGGGAGGGATCCGGCAGCCTGCACGATGACGTCGCGCGGCTCGCTCGCCGCCTGCACGGCGCCGATGATCTCCGCCTGCGCGGGCCGGTCGCGACCGGACGGCACGAACGAGGTGTCGACGACGGCGTTCCATGCGTGCCGCTCCGCGGCGACGAGCTCCGACATCGACGCCGGCACCCGGTAGCCGGCGAGCTCGACCTCGAGCGCCTCGAGCGCCGTGCGCGCGTCGGCGATCACGGGCAGCTGCGTGCCGTGCTTGTAGGCGTCGAACGGTGCCACGTTGATGTTCACGAACGTGACATCCGGGTCTTGGAAGGCGCTGCGGCTGGCCGTCGTGAAGTCGCTGTACCGGGTGCCGATGCCGATGACGACATCGGCCTCCGCCGCGAATCGATTCGCCGCCGAAGTGCCGGTCGCACCCACGCCGCCGAGCGAGGCGGGGTGGTCCCACGGGATGGACCCGCCGCCGGCCTGCGTGGTGCCGACCGGGATGCCGGTGGCGTCGACGAGCCGTCGCAGCACCTCCTCGGCGCCCGAGTAGATCACGCCGCCGCCGGCGACGATCATGGGCGAGCGGGCCGCGCGGATGGCGGCGACCGCACGAGCGAGCGGCCCGGGCTCGGGCAGCGGACGTCGCACGTGCCATTCCCGGTCGGCGAGGAAGGCGAGCGGCACGTCGAGCGCCTCGGCCTGCACGTCTTCGGGCAGTGCGATCGTGACCGCGCCCGTCTCTGCGGGGTCGGTCAGGACGCGCATGGCGCCGAGTGCGATCGAGAAGAGCTGCTCGGGCCGCTCGACACGATCGAAGAAGCGCGAGAGCGGACGGAAGGCGTCGGTGACCTGCAGGCTCGGGTCGTGCGGGAGCTCGAGCTGCTGCAGCACCGGGTCGGCGACCCGGGTGGCGAACGTGTCGCTCGGCAGCAGCAGTGCGGGCAGCCGGTTGCTCGTCGCGAGTGCGGCACCCGTCAGCATGTTCGCGGCGCCGGGGCCGACCGACGCGGCGCTGGCGAAGGTCGCGCGGCGGCGGCGCATGCGGGCGAAGCCCACCGATTGGTGCACCATCGCCTGCTCGTTGCGCGCCTGGTAGTACGGCATCAGGTCGGGCTCCGAGGCGTTCGACTCCATGAGGGCCTGCCCGAGTCCGGCGACGTTGCCGTGGCCGAAGATGCCGAAGACGCCGGGGATCGTGCGCTCGCGGTGGTCGCCGTCGACGGTCCACTGGTGAGCGAGGAACTCGACGAGGGCCTGGCTGACGGTCATGCGTCTCGTCAGCGGAGTGTTCGGGCTCACGGGCGAGCTCCCTTCGTGGTGCGGATGTAGGGCAGGCGGTCGTCGGCGGGTTCGTGCAGCCACGCCTCGCGGACCCACTCGTGCGCGGGCTCGTCGGTGATGCGCCAGACGCGATCGCCGGGCCCCGCCATGACGTTGAGGTAGTACAGGTCGTGGGTCGGCGGCGCGACGGCAGGGCCGTGGAATCCGCCGGGAAGGAGGGCGACGTCGCCGCTGCGCACTCGGACGTCGAGCTCGATCTCGGTCGTCGAGGAGGATGCCGCGGCGAAGAGGGCGTACGGGTCGGCTTCGGCGCCGGCGGCGACGGCCGGTGCGCCAGGGGCGGGCGCGAGCTCGAAGTAGTAGATCTCCTCGAGTTGCGACTCGCGGCCGGGAAGCTCCTCGTCGTGCTTGTGCGGCGGGTAGCTCGACCAGTTGCCGGCGGGCGTGATGACCTCGCACACGATGAGCCGCTCGGCATCGAGCACCGATGGCGTGCCGAGGTCGTGCACCTGCCGGCTCGCGCGTCCGCGCCCGCGGAGTTCGACGGGCACTTCGTCACGGCCGATGCGCCGAAGCGGATGCCGCGTGGTCGCCGGAGCTTCGGCGACCGCGACACGGCGAGGGCCGGTGGCGGATCCGCTGAGCGTCGCGCTCGCGCCCGGGGGCAGGTACAGGCAATCGGTGGGGCCGTCGAACACCGAGGCGCGACCTTCGAGCTCGACCTCGTGCGCGGCGCCGTCTTCGGTGATCGCCTGCACGAGGCATCCGCCCTCGAGCGGCACGATGAGTCGCTCGACCTCGCCGGCAGGGAGCTCGAGATCCCGCGAGGCGAGGTCGGCCGTGCGGAGCCCGGTGTGCTGCCAGCCGTCGAGGGACGCGTCGACCACGAGCTCCCAACCGTCACTCGCGAGGCTCGCCCGGGGATGGAACCAGGCCTCTTGGCCGGCCGCCGTCGTCCGATCCGTCACGGGTGCTCCTTCGGTCTCGTCGGTCAGCCCGCGTGCACGAGGGCCGCTGCGGTGTCGACGGCGCGTGCAACGTCGCCGTCGGGAGGATAGACGAGCGTGCGCCCGACCACGAGCCCGCGCACGCCGGGCAGTGCGAGTGCCCGCTGCCAGCCGGCGTAGGTGGCCTCTGGATCGCCGCCGCGCTCGCCGCCGAGGAGGAGGGTCGGCAGCGTCGTCGCCGCCATCACCCGTTCCATCTCGTCGACGACGGGGAGTTTCAACCATGTGTAGGCCGAGCTCGGGCCGAGCCCCGACGCGATCGCGACGGAGGTGATGACCGCATCGGCGGTGAGGTCGTTGACGATTCCGGTGGGGCCGTGTGCGCTCATGAACGGCTCGAGCATGATCGGCACGCCGGCCGCTGCTGCGGCGGCGACGGCTGCGGCGCAGGCCTCGATCGTCGCGATCGAGCCCGGATCCTGCAGGTTGATGCGCAGCAGCACCTTCGCGAAGTCGAGTCGGTCGCGCACGATGCCGTCGATGTCGTAGGCGGTGAACCGGTCGTCCATCTCGAAGCTCGAACCGCGCAGCCCCCCGCGGTTCATCGACCCGACGACGACCTTGCCCTCGAGTGCGCCGAGCAGGGCGAGGTCGTCGATGATGTCGGGGGTCGCGAGCACACCGTCGACCCCGGGGCGGCTGAGTGCGAGGGCGAGGCGGTCGAGCAGCTCGTACCGGTCGGCCATGGCCATCGACTCGTCGCCGACGCCGAGCGCGCCGCGCGCCGGGTGGTCGGCGGCGATGATGAAGAGCCGGCCGTTGTCGCCGAGCACCGGCCGTCGTGTTCGTGCGGCGAGCAGTTCGGCGATGGCCGTGGGGTCGACGGCGCGGCGATCGCGGAGTCGGGCGAACTGCTCGTCGTCGAGGAATCGCCGGGGGGCCTCAGAACGCATCGGCGTCTCCTTCGTCGCGTGACGGTCGTGATCCGGATGAGCCGGCGGTCGTGGTCTCGTAGCCGTCGGTCTCGATCCCGTCGAACTCGCCGAGGCCGCGCTCGCGGGCCAGTCGCGCCACCTCGACGCTCGTCGGCATGGCGGTCGAGCACTCCCGGCGCGTCGCCACGATCGCGCCCGCGACGTTCGCGAACGCCACGATGCGCTCGAGCGGCCAGCCGGAGAGCAGGCCATGGCAGAACGCGCCCCCGAACCCGTCACCCGCCCCGAGGCCGTTGACGACCTGCACGGGAAGGGCGGGAAGCTCGACGGTCTCGTCGCGCGTCTTGGCGAGCACGCCGATCGGTCCGCGCTTGACGACGGCGAGCTCGACCCCGCGGTCGAGCAGCGCGTCGGCGGCGCGGTACGGATCGCGTTCGCCGACGGCGACCGCGCACTCCTCGAGGTTGCCGATGGCGACGGTGACCGATTCGAGTGCGGCGGAGACCTCTCGCCGGGCCTCGTCGACTGAGCCCCAGAACGTGGGCCGGTAGTCGAGGTCGAGGATCGTGCCGGCACGGCGGCCCCGCGCTGCCCATGCGGCGTGATGCGCGCTCCGGCTCGGCTCCTCGCTCAAGCCGGTGACCGTCGACCAGTAGATCGCGGCCGAGCGGATGTCGTCGAGCGGCAGGCTCTCGGCCGTGATCTCGAGGTCGGGGGCCTTCGGCTTGCGATAGAAGGTGATCGGGAAGTCGTCGGGAGGGAAGATCTCGCAGAAGGTGAGCGGAGTCAGGAGGTCGGGCTCGGCGCCCACGAATCGCGGATCGACGCCGAAGCCCTCGAGCTCCCGGCGGATGTACCGGCCGAAGGCGTCGTCGCCCGTGCGGGTGATGACCGCGCTCCGACGGCCGTGGCGGGCCGCCGCGATCGCCACGTTCGTCGCGCTGCCGCCGACCGACTTGGTGAAGGTCGTGGCGTCTTCGAGATGCACGCCGTCGAGCGTCGGGTAGAGATCGATGCCCACGCGTCCGATGGTGATGACGTCGAATGGCGATGCTGTCGTGATGGTCATACTGCGTCGTACAACTTTCTGCCGGTGCCGCGGGCGAGTGCCCTCAGTTTACACAGAATGTCCTTACAAAGTAGTGCGACGCGTGGAAAGAGCGGATGCCGCGTGGCACGTGCCACGCGGCATCCGCTCAACCGGCGCGGCGAAGCGCGATCAGCTCGCCGTGCTCAGTCAGCCGCTGCTCAGTCCGCCGGTTCGATGTTGTGGCCCCGACGGAACACGTTGCCCGGGTCCACCTGCGTCTTGATGCGGCGCAGACGCGCCAGCGTCGCGGGCGGGTACATCGAGGCCGTCACCTCCGGCCCGTACTCGGCCGAGAAGTTGCCGTACGTGCCGCTCGTCGAAGCGAGGGCGGCATCGCTGCCCGCTCTCACCGCCGCGACCTGCTCGGGCGTGGCATCGGCCGCGAGCACGCCATTGACGATCAGCAGCGCCTCGGCATCGCGGTGGGCGATGGCCGTCGCGTCGGGTGCGACGCGCGAGAACGCCCCGCCGAGTGCGCGGAGCAGCACCATGGTCGGCACCTCGCGGGCGTAGGCCGCCGCGACCGCGTCGAGCAACGCGTCGGAGACCTCGGGCACGAAGCCGTTGCCGCCGACGAACAGGAACGGCGGGCGACCGGGCGGAGCGTCTTCGAGGAGCGCGCCGTAGGTGGTCGGGGCGAGCGACACGTCGACGACCGAGGGGAGCGCGAGCAGCGGGGCGAGGAGCTCGCGGAGTTGCGCCTCGTCGCCCTGCAGTGCGACGCCGACCTGCGGCCCGCCGGGCATCTCGGGGCCGAACGGCGGCAGCAGCATGAGCGAGGAGTTCAGCTCGTCGGGGCCGGCCCGCATGACGTCGCGCCAGGCGCGGAGCACCGCGGGCACGTCGGAGCGGTCGAATCGCACGAGCCCGCCGACGAGCCCGTCGGCCGGCGCTGCCTGGAAGGTGAACCGCGTCACCACGCCGAAGTTGCCGCCGCCGCCGCGCACGGCCCAGAAGAGCTCGGAATTCGAGGTCTCGTTCACGGTCAGCACCTCGCCCGATGCGGTGACGAGTTCTACCTCGCGCAGCGCGTCGATGGCGAGGCCGTGCCCGCGCACGAGCCAGCCGATGCCGCCGCCGAGGGCGAGGCCGCCCACTCCGACGTCGCGGGTGTCACCCGAGCTGATGCCGAGCCCGTGCGGCCCGAGCACTGCGGCGACATCGCCCCAGCGGGCACCGCCGCCCACGGTGACGACGCCGTCTGCCCTGACCTCGATCGCCGTGAACTCGGCCAGGTCGACGACGAGGCCGCCGTCGACGGGGAGGAGGCCGTGGCCGCCGCTGCGCACGGCGATCGGCATGCCCGCCGCCGCGGCGAGGCCGACGGCCGCTGCGACCTCTTCGACGGTGTGCGGCCGCACGACGGCGTCGGGCTCGCCGACGCCGGCGAAGACGGTGCGGCCGGCGTCGTATTCGGACGTGCCGGGACCATGGGCCCGGCCTGGAATTCGCTCACTCAGTTCGGAGAGAAGAGACATTTCGTCAGTCTGGCAGGGGCCTGCGACATCTGGAACGCTGCTCGCTCACCGCTGAATCGGTGCGTTCGCATGCACCGCCGACCGCCGGATATCGCGAGCAGAACGCAGGCGCGTCGGCGTCCTGCACCGTGCCACTGAGGAGCTCGGCTCAACGCAGCAGGGCGCCGATCTCGGGGAAGTTCTCGCGGTACCGGTCGAGCAGCGAACGCGCGACGCCGACCGAGTCGACGAGCGGATGCGCCGCGAACGCGCGCCACGCCTGCTCGCGCGACCGCTCGTGTACCGCGCTGATGATGAGTCGCTCGGCGGACTTCACCTGCGTGATCAGGCCGAGCATCTCGCCCGACACCGGGGCGATCGGCCAGGGGTGCACGCCGTCACCGTCGACGACGCAGCCCACCTCGACGACGGCGTCTTGGGGCAACTGGGGCACGAGCGCGTTGTTGCGCACGTTCAGGATCATCGTCGACGATCTGCCGGTGGCGAGGGCGGCCATCAGATCGAGTGCGACCTCGTGGTATCCGCCGCCATCGACATCCGACTCGAGGCGCTCCTCGTCGTCGGGCCGACTCTCGGCCATGTAGCTCGACTCGCGCTCGTGGCGCGCGGTCATCCACGTCGCCAGCGGGTCGTCGCCGGGGGCATCGTAGAACGCCGACTGCTGGCGGTCGAGGAACTCCCCTCGGGTCGTCGGCGCCGAACGGATGCGTTCGGTCGCCTCACGCGTGAAGTAGTAGTAGTACAGGTACTCGTTCGGCAGGGCGCCGAGCGCACGCACCCAGTCGAATCCCATCAGGCGGGCCTCTTCGATGCTCTCGAGCGACTGATCGGATTCGAGCAGCTTCGGCAGGAGGTCTTCGCCGCCGGCGGTCATCGAGCGGAGCCACCCGAGGTGATTCAGGCCCACGTAGTCGAAGTCGACGCGGTCGGGGGTGCCGCTCACTGCCGTAGCGGCACGACGGATGAGTCCGATGGGCGTGTCGCAGATGCCGACGACGCGGTCGCCCAGCACGCGCTGCATCGCCTCGGTGACGATGCCGGCGGGGTTCGTGAAGTTGATCACCCAGGCGTCGGGCGCGACATCGCGGATCGTCTCGGCGAGGCGGGTCATGAACGGGACCGTGCGGAGGGCGTAGGCGAGGCCGCCGGGGCCCACCGTCTCCTGGCCGAGCACGCCGAGCTCGAGCGCCGTCCTCTCGTCGAGGATGCGGCCGCGGGTGCCGCCGATGCGCACGGCGCTGAAGACGAAGTCGGCGCCGCGGAGCGCCTCTTCGAGGTCGGTGGTCAAGGTGATCGTCGGCACGTGGCGCCGCTCGCGGGCGAGGCTCGCGAGGATCGCACCGATCGTCTGCAGCCGGGACTCCGAGACGTCGTAGAGACTCAGCTCGTCGATGCGCACGGGCGCCTGGTCGGCGGAGACGGCTTCGAAGACCTGGGGGACGCGGAAGCCGCCGCCCCCGATGATGGCGAGCTTCACGCGACCATCACCTCGACACCGGCCTCGCGGAGCACCTCGAGCGTCGAGGCATTCGCGTCGTCGTTCGTCACGATCGCCGAGATGTGCTCGGGGCCGCAGACGCTGAGCACGCCGACGCCTGGGAACTTCGAGGCGTCGGCCAGCACGACGGTGCGCTGCGAGGACTCGATCATCGCGAGCTTGATCGGCACCTCCATGCCCGTCGTGTCGGAGATGGTGCCGTTCGCCCGGATGCCGCTCGTGCCGAGGAAGCACGTGGTGGCCCGGATCTGCGCGAGCGCCTGTTCGGTGAGGGTGCCGATCATGGAGTTGTAGTTCTTGCGCACTGCTCCGCCGAGCACGATCAGCTCGACCGCGTCGTCGTCGCGCAGCTCGTCGATGGCTGCGAGGCTCGCGGTGATGACCGTGATCCGCCGGCCGCGCAACTGGCGGGCGAGCAGTGCAGTCGTCGTGCCGATGTCGATGATGACGACGTCGCCCTCCGCCACGAGCTCGGCGGCCTTCTCGGCGATGCGCGATTTCTCGGGATGGTGCTGTCGTTCGACATCGGTGAATGGGATCTGGTCGGGCTCGATGCTGCCGCCGCCGCGCACGCGGCGGAGCAGGCCCTCGGCACTGAGGGTGTTGAGGTCACGGCGGATGGTCGAGAGCGAGACGCCGAACTGCTCGGCGAGCTCTTCGACGGTGACTTCGCCGTCAGTGCGCAGGGAGTTCAGGATGTGCGCCTGTCGCGTTGCTGTGAGCATGTGGAAGAGCGTAGCAGTCAACTTCGCGCACGAATTGACGCAAGAGCGTTCATTCGAGAGTATGTTCAGTCAAAGGTCATCGACGATCGTTCATGCGATCGCACTCGAGGAGGATCCGTGACGGAACGCGCAGACGACGATGTCGTCGATGTGCTGCTGGCCGGGCCGGTCTTCTTCGATCTGATCTTCACCGAGCTGAACGCCGTACCGCGACCGGGCACGGAAGTGCACGCGGAGGCCCTTGCAAGCAGCCCGGGCGGAGTCGCGAACCTCGCTGTGGCGACCGCCCGCCTCGGCCTCGGCACCGCGCTCGCCACGACGCTCGGCGACGACCTCTACGGGCGCTGGTGCTGGGAGTTCCTCGCCGACCACGAGGGCATCGACCTCAGCTCCTCTCGACTGGCTCCCGACTGGCCGACTCCGGTCACCGTCTCGATCGCGTCGGGCGGTGATCGCAGCATGATCACGCGCGAGGAGCCGTCGCCCGTTCCCGTCGGCGCCCTGATCGGCGACCGGCTCGCTGCCCGGGCGACCTTCGCCGACCTCGGCGCGATGGCACGCGGTGACCGCGCCGATGACGCCTGGTGGCGGGCAGCAGCGCGAGCGGGCACCAAGATCTTCGCCGACATCGGCTGGGACTCCTCCGAGCGCTGGGACGGCGCCGACCTGCAGCCGCTCGCCGACTGCTTCGCGTTCACGCCGAACGAGTCGGAGGCCATGGCGTACACCCGCACGCAGACGGCCGTTGCCGCAGCGCGTGCCCTCGCCGAACGAGTGCCGCTCGTCGTCGTGACGCGCGGCGACGAGGGCGCGGTCGCGATCGACTCGGCGCGCGGCGAAGAGGTGATCGTGCCTGCGGTGCCCGCCGTGGGCCGCGATGCCACCGGCGCCGGCGACGTGTTCGGCGCATCTCTCGTGCTCGGCACGTTGCGCGAGTGGCCGCTCGAGCAGAGCCTGTCGTTCGCCGCGCTGTGCGCGTCCCTCGCCGTCGAGCACCCCGGCGGTGCGCTCGCGGCCCCCGGCTGGGGCGATCTCGCCGACTGGTGGGAGCGCACGCGCGGGGGCGGTGATCGCGAGCTCATCGCCCGGTTCTCGTTCCTCGCCGATGTGCTGCCCGAGGCGTCCGACCGTCGCCGCAGATCCGAATCCACGTTCCACTTCGCCGACTACCGAGCCACAGCAGCCCGGCCATCGTTCCCCGACAAGAGAGGTACATCATGAAGCGAAACATCCGACTGAGCACTGCTGCACTGGGAGGTGCCGCGCTCGTCTTCGCCCTCGCCGGCTGTGCCCCGGGAACCGGGAGCACGGGCGACAACGAGCCCACCGGTGAGATCAGCACCGACATCTCGGGCGTCGGGGACGTCACCCTCACCGTGTGGGACCAGGAGGTGCGCGGCGGCCAGAACGAGCAGATGGAACAGCTCAACGCCGCCTTCATGGAGAAGTACCCGAACGTGACGATCGACCGCAACTCGCAGTCGTTCGACGATCTCGCGACGACGCTTCGCCTTGCGCTCACCGATGCCGACGCGCCCGACGTCGTGCAGGCCAACAACGGCCGGAACACGATGGGGCAGTTCGTCGCGGCGGAGCAGCTTCGCCCGCTCGACGACTACGCGGAGGCCTACGGCTGGGCCGATCGCTTCTCACCGTCGGTGCTGCAGTACTCGACGTACAGCGACGACGCGAAGGTCTTCGGCGACGGCAGCCTCTACGGCCTCCCGCAGGTCGGCGAGGTCGTCGGCATCTTCTACTCCAAGAGCAAGCTCGAGGCGCTCGGCCTCGCGGTACCCGCCGATTGGACGGAGTTCGACGCCGCGCTGAAGGCGGCGAAGGCGGCAGGGGAGACCCCGATGCAGCTCGGCAACATCGAGAAGTGGCCGGCATTGCACGTGTTCGGCCCGCTGCAGGGCGACGACGTCGACGCCGAGGTCATCACCGACCTCGGGCTCGGCAACGCCGGCCAGAGCTGGACCACGCCCGAGAACGTCGAGGCTGCGACGGCGCTTCAGGGCTGGGTCGACGCGGGCTACTTCAACGACGGCGTGAACGGCACCGACTACGACGCCGCGTGGCAGGCCCTCGCAGGCGGCGACGGCGTGTTCCTCATCGGCGGTTCCTGGCTCGCCGCCGACCTCGGCGATGCGATGGGCGACGACGTCGGATTCTTCATCCCGAAGACGGGCGACGGCACGCCGGCGACCACCGGTGGCACCGGCCTGCCCTTCACGATCACCTCGGCGGCCGACAACACCGATGTGGCCGCAGCGTACCTCGACTTCATCACGAGCGATGAGGCGATGGACGTGCTCGCCGAGACGGGCAACCTGCCGGTGAACCGCACCGCGGAGCTCGCGCCCGACGCGGGCGTGCTGGCCGACGTGTTCACGGTGTTCGGCGACGTCACCGGTGACGGCAGCCTCCTGCCGTACCTCGACTACGCGACGCCGACGTTCGGCGACACCATGGGCCAGGCGCTGCAGGACCTCCTGGCCGGTCAGGCGACTCCCGAGCAATTCACGGAGACGCTGGAAGCCGACTACTCGGAGTTCGTCGCAAGCAATGAGTGACGGCACCACCACGGTCGGGCGGGGCGCCTCTCGGCGCTCCGCCCGACCGGGCTGGATCGCGTGGGCGTACCTCGCGCCGGCCCTGCTCATCTACGGCGCATTCCTGCTCTTCCCGCTCGGGCGGGCGGCGCAGTACTCCCTCTTCGAGTGGGACGGGCTGGGGGAGTCGACCTTCGTCGGCTTCGACAACTACATCGAGATCCTCTACGACGAGCGCCTGCGCGAGGCGTTCTGGCACGCCCTCGTGCTCGTGTTCTTCTACGCGGTGCTGCCCCTCGTGATCGGTCTCGTGCTCGCCGCGCTGCTCACGCGTTCGCAGGTGCGGGGTCTCGGGTTCTTCCGCAGCGTCATCTTCCTGCCCCAGGTGATCGCCATGGTCGTCGTCGCCGTGACCTGGCGGCAGATCTACGCCCCCGACGGCCCCCTCAACGGATTCCTCCGGCTCATCGGCCTCGATTCGCTGACCCGGCCGTGGCTCGGCGACTACACCTTCACCCTGCCCGCGGTCGGGCTCATCGGCACCTGGGTGTGCACGGGACTCGTGACGGTGCTCCTGATGGCCGGCATGAGCCGCGTGCCGCGCGAGTTGTACGAGGCGGCGCGCCTCGACGGATCCGGCCCGGTGCGCGAGTTCTTCGCGATCACCCTCCCGACCGTTCGCGGCGAGATCACCGTCGCGCTCACCCTCACGATCGTGGCCGCGCTGAAGACCTTCGACCTCGTCTACGTGACGACGAGCGGCGGCCCCGGCACGTCGACCACGGTGCCGAGCTACGAGATCTACCGTCGTGCATTCCAACTCGGGGATGTCGGCGTCGCCACCGCCGTCGGCATCGTGCTGACCATCATCGTCTTCGCCATCAACGGCGTCGTCAACATGATCGGAGACAGGAAATGAAGGTCTCCCCGATCGAACGGGGCGCGAACTATCTCGTGCTCATCGGGTTCGCGCTCGTCGTGCTCGGCCCCATCGGCGTCATCGTCACCATGGCGTTCGGGCCGAAGGACGCCTCTGCAGCTCGCGAGGGCGGCGCGTTCCACCCCGAGAACTTCCCCGAGGCATGGGAGATCGGCCGATTCGGCCAGTACATGCTGACCTCGGTGGTCGTCGCGACGATCGTCGTCGTCGTCTCGGTGCTCTGCTCCATCCTGGCGGGCTACGCGCTCGGTACGATGCGATTCCGCGGGGCGACGCTCGTCTTCTACGTCTTCCTGCTCGGCATCATGGTGCCGACCGAAGCCTTCATCGTGCCGCTCTACTTCGACCTGCGCGTGTTGGGGCTCACCAATACGGTCTGGGGGGTTGCGCTGCCGCAGATCGCGATGTCGATCGCCTTCGGCACGTACTGGATGCGCACGTACTTCCGCACCTCGAGCCTCGCGCTGATCGAAGCGGCCCGCCTCGACGGTGCCAACTCGATGCGCATCCTCTGGCAGGTGCTGGTGCCGATCGGCCGTCCTGCGATCCTGACCCTCGTCCTGCTCGTGTTCATGTGGACGTGGAACGAGTTCCTCATCCCGCTCGTGATGTCGCCCAACGGCGCGGTGCGCACCGCGCCGCTCGGGCTCGCGTTCTTCCAAGGGCAGTACACGCAGGGAACGGCGTTGCTCGCGGCGGGCGCGGTCATGGTCGCCCTCCCGGTCGTGCTGCTGTACGTGTTCCTGCAGCGCCACTTCATCAAGGGCATGATCGAGGGCGCAGTCCGCGAGTGATCCATGCGCGCGCAATTACGCGCGCTCGTTTTGCGCGAAAATGAGCGAACATGCTTGCAACGCGACCGAACCTGCCCTAACTTGAGGGGATCGGGGTGGCAGTCCGTCGTCCCGAGCGTCCAACGGAGGACCGCATGAAACGTCATCACGCAATCCTGCTCACTTCGCTGATCGCCGTCGCCGCACTCCTGGGCCAAGGCACAGCCGCCGCCGCGACGATGGGGAACGGCAGTTCTGGACCGCCGGATGCGGCCCTGAAGTTCGACGTCGGCGACCCCGCCATCGCAACGGAGACCGACCGCGAGAAGATCGACATCATGGGCATCTGGGCCCACCCCGACGACGACGCCGGGTTCACCACGCCATGCGGGGTCTGGAACGACCTGTACGGCGTGCGCTGCGGCATCATCATGGCCACCCGAGGCGAAGGCGGATCGAATTCCGTCGGCCCCGAAGCCGGCCCCGATCTCGGCATCCGCCGCGAGAACGAGGACCGTACCTCGCACATCCGGTCCGGCACCGTCGACATCTTCAACCTCGATCGCGTCGACTTCTTCTACAACACCTCGGCGCCGCTGACCGCCAAGGTCTGGGATGCCGAGGAGACGCTCAGCCGCACCGTGCGCATCATCCGCGAGACCCGGCCCGAGATCCTCGTCGGCAGCACGCCGTCGCTTGCGGCCGGGCACGGCAACCACCAGTACGCGCAGGGTCGCATGATCTGGGAAGCCGCGGCAGCCGCAGCCGACCCGGGCATGTTCCCCGAGCAGCTCACCGGCGTCGGCGCCGTGGATCCGTGGCAGGTCAAGAAGATCCTCGCGGGCGGCCTGACCACGGGCACGGGCGGCACCGCCGCGCCCAACTGCAACGCGGGCTTCGTGCCCGCCGCGACGAACCCCTTCACGGTCGTCGGCACCTGGACCGGCTACGAGTCGCCCTACGTCTGGGCCGACGGCAACCTCGCCGGTCAGGAAGCCGGATCGGCGAAGACCTGGGCACAGGTCGGCCGCGAGGGCGGACGGGCGCACCCCACCCAGGCGCGCACCATGCAGACCGCACTCGTCGACCCGAGCTGCCAGCGCTACGGCGTCTCCCAGTCGATCGTGCCGATGCAACCGAACGGCTCGTCCGCCGCGGCGAACGACGATGCGGTGCTCTACGGCGCCG
Source organism: Agromyces sp. CCNWLW203 (assembly GCF_036576125.1). NCBI lineage: Bacteria > Bacillati > Actinomycetota > Actinomycetes > Micrococcales > Microbacteriaceae > Agromyces > Agromyces sp. CCNWLW203. The sequence continues at coordinate 942,807 of NZ_JAZHYX010000001.1, read as the reverse complement.
TGATCGCCGACCCGGGTGGCATGCCTCTCGGCTCGGAGTTCTCGGTCGAGGCCGAGGAGTACTTCGAGGCCGCGGGAGAGCCGTTCACCACGACCGTCACGCTCCGCTCCGGCGAGGGCGAGCTGGGCGCCGGCGCTGTGAGCCTCGTCGTGCCCGCCGGCTGGCAGGTCTCCGAGCCGGTCGAGGTCGACGGCATCGGCGACACGGATGCCACGGAGGCCGAGTTCACCGTCACGCCCGCGAGCGACGCGGCACCGGCCGTCTACAAGCTCGCAGCGGAGTTCATCGGGGACGGCATCACGGCGTACAACGACACGCGGATCGAACTCGTCGCACCGGTGGAGGGTCGTTTCGAACGTTGGGGCACCGCTGCCGAGTACGAGGAGTGGACCGAGGACAACGACGCCTACGTCGGCGGCCGCTCACGAGCGGTCGCCCAGGTCGGCGCCGGCGAGACGGTCACCGTGCCGGTCGAGGTGACCAACCGCACGGCCGTGGTCGAGTCGGGTGCCGTCGAACTCGCGGTGCCGGCGGGCTTTGTCGTCGATGGCGCGAGCAAGTCGTTCGCCGATCTCGCTCCCGGCGAGACGACGACGATCCCGTTCGTCGTCACGCACACCGATCCCGCCGATCCCGGCAGCAGGACGGTCACATTCACGGCGACGACGATGTCGGGTGCCGGCGTCGTGTCCGAGAACGAGACGGTCTACCTCGTGCCGACCGTCGTGATCCCGCAGCTCGGCGCTGCGCCGACGATCGACGGAACGGCCGACGACGTCTACGTCGGCCAGCCGATCGACGTGGGTACCCGATGGGAGGGCGCCGAGTGCGCCGCCGACGGCGTCGACTGCGGTGACGGCGGTCTCGCCAGCCTCGGCTGGTACGACGACGCGCTGTACGCGCAGATCCACGTGACCGACGACGTGGCCAGCGCCGCGTCGACACCCGAGCGCTGCTTCGGGCACTGGCTGGTCGACTCGGTCGAGTTGCTGCTCGATCCGCGCGGTGACTCGCTCGACACCGCGTCGACGTTCAAGCTCGGCATGTTCCCGTTCACCGATGACGCCGAAGGCGCCAACGGGAATGGAGTCGACGGACCGTGCTGGTCGCGCGACGCCGACAACCATCAGGGCTTCTCGACCGGCCCGCTCGCCGAGACGATCGAAGGCGGCCTGAACGCCGAGGGCGTCGAGGTCGGCGTCCAGGTCGTGCGCGAGGCCGACGGAACCTACGCAGGCGGTGGATACGACATCGAGGTGAAGGTGCCGCTCTCCGGCCTTCCTGCCGCGGTGGGCCCGACGAGTGCGGTGCCGCAGGGCGACGCGGCGTTGAACGACGTCGATCCCGAGTACCTGGGGCTGAACGTCACGCCGTACGACTCCGACACGCAGAACTTCATCGGGCAGACCCGAACCGCGTGGTCGGCGTTCGGCAGCCAGCAGTCGGAGCCGTACCGATGGGGTCACGCCTATCTCGACGGCTATGCGCCGCCGGCGGATCGACCGATCGAGTCCGCCGATCCGATCATCCCCGACACCGCCCTGCAGGGTGTGCAGTCGCCGCAGACGGTCGCGCAGTCGGCGACGCGTGGCGGCACGATCTCGGGGGTGCAGCCGAGTGATGCGATGACCTTCTCCGATGTGAAGATCCAGCAGGAGAAGGTCAGTCTCTCGTACCGCTCGGAGGAGGCCGGAACGGTTCGCGTGTTCCTGTGGAAGGGCGACACGTCGTTCATCCCGGTGTGGACCTCGAGCTGCGTCGGCGACGTCTTCGGATTCGAGGCCTGCTCCCCGACGGACGGTGCGGCTCCGCCGTGGGCGCCCGACATGAGCGGCCGACTCCTGGCCACGTTCGAGCAGGAGGTCGCCGCAGGGAAGGGCAAGCTGACGGTGCCGATCGACGCCGGAGTCCGCTCGGCGCTCGCGGATGACGCGCGGATCCTCGTCTCCTTCGCTGAGGAGCCTTCCGGTGACACGGCGGCGGGCGATGGTGTGAACGCGTGGAGCTTCCCGATCGAATCGCACCGCCCAGGCAAGGGCTGAGTCCGCCCGGATCGGCTGTTCACACCCGGGGATCGCGTCGCACCCGGCGACGCGATCCCCGATCGCCCGTCGCTCGGTCGGATGCCCGCTCAGCGCGGAATCGGTGCGTTCGCATGCAGCGGTGCGGGTGTCGGCGGAGCGGCGTACCGTGGCGCGCATGACGTTCGACGACGGCCTCGTTACGGCCAACCTCTCGATCTCGCTCGACGGCTACGTCGCCGGGCCGAACCAGACGTTCACCGACCCGCTCGGCGAAGGCGGTGAAGACCTGCACCGGTGGATGTTCGAGCAGCCCGACGAGAACGCCTCGATCGTCGAGCAGATCCTCGCGCCGCGGGCGTACATCATGGGCCGCAACATGTTCGGGCCGATCCGCGGCGAGTGGCCGGGCGGTTCGTCGAGCGAGGAGTGGAAGGGCTGGTGGGGCGAGAACCCGCCGTACCACGGGCCGGTCTACGTGCTCACGCACCACCCGCACGACCCGATCCCGATGGAGGGCGGCACGACCTTCCACTTCGTGACGACCGGCATTGAAGATGCGCTCGCGCAGGCGAGGGCCGCGGTCGGCGACGACGGCCGCATCTCCGTCGCCGGCGGTGCGAGCACCGTGCGGCAATACCTCGCTGCCGGCCTCATCGACCGCATCATCGTCTCGATCTCGCCGATGATGCTCGGCGGCGGCGAACGCCTCTTCGAGGGCATCGATGATCCCGGCCTCACGCCGGTCGAAGTGCTGAACACGCCGCTCGCGACCCACATCACGTACGAGCGACGCTGACGACGAGGTGAGCGGATGCCGCGGCATCCGCTCGCCCGACATGCCCAGCGTGCGGTCGCTACTCGCCGCTCGGGTGCGCCCCCGCCGCGTCGATGACCCACGCGTAGGCGAAGGCGCGCTCGCGCCAGGCCGCGTAGCGGCCCGAGACGCCGCCGTGCCCGGCCGCCATCTCGATCTTCAGCAGCGGGTCGGCGCCGACGTCACGGAGCTTCGCGACCCACTTCGCCGGTTCGACGTAGAGCACGCGCGTGTCGTTCAGCGAGGTCACGGCGAGGATCCGCGGATAGTGGTTCTCGTGCACGTTCTCGATGGGGGAGTACGACTTCATGTAGGCGTAGACCTCCTCGTCATCGAGCGGGTTGCCCCACTCGTCCCACTCGATGACCGTGAGCGGCAGCGACGGGTCGAGGATCGAGGTCAGCGGGTCGACGAACGGCACCTCGGCGAGGAAGCCCGAGAAGTACTTCGGGGCGAGGTTCGCGACGGCGCCGACGAGGAGGCCGCCGGCGCTGCCGCCCTGTGCGACGAGCCGGTCGGGCGCCGTGATGTCGTTGTCGATGAGGTGACGCGCCACGGCGACGAAGTCGGTGAAGGTGTTGCGCTTCTCGAGCTTCTTGCCGTGCTCGTACCAGAGCCGCCCCATCTCGCCGCCGCCGCGCACGTGGGCCACGGCGAAGATCATGCCGCGGTCGAGCAGCGACAGCCGGGGGATTCCGAAGCCGGGGTCGATCGAGTGCTCGTACGAGCCGTAACCGTAGAGCACCGTCGGGGCCGGCTCACCCAGCGAGACGAGGTCATGCCGGTAGACGAGCGAGACCGGGATGCGTGTGCCGTCGTCGGCGGTCGCCCATTCGCGGCGCTGCGAGTAGCGGGTCGCGTCGTAGTCACCGAGCACGGGCTGGCGTTTGCGGAGCCGCCGCTCGCCCGTCGCGACGACGACGTCGTAGACGGTCGATGGCGTCACGAAGCTCGTGTACCCGATGCGCAGCGTCGGCTGCGACCAGTCGGGATTGCCCGCGAGGCCCACCGAGAAGAGCGCCTCATCGAAGGCGAGCTCGTGCAGCGTGTCGTCGGGGGTGCCGGCATCAGTCGATGCAGTGGCGGGGATGCCGGCGGCCGGCACCTTCGCGATCGCCACGCGCGGCAGCCCCTCGCGGCGGTACTCGACGGCGACGAAGTCGCGGAAGGCGTCGACCCCCTCGAGTCGCACGTCCGCGCTGTGGGGCAGCAGCATGCGCCGGTCGCCCTGCGGGTCGGATGCCGCGACGCTCACGAGCTCGAAGTTCACGGCCCCGTCGTTGTGCACGATGAGCAGACGGTCCTTGCCGCCGGCGACGACGTGCTCGACGTCGTACTCCACCCCGTCTTTCCGCGGCCAGACGACCGAGAACTCGCCGGTCGGCTCGGCGGCATCGAGCAGCCAGGTCTCGCTCGTGACATTCGACCCGGCCTCGATCACGAGGAACCGGCGGCTGCGCGTCACGCCGACGCCGAGCCAGAAGCGCTCGTCGGGCTCGGTGAAGACCGAGACGTCGTCGGATGCCGCGGTGCCGATCTCGTGCCGCCAGATCGTGTCGGGCCGCCACGACTCGTCGACGGTCGCATAGAAGACGTAGCGACCGCTGGGGTCGAAGGTCGCGCCGCTCGAGGTGTTCTCGATGACGTCGTCGTACTCGCGGCCCGAGCCGTCGAGCGAGCGCAGCCGGATCGTGTACCGCTCGTCGCCCTCGATGTCGATGCCGTAGAGCAGGGTCGCCCCGTCGGGGGTGACGTCGAAGCTGCCGAGCGAGTAGAAGTCGTGGCCTTCGGCCTCTGCGTTGTCGTCGAGCAGCACCTGCTCGCCGGGCAGCGTCTCGAACGAGGCATCCGTCAACTCGTCGCCCGTGGTCTCGGGCAGCACCGGGGGTTCCCAGTCGTCGGGGCCTGCGGCGGGCACCCGGCAGTGGATGCCGTACTCGCGGCCCTCCACCGTGCGGGTGAAGTACCACCAGTCGCCCTCGCGGGTCGGCACGCTGAGGTCGGTCTCCTTGGTGCGGGCCGTGATCTCCTCGAAGATCTGCTCCTGCAGGATCGAGAGGTGCTCGGTTCGCGCCTTCGTGTACGCATTCTCTTCATGCAGGTGCGCGAGCACCTCGGGGTCCTCCTTGTCGCGCAGCCACTCGTAGTCGTCGACGACGACGTCGCCGTGGTGCACGCGTTCGATGGGTCGCTTGTCGGTCTTCGGCGGAGTCAGCACGTTCCCACGCTACGCCCCTGCGCCGAACCGGTGTCGTCCGCTCCCGAAAACCTTGTTCAGCACGGGAATCCAGTGCGACCGCGGGGTTCGCGGGATCATCCACCTTAGGTTAGCCTTAGCTCAATCCACCCTCCGTTCGTACCGGGAGATGCCCGTGCTCGCCAACTACCTGATCGGCCTCCGCGAAGGCCTCGAGGCAGGGCTCATCGTCGGCATCCTCATCGCCTACCTCGGCAAGATCGGGCGCCGCGACCTCTTCGGCCGGCTCTGGTTCGGCATCGGCATCGCGGTCGCCGTCTCCCTCGGCGTCGGCGCGTTGCTCACCTGGGGTCCCTACGCGATGACCTTCCAGGCGCAGGAGGTGCTCGGCGGCACGCTCTCGCTCGTCGCCGTCGCGCTCGTGACCTGGATGATCTTCTGGATGGGCACGCACGGCGCCGGTCTCTCGAAGGAGCTGCGCGGCCAGGTCGACGCCGCGGTCGACCGGTCGTGGTTCGCCATCGTGCTGCTCGGCGCGCTCGCCGTCGGGCGCGAGGGCATCGAGACGGCACTCTTCGTCTGGGCGAACGTCTCGGGCGGCAACGACCCGGTGCTCGGCACCGTCGGCGCGTTGCTCGGCATCGTGACCGCGATCGTCATCTCGTGGGGCATCTCACGCGGGCTCGTGCGCATCAACCTCTCGAGGTTCTTCACCTGGACCGGGCTCTTCCTCATCCTCGTCGCCGCCGGAGTGCTCGTGTACGGCATCGGCGACCTGCAGGAGGCATCCGTCATCCCCGGCTGGGGTACCCACGCGTTCAGCCTCGTCGAACTCGTGCCGCCGGGCAGCTGGTACGGCACGGTGCTCGCCGGCATCTTCAACTTCACCCCCGAGCCGACCTGGGCCCAAGTCATCGGGTGGGTGCTCTACGTCGCCATCACGACGACGCTCTACCTCGGCATGCTGCATCGCCGGCGCCGACCGGTGCCCGCCGCGGCTCCCGCCACCGCTGCGCCGACGACCGAGCCCGCTGCGGCGAACTGACCACCCCTCACCCCACGCCTCACCCCACCCCGAAAACAGGAGCTTCCATGACCCGACGTGTCCTCGCGGCATCCGCTGCCGTGACCGTTTTCGCGCTCGCCCTCACCGGCTGCGTCGCGAAAGCCGACCTCGCCTCGGCCATCGCCGTCGACATCACCGATGACGGATGCTCCGTGGCCGCCGCCACCGCGCCCGCCGGCGCCGTGACGTTCGCGCTCGCCAACAACGGCACCGACGTGAACGAGTTCGAGATCCTCGCCGACGACCAGCTGCGCATCGTGGGCGAGAAGGAGAACGTGACGCCCGGCCAGGAGATCGACTTCACCGCGCAGCTCGAACCGGGCACCTACTACACGGCGTGCAAGTTCCAGCAGGTCGGCGCACCGATCGGCCTCGCCGAGTTCACGGTGACGGGCGAGGCATCCGCTGTGTCGGCCGGCGACAAGGAGCTCTCCGAGCAGGCCGTCACCGAGTACCTCGCTTACGTGCGCTCGCAGGCCGCCGAGCTGCTGCCGCTCGTCGAGGCGTTCGCCGCGGCCTACGCCGCCGGCGACGATGAGACCGCACGCTCGCTCTTCGCGGCGACCCGCGTGCCCTACGAGCGCATCGAGCCCACGGCCGAGGCGTTCGGCGACCTCGACCCGAAGATCGACTTCCGTGAGGTCGACGCCGTGGCCGACGGCCTCGAGTGGACCGGCTTCCACCGCATCGAGAAGGACCTCTGGGCCCCCGTCGCCGGAGACCTCAACTCGGACGGGCAGGACGCGTTCCTCGACTGGGCGCCGTCGACCGCCGAGGAGCGTCAGGCGTACGCCGACGGCCTCGTCGCGGATGTCACCGAGCTCCACGACCTCGTGACCGCCGACGACTTCACCGTCTCGCTCGACGCCATCTCGAACGGCGCGATCGCGCTGCTCGATGAGGTCGCCTCGGGCAAGATCACGGGTGAAGAGGACTGGTGGTCGGGCACCGACCTCTCCGACTTCGCCGCCAACGTGCAGGGTGCCGGCGTCGCGTTCGGCGCGGTGCGCGCACTCGCCGAGTCGAAGGGTGACGAGGGCACGGCGCTCGCGACCGAGATCGACGAGCAGTTCACCGCGCTCGAGGCCGCGCTCGCCAAGTACGGCTCGCTGGAGTCGGGCTTCGTCGACTACGCGACCCTGACCGATGCCGACAAGAAGACGCTCAGCGACGAGGTCAATGCGCTCGCCGAGCCGCTCTCGCAGCTCACCGCGACGGTGCTCGGGGTCTGATGAGCGACGACTCGCCGGTTGAGGAGCGCTCGACGAAGGAGGGCGCGTCTCGAGAGCCCGCTGCGCGCGACGAGGGTTTCGAGACGCCTCCTTCGTCGGCTCCTCAACCCGCGGCATCGGAGGGCGGCGTCAGCCGGCGTCAGCTCTTCGGGTTCCTCGGTGCGGGCGCGGCCGGCGCCGTCGTCGGTGCGGCCGCGGGGGCCGGCGTCGCCGTTGCTGCGACGGGCGGTACGGATGCCTCGAGCGCCGCGGCATCCGTCTACCCGTTCTTCGGCGAGCACCAGGCCGGCATCGTGACCCCGGCGCAGGACCGCCTGCACTTCGCCGCCTTCGACGTCGCCGAGACCCTCGACCGAGACGGGCTCATCGAACTGCTGACGGAGTGGACGGATGCCGCGGCTCGCCTCAGCCAAGGTCTCGAGGTCGCCGAGGGAGGAGCCGTGGGCGGCTCCGACTACGCGCCGCCGGCCGACACGGGCGAGGCGCTCGGCCTGCCCGCGAGCGGGCTCACCATCACGTTCGGCTTCGGCCCCGGCCTCTTCGCCGACGCCGCGGGAGCCGACCGGTTCGGCATCGCGACCCGGCGGCCGGCACTGCTCGAGCCGCTCCCGCGATTCCAGGGTGACGCGCTCGTGCCCGAGATCTCGGGCGGCGACCTCTGCATTCAGGCGTGCGCCGACGATCCGCAGGTCGCCGTGCACGCGATCCGCAACCTCAGTCGCATCGCCTTCGGCCGGGCGAGCCTGCGCTGGTCGCAGCTCGGCTTCGGCCGCACCTCCTCGACCTCGACGACGCAGGCGACGCCCCGCAACCTCTTCGGTTTCAAGGACGGCACCGCGAACGTCAAGGCCGAGGAGACGGCCACCGTCGATGAGCAGATCTGGGTGGCCGCGAGCGACGAGCCCGCGTGGCTCGAAGGCGGCTCCTACCTCGTCGCGCGCCGCATCCGCATGATCATCGAGAACTGGGACCGCGTGCAGCTCGGCGAGCAGGAGATGCTCGTGGGCCGATCGAAGGGCGAGGGCGCGCCCCTCTCGGGCGGCACCGAGTTCACCGAACCCGACTTCGAGAAGACCGGTGCCACCGATGCGCCGCTCATCGACGCCAATGCGCATGTGCGGCTCGCGCACCCCTCGACGAACGGCGGCGCTCGCATGCTCCGCAGGGGATACAACTTCGTCGACGGCAACGACTCGCTCGGCCGGCTCGACGCCGGACTCTTCTTCCTGTCGTTCCAGCGTTCACCGCAGCAGTTCATCGACGTGCAGCGCAGCCTCGCAAGCGACGGGCTGAACGAATACCTGAAGCACGTGGGGTCGGCGATCTTCGCGGTGCCGGGCGGGGTCGCCGAGGGCGAGTTCGTGGGGCAGGCGCTCTTCGCCTGAGCTCCGGCGATGCACGACGCGCGGTGCCGCACCGCGCCGGCATCCCCTCAGTCGCCGACCTTCACGAGCCAACGCCCGTCGCCCTGGTCGATGAGCACTCCGTTCACCCGCGTGCCGTCGGCGCGTTCGGCCGTGAAGTCGATCGGCGGCAGGCCGTGCTCCGAGAGAGCCATGCCGCCGCTGAAGATGGGCGAGATGTAGCCGAGCTCCTCGAGCGCCTGTTCGCGCGCCTGCGTGTCCCAGATGCCCGACATCACCCACGCCATGGCGCCCGCGGTGAGCGCCGAGACGAGGAAGAGCACGTAGCCGAGCTCCCGGATCGGCTTCGAGCGGCGCCGGGTGCCGACGAACGAGACCACGACGCCCGCGAGCAGCACGAGCAACGGGATCGCGATCGGCCAGGGGTTCCACGGAGCGATCGTGATGACGACGTCGGCCGAAGCGGCCAGGGTCATCCGGTCTTCGTCCAGTCGAGGTTGATGACGTCGCCGATGTAGACGTTCTCGCCGAAGTCGTGTACCTGCGGGTTCATGCGCAGCAGTTGCTGCTGCGGCAGGTCGAAGCGCTGCGCGATGTCGAAGAAGTGGTCGCCCGAGACGACGACGTAGCTGATCGGCATGCCGCTGCCGTCGAGCGAGGGGGTGCCGTTGGCACCGTCGCGCGCGCCCAGGTCGACCGCGGGGCCGGGTTCGTAGACGGGCGCCGGCGCGTTCGGCACGGGGTCGGGTGCCGGCGCGGGCGCGGGCGGCGGTGCGACCGGCGCTGGAGCGGGCGTCGGCGTCGGCGTCGGCTTGGGTGTCGCGGTGACGGTCGCGACGATCGTGACCGGCGGTGGAGCGGGGGTGGGGACGCATCCGCTCAGGAGGAGCGTGGCCGCCACCGTTGCGAGGGCGGCCGATGCCCCGATACCACCGACTGCTCGCCGCACCGGGCCTCCAACCGTAGGGTGGCGCGCCGTCTTCAGCGCGCCGGTCGGTTCACCCTATCTGCTGGTGAAGGGCTCGCGACAGCGGGCCGAACGTCGTATTCCCGGGTGAATACGGCAGCTCACCTCTTCCGATCCGTCGGGAGGACGGAGCCGGAGCGCCCCGGGCCGACGAGAGCATCGAGGATCGCCGCCCGGATGCGGCCGAGCCCCTCGACGAGCTGCGTATCGCTCGGAGCGGCGTAGCCGAACACGATGCCGGAGCGCCCAGAGGGGCCCGAGCCCCCCGAGTCGCGGCCGACCGAGTAGTCCGAGAGCGGTGCGACGGCCACGCCCTCGCTCGCGAGCCGGGTCACGACGGCAGCGGATGCCGCGGCGTCCGAAAGCTCGACGACCGCGTGCAGCCCGCCGTCGAGCCCTGACAGCGGTGCGCCGGGCAGGTCGTCGAGCGCGGCGAGCACGAGGCCGCGCCGGTGGGCGTACTCGCGCCGGGCGACCGCGATGTGCCGGCGCACGGCGCCGCTCGCGAGCAGCTCGGCGATCGCGTGCTGCGCGACGCCCGGAACCGGGCACGCCTCGTCGTTCCGCGATGCGGCGATCGCCTCGCGCAACTGCCGGTTCGCCGCGGGCAGCACGAGGTAGCCGAGCCTGATCCACGGCGTCAGCACCTTCGAGAAGCTGCCGATGAGCACGACCCGGCCGGCGGCGTCGAGCGACGCGAGCGCCGGCAAGGGCGGCCCGAGGTGGCGGAACTCGCTGTCGTAGTCGTCTTCGATCACGAGGGCGTCATGGGCTCGCGCCCAGGCGAGCAGCTCGAGCCTGGTCGCGACCGGCAGGCGTCCGCCGAGCGGGTACTGGTGGCTCGGCGTGACCATGACGGCATCGGGTGCGAGTGGAAGCCGGCGCAGTGCGCCGACGTCGAAGCCGTCGTGGTCGACACCGACGGGGTGAGTGCGCACGCCGCGCCGCTCGAACAGCCGGCGCGCCGAGGGGTAGCCGGGGTCTTCGATCGCGAGGGCGGGGGCGCGGGCGGCCGAGCGCGCGGCGTGAGCGAGCACGGCTGCCACGAGCCCGAGCGCCTCGCTCGTGCCGGCCGTCACGACGATGTCGTCGGGCGAACAGGCGAGACCGCGCGCGTGCCGCAGGTGGTCGGCGATCTCGGCGCGCAGGCGCGGTACCCCGAACGGCGGAGGCGAGTCCGCCGGGATCTCGAGCGCGGCGGCCCGACGCCAGGCTGCGCGCCATGCTCGGGTCTCGATGCGCGAGGTCGACGGGCGGCCGGGCAGGAGGTCGATGCGGGGCTCGGCGAGGCCACCCGGTTCCGGCAGCGTCGTGGACGAACCGGCCGCCCCTGCGGGTCGGACGGTTGTCGCGGCATCCGCTGCCCGCTCGACACGTGGCTGGAGCTCGGCGACCCGGGTCACGGCCCCCTGTCTCGTGTCGAGATAGCCCTCGCCGGCGAGCTGGTCGTAGGCCGAGACGACGACGCTCCGCGACACCCCGAGTGCGCTCGCGAGGGCCCTGGTCGACGGCACCGGGTCACCGGTGCGGAGGCTGCCGCCGAGCACCTGCTGACGGAGTCCGTCGACGAGCTGTACGCAGACGGGCGTGGGGGAGCCGCGGTCGAGTTCGATGATCGGGCCGTCCATCCGGCTCCTCACTGGACTGGTGGAATCTGCGACAACTGGACTGTGAACGCGACCAGTGTACGCCTGAGACTCGAAGGGTGACCACGATCGACGCTGCACCAGAAGCCCCCGCACCCCGCCGCATCCGCCGCATGTCGGAGCGCCAGACGACCGACCGCGACGCGCTCTTCGAGCTGCTCGACACCGAGCTCGTCGGCCATCTCGCCGCCGTCGTCGATGGCGTGCCGATCGTCGTGCCGATGGGCTACGCCCGCGACGGCGAGTACGTGCTCGTGCACGGCTCGACCGGGGGCGGGTTCGCGTTGCGCGCGGCATCCGAGGGTCAGACGGTCGCGTTCTCGGTGACCGCGCTCGACGGGCTCGTCTTCGCCCGCTCCCTCTTCGACAGCTCCATGAACTACCGCAGCGCCGTCGCGTACGGCGTGCTCGAGCCCGTCGACGGCGAGCGAGCGGATGCCGCCCTGCTCGCGCTCTCGGAACGGCTCATGCCCGGGCGGGCCGACGAGGTGCGCGCGATGACCCGCAAGGAGATCGCGGCGACCCGGGTGCTCCGGCTCCGCCTCGACGACGTCGTGATGAAGGTGCGGGCGGCCGGGGCGTCGGAGGCGGCCGATGACGGGGAGGATCACTCAGTCTGGGCGGGCGTCGTGCCGCTCGGCCGCCGTTGGGGCACTCCAGAGCCCTCGGCGCTGACCCCGGCGGGCACCCCGACGCCCGACTCCGTGGTCGCCCTGACGACCTCGACGGCGACCTCGCCTCCTCAGGCCGATCTGAGGCCCCGCGACGCGAAATAGGGCGATCGTCCGATGAGCGGCGGGGGCCTCAGAGCGCACGCTGGAGGCATCCGGTCGAACCGCCGGAGCGACTCAGGAGGCAGCAATGCAGTTCTCGGCAGACTTCGTGGCCCTGCACACGCACCAGAGCGACGTGCACCGTGCTGAGCGCGAGCTCGAGCGCTGGAGCGAGGATTCGGACGACGCGGTGGCGCCGGCCGAGCCGATCCGGCGTCGCCACCGCCGTACGCACCACGCCCCGCGGCTCGCCCTGCGGTGAGCCTCGCAGCTCTCCCCACTATGGGCGGCGCGGCGAGCCCCGCGGTGCCGCCTGCGGCGCCGATTCCGCCGATCGCGATCACGCGTGACGCTGTCGGAGGGACGTGGCACGATGAGATCGTGACCACGTCAGCGGCAGCAATGGTCGGCCGCGACGCCGACCTCTCGAGGCTCAACGAGCGCCTCGACGAGGTGCGCGCGGGCGCACCGTTCACCGTGATCATCGGCGGTGAGGCCGGCATCGGCAAGACGCGGCTCGTGCGCGAGTTCCAGCGCGGGCTGCCGGCAGACGTGCGCCTCCTCCCGGGGCAGTGCGTCGACCTCGGCAGCGTTGCGGCGCCGTACGCGCCGGTCAAGGCGGCGCTGCGCACGCTCATCGCCGACATCGGGCCCGAGCGGGTGCTCGAGGCTGCCGGCCCGGGCCGCACCGCCCTCGCCGCACTCCTGCCCGAGCTCGCTGCGACCGACGCCGACACTTCTGCGGCCGCCGCTCCCGCGGGCATCGGCGCGGCGACCGGTCAGCTGCACGAGGGCATCGCGGTGCTGCTCGAGACCGTCTCACGCGAGCGGCCCGTCGTCTTCCTCATCGAAGACCTGCACTGGGTCGACGCCGCCACGCTCGCCCTGCTCCGGTTCCTGCTGCGTTCGCTCGGCTCGAGCCGCGTGCTCACGGTGCTGAGCTACCGCACCGAAGACGTGACGCGAGGCCACCCGGTTCGCGACTTCCTCTCCGAGGCCGAACGCGACCGGTGGGTCGAGCGCCGCGAACTCGGTCGGCTCACGCGCGCCCAGGTGCGCAAGCTCGTGAAGTCGCTCGTCGTCGACGAGGCGCCGAGCGCGAGCGCGCTCGACACCGTCTTCCGGCGCAGCGACGGCGTGCCGTTCTTCGTCGAAGAGCTCGTGGGCATCGACGGATGCCGCGACGAGGGCTTCGTGCCCGACACGCTCCGCGACCTGCTGCTCGCTCGGTACGAGCGTCTGCCCGAGCCGGCGCAAGAGCTGCTGCGGCTCATCTCCACCGGGGGCGTGCGCATCCCGCACTCCCTCCTGTCTGCGGTCTATGCCGGCACGGCCGACGAGCTCGACGCCGCGGCCCGGCAGTGCGTGCTCTTCGGGGTGCTGACGATCGAGGGCGACGACTACGCCTTCCGGCACGCGCTCGTGCGCGAGGCGATCCTCTCCGACCTGCTGCCCGGTGAACGAGCGAGGTTCCACGCCCGGTACGCCGAGGCGTACGAGGCCGCGAGCGCCAGCGGCACGAGGCGCCTCGCGGCCGAGATCTCGTTCCACTGGCTCGGCGCGCACGATGCCGCGCGCGCCTTCCCCGCGACCATGCAGGCGATGCGCGAGGCGCGCGCTGCTGCGGCGTACGCCACGGCCGCACAGCTCGGCGAACGAGCGATCGGCCTGTGGGACGTCGTGCCCGACCCCGAGCAGGCGGCCGGCATGACCAAGCTCGAACTCATGGGGCGCACCGCCTCCCATCTCCGCAACGCCGGCGAGGGCGAACGCAGCCTCGCCCTCGTCAAGGCCGCGCTCGCCGAGTGCCCCCGTGACGACCCGCAGTACCCGAGACTTCTGCGCGGCAAGGCGATGTACCTCGCCAACGTCGGCCGGCCCGGCTCCATCCCGGTGCTCGAGGAGGCGCTCGAGGTGCTCGCCGACGACGCGCTCGAAGATCGCATGTCGGTGCTCATCGTGCTCTCCGGCCGGCTCATGATCGAGGGTCACTACGACGAGGCGGTCGAGACCGCCGAGCGCGCGCTCGAGCTCGCGCTCGAGATCGAGTCCCCGCGCGATGCATCCGTCGCCGCCAACGTCGCGGCCGTCAGCCGGGCCAGCCGGGGCGAGGTCGAGGCCGGATTCGCCGGGCTCGAACGGGCCCGCCAGCTCGCGCACGGCGACGGGGCGGCGATGCTCCGCTACTGGGTCAACGCCTCCGACCTGCACTTCCTCGTCGGCAATCACGCCGAGGCGGTGCGGCTCGCCGAAGCCGGGCTCGAAGAATCCCGCAAGCAGGGCGTCGAACGCAGCTCGGGCATCATCCTCGCGTCGAACGCCGTCGATCCGCTCTTCGCGCTCGGCGAGTGGCAGCGGGCCGCGGCGCTCATCGAGCGCGCCCTCGCCCTCGACCCTCCGGGGCCGTTCGGCGTCTACCTGCAACGCGCGCGAATCTGGTCGATCCTGTGGCTCGGCGACCCCGTGCGCGCCGCCGAGCTGTTGCGCGCCGTGCGGCCGCTGATGGCCGACATCATGGAGATCGAGGAGCAGACCCGGCTCAGCGTCAGCCGCGTCGCGGCCGAGGTCGCCCTCGCCGGGGGCGACGTCGCCGGCGCCTGGACCGAGGCGCGACGCGTGCTCGACGAGCGTCAGACGCCGCTGCCGGGTTACGGTCTCCCGCTCATCTGGGTGGCCGCTCGAGTCGTCGGCGCCGCCCATGCCGAAACTGCCCGTGCCGGCGGGCTCACCGAGGCACTCGCCGCCGAGATCAGCGCGGCCGAGCCGGCGCTCCGCGAACAACTCGCCGCGATGGCCGGCTGGCCGACGCACGCGCTCTGGGCGGCGCTCGTCGACGCCGAACTGCGCGAGGCGCCGGGCGGCGACGCCGGCGGCGGTGCCGGCTCCGACGCCGAGGCCTGGCGGGCGGCGGCGAAGGCCGCCGCGGCGCCGACCGCCCCGGGCTACCTCGCTCCCTATGCACTCCTCCGCCAGGGTGAGGCCGAGCTCGCCGCCGGTGACCGGGCGGCGGCGAAGGTGACGCTGCAGAGCGCCTTCGACCTGGCCCTGAGCGGCGGGGTCGGCGCGGTGCGCGATCGCGTCGAACAGGTCGCCGCCGCGGCTGGATTCACGCTCGACGGGGGTATGGGCTCGGGCCGCGCCAAGGCGGGTGCCGCTCCCGGCATCGCGGGCGTCGCGGCATCCGATGCCGATGCGACCGCCGAGCTCACCGCTCGCGAGCGCCAGGTGCTCGAGCTCATCGCCGAGGGACTCAGCAATCGTCAGATCGGCGAGCGGCTCTTTATCAGCGGCAAGACGGCGAGCGTGCACGTCTCGGCGATCCTGCGCAAGCTCGGTGCGGCGACCCGCACCGAGGCCGCGTACCGCGCCGGCGTGCTGCGCTGACCATTCCGCCGAGGCGACCCGACGCGTTCGACGGGCACTCGTCGGCGCGGCATGGCGTCCGCTCGACTCCCGTCAGCGCGCCGGCTGGAAGCCCCGAGCCACGTCGATGAGGAGACGGGTGCCGAAGCCCGTCGCCCCCTTCGACCGCCAGGAATCGTCGGCATCCGACTGCATGGTGCCCGCGATGTCGAGGTGCGCCCACGGCGTCGAGCCCACGAAGTGATCGAGGAAGAGCGCCGCCGTCGTCGCACCGGCGAAGGTGCCGCCGAGGTTCGAGAGGTCGGCGACCTCCGAGTCGAGCTGCTTGCGATACCGGCGCTCGAGCGGCATCCGCCAGACCTGCTCATCGGTCGTCGCCGACGCCCGCTCGACCGAGGCGAGGGTCGTCTCGTCGTTGCCGAAGAGCGCCGCGGTCGAGGTGCCGAGCGCCATGAGCGCGGCGCCCGTGAGCGTCGCGATGTCGATGATCGTGTCGACGCCCTCCTCGTTCGCGAGGGCGATGGCGTCCATCATCACGAGCCGGCCCTCGGCGTCGGTGTTCTTCACCTCGACGGTCGTGCCGTTGCGGGCGGTGAGCACGTCGCCGAGCTGGTACGCGGAACCCGACGGCATGTTGTCGGTGCACATCAGCCAGCCGGTCACCGTCGCGGTGCCGCGCAGGGCCCGCAGCGCGGTGAAGGCGCCGAGCACGGATGCCGCGCCGCCCATGTCCATCTTCATGAGCAGGTGCATCGGGTCGGAGGGCTTCAGGCTGATGCCGCCCGAGTCGTACATGATGCCCTTGCCCACGAGGCCGAGGTGCCCGGTCGAGGTGCCGGCGGGCGTGTAGCGCAGCTTCACCATGCGCGGTTCCTCGGTCGAGCCGCGATTGACGCCGAGCAGGCCGCCGCAACCGAGTTCGATGAGCTGCTGCTTGTCGAAGACCTCGACGTCGAAGCCGTAGCGTGCGCCGAGCGACACGGCGACATCGGCCAGGTCGGTCGCGGTGAGGTGTCCGGGGGGAGTGTTCGCGAGGTCGCGCGCCACGTTCGCCGCGCGTGCGGTGACGAGGCCGGCCTTCATGCCGGTGTCGAGTGCCACGGCGTCGGCGTCGGCCGCCTGCGCATCGCCGACGCGCACGGCGATCCGCTCGAGCGGCGCCTCCGCAGGCTTCGTCGAGCGGCCGGTGTACCGGTAGCGCGCGAGGGCTGCGCCCTCGGCGATCGCCTGGCCCGCCGCAGCCCGATCGAGCGTGCCGAGCGCCGGGATCTCGAACCCGATGCGCGAGAACCGGGTGGTCGCCCGAACCAGCGCGGCGGCCGCGTCGCGCAGCCCGTTGATCGTGAGCTCGGCGGCCGGCCCGCCGCCGACGAGCACGGTCGGCTCGGCGCCGGGCACGTACAGCGTCTGCCCCGGCTTCGCTTCGAAGCCGGCGCGCTCCCGGGCCGCCTGGTCGAGACCGGCGATCGACTCGGTGTCGGCCGCCGGACTCGTGACGAGCACGCCGGTCACCTCGACGTCGGTGAGCGCGTCGTCGAGCACGACCATGGGGGAGCGGGCGAGCGACGACACTGCGTCGAAGTCGTCGGGGATGAGCTTGTTCGCGCTGCGGGTCATGCCGGCGTCTCCTTCTGGGCGAGGTCGTCGAGGCCCGGTCCATCGAGGTCGTTGACGTCATCGAGGTCGACCGGATCGATCGGGTCGCCGTCGTCGGGCTCGAGCTTCTCGGGCAGTTCGTCGCGGCGGCGCCCGGGCATGCGGGTCGCCGGCACGATCGCGAGGAGCGAGAGCGCCGCGAGGCCGAGCAGCGACACCTTCAGCGACTGCAGGCGCGCCTCGGCATTGATCGCGATCGCGGCGTCGAGCTGGGGGCCGGTCGCCCGGGACTCGAGCACCGCGGCGAGCTGCTCGTTCGTGAGGAAGTCGGCCTCGTTGATGTTCACCTGCGCGATGAGCTCGTCGGAGATCTCGGGGTGCTCCTGCGCGCCGCTCAGTAGCAGCGTCGAGAGCATGCCGACCGCGAACGCCGTGGCGACCGCGATGCCGACGCTGCCCGAGAGGTTGTGCACGAGCCCGCGCCACGCGCCGACGTCGCCGGCGAGCTGCTTGGGCGCTGACGAGAGCAGTGTGTTGAAGACGAGGGCGACGATCGCGCCCTGGCCGAGGCCGAGCAGGATGAGGCCGGCGACGACGAAGCCCTGGCTCCATTCGCCTCGCACGGTGAAGGCGAGGAGCGTGAGGGCCGAAGCCACGACGATGAACCCCGCGCTCGCGATGACCTTCGGTGTGAACCGACCGTAGAGGGAGGCGACGAACGTCGAGGCGAGGAAGATCGAGAGCGTGTAGGGGATGATCGCGAACGAGGTCTCGATGCT
Source organism: Agromyces sp. CCNWLW203 (assembly GCF_036576125.1). Lineage (NCBI taxonomy): Bacteria > Bacillati > Actinomycetota > Actinomycetes > Micrococcales > Microbacteriaceae > Agromyces > Agromyces sp. CCNWLW203. Next base: position 924,986 of record NZ_JAZHYX010000001.1, on the reverse strand, counting down.
CGACCGGCCCTGCACGACCTGGATGTAGAGCGGGATCAGGAAGTTCGCGGCGGTGCCGACGAAGAGCATGATCGCCATGCACGCCGTGATCGCACGCTCCGAGCCCGTTGCGAGCACTCGCAGGTCGAAGATGCGCGGCTTGCCTTCGCGCCCGCGACGGCGCAGCCAGGAGAAGAACACCTGGCCGACGACGAGGCCCGCGATCACGAGCAGCGGGGCGGGTGAGATGCCGGCGATGTCGAAGGGCGCCTGGCTCGTCGCGAGCCAGACTCCCCACGTCGAGAGCCCCGAGAATCCGAAGCTCAGGAGGATGACCGCGACGGCGGCGAGAACCGCGCCCGTCCAGTCGATCGAGAGGCCGGGCTGGGCCGGCACACGGCCGAGCTTGAAGCTCAGCAGCAGGTTGACGACGGCGAGGGCGACCATCAGCACGAACGACCAGCGCCAGCCGATCGTGTTCGCGAACCAGCCGGCGAGGAGGAGCGCCAGCACCCCGGCCGCCGGGATCGCCGCCGCGAGGAGCCCGATCGCCTTGCCCTGCTGCAGGCCGCGGTAGTTCGTCGCGATGAAGACCGTGAGCGCCGGCGCGATGAGGGCGATGACCGCACCCGACGAGGCCTGGGCGATGAAGAGCATGGCCGGCGAGACGCTGAGCGCGACGCCCAGCATGGCGACGCCGTGGATCGCCACGGCGATCTGGAACACGCCGCGCGATCCGAAGCGGGAGCCGACCTTCGCCCCGAGCAGGATGAACGCGGCCATCGCGAAGGTGCCCGCCGTGATCGCCGTGCCGACCGTGCTCGCCGGAGTGTCGAGGTCGCTCGTGATGCCCGCCATCGAGACGGTGAGCGCGTTCACGGCGAACGAGACCTGGATCTGGGTCATCACCACCACGATGAGCGCGAGCCACGAGGTCTTCGCGATCGGAGCGGTGACGGATGCTTCGGCCTGCATGCTCATGAACGTCCCCTCGAGTTCGAGCTGCTACTGCTGCTCACCGTAGTGGCACCGGGGCCGTCGGCGATACGGCACGGCATTGAGTCGTGCGGTCGGGCGAGGCTAGGGTGAGCGACATGTCAGCCGGGGGGCGGGTGCGGGTCGTCGTCGCGATGGGTGCGCTCGCCATCGCGGGCTGGGGCGCGGTCGGATGTCTCGTGCCCGCGTCATCCGCGGCCGCCTGGGCGGCCGCGCCGGTCGAGGAGCCGCTGCCGACGGACGAGCCGGTCGAGCCCGTCGAGTCGACACCGCCCGCCACCGAACCGGCACCGGAACCGACACCGACGATCGAGCCCGTGCCCACCGAGGACCCGGATCCCACTCCGCCGCCCGCCACCGAGGTGCCCGCCACCGAGCCCCCGCCGCCGCCGACCGAGACACCGTCCCAGGCGCCGGTGCTCGAACCGGTGCCGCCCGCGGTGCTCGTCGACGACGGGGGCTCGCCGTGGTCCTGGATCATCGCGGTGCTCGTGCTGTTCGCGAGCGCCGCCGTGCTCTTCGCGATCCGCAGGCCCGGGGTGCCGGTCGAGGAGACCGGGACCGGCGCGGTCGCGGCGACGGCGCTCCCGACGGGCGTGCTCGTCCCGGGAGGGCCGGCGCCCGGAAGCACCCCGCCGCCAGCGGTCACCCTGGCCGCGATGGAGTCCGTGGGCGAGGCCATGATCGATGCCGGATACTCGGTGACGACCGTGCATGCCGCCCTCCGGGATATCGCCACGGTCAACGCCGCCCCGGCGACGGAGATCATCGTCTTCCCGACCGCCCTGATCGTGTCGGCCCGGGGAGTCGGCGAGCTCGGCACCGGCGCGGTCTCGAGCGGCACCGGCAAGCTCACGCTCTCGCAGGTGGATGGGCTGAACCGCACGGTCGAGGCCGCCCGCACCGGGGCGATCGATCCGGCGACGACGAGGCGCCGCATCCGAGGGCTTCGCCGGCAGCAGCTGCCGTACTCGCCGGTGCAGCGGGTCGTGGCGTACGCATTGCTCTCGGCAGGACTCTCGGTGCTGCTGGGGGCCTCATGGGCGGGGGCAGGGGCCGCTGCGGTGCTGGGCGTCTTCGCGGGTGCCGCCCAGCTCCTCTCGGCCCGCGCGCCGCGCGACTACCAGGCGCTCGTGACGGTGGCGATCGCGTTCGGCGTCTCGATCGCCGTGTTCCTGCTCATCAGGGCGGGGCTCGACCCGGGGGTGCTGCCGGCGCTCATCGCACCGCTCGTGACGCTGCTGCCGGGTTCGCTGCTCACCACGGGGGTCATCGAGCTCGCGACGGGGCAGATGATGTCGGGCGGTGGCCGGCTCGCGGCGGGCACCATGCAGCTCGTGCTGCTCGCCGTCGGCATCCTCGGAGCGGCTGCCCTCGTCGGAGTGCCGCGGATCGCATTCACCGCCTCCACCCACCCGATCGGTCCGATCGCGCCCTGGATCGCCGTCGCCGTGTTCGGCGTCGGCATCGTCGTCTACAACTGCGGCCGGCGCGATTCGATCCTGTGGATCCTGCTGGTGCTCTACTCGGCGTACGGCGGGCAGGTGATCGGCGACGTCTTCTTCGGGGGCGTGCTCTCCGCCTTCGTCGGCGCGCTCGTGATGACGCCGGTCGCCGTGCTCGTCGCCCGGCAGCGCACCGGGCCGCCCGCCGTCGTCAGCTTCCTGCCGGCGTTCTGGCTTCTCGTGCCCGGTGCGATCGGGCTCGTCGGCGTCGCCACGCTCCTCGGCGGCGACCAGGCCGGGGTCGACACGCTCGTGACGACCGCGTCGACCATGGTCGCGATCGCCCTCGGCATCCTCGCCGGGTCGGCGATCACGGGCCGGCTCCGGTCGTCGCGCGGGCCCCTCCTGTAGCGGATGCCTCGCCGCTAGTCTGTGCCCATGGACCCCGTCGCGACCACGCTCGTCATCCTGGCGCTCGCGATCATCGCGTTCATGTCGAATCGGGTGCCGATCGGCATCGTCGCGATCGGCGTCTCGGTGGCGCTCTGGCTCACGGGCATCCTCGACCTCGGGCAGGCGCTCGCCGGGTTCGGCGACCCGACGGTGATCTTCATCGCCGCCCTCTTCGTCGTGAGCGAATCCCTCGACTCGACGGGCGTCACGGCGTGGGCCGGGCAGCAGGTCGTCGGCCGCGCGGGCACGAAGCGCGGGCCGCTCCTCCTCGTCGTCTGTCTCCTCGTCGCGGGAGTCACCGCCCTCATCAGCGTCAACGGCGCGGTGGCCGCGCTCATCCCGGTCGTCGTGGTCGTCGCGACCCGTGCCGGCATCGCCCCGTCGCAGATGCTCATGCCGCTCGCCTTCTCGGCCCACGCGGGGTCGCTGCTCGCGCTGACGGGCACGCCGGTGAACATCATCGTGAGCGAGACGGCGGCCGACGCCGGCGCGCGTCCGTTCGGCTTCTTCGAGTTCGGCCTCGTGGGGGTGCCGCTCGTGGTCGGCACGCTGCTGATCATCTCGCTGCTCGGCCGGCGGCTGCTGCCCGAACGGGCCGCGACGAGGCTGCCGCCCGACGTGAGCCGGCACGCCAGCACGCTGCGAAAGCAGTACCACCTGCCCGAGGGCACCGAGCTCATCGGCGTGCGCGAGGGCGTGACCGAGGTGGTCGTGGCCCCGCGCTCCTCGCTCATCGGGCTGCACCTCTTCCCGGGCATGTGCACGCCGAGCGGCGATCTCGTCGTGCTCGCGGTGCAGCGCGGCGGCGAAGACCTCGTCGGCGCCGAGACGCTGCTGGCGGCCGGCGACACGCTCCTCGTCAGCGGGCCCTGGGGCGAGCTCGAGCGCAACACGGCGGGGCCCGACGTGCTCGTCGTCGACGACCCGGCGACGATGCGCCGCTCGGTGCCGCTGGGCGCCGGCGCGAAGCGCGCGATCGTGATCCTCGGCGCGATGGTGGTGCTGCTCGCCACGGGCCTCGTGCCGCCCGCGATCGCGGGGCTCGCCGCGGCATCCGCTCTCGTGCTCACCAAGGTGGTCAGCCCGACGCAGGCCTACCGCAGCATTTCGTGGACGACGGTCGTGCTCGTCGCGGGCATGATCCCGCTGTCGACGGCCTTCATCTCGACCGGCACGGCGGGGCTGATCGCCGACGGCCTGCTCGGACTCGTCGGCGACGCATCGCCCCACCTGGCGCTGTTCGCGATCTGCGCCCTCACGATGGTGCTCGGCCAGCTCATCTCGAACACGGCGACGGTGTTGATCGTGGCGCCGGTCGCGGTCGTCGTCGCGGCCGACCTCGGGGTCTCGGTGCTGCCCTTCATGATGGCGCTCACGGTGGCCGGTGCCGCATCCTTCCTCACGCCCGTCGCGACGCCCGTGAACACGATGGTGCTCGAACCCGGCGGCTATCGCTTCGGCGACTACTGGAAGCTCGGCCTGCCCCTGCTGCTGCTCTTCCTCGTCGTCGGGGTGTTCTACGTGCCGCTCCTCTGGCCGTTCTGAGCGCAAGCCTCGAGCACGACCGGCGGGTGTCCCGGGGGCAGCCTCGACTGCACCCCGGGACACCCGTCGAGCTCAGCCGGCCACGCGCACGAGCAGTTCGCCGCTCGGCGTGACGCCCGCCGAGTTCTCGACCTCGACCGCGTAACGGTGCTCGCCCGCCGCGGCATCCGTAATCGCGAACTCGACGACCCGGTCGTCGTCGGCCGAGCGGTAGACCCGGCCGATCACCGAGCCGTTCTCGACGAGCCGCACGACCGTCGTCGGCTCGCCCTTGGCGACCTTGACCTTGACGACGAAGTCACCGTCGGCGTCGGCGCCGTTTCGCGGGCCCGTGAGCGCCGACACCTCGGCGGCCCCCGGCGCGGCCGTGGCATCGTCGACGCCGGCCTCCCGGTACATCGCGCCGTGCAGCGGCGTGACCGTGAGCGACTCGAGCGCCGCGCCCTCGCCGTCGGCCCACAGCCCGATGGCGTCGGCACCGGCGTTCGGGAACACCTGGTCGGTGATCGTTGTGCGCCCGTCGCCCGTGAACACCTCGACCGAGGAGCGGTCGACGTAGGCGGTCAACGTGACCGTGCCGTCGGCGTCGAGCGCGACGGGCGCGTCGTCGAGCGAGGCGAACGCGGGATGGAAGTCCGTGTTCCCCGAGTCGCGTCGGTCGACGAAGAGGCGGCCGGATGCCGCGTCGTACCCGATGCGCGTCGCCGACTCGTCGTCGCCCAGCACGCTGAGTCCGACCGCGTCGGCGCCGCCCGGGCGCAGCACGGCATCGATGCGCACGACGTCGCCCGCCACGGGCAACGTCTCGGCGCCGTCGGCGATCGGCCGCGAGGCATCCGTGAAGGCCCGATCGGCCTGCTCGAGCTCGGTGAACTCGGCCGCGACCTGCTGCACGAGTCGCGGGCCGCGCTCGGTCGTCACGAGCGACACGTCGCGCGGCAGCGCCATGGCGCTTCGCCACGAATCGGTGGGGATGTCGTTCGCGTAGTCCCAGTTGTTCATCCAGCCGAGCATCACGCGCCGGCCGTCGGGAGCGCCGGAGAACGACACGGTCGCGTAGTAGTCGCGGCCCCAGTCGAGCCAGTCGTAGCCCTCGATGCGCGGCGCGGCCGCGGCGGCGGAGAACATCACCTGGTCGACGAGCACGTGGCCCCAGCCGAAGCGGTTGTTGTCGACGATGCGAACGGATGCCTCCTGCCCGGCGAACTCGGCCACGTTCCAGTTCACCCAGTCGAGGTTCTCGCTGTTCCGGCCGGTGGCGGTGCGCACGACCTCGCCGTCGATGACGAGGTTGACGCTCGTCTCTTCGCTGCGGGGCAGTGCTGCTTCATCGCCGAGCACGAGGTGGTCGACCGTGAGGTGGCCCCAGCCGCCGGTCGCGTCGTCGTGCACCTGGAACTGCGCGTCACGGCCGGCGAACTCCGACACGTCCCACGCCTGCCAGTTCAGCGCGCCGCCCTCGGGACCGTACGCCGTGCGCACGACCTCGCCGTCGACGACGAGCCGTGCCTCGAGCGTGCCGTCGAAGCGCTTGCCGCCGCCGAGGAGGAACGAGAGGTGATCCTCGCCGGGCTCGATCGCGAACGCGGGCGAGGTGAGGTCGCCGAGGTTCGTGTCGCCGAAGGGACCGGACTCGAAGGTGTTGATGCGCTTCTGGCCGAGGTAGTAGTCGCCGCCCTGCGTCGACGGGCTGCGGCTCGGATCGATCGCGAGGTCACCGGTCGCCTGCCAGCCGATGTCGGCCAGGTTCGTGCCGTCGGCCAACTCGAAGCCGTCGAAGAGCAGCCGCCCGGCCGGTGCCTCGTTGCCGAGTCGCGTGCCGTCGACGTGCGGATGGTTGCCGCCGCCGACGAGCAGGTTCACGAAGGGCTGGTCGATCGTGAACTCGGGCGACTCGAGCGTGCCGACGGGCCAGTCGAAGTCGTTGAACCCGTTGACGAGGCCGGCGCCGACGTGGCCGGTCACGGTGTTCTGGCCCGGCAGGGTGCCCGACGCGGGGGCGTCGCCCCATGGCCCGTTCTTCCAGTTGCCCGGCTCGTTGCCGACGACCCAGTCGCCATACGTGCCGTCGTCGAACCCGGCGAAGAGCTCACCCGGCGGCACCGCGGCATCCGACACCGTGCTCTCGGACGTGAACGTCGTGCCGTCGAACTCGCCGACGAAGTACTGGCCGCCCGAACCGCCTGCGACCGAGCCCGGGTTCAAGTTGACCACCATGACCCACTTGGTGTTCGCGGGGTCGCCGTCGACCGCCATCGGGAACAGGTCGGGGCACTCCCAGATGCCGCCCGCGGCGTTCGCCGGGCCGAAGTCGCTGAGATGAGTCCAGGTCTTCAGGTCGTCGCTGCGCGAGAGCACGACCTTGTACTGCAGGGCCTCGACCGCGGCCATCACCCAGTACGACTCGCCCGTGACCGGGTTCGTGTAGCGGAAGACCTTCGGGTCGCGGAAGTTCGCGGAGTCGCGGTCGTAGACGGGGTTGCCCTCGTACTTCGTCCACGTCTGCCCGTGGTCGAGGCTGTAGGCGAGCGACTGCGCCTGCTTGCCGGCGTGGGTCGGGTGCGCGGGCGTGTAGGCGCTCGTGTAGATCGCGATCATCGGCGGGTTCTCAGCGGTGCCGAAGCCACTCGTGTTCTCGTCGTCGACCACGACGGAGCCCGAGAAGATGTCCTCGATCGCGACGCCGTTCGCGTCGAAGGTCTGCGGGATCGCGACCGGCTGCTCCTCCCAGTGCACGAGGTCGGTGCTCGTGGCGTGGCCCCAGCTCATGTTGCCCCAGCGGGTGCCCGAGGGGTTGTGCTGGAAGAACAGGTGCCATGTGCCGTCGTCGTAGACGAGGCCGTTCGGGTCGTTCATCCAGTTGCGCTCCGGTGAGAAGTGCAGCGACGGCCGGTACTGCTCCGTCGCCGGGTCGGGGAGCGTGCCTGCGCCCGTGGTTGCGCCCGCGGCTGCGTCATCGGCCGTCGCGGGCATCGCGCCCAGCAGCCCGAGCGCGAGTGCCCCGGCCGCCGTGGCGGCGACGGCCGCGCGCCATCGTGATTTCGTCGTCATCGTTCGAATCGCCCTTCATTGCACGAGTGTCGATGTCTACTTGACATCGTTGTCAGTGAACGACGGCGATGCTACGGACTGTCCGGCGGACATTGCAAGGCCTCGGGCGGATGCTCCTCCGCCCACCCACCCCGTACTCTCGACGCATGCACCACGCGAGCATCCGCCCCGCTGTCATCGCCGACGCCCCGGGCATCGCCCGGGTGCACTGGGACAGCCACCAGGCGACCTACGTCGAGCCCGGTCGCGTCGCACGCGAGCGGGTCGAGGCGTGGACCATGGCCGACCGCGTCGCGCGGTGGACGGCGAACCTCGCCATCTCGAACGACGTGTACCCGGCGCCCGAGGGCTTCCATCGCATGGCGATCTGGGTCGCCGTGGTCGACGGCCAGGCCGACGGCCAGATCGTCGGCTGGGCGAACACGAGTGCCGGCCGCGACCCCGACGGCCCCCGGGACCTCGAGCTCGAGGGGCTCTACGTGCTCGACGCCCACCACGGCACCGGCGTCGGCCAGGCGCTCCTCGACGCGGCGATCGGCGATCGACCCGCCTACCTCTGGGCCCTCGCCGACAACCCGCGCGCTCACGCGTTCTATCGCCGCAACGGCTTCGTCGCCGACGGCACCCGAAAGTTCGACGACCTCTGGCAGATCACCGAGGTGCGCTTCGTGCGCTGACGGATCAGCTGGGGTACCCCGCCGCTGGAGCATCAGCATGCGGTCTCCGCAGCAGTGCGCCTTCGTGCCGAACGGTCGCGGCGGCGATCACCATCGCCTCGTGCAGCGCGCGCGCCCACGCCGCGTTCGTCGTGGGCAGACCGTCGACCGCGATGCGCCGCACCATGGCGGCGAGGGTCGCATCGCCGGCACCCATCGTGTCGACGACCGGCCCGGGCAATGGCACGATATGCGCGTGCACGGGGCGCTCGTCGCGGTGCAGCCTGGCCCCGTCGCGCCCTGCCGTCGCGAGCACGGCCGCTGCACCCGCAGCCCGCAGACGCGCGACGAACTCGTCGAGCGATCCGCCGAGCAGCAGCTCGGCGTCTTCGTCGCCGACCTTCACGAGCAGCGCCCGCGACGCGAAGTCCTCGAAGTTCGCGAGGAACCGTGCGCGATCGGCAAGCATCCCGGCGCGCGGGTTGCCGTCGACGATCACCCGCCGCTCGGGGTCGGCGATCGCGGCGACGAGTTCGGCGTACTGCTCGGCGTCGTCAAAGGGGAAGCAGCTGACGACCACGAGGTCGGCCTCGCCGATCGCGGCGAGGGTCGCGTCGTCGAAGCGGATGCGGCGCCGCTGCGCGGCCTCGTTGAACTCGTAGCGCGGCTCGCCGTCGGTGCGGTCGGAGACGGCGCGCGAGGTGCCCGACTCGGACGGGCTCTCGACGAGCCGCACGCCGTAGTCGCGCAGGTAGGCGCGGATGCGCGTCGCCGGCTCGTCGTCGCCGAGCATCGCGACGAGCGTCGCCCGTTCGCCGAGCAGGGCGAGCCCGACCGCGACGTTCAGTGCGGCGCCGCCGATGAACTCGCGAGCACCTCTCGGGTCGCGGAGCTCGTCGATGAGCGCGTCGCCGATGACGGTGATGCGCGCACCGGCGCGGGCGTCGGCCTCGGTGCCGGTGCCGGTATCTGATCCCGTTCGCTGCAACGGTTGCTGCGGCATCCGTTCAGCCCTCCGCTCGCGGTGCGATCTCGCCCGAGCCGCGCTCGAGCAACTGCGTCGGCACGATGGTGCGTGCCGCAGCCGAGTCGTCGCCGTCGAGGCGTGCGAAGACGCGCTCGGCGGCGATGCGCCCGATCGCCTGCGGGTTCTGGGCCACGACCGTCACGCCGGGCTCGAGCAGGTCGCCGAGCGGCACGTCGTCGAAGCCGACGAGGGCGGTGTCGTGCTGGCGCCCGAGTTCGCGGAGCGCCCGGATGACTCCGATGGTCACGAGGTTCTGGCTCGAGAAGATCGCGGTCGGCGGGTTCGGCACGTCGAAGAGCGCGAGGGTCGCGGCGCGAGAGGTCGCCTCGTCGTGGAGCCCCTCGACGACCTGCTGGCCGCGGGTGGAGACGCCGGCCCGGCCGAGCTCGTCGAGGTAGCCGCGGTGCCGCTCCCGCGCAGTCTGGATGTCGTGGCGGTCGCCGAGGTACGCGATGCGGCGGTGCCCGTGCTCGAGCAGGTGGCGGGTCGCGATGGCGGCGCCGTCGGCGTTGTCGCTGACGACGGCGTCGGAGGTGATGCCGGCGGGCTCGCGGTCGACGAAGACGACGGGAGTGCCGCGTCGCAGTTCGGGCGCGAGATAGGCCTGGCTCTCGGAGATCGTGGTGAGGATGAGTCCGTCGACGCGGCGGCGGAGGAAGGCCGAGACCGCCTCCTGCTCGCGGTCGGGGTCGTCGTCGAGGCTCGAGGCGAACACCGAGACGCCGCGAGCGAGGGCCGCGTCTTCGACGGCCCGGTGCACGGCTCCCGAGAACGGGTTGTCGACGCTGCCGACGAGCAGGCCGAGCGTGCGCGTGCGACCGTCGGCCCTGCGCAGGTTTCCGGCGTGCAGGTCGGGCTGGTAGTCGAGCGTGCGGGCTGCAGCCTCGACCTTGGCGATCGTGGCCGCCGAGACGTTCGGCTCGCCGTTGATGACGCGCGAGACCGTCTTCACGCCGACGCCCGCCAGAGCGGCCACGTGCCGCATCGTCGGTCGCGAACGCGCGCTCTCTTGCCCCGTACTCGTGTTTGACAACGGTGTCACGATTTGCTCCCAAATATGCAAGTTGGACTTGACTATACATGGCAATGTGAGCTAGACCTATCGATGACATCGTTGTCAAGGCGACAACGGGCCTTCCAACACCAGAGGAGATTCATCGATGAATCACACAGCACCAGGTGCGCTCCGCCGCCGTCTCATCGCCGCGGGATCCCTGACCGCTGCCGCAGCGCTCGCCCTGACCGGCTGTGCCGGCGGCGGCGCCACCGCGGGCGACGGCGGCGGCTCGGACACCGACGCGATCGGCGTCTCGCTCATCGTCAAGACCACCACCAACCCGTTCTTCGTCGCCATGCAGGACGGCGCGGAGGCCGCCGCCGACGAACTCGGCGTCGAGCTCACGCTCGCCGCGGGCAAAGAGGACGGCGACGAGGACACCCAGATCCAGGCCGTCGAGAACGCCATCTCGAAGGGCGACGCCGGCATCCTGATCACCCCGAACGGCCCCGGCGTCGAAGACGCGCTCGTGAAGGCCCGCGACGCCGGCCTGTTCGTGATCGCGCTCGACACGCCGCCCGCCGACCCCGAGGCCGTCGACATCACCTTCGCGACCGACAACTTCGCGGCCGGGCAGGAGATCGGCAAGTGGACCGCGGCGAAGCTCGCCGGTGAGACGGCGACCATCGCGCTCATCGACCTCTTCGACGACAAGATCGTCTCGGTCGACTACAACCGCGACCAGGGCTTCCTCGACGGCATGGGCATCGACACAGCGGATGCAGCCGTGAACGGCGACGAGGCGAAGAGCGGCACCTACAGCGGCGGCGACTACGAGATCGTCGGCAACGAGGCATCCGGCGGCGCCGAAGACGGCGGCCGCACCGCCGCCGAGACCCTGCTCTCGAAGAACCCGAACATCAACGTCGTCTACACGATCAACGAACCGGCCGCCTACGGCGCCTACGAGGCCTTCAAGGCCGCCGGCAAGGACGACGTGATCGTCGTCTCCGTCGACGGCGGCTGCGCCGGCGTCGACCAGGTCGCCGAGGGCATCATCGGCGCGACCAGCCAGCAGTACCCGGTCAAGATGGCCGAGCTCGGCGTGCAGGCGATCTTCGACCTCGTGAAGACCGGGAAGGCGCCCGAGACGACCGAGGGGCTCGACTTCTTCGACACGGGCGTCGCGCTCGTCACCGACGACCCGCAGGAGGGTGTCGACTCCATCGACACCACCGAGGGCGGCGAGATCTGCTGGGGCTGATCCCCGGCACCGCATCGTGAGCGGTGCGGGTCGGTGCAGGTCGGTCGGATGCCGCGGCGCGGCGCCCCCTGACCACGACCCCGCCTCGCGGCATCCGGCCACCCCGGCCCGCACCGCTCACCCACCGAACAACGGAGTATCAACGTGACCCAGCAGACCACCGAGCCGGCGAAGGCCGAGCCGCCGACCTCGGCGCTCGACCTGGCCGAGGAATTCCTCGACCGCACCACCCCGCTCAGTCGCATCCGCAACACCCTGCACCGCTACCCGGCCGTGAGCCCGGCGATCGTGCTCGTCGTCGCCGTCATCGTCTTCGGCCTGCTCAACGACCGGTTCCTGAACCCGGCGAACCTCTCGCTCATCACGCAGCAGGTCGCCGTGGTCGGCACGCTCGCCGTCGCCCAGACCCTCATCATCCTCACCGCGGGCATCGACCTCTCGGTCGGCGCTGTCATGGTGCTGAGCTCGATGGTGATGGCGCAGACGAGCGTGCAGCTCGGCCTCCCGGGTTGGCTCGCCCTCCTCCTCGGCCTCGTCGTCGGCCTCGCGGCCGGCGCGTTCAACGGCTTCCTCGTCACCCGCCTGAAGCTGCCGCCGTTCATCGTGACGCTCGGCACGCTCAGCATCTTCGTCGCGCTCACCCTGCTCTACTCGGGCGGCGCCACGGTGCGCGGCGCGGAGATGCCCGAACTGCTCACCGCCATGGGCGCGACGTTCAACGTCGGCGGCGTGAACTTCACCGTCGGCGTGCTCATGATGCTGCTGCTCTACGTCGTGGTCGCCCTGATCCTCGCGAAGACGGCCTGGGGACGCCACGTGTACGCGGTCGGCGACGACCCCGAGGCCGCGCGCCTCGCCGGCATCAGCGTCAACCGGGTGCTCATGAGCGTCTACCTCGCGGCGGGCGCGATCCTCGCCCTCGGCGCCTGGATCCAGATCGGCCGCACGAACGCCGCGTCGCCGAACGCGGGCGCCGAGCTCAACCTCGACTCGATCACCGCCGTCGTCATCGGCGGCACGAGCCTCTTCGGCGGTCGCGGCACGGTGTGGGGCACCCTGCTCGGCGCCCTCATCGTCGGCGTCTTCCGCAACGGCCTCTCGCTCGCCGGGCTCGACGTGCTCTGGCAGACCTTCGCCGTCGGCGTGCTCATCATCGTCGCCGTCTCGGTCGACCAGTGGATTCGAAAGGTACGCAAATGACCACCGCAACGGATGCCGCGGGCCAGGCGCCCGCCGTCGGCCCCGCAGAGACCCGCACTCCGATCCTGCGCGCGCGGCGACTCGTCAAGACGTTCGGCCGGGTCGTCGGACTCGACGGGGTGAGCCTCGAGCTCTACCCCGGTGAGGTGCTCGCGATCATCGGCGACAACGGCGCCGGCAAGTCGACGCTCATCAAGTGCCTCACGGGCGCCGAGATCCCCGACGAGGGCGAGATCTTCCTCGATGAGAAGCCGATCCACTTCAAGCGCCCCCAAGACGCCCGAGCCGCCGGCATCGAGACCGTGTACCAGAACCTCGCCGTGTCGCCGGCGCTCGACGTCGCAGCCAACCTCTTCCTCGGCCGCGAGGAGCGGAAGAAGGGCATCCTCGGCTCGGTCTTCCGCATGGTCGACCAGAAGGGCATGCGCGAGAAGGCCCGCAACGAGCTGCGCGCGCTCGGCATCTCGACGCTGCAAGACGTGACCGTGCCGGTCGAGAACCTCTCGGGCGGACAGCGCCAGGCCGTCGCGGTCGCCCGGGCGGCGGCGTTCGGGTCGAAGGTCGTCGTGCTCGACGAGCCGACCGCGGCGCTCGGCGTGCGGGAGTCGAACCAGGTGCTCGAGCTCATCCGGAACCTCCGCGATCGCGGCATCCCCGTGATCCTCATCTCGCACAACATGCCGCACGTCTTCGACGTGGCCGATCGCATCCACATCCAGCGCCTCGGCAAGCGTGCGGCGACGATCACTCCCGAGTCGCACTCGATGACCGATGCGGTGGCGATCATGACCGGGGCGCTCCGCGAGTGAGCGAGACGAGTCATCGGCTCTCCGCCGATGCCGTGCCCGACGGCCGGGTCGAACTGATCGCCGAGTTCACTGCGATCCCCGGCCGCGAGGAGGAGGTCGAGCGCCTCCTCCTCGCGCTGACCGCCGAGGTTCGGCGCGAGAGCGGATGCCTCGACTTCACGCCGCACCGTGTGGCCGCGGCACCGAGCGGGGCCGCGTTCGCGGCGGCAGCGGCGGCGACCGGGCCGGCACCGGTCGGTGCTCGGTTCGTCGTGACGGAGGTCTATCGCGACGCCTCGGCATTCGCCGAGCACCTCGCCGCCCCCTACGGCGCCGACTTCAATGCCGCGCTCGCCCCACTGATCGTCGAGCGCGGTTCGGTGCTGACCTTCCTGGCGCCACTCGGCTGACGGGGCGTCGGCGTTCGACGGGGCGCCGGCGGTCGTTCGGGCCCGGCCCGCGCGGTTACGCTTGGGGGTCGACCACGAGGAGCAGCATGAAACCCGGACCGAGGCGCAGCGTCAGCCAGGTCGATATCGTCGATGCGGCGTTCGAGATCCTCGAGCAGAAGGGATTCGCCGCCGTCTCCGTGCGCGGCGTCGCCGCGGCGCTCGGCCTCACGCCGACGGCGATCTACACCTACTTCCCGTCGAAGAACGCGCTGCTCCGCGCCATGGTCGAGGAGTTGCTCTCGAGCCTCGATCTCGCCGCGGCGGCCGACACCGGCGCCCCGTGGCGCGAACGGGTGCACGCACTCGCCGCTGCGCTGCGCGCCCGCATCGCCGAGCACACGGGCGCAATGGTGCTCGTCACGAGCGGCCCGCTCGACGGCCGGCACGCGCTCGGCCTGAATGAGACCCTCATCGCCGGCTTCATGGCCGAGGGGATGCCGCAGGCCGACGCCGCACGCGCCGCCTACGCCGTGCGCGCCCACGTGCTCGGGGTCGCCGCCCTCGACGCCGCCGAGCGGGTCGACGATGTCGAGACCGCCTCCGAGACGTCGACGGCCGGTGCCCTGTGGTCGGATGCCGCGAGCCACCCGCTCACCGAGGCGACCGCGCACCTCGTCGCCGGCGACGCCGAGCCCTCTGCCTTGGCGTGGGGGCTCGACCGGCTGCTCGACGGACTGCTCGCGGCCTGATTCCGCGCGGTGCGCACCACGCGGCATCCGCTCGGCCAGGCTGGCACGCCGCTACCAGCGGTTCTTCACGAACTCAGCCCAGCCCATCAGGGCTTCGATCGGCACCGCGGTGCCCGAGTCATCCGTCACCGTGCCCTGATAGGTGCCGAAGCACTGGTGCGTCTCGGAGTGGATGACCCCGAGCGCGGTCAACGCGCACCGCTCGTGGAACGGCGTGAACGTCAGCTCGACGCGGTCGCCCGTGATCGTCCACGGCCGCAGCCAATCGCTCGAGTCGAAGTCCCAGCGCAGCTCCGCGCCGAGCTTGTGGAGGCGGCCGTCGACCGAGAGCGCGTTCTCGGTCGACCCGGTGCCGTCGGTCCAGATCCCGCCGAGCTGCAGTCCGAGGCGTCGTCCGTGCTCGATGCCCGAGGCGGCGCCCCAGTGCCAGCGCATCGAGTAGGGCCACCGGCCGCGCCCGTGGTCGAGCACCGCCCAGCTCTCGCCGGCGGCGAGCTCGTGGGTCACCCCGTCGATCGTGATGGTGCCGCGGGCGGGGCGTGCGACATCCTTCACCGTGTACTGGAACCTCGTGTCGCTCCACGGCACGACGACGCCGAGCGCCTCGTGACCATCGGGGCGTTCGGCGACGATGTCGATCGCGACGCGCTTCGTCGTCGAGTCGATGCGCGTTCCGGTCGCCGAGTCGGTGATCGTCGTCTCGATGCCGGGAACCCGCGCGGTGGCCGGCCTCGCTCCGGCGCCCCCATCGCCCTCGCTGAGCGAACCCGGCAGGTCGACGCCGTGTGAGAGCGGTGTGATCGCGCTCGCGTCGATGTCGGTCGACGTGGCTCGGTCGAACACCCAGACCTGGTTCAGGGTCGCGTAGTCGAGCATCGCGACCGTCACGGCGATGATGTGGTCGGGGGTCGTGATGCCCCAGTACTCCCAGCGCTTGTTTCGACCGCGGCCCCGCACGCCGGCTCCGATGCCCGAGGTGTCGAGCAGCGGATGCCGCATCCACCCGACCGCCGCCCGGTTCAGCCTGCCGTCGGGCAGGGTCAGTGAGACGGGTTCGGTGATCTCGCGCTCATGCGTGAGTGCGGTTCGGGCCTCGTTCACGGCACCTCCTCGTGCGTCGAGGCAAGTGTACGGGCGCGGGCGACGGGCACAGCGGACGATTCCGGCCGCAACCCCGGCGTTTGACGTGGGCAGCGGCGTCGGCTACGGTCATGGGCAATAGGGTAAGAATGGAGACCTCCTGTTGGAGGTTTTCGTCTGCCCTTTTTTGGTTGGTGCACGTCTCTGACAGGGTTTCCCGACAGAGAGGTCGGACACCGTGCCACAACATCTTCTGCGAGGCGTCAGCGACGTCGTCTCGTTCATCGACTCGCGCTCGCGCATCGGCGGCCGCGCCGGCCTCATCTGGTGGCTCGCGCTCAGCGGTCTGTTCCTCGACGCGTTCTCCAACTCCGCGCTCTCGGCCGGCCTCGGCCCGATGACGAGGGACATGGAGCTCAGCGCGACGCAGGTCGCGATCCTCACCTCGCTGGCGTCGTGGGTCGCGATCGCGTTCAACCCGATCGGCGGATGGCTCGCCGACAAGTGGGGCCGCATCCCGCCGCTGCTCGTGGCCAAGGTGCTCGCGCTCGCCGGAGCCATGCTCGCCGCGTTCGCCCCGAGCTTCGAGATGGTGCTCGCCGGTCGCTTCTTCGTCGGCGCCGCATACGGCATCGACTTCGCGATCGCGATGGCGCTGCTCGCGGAGTTCACGCCGGCCCGCTTCAAGGCCCGCCTGAACACCTGGCAGGGCATCTGGTACGTCGCCGTCTGCTCGAACCTCGTGCTCGCGATCATCTTCTACAACATGAACGTCGGCGACTCGATCTGGCGCTACTCCGTCGGCGCCGCCGGCTTGGTGGCCCTCGTGCTCTTCGTGCTGCAGGCGGTCTTCATGGTCGAGAGCCCCACGTGGCTCGCCCGCAAGGAGAAGCTCACCCGCGCCGCGGCCTCGATGACGAAGATCTACGGCGAGACCTTCAAGGCCGCTCCCGTCGAGGATCGCATCCCGGTCACGAACCAGGCGACGAAGGGGTTCGCGAACGTCGCCCTCATCTTCCGGGGCATCTACCTGCCGCGCACGGTGCTCGCCGCGACGGTGCAGATGGCCCAGTCGATCCAGTACTTCGCCGTCGGCTGGTACCTGCCGATCATCAGCATCGCGCTGTTCGGCGAGGACTTCGTCGTCGCGACCCTCGGTGCGCTCGTCTTCAACGTGTTCGGCATCGTCGGCGGGTTCATGTCGCCCGTGATCGGCAAGCGCTTCGGCCTGCGCCGCGCCTCGGCGATCGGCTTCGGCGCGGTCTTCCTCATGCTCGTCGTGCTGGGATTCTTCTACGAGTCGATGCCGCTGTGGCTCGCCTTCGTGGTGCCGTCGCTGTTCATCCTGTTCCACTCGGGCGGCCCGGGCGCCAACGGCAAGAGCCTCTCGACGCTCTCGTTCCGCAGCGAGCTGCGGGCCGGCGCGAACGGCATCATCGGCGCGATCGGCAGTGCGGGTGCAGCGCTCGGCCTGCTCGTCTTCCCGCTGTTGAAGGAGGGCATCGGCCTCGGCCCGACGTTCCTCATCCTCTCGATCGTGCCGCTCCTCGCGTTCATCATCTGCTCGATCATCAAGTGGGACCCGACTCGCACGACGATCAGCCCCGATGAGGAGCTGAACGCGCCGCAGTTCAAGAGCGACGCCGCGGCGCAGGCAGCTGCCGCCGAGGCGGCCGTCCTGGCCGGCAAGTAACGAGGCGGCATCCGAAATGACGACTCCCGCGATCCTGGCGATCGATGAAGGAACGACCGGCACGCGCGCGGCGTGGGTCACGGCCGACGGCATCGTGCACGCGCTCGAATACCGCCCGCTCCGTGTCAGCACCCCGGTCGCGGGCGTGGTCGAGCAGGATGCCAATGCGATCCTCGACAAGACCATCGACGCCTGCCGCGCGGTCATCGCCCGCGCGGCAGGCGACGGGGTCGCCCTCGTCGGCCTCGCCATCGCCACCCAGCGTGCGACGACCGTGCTCTGGGACACGTCGACCGGGCGCGCCCTCGTGCCCGCCATGGTGTGGCAGGACAGCCGCTACGCCGACGAGCTCGCCGCCCTCGGGGCCGAGTGGAACGAACGACTGACCCGCACCGTCGGCCGCCCCACCGGGGTGCGCTCGCCCTACCTCTGGGCGGCGCATCACCTGCGGGAGACCCCCGAGGTCGCCGCCGCGCACCGGGCGGGACGACTCGGCTTCGGAACGATCGAGACCTGGCTCCTCTGGAGCCTCTCCCGTGACCGCACCTACGCCGCGACCTCGACCAACGCGACCTCGGCGGGCGCCTACGTGCTCGCCCGTCACGAGTACGAGCGCGAGTGGATCGACGCGCTCGGCTTCCCGAGCGACCTCCTGCCCGAACTGCGGCAGGACGCCGACGACTTCGGCGTGACGGATGCCTCGGTGCTCGGCATCGAGGTGCCGATCCTCGCGGCGGCGGGCGACCAGCACGCCGGCACCGTGGGCCTCGGCTGCCTCACCAAGGGCCAGGCGATGTGCGTGCACGGCACCGGCAGCTTCGTCGACCTCGTCATCGGCAACGATGCACCGGCGAACCCGGGCCTCTACGACGGGGCGCTCACCCTGACGGCCTGGCGGCGGCACGATGCATCCGTCTTCGCGATCGAGACCTTCACGGCGACGACGGGCTCGGCGCTCGACTGGGTATGCGACACGCTCGGCTGGTTCGAGTCGTCGAAGCGCATCAGCGAGCTCGCCGCGACGGTGCCGTCGGCGAAGGGCGTCATGTTCGTGCCCGCGCTCACCGGCCTCCGGATGCCCGTCATGGAGCCGAGGGCCAAGGCCTCGCTCACGGGCTTCTCGATGTCGACGACGCTGCCCGAGATCGCCTACGCGGTGCTCGAGGGCATCGCGCACTCGGTCGCCTCGAGCGCCGAGGCCGACGAGCAAGTCGCGGGCACGGCGATCACCGAGATCGTCGTCGGCGGTGGGATGTCGGCGAGCGACCCGCTCATCCAGATGCAGGCCGACCTCGTCGGCGTACCGATGCGGCGCCTGCCCGCCTCGGAGGGCGCGAGCCTGCGCGGAGCGGCCTTCCTCGCCGGCGCCGACGGGCTGCTCTGGAACTCGCTCGAGGAGGCCGCCGCGTCGATGGGCGCCGGCGACGTCTTCGAGCCCCTGATCGGCGCCGACGAGCGCGCAGAGCGCCGAGCGGCGTGGAACGAACGCATCGACAACGAACTCCGGCTCACCGCGAGCCGTGCAACACGGAAGTAGAGAACCACACGATGGTAGGACTGCCAGCCCGCAAGACCGACACCGCCCGCGAGCACATGACGAGAGTCGAGCCCCTGCAGCTCGGCCGCGCCGAGCAGGTGGCCGCGGTCGAGGGCGGTCGCTTCGACATGATCATCGTCGGCGGCGGCGTGACCGGGGCGTACGCCGCGATGGACGCGGCGCTGCGCGGCTACCGCGTCGCACTGCTCGAGAAGGACGACTTCGCGTCGGGTACCTCGTCGAAGTCGTCGAAGATGATCCATGGCGGGCTGCGCTACATCGAGCAGGGCAACCTGCCGCTCGTGCGGCACTCGCTGCTCGAGCGCCAGCGGCTGCGGAAGAACGCCAGGCACCTCGTGCAGCGCCTGCCGTTCCTCTTCCCCGTGCTCTCGCACGACGGCGTCTTCGATCGCCGCCTCGCCGCTGGCTTCGAGAGCCTCCTCTGGACCTACGACCTCGCGGGCGGCTGGCGCGAGGGCGTGCTGCACCAGAAGCTCTCGAAGAACGAGGTGCTCGCGCACTGCTCGACCTTCAAGGCCGAGAACCTCGACGGCGGCTTCATGTACTACGACGCGCGCGCCGACGACGCCCGGCTCACGCTCACCCTCGCCCGCACCGCCGCCCACCACGGCGCCGTGATCCTGAACGGCGCGAAGGTGACCGAGGTCACCCGCAGCCGCGGCAAGGTCAACGGCGTCGTCGCCGAGGTCGACGGCCGCGAGATCACCGCGCTCGCGAGCGTCGTCGTGATCGCGACGGGCGCCTGGCTGCGGGACTGGAACGGTGCGGGTGCCGACGCGGATGCCCCGAACATCCGCCCGGCCAAGGGCGTGCACATCGCCGTGCCGTGGACCAAGATCCGCAACGACTGCACGGTCACCATTCCGATCCCCGGCCGCAATCGCCGCGCCACGATCACGCGCTGGGGCGACACCGCCTACCTCGGCACTACCGACGAGGACTACACGGGCGACCTCGACGACGTGAACTGCACGCGCGAGGAGATGGACTTCCTCATCTCGGGCGCGCGCACCGCGCTGAACACCGACCTCGAGGCCTCCGACGTCGTCGGCAGCATCGGCGGCTGCCGTCCGCTCGTGGCACCGCCCGGCGGCAAGACGATCGACGTCAAGCGCAAGCACGAGATCCGCACCGACCGCGACGGCCTCGTCACCGTCGTCGGCGGCAAGCTCACCACCTCGCGCCACATGGCGCAGCAGACGATCGACGCCGCGCAGAAGGTGCTCGGCGAACGGCGCCGGTGCGTCACCAAGAACGCGTACCTCCTCGGCGCCGCCGGGTACGACCCCGAGGCCGTCACCGCCTCGGGCGGGCTCGCCGCCCACCTCGGGGAGCGGTACGGCAACGAGGCGCCGTTCATCACCGACATCCTCGGCAACGACCCCTCGCTCGCCAAGCCGATCGTCGAGGGACTGCCCTACCTCGAGGCCGAGGTCGTGTACTCGGCCCGCCACGAGATGGCCCGCAGCGTCGACGACGTGCTGAGCCGCCGCACCCGAGCGCGCCTCATGGCCCGCGACGCATCCGCCGCCGCCGCTCCGCGCGTCGGCCAGCTGCTGCAGGCCGAGCTCGGCCTCAGCGACGCCGCGGTCACCGCTCAGGTGACCGCCTACCAGACCGCAACGGCGCACGAACGCGCCATCCTGATGGGAGAGTCCGAATGATCAGCAAGGAAGCCGTCAAGCGCGGTTACAACCGCGGCAACTACGTGGTGGGTGCACCGACCCAGCCGCACTACGCCGCGAGCATCGAGACGATCGGCTCGGAGGCGTACTTCCAGGAGGACGTCGTCGCCGTTCCCGCGGCCGTCGTCGCCGAGCTCGAGGCGGCCGCCGACCAGGTCGTTACCGACGCGGCATCCGTCGTCGAAGGCACTCGCGACTGGTGGGCCGGCTCGATGATCGGCGAGACCGCCGGCTCGCCCGCGACGCCCGACGCGGTCATCGTCAAGGTCTCGACGACCGAGCAGGTGCAGGCGGTCATGCGCATCGCCGACGCGAACGACCTGCCGGTGACCGTCTCGGCCGGCCGCAGCAACGTGACAGGCGCGGCCCTCCCGGTGCGCGGCGGCATCGTGCTCGACGTGTGCGAGCTCAACCGCTTCGTGAGCTTCGACGAGCAGAGCCAGATCGTCGAGGTCGAGGCCGGCATGTTCGGCGACGTCTTCGAGGAGCTCATCCAGTCGCAGTACGGCATGACGATGGGCCACTGGCCTTCGTCGTACGGCATCTCGACGGTCGGCGGCTGGGTCGCCTGCCGCGGCGCCGGCCAGCTGTCGACGCGCTACGGCAAGATCGAGGACATGGTCTACGGCATGGATGTCGTCCTGGCCGACGGTTCGCTCATCACGGTGGGCGAGAGCGCCCGCGCCGCCGTCGGACCCGACCTGCTGCAGCTCGTCATCGGTTCGGAGGGCACCCTCGGCGTCATCACGACGATCCGGTTCAAGCTGCACCGACTGCCGTCGTACGGCCGCGCCATCGCTTACGGCTTCCCGACCTTCGCCGCCGGCCTCGAGGCGTGCCGTCAGATCATGCAGCAGGGAGCGAACCCTGCCGCCCTGCGCCTCTACGACAACCTCGAGAGCGGCGTGCAGTTCGACCTGCCCGAGCAGAACGTGCTGCTCGTCGCCGACGAGGGCACGCAGGAGCTCGTCGACGCCGGCCTCGCGATCAGCGAGCGCGTCTGCGCCGAGACGGGCGAGAAGCTCGACGACGAGGTGATCTTCGAGCGCTGGCTCGACACCCGCTACCTCACCGGCAAGAGCGCCGAGGGCTTCAAGCGCAGCCCCGGCTTCGTCGCCGACACCCTCGAGATGATCGGGCGGTGGCGCGACCTGCCGGCGATCTACGACGAGGTCGTCGCCGCGATCAACGAGGTGCCGGGCACGCTCGCCGGTTCGGCCCACCAGTCGCACGCCTACGTCGACGGCGCCTGCCTCTACTTCTCGCTCCGCGGCGACGTCGAGGTGGAGCGGCGGGCCGACTGGTACCGGGCGGCGTGGGATGCCGCGAACGCCGTGATCCTGAAGCACGACGCGACCCTCAGCCACCACCACGGCGTGGGCCTGCTTCGAGCGCCGTACATGGCGGAATCGCTCGGGGCCGGCTTCGAGGTGCTGCGTGCCGTGAAGGCGGCGCTCGACCCGAAGAACCTGCTGAACCCCGGTAAACTGGGGCTCGACGCCTGATGAAGCCGTGAACGTGTCCGCGGATGAGGGCAGGAATGCGGTGAACGTGCTGGAGTTCCCACGGTCGCTCGAGGAGCGGCTCTACCGCAACCCGGTCATCGCATCCCTCTACGGCACCGAGTCGGTCGAGGCGTTCCTCTCCGGTCCCTGCCAGGTCGCGATCGCCGCGAACGTGGCGCTCCCCGACCTCGAGGGCATCGTCTCGACGCTCTCGTCCGCGGGCAAGTTCGTCTTCGTCAACATCGACAACAGCGACGGTCTCGCGCAGGACCGCGGCGGCGTCGAGTACTTGCGAAAGATCGGCACACCGGGGCTCATCACGACCCGCACGATGCTCATCCAGAAGGCGAACCAGCTCGGCATGGTGACCATGCAGAAGGTCTTCGTCACCGATCGGTCAACATTGCCGCGCAGCACCAATGCGGTGCGGCAGAACCGGCCGCACCTCGTGCAGCTGATGCCGTGGCCGGTCATCCCGTACATCAAGCAGCAGGAGCTCGCCGAGCTCACGCCCTACGTGGCGGCCGGCTTCGTGCAGAGTCGCGACGACGTGATCGCCGCGCTCAAGGGCGGCGCGAAGGCCGTCTCGACGAGCGACGTCGAGCTCTGGTCGATCACCCGACGCTGAGCGGATGTCGCGTGGCCGGTCTGCGGACGTACTGCGGGCCCTCCGCAGGCGAGCTCCGGCCGTGTGCACCGTCGCCCATTCACCCCACCGCTCTCATCTCGACAGGAGACCCACGTGCCCCAGTTCCAGGTCATCGCCCGCTACTTCCCGCTTCCCGGTGAGACCGAGACCGTGCTCGAACTGCTCGGCGAACTCGCCGCAGCGAGCCGCACCGAGCCGGCCAACCGCGCCTACGACTTCTACCGCGGCGTCGCGAATCCCGACGAGATCGTGATCCTCGAACGCTACGACGACGCTGCGGGCTTCGCAGCGCACCGCGAGACGGAGCACTTCCAGCGCATCGGCGTCGGTCGCATCATCCCGTTGCTCGACGATCGCGTCATCGAACGCTATGTCGAGGCCACCGATGCGTAGCGCCGTGCTCCGCGCGCAGGGCGCGGCCCGCCCATACGCCGAGAGCTGGCCGCTCGCGATCGAGGCCCTCGAGGTCGCCGCACCTCGCGCCGGCGAGGTCGGTGTGCGCATCGAGCGCGCGAGCCTCTGCCACTCCGACCTCTCCGTCGTGAACGGCTCCCGGCCCCGTCCGCTGCCGATGGCGCTCGGCCACGAGGCCGCCGGAATCGTCGAGGCGGTCGGCGACGGGGTCGACGGCATCGAGGTCGGCGATCACGTCGTGCTCGTCTTCGTGCCGAGCTGCGGCGACTGTCGTGAGTGCCGATCGGGCCGGCCCGCGCTGTGCTCGCGTGCCGCAGAGGTGAACGGTTCGGGCCGGCTGCTGCACGGGGCATCCGTGCTCACCGATGCGGCCGGCGGCCGAGTGCACCACCACCTCGGGGTCTCGGCGTTCGCGGAGTACGCCGTCGTCGCCTCCGAGTCGGTCGTCGTCATCGACCGCGACGTGCCGTTCGACATCGCGGCGATGTTCGGCTGCGCCGCGCTCACCGGCATGGGCGCGGTGTTCAACACGGCCGACGTGCGACCAGGCCAGTCGGTCATCGTCTTCGGCCTCGGCGCGGTGGGACTCGCGGCCGTCATGGCGGCGGCCCAGGTCGACGAGGTCACGGTCATCGCCGTCGACCCCAACACCGACAAGCACGAGCTCGCGCTGCAGGCCGGCGCGAACGCGGTGGCGACCCGCGACGGAGCCGCCGACCTCGTCGCCGATCTCACCGGCGGCGTCGGGGTCGACTTCGCGATCGAGGCCGTCGGCAGCGCGCGGGTCATGGGCGCATGCCTCGAGCTGCTCGCCCGCGGCGGCGCCCTCGTCTCGGTCGGGCTGCCGCACCCCGAGCAGGAACTCGCGGTGCCGGCCCTGCAGTTCGCCGGGGCGGGCAAGCGCCTGCTCGGCTCCTACATGGGCGACGCGGTGCCCGCTCGCGACATCGCGCGCTACGTCGCCCTCTGGCGTGCCGGGCGACTGCCGATGGAACTGCTGCATACCGACACCGTGCCGCTCGCGGAGATCAACGAGAGCCTCGACGCGCTCGCGGAGGGCCGGGTCATCCGTCGGCTCTTCGTGCCGAACGCGGCCTGACACGCGACGAGGCGCCGACCCCCGAAGGGAGCCGGCGCCTCGCCGTTCGTGCTGGTGCTACCGGTGTCGCCCGATCAGCCCGCCGCGGGCGGGGTGATCGAGATGAGGGCGGACTGGTTGCCCTTGAACGCCTTCTTCACCTGGATCACGGTGCCGTAGCCGACGCCGTCGTCACCGGGGTTGCCGGTGCCGAAGACGCCGCCCAGCGGGCTCGCCGCGCCGTACAGGTCGGTCAGCGGGTTGCCGTCGAAGTCGACGATCCGCGTGCTGTACGGAGCGTTGCCCACCGAGGGCACCACCACTGAACCGTCGCGGAAGCGGCGGGCCATGCGGCCGTCGGGAAGCACCTCGAGACCCGAGGTCCAGCCGAGGTCGTCGGTGAAGGTGCTCACCGGCTCGCGCGACGGGATGTCGGTGCAGTACTCGGTCGTCAGCTCCGCACCCGGGAAGCACTCCGTGAAGGCGTACGTCGGGGTGAGGCCGAAAGCGACATCCGAGGACTGCGAACGCGACGGCAGGTTGTGCTGCAGCGTGCCGTCGGCCGCGGCCGCCTCGCCCGTGCGGCGCAGCGGGTCGAAGTGGCTGTCGACGAGCAGCAGGCCGCCCTTGGCGCCGTAGCTCGGCAGGGCCGTCTCGTTGGTGCGCACGTGGTTGGTGTTGCCGTACGTCGTGTCGCGGTACCAGACCAGCGCACCGGGCGCGTTGTAGGCGAGCTTCTCGACCTTCCACGCACCGTCGTTGTACACGGAGTTGTAGCCGTACTTCAGGCCCTCGTCGAACCCGTCGAAGTTGCGCCACTCGACCATGTAGTACTGCGCCTTGCTGGAGGTGCCGGTGTCGATGCGCCAGCCGGGGCCGGTCGTGTCGGCGAACGTCGTGACCTCGGGGGTCCAGCCGTTCTCGCCGCTCTCGACGTCGTCGGCCCAGACCTCGGTCGCCCCGCTCGTGACGGCGAAGTCGTCGGCGAACCATCCGCGCTCCTGGAAGGCGGCGTCGGTGGCGAGGCGAAGGCGAACGCCCACCGTGGTGCCTGCGTACGACGAGAGGTCGACGTACTGGCGAGCCCAGCCGTGGGAGTCACCCGTGAGGCCGTACTTCTTGTCACCGAAGGTGGCGAGGTTGCCGTTCGGGTCGGGGTAGCCGTCGGGCGTGGTGGCCTCCGAGCCGTCTTCGTTGAAGACCTTGACGTCGGTCCACGTGGTGCCGCCGTCGGTCGAGACCTCGACGAAGCCGAAGTCCCAGTCCTGCTCGATCACGAAGTTGTTGCTCATCCAGAACTTCGCGTCGGCCGGAACGTCGACCGTGCGTGAGATGCGGATGTCGCCCCAGTCCTGATCGGCGCCGGTGTACCACATGTTCTCGCCGCTGGCCGGCTCGGCGAGCGTGATGACCTTGTCGGGAAGGTTGATCTTCACGCCGTCTTCGGAGCCCTTGGGCGAGCGCGACGTCTGGCCGACCTTGATGGTCTCGGCGTCGTCACCGGGGTTCATCACGACGGGGTCGACCCAGCCGAGCACCCACTTGTCCCAGATGCCCATGTGCGTGGGCATCGACTGGAAGATCGGGCCCGAGTGCGAGCCCGAGCTCATGAGGTCCCAGAAGTCGACGTCGGAGTTGCCCTGGTTCGACGTGTCGTACAGGTCGGGCAGGCCGAGGTCGTGGCCGTACTCGTGCGCGAACACGCCGACGCCCGAGTCCTCGGGCTGCACGATGTAGTTCGACAGCTTGAGGTCGGTGCCGGGGATGTCGGCGCCACCGGCGACAGCTGAGGAGTGCGCCCAGATGGCGTACGTGCCTTGCTCGCCGCCGTTGCCCGACTTGTCTTCGCCGGCGTGCACGAGCACGACGTGGTCGATGACGCCGTCGGGCTCGTTGAAGTCGCCGTCGCCGTCACGGTCGCCCTGGTCCTCGATGTCGTACTCGGACCACGGGAAGTCGGGCTGCGCCTCGGCGAGTGCCGCGACCGCGTCGATCGGGAGCTGGCCCGGTCCCTTGGGGTTGTCGGGGTGGCCCTGCTGATCCTGGATCTCGCCGGCCTCGTAGACGCCCTCCTCGTTCTGGAAGCAGACGCTCGCGCCGTACCAGCCCTCGGAGTGCGGCACGGTGATCCACGGGGTGGCCTCGCCGGTGACGGTGTAGGCGCCGCGGGACATCTCCTCGTACATCGACTTCATCGTGTAGCCCGAGATGTCGAAGCCGGGCTGACCGTCGGGGCCCGTGAGGTCGGTGCGCACGCGGTCGGTGATGCCTTCATCGGTGAAGAGCATCTTGTTGAAGTGCTCGGAGGAGAAGTCGGGCACCCACATCGTGTTGTTGTCCTCGAGCTCGAAGCTCGCGGGGTCGGGGATGCCGTTGTGCTTCGGGCCGTTCTGCACGTTGCCGAGCATGCACTGCTTCGAGCCGAACTCGGTGGGCACGTAGGTGTTCGTGAAGTCGTCGTTCGCGTTCTCGTTGAACTCGACGAGGATCGTGAGCAGCTTCGCTTCCTGCGTCGACTCGGCCTGCTTGAAGTTGTTCTTCTTCGGCTTCTTGTCGTGCTTCTGCTGCTTCAGCTGCTTGGGGTTCTCACCCGTCGCGAGCGACTCCGCCTCGAGTGACGCGAGCCCCTTCGCGGCGATCGGGTTGCCCTGCGAGTACTTCCGGTCGACTGCCTCGGCCTCGGACTGGACCTGTGCCGACGACCGCGCGACGGCGCCGTCGACGAGGACTTCGCCGTCGGTGTCGAACTGGCCCTCGAGGCGCGGTGCCACGTAGTTCATGTAGTACTCGGAATCGCTGATCACCGGTGGTGAGACCGGCGATTCAGCAGCGACCGCTCCCGATGCGCCGAGTGTCACCAGACCGGTGGCAGCGAGCGCGAAGACCGGGATGACCGCAACCGCGCGCTTGCGCACACGGCCCGTGAATCCAGACATGCTTCTCCCTTCGAACGCCTCGCGGAGGTGACCGTGAGGCGCGTACGACGTTCGTCGGTGGGCGAACGTAATCGGAATACTGCCGTGGAACGCCGCGCCTATGGAAGAGCTGTGGGGGCTTTGCCCGAACATCACGCATGTCTGTTGCGTGCGCCTCGCGATCCGCGTCGATCATGCGCGCGTGTGCCCCGCACGGGGGCGAATCTTGCGAACCCTTCAAGCTGAGGGTTCGTCAGGATATGCGTTCGCCGTGAGTGGGCGATCGGTCGGGCAGGGGTGTCGCGCGGCATCCGCTCGGTCTACGCTGAACGCGACGGCGCCGAGCGCCGCAAGCCGAGCGCGCAGGGGGCTGCCATGGCCGATCGAACGAGTGAGAACGAGCGGATGCCGCGCGCCGCGCGCCGCGCACGTGTGACACTGCTGCTCGTCGTCGCGGCCGTCGGCGGCATCGCGCTCGCCGGGTGCAGCTCGGGCACCGACACCCTGCCCGCGCCGGTCGTCGTCGACCTCGGCGAGATCGACGGCGAGACGATCGAGGTCGTCGACGGCAACGTGATCGACCTGACGGGCGACGACGAGACCTACACCGAGTGGGATGCCCAGATCGAGGACCCCTCGATCGTGGAGTTCACGCCGGGTCGTGACGACGGGAGCGCGCAGTTCGACCCCGGCCTGACGGCGACCGCCGTCGGATCGACCGCGGTGACCCTCGAGAACGGCGAGACAGGCGAGACGATCGAGTTCACGGTCGAGGTCGTGCCCGCGACATCCGGCTACTGAGCACGCTCAGCGGCGCACCCCTCAGCCGAGGAGGAGGCTCCGCAACTGGTCGGCCGAGTGCACGACCGCCATGGCGTCGGCGGCCTCGGAGGGGGAGCCGTAGCCCCACTCGACGAGGATCGTCGGCACGCCGTTCGCGGCGGCGCCGAGCGTGTCGTACCCGCGATCGCCGACCATCACCGAGTGCTCGGTGCTGATGCCGAGCTCGTTCAGGCGGCGCAGCGCCTCGGCGACGACGTCGGCCTTCGTGCTGCGCGATTCGTCGTCGCTCGCGCCCGCGATGACGGTGAAGTACTGGCTGAGGCCCTGGTGGTCGAGCACCTTGACGGCCATCGACTCGGGCTTCGAGGTGGCGAGGGCCACGGGGATTCCGGCTGCGTGCAGGCGCTCGAGCACGCCGGCGACACCCGGGAACACGGGGGAGCGGAGCACGTGCTCGCCGTAGTGGTCGCGATAGATGTTCAGCGCCTCCCACGCCTCGGCGTCGTCGAACCCGGCGCTCAGGCGGAGGCTGTCGAGCAGCGGCGGGCCCACGTAGGCGCGGAGCACCTCGTCGCTGGGAACGGGCAGGTCGAGCTCGGTGAACATGTGCGCGAGGGACGCGGTGATGTCGGATGCCGAGTCGACGATCGTGCCGTCGAGGTCGAACAGCACAGCCGACCAGGTGCGGGTCGGCGCGGTCGCCGTCGGGATCGTGATGGTCTCGGTAGTCACCGTGACATCCTAGGGGGCAAAAACCCGAGTGACACTCAGGTTCGCACGTGTGGATTGCAGGGGTGCGCTTGCGCCGTCTTTCGAAACCCGCCTCAGAACAGGCGCGAGTGCCCGTCGTCGACGCCGCGCATCGCGTCGTAGTCGAGCACGAGACAGCGGATGCCGCGGTCCTCCGCGAGGGTGCGGGCCTGGGGCTTGATCTCCTGCGCCGCGAAGACACCGGTCACCGGGGCGAGGTGCGGGTCGCGGTTCATGAGCTCGAGGTAGCGGGTCAGCTGCTCGACGCCGTCGATGTCGCCGCGGCGCTTGAGCTCGACGGCGACCGAGGCCCCCGCGGCATCCGTCGCCAGGATGTCGACCGGGCCGATCGCCGTCATGTACTCGCGACGCACGAGCCGGTGGCCGTCGCCGAGCAGCTCGATCTGCTCGGCGAGCAGCTTCTGCAGGTGCGCCTCCACCCCGTCCTTCTGCAGGCCCGGGTCGATGCCGAGCTCGTGGTTCGTGTCGTGCAGCACCTCGTGGATCGAGACGATCAGCTGGTCGGCCGTCTTCTGGTGCACGACCTTCCAGAGCTCGACGATGCCCGCGGCGCGCTGGTCGTCGTCGGGCTCGAGCGTCGTGAGGGTGCACGGCGGGCTCATCCAGTTGAGCGGCTTGTAGCTGCCGCCGTCGGAGTGCACGAGCAGGCTGCCGTCGCCCTTCACCATCAGGAGGCGGGTGGCGAGTGGGAGATGGGCCGCGAGGCGCCCCGCATAGTCGACGGAGCAGCGGGCGATGACGAGACGCACCCGATGAGTTTATGCGCCGGATGCCTCGGGCCGACGCCCCGGCGCTCCGATCAGTGCCGCGCCCGCGGACCGGTGCGTTCGCGCGCGGCCGGCGCGGCGAGGCCGGCGAGCACCATGAGGCCGAGCAGCAGGATCAATCCGTTGAGGATGCCGAACTCCTCGCCGAGGAATCCGATGAGCGGCGGGCCGACCAGGAAGGCGCAGTATCCGATCATGGCGACGGCGCTGACGCGCGCCGCGGCATCCGCTCGATCGGGCACATCCGCGGCGGCCGACATGCCGACCGGGAACGCGAGGGAGCAGCCGATGCCCCACAGTGCGGTGCCGACGACGAGCAGCCACGGCTCGCTCGCGAAGATGAAGAGTGCGAGGCCAGCCACTCCGATGACCGACATGCTCCTCAGCATCACCACTCGACCGAACCGGTCGATGAAGCGCCCGCCGACCACGCGAGCGCCCGTGATCGCGATCGTGAAGACCGTGAACATCGCGGCTCCGGTGGTCTCGTCGTACCCGTGCCCGTCGACGACCGCGAGGGCCAGCCAGTCGTTCGCGCTGCCCTCGGCGAACGACATGCCGAGCATCACGACGCCGATCAGGAGGAGGCGGGCGTCGGCCCAGACGCTGAGGCTTCGCTTGAGCCGCACCGTCCATGGCTCGCGCTGGCCCGCATCGTGCGGGTCGTCGCCGAGCTCGACGCGCACCGGCACGAAGCGCACCGCGACGACGACGCCCGCGGCGATCACGAGGGCGATGACACCCAGATGCGCCCACACCGGGAGTGCGATGGCGGATGCCGCGGCTGCGAGCCCGGCGCCGGCGACCGTGCCGAAGCTGAAGAACGCGTGCATGAGCGGCATCACGGTCTTGCCGAGTTCTCGCTCGGCCTCGGCCCCTTCGACGTTCATCATCACGTCGACCGCACCGTTGCCGAAGCCGAACATGGCGAGACCGACCACCACGAGCGGCACCGACGAGACGACGGACCCGCCCACGCCGACGAGCAGGAGGCCCGCCGCGACCGTCACGAGCGCGAGCGACATGCCGAGGCGTGCGCCGACGCGGGCCATGAGCCACGGCGCGGCGATGAGACCGAGGACCGAGCCGATCGAGCCGGCGAGGATGATGAGGCCGACGCCCTGCGTGCTGAGGGCCAGGTCGTCGCGGATCGCCGGGAGGCGTGCGACCCAGCTCGCGAGGCTGAGCCCCGAGAGGAAGAAGATGGCGAAGATCGCGTTGCGCCAGGCGAGCAGCTCGCGTGCAGGGCGCATCGGCTGCTCCGTGTGGCCGGGGGTGGTCATGCTGCCTGTCTCTCTTCCGCGGATCGGCCGGAGTCGAATCGATTCGACTTCACGACTCGATCACACTAACCGCCGCCCGGTGCGCTCGCAAGCGAGTGGGCGGACCTGCGGCCGTCCGACAGCGCGGCCGTGCGGTTCGGGAGACCCGGACCGCACGGCCGCTGATCGATCGATCAGTAGCTGGCTGTGACGCTCACCCCCGCGAAGTCCTCGACGGCGGTCAGGCCGACGTAGTTCCATCCCGGCAGCGGCCAGGCGACCACGACGCTCTCCTCATTGCTGCCGCGCGTCGTGGAGCGGGCGACGTGCGCGTTCGCACCGGCCCAGTCGTAGCAGTTGTAATAGAGGTCGGCGTCGCCGGTGCCACCCGTCGTCGTGACGGTCACCTGGGCGGTCCCGGCCGGGATCCAGATGTAGAGGCCGTCGGTGTCACCGCGTGCTGCCGAACGTCCCGATCGGCTGCACTCGTCGTCGAGCTGGCGAAGGTCGGAGCCGGTGCACTCGGGGAGTGCCGGTCCGCCGTCGTCGACGGTGACGGGGAGGGTGACCGTGCCGGTCGCCCCGTCGTCGTCGGTCACCGTCAGGGTGACCGAGTACGCGCCGGCCGCCGCGAAGGCGATCGTCGGATTCGATGCGTCCGACTCCTGCCCGTCGCCGAACTGCCAGTTGCGCGAGGCGATCGTGCCGTCCGGGTCGGTCGAGGTGTCGGTGAACGCGACGCTCAGCCCATCGATCGCGATGCCGAACGAGGCGATCGGCACGCGGTTGACCGGGTCGGTTCCGCCGCCGCCGAGATCGGCGCTGCACTCGCCCGCCGCGCACCGCTCGAGGTACGCCGCGAAGTCGGCGTCGTACCGCGTGCCGATCGTGTCGGTGATGTACGTGCGAGCCGCGCTCCAGTCACCGGCACGGTACGAACCGAGGATCGCCTGCAGCTCGGCGGGGCGCTCGTTCAGCATGAACGCCGCGGCGAGGTAGCCCCAGCGGTAGACCCGTTCCTGACCGTGGTCGTAGTTCGTGTCGAAGAGCTCGCTGAGCTTGTACGTGCCCTGTGCGGCCGCCGCCTGCGCGGCCGTATAGGCCTCGCCTCGGTAGTGGTACGAGATGAACTCGGCGAAGCCCTCGACCCACCAGATCGTGGGCGTCTGCATGCCCTCCTCGAAGTCGCCGTGCATGTTGAACCGGCCGTCGAGATAGTGGGTGTACTCGTGGTTCAGGTTCCACACCGCGAATGCGGGGCGCAGCCACTCCGCCTCGTAGGCGATGAAGCGCGCGACGTTGTCGGCCGCCGAGGGGTCGCCCTCGAGGTACATGCCGCCGTTGTTCGTGTCGATGCCGAAGATGGCGCCCGCGTAGCTCTGGTAGTCGCTGCTCGAGTCGAACACGACGACCTCGACGCGCGAGTTCACATCGTTCGGCACCGGTCCCGGGTCCTTCGCGACCGCGTGGAAGTACTGGTCCTGGGCCAGCAGGCTCGAGCAGCTCGCCGCGAGCTGATCGGCACTGATCTCCTGGGCGCGGATCGTGATGCTCGACGAGCAGACGTGCTCGGTCGGGAGCACGGCGTCGGCGACGCGTTCGGAGAGGTTGCAGGTGCCGTACTGGGCGCAGGCCCCGCCGTCGTAGTAGTTGACGACGGTCGCGGTTGCGATCCAGAGCGGCGCGGTCGGCGAGTCGAGCGACGTGCGCGTCAGCAGGTCGACCACCAAGGGCTTCGCGGCGGCGCGCACCGCGCTGTCGCCGAGGAAGCGGGCGAGTTCGCGACCGGCGTTCGACGGGAGGAACGCGGAGTCGCCTCCGATCAGGTCGAGGTGGGTGACGGCGAAGTCGCGCAGCGTCGTCAGGATCGACGGGTCGGCGGCGACCGCCGTGACGAAGGCGGGCACCTGGTGGCCCCTGAACAGCACGGTGAAGGTGCTGTTCACCGCGTTGCGCATCCACCACGACGCGTCGTACTCGGCGTCGTAGCCCGTGAGGAGCCGTTCGACCACGTCGAGGTACCGTGCATTCAGCTCGGAACTGTCGATGAGGATGACGGCCTCGCTCAGGATCTCGCCGTTCGCGTCGGTCACGTCGCGCGAGCGCGCGTTGCCGAAGAACGCGTCGAGCGCACCGGCGGTCGCGGTCGAGAGCGTGCTGCCGTAGTCGCCCACGTTCTCGGGGTCGTAGTACTGCACGTAGTAGCCGGCCCGGAGGAAGAGCACGAGCTGCAACGCCGAGGTGCTGTTGTCGCCGGGGTAGGCAGTGGCGACGGTGCGCAGCGCGTTCGCGATCGTCACCATCTGCGACTCGGCGAAGACGGCCTTCGCGTCGGCGCCGGCTGCCTGGAACAGCGTGTCGACGCAGTCCGGGGTCGTCGCCGTGACGAGGTCGACGAGCGCTCGTCCGCTTGCTGCGGCGAACTCCGCGGGCGTGCAGGCTCCGGCCACCGCGGCCGACTGCCGGGAGAGCGGTGCATCCGTGCCGGTCGCCGAGGGACGGTCGGGAAGGGCGACCTCTTCGCCCGCCTCGGTGCGGTGCACCTCGGAGTTGGCGGTGAACGGCGCCGGCTCGAGCGTCTCGTCCGGACGCGGCGCGTCGTCGGTGGCTGCGGTCTGCGTGGGAGCGGTGGACGCCGTCGGACCGAAGCCGGACGGCGCCGGATCGGGTGGTGCCGCGTTCGCCCCGAGGGGAGCGCTGAGGCTGAAGGCGAGGGCGATCGACAGCGCGA
This sequence comes from Agromyces sp. CCNWLW203, assembly GCF_036576125.1. NCBI lineage: Bacteria > Bacillati > Actinomycetota > Actinomycetes > Micrococcales > Microbacteriaceae > Agromyces > Agromyces sp. CCNWLW203. The sequence continues at coordinate 891,553 of NZ_JAZHYX010000001.1, read as the reverse complement.
TGGCTGTGGTCGTCCCCCTGCGCTTGATGGGTTGGGTCATCGTCGACTCCTGAATCATGTGCTGCGGATCGATGAACCGGCACTGCAGGTTCTCGACCCTGTGCGGTCTCCGGCCTCGGCCGGAGCGGTGCGTCTTCGTCGAAGCACCGCGGTCATCTTGTCATGCATTACATGTCACGCGCTACATACTGAATACAAAAATGTCCCCCGTTCTGCGAATACGCGGCTCGGCCCCCATGCCGACCGCCCTCGCCGAATGCACGATTCCAGCGGTGCGAAGGCGGTCGAACCGCGCACGGGTGTCCCCCATCGTTCAGTGCCCGGCGGTGCTGCCGGTGGGAGATGAGGACGGCCTGGACACGCAACCGGCAGGTGGCCTTGTTGCCGAGGGGCTCCGGGTTATGGTTTGCTAATCGATTAACAACCCGACGGGAGTGGGATGCCGGCCCTGATCAGCAGCGAGCGCGATGACGCACTCTCCGGGAGAGCGCCTCGATCGCGCCCCAACATCCTCCTGATCGTCTCCGACGATCACGGGTACGCCGACCGATCGGCCCTCGGCATCGATCCGGAGGTGCGCACCCCTGCGCTCGACCGACTGGCTGCCGAAGGGGTGGGCTGTGATGAGGCGTACGTGACCGCACCCGTCTGTTCGCCATCGCGCGCCGGCCTCATCGCCGGCGCCTATCAGCAGCGTTGGGGCGCGCACTGGTTCGACGACTCGTCGATGGCGGGCCCCGAGCATCCCTCGCTCGCCGAGCGGCTCCGCGATGTCGGGTATCGGACGGGCTACTACGGCAAGGTGCACTACGGCGCCGAGCGGGAGGGGGATCGCGGCGCACCGCCGCAGCACGGCTTCGACGACAGCTTCTACGGGCTCGCTGGTCAGTCGATGGGGCGCCTCAACTACCTGCGTCACTCGAGCGCGGCCGTCGGCGATTACGGCGGCGCGGCGAAGGCCATGGCCGTGCAGCCCATGTCGGCGGGCGGGGAGCCGGTCGAGGTCGAGCGATTCCTCACCGACGAGATCGCCGACCGTGCCGCCGCCTTCATCGGCGCTGATGACGAGCGGCCGTTCTTCGCGATGGTCGCCTTCAACGCGGTGCACAACTTCTGCTGGCAGTTGCCCGACGAGGAGCTCGAGGCGCGCGGGCTGCCGGGATTCGAGGACTGGTACCCCGGGGCCTCCGAATACCTCGACTGGTACGACGGCGCGATCAGCCCGAACCTGGCGAACGGGCGGGCCTACTACCTCGCCCAGCTCGAGCTGATGGACCGGCAGATCGGCCGCCTGCTCGATCTGCTCGACGAGCGGGGCATCGGCGACGACACCATCGTCGTCTACACGACCGACAACGGCGGCTCGCAGTGCAACTACGGCCTGAACACTCCGCTCCGCGGCACGAAGTACACGCTCTACGAGGGCGGCATCCGCGTGCCGTTCCTCGTGCGCTGGCCGGCGGCGCTGCCCGGCGGGGTGGTGCGCGACGGACTCGTGAGCTCGATGGACATCGCGGCGACGGCGCTCGCCGCGGCGGGCGCCGGGCTCGGCGGGCTCGACGGCCGCGACCTCCTGGCCTTCCTCCGTGGTGACGGCGGCCCGGTTCGCGATGAGCTGCACTGGGACTGCCGTTGGCAGTGGGCGGTGCGGCAGGGCCGGTGGAAGCTCACCTGGGTCGAGTCCCGCTCGCCGCATGCGGCGGAGATCCGGCGCGTCGAGCACACCGAGCCGGGCGACGGCCTCCGCCTCGTCGATCTCGTGACGGACCCCTCTGAGCAGCGCAACGTGCGGGCCGAGCATCCAGAGGTCGTCGCCGAGCTCACCGTCGCGCGCCGGCAATGGCGGGCCGAGATGGACCGATCGTCCGTGGTTCCGAAGTGAAGCTTGCGTCGCCCGGCGACCGCCGCTACAGTCACGTGTTAATCGTTTAGCTAAACGATTAACATTCGGCGGGCACAGTCTCGCCATCCTTCACCAAGAGACAGATCCAAAGGAGGATCGGATGCTTCGAAGTGCAATCACCCGTCGCGGGGCCGCCGCGGTGGCACTGGCCGCGACGGCCGCACTCGCGCTCAGCGCGTGCAGCGACTCGGGTTCGGACGCGGGCGACGGCGAGGCCGTCACGCTCGAGTACGGCGTCTGGGACCAGAAGCAGGAGGCCGCGATGAAGGAGATCGCCGCCGCCTTCACGGAGGAGCACCCCGAGGTCACCGTGAAGCTCGTCACCACCCCGTACAAGGAGTACTTCACGAAGCTGCAGACCTCGGTCTCGGGCGGCTCGGCTCCCGATGTCTTCTGGATGAACGGCCCGAACTTCCAGCTCTACGCCTCGAACGGGGTGCTCGCCCCGCTCGACGACCAGGGCATCGACCCGGCCGACTACCCGCAGGGACTCGTCGATCTCTACACGTACGACGACGCGCTCTACGGGGCCCCGAAGGACTTCGACACCGTCGGACTCTGGTACAACAAGGAACTCTTCGACGCCGCTGGCGTCGCGTATCCCGAGGCCGGCTGGACCTGGGACGACCTCAAGGCGACCGCTGCGAAGCTCACCGACCCCGCGACGGGGCAGTTCGGCATCGCGGCCTCGCAGTTCGGCCAGGAGAACTACTACAACTCGATCGCGCAGGCCGGCGGCGAGGTCATCAGCGCGGACGGCACCGAATCGGGCTACGGCAGCCCCGAGGCGCTCGCGGGCGTCGAGCTGTGGACCGACCTCATCGCGGCCGGCTCCTCGCCCACCGCGCAGCAGATGACCGACACCAACCCCGAAGACCTCTTCTTCTCCGGCAAGGTCGCCATGTTCCAGAACGGCTCGTGGGCCGCCGGCGCCTACGCCGACAACCCCGACATCGCCGACAAGGTGAACGTCGCGCCCCTCGCCGCGGGCGCCGAGGGGAACCAGAGCGTCATCCACGGCCTCGCCAACGTCGTGAACGCCGAGAGCGACCACCTCGAACTCGCCAAGCAATTCGCCGCGTTCGCGAGCGGAGAGGCGGCGTCCGACATCATGGCCGACTCGGGCACCGTCATCCCGGCGTTCGACGGCAAGCAGCAGGCCTGGGTCGACGCGCTGCCGCAGTACGACCTCCAGGTCTACATCGACGCGCTCGACACGGCCGTTGCCTACCCCGTGTCGAAGAACACCGCCGCGTGGACGTCGATCGAGAGCGAGGTGCTCTCGCAGGTCTGGGCCGGCTCGATCTCGCCGGAGGACGGCCTTCAGCAGCTCGCCACCGAGATGCAGGCGGCGCTCGACTCGGAGTCGGAGTAGCGCCATGACCGACCTGATCGCGCAGCGCGCGAGCGCGCCGATCTCCGAACTCGATCGGGGGCGGCTCGAGGCCGCCCCCGGCCGGGGGCGCCGGCGCGGGCGAGGACCCGGCCAGTCGCCATGGTGGGCGCTGCTGTTCATCGGCCCGACGGCCGCGGGCCTCCTCGCCTTCTACCTGTGGCCGACCGTGCGCACCTTCCTCATGTCGTTCACCGAGTCGGGCCCCTTCGGCGGCTCCGAGTTCGTCGGTGTCGACAACTACGTGCGGCTCTTCCAGGACCCCGAGCTGCTCGGCGCCCTCCGCAACACCGCGCTGTACACGGTGATCGCCCTCGTCGGCATCCCGCTCGCGGTGGCCATCGCGGCGCTGCTGAACACGACCGGGCTGCGCGGCCGCGGCGTGTACCGCACCCTCTACTTCATCCCGGTCGTCACCATGCCGGCCGCGATCGCACTGGTCTGGCGCATGATCTACAACGGCGACTACGGCGTGCTCAACGAGGTGCTCGGCGTCTTCGGCATCGAGGGCGCGAGCTGGCTCACCGACCCGAGCACGGCGCTCATCGCCATCGCCGTCGTCGGCATCTGGGCGGGCCTCGGCACGAACATCGTCATCTTCCTCGCGGGGCTCCAGGGGATCCCCGACACGGTCATGGAGGCCGCCGACCTCGACGGCGCAGGCCCTGTGCGCAAGTTCTTCTCGATCACCATCCCGTTGCTGAGTCCGAGCATCTTCTTCGTCAGCGTGATCAGCGTCATCGGCGCACTGCAGGTGTTCGACCTCATCTACATGATGCTCGGCACGTCGAACCCGGCGATGCCGAACACCCGCACCATCGTCTACCTCTTCTACCAGGCGGGGTTCATCGACAACGAGAAGGGCTACGCGGCGGCGATCGCGTTCCTCCTTCTCATCATCATCCTGGTGCTGACCGTCGTGCAGTTCCGCCTGCAGAAGAAGTGGGTGCACTATGAGTGACCTCTCCCTCGATACCCGGGCGATGACCGGCGCGGATGCCGCGACCGAGCGTGGGCGCGCGGCATCCGCTGCCCGTGGCCGACGCAATCGCGGTCACTGGCTCGTGCACCTGCTGCTCGCCGGCGGCGCGATCCTGATGGTCTTCCCGTTCGTCTGGCAGACCCTCACGGCGTTCAAGACGTTCCAGGACTCGGTGCAGGTGCCGCCGGTCGTGATCCCCGACCCGTGGGTGTTCACGAACTTCGCCGAGGTCTTCGACTCGATGCCGTTCGGGCAGATGTTCCTGAACTCGGTGCTGCTCACCGTCGGCCGCACCGTCGGCCAGGTAGTGCTCTGCACGATGGCGGGCTACGCCTTCGCGCGCATCCCGTTCCGCGGCCGCAACGTGGTCTTCGTGCTGTTCCTCTCGGTGCTCATGGTGCCGTCGCAGCTCTACCTGCTGCCGCAATACGAGATCATCCAGAGCCTGGGCTGGCTGAACACCCTGCAGGCGCTCATCGTGCCGGGCATCTTCAGCGCGTTCGGCACCTTCCTCATGCGCCAGTTCTTCATGTCGATGCCGTCCGAGCTCGAAGAGGCGGCGCGCATCGACGGCGCGAATCCGTGGCAGACGTTCTGGAGGGTCATGGTGCCGCTCGCGAAGCCGGGCATCGTCGCGCTCACCGTCTTCACGGTGCTGTGGTCGTGGAACGACCTGCTGTGGCCGCTCGTCGTCACGACCGACCCCGAGAAGATGCCCCTCTCGGTGGGCCTGTCGCAGCTCGTCGGCCTGCACGGCACTGACTACCCTGTGCTGATGGCGGGCGCACTCCTGGCGACGCTGCCCATGCTGATCACCTTCATGATCCTGCAGAAGCAGTTCATCCAGGGCATCGCCTTCTCGGGAACGAAGGGGTGACGTGATGGTGCGGACGAACGTGGACGGATCGACGACGGGCGGCGGCCAGGGCGGTCATCTCGGCAACGGCGGCGGCAGCAGCGCCGCGGGGCGCCGGCGGCCGACGCTGCGCATGGTCGCCGACCTCGCGGGCGTCTCGACCGCAACCGTGTCGTACGTGTTCTCGGGCCGCAGCGGCGGAGGCTCCGGGGTTGCCGAGCCGACCGCGAAGCGCGTGCTGGCGGCGGCCGAGCAGCTCAACTACCGTCCCAATCGCGCGGCCCGCACGATCCGCACGGGGCGCAGCGACACGGTGCAGCTCTCGCTGCACATGCTGAGCGACCCGTGGTCGCTCGCCGTCGCGGCCGCCGTCAACGAGGAGGCGAACCGGCACGGGCTCACGACGCTCATCCTCGCCGACGGCGACTGGTACGCGGCGCTCGACCGGGTCGAGAGCGACGTGGCCTACCTCGACGGCGCGATCGGAACCGATGACGCAGAGCAGAAGGTGCAGGCCCTCGCCGAGCGCGGGCAACGCCTGGTGGTCTTCAGCGAGACGCTCGAGCCGAACGGCTACGACGTGATCCGCTCCGATGCGATCCCGGGCTGCTACCTCGCGATGGACCACCTGCTCGAGCGGCACACCGCGATCGGATGCCTCGTGGCCGAGGACGCCGTGCACGCACCTGAGGGCTCGCGGTACACGCCCTACCTCGAACGGATGCGCGAGCGCGGCCTGCCGATCGTGCCCGAGCACACCGCGACGTACGCCGGAACGCAGGCGAGCGCCTTCTCTGCGGCCGTCGGGCTGCTCTCGCGGAAGGATCGTCCGACGGCCGTCTACGCCACGACCGACTTCGCGGCGATCGCGGCGATCAACGCCGCGCACATGCTGGGTCTTCGGGTGCCGCACGACGTCGCTGTCATCGGCGTCGGCAACACCCCCGACGCGCAATCAGTCGCGCCGACGCTGACGACCGTCGGTCCGACCGACTTCTACCGCAGGCAGGCGGAGATCATCGTGGCGCGCGCGCTCGAGCCGGCCGCGACCGAGGCCCGGCTGCACGTATTCCCCTGGTCGCTCGTTCCGGGCGGCTCGACCGATCTCGACGCCACGCCTCGCGCGGCGCGCACGCTGTGACCCCGCGTACGCGGGAACACCTGAAGGAGCACCACCCCGTGGATCTGAACATCGGCATCGTCGGCTTCGGCGCCCGCTCGACCCTCTGGAAGGAGGCGCACCGCCCCGGCCGCGGCTCGCGCGTCGTCGCAGTGTGCGACCTCGCCGAGCGGTCACGGGCCGATGCGCGGGCGGTGCTGCCCGAGGCATCCGTCACCGACTCGCTCGACGACTTGCTCGCGAGCGGGATCGACGCGGTGATGGTGCTCACACCCGACCACCAGCACGCGCCGGTCGCGATCGCCGCGCTCGAGGCGGGCGTGCCGGTCTTCTGCGAGAAGCCGCTCGCCGTCACCGTCGAGGACGCCGACGCGATCCTCGAGACCGCGCGGCGCACTGGCACCCGGCTCTACGTCGGCCACAACATGCGGCACATGTCGGTCGTGCTGCTCATGCGCCGTCTCATCCTCGAGGGGCGCATCGGCGAGGTGAAGGCGATCTGGTGCCGTCACTTCGTGGGCAACGGCGGCGACTACTACTTCAAGGACTGGCACGCGGAACGAGAGAAGACCACCGGGCTGCTCCTGCAGAAGGGCGCGCACGACCTCGACGTCATCCACTGGCTGGCCGGGGCGTACACGAGCGAGGTGCAGGCGATGGGCTCGCTCAGCGTGTACGGCGACATCGACGATCGCCGCGACCGGTCGGGGGAGCGCATGCGCGACTGGTTCAGCCTCGACAACTGGCCGCCGGCCGCGCAGAGCGGGCTCAACCCGGTGATCGACGTCGAGGACATCTCGATGGTCAACATGCGCCTCGGCAACGGGGTGCTCGCGAGCTACCAGCAGTGCCACTTCACCCCCGACTACTGGCGCAACTACACGGTCATCGGCACCGAGGGCCGCATCGAGAACTTCGGGGACGTCTCGGGGTCGGAGGTCGGGCTCTGGAACCGCCGCCATCACGGCGCCGCGCCGGCCGACGAGACCTTCATCGTGCCGGAGGCGCCCGAGGAGGTCGGTCACGACGGCGCCGACGAGCTCCTCGTCGCGGAGTTCCTGCGTTTCGTGCGCGACGGCGGCGCGACCGAGACGTCCCCGGTCGCGGCGCGCGAGGCCGTCGCGGTCGGCGTCCGTGCGACCGAGTCGCTCCGCGGCGACGGCGCCACCCTCGCTGTGCCGCAACTCGCACCCGACCTGGTCGCCTACTTCGAGGCCGGGCAGGTCGAACCACTTGCCGTGACGCGAGCCTGAGGCATCCGCTCGCCTTCGACGAACCACGCTGCGCCGGTACGATGGCTGAGTCATCCGGCGCACCCACCGGACCACTCGCATGAGCCGCCGCACCCAGCGGCTCATGTTCTGAACAACGGAGTTTTGCATGAGGGCCCTGTACAAACCCGCCCCCGGCGCCGGCCTCGAGTACGTCGAGCGGCCGGAGCCCGAGACAGGGCCGGCCGACGTGAAGATCCGGGTGCTGCGCACCGGTATCTGCGGCACCGACCTGCACATCGAGAAGTGGGACGACTGGGCCGCGTCGACGATCGCCGCTCCGCTCATCCCGGGCCACGAGTTCTTCGGCGAGGTCGTCGAGGTCGGACCGCTCGTGCACGACGTCGCCGTCGGCGACCGCGTCTCGGGCGAGGGTCATATCGTGTGCGGCATGTGCCGCAACTGCCGTGCCGGCCGCCGCCAGATGTGCATCCGAACGCTCGGGCTCGGGCTGCATCGCGACGGCGCCTTCGCCGAGTTCGTCGTGCTGCCCGGCGAGAACGTGTGGGTGCACCACGCCTCGGTCGAGCCCGAGGTCGGGGCGATCTTCGACCCGTTCGGCAACGCCGTGCACACCGCGCTCGCGTTCTCGGTCGTCGGCGAAGACGTGCTCGTCACGGGCTGCGGCCCGATCGGGCTCATGTCGATCGCGGTCGCCCGGCACGTCGGCGCCCGCTTCATCGTCGCGACGGATGTCTCGCCCGCACGCCTGGCGCTGGCGCTCGAGATGGGGGCCGACGCCGTCGTCGATGTGTCGAAGGAGCGCGTGCGCTCGGCGCAGGAGCGCCTCGGCATGCGCGAGGGATTCGACGTCGGCTTCGAGATGTCGGGCTCGGCGAAGGCGCTGCCCGAGATGATCGAGAACATGAACCACGGCGGTCGCATGGCGCTGCTCGGCCTGCCGGCGGAGCCGTTCGCGATCGATTGGGGCAAGGTCGTCACCCACATGCTCACGATGAAGGGCATCTACGGGCGCGAGATGTTCGAGACCTGGAACTCGATGAGCGCGATGCTGCAGTCGAGCGAGGTGCTCCGCTCGCGCGTCGCCTCGATCATCAGCGACCGTTACCCGGCGCGCGAGTGGCGCACGGCGTTCGACGCGGCCGCCTCGGGCGGCGTCGGCAAGGTCATCCTCGACTGGACGGAGGTCTAGACATGTACGGAACGGTGAGAGACCAGCTTCGCGCCGAACTCGACGAGATCGAGGCCGCCGGGCTCACGAAGCGCGAGCGCGGCATCCACGGCCCGCAGTCCTCCGAGATCGAGGTCGCCGGGCGCGAGGTACTGAACTTCTGCGCCAACAACTACCTCGGGCTCGCGAACGACCCGCGCATCGTCGCGGCGGCGCACACGGGCCTCGACGAGTGGGGCTACGGCCTCGCGAGCGTCCGGTTCATCTGCGGCACGCAGGAGCTGCACCTCGAGCTCGAGCAGCGGGTCTCGTCGTTCCTCGGGTACGACGACACGATCCTCTTCTCCTCGTGCTTCGACGCGAACGGCGGCGTCTTCGAGGTGCTCTTCGGCGCCGACGACGCGATCATCTCCGACGAGCTGAACCACGCGTCGATCATCGACGGCATCCGGCTCTCGAAGGCGCAGCGCTACCGCTACAAGAACCGCGACCTCGCCGACCTCGAGGCGCAGCTGGTCGCGGCATCCGCTGCCCGCCGCCGGGTCATCGTGACCGACGGCGTCTTCTCGATGGACGGCTACATCGCGCCCCTCGCCGAGATCTGCGACCTCGCCGACAAGTACGACGCGCTCGTGTTCGTCGACGACTCGCACGCGGTGGGCTTCGTGGGCGAGCACGGGCGCGGCACGCCCGAGCACTGCGGTGTCGAGGGCCGCGTCGACATCACGACCGGCACCTTCGGCAAGGCCCTCGGCGGGGCCTCCGGTGGGTATGTCGCCGCGCGCCAGGAGATCGTCGACCTGCTGCGCCAGCGGGCCCGGCCCTATCTCTTCTCGAACACGCTCGCCCCGGCGATCGTGGCCGGCACGATCCGGGCCCTCGAACTGCTCGCCTCCTCGGGCGAGCTGCGGTCGCGGTTGCGCGAGAACTCCGCACTGTTCCGTTCCTTGATGACGGATGCCTCGTTCGACCTGCTGCCCGGCGAGCACCCGATCGTGCCCGTGATGTTCGGCGACGCCGCGCTCACCGCCCGCATGGCCGACGCGCTGCAGCGGCACGGGGTGTACGTGACGGCGTTCAGCTTCCCGGTCGTGCCCCGCGGGGCTGCGCGCATCCGCGTGCAGCTCTCGGCAGCGCACTCCGAGGAGGAGATCCGGCGCTGCGTCGCCGCCTTCATCGCCGCCCGTGACGAGGTGGGCTCGCCGGTATCGCCGGTCGAGTAGGCGCGCCAGCGCCGTATCGAGACCTGTGCTCGAGGGGTTTCGAGACGCTCGCTGCGCTCGCTCCACGACCCGCGATGCCGGCGCCTCAGCGCCCGCAGGCACCGACCCTCGCGCCCAGCGAGCGGGGTGCGAACCGCGCGAGGCCGATGAGCAGCCGGTAGCGGAGCGACGGCACCGACACGGGCTTACCGCGGGCGGTGTCGCGCAGCGCTTCGGCGACGACCTTCCGTGCGTCCAGCCACATCCAGCCCGGCACCCCTTCCTCGCCCGGTGCCAGCCCGAGCCGCTCGTGGAAGTTCGTGTGCGTGTAGCCCGGGCAGACCGCCGTCATGGTGACGCCCCGCGGCGAGTACTGCCCGTTCGCCCACTCGCTGAACTCGACCAGCCAGCGTTTGCAGGCCCCATATGTCGATCGCGGAATGAACGCGCCGACCGACGCGATGTTGATGATCCGACCCCGCCGACGGCGGAGCATCGCGCGGAGCGCCGCGTGGCTGAGGCGCATCGGCACCTCGACGTGCAGGTGCAGATGGCGCACCTCGTCGTCGATGTCGTTGCTCGCGAAGTCGAGCGGCAGGCCGAAGCCCGCGTTGTTCACGAGCAGGTCGATCGGGCGCTCGGCGTCGAAGAGCCGCTCGACGACCTGGGCGAGATGACGGGGCTTCAGCAGGTCGGCGCGCAGCACCTCGACGCCGACACCGTGAGTGCGACGGATGGTGTCGGCGAGCTCGTCGAGGGCGGTGCGGTCGCGCGCCACGAGCACGAGGTCGGCACCCGTGGCCGCGAGCTGACGGGCGAACTCCGCGCCGAGCCCTGAGCTCGCGCCGGTGATGAGGGCGGTTCTCGACATGCGGCCGAGCCTAAGGGATGCCGCCGGCCTGTCATCCTTCGCAGAGTGTGGCAGCTCGTGAGCCGATCGCCGATCGAATCGATTCGGCCTAGACTCGGGCGCATGCAGCCCGATGCAGCACAACGACCGACGCTCGCTGATGTCGCGGCGCGCGCGGGAGTCTCCCAGTCGACCGCCTCGCTCGCCTTCAGCGGCTCAGGACCGGTCTCGGACGCCACGAAGCAGCGCGTGCTCGCCGCGGCATCCGATCTCGGTTATGCGGGCCCCGACCCTCGCGCACGTTCGCTCCGCCGCGGTCGCTCGGGCATCGTGGGCGTCGTGCTCGAGGAGCGGGTGCGCGCGGCGTTCCTCGATCCCGTGAAGATCCAGATGCTCGACGGCATCTCCGAGGGCATCGCGCCGCTCGGCGCCGGGCTCCTGCTGCTCACCGACACCGGTGAGACCGACGAGAGCGCCGTCAGCATCGAGAGCGCGCCGGTCGACGCGGTCGTGCTCGTGGGCTGCAGCCCACGCCTCGGGGTCTCGATCGAGGCGCTGCGACGCCGCGGCATCCCCGCCGTGGCCATCGAGGGCGACACCGGCGAGGACATCCCCGAGATCTCGATCGACAACCTCCAGGCGACACGGCGGGGCGCCGAATACCTGCGGCAGCTGGGGCACACGGATGTCGCGATCGTGACGCTGCCCTTCGACGCCGCGCGTACTCGCGGCCCGCTCACCGAGGAGCTGCTGCGGTCGAGCACCGCGGCCACCGCGAGCCAGCGTCTCGCCGGGGCTCGTGAGATCTTCCCCGAGGCGACGGGCCGCGCTGCCGCCGCGAGCTCGATCGAGGAGGGCATCGAGGCCGCCCGGGCGCTGCTCGCCGACCCGGCGAGCCGCCCGACCGCGATCATCGCGCAGAGCGACCTCCTCGCGGCCGGCGTCATCCAGGCGGCGGAGGAGCTCGGCATGCACGTGCCGGGCGATGTCAGCGTACTCGGCTTCGACGGCATCCGCGTCGACGGGCTGCAGCACGACCTCACGACCCTCGCGCAGCCGTCGGTCGCGAAGGGCCGTGCCGCCGGCGAGGCCGTCGTGCAGATGCTCTCGGGGGAACCACCCGAGTCGCGCTGCTTCACGAGCACGCTGCACGTCGGTGACACCACGGCGCCCCCGCGCGCTGCGTGCTGACTCGCTCGCGCTGCGCGCTGACTCCCGCGCGCTGACTCCCTCGCAGCCCGACGCGCCCCGCAGCCGAACATCTCATCCTCACGTCGCTCGCGGGTCTCGCGTGCGATCGAGATGCCACGTGTTGTCGGTATCCGGTCGCGAGATGCGACAACTTGCGGCATCTCGACGCCGGCCCGGCGGGCACCCCGCATCTAGGCTGACGACATGAGCCTCGATCTCGCCGCCGTCTACCGCGACCTGCACGCCAACCCCGAGCTCTCCTTCCAGGAGCACCGTACCGCCGGCATCGTGGCCGACGCCCTCACCGCCCTCGGACTGACGGTGACGACGGGCATCGGCCGCACGGGCGTCGTCGGCGTGCTCGAGAACGGCGACGGCCCCACGGTGCTGCTCCGCGCCGACATGGACGGCCTGCCGGTGCTCGAGGCGACGGGCCTGCCGTACGCGAGTACGGCGCGCGGCACCGACCACGAGGGCAACGACGTGCCCGTCATGCACGCGTGCGGCCACGACGTGCACGTCACGTGCCTGCTCGGTGCCACCGAGCGGCTCGTCGCCGAGCGCGACGCGTGGTCGGGCACCCTCGTGTCGCTGTTCCAGCCCGCAGAGGAGTGGGGCGGCGGTGCGGAGACCATGGTTGCCGACGGCCTCTACGACCGGGTGCCGAAGCCCGACATCGTGCTCGGCCAGCATGTCGCGCCCCTGCCTGCCGGCTTCGCGGCCGTGCGCGGAGGCGTGGCGATGGCCGGCGCCGACTCGCTCACGATCCGGCTGCACGGCACCGGCGGGCACGGCTCACGCCCCGAGACCACGGTCGACCCCGTCTACCTCGCCGCGTCGACGGTCGTGCGACTGCAGGGCATCGTCGCGCGCGAACTCGCTGCGACGGATGCCGCGGTCGTCTCCGTCGGCCAGATCCACGCGGGCACGAAGAACAACATCATCCCGGCCGAGGCGACGCTCGGACTCAGCATCCGCAGCTTCGACGAGACCGTGCGCACCAAGGTCGTGACGGCGATCGAGCGCATCGCGAAGGCCGAGGCCGCCGCATCGAACGCGCCTCGCGAGCCCGAGTTCGACTACGAGGAGCGCTTCCCGGTCACGGTCAACGAACCGGCAGCGACCGAGCGCACCGCCGCGGCCCTCCGACGTGCGCTCGGCGAGCAGCGCGTGATCGACCCGGGCATCATCTCGGGCAGCGAAGACGTGGGCGTGCTCGCGACGGCGGCCGGAGCGCCGCTCGTCTACTGGATCCTCGGCGGCTCCGACCCGGCACTCTTCGGCGACGCGCTCGCGACCGGGCGCATGCCCGACGACATCCCGTCGAACCACTCGCCGTTCTTCGCACCGCTCATCGAGCCGACGCTCGACGTCGGCGTCGCCGCCCTCGTCGCGGCCGCGCGGGAGTGGTTGGGCGAGGGGGCCGCCTGACGGGCGGCTCGGCGATCAGCGCCCCGCGCCGACCACCATCCACTTCGAGCCGCGGGCTCGCAGCCCGAGCGTGACCGCCCGGGCGCCGAGGTAGCCGATCGCGAACGCCGCCATGAGCCAGGCGGGCCCGGCGGCGCCGGCCGGCGCGACGGCGACCACCCAGAGCGCGAGCGGCACGAACACCACGAGGTTCACGACGCCCGTCCAGGCGAGGTAGCGGGCGTCGCCAGCGCCGATGAGCACGCCGTCGAGCACGAACACGATGCCGCCGAGCGGGGCCGAGAGCGCGAGCACGATGAGTGTCGGGGGCAGGAGCGCCGCGACATCCGCTGAGCTCGTGAAGACCTTCGGCAGCACCCAGGCCGTCGCGAGCACGAGCCCGCCGATCACGCCGCCGCTGCCGACGCCCCACTGCAGGCAGCGCTTCAGCACGGCGCGCACACTGGCGACATCTCCAGCACCGAGATCGCGGCCGATGAGGGCCTGCGCGGCGATCGCCAGGGCGTCGAGGGCGAAGCCGATCGTGAAGTAGATCGTCATCGCGACCTGGAACGCGGCGAGCTCGTTCGAGCCGAGCGAGGTCGCCGCCCAGGTCGCGAGCAGCAGCGCGAGCCGCAGGCTCAGCGTGCGCAGGAACAACCAGCCGCCGGATGCCGCGCCGCGCAGCACTCCCGCATGATGCGGCCACGGGCTCGCACCGGCGCGGGCGGCGTGCCGCGCGACGACGACGAGGTAGACGGCGACCATGCCCCACTGCGCGACGACGGTGCCGACGGCCGACCCGGCGATGCCCCACCCGGCGACGTAGATGAAGACGTAGTTCAGTGCGATGTTCACCGCGAAGCCGATGCCGGCGACCCAGAGCGGGGTGCGCGTGTCTTGAAGACCGCGCAGCAGGCCCGTGGCCGCGAAGACGATGAGCATCGCCGGCAGCCCCGCCATCGAGATCGAGAGGTAGACGGATGCCTCGGCGGTCACTGCCTCGGAGGCGCCGAAGAGGCCGACGAGCATCGGTGCGGCGAACCACCCGGCGACGGCGAGCATGACGCCGATCGCGAGTGCGAGCCAAAGCCCGTCGATGCCCGAGGCGACCGCGCCCCGCACGTCGCCGAGCCCGACTCGGCGGGCGACCGCGGGAGTCGTGGCGTAGGCGAGGAAGACCATGAGCCCGATGATCGTCTGCAGCACGGCGCTCGCGAGTCCGAGGCCCGCGAGCGGGGTCGCACCGAGGTGACCGATCATCGCCGTGTCGGCGAGCAGGAAGAGGGGCTCGGCGATGAGGGCGCCGAGCGCGGGAACTGCGAGTCGGAGGATCTCGCGATCGACCCCGCGGCCGGCTCCGCGGTCGAGGTCGTGAACGCCGCCGTGATCGTCACGGCGGTCGACGCCGCGTTCGCCGGCGCCGGAGTCGGATGCCTCTGAGCTCTTCATGTGCCCCACGAGCCTACGTCTCGCCGCCGACCGGCCGCGGCGGGTCTAGAGTACCGACGTGACGTCACGGGACACGGTGCGGGCTCGGCAGCGGATGCTGCGGCGGCGGGCATTCCGGATGCACCCGGCGCAGGTCGTGGTCATCGGGTTCGCCGGGGCCGTGCTGGCCGGCACGTTGCTGCTGATGCTGCCGATCGCGAAGGTCGGACCGGGCGGCGCCGGGTTCATCGAGGCGCTCTTCACCGCGACATCCGCTGTCTGCGTGACGGGGCTGACCGTCGTCGACACCCTGACGTACTGGACGCCGTTCGGCCAGGTCGTCATCATGCTCCTGATCCAGCTCGGCGGCCTCGGCATCATGATCTTCGCCTCGCTCATCGGCCTGGTGCTCGCTCGAAAGCTGTCGGTGCGCTCGCGGCTGAACACCGCGGCCGAGGCGAAGGCCGTCGGCTTCGACGACGTGCGCGGACTCGTGCGCGGCATCGTGCTGATCTCGCTCGCCATCGAGGCGGGCACGTTCGTGCTGCTCTTCCTGCGGTTCGTGCTCGGCTACGGGTACGACCTCGGCCAGGCGGCCTGGTACGGCGCCTTCCACGCCGTCTCTTCGTTCAACAACGCGGGGTTCGCGCTCTACAGCGACAACCTGATGGGTTTCGTGAGCGACCCGTGGATCTGCCTGCCGATCGCCGCCGCGATCATTCTCGGCGGCCTCGGGTTCCCCGTGATCATGCAGCTGCGCAAGGAGTTCACGAGGCCGCTGCACTGGTCGATGAACACGAAGCTCGTGCTGTGGGGCAGCGCCGTGCTGCTCGTCGCGGGCACGGTCTACATCACGGTGATCGAGTGGAACAATCCCGACACCCTCGGCGCGCTCGACCCGGCGGCGCGCGTGCTGACGGGCTTCTTCCACTCGGTGCAGACGCGCACCGCGGGGTTCAACGCGCTCGACATCGGGGCGATGCACGACGAGACCTGGCTCGGCATGGACGTGCTGATGTTCATCGGCGGCGGGCCCGCCGGAACGGCGGGCGGCATCAAGGTCACGACCTTCGCGGTGCTGTACTTCATCATGCTCACCGAGCTCCGCGGCGAGGGCGCCGTGAACATCTTCGGCAAGCGGCTGTCGCGAGCGGTGCACCGACAGGCGATCACGGTCGTGCTGCTCGCCGTCGCCGCCGTCGTGGCGGCGACGGTCGCGCTCATGCTCATCACGGGCGAGAACCTCGACCGCATGCTCTTCGAGGCGGTCTCCGCGTTCGGCACCGTCGGCCTCTCCACCGGCGTCACACCCGGACTACCCGATGCGGCGAAGCTCGTGCTCGTACTGCTCATGTTCATCGGCAGGCTCGGGCCGCTCACCCTCGGCAGCGCGATCGCGCTGCGCGAGCGACCCCTGCTCTACGAATACCCCAAGGAAAGGCCGGCAATTGGTTAGATTCCCCCTGTTCGGCGGCGACACCTCGCGCCGCATCGCGGAGGCCGACTCGGTCGCGGTCATCGGGCTCGGCCGGTTCGGCAGCGCCCTGGCGCTCGAGCTCATGGCCGGCGGCACCGAGGTGCTCGGCATCGACGTCGACGAGGTGCTCGTGCAGTCGATGAACGGGCGCCTCACCCAGGTGGTGCGCGCCGACTCCACGAAGGAGGAGGCGCTGCGCCAGCTCGCCGTCGACGAGTTCGACCGGGTCGTGGTCGCGATCGGCGACGACATCTCGGCCTCGATCCTCACGTGTTCGGTGCTGCTCAGCATGGGCATCCCGGTGATCTGGGCGAAGGTCGTCGACGACCGTCACGGCCTCATCCTCGAGCAGCTCGGCATCCATCACGTGATCTACCCCGAGAAAGACATGGGGCGCCGGGTCGCCCACCTCGTGCGCGGCGCAGCCCTCGACTACATCGAGGTCGACCCCGGATACGCGCTCGTGAAGGCGTCGGCACCCGCTGTGCTCGTCGGCAAGCGGCTCGGCGACACGGGTCTCCGCACCGAGCACGATGTCACCGTCGCGGCGTTCAAGCGGGCCGGCGAGCAGTGGCGCAACGCCGACGCCGACACGGTGCTGCACACCGGGGACACGATCCTCGTCGTCGGGCCGACGGCGAATGCCGAGAGCTTCGCCCAGCTTCGCTGAGGCCGCCCGCCCGCCCGCCCGGCGAGACGAGCGAGCTCGCGAATGCACCCAGGTCCCGGTGAGCCGGGCTCCCGGCGCTCCCGTCGACTGATCATCAGGCGATCGCTGGGAGTTTCACGCACCTTCCGTGCGACACGCGGGCCCCTCGCCGGGCCGCCGCATAGGCTGGGGGGATGACCGATGTCGCGCTGCCCTCCGGAATCAAGCAGGACGAACTCGACGCGGGCATCCGCCCGCAGGACGACCTCTTCCGACACGTCAACGGCCGGTGGATCGAGCGCACCGCGATCCCGGACGACAAGGCCAGGTACGGGTCGTTCCTCGTGCTGCACGAGGAGGCCGAGCAGGCCGTACGCGAGATCATCGAGGAGTCGCAGGCGGCCGAGCCCGGCACCGAGGCGCGCAAGGTCGGCGACCTCTACGCGAGCTTCATGAATGAGGAGCGCGCGAACCTGCTGGGCGCGACGCCCATCGCGGGCCAGCTCGTCGAGGTCGACCTCATCAGCTCGGTCGACGCATTCCTCGAGACGCTCGGCCGACTCGAGCGCCAGGGCGTTCCGGGCTTCCTGCAGCTCTACGTCGACAACGACCCGGGCGACCCCGAGCGTTACCTCGTCTTCGTCGAGCAGGGCGGCATCGGCCTGCCCGACGAGAGCTACTTCCGTGAAGAGCGCTTCGAATCCGTTCGCGAGGCGTACCGTGCACACCTCGAGCGGATGCTGCGGCTCGCGCAGCTCGAACAGCCCGAGGAGCGTGCTGCCCGCGTCTATGAGCTCGAGACCGCGATCGCCGCGGCGCACTGGAGCAACGTCGAGACGCGCGACAGCGAGAAGACGTACAACCTGTTCTCATGGGCCGACGCGGTCACCGAGGCATCCGCTGATCTCGATGTCTGGCGCGACGCGATGGGTGTGCCGGCCGGCGCGTTCGACGAGATCGTGCTGCGCGAGCCGTCGTTCGTGCAGGGGCTCGGCGCGCTGCTGACCGAGGACCGCCTGCCCGCGTGGAAGGACTGGCTCGCCTGGCAGGTCGTGCGCGGCAGCGCCGCCTACCTCTCGAACGACTTCGTCGAGGCGAACTTCGACTTCTACGGCCGCACGCTCACCGGCACCCCGCAGATGCGCGAGCGCTGGAAGCGCGGCGTCTCGCTCGTCGAGGGTGCAATGGGCGAGGCCGTCGGCCGCATCTACGTCGAGCGGCACTTCCCGCCCGCCGCGAAGGTGGCGATGGACGACCTCGTCGCGAACCTCGTCGAGGCCTACCGGCAGTCGATCGACGCGCTCGAGTGGATGGGCGAGCAGACCCGGGCCAAGGCGCTCGACAAGCTCGCGAAGTTCACGCCGAAGATCGGCTTCCCGGTGAAGTGGCGCGACTACTCGGCGCTCGAGATCACCGACGACCTCGTCGGCAACGTGCGGGCGACCGCCGAGTTCGAGTTCAACCGCGAGCTCGGCAAGATCGGCAAGCCGCTCGACCGCGACGAGTGGTTCATGACGCCGCAGACGATCAACGCGTATTACAACCCCGGGTTCAACGAGATCGTGTTCCCGGCGGCAATCCTGCAGTACCCGTTCTTCGACGCCGAGCGCGACGCTGCCGCCAACTACGGCGCGATCGGCGCCGTCATCGGTCACGAGATCGGGCACGGCTTCGACGACCAGGGCTCGAAGTACGACGGCGACGGTCGCCTCACCGACTGGTGGACCGAGGCCGACCGCGCCGCGTTCGAGGAGCGCACGACGGCGCTCATCGCCCAGTACGACGCGCTCGTGCCGTCGCAGCTGCATCCCGATTCCTCCGCGGTGCTCCCTGAGCCCGTCGAAGGCGAGGGCGAAGCGGATGCCTCGGGCGAAGCGCCGCACGTCAACGGCGCCCTCACGATCGGCGAGAACATCGGCGATCTTGGCGGACTCGCGATCGCGTGGAAGGCCTACGTCATCTCGCTCGGCGGCGACGTCGACTCGGCGCCCGTGATCGACGGGCTGACCGCCGCGCAGCGCTTCTTCCTGTCGTGGGCCCAGGCCTGGCAGATGAAGGGCCGCGACGAGGAGGTCGTGCGACTGCTCGCGATCGACCCGCACTCACCGAACGAGTTCCGCTGCAACCAGATCGTCAGGAACATCGACGAGTTCTACGCTAGCTTCGAAGTGACTCCCGACGACGCCCTCTGGCTCGACCCAGCCGAGCGTGTGACGATCTGGTAGTCCTGTACGTTCAATCGAGGAATTTCGAGCGCGCCGCTTCAGCGGTGGGGGAGCGCCGACTGTCAGAGGAAGGCCGTGGGAGCACCGTGGTGACGTCGTCGCAGGGTTCGGAGCGGCGTGCACGGCATAGCGATCTCCGGCGCGGCAAGCATCGCACCGAAGAGGCGGGCGAGAATTTCGCCCGCGGGTTCGACGCGCTCGGCGAGCTCGCACTCGCGGGCGTGCAGGTCTCCGCTCGGGCGACCGACCTCGCGACCGGCAAGGTGCTCTTCTCCGTCGACGACCACGTCGTCATGCCGACGGCGTCGATCGGCAAGGTGCTGCTGCTCGTCGAGGTCGCGTCGCGGCTCGTGGGCGACAGCAGCGAGGCGTTCACGGTGCTCGACCGGGCGCCCCGCGACGCCGTCGGCGATTCGGGCATCTGGCAGCACATGCAGTCGCCCTCGCTGCCGCTCGCCGATCTCGCGGCGCTCATCGGGGCCACGAGCGACAACCTCGCCACGAACGTGCTCATCCGCCACGTCGGCCTCGAGGCGGTGCGTGCGCGCACGGAGGCGCTCGGCCTGACGCGCACGGCGCTGCTCGACCTCGTGCGCGACCACCGCGGACCCGACGACGCACCGCAGCTCTCGATCGGGTCGGCGAAGGAGCTCACCTGGCTCTTCGCCTCGCTCGCCCGCGGCGAGATCGTCTCGCCCGAAGTGTCGCAGCGCGTCGTCGGATGGCTCTCGCTGAACGCCGACCTCTCGATGGTCGCGAGCGCCTTCGGGCTCGACCCCCTTGCGCACCGCACCCCCGATCACAACGTGCTGCTCATGAACAAGACCGGCACCGACGGCGGGGTGCGCAGCGAGGTGGGCGTGCTCCGGGGCCCGCGCGCGAGCGTCTCGTACGCCGTGTCGATGTACTACGCCGACACGATGATCTCCTCGCGTCTCGCGGTGCTCGACGGCATGCGCCAGGTCGGGCTCGACCTGCTCGAGTACGTGCACTGAGCCCATCCCGGCTGCGGCGCGGGCATGGGGAGTCCTCCCCATACGGAGGGTGGTGTCCGTTTGGTACGGTACTGCGGAGAGGCTTCTCTCTCACACAACCTTCCCCTCGAAAGGCGCCACCACGCATGCGTCCCATCTCCTTGCGAGTCCGAGCGGCTGCCATCGCCGCAGTCGTCGCGCTTCCCCTCGCCGGCCTGCTCGCCGCCGCTCCGGCTCAGGCGGCCGACGCTCCGGTGATCACGGTCGACACCACCTCGTTCCCTGCGGGCGAGTGGGGTGCGGGCTTCCACATCGCGGGCACCGGCTTCGTCGGCACCGGTGACGTGACGGTGTCGGTCGGCGTTTCCCTCGGCCCTTCATCGGGCGAGACCCTCTACGAGGTCACCGTGACGCCCGATGCCGCGGGTGCGATCGATGCGCAGGTCGTCCCGACCCGTGATGCTCCGGTCACGAGCGAGTCCGACTACCCCCGGGTCTCCGTGGGCGCGAGGCAGCAGCTCGATGGCACCGAATGGCTCGTGTCGAACGCCGTCGCGCTGACGATCACCGAGTCGGACGTGCCGGAGCCCACCGTCAGCCTCGCACAGGTGGTTTCGCCCGATCAGCTCGCCGCCGGTCTCACTGCGAACTTCGCGGGCTTCCGTGCCGATGAGCCCGTCTACTACGGGTTCCAGCTCCTCCGCGACGGCGAGCCGGTCGGTGACTTCGCCGGTCTGCAGGAGACTGTCGCTGACGCAGCGGGCGCGGGCACTGTTACCGTCACGATCCCTGGCGCCCAGGTCGGCGACGTCCTCGCCTACTACTTCAGCGGCGACGTGACGGGCCGCTTCATCGAGGGCGAAGCCCCCGTCGTCGCCGCTCCGGTGGTTCCGGCCGGCGAGAGCACGACCTCGGCCACGTCCGGACCTGCGCTCGCAGAGACGGGTGTCGAGCTCGGCGCCGGATTCGCGGCGCTCGCGCTCCTGGTGCTCGGCGCCGGCGCGCTTATCGTGACGCGTCGCGTTCGCGCCGCCCAGCGCTGATCCGCGACGAGTGAACGGGGGCGGTGCCACGCGGCACCGCCCCCGTTTCGCATTCCCGACGGCCGCGACGGTTGAGACGTGTACGCTCTCGACGTGCACATCAGAGCGATGCAACCTGGTGACCGTGCAGCGGTCGACGTTCTTCTCGCGACCGCGTTCGCCACGCCCGCATCGTCGGCCGCCGAGCCGCCGATCGAGGTCGGGCTGAACACGGCGCTCCTCGATTCCGATGCGATGCTGCCCCACCTCACGCTCGTCGCCGAACTCGACGGCGAGATCGTCGGCTACTGCATCAGCACCCGCGGCACGGTAGACGCGACGACTCCGGTGCTCGGACTCGGGCCGATCGCGGTCGCACCCGAACGCCAGCGTGACGGCATCGGTTCCGCGCTCGTGTGCGAGACGATCCGCATGGCCGAGGCACACGGCGAAGGTCTGCTCGTGCTGCTCGGCGACCCCGCCTACTACGGCCGCTTCGGCTTCGTCGCCGGTTCCGAGCTCGGCGTCGACTCGCCCGAGCCGGCGTGGGGTGCGTACTTCCAGGCCCTCCGCCTCACGAACGCCGGCGATGAGCACCGCGGTGCGTTCCGCTACGCGGCGCCGTTCGAAGCGCTCTGATCGGACTGCGCCGTCGTCGGCAACGGAGTGGCCGGAGTCGTCGCCGACTCCGACAGCGATGCCACGCCGGCGATGACCGCCGCGAAGGTCTCGGGCGCCGCGAGGATGCGGAAGTGCCCGGCGACCGGCACCTGCACGTTCGTCGCGCCGGCGAGCACGCTGCCCTCGGGCAGGTGCGGGTCGTAGGTGCCGAACACCGAGACGATCTGCGAGTTCATCGATGCGGCGTCTGAGAGCTCCATGATGGTCGCCCCGTCGGGGAGGAACTCCCGCAGCCCGGGGTCGAGCAGGTAGCGCGCGAGGCGGGAGCCGCCGAACGGGGTGGCGATGGCGACCACGCCGAGCAGCCCGAGCCGTCGATCGGCATCGCCGAGCATCATCCGCTTGCCGACCAGGCCGCCTTTCGAGTGCGCGACCATCACGAACCCCGCCGCCGGAGTCCGGGTCCGCTCGAGCGCACGGGTCATGCGTGCTGCCGTCTCGAAGATGCCGAGCAGGTTCGCGCCGAGGCCGTGCACGACCTGCACGCGGTAGCCGTGCCGGTTGAGGTCGTCGCCGAGCGGTGCCATGAACGACCAGTGCTCGTAGACGCCGGGCAGCAGCAGCACCGTCGGCTTGTCGGCGTCACCGGTCGACCAGCGCCGCGGGGTCTTCGGAAACGCCAGCACGCGCAGGTGCTGGCGCACCGCGTCGAGGTAGTCGAGCGCCCACCATCCCGCTGCCGCGAGCGGTGAGAGCCGGGCGGGGGCATCGGCGACCGTCGCGCGGCTCGCGATCGGGGCATCGGGCTGCACGGATTCCCTGCTGCGCACGGCCGACTCGGTGCGCACCACCTCATGCCCGACCGCCTCGCCGCGGGCGTGCCGGGCGATGAGGTCGGCCACCCTCGGGCCCGCGGTGATCATCGTCTCGTGACCGCGACCCGGCACCTCGACGAGTCGTCCGCGCTGCACGCGCGACGCGACCTGCTCCGCCCAGTAGCGGGGCGCGATGCGGTCGCGCTCGCCGCGGATCACCAGTGTCTGCGCCGGGATCCGCGGCAGCGTCTCCTCGATCCGGTGCTGCATCACAGGGCCGAGCGCCTCGAGGTACCAGCCGAGGCCGGCCTTCGCGTACGAGACGAGGCCGATGCCGAGCACCTTCGGATGGGCGAGCACGAGGTCCTGCGCGAGTCGTGCGGCCTGCTTGCCCACCGATCGTTCGCGAGGGTTGACGGTCGGCCCGATCAGCACGATGCGATCGAAGAGCTGCGGATGCCGCGCAGCAGCCTCGGCCACGACCTGCGCGCCGGCGGAGTGGCCGATGAGCACGGGCCGTTCGATGCCCTCGCTGCGCACGAGTTCGGCGAGCATGTCGCCCGCGGCAGCCATCGACGGCGGATGCTCGGGTGCGGGCGCCTCGCCGAAGCCCGGCAGGTCGAGGGCGTAGACGGTGCCCGAGCGGCCGAGCGCCTCGGCGACATCCGACCAATACTCGTGCGCCATGCCGATGCCGTGCACGAGCACGTACCCGGGGCCGGTGTCGGCGCCCGTGCGGGTGATGAGCGTGACCCACTCGCCACTGCGGAACTCGACGGTCGTCGACATTCCCGCAGTCTACGAGAGCCGTGCCGGCCGCCGCGCCGAGGCTACGCTGTCACTCACCGACACAGCGAAGGAGCGAGTCGATGGTCAGCGAGCCAGTTGCCGAGTCCGGCGAGCCGGTACCAGCGTCCAGCATGCCGGAGCCCGCCTCCAGTGCACCGGCACCCACCGCGCCGCCCTCCGGCCCGCGAGGGTTCGCGAGGGACGTGCAATCCGAGGTGTATCGGGCCGGGCTCTCGGGCATCCGCCCATCGGTGCCGGTCGACCTCGGCGAGCTCGAGCGAGCCGCACGCAAGGCCGTCTCGGCCGAGGCCTTCGCCTATCTCGCCGGCGGGGCGGGCGCCGAGGCCACGATGGCGGCCAACCGCGCGGGCTTCGCGCGCTGGCAGATCTGGCCGAGAGTGCTCCGCGACGTCTCCGAGCGCGACCTCTCGATCGAACTGCTCGGCCGAAGGCGTGCGACGCCGTTCGTGCTCTCGCCGATCGGCGTCGCCGAGATGGCGCACTCCGAAGCGGATGTCGCGGTCGGCCGGGCCGCCGCGGCGCTCGACGTGCCCTACGTCCTGTCGAACCAGGCCTCGCGCCCGATGGAGGAGGTCGCCGCCGCGATGGGGTCGCGGTCGCGGTGGTTCCAGCTGTACTGGAGCGCCTCCGACGAGCTCAACGCCTCGTTCGTGCGTCGTGCCGAGGCATCCGGCTGCGAGGCGATCGTCGTGACGCTCGACACGCACCTGCTCGGCTGGCGCACGCGCGACCTCGACGCCGCGTTCCTGCCGTTCACGCGCGGGCAGGGCATCGCCCAGTACACGAGCGACCCCGTCTTCGCCGAGCTCGTGCGGCAGCGGGTCGCCGCGGGCGCGGGCGGCGGAGCCCGTCCGAAAGTCACCCCGAAGCTGCTCGCCTCGGCGTTCTCCATCGCGCGCGCCGGAGCCAAGACCCCGCTCGTCGACGGCGGCGTGCGGGCGGCGCTGCGTTCGCCGCTGCCGCGGGCGGCGATCGAGACGTTCCTCGACGTGTTCTCGAACCCCGCCCTCACCTGGGGTGACCTCGCGCGGCTGCGCGAGTGGACGAAGCTGCCGGTGCTCCTGAAGGGCGTGCTGCATCCGGATGACGCGTCGCAGGCGCTCGATCACGGCGTCGACGGCATCGTCGTCTCGAACCACGGGGGCCGGCAGGTCGACGACTCCGTCGCGAGCCTCGACGCCCTGCCCGGTGTCGTCGAACGAGTGGGCGGGCGCGTGCCCGTCGTCCTCGACAGCGGCGTGAGGGGCGGGGCCGACGCGTTCATCGCCCTCGCGCTCGGCGCCACGGCCGTCGGCATCGGCCGCCCGTACGTCTACGGACTCGCGCTCGCCGGTGCCTCAGGCGTGCGCGAGGTGGTGCGCAACCACATCGCCGAGTTCGATCTCACGCTCGGCCTCGCGGGGCACCGCTCGGTCGCGGAGATCGGGCCGGGCTCGCTGCGCGCGGTGTGAGCACGTCGACCGTGCCGGCTCGACCGTGCCGGCTCGCTCGTCAGCCCGACTGCACTGCTCGACCGCGCCGATTCGACCGGCGACGCTCAGTCGATGAGCCCGGCCGCGGCGAGTCGTTCGAGCACCTCGGCGCCGGCCGGCGGGCAGCGATCGATGTCGGCCGTCGTGACCCAGTGCAGGCTGCCGACCTCGGCCGAGGCGAGCGGCGCGGCATCCGTCTCGGCGCGGAAGACGCGCATCCGCACGAGTCGGCCGTCGGGCTCGCCGTGCGCGGCCGCGACGACCTCGAAGAGCTCCACGAGCTCTGCGGGGTCGAGCACGAGGGCGACCTCTTCGAGGGCTTCTCGGGCGGCGGCCTCGGCGGCGGTCTCTCCGTCGTCGATCTTGCCGCCCGGCATGTAGTAGACGTCGCGGTCCCGGGCGGTGACCATGAGCACGAGGCGATCGCGCACGAGGGCGATGGCGGCGACGCGGAGATCGGTGAGTTGAGGCATCCGTTCAACCCTAGAACGTGGGCCAGACGACCGGCGAGGCCGCGGTGTAGCCTGAGTGGCCTGCCTTTCTGGAAGAGGGGTGGCACAGTGTTCCGGGTCGCGCGTTACGGGTGCGGCCCGGAACGCGCCGTCTCCGGCCGGGCGTGCGAGAACCCGCGGCCGGGCGTGCGAGAACCCCGGCCCGCCGAGGCGGACCGGGGCTCCCGGGTACAGCGCAGCGGCGCTATCGGAGGTCGGCGATCACCGCCTCGGCCGCGCGGATGACGAGCGCCGCCGCCTCGGCGTCGGTGCGGATGCGGTTCGGCACCTGCGTGACGATGAACTCGAGCCGGCTGATCGCCGCGGTGGTGTCGCCGGCGGCCAGGGCCGCGTCGACCTCGGCCAGCACGTCACCGAACGAGGCTGCCGCGCCGTGCGTGATGCGACCGTCGTCGTCGAGGCTGCCGAGCAGCGCACGGATGTCGCCCGCCGACGTGGTGAACTCGAGCTGGTCGAGGTCGACTCCGCCCGTGCTCGTCACGTACAGCCGGTCGGTTCCCTCGGGCACGGTCACGAGCGGGGCGGATGCCTCCACCCACTCGGTGCCCGCACTCGCGACGTCGATCGTCAGGAACGGCTCGGCGTCGGCGCTGCCCCACCGCAGTGAGAGCGAGCCGGTGCCGGCCGCGCGCGCTTCGACGCCCGTGATGCCGACGAGGTTCACCGGGTCGTACGCCAGCCAGTCGCCGGCGTCGAACGAGGTGACCTTGCGGAAGGCGCGAGCGGTCTCGTCGTCGACGATCGTGGTCTCGCCGCCCTTCGCGTCGGCGTGCTCGGCCTGCAGTTCACGCGGGTTCAGCAGCGTCACGTCATCGGCCGAGAGCGCCGGTGCCGTTGCACTGCCGCCGTCGGTGTACGAGGCGCCGATCTGGGCGTAGATGTTCTCGGTCTCGCCATGGCCGGCCTCCTCCTGCATCTCGATCTCGGCCGTGCAGCCCGTGCCGGTGAACAGCGGGTGGGCGTGCGTGTTGTCGTGACCCAGGGCGTAGCTCCAGTTCACGCG
This sequence comes from Agromyces sp. CCNWLW203, assembly GCF_036576125.1. Taxonomy (NCBI): domain Bacteria; kingdom Bacillati; phylum Actinomycetota; class Actinomycetes; order Micrococcales; family Microbacteriaceae; genus Agromyces; species Agromyces sp. CCNWLW203. The sequence continues at coordinate 865,232 of NZ_JAZHYX010000001.1, read as the reverse complement.
CGAGCAGTCGATCGTCGCGTCTTCCGGGTCGGTGACCTTCACCTCGAAGGCGACGGTGTCGCCCCAGTCGGCGAACGAGCCGTTCTCGGGAGTCACGATCTCGATCGTCGGGGCGGTGTTGCCGACCGTGATCACGACCGATGCGAGGCTTACGCGCCCGCTGGAATCGGTGACCCGCACGCGAGCCGTGTACTGGCCGTCGGCTGCGTACGTGTGGCTGATCTCGGCTGCGCCGTCGGTGAAGGTGCCGGTGCCCTCGAGGTCCCACGCGAAGCTGAGCGCGAGGCCGTCGGGGTGGGTGCTGTTCGCGGCCGAGAAGTCGACCTCGAGCGGGCCCTGGCCCGACGTCACCGAGGCGTCGAGATCGACGCGCGGACCCTTCGTGCCCTCGACGTAGTCGACCCGGTAGAGGCCGGCGTCGGGGTTGGGGCGGAAGAAGCCGTCGCCGTAGTCGAGCACGTAGAGCGACCCGTCAGGGCCGAACTCGAAGTCGATCACGTTGTCCCACGGGGGCATGCCCGCCGCGTTCAGCGAGGCGTTCGGCAGGAAGTCCTCGATCTTCGTCACCTCGCCGTCGGGGTCCTCCTGGCTGAAGGCGAAGATGCGGTCACGTGAGAACTCGGCCATGAACGTCTTGCCGCTCCAGTACTCGGGGAACTTCGTCGTCGACGCGTTCTCCTCGTCGTAGCGATAGGTCGGGCCGCCCATGGGGGCCTGTCCGCCGGCACCGAGCTCGGGCCACGGCTGATGCGTGACCTGGTCGCCGTACCAGATCTGCGGCGCCGTCGCGGCGGGCAGCTGCGTCAGGCCGGTGTTGTGGCGCGAGGTGTTCGTCGGGCCGGCAGCGCAGTCGAACCAGTCGCCCTGGGTGAGCGTCTCGTAGTCCCAGTCGTTGTAGTTCGCGTTCGGTCCGTGGCAGTACGGCCAGCCGCCGTTGATCGGCTTCGTCGTGCTCTGCCATTCCACGTAGCCCATGGGGCCGCGCAGGTCGCTCGCCGTGCCCGCGTCGGGGCCGTAGTCGCCCCACGTGAGGGCGCTCGTGACGGGGTCGTAGTCGATGCGGAACGGGTTGCGCACGCCCATGACGTAGATCTCGGGGCGGGTCTTCTCGGTTCCCGCAGCGAAGAGGTTGCCCGCGGGAATCGTGTAGCTGCCGTCGTCCTGCACGTCGATCCGGAGGATCTTGCCGCGCAGGTCGTTCGAGTTGCCGGCGCCGCGACGCGAGTCGAGGCCGGGGTTGTACCCGATGCGGTCGTTGTTCGGCGCGTACCCGTTGGCGCCGGGCGTGCTCGCCGGCGTGTTGTCGCCCGTGGCGAGCAGCAGGTTGCCGTCGTTGTCGAAGGCGATGTCACCGGCGACGTGGCAGCACTGGCCGCGCTGCACCTCGACCGTGATGATCACCTGTTCGCTCGCGAGGTCGAGTGAGTTCGTCTCGACGTTCCACTGGAAGCGGCTGAGCTGGTTGTAGCCCTTCCACTGGTTCCAGTAGCTCTCGTCCGCGCCGGCCGGCAGCGTGTTCGGCGCCGACCCCGTGGGCGTCGTCGCCGGGTAGGGCGCGGTCATCGTGCGCGGCGCGTAGTAGAGGTAGACCCAGCCGTTCTCCTCGAAGGCGGGGTCGAGGGCGATCGTCTGCAGTCCGTCTTCGGAGTTCGCGTAGACGTCGATCGTGTTGACGACCGAGGTGGTGCCCTGGGCGGGATCGGTGAGTCGCACCTCGCCCTTGCGGGTCGTGTGCAGCACGCGCGAGTCGGGCAGCACCGCGAGGTCGATCGGCTCGCCGACGTCTCGCGTGAGCGTCACGCGCTCGTAGTTGGCCCACGTGGTGGCGCTGACCTCGTCGCCGTGGTCCTCGCCGTCATGTGCGAAGGCAGCGGCCCCGGCGCTCACGGTGAGCGATGTGGCCGCCAGCAGTCCGCTGAGCACGAGTGCGCCCAACCGGATTCTGGATCTGGACATGGATGTCTCCTTGGAAGAGGGGTGTGCTGGAACGAGGAATGCCCCGGGCCGGGTTACGGCCTGGCCCGGGGCAGTGTGCGCTAGCCGCGGAGCGCGGCCATGCCGTCGTACGCGACCTGCGCGAACGCCAGCGACTGGCCGGGGTTCGCGCCGCCGCCGGGGGCGGTGTCCTGCTCCCACATCGAGTTGTGGTAGCCCTTGGCGCCGATGCGCTGGAAGAACGTCGTGTAGTCGATGTCTCCCTGGCCGAACGGAACCATGTCGTAGCCGTTCGGCGTCGCCGTGTTGATGCGCCCGTCCTTCGTGTGGAACAGCGGGAACCGAGTGGACTGCGCCGAGACGACGCCGGCCGGGTCGAAGAGGCTCTCGACCACGGTGCCGTCGGGTGCGGTGAAGCTGCGGTGCTTGTACTGCGCCACGTGCGCCCAGTAGACGTCCATCTCGAGGTACACGTAGCTCGGGTCGGTGTTCGCCAGGAAGTGCTCCAGGCGACGGATGCCGCTGGAGCGTGTCGGCCGGCCGAGCGCATCGAGCGGACCGCTGTCGAGCAGGAAGCTGTACGCGATGTCGTGATTGTGCGTGTACAGCTTGAGCCCGTGCGACGCCGCGCGCTCGCCGAAGAAGTTCCAGCGCTCGGCAGCGAGCTCCCAGTCGGCGACGAACGCGCTGTTCGTCGGGTCGCCGCCGGTGCCGATGTGGCCGAAGCCGAGGATGTTCGCGACCTCGCACTGGGCGTCGAACGCGGCGATCGTCGCGTCGCTGATCGTCCCCGGGATGTTGCCGTGGTTGCCCTCGGCCTCGAGCCCGTTGTCGTCGAGCCACGCGCGAAGCAGGTGGGCGCCCGCGACGTTGTTGACGTTGCCGCCCTCGGCGTTCGCGTGCTGGTTGTAGCCGGCGAACTCGATCTGCTTGTAGCCGATACGTGAGAGCTCTTGGAAGACCTCCTTGAAGCCCGACGCGAGGTCGGTCGTGTTCGGGTCGCGTGAGATGGCGTCGCGCACGGTGTAGAGGATGATGCCGCGCTTGCCCGGGGGCAGGAGCACGCCGTTGCCGGCTGCTTTCGCGCCGCCGGAGACGGCGGCACCGCGGGTGGCGGCGTGAGCCGGTCCGCCTCCGAAGGCCGCCGCGCCGAGTGCGGCGGCCGCGGCCATGCCGGTCGTCGCTGCGAGCAGCTGTCGCCGGGAGAGGCCGAGGCGCCGGCCCAGCTCGGGGTTGTCGTCGCGATCGATGAGATCTTCCATGATGCTCCTTTGCATGAAGAGGGATGGATCGAGACAGGGCACCGTCGCCACTTCGCGCCGAACCGCGCCTCGCATGGATGCGCGATGCCCTGGTTCGCACCGGTCTTCACGCCCCCAAGCCCGCCGACCGTGAATCCCGACCGGCGTTCTTTTTCGAACGGTACGCCACATCTTGCCGACGGGTCAAGCGAAAGACGGATGCTATACGGTATTCTTTTGTCAGTCATCCGGCGAAAGTTTCGTTGCACAAAAGACAGGTTCGCCGCGAGTGGCGGCTGGCTGCGGCATCCGCTCGACGTGCTGGGCGACTGCTACTTCGTGAGCGTCTTCACGAGGGCGACGGCCTCGGCCGGCGACACCTCCGGCAGGTAGGCCCTGCCGATCGCGAGCCCGATCGCCGGCAGGGCGAGCGGGTCGGGGTAGGCCATCGAGATGGTCTCGTACTCGGGGTTGAACTTCGCCTTGAACCTGAACAGCGACGAGAACCCGTAGGCCGGTTCGAGCGTCGTGGCGAGAAAGTCGAGGAGCCGCGTCATGACGGTCGGCGCGGGCGGGGTCTCTCCCGGCGCGAGCGGCTTCGTCGCGAGCGGGGCGCCCGAGAGGCTCAGCACCTCCGCGCCGGACTCCTTCATGTGCAGCGCCGCCGAGGCGATGAGGAACTCCATGATGCCGTTCATGCTGCCGTCGGCACGGCGCATGAAGTCGATCGTCCAGCCGATGACGGCGCCGTCGCGGTGCACGGGCAGCCAGCTCGTCACGGCCTGCAGCCGGCCGTCGGGCCCGACCGCGAGCATGAGGCGCACCTCGGGGTCCTTCAGCTCCTCCATGCCGCCGAGCGTGAAGCCCATCTCGGGCAGCTCCTTCTCGGCGACCCACTCCTCGGAGATCGCGTTGATCTCCGCGACGGTCGCGAGCGGCAGTTCGCTCCAGGTCGTCCAGACCGTCGTCATGCCCTCCTTGATGCCGCGGTTCAGCGCCTGCCGCACCTTCTGCCACGGCTTGCCGGTCAGTTCGAGGCCGGCCGTTCGCACGAGCGTCTCCTCGCCGACCGACATGTGCTGCCAGCCGAGCTCGTCGAAGACGGGCAGGTACTGGGGGTGCACGCTGTAGAAGACCGGCACCCAGCTGTTCGCGTCGCAGAACGCGGCGAACTCGCGGATGACGCGGCCGCCCTCACCCGCCGGACAGATGGGGTCGGACATCGTGATGGCCACGCCGCTGATCACCCGGTACGCCACGGCTGAGTCGCCGTCGGCGCCGAACCACGCCGTGTTGCCCGGCCAGGTCGCCATGAATCCGAGCGTGCCGCCGCCGTTTCGATGCAGCAGCTCGCGGAGCCGGGCGTCCTCGGCGGTCTTCGCCGCGGTGCCGGTGCGCGACATGAGGCGGATCGCCGCGCCGATGAACACCGCCCAGAAGACGGGGCCGACGGCTTGGGCGAGGAAGCCCGTGAGGTCGTGACCCGGCAGCACGATCGGGTCGACGACGGCGAGGAAGTGCGGCGGCACGAATCGCTTCAGCGTGTCGAGCAGCACGTCCCACCCGGTCGCGGCGGGCCAGTACTCGCCGACCGTCGCGAGACCGGTCACCAGGTAGAGGCCGGCGAACACGAGGAAGGCGCCGCCCACGACGCCGGCGAACCGAGCGGCCGCGTCGCGCGGCGCCCGGATCCGGAAGTGCCGTCTCGTGACGATCAGCATGATGATGATGCCGATCGGCAGGGCGAGCACCGCGAGGGCCCAGACGATCAGCTCGCCGAGATCGAACACCGTCCACGTGCCGTCCTCGACGTCGGCGGTCGTCACCGTGACGTCGAAGGCTGTGCGGGCGAAGAGGAGGATCGCGGCGTTCACGCCGATCGCGAGCCACCAGGCGAATCGCCGGCCGTGCCGGAGCCCCCACGCGGCGAGCAGCAGGAGCAGCACCGGCACGAACGAGAGCAGGAACATGCCGAACCCCTGCGCGCTGAGGAGCGCGAGCTGGGCGGTGCACTGCGACGTGGCCGCGGCCGCGGCGGTGGCGGCCTCGCCGCCGCACGTCGCCATCACGGCGGCGAGCTCGAGCGGCTCGTCGGCGTAGAGGTACGAGCCGAAGGCGAAGGGCGTGAGCTCGGAGCGGTTCACGAACGCGACGATCGGGCCGACGGCGGTCACCGCGACGACGGCGGCGATGAGCGTGCGGGTCTCGCGGTGCGAGCTGCGCCTGGCCGACAGGGTCGACGCGTCACGGGTGAACACGGCGCCGAGGAGGTAGCCGGCGATCGCCGCGACGAGGCGGTACGCATTCGACGAGTCGCCGTCGTAGAGCACGAACACGAGGATGAAGGCGAGCGCGACGACACGGATGCGGCGGCGCCAGAGCCGGCCCATGAACGCCGTCGCCGTGATGAGCGCGCCCACGATGCCGGCGAGCGGGTCGAGAGTCAGGTCGGCGGCGGTGCCCGACGCCCACCATTCGCCGGCGAGCGAGCCGATCCACTGCAGCCAGGTGCCGATCGCGACGCCGAGTGCTCCCGTCACGAGGAACGCGACGACCGTGCGCCAGGTGCCCATGCGCCGTTCAGCGACGCCGAGCAGCACGAGCGCCGCGAGCACGCCGAACACGAGCTGGAAGGGGTCGAACGGGATGACGAGCGCGGTCGCGACGGTCCACCACTGCCGGCCGTCGATCGTCGTGATCACGCCGGCGGCCCAGGTGCCGGTCGTCTGATCGGATGCCGCGCCGAAGAAGGTGCCCGTCACGAGCGCCGTCACGACGAGCAGCACCGCGACCGTGATACTGAAGGGAACGCGGCGCATGAACGCACCGAGCGCCTGCCCCGTGGAGCGGAGCCGTCCGCTCGGCACTGCATCTTCGGCGCCGGCGGCGGCGTCGCTGTGTTCGGTCGTCTCGGTCATGGCGCCGACAGTCCGAGCCTGGGTGAGAGCACGTCGAAGCCTTTCTCGAGTCCGCCCGTGAGCGCCACCACGTCGTGGTCGGCCCCGGGCACGAGGAACAGTGTCGTCTGCATGGCGGCGGTGGTCGCGGCATCCGCCAGTCGTTCGGTGCCGCTCACGAAGGCGAGGTCGTGCTCGCCGACCGTGAAGATGGCGGCCGAGTCGGCGTAGGGGGCCTTCGCGGCCATGATGTTCGCGGGCTTCACGAGGTCGTAGGCGAACTGGTCGCCGCCGAAGATCTCGGCGAGCGTCTCGTCGGGATGCTCCGCGCCCGCGTACTCGACGGGGGAGACCGCGAGCAGGTTGCCGAACACCTCGGGGTACTTCGCACCGAAGTAGGCGGCGCAGCCGCCGCCGTTCGAGTACCCGGCGACGGTCGTGAACCGCGGGCCCTGCAGCACGCCGAGTCGCGCCCTCGCCCACGGCACGACGTCCTGCATGACGTAACTCTCGACCTTTCCAAGCTCGCTGTCGAGGCAGAGCGGGTCGTCGGACGGGTCGCCCAGTTGGTCGATCACGAGGGCGATGGGCGCGAGCCCGTCGTGCTCGGCGGCGAACTCGTCGAGCACCTCGCCGATGAAGCTCGCGTCGGGGTCGCCGGGCTGGCCCATCATCATGACGACGAGGGGGAGGCGCGGGGCATCCGTCACGAGCGCTGCCGGCGGCAGGTAGATCTGCGCGGGCCGGGCCTCGAAACCCGACACCGTGTTCGGTACGCCGCCCTGCACGATGCCGACCACGCCGGTCTCGGGGAGGTCGGGCGGCGGGGTCCACGTCGCGTACAGCGGCTCGGCCGGGTCGGCGATCGTCGCGGGGTCGGGAACGGGCGGGTCGACCGTGTCGGCCGTCGAGATGTGGAGCATCGATCCGAGCGTGGGGTTCAGGCCGTACGCGGCGTTCACGCCGAAGGCCGCGGTCGCCGCGAACAGGGGGATCGCGAGGAGCGCGATGAGCTTGCGCCACCACCGCGAGTGCCAGAGGTTCCAGATCGCGATCGTGATGCCGGCGAACGCCGCGGGCACCCAGATCCAGGCCGAGTCGTCGACGGGGCCGCCGAACGCATCGAGTACGTTGACGCCGATCCAGAGCACGGCGACCCCGATGAGCGCGCCGACGACGAGCAGCACGATGACGGTCAGCACCCACGCCCAGCCTGGGCCCCGGAAGAGCAGGTAGACGAACACGAGTGCCGCGAGCCCGTACACCGCGAGCACGAACGGCCCGTCGATCACGTTCAGTTCCCAGATCAGATCCACACCGTCGCCCCCTCGGCCATGGTCGTGATGGGCACAGCGTACCGACCGCGCGCTCGTTCGTGGTCGCACCCGCCCGTAGGATGGTGACACCGTGTCGGTTTCCGGCTTCACGCCGATTTCGACAGCTCGCCCGATCCCCAGGACCATTGGAGCCACCGTGGCCGCACCCAGCCGTCTCGAATCCGTCATCGCCCTCGCCCAGCACCGGGGCTTCGTCTTCCAGGCCGGCGAGATCTACGGCGGATCCCGATCCGCGTGGGACTACGGGCCCCTCGGCGTCGAGCTGAAGGAGAACATCAAGCGGCAGTGGTGGCGGTACATGGTCACCGGCCGCGAAGACGTCGTCGGCCTCGACTCGAGCGTCATCCTGCCGAAGCAGGTCTGGATCGCCTCCGGGCACGTCGGCGTCTTCACCGACCCGCTCGTCGAGTGCCTGCACTGCCACAAGCGATTCCGCGAAGATCACCTGCTCGAGGCCTTCGAAGAGAAGAAGGGGCGCGTGCCCGAGAACGGCATGGCCGACATCGCCTGCCCGAACTGCGGCACCCGCGGTCAGTGGACCCCGCCTCGCGATTTCAACATGATGCTGCAGACCTACCTGGGCCCGGTTCAGGATGAGTCGGGGCTGCAGTACCTCCGCCCCGAGACGGCGCAGGGCATCTTCACGAACTTCGCGAATGTGCTGCAGGCCGCGCGCATGAAGCCGCCGTTCGGCATCGGCCAGATCGGCAAGTCGTTCCGCAACGAGATCACGCCCGGAAACTTCATCTTCCGCACCCGTGAGTTCGAGCAGATGGAACTCGAGTTCTTCGTCGAGCCCGGCACCGACGACGAGTGGTTCGAGTACTGGCTCGACTACCGCTGGAACTGGTACGTCGACCTCGGCGTCGACCCCGAGAACCTGCGCCGATTCGAGCACCCCGCAGAGAAGCTGTCGCACTACTCGAAGCGCACCGTCGACATCGAGTACCGCTTCGGGTTCACCGGCGGCGAGTGGGGCGAGCTCGAGGGCGTCGCGAACCGCTCCGACTTCGACCTCAAGACCCACTCGGAGCACTCGGGCAAGGAGCTGTCGTACTTCGACCAGTCGAAGAACGAGCGCTGGATCCCGTACGTGATCGAGCCCGCGGCCGGTCTCACCCGTTCGCTCATGGCCTTCCTCGTCGACGCCTACGACGTCGAAGAGGTGCCGAACGCGAAGGGCGGTGTCGACACCCGCACGGTGCTGCGTCTCGACCCGCGTCTCGCGCCGGTGAAGGCCGCCGTGCTGCCGCTCAGCCGCAACGAGAAGCTGTCGCCGCTCGCTCGTGAGGTCGCCGCGTCGCTGCGCAAGCACTGGAACGTCGACTTCGACGACGCCGGTGCCATCGGGCGTCGCTACCGTCGTCAAGACGAGATCGGCACGCCGTTCTGCATCACGGTCGACTTCGATTCGCTCGATGACAACGCCGTGACCGTGCGCGAGCGCGACAGCATGGAGCAGGTGCGCGTTCCGCTCGCCGAGCTCGAGGGTTTCCTGGCTGCACGCCTCATCGGCGCCTAGCGCCGCGTTGCCACGCGCGTCGCGGGGCCGGTCGTGACCGGCCCCGAGACATCCGCTCAGCTCACTCGAATGAGCAGGCGCTGCCAGCCGGTCGAGCCGTCGGGGGCGATCGGGGCGAGAGCCTCGGTCTGCAAGGTGCCGTTCTTGTCGGTCGCTCGCACGGTGAGGTAGTGGTTGCCTGCGGTCGCCTCCCATTCGAGGAACCACTGCACCCACGTGTCGCCGCTGATCGGGGTCGCGAGGGTCGCCTGCTGCCAGGCCCCGTCGTCGACCCGTACCTCGACCTGTTCGATGCCGACGGGCTGCGCCCACGCGACGCCGGCGATCGTGGTCGGGCCGGCCGTGACGGCCGTGACGATGCGGGGGGTGTCGATGCGCGACGAGAGCTTGATCGGGGCCTTCGCGCTGTAGCCGCGCGGGGTCCAGTACGCCTCGTCGGCGTCGAACCTGGTGACCTTCAGCTCGGTGAGCCACTTGGTGGCCGAGACGTACCCGTAGAGGCCGGGCACGACCATGCGCACCGGGAAACCGTGCTCGAGCGGCAGTGGCTCGCCGTTCATGCCGACCGCCAGGATGGCGTCGAGGCCGTCGTCGGTGAGCGACTCGAGTGGCGTGCTCGCGGTGAACCCGTCGACGCTGCGTGAGAGCACCATGTCGGCTTCAGTCGTCGGCGACGCGAGCCGCAACACCTCGCGCACCGGCACGCCGAGCCAGATCGCGTTGCCGAGCAGCTCGCCCCCGACCTCGTTCGAGACGCATGTGAGCGTGACGGCGTACTCGTCGAGCCCCATGTTCACGAGGTCGTCGAAGCCGAGCTCGATGCGGCGGTCGACCATGCCGTCGATGGTCAGTCGCCACGCCGCGGGATCGACCGATGGCACGACGAGCGCGGTGTCGACCCGGTAGAAGTCCGCGTTCGGCGTGACGAGCGGGCTGATGCCCGGGATGTCGAGCTCGGCGCCGGCCGGGATCACGACGGTCGACCGCGGGGCCGGCAGCTTCAGCGCCCGGCGGATGGCCGCGATCGACGAGGTCGTCGCGGTCGCAACGCGAGCCCCGACGCCGACGATGAGCGCGGATGCCGCGGAGATGGCCGCGATCCGGAAGAACACGCGACGGTCGAGGCCGGGCTCAGGGCGTCGATCGGCCGGGTCGGCCGGGACTGCCGGGTCGGCCGGGTCGGCCGGGACGCCGGGAGCCGGAGCTGTGGAGGACGCCGATGCGTCGGCCTCACGCCACGCACGCAGCCGACGCGCGAGCACGAGGAGCAGGATGCTGCCGGTGACGCTGCCGACGACGGGCGGTACGAAGGCCAGCGGTGTCGCGCCGGCGCGCGTCACGATTGCGGCCACCGACAGCGTCCCGGCGATGACCATCGTGACGACGCCGAGCGGGGGCCGCAGGAGCTGCAGCACCCCGGCGATCGCCGCCGCGACGACAACGGCGAGTCCGAGTCCGGCGAGCAGGGCCGGCTTGTCGTTCTCGCCGAACGTGGCGATCGCGAACTCCTTGAAGGGCTGCGGCACGATGTCGATAACGAACGAGCCGACCGCGAGGATCGGGCTGCCGTCGCGAGCGACGGCGAGGGCGACGAGTTCGGCCACGGCGAGGAAGGCGCCCGCGCTCACGATGCCCGCAATCGCGGCCCACCACCAGAAGCTTCGGCTGGGCCGCCTCGATCTGCTGGGTCCATCGTTCATCGCACGACCTCCGCATCGGCAGGCACGCGAACGACCCGCTACAGGGTGTTCGCCGCCGAGCCGGGTTCGGATTGTCCGGTACCTCCATCGATTCGAGGTCGCCCTCGACCCGTGCCTCGGCGAGGCGCCGAGTGCAGACTGCCGGCTCGATCGGTGGAGAGCGCCCGGCGTCCTTCTCAGACCGTCGTGCCCCTCGCTCGCGCCCGGCTTCAGGCGCGCGACTTAGGCGCAGCCGGCTCACGGCGTGCTCGGGTCTCTGTGCGCTCGCCGGGCTCGAGCGCCCGGCGTCCTTCTCAGACCGTCGTGCCCCTCGCTCGCGACCTTGAGGCGCGCGACTCAGGCGCGGACGGCTCACGGCGCGCTCGAGTGTCTGTGCGCTCGCCGGGCTGAGCCGAATTGGACGGAGTTCTACCCCGCGAGGTTCTACCCCGCGACGGAAAGCACTCGTTCAAGCTCGCTCGGGCTTCTTCGGACCGGTGCCGGGTCGAGCCGCGTCGGATCGACCGGGTTGATGAGGTCGGCGGGTGTCTTCGGTCGCATCAGCCTCGGCGTCTGCTCTGGGTCGACGCCGGCCGGCGGTATGAGCCAGTAGTTCGTGCCGGTTCGCCGAACCTCCCACCCCTGGTTGTGGTACCTGAGGTGATCTCTTCGGCAGAGCAGGATCCCATCGGCGATATCGGTGCGCCCGTCGTCGCGCTGCCAGTGGTCGATGTGGTGCGCCTCGGTCCACGACGGCGGACGCGTGCACTCGGGATCCATGCAGCCGCCGTCGCGCACCGCGAGCACAGCCTTCTGCTTGCTGGTGAAGAGTCGCTCGTCGCGGCCGAGGTCGAGGCAGGCGCCGTCGGCATCGAAGAGGATCGGCAGATAGCCCTCGCAGAGCCCCGTGCGGATGTCGGCGAGCGGAATGCGATCGGGGTGGCCTTCGATGGCACCCGAGCCCTCGCCCGTGCTGAGTGAGTCGGCGTTCACGACGATCCGGACCGACGGCTTCTTGTCGTTGAGCAGGCGAGTCGGGTCGACGCTCGCGCCGGCGCGGAGCAGTTGCACGAGCCCTTCGGCTGCGTCGCGCTCCCGCTCGGCACGCGCGTCGGCGAAGGCCGCATCGCCGCACGCGGGATCGCCGAAGCTGCGCCGCACGGGCGCAGCCGTGCGGCGAGGATGAGTGAGCTGGTCGAACACCGCCTTGACGAGCATGCCGCTCTCGGCGTCGAGTTCGAACTCGCCCCTGACCATGCCGTCGGGCTTCACCCACACTCGCCAGAACGCGCGGGCACGCTGGTGCTCGGTTCGAGCGGCTACGCCGGCGGCGTCGATGCGATCGCGCGCCTGGCGAGCGAGGCGACGGGCTGCGTCGGCATGCAGACCTCGGGTTTCGGCCGAGATGCTCGCGAGGACGGACGCCAGCGCCGACGCCAGTGCCGAATCGTCGGCATCTGCGCCGGGCTCGCCGAGCCCGGAACGGATCGCATCGGCGACCGTAACGGTGAGCGCACCGCTCGCCACGGCACGGCTCAACGCCGAGAACCATGGCGCGACCGGTGCCGGCGCGAGCGCGGCGAGCTCGGGATCATCGCGCCGTGCTCGTTCGAGCTCAGCTGCCGCTTCGGTCTCGGCGACCATGCGCCCGACGCCGATGAGTGTGTTGGTGTCACGCTTCGACGAGTGCGTGATCGACTGCAGCAGGTCACCCGCGTTCGCATGCCCGGTGCGCTGGGCGAGCCCCTGGAGTCCGAAGGCGACCTTCGAGCGGCGCACGACCTCGGCGGCCGCGAGCGCCTGCGCCCGCTCGACCTCGTGCCGGAGCGAGGTGATGGCCTCGACCACCTCGACGAGGGCGCGATCGTCGAGTGCGCTGAAGGTGCTCGAAGAGGGTGCGCACGACGACATCAGAGCGGTCAGACCGCTGAAGTCGGGGAGCGCTTCGGCCATGTACCATTGTCTCGCGGACGGCCGACATTCGAACGTATGTTCCACAGTCTGTGGATAAGTCTGTGGAGAAAGTGGTGATGAGCGTCGACGCGAGGGGAGGGAGCGAGGGAAGGAAGCCCTACCCCCGACCGGCCGCCCACTCCCGTCGCAGCACGCCGTACAACGCCGTGTCCTGCCATTCGCCGTCGTTGTACTGCTCTTCGAGGATCGTCGCCTCGCGTCGCATGCCGAGTCGCTCGCAGAGTCCGGCGGATGCCGCGTTGCGCGCGTCGAGGAACGCCTGGATGCGGTGCGGGTGCAGCGTCTCGAACGCGAAGTCCCTGATCGCGACGGCCGCCTCGCGAGCGTAGCCCTTGCCCTGGTAGTCGGGGTGCACGACCCAGCCGAGTTCGAGCTGTGCGTGCTTGGCGCTCGAGACGCGCACCATCATGTCGCCGATCACCCGATCGCGGGCCGAATCGGCGACCGACCGCTCACCGGGCAGCGTCATCGCGAGCACGAAGAAGTCGCCATCGCCTTCGAGTACGCGTGCGGCGGCGCGCTTCGCCGTGTGTTCGTAGGCCTCGGCGCGATCGCGCTCGGGCCACGGCAGGTACCTGAGCACCTCGGGGATGCGCTGGTACTCGAAGACATCAGGGGCGTCGGATGCCTCGAGCGGCCGCAGCACGAGACGCTCCGTGCTGATCGGCGTCTCGGTCAGCGCGGCCGCATCGAACGGGAACCGCAGCGCGGGTGGCCCGTCGGCAGCCGCCGCAGCGGCGCGATCGAGTTCGGTCGTGGTGGTCGCGAGGTCATGCGTGGCGTTCTCGTGCATCGCGGAGAAGCGTAGCGCGAACCCCTGACGCGCGCCGGGACATCCGCTTTCGGGGCATCGCCCGCCGACGTCCACGGCAGCGGGCACGTCTCAAGAGCCTGGGAAGGCGTGGTGACGAGGCCCGCGGTGGACGGTCTACTCCCACACGACGATCGTGAGATCGACGGATGCCTCGTCGTACCGTTCGGTCACCACCGTCGCGAATCGCTTCGGTGAAAGTCGGAGACAGGTCGTGCCGGACTGCAGGGTGTGGGGTTCGATCCGCTCGGCAGGTCGGTACCCGGTCGCGACCGCGCACATTTCGTAGCCTGCCGTGCCCTCGCGGAGCTGGAGCATCGACAGGCTATAGCCCGCGACGAGAGTGGAGTTTCGGTACTTGAGCGAGAACGGTGAATAGCCCTCGATGCCGGCGCCGAAGTTGGGCGCTGTCGAGTCGAGATCGATGGAATCACCATCGTCGGCGAGCGTGATTCGCCCGCTTGTGCGGATGTTCGGTATCGCCCTGAGGTCGATTGTCGGTGAAACCAGGGCCTGTAGATCGGCGTTGTCGGCACGGAGGGTGGAGATGGTCTCTCGTTGCGCATCGATCGCAGCATTCGCCTCTGTGAGCTCAGCTTCGGCAATGGCGAGCTGGCGCTCGGAGCCAGCGAGCGCATTGCTTGAGGCGTTGTAGCTCGCGGTGGCGACAGTTCCCCAGACTCCGCCGGCAGCGGCCACAACGCCGAGCACGCCGCTGACGATGCCGAGGACCGCGTTGCGGTGGTCGAGGAGTGCGGTGCGCCAGCCGACACGAGACATCGACCGGCTCATCGGCGGTTCCCCCTCAGGTCCGCGGCGGTCTGCTGCCATGTGCATCGGTGAGCGTCGAGTACTCCAGTCATGCGTGGAACCTAGCGCTCAGCACCGACAACCGATCGCCGCGCGCCGACTCGGTTCGGCGAATGAGCCGAGGGTGGGCAGGCCCCTGCTCGAGCGGCACCCGGCCGGTCGAAGAGGTCAGGCGTGCTGTTCTCGTGCATCGCCTGGAAGCGTATCGCGTGCCTCCGACGCGGGCGCGGCGGCATCCGCTGCGGGGGTGACGCCGAAGATCGCGGCGATGCCGTCGATCCAGGCCTGCTGCTCGCCGGCGCGCGCGAGTTCGCGGGAGCGCACCATGGGGGTGTGCAGCAGCACGCCCGCCATGTGGCGTAGGGCCTCTTCAGTGCGTCCGTCAGCGTCGCCGCGCGAGCGGGCGCGTTCGATCTCGCCGTCGAGCAGGTCGAAGACGTGGCGCCGAAGGGCGACGACGGCGGGCGCCAGATCTTGCTCTTCGCGGGCCTCGCCGAAGGCTCGGGCCGCTCCGCCGACGATCGCACGCGCGGCGTCCGTCGCACCGAACTCCTCGAGCGGGGCGTGGATGCGGATCGTCTCGAGGTCGAGCAGCTCGACGCCGTGCACCTCGACGACGTCGGGGGAGACGTTGCGGGGGAGCCCGAGGTCGATCACGAGCTGGCGCTCGACGGGCGCGTCCGCCGGGTCGGCGACGAGACCGAGCGGCCGAACAGCAGTGGGCGAACCGGCAGCGGGCGAACCGGCAGCGGATGCCGCGAATCCCGCCCTGCCCGCTTCGAGCAGCTCGCGGTCGACGACGTGGTGCTCGGCCGTCGTGCACGTGACGATGACGTCGGAGGCGGCGGCCGCGGCGGCGACCTCGCGGCGCCCGACGGCCTCGATGCCGTGGCTCGCGGCGAACTTCGCCGCGCGGCCCGACGGGGAGTAGACGCGCACGTCGGTGACGCCGCGGTCGCGGAGTGCGGCGAGCGAGGCGCCCGCGAAGCGGCCGGTGCCGACGAGCAGCACCTTCGTCTCCGCCCAGTCGGTGATGCGGCTCTCAGCGAGCTCGAGCGCGAGTCGCACGACCGAGCGGCCCTCGTTGCCGATGCCGGTCTCGTTCTTGACGCGGCGCGAGATCTGCGAGGCGCGCTGGAAGAGACGTTCGAGGTCGGGCGTGGTGGTGCCCTCGGTGCGGGCGCGTTCGAGCGAGCGGCGCACCTGGCCAGCGATCTCTCCTTCGCCGACGACGACCGATTCGAGGCCCGAGGCGACGGCGAAGAGGTGGCCGGCGACGGCGTTGCCGTGCACGAAGCCGAACGTCGAGCGCAGCTCTTCGGGTTCGAGGCCGGCGACGGCACCCACCGAGCGGATGGCCTCGTGCACGGCGGGCACGGGCGAATCGCCCTCGGCGGCGTCGAGGTCGAGATACGCCTCGAAGCGGTTGCAGGTGGCGACGACGACGGCACCCTGCACGGCGGGATGGCCGTTGCGAATGCGGGGGCCCGCGGCATCCGCGGTCGCTGAAAGACGCTCGAGCATGTCGAACCCGGCGTTCTTGTGACTCGCGGTGAGGCAGATCAGCACGAAGGGATTCTACTCGCCGTCGAATCCGGGTTCGCCCAGAGCGACTCCGGGCGCAACCCGAGGATGACTCAGCGGCCGGCGAGCACCGCGCTCTGCGGGATGATCTGGATCGGCGCGGTGAGCGGCGGCAGCTCGAGTCCCTCGGCGGCGAGCGCCTCGCGGTGCTTGGCCTTCCAGCTGCGCACGACCGCGAAGAACGGCGCGTCGGAGAGCGCGTAGCGACCCGGGCGCTCGGCGGCGAGCACGATCGGCAGCTCGACGCTCACGCCGCCGCGACGCACGCGCAGCACGAGCACGGAGAGCACCGTCTCGCCGGCGACCATCGAGTCGCTGCGGATGCCGCGGATCTCGCGCCACGCGAAGTGCGCGGCACGCCGTGGCCGGCGACCGCCGTTCCAGAACGCGACGCCGAGTTCGTCGGCCACGATCGAGTAGCGGGCGGCGAGCTTGATCTGCTTCGCGTCGTCGGCCGTCAGCTCGTTCAGGCGGGCGACGAGTTCACGGCGACGGATGCCGCAGTTCACCTCTCCGCGCACGCTCGCCTCGAGCGCGCGGCGACGGGAACGCGCCCGGCCGAGCTCGCCGAGGCGCACGAGCAGCCAGACCAGCGCGGTGCCCAGCGCGGCGACGGCGACGGCGACGGCGACGCGCTCGCCACCGGGGATCTCGGGCAGCCGGAACATGACACGGTCGAGGAAGCCGGAGCCGGCGATCAGAGCGCCGATGACGATCGCCGCGGCGGCGCCGACCATGAAGGTGACGCCGGCGCGGTGGGGTGCCGCGGGGTTCATCGTTCGGCTCGCGCGGTTCGTGGCGACGCCGTTCGAGACGACCGGTTTCGGCTGGGCGGGTACGAGCAGTGCAGTGGGGGCATGTCATTCTCCGTGGGATGCGGAGGCGCACGGGTTGGGAACTCGCGCGTCGTCGTGCTCGGGGGCGCACAACGTCTCGACCATAGCGCTGATGGGAGCGCGAATGTAAGGCTTCCGAACGAATCGGCAGGCACGGGCCACGGGCAGTTCTGACGCCCGCGGCCCGCCTGCGCCGCCTATCCCTCTGCGGCCGCCTTGATCGTGCGCAGTCGGCGCTCCCAACCCTGGGCGAGGCCGTCGAGGTCGCGGGCGAGGGCGCTGAGACGCGATCCGATCGCGCGGTAGCGCACCTCGCGGCCGTGCACCTCGGTCTCGACGAGCCCCGCCTCGCGCAGCACCTCGAGGTGCCGCGCGACGGCCTGGCGGCTGATCGGCTGATCGGCCGCGAGCGTCGTCGCCGACGCGGGCGCGGTGCCGAGTCGTTGCAGGAGCGCCCACCGCGTGTCGTCGCCCAGGGCGGCGAACGCGGCGGGCAGGCTCTCGACGCCGACCGTCATCGCACGGCGGGGAGGTCGGCCGGGAGGCCAGCCACGGTCTCGTTCGCGAGGTGGTCGCGCGCGAACCCGAGTTCGATGGCCCAGCCCTCGGTGTTCTCGTCGAACATCTTGCGTCGCTCCTCGGCGCTGCGGTCGAGCCCCTCGAAGCCGCTCTCGGCGACACGCAGCACGACACCGCCGTCGCGGTCCTCGACCCAGAACTCGACGAGCGTCGACGTGAGCGCGTCGCTCGCGGGGTCGGGTTCGGCGGCGGCCGGAGGTGCGCTGAACCACCGGAAGGCCGCGTAGCGCGGGGCATCCAGCGACTCGATGCCGAGCGTGAACGCGCCCCACTTCTCGTCGTGCACGACGACGCGCGAGCCCTGCTCCTCGATGCGGTGCTCGACGACGCGATCGTCGTTGATCCACCAGCCCGCGGTGGAGACGAGTTCCCACACGCGCTCCGCCGAGGCGTCGATGTCGATCTGCTGTTCGATCCGGTCGAGTGATCCGGTGGTGCCGTTCATGCGTCCTCCTCGTGTGTGTGCGTTCGATGTGCAACCTCAGTGTTGCACTGCTTCGGAAGAAGTGCAACAGATTTGTTGCACTTTTCTGCTGTGGCTGATCGCCGATCTTCACTCAGGCCGATACGAGACAATGTGTGGCGTGATCCTCTCCCCGCAGCATCCGCTCTCCGCCGGCCTGACCTCCGACTCGCGCCTCGTGCGCGCATACAGAGGAGAGCGCGCCGACGCGACGCCCGTCTGGTTCATGCGGCAGGCGGGGCGCTCGCTGCCCGAGTACCGCGACCTCCGGGTCGGCACCCGCATGCTCGACGCGTGCCTCGACCCCGCGATGGCGAGCGAGATCACGCTGCAACCGGTGCGACGCCACAAGGTCGACGCCGGCATCTTCTTCAGCGACATCGTCGTGCCGCTGAAGCTCGTGGGCGTCGACGTCGAGATCCAGCCGGGTCGCGGTCCGGTCTTCGGGCGCGCATACGCGGATGCGGCGGGCGTCGCCGAGCTCACGGCGATCGACCCTGCGCGGCTCGACGAGACATCCGCCCCCATCGCCGAGGCCGTCGCCCGCACGGTCGCCGAGCTGAATACGACGGACAACGGCTCCGGCACCCCGACGCCGCTCATCGGCTTCGCCGGAGCGCCGTTCACGCTCGCGGCCTACCTCACCGAGGGCGGCCCCTCGAAGGACCACCTCGCCGCCCGCACCCTCATGCACGCCGACCCGGGCGCGTGGCGCGCGCTCATGGACTGGACCGCCGAGCTCACCGGCCGATTCCTGCGCACGCAGGTGCTCGCCGGGGCATCCGCTGCGCAGCTCTTCGACTCGTGGGCCGGCGCGATCTCGCTCGCCGACTACGAGGCGCACGTCGCCCCGGCCTCGGCGGCGGCCCTCGCCCACGTGCACGACCTCGCCTACCAGACGACGGATGCCTCGGGCGCTGCGTCGACCGTCACCCGCCGCGTGCCCGTCGTGCACTTCGGCGTCGGCACGGGCGAGCTGCTCGGCGCGATGCACGGCATCGGCGTCGACACGGTGGGTGTCGACTACCGGATCCCGCTCGACGTCGCCGTCGAGCGAGTCGGACAGGGCGTGCCGCTGCAGGGCAACCTCGACCCGGCCCTGCTCGCCGCCCCGTGGCCCGTGCTCGAGGCCGCCGTGCGCGACGTGCTGCGACGCGGGCAGGCCGCCCCCGCCCACGTCTTCAACCTCGGGCACGGCGTGCCGCCCGAGACCGACCCGACGGTGCTGACGCGCGTCGTCGAACTCGTGCACGAGGCCTCGGCATGAGCGACCCGGCAGCGGAGCCCGTCGTCGAGCGCGCGACCGCCGACGTCGTCGTGATCGGCGGCGGTGTCGCCGGCCTCGTCGCGGCACTCGAGTGCGCGAAGGTCGGCCTGCAGGTCACGGTGCTCGAGCGGCGCGAAGAACTCGGCGGATGCGTCGGCCGCATCGAACTCGACGGGCTCACCCTCGACAGCGGCGCCGAGTCGTTCGCGACGCGCGGCGGCGCCGTCGCCGAGCTCCTGACCTCGCTCGACCTCGATGCCGAGGTCGAGAACCCGAACCCCGCCGGCGCCTGGCTCGTGATGCCCGGCAAGCAGGGCCTCGACGCGGCCCCGCTGCCGAAGACGGGCATGCTCGGCATCCCCGCGAACCCGCTCGGCGACGACGTGCGCCGCATCATCGGCTGGAACGGCGCGATCCGCGCCTACTTCGATCGCGTGAAGCCGATCCTCACCATCGGTCGCGCCCGCAGCCTCGGCGAGCTCGTGCGCTCGCGCATGGGCCAGGCCGTGCTCGACCGGCTCGTCACGCCGATCTCGGCCGGCGTCTACTCGTCGAATCCCGACGACCTCGACCTCGACATCGTCGCCCCCGGGCTCAACGAGGCGATGACCCGCACCGGCTCGCTCTCGGGCGGTGTCGGGCAGCTCCTCGAGGAACGGAAGGCCGGCAGCGCCGTGCGCGGCATCCGCGGCGGCATGCACCGGCTCGTCGACGAGCTCGAACGCGAGCTCGCCCGCTTCGGGGTGACCATCGTGCAGGGCGCGGAGGTCACGGGGCTCGAGCGGGGCGTGGTCGGGGGCGAGGGTTTCGAGACGCTCGCTTCGCTCGCTCCGGAACCCACGGGGGAGACGCTCGCTCCGGAGTCCACCGAATCATGGCGCGTCAGCGCGGCGACCGAGGCCGGCGAGCTGCTCGTGACCGCTCCCGACGTCGTGCTCGCGGCCTCGGGGCATGCAGCGCTCGCCCTCGTCGACGAAGCGCTCGACGGCTGGACGCATACGAGCGACACCGACGGCGAGGCGTGGCCCGCCGCGGCATCCGTCGAGATCGTCACCCTCGTGCTCGACGCGCCCGCGCTCGACGCAGCCCCGCGCGGCACCGGCGTGCTCGTCGCGGCCGACGCGCCGGGCGTGACGGCGAAGGCCTTGACCCACTCGACCGCGAAGTGGCCGTGGCTGGCCGAGCAGGCGGGCGGCCGTCATGTCGTGCGCCTCTCCTACGGTCGCGCCGGCGCGGCGAACCCGCTCGACGGGCGCTCCGACGCCGAGGTCGCCGAGCTCGCGCTCGCTGACGCCGCGCTACTCCTCGGCGTCTCCCTCGACGAGCGGATGCTCCGTGCCTCGGGCCGCACCGAATGGCGTGACGCCATCTCGCAGGCGACCATCGGACAGCGCGAACGAGTGCGCGCGCTCAAGGACGCGCTCGCGGCAGAGCCCGGCATCGAGGCCACCGGATCGTGGGTCGCGGGCACCGGTCTCGCCTCGGTCGTGCCGCACGCCCTTGAAGCGGCGCGCCGGGTCAGGCACCGCCGAGTGCAGCCCGACGGCGACGCATAGCCCGAACGGAATATTTCGACGCAACCCCCTTGCGCGACTTGCCCCGGGGTCTACGCTGGAAACGACGCTGTGGCGAACCACAGGGGGAGATGGGGTGCACATGAAAGGCAAGATCCTCTTCGTCGTGGGGCTCGGAGTCGGGTACGTGCTCGGCACGCGCGCGGGTCGCGAGCGCTACGAGCAGATCCGCAAGGCTGCCGAGGGCGTGTGGAACACGCCGGCCGTGCAGCAGGGCGTCGACACCGTCAAGGGGTTCGCGGCCGACAAGGTCGGCGACCTCTCCGACACCGTGCTCGACGGCGTGAAGTCCTTCATCGGCAACGCGACGCGCGGCTCCGGTGCGTCCAAGAGCGACGTCAGCGGTGCGGCGAAGACCGCGAAGCAGAACGTCTCCAAGACGGCCGCTGCGGCCAAGTCGGCCGTCGACAGCGCGGCCGCCGCGCTCGACGACGCCATCGACGACGCGGCCGGCGTCGCGTCATCCGCCGCGTCCGGCGCGAAGAGCGGTGCGAGCAAGCGCACCCCGGCCAAGCGCAGCACGGCGGGCAAGACGAAGCCCGCCGCATCCGATTCATGACCGTGGAGGTGACCACGCGATGACCGCGCCCTCGAACGACGACCGCACGCTCTTCACGCTGATCGGCGACCTGCCCGACACGATCTCGTCGCTCGTGCGCGCCGAGATCGACCAGCTCAAGGCCGAGATCTCCTACAAGGTCAAGCACTTCGGCATCGGGTCGGGGCTCGTCGCGGGCGCCGCCGTGGTCGGCGTCTTCCTGCTCTTCACGCTCATCACCACCGCGATCTTCGCGCTCGCGCTCGTGATGCCGGCGTGGGCCGCCGCGCTCACCGTGTCGGGCGTGCTGCTCCTGATCATCGTGATCCTGCTGTGGATCGCCTACGTCAACTTCAAGCGGGGCTCAGAGCCCCTCGAGTCCGTCGAGAGCCTGAAGGCCGACCTCGACGCCCTGAAGGGAACGGGAGACTATGACCGCCGCTACTGACGCCTCCGGCCCCCGCCCCTCGAAGCGCGACGCCGCCGCCCGCGAGCGCAACCTCACCCGGGTGCAGGCGAAGATCGCGTCGCAACAGGCCAGGGCCCAGTTCGCCGAGACGCTCAACGCCCTCGAAGACAAGCTCAACGTGCCGAAGCAGGTCGGCATGCGCACCGAGCGCGCCAAGGTCAAGCTCCGCCGATTCGCCGACGAGCAGCCCGTGGCCGCGGTCGTCGTCGCCGTCGGTGTCGTGGCCGCCGTCGGCATCGGCGTGTGGCTCGCCGTGCGCTCGAAGTTCGACTGATCGCGCAAGAGCCGACCGAGACCTGAGCGAGCGGATGCCGCGATGCCGACGCAGGTGCATGAACCGGGTGACCCGATGAGCGACGCCGCACAGGAGCCGGTCGGGGTCGCGAGCCGCACGACCGTCGACCGTGTCGCCGGGCTCGTGCGGGCCGAGATCCTGAGCGGGGTGCTCGCCCCCGACACACCACTCCGCGAGGAGGCCGCCGCCGAGCAGTTCGGGGTCTCGCGCCACACGGTGCGCGCCGCGTTCCAGCGGCTCGTCGCCGAGCGGCTCGCCGTCGCCGAGGCGTACCGCGGCGTGCGCGTCGCGAGTTTCGACCGCGCGCACGTCATCGCGCTGCAGCAGTTGCGTGCCGCGCTCGAGGTCGAGGCGGTGCGCATCACGGGTGAACGCCATGGCGAGCAGTGGCCCGCCGAGGTGCTGGCGCCTGCACGAGCGACGCTCGACCAGCTCGCGGGGCTCGCCGGCGCGGGCGATTCCTCGAGCGACGCCGTCGACTGGCTCGAGGTGGAGCGGCTGCACGCCGACTTCCACCATGCGATCGTCGCGGCGTCGGGGAGTCCCCGCATCATCGAGGCGCACGCCGCGCTCGGTAGCGAGCTGCTGATCTTCCTGCTGCATGTGCGACCGCACTACACGATCGACAGCCTCATCGAAGAGCACCGCGCGCTGCTCGACGAGCTCCCGGCGCGCGGCGGCGAGGCCGTGCGGGAGCACCTGGAGCACGCCACGCGACTCCTCATCGGAGCCTGACGCCACCGCGCCGGGTCAGGCCGTGATGGCGGCGTACCAGATGAGCAGCATGGTCACGAGGAACCCGACGACGTAGTTGATGACGAGGAACCGGCGCCAGCCGGCATTCGCGCGACCCGACGAGACGTCGGTGACGCCGGTGAACGGTGCGGCCGCCGCGATGTAGGGCACCACGAGCAGGGCAGCAAGCGGCCCCGGCCATGACGTGGCGAGCATGAGCAGGCCTGCCAGCGCCCACATGGCGATCGCGAACCGCACCGTGCGCCTCGCCCCGAGGGCGGTCGCGATCGAGGCGATGCCCGCGGCGCGATCGGGCACGACGTCTTGCACGGCGCCGAAGGCGTGGCTCGCGATGCCCCACGCCAGGAACGCGAGGAGCAGCGCGATGAGCGGCGGCGTGAACGCGGCCCCCGCGAGCACCAGGCCGTAGACCGCCGGGCTCACGAAGTGCACGCTCGACGTCAGCGAGTCGAGGAACGGCACCTCCTTGAACCGCAGCCCCGGCACGGAGTACGCCGCGACCGCGAAGAGGCTCACGGCGAGCACCGCCCATGACGCAGGCCCGCCCGCCGCGATCAGCACGACGATGAAGGGCACGCAGCTCGCGATGGCAGCGATGATCGTCAGTCGATGACGATCGGGCACGAGCAGCGCTCCCTCGACGCCGCCCTTGCGCGGGTTCGCGGCATCCGAGGCGTAGTCGAAGACGTCGTTCACGCCGTACATCGCGAGATTGTAGGGCACGAGGAAGAAGAGCGTGCCGACGACGAAGGCGACATCGATCTCGCGCGCGGTGAGCAGGTACGCGGCGGCGAAGGGGAACGCGGTGTTCACCCAGCTCAGCGGCCGCGATGCCGTGAAGAGGTCGGCGATCACGCCGCGGCGGGTCTCAGTCGTCGGCATCGGCCGCACCTCCCATGAGGTTCCAGAGCCCGCTGAGCAGCAGCACTCCGGCGATCGGGTAGGCGAGGTCCTCGATGGGAGCGAGGCCGAGACGCACCCCCGAGATGTGGGTGTCGGCGTAGTCGAACAGTCCGGCGGCGATCATGATCGAGTCGAACGCGATCGTCAGTGCGACGAGCACGAGCGCGGAGAGCGCGACCGCCCGGCCATGGCCGCGCGGCGCCCGGCGCCAGCCGAGGGCGGCGACGACGACCGCGACCAGGAGGAAGGCGGCCGAGAGCAGTAGGTACGTCATCGGCGCGCCGCCTCCTTCGCCGCGATCAGGCGGAGTGCACCGGTGTAGAGCACGAGCGTCAAGTAGCAGAGGAACCCGAGGAACACGAGCTCCTCGAGCGGCAGTTCGGGGGCGAGCAGGATGCCGGTGCTCACCGCGTTCTCGCCGCGGTGGAAGATGCCGAGGGCGATGCCGGCGACATCCCATGCGAGGAAGAACACGAGCCCGACACCCAGCACGACGATCGCCCGCCGGCGCCGGCCCGGGGCGCCGAACACCAGGCGGAATCGGGCGTCGAGCAGGGCCATGCAGGCGATGCCGGCGAGCAGCACGCCGAGGTAGGCGAGCATCATGCCGTCACGCTCCGCACCGCTGGCTCGGCGAGCGGGCCGGCGCCGCGCTCGCCGCGCACCGCCTTCGCGACGAGCTCGGCGCTGATCAGGCACATGGGCAGCCCGATGCCGGGCACCGTGGTCGCGCCGGCGAAATACAGGCCATGAACCGTGCTCGATGCGGTGCGGCCCCGCAGGAACGCGCTCTGGCGCAGCACGTGCGCCGGGCCGAGCGCCGAGCCCCGCCACGAGTTGAAATCGGCCTCGAAGTCGGCCGGGCCGATCGTGCGGCGCACGACGATGCGATCCGCGAGATCGGGCACGCCCGCCCACGACGCGATCTGCGCGATCGCGGCATCGGCGATGCGCTCGACCGAGTCGTCGCCCGCGCCGTCGACGCCGCCGTGACCGATCCTCGGGTCGGCCGGCACCGGCACGAGCACGAAGAGGTTCTCGTGGCCGGCGGGCGCCACCGATGGGTCCGTCGCGCTCGGCCGGCACACGTAGAGCGAGGCCGGGTCGGGCACCGACGGTGAGCGGCCGAAGATGCGGTCGAAGTTCGCCGCCCAGTCCTCGGTGAACAGCAGCGTGTGATGCTGCAGTTGCGGGAGTTCGCCGCGCACGCCGAGCATCACGAGCACCGCACCCGGACCGGGGTCGGCTCGGCGCCAGGAGGCATCCGATCGGCTTCTCGACGACGGTGGCAGCAGCGCCGTCTCGGTGTGGTGCACGTCGGCGGCCGAGACGACGAGGTCGGCTTCGGCTTCGCGCGCCGCACCATCCGAATCGATGAAGCGGATGCCGCGCGCCGCTCCCGACTCGACGGTGATGCCCGTGACCCGCGCACCCGTCACGATGCGCGCGCCGGCCCGCTGCGCCAGGCTGGCGACGCTGTCGATGACCTCGCGGAACCCGCCCTGCGGGTAGAAGACCCCGTCATCGAGGTCGAAGTGGCTCATCAGGTGGTAGAGGCTCGGCGCCGCCGACGGCGAGGTGCCGAGGAACACGGCGGGGTAGCCGAGCACCTGGCGCAGGCGCGGGTCGCGGAAGCGCCCGGCGACGAAGCGGTCGAGGGGCTGCAGCAGCAGGCGGCCGAGGCGACCGATGCGTCGGAGCACCGGCGGCACGAGCAGGGTGCCCGGGGAGGAGAAGTCGTTGTAGAGGAAGTGGTCGAGCGCGAGTCGGGTCGTGTCCCCGGCGGAGTCGAGGTACTGCTCGAGGCGGCGCCCCGCGCCCGGCTCGATCGCCTCGAACGCCGCCGCCGCGAGCGCCCGGTCGGACGCGAGGTCGAGGGGTTCGGCCCGGTGCTCGAAGAACACGCGGTACCCGGGATCCAGCCGCACGAGGTCGAGTTCGGCCGCCGCGCTCGTGCCCATCAGCCGGTAGAAGTGCTCGAACACCTCGGGCATGAGGTACCACGACGGGCCGGTGTCGAAGCGGAATCCGCCGGCGTCCCACCGCCCGGCGCGTCCGCCGACGGTCTCGTTCGCCTCGTAGACCGCGACGTCGTGGCCGTCGCGGGCGAGCAGCGCCGCGGTGGCGAGACCGGCGATGCCGCCGCCGACGATCGCGACCCGGTTCATGCCGGCGCTCCGGGAATCGGTGCGGGCTGCGACGCCGACGCCTCTGACGCACGCCGCGGGCGTGCACCGGCGGCGACGGCGAGCAGCACGAGCTTCCGCGGAGTCGACACGCGCACCCTCGTCTCGAGCAGCTCGCGCGCCGGCGTGCGACGGAGCCTCGACGATAGGGCGGAGAACAGGGCGTGTGCGGCGGCGACGGCCCTGCGGCATCCGCTCGGCAGTTCGGGAATCACCTCGGCGGCGATCGCGAGGTCGCGATCGAGGTCGTCGAGCAGTCGCACCTTGTCGGCCTCGCTCAAATGCGCCGGGTCGACGCCCGGGAAGTAGCGGCGCCCCAGGGAGCCGTAGTCGTCGGCGAGGTCGCGCAGGAAGTTCACCTTCTGGAACGCCGCGCCGAGATGACGTGCCCCGCGCTGCCAGCGCGCATCGCGCTCGTCGTCGACGGGGAGCCCCTCGCTGAAGGCGCGCAGGCACATCAGCCCGACCACCTCGGCGGAGCCGTACACGTACTGGCGGAGCTCGGCCTCGTCGAAGTCGACCGGGTCGAGGTCGCGCCGCATCGACGCGAAGAACGGCCGCGTCAGCTCGCGCCCGAACCCCGTGCTGCGTGCGGTGCGGGCGAAGGCGTGCACGACGAGGTTCGAGCTGTACCCGCGAGCCATCGCCTGCTCGGTCTCGACCTCGAGGGCGTCGAGCATCGCCCGCCGCTCATCCGGGCCGAGTCCGGCCTCCTCGGCCGGGCCGTCGACGATCTCGTCGGCGATGCGAACGAGCGCGTAGACGTCGGCGAGGTGGTCGCGCACCGGGCGCGAGCACAGGCGGCTCGCGAGCCCGAACGACGTCGAGTAGTGCGTGATCACCTGGGCGGAGCCGAGGTGGGCCGCGCGATCGTACAGCGCGAGCCCGGTCGCCGGGGCCATCGGGCTCATCGTGCACGCTCCGTACAGGTGCGGGCCGTCATGGTCAGCGACTCCTGCAGGCCGTGCGGCAGGCCCGCGGCCGCGATCGCGTCGACGGCGGCGGCGCAGCGCGCGTCGATGAGGCGCTCGACGCGGTCGCGGGCGCCGCTCGACTCGATTGCTCCTCGCAGCGCGGTCGCACCGGCGTCGTCGAGCTCGGGGCTGCCGAACCCGTCGGCGGCGTGATGCCAGTCGGAGTGCACTCGGGCATAGGCGACGAGCAGCGTCTCCTTGCCCTCGCGCAGGTCGGAGAGCGAGGACTTGCCGGTGACGGCCGACGAGCCGAAGACGCCGAGCACGTCGTCGCGCAACTGGAACGCGACGCCGAGGTGGCGGCCGATCTCGCCGAGCCGCGAGACCGAGGCCGCCGAGGCCCCGCCGAGCACCGCCCCGGCCTGCAGGGGCGCGCTGAACGAATACGAGGCGGTCTTGTTCTCGATCATGGCGAGGATGTCGCGCTCGCCGGGGGCGGCACCCGAGTGCCGCACGTCGGCGTGCTCGCCCGCCGCCGCGAGGAAGACGCACTCGTCGACGATCTCGAGCAGCGAGGCGCGCACCTGGCGCGGCGCCTCGAGCTCGGCGACCACCCGCAGGGCGCCCGCGATGAGCAGGTCGCCGGCGAGAATAGCGGATGCCTCGCCGTAGTCGTTCGCCCGGTCGGCCGCGAGCCCCCGGCCGACCCCGTCGAGCGCGAAGCGGCCCGCGACGTTGGGTGCGCCCCGTCGCACGAGGTCGTGGTCGATCACGTCGTCGTGCATGAGGAACGCAGTGTGCAGGAGCTCGAACGCCGAGGCCAGCCGTACCGCCTCGGCCGTGGTCGCGCCGGCGAACGCCGCGTGCGCCGCGAGCACGAGCTCGGGACGGATGCGCTTGCCACCGGCGGCGCCGTCGCGGGCGGCGACCCACAGCCGCACGTAGTCGTCGCCGTGGCTCGCCGCGCGGTCGAGCTGCCGGGCGAAGTAGTCGTCGAGGAAGGCGGAGACGGCGATGCCGGCGGTGACGCCGACGCCGTCTCCATCTCGCTCGATGCGCCGATCGAGGGTCGTGCCGATCATGATGCGATGGCCTCGCGCCGGTCGAGGGAGCCGCCGAGGAACGGCAGCAGCTGCGCCTGCAGCACGAACCACGGGCTGAACGCCCACGGCGCGTGCTCGATCGCCGAGGCGAGACGTCGCGGCGCGACCCAGGCGAAGTCCATGACCTCGCCGGGGTGCGGCTCGAGCTCCGAGGTCGCGTACGCCGTGTAGACGGGGCAGAGCTCGTTCTCGACGAGCCCCGAGGCATCCGTCGCCCGGTACTGGAAGAACGGGAGCACCGGCTGGATGCCGTCGAGCGAGAGCCCGAGCTCGAACTCGCCGCGCCGGCGGATGGCGTGCACCAGTGTCTCGGCCGGGGCCGGGTGGCCGCAGAACGAGTTGGTCCAGACGCCGGGCCAGGTCTGCTTCGAGAGGGCGCGGCGGGTCACGAGGAGTTCGTCGCGCTCGTTGAAGACGTGGCACGAGAACGCGAGGTGGCGTGCGGTGTCGGCGCCGTGCACGCTCGACTTCGGCGCCCGGCCGATGGCTCGGCCGTCGGCGTCGAGGAGCACGACCTCTTCGATGTCGCTGAGGGTCATGGGGACTCCTTCGCTGCTTTGGCTAGAAGTTAGCTTAGCGAGAAATATACCAGACTGGCTAGAATCAACCCATGGCAAGCGAGCGGGACGATCGGCACGACATCGCGGCATCGATGCACGATCCCCGCATCTCCGACCACGACCAAGAGCTCGTGAACCGTGCCGGACTCGACGACGAGCAGGTCGACCAGATCGTGCGCGTCATGCAGAGCCTGCGCGGGTGGCACGAGGCCGAACGACGCATGAGCGAGGCGTCGAGCCGCTACATGAAGCTCAATCCGACCGACATGCGCGCGTTGCGGTTCCTCATCGCCGCCCGCAACCAGGGCGAGATCGCCACGCCGGGCGCGATCAGCGAGTACCTCGGCATCTCGAGCGCTTCGACGACCAAGCTCCTCGACCGGCTCGAACGCGGCGGCCACATCGTGCGCGCACCGCATCCGAGCGATCGGCGGGCGCTCGCCATCTCGGTGACCGATGCCACTCGCATCGTCGCGCGCGAGTCGGTGGGGCGTCTCCATGCTCGCCGCTTCGACGCCGCGGCGGCGCTCACCCCCGACGAGCGCGAGGTCGTCATCCGGTTCCTCGACGCGCTCAGCGCGACCGAGCGCGAGCACGACTGAGTCGTTCAGCCCTGAGGGACCGCGCGCTCCCAGGACGCGACCGGCCCGTCGACGATCGCGAACAGCGGATGCGCCTCGGGCAGCTCGATGCCCGACCACTGCGCAGCGAGCTCGGGGCTCCTGACCGACAGCTTCCCGAGCAGGTGCTCCCACTCGAGCGCGAGCTGCCCGGTCGTGACCTCGAGCTGCAGTGGGCCAGCGCTCCGCCGGTGCACCTTGCTCGTGTCGAAGTTGTAGCCGCGTGCCGTCGCCTCCTCGGCGATGCCGGCGAGGTGGTCGCCGATCGCGCCGAGCGGGTCGGGCACCGCGCGGAATCGCTCGAGCTGCGGGTGGCGGGTGTACCCCCGGGTCGCACCCTCGAGCACCGCCTGCGCGAGCAGGGTCTCGCGCCAGCAGGCCGTGAGCCCCTGGCGATCGAGGTAGCGCGGATGCAGCGACCAGATCCTCATGCGACGAGCGTACGTCCCGAATCATCTGCGGCCACGCCGGTGCACGGCGTCGAGCATCAAGGCCCGCCGACCGCGACCCGAGACTCCCTTTTGGCCGATCACGTGGAAAGGGGGAGACTGGAGACATGTCTTCCCCCGCTGCCGAAGCGGCAGCCGACGCGCTCCGTCCCGAATCCGAAACCGCAGATTCTCCCGAGGGCTTCACGGTGTTCGCCGTGCTCCGGCGGGATCCCGCGAGGCCCGACGACTACGACGGCCACGACGTGCCCCGTATCGTCGACGAACTCGACGGCGTCATCGCGCTCGTCGAGAACGAGGGGGTCACGCTCCGCGGCATCTACGACGTCTCGGGCCTCCGTGCCGACGCCGACGTCATGCTGTGGCTGCACGGCGACACCGCCGAGGGGCTGCAGTGGGCCCTCCGCGAACTCCGCCGCGCCCGCATCCTGAAGCACCTGCTGCCGACGTGGAACGCCATGGGCGTGCACCGCGACGCCGAGTTCAACAAGTCGCACGTGCCGGGCTTCCTCCGCGGCATCGAGCCCAAGTCGTGGCTCACGGTCTACCCCTTCGTGCGCAGCTACGAGTGGTACCTGCTGCCCGCCGAGGAGCGCAGCCGCATGCTCGCCGACCATGGCCGCAAGGGTGCCGCCTTCCGCGGTGCCATCGCCAACACCGTCAGCGCCTTCGCCCTCGGCGACTACGAGTGGCTGCTGCCGATCGAGTCCGACGAGCTCACCGAGCTCGTCGACCTCATGCGCGAGCTCCGCGCCACCGACGCCCGCCGCCACGTGCGCGAAGAGGTGCCGTTCTACACCGGCCGCCGCATCACGACCGCCGAGCTCGTGGAGGTGCTGCAGTAATGGCCGCGGTCAACCTCGGCTCGGAGGCCGCATCCGCAGCCACTCCCGCCCGTGGCCGCAAGCCGGCCCCCGCGGCATCCGCACCGTGCGCCCTCGGGGCGATCGTGCCGGGCGCGACTCCGGCGGCGCAGGGCGGGCCCGAGCACGTCACCGAGCCCGTCGCCTACGACGCCATCCTGCTCGCCGG
The DNA here is from genome assembly GCF_036576125.1 of Agromyces sp. CCNWLW203. NCBI lineage: Bacteria > Bacillati > Actinomycetota > Actinomycetes > Micrococcales > Microbacteriaceae > Agromyces > Agromyces sp. CCNWLW203. Next base: position 834,898 of record NZ_JAZHYX010000001.1, on the reverse strand, counting down.
CTTCGGCGGGCCAGAGGGCCAAGACGACGTCATCCCGTTCCTCCGGAACGTCACGAGCGGCCGCGGCATCCCCGACGAGCGGCTCGAAGAGGTCGCGCACCACTACCGCCACTTCGGCGGCACGAGCCCGATCAACCAGCAGAACCGCGAGCTGAAGGCCGCGCTCGAGGCCGAGCTCGCGAGCCGCGGCATCGACCTGCCCGTCTACTGGGGCAACCGCAACTGGGACCCCTACCTCAACGACGCGCTCGCCGAGGCGAAGGCCGCCGGCCACACGAAGCTCATTGCCATCGCGACGAGCGCCTACAGCTCGTACTCGAGCTGCCGCCAGTACCGCGAGGACTTCGCGGACGCGCTCGCCGACACCGGCCTCGGCGACGAGGTGCAGATCGACAAGGTGCGGCAGTTCTTCGATCACCCGGGGTTCGTCGCCCCCTTCGTCGAGGGCGTGCGTGACGGGCTCGCGGGGCTCGAGGCATCCGCCGACCTCGATCGCACGACCGAGATCGAGGTGCTGTTCGCGACGCACTCGATCCCGTCGACCGATGCTGCGAAGTCGGGTCCGGCTGAGCGCGGCTTCGGCGAGGGCGGCGCGTATGCCGCGCAGCACCGCGCGGTCGCCGAGGTCGTCATGGCCAAGGCGGGGGCAGCGGATGTCCCGTGGCAGCTCGTCTACCAGTCGCGCAGCGGCCCGCCGTCGATGCCGTGGCTCGAACCCGACATCAACGACGCCATCGAGGAGCTGCCCGCCGCGGGTCGCAAGGCCGTCGTCATCGTGCCGCTCGGCTTCGTGAGCGACCACATGGAGGTGCTCTGGGACCTCGACAACGAGGCGCTCGAGACCGCGGAGCAGCACGGCCTCGCTGCGGTTCGCGTGCCGACGCCCGGCACCCACCCCGCCTACGTCGCCGGTCTCGTCGACCTCGTGCTCGAGCGCGTCAACGGCACGCCCGTCGCCGAGCGGCCCGCCGAGACCGAGCTCGGCCCCTGGTACGACGTCTGCCGCCCTGGATGCTGCGAGAACGTCCGACTCGGGTTCCGGCCCGCACTCGCCGGGATCGCGCCGTGAGCGGCGTCATCCGCGTCGGCACCCGGGGCAGCGCCCTCGCGATGGCCCAGACCCGGCAGATCTCCGAACGGCTCGCCAAGGCCGCAGGTGCCGAGATCGAGCTCGTGCCGATCACGACCCAGGGCGACACCTCGCGGGCGTCGCTCGCGTCGATCGGCGGCACCGGGGTGTTCGCGGCGGCCCTCCGCGAGGCGCTCCTCGCCGGCGACTGCGATGTCGTCGTGCACTCCCTGAAAGACCTGCCGACCGCCGAGCACGAGGGGCTGCGCCTCGGCGCGGTGCCGAAGCGGGCCGACGCCCGCGACGCGCTCTGCGCCCGCGACGGGCTCACGCTCGCGACCCTGCCCGAAGGCGCGCGTGTCGGCACCGGGTCGCCGCGCCGCATCGCCCAGCTCGGCGCCGCGCGCCCCGACGTGGTCGCCGTCGACCTGCGCGGCAACATCGACACGCGCCTCGGCAAGGTCGAGTCGGGTGAGCTCGACGCCGTGCTGCTCGCCGCAGCCGGCCTCGGCCGCATCGGCCGCTCCGACGCCGTCACCGACCTCTTGTCGCTCGGCGACTGGCCGACCGCACCGGGTCAGGGCGCACTCGCGATCGAGGTGCGCCGCGGCGGCCTCGACCGTTCGCTCGAGCGCGCGCTCGACGCCGTCGACCACACGACGACGCGCGCGACGGTGCTCGCCGAGCGTCTCGTGCTCGCCGGCCTCGAGGCCGGATGCTCGGCTCCCATCGGCGCGACGGCCTTCATGGAGGACGAACTTCTGTTCCTCTCGGCGAGCGTGTACAGTGCCGACGGGGCCCGGCGACTCATGAGTTCGCACGCGGCCACCCCTGAAAGCCGCTCTGCCGCCGACCTGGCGGACGCGGCACGCGACCTCGCCGAACGCGTCGTCGCGGAACTCCTCGGCAACGGCGCCGCTGATCTTGCACCACCAGAGGAGTCGCTGTGAGCGAATTCGAACCGATGACGGGTGCCATCAACCTGCCTGCCTCCGCCGGCAAGCCGCTCGCCGGTTGGCGAGTGCTCGTGCCGCGCGGCGGGCCCTGGGGCGATGGCGTCGCCGCTGCCTTGCGCGCCCGTGGCGCGTCGCCCGTGGTCGCGCCCCTCATCAACTTCGCGCCGAGCGACGACCAGGCGGCGCTCGAGGCGGCGCTCGCGAAGCTCGCCGCCGGCGGGTTCGACTGGCTCACGGTCACGAGCGCGACGACGGTCGACGTGCTGTCGACGTACAACGCCGTCATCCCCGAGACGACGAAGGTCGCTGCGGTCGGCGAGACCACCGCAGCCGCCCTCGTCGCGGCGGGGTACCAGGCCGACATCGTGCCCTCCGAAGACAACTCCGCCCGAGGCATGCTCGAGGAGTGGGAGGCCGCGACCGAGGGCGCGACCGGGCTCAACGTGCTCGCCCTGCGTTCGGCGATCGCGAAGCAGGTGCTCTCCATCGGCCTCGAACGCATGGGGCATCACGTCGAGGCCGTCGTGGCCTACCGCACGATCGGCGTTCCGGTCTCTCCGAAGGTCGCCGATGACGTGCGCTCGGGCCGCGTCAACGCGGTGCTCGTGACCTCGGGCAGCGTCGCCGAGCAGGTGCAACAGCAGCTCGGCCCGATCCCCGAGTCGATCCTCGTGGCCGCGATCGGCCCGCAGACGAAGAAGGACGCCGCCCAGGTCGGCCTCCGGGTCGACGTGGTCGCGCGCGAGCGCACCGCGGAGTCGCTCATCGACGCCGTGGTCGAGGCCGCGACGGCCAAGGCCTGACCCGCTTCTCCCGACGACCGCCCAGCCGGTGAGACGTAGGCTTGTCGGGTGAGTTCCACGCCCGTTCCCCGTGTCCGCCCGCGCCGACTGCGTGAGACCCCGGCGCTCCGCCGCCTCGTCTCCGAGACCCGGCTGCACCCCGCCGAGCTCGTGCTCCCGATCTTCGTGCGCGAGGGCGTCTCCGCCCCGGTGCCGATCGGCTCGATGCCGGGCGTCGTGCAGCACTCCCTCTCGAGCCTGCCCGACGCGATCGAGCAGGCTGCGGCAGCCGGTGTCGGCGGCGTGATGCTGTTCGGCGTTCCCGAGGTGCGCGATGCGCACGGCTCGGGGGCCACCGACCCCGGCGGCATCCTCAACCTCGCGACGGGTGTCGCCGCCGAGGCATCCGCGGGCCGGCTCGTCGTGCAGACCGACCTCTGCCTCGACGAGTTCACCGACCACGGTCACTGCGGCGTGCTCGACGAGCGGGGCCGGGTCGACAACGACGCGACCCTCGAGCGGTACACGTCGATGGCCCTTGCGCAGGCACGGGCGGGCTCCGAGCTGCTCGGCCTCTCGGGCATGATGGACGGCCAGGTCGCCGCGGTGCGCGACGCGCTCGACGACGCCGGGCACCACGACACCGCGATCCTCGCCTACTCGGCGAAGTACGCGAGCGCGTTCTACGGGCCGTTCCGCGACGCGGTCGAGTCGACGCTCGAGGGCGACCGGCGGTCGTACCAGCTCGATCCCGGCAATCGTCGCGAGGGGCTCCGGGAGGCGATGATCGACATCGACGAGGGTGCCGACGTCGTCATGGTCAAGCCCGCGGGAAGCTACCTCGACGTGCTCGCCGACGTCGCCGCGGCATCCGAGGTGCCGGTCTGGGCCTACCAGGTGTCGGGGGAGTACTCGATGATCGAGGCGGCCGCCGCTCACGGCTGGATCGACCGCAAGCGCGCCGTCATCGAGTCGGTGCGAGGCATCCGCCGCGCCGGCGCCGATGCCGTGCTCACCTACTGGGCCGTCGAACTGGCCGAGTGGATCCGCGAAGGAGACGCCGCATGAGCGCGCAGACCAACGACGAGCTCTTCGCCCGCGCGCAGGCCGCGATCCCGGGCGGGGTCAACTCGCCCGTGCGCGCGTTCCGCTCGGTGGGCGGCACGCCCCGCTTCCTCGTGAGCGCCCGCGGCCCGTACGTCACCGACGTCGAGGGCCGCGAGTACGTCGACCTCGTCGCGGGCTGGGGCCCCGCGATCCTGGGTCACGCCGACCAGCGGGTCATCGGGGCGGTGACGGATGCCGCGGCGCGCGGCCTCTCGTTCGGCGCCTCGACCCCGGCCGAGACCGAACTCGCCGAGCTCGTCGAGGCGCGCGTCGCCCCGGTCGAGAAGCTGCGCCTCGTCTCGACGGGCACCGAGGCGACGATGAGCGCCATCCGCCTGGCCCGCGGTTTCACGGGACGCGACCTGCTCGTGAAGTTCGCCGGGCACTACCACGGCCACTCCGACGGCCTCCTCGCCGAGGCCGGTTCGGGCCTCGCGACCTTCGCGCTCCCCGGCTCGGCGGGCGTGCCGGCCGGTATCGCGGCGCTCACGCTCGTGGTGCCCTACAACGACCTCGACGCGCTCGCCGCGGTGTTCGCCGAGCACGGCGACCGCATCGCCGCCGTCATCACCGAGGCGGCGGCGGCGAACATGGGAGTCGTGCCGCCGGTCGCCGGGTTCAACCGCGCGGTCGTCGAGCTGGCGCACGCGCACGGCGCGCTCGTCATCTCCGACGAGGTGCTCACGGGCTTCCGCGTCTCGGCCGCCGGATGGTGGGGCCTCGAAGACGGCACCGACACCTCGTACACTCCAGACCTGTTGACCTTCGGCAAGGTCATCGGCGGCGGCATGCCGGTCGCCGCTCTCGGCGGCCGCGCCGAGATCATGGAGCAGCTCGCACCGCTCGGCCCGGTCTACCAGGCAGGCACGCTCTCCGGGAACCCGGTCGCGGTCGCGGCCGGCGTCGCGACCCTCAGGGCAGCGGATGCCTCGGTGTACCGCAAGCTCGACGCCACCGCCGAGGCCATCAGCGACGCGGTCTCGGCCGCCCTCGACGCCGAGGGGGTCGCGCACCGCGTGCAGTACGCCGGCAACCTCTTCAGCTTCGTCTTCGGCGACGAAGCCGCTGGCGCAGCCGTGCGCGACTACGCGACCGTGCAGCGGCAGGAGTCGTGGCGCTACGCGCCGTTCTTCCACGCGATGCTCGACGCCGGCGTCTCGCTGCCGCCGAGCGTGTTCGAGGCGTGGTTCGTCACGGCGGCGCACGACGACACGGCGATCGCCCGGGTGTTCGAGGCCCTTCCGGCAGCGGCGCGCGCCGCGGCATCCGCTCGGCCGCCGGAGAACGCGTAACCGACTGAACCGGTGCACGAGGTTTCCTGCAGCAAACCGTTATGGCTTTGTGGGGCGTCGACACGCCACGCGGCGCGCGACTCGGGCAGGATGGAAGCATGGCGAAACTGCGCGTGCACACCGACCGGATCGAGGTTCACCTCACCCCGGCCGAGAAGTCGCTCGCGCTCCGCAGTGCCGACCTCGTCGTGCAGCGCGACGACATCCGCTCGGCGACGATCACCGACGACCCCTGGATCTGGATCCGCGGCATCCGTCGTCGCGGCACTGAGGTGCCCCTCGTCGTCGCCGTCGGCGTGTGGAAGTACCACGGCGGCAGCGACTTCGTGATCGTCAAGGGCAAGCGCCAGGCCGTCGTGCTCGAACTCGCAGCGGGCGAGTTCACCCGCATCATCCTGAGCACGAATCACGCTGCAGAGCTCATCGACCGGCTGAAGCTCACCGCGACGCCCGACGTCGTCGAGGGCGACTGACCGTTCCCAGCGCCGAGCGCCGCGGCATCGGCTCAGGCTCAGGCTCAGGCGAAGGCGAACAGCACGAAGCCGATGAGCGGCAGCGTGCCCTGCACGAGAGCGGGCTTCAGGTAGCCGCGGCCCGTCGTCGTCAGCACCGCGGCTGCGAGCACCATGCACGCGGTCGTGAAGAGCACGAGGGTCTTGCCGACGGGCATGGCGCCGGCCCAGTAGATCGCGAGGCCGAGCGCCGCGCCGATGCCGAGGAAGAGGTTGTAGAAGCCCTGGTTGTAGGCCATGGGCTTCGTGACGTCGGCGGCCGCCTGGTCGGCGACGCCGAAGCGCTTCCAGGTCGAGGGCCGGGTCCACCAGACGCTCTCCATGAGGAAGATGTAGCCGTGCAGCAGCGCGGCGAGGGCGACGAACACGGTTCCGATGACGGCCATGCCGCGATCGTACGAGCCCGCGTGCACAACTCCGGAGATTTGGGGCGACACGCCGCGCGGCGGCGGCGAACGACGGCGTGTCGGCCGCTCGTTCCGAAGTTGCGCACGCGGCTCTCTCGCCGTCAGCTCACGCCGCGAACCGTTCGGCCTCGGCGAACCGCTGCGCTGCGTCGAGCGTGGCCGCGAGCGCCACTCGACGCGAACCCTCGACGTCGGAGTTCACCACGGTCGGTGCGAAGTGCACCTCCTCGACTTCGGCGACGCCGATGAAGCCGAGCCAGTCGCGGAAGAAGTTGGTCGTGAAGTCGGCCCCGAACGCCGGGGGCAGCCATTCGGCGTAGACCCCGCTGGTGTAGACCACGAAGGCCCGCTTGCCCTGCAGCAGGCCGCGGTAGCCGGTCTCGGGGTCGAACGCGAACGACCATCCCGGCTGCGTGATCACGTCGATGAGCTGCTTCAGCGGGTACGGCACCCCGGCGTTCCAGAACGGCACGTTGAAGACGAGAGTGTCGGCGGCGTCGAACCGGTCGAACACCACGCGCGCGTCGCGCCAGGCATCCTGTTGTTCAGCGGTCTGCTCCTGCCCGCCGAAGACGGCCATCTTGGCGCCGGCCGCAACAGTGCCGAATTCGGGCAGCGAGCCGTCGAAGACGTCGAGGCGGTCGACCGTCAACCCGCCGTCGGCGTCTCGGAGCTCGTCGACGAAACGGGTCGCCAGCTCGAGCGAGCGGCTGGCCTCGCCCCTGGCGGATGCGTTGACGTGCAGCAGGTGGGTCATCTCGTGTCCTTCACTGGTGTTCGGCGGGGATCCGGGAATGGATGGAGCCTCGTGACGGTTTCGATCGTCACATCGCCGCGAAACCGGCACCAGCAGGCACTTCCGAGTGCCGTGGGATGCCGGAGGTGCCCATCCATCCGTCGCCGAACGAGTTCTGGAGACACCGTGACCCTGACCGCCGAACAGCAGCGCGCCGCAGCGAAGGACGCCTACGCGTCGTATCTCGCCGAATGCCCGTCGCGACAAGTGCTCGACATCCTCGGAGCCAAGTGGGCGACGCTCGTGCTGCTGCCGCTCGCCGAGGGGCCGAAGCGGCATTCGCAGTTGCGTGCCCGCATCGCGGGCGCGAGCCAGAAGATGTTGACGGAGACCCTGCGGCTGCTCGAGCGCGACGGTTTCGTGGCCCGTGAGGTGAAGCAGGTCTTCCCGGCGCACGTCGAGTATTCGCTCACGCCGCTCGGCGAGAGCCTCATGCCGATCCTCTGGCACATGAAGGACTGGGCCGAGGTGAACATGGCCGAGGTCGAGGCGAATCGCCGCGCCGCCGCGCGTTGAACGGGCACGCCGCGTAGCTGAGCAGTCAGCCTTGCGGGTCGGTGCCGAACTCCACTCGCTCGATGGTGGCCGGAACCCCGAGAAAGCGCTCGACCTCGGCGACGGATGCCGCGAGCCCGCGCTCCTCGTCGGCGGAGAACGTGCGCCACGGCACGAGCCGCACGACAGCGCGCTTCGGCTGCACGACCGGAGCCCACCGACCCGCCATCACGCCGTCGATCATGAGCGCGTGCAGCGACGTCTCGGCGTGCACGGCCTCGATGCCATCGGGCAGCAGGTAGGAACGCCGCGCGGCGTAGCCCATGATGTATTCGTCGTAGGCCTGCAGCAGGTCGACCGTGCCGGTCAGTGGGGGCGGAGCGTCGAGCGCCGATGCCGTCGTCTCGACGTCGTGCCAGTGTGTCGCGCCGTCGATCTCGATCGTCTCCGCAGGGCCGCCGCTGCCGCTGCCACCGCCACCGTCGCCGGCGACGACCGCCGCGAACGCCCGCCGCGTGTCGCCGAGCGTGAAACCCGACCACGCCGCGAAGTCGCGATCGGTCACCGGCCCGCGCGAGCGGATGAATCGTGCCGCGAGCTCGACGAGCGCCTCCTCACGCGGCTTCGGGGCCGACGCCGGCACGCGCTCGTCGAAGGCCGCGTAGGTGCGCTGCTTGCCCACGTTCGCGCCGCTGATCGCGACCCGTTCGAGCTCCGCGAGCATGAGCACGTAGGTGAAGCCGAGCCCGGTCGACGGCTGCCCGGCCGCCCCGAGCGCCGCAGCGAGCTCCGCCCGGGTGCGGTGGCCGCCCTCGAGTGAGGCAGCGACGACGTCGAGGGCGCGCACGCCTGTCTCGCCGTCGACGCCCGTGCGGCGGTAGTACGTCGCGTTCGCGCGATGCACGCGCTCGGCCGAGAGCTCCATGAGCCACCGGGCATCGGCCGGGTCGACGAAGTGCCACGTCGGTCGCAGCACGTGCGTGCGCAGTATCTCCCCGCGATCGAGCGCCGCGGTGACGCCGGCCAGGTCGGGCCGGTCGGGCCCGGCCGGCACCCGCATCGCGAGCCCCCACTGCGCCGGCACGAACTCCTGCGACTGCACGGCGACGAAGTCGCGCACGACGTCGGTGATCGCGCCCGCGCGCACCGCACGCAACCCCTGCACGTGCAAGCGGATGCGTCGGAGCTCGGCGAGCTGCACCCCTACGACACGTCCCGTCGCCAGGTCGTCGCCCCGCCGATCACGGTCGCGACGACCGCGATGCCGAGCAGCACGAGTCCGCCCTGCCACCAGTCGAGGGTGTCGGTCGAACCGAGCGACGCCATGTTGTAGAAGGATGCCCCGACGAGCGCGTCGCTCGCGGCGCCCGGCAGGAACCGGCCGATCGACGCGGTGACGTCGCTGAGCGAGGCGACGAGCCGCAGGATCGGCTCGAGGAATTGGGTGAACGCGATCACGATGACGATCGCCGCCACCTGGTTGACCACGAGCACGCCGAGGCCGACGCCGATCGCGCCCCACAGGGCCATGGCGAGCACGCCTCGGCCGATGAGCGCCCACGTGTCGCTCGAATCGAGGCCCGTGTCGAGGCCGAAGGCGGCGAGCGCCGCCGAGCCGGTGCCGACGGAGACCGCGAACGCGATGACGCCGAGGCCCGCGCCGATCACGAGCTGCGACAGGAATTTCGCGCTGAGCACGACCGTTCGGTGCGGCTCGGCGAGGAAGGTCGGCGTGAGCGTCTTGTGGCGGAACTCCCCGGTCACGGCGAGGGCACCGAGCAGCACCGGGAAGACGTAGCCGACCGATGACGCGAAGCTGTAGATCAGCGGGGCCAGGGTGGCCCCGGGCGGCAGCGTCGTGTTGCCGCCGGCGGAGGCCGCGGCATCCGGATTCTCGGAGGCCCAGCCCAGGAAGGCGCCGAGCCCGCCCGACATGAACGCGACGTAGGCGGCGAGGAGGATCGCGAGGAGCCACCACATGCGGGTGGTGAAGACCTTCTGGAATTCGGAGCCGATCGCGCGCACGAGGTTCACGACTCCTCACCCCCGCCGACGAGCGAGAGGAAGGACTCCTCGAGGCCGGATTTCAGGCGATGGAGGGCGGCGAGCTCGACCCCGCCGACGAACGCCGCGTGGCCGACCTTCGCGGGATCGGGTTCATCGACGATGAAGCCGCTGCGACCCTCGGTGTAGGCGAGGCCCGCCGCGTCGAGCGCGGCGGCGAGCGCCGGCCGGTCGGGCGAGTCGGCGATCGTGCGCGGCGCCGAGTCGAGTTCGAGGCTCGCGAGGGTGCCGCTCTTCATGAGCCGGCCCTTCGCGATGATGACGACCTCGTCGACGCTCTGCTGCACCTCGCTGAGCAGGTGCGAGGAGACGAGCACCGTGCGACCCTCGCGGGCGAGGTTCTGCAGGAACCCGCGGATCCACTTGATGCCCTCGGGGTCGAGGCCGTTGATCGGCTCGTCGAGCACGAAGACGCCGGGGTCGCCGAGCAGCGTGTACGCGAGGGCGAGGCGCTGCCGCATGCCGAGGGAGTAGCCGCCGACGCGGCGGTCGGCGTACTCCGACATGCCCACTTGCTCGAGCACGGCCGGCACGCGGGCCACGGAGAGGCCCGCGGCGGTCGCGTACACCTTGAGGTGGTTGCGTGCCGTGCGGCCCGGATGGAAGTTCGCGTCGAGTGCCGCGCCCACCGTCTCGAGCGGCCGAGGCAGCGCGGAGTACGGGGTGCCGTCGAAGGTCGCGGTGCCGGCACTCGCGCGCTCGAGGCCGAGCAGCACCCGCAGCGTCGTCGTCTTGCCGGCCCCGTTCGGGCCGAGGAACCCGGTGACCTTGCCCGGCTGCACCGTGAAACTCAGGTCGTCGACCGCGGTCACCGGGCCGAAATGCTTGCTGAGCCCCGAGATCTCGATCGGGATGCCGCTCGCCATGCGCTCTCCTCACGTGGGGGCGGGCTCGAGCGCACAGGTCGTACCCCCGCACGACCCGGGCAGCCAGGCCGCCTTGCGCTCACCCTAGCGAGCAAGCGGGGCCGGATGCATCCGTCGCACGGGGGATTCGCGGATTGGCGCGAGATCGCGGTCGTCAGTTGAGCGGCCGGATGCCCTCGGGCAGCACGCCGCCGTCGTAGAGATTCGTCGCGAGGTCCTGCAGGGCGCCGAGGGCGACGCGCTGCGTCGTGGGCCCGTACGAGACGCGGGAGACGCCGACCTCTTGCAGGCGTGCGGGCGCCGGCACGCCGGGCAGGCCGATGAGCGTGACCTTCAGCTCGCCGATGCCTGCCACGAGCTGGGTCACCACCTCTTCGCCGAACATGCCGGGCACGAAGACGCTCGTCGCGCCGGCGTCGAGGTAGGCGCGGCCGCGCTCGATCGCGTCGGCGACGTTGACCTCGAGCGGGCGCTCGCGCCCGCGGAGGAATGCGTCGGTGCGGGCGTTCAGGGCGAACGGCACGCCTTCGGCGTCGGCAGCGGCCACTGCGGCGGTCACGGCGGCGACCGAGTCGGCGAGCGGCTTCAGCTGGTCTTCGAGGTTCGCACCGGCGATGCCCTCGCCGATCGCGCGGCGGATGGTGTCGCCGGCGTCGCCGTAGCCCGCTTCGAGGTCGGCGCTCACGGGCACGTCGACGGCGCGCGCGATGCGACCGCACATGTCGAGCATGAGCTCGATCGGGATCTGCTCGCCGTCGGCGTAGCCGAACGACGCGGCGATGGAGTGGCTCGCGGTCGCCAGCGCGCGGGTCTGCGGCAGGGCGGCGACCGCGGTGGCGCTCACGACGTCCCAGACGTTCACCACCTGGAGCAGTTCGGGGTCGGTGTGCAGGCGGCGGAGTTCGGCGGCGGTTTCGGCGAGAGTCATGATGCCAGCGTATGGCGGCTCGATGACGCGTGTCGCCGGGTCACCGGGTCGGGTCCGATTCCCGCGCGCCAGGCGAGCGGGTCAGGCGGTCGCGGGTCAGGCGAGCGCCGCGGCGAGTCCGTCGAGCAGTCGCTCGACGTCGTTCGCGTCGTTGTACGGCGCGAGCCCGACCCGAAGGCCGCCGGCGTCGCCGAGCCCGAGCCGCCGCGACGCCTCGAGTGCGTAGAAGTTGCTGCTCGGCGCGAGCACCTTTCCCTCGGCGAGCCGCTTCGTGACGACGGATGCCTCGTGGCCCGAGAACGTCATCAGGAGCGTGGGAGTTCGGCGTGCCGCCCGCGACCACACGGTGACTCCGGGCAGCTCGGCGAGCCCGGCGTCGAGGCGGGTGCGCAGGGTCTCCTCGTGTTCGTGCAGTGCCGCGTACGACGCGACGAGCCGCGCACGGCGTGAGCCCGCGGCATCCGCTTCGCCGTCACCGGCGAGGCCCGCCAGGGCGTCGATCGCGGCCGTGCCGCCCGCGAGCAGCTCGTAGGGCAGGGTGCCGAACTCGAACCGCTCGGGCACGACGTTCGTCGAGGGCGCGAGCTTGTCGGGCGCGATCGACTCGAGCAGCTCGGGGTCGGCCGCGAGCACGCCGAAGTGCGGCCCGAGGAACTTGTACGGCGAGCACGTGAAGAAGTCGGCGCCGAGCGTTCCGATGGCGGGCAGCTCGTGCGCCGTGTAGTGCACGCCGTCGACGTAGACGAGGGCGCCGACGGCGTGCGCGGCCGCGGCGATGGCCGGGATGTCGGGCATCGTGCCGATGAGGTTCGAGGCCGCGGTGACGGCGACGAGCCGGGTTCGGTTCGACAGCAGCGCGGTGACGGCCTCGGCCGGCAGTTCGCCCGTGGCGGGGTCGAAGTCGGCCCAGCGCACCACGGCGCCGACGCGCTCGGCGGCCTGCACCCACGGGCGCACGTTCGAGTCGTGGTCGAGCCGCGTGACGACGACCTCGTGGCCGGCGGCCCACTGCTTCGAGAGGTGCCGTGAGAAGTCGTAGGCGAGCTGGGTGGCGCTGCGGCCCTGCACGATGCCGCGCGGGTGCCCGTCGACGAGATCGGCCATCGCGAGCCGGAACCCGTGCACCGCGGCCTCGGCGCGCTCCTCCGAGACGCCGGTCGTGCCGCGGTTCGAGAGCGGGCCGGTGAGCACGGATGCCACCGCGTCGCCCACCGACCGCGGCGTCTGCGTGCCACCAGGGCCGTCGAACTGCGCCCACCCGCTCTCGAGCGACGGGAACTCCGAACGGATGCGCGTGACGTCGTAGGCCATGGAGCGAGGATAACGACCCTCGGATCACCCCGCACGGATAGCATGCACACATGGGCGAGGTGGGAGCCGAGGCATCCGGTGACCCGATCGGCGGACAGCCGGCCGGTGGGGCGCCGACCGGTGGGGTGCCGATGCCCGTCGCACGTCGGCGCCGGTTCTCGTTCAACGCCCTGTTCGACGGCTTCTTCTTCGTGTACGCGGGCATCGCTGCGATCTGGCTCGCGTGGCTCGTGCTCACCGAGTCGTTCGCGTTCGGCTGGTTCGGCATCCTGTTCTTCATCGCCTTCTGGATCGTGCTCGCCTACCTCGTGCTGCCGCGACTGCACCGGATCCTCACGACGATCTACGTGCCCGACTACTTCATCGGGCGGGCGCGCACGAGCGACGGGCTGCTCGGCGACCCGGTGAACCTCGCCTTCGACGGCGACGAGGCGACGTTGCACGCGGCTCTCGAACGCGCAGGCTGGACGCGGGCCGACGACGTGAACGGCGCGTCGAGCTGGCGCATCATCGCCTCGACGATCACCCGGCGCAGCTACGACGAGGCACCGGTCAGCCCGCTCTTCCTCTTCGGCCGGCAGCAGGACTTCGCCTACCAGCAGGAGGTGGCGGGCAACCCGGCCAAGCGCCATCACGTGCGGTTCTGGCGCACGCCCGACGGCTGGCTGCTGCCCGGCGGACGCCGCGTCGACTGGCTCGCGGCGGGCACCTTCGACCGCGCCGTGGGCTTCTCGCTCTTCACCCTGCAGATCACGCACAAGATCGACGCCGACATCGACATCGAGCGCGACCACATCGTCGACACCGTGATCGCCGCGAACCCCGAGGCCCGCGTCGCGGTGCTCGCCGACTTCTCGACGGGGTATCACTCGAGGAACGGCGGGGGAGACACCATCAGCACCGACGGCGACCTGCCGGTCGTCGACGTCAGTGCGGTGCCGGCCGCGCCGGCCGAGTCGGCACCCGACCGATCGGAGGTCGCCCGATGAGCGTCGAGAAGCGGCCTGCTTTCGAACCGCCCACGGTGCTCGTGCGTCCCGACGCGACGCCGCCCATGATGCGGCGCCCGGTGGCCACGACCTTCGGGGCCGTGCTCGTGGTGCTGCGCGTGCTCGCCGGCGTCATCTGGCTGATCTCCCTCGGGCTCCTGTGGCGGAAGACCCTCGTCGAAGACCTCGGCATCCCGCTCGACTCCGATGCCGAAGCGGATGCCGGCTCGAACGCCGTGCTCATGGTCGTGCTCGCCCTCGGCGCCATCGTGCTCGCCGTCGAGCTGGTGCTCGCGCTCCTCATCTACCGAGGCAGCAACTGGGCTCGCATCACCGTGATGGTCTTCGCGACGCTCAGCATCACGGGGTCGGCGTTCGACTACTTCGGCGCCGACGCCGAGATCACCCTGCGCACGACGCTCGTCACGCTCGCGCTCGACATCCTCGTGCTGCTCGCGCTCTCGAGCCGCAACGCCCGCGCCTATGCGCGGCGCCCGCGGGACCGGGCGATGTGAGGCGAATCGCGACCTCATGCACCCCCGACAGGGTCGATTCACGTCACCTCAGCGGTGAAGGAACGACTCGACCGGTGACGTCGCGGCGTGCGCCTCGCAGGTCGTTGCGCCGCATGACTCGCACAGCACGAACTCGGCGTCGCACGAGGCATCCGTGCAATTGGCGGTGCGGTTCGTCGCCGTGCCGCAGCGCGCGCACGTGCCGATGACGGCGGCGTGGTCGCTGAAGTCGATCGAGCCGCGCCGGTCGAAGACGTAGAGCGAGCCCTGCCAGAGGCCGTCGTCGCCGAACCGCTCGCCGTAGCGCACGATGCCGCCCTCGAGCTGGTACACCTCGCCGAACCCGCGGCTCGTCATGAGGCTCGAGAGCACCTCGCATCGGATGCCGCCGGTGCAGTAGGTGACGACGGGCTTGCCCTTCAGATCGTCGTACCTCCCGGAGTCGAGTTCTTCGACGAAGTCGCGGGTCGTCTCGACGTCGGGCACGACCGCGCCGGCGAAGCGGCCGATCGCGGCCTCGAGCGCGTTGCGCCCGTCGAAGAAGACGACGTCGTCGCCGCGCTCGGCCATGAGTTCGTGCAGTGCCTCGGGGCTCAGCTTCGTGCCGCCGCCGACGACGCCCTGCTCGTCGACGGAGAGCTCGCCGGGTGCGCCGAACGAGACGATCTCGTCGCGCACCTTGACACTCAGCTTCGGGAAGTCGGTGCTCGTGCCGTGCTCGTCGAGGCCGGTGCCCTCGCTCCACTTGAAGTCGATGTGCTTGAACGCGGGATACTCCCGCGTCTTCCGCACGTAGCGCTTCAGCGCCTTCATCTCGCCGCCGAGCGTGCCGTTCAGGCCGTGCTCCGAGATCAGGATCCGCCCGCGGAGCCCCAGCGACTCGGCGAGGTCGCGCTGCCAGAGCCGCACGGCGTCGGGGTCGGCGAGCGGGGTGAAGACGTAGTAGAGGAGGATCTTGGCGACGGCCACCCCGAGATCATACGGGCGGATGCCGCGTGGTCGCCGGGAGCGGTGAGTGGCTGCTGCATTGCTTAACTAGTACTTTCATATACTGTTTATGTAAGTACTAGTAATTCAACGCACACGAAGGAGCACCTCGATGACCGATTACGCAGCACCCCGCTTCGCCGGCCGCACCGCCATCATCACGGGCGCCGGCTCGGGCATCGGCCGGGCCACGACCCGAGTTCTCGCCGCCGAAGGGGCCACGGTGATCGCCTCGGACATCGCCGCCGATCGACTGCAGGAACTCGGCGGAGAGCTGAGCGCGTTCGACGTGCGCATCGTCGCCGGCGACGTGACCCGGGAGTCGACCGTCCGCGAGCTCGTCGACGCGGCGGAGGGCAGGGTCGATATCCTCGCCAATATCGCGGGCATCATGGACGGGGTCGTGCCGGCCGATGAGGTCGACGACGAGACCTGGCAGCGGGTGTTCGACCTCAACGTCACCGCCGTGCTCCGCACGACGCGTGCCGTCGTTCCGCTGATGCGGGAGCGCGGAGCGGGCTCGATCGTCAACCTCGCCTCCGAGGCATCCTTCCGCGGGTCGGTGGGCGGCGCCGCCTACACCGCGTCGAAGCACGCCGTCGTCGGCCTGACGAAGAGCACGGCGTTCATGTACGGGCCGCAGGGCATCCGCACGAACGCGGTGGCGCCGGGAGCGGTCATGACCGGGCTCGACGTGTCGTGGCGATCCGAATACGGTGTCTCGCGCACCGGGCCGGTGTTGCAGGCGACGATGTCGGCTCCCACCTCCGCCGAGCAGATCGCCGGCACGGTGGCCTGGCTCGCCAGTGACGAGGCGGCCAACATCAACGGCGTGATCCTCGCTTCGGACGGCGGCTGGTCGGCCGTCTGACGGTGGCCGCGGGGCCGGGTCGGCGCCAGTGTCGCGACCCGGCCCCGTCGCGCACCTAGGCTGGCTGGAGCTCGAGCGGAAGGGGCGGCAGTGACCGACGACACGGCGATCCCGGAGTTGCCGAGGGCGATCGCGCTGGCCTGGGGCGCGGTGCCGTCGCCCCAGCGCGGACCGAAGCGCGAGTTCAGCCTCGAGCAGGTGCTCGATGTCGCCGTCGATCTCGCCGACGCCGACGGCATCGACGCCGTGACGATGCCGGCCGTGGCCAAGGCCCTCGGGCTCACGGCGATGTCGCTCTACCGATACGTCTCCTCGAAGGAGACGCTCATGCTCCTGCTCCAGGACCGGGGCATGGGCCTTCCCCCCGGCTCGGTCTCCGATGCGCAGGGGTGGAGGTCGGGGCTCGAGGCGTACGCCGAGGCATCCGGCGCCGTTTACCGACGTCACCCGTGGATGCTGGACATCGCGATCACGGGCGTCGCGAGCACGCCGAACAACCTCGCCTGGATGGAGGCGGGTCTGGCTGTGCTCGCAGGCACCGCGCTGTCGCGGGAAGAGCGGGTCGCCGTCGTGCTGCAGGTCAGCGGGCACGCCAGGTTCCGTGCGCTCGTCGAGCGCGGGTACGCCGACCGTGCCGATGATGCGGGAGAGCAGCTCTCGGGCATCGTGGTCTCCGAAGCGCGACTGCTCGGACGGCTCGTCACCGAAGACCGGTTCCCCGAACTTCATGCCACGCTCGGCAGCGGCGCGCTGGTCGACGACTCCTTCGGCAACTTCGACTTCGGTCTCGCACGACTGCTCGACGGCGTCGCCGAATATCTCAGCCGGTCGGCCTGAGACAGGCCGCGACGCGCATCCGTGGAGATGCGGCTACGGTGGCACTCGTGAGCGACCACATCTCCGCGAGCGTCGCCGACGGAGTCGGCCACGTCACGCTCGACCGTCCGCAGGCCCTGAACGCACTCAGCTACGAGATGATCCGCGAACTCGCCGCGATCTTCGAGCTCTGGCGCAGCGACACCGAGGTCGGCGTCGTCGTGCTCGACGGCGCGGGGGAGCGCGGGTTCTGCGCGGGCGGCGATGTTCGCGAGCTCTACACCTACGCCACGAACGACGATCATGCCGAGGCCCGGGAGTTCTTCCGCGCCGAGTACCGGCTCGATGCGATGATCGCGCGCTACCCGAAGCCCGTCGTCGCGCTCATGGACGGCATCACGATGGGCGGCGGCATCGGCCTCGCCGGCCACGCCTCGATCCGCATCGTCACCGAACGATCACGCATCGCGATGCCCGAGACCCGCATCGGCTTCACTCCGGATGTCGGGGGCAGCTGGCTGCTCGCGAAGGCCCCCGGCGAGCTCGGCGTGCACCTGGCCCTCAACTCCCGCACGATGGATGCCGCCGACGCGCTGCACGCCGGCTTCGCGGACTCGTTCGTGCCCTCCGAGCGGCTGCCGCACGTCATCCAGGCACTCGCCGAGCGCGCCGACCCCGGCAGCCCGGCCGAGATCGTCATGCTCTTCGACGAGACGCCCGGTCCGTCGGCCCTCGCGCTCGCTCGCGACTGGGTCGATGCCTGCTATTCGGCGCCGACCGTCACCGAGATCATCGAGCGCCTGCGCGCCTTCGCAGGCGATCGTGGGTCGAGGAGCGAGCGCAGCGAGCGTCTCGAGACCGGGAGCACCTCGTCGAGCGCAAGCGCGTTCCCGCAGCATCCGCTCGACCCCGGCGCGACCGCCTACGCGGCCGCCGCTGCCGACGAGCTCGAGACCCTCTCGCCGACCGCGCTCACCGTGACGCTCGAATCGGTGCGGCGGGCGCGCACGCTGCGGAGCCTCGAAGATGCGCTCGAGCAGGAGTTCCGCCTCGTCTCGTGGTTCATCGAACAGCACGACCTGCGCGAGGGCATCCGCGCGCAGGTCATCGACAAGGACCGCAACCCGCGCTGGAACCCGGCCACGCTCGCCGAGGTCGATCCCCGACTCGCGGCGCGGGTGCTCGATGAGGCGCGCTTCGACCCGGTGTGGTCCGCCTAGCCGTTGTGTATACACAAAGTCTCGACTGGGCCTGAGTTTGCGAGATCCCGCGCTGAAGCGTATACATAAGTGGGGGAGGGATGAGCATGAGAGCCAGTGAGCGCGCATATCAGGAGCTCCGCGAGGAGATCCTCGACGGCGTGCTCGCGCCCGGCACCGCGCTCGCCGAGGTCGAGCAGGCGAACCGCCTCGGCGTCTCCCGCACGCCGGTGCGCGAGGCCCTCGCCCGCCTCGAGGCCGACGGCCTCGCCACGGCCGCCTCGGCGCGAGTGCTGCAGGTGAGCGAGCTCTCGCCCGCGAGCATCGTCGCCCTCTACGAACTGCGCGAGGCCCTCGAAGAGCAGGCGGCCCGCCTCGCGGCGACGCGGCGCGATCCTGCGCGATTCGCCGAGCTCCACGAGCGGCTCACGGCAGCGCCGCAACTGCTCGACGACGGCGACGAGGGACTCCGCACCTACTACGACACCGTCGACGCGCTCGACGGGGAGATCGACGCGGCGACCGCGAACCCGATGCTCGTCTCAGCGCTGCGCAGTGCACGCCTGCACTCGGCCAGGGTGCGGCGGCTCGCCCGTCACAATCCCGAGCGGCTCCGCGCTGCGGCATCCGAGCACCTCTTGATCGTCGAGGCGATCATCGCCGGCGACGCCTCGCTCGCCGCCCATGCCAGCCATGTGCACCTGCACATGAGCCTTCGTCACGCACTCGCGTCCATCGAGTCTCGTCAGTCCGATGGGCACCGCGTAGCCTGACCGTTGGAACAGTTCTGAAAGGGCCGTCAACATGCACCTCCACCACCTTCGCACGCACCGCAGCGACGAGAACCTCGCCCGCGAGGGCCAGCTCGCCTGGAAGCTCGCGAGCGTCGCGACCGACCCGGTCGAGCTCGACGACGACGTCGTCGACATGGTGGTGAACCGCGTGATCGACAACGCGGCCGTCGCGGCCGCCTCGATCGCCCGTGGCCCCGTGGTCTCGGCGCGCAGCCAGGCGCTCGCCCACCCGGTCTCGATCGGCGGCGACGGCGCCACCGTCTTCGGTGCGGATGCCGCGCGCCGCACCTCGCCCGAGTGGGCCGCGTGGGCCAACGGGGTCGCGGTTCGCGAACTCGACTTCCACGACACCTTCCTGTCGGCCGAGTACTCGCACCCGGGCGACAACATCCCCCCGATCGTCGCCGTCGCCCAGCACCTCGCAGCGAACCGCGGCCTCACCGGGCGCGACGTCGTGCGCGGCATCGCGACGGGCTACGAGATCCAGATCGACCTCGTGAAGGCGATCTCGCTGCACCAGCACAAGATCGACCACGTGGCCCACCTCGGCCCGTCGGCCGCCGCCGGCATCGGCACCCTGCTCGGTCTCGACCAGGAGACGATCTTCCAGGCCATCGGCCAGGCGCTGCACACGACGACCGCCACGCGGCAGTCGCGCAAGGGCGAGATCTCGACGTGGAAGGCGCACGCCCCCGCGTTCGCCGGCAAGATGGCCGTCGAGTCGGTCGACCGCGCGATGCGCGGCCAGACGAGCCCCGTGCCGATCTACGAGGGCGAAGACGGCGTCATCGCCTGGCTCCTCGACGGCCCGGATGCCTCGTACGAGGTGCCGCTGCCCGAGGTGGGGGAGGCCAAGCGAGCCATCCTCGACTCGTACACGAAGGAGCACTCGGCCGAGTACCAGGCGCAAGCGTGGATCGACCTCGCACGGAAGCTGCACGAGGAGTACCCGCTGATCCTCGACGACCCGTCGCGCATCGAGTCGATCGTGCTGCACACCTCGCACCACACGCACTACGTCATCGGCTCCGGGGCCAACGACCCGCAGAAATACGATCCGGATGCCTCGCGCGAGACGCTCGACCACTCGATCCCGTACATCTTCACCGTCGCCCTGCAGGACGGCTCATGGCATCACGCCGACTCGTACTCGCCCGAGCGCGCCCACCGCGCCGACACCGTCGAGCTGTGGAAGAAGGTCACGACGCTCGAAGACGAGGAGTGGACGCGCCGCTACCACTCGAACGACATCGCCGAGAAGGCGTTCGGCGGCCGCGTCGTCATCAAGCTCGCCGACGGCGGCGAGATCGTCGACGAGATCGCCGTGGCCGACGCGCATCCGCTCGGCGCCCGGCCGTTCGCGCGTGAGCAGTACGTGGCGAAGTTCCGCACGCTCGCCGAGTGGGCGCTCACGCCCGAAGAGATCGAGCGCTTCCTCGACGTCGCGCAGCGCCTGCCCGAGCTCGGCCCCGACGAGCTCGGCGGCCTCACGTTCAACGTGGCGCCCGGCGCGCTCGTCGGCGTCGAGATCCCCGAAGGACTCTTCTGATGCTGTACGCCACGACCACCCCCGCCGAGAAGCGCCGGCTCTTCCGCGAGCGGCTCGCGACCGGTGAGATCATGCGCTTCCCCGGGGCGTTCAACCCGCTCTCGGCGAGGCTCATCGAGCAGAAGGGCTTCGAGGGCGTCTACATCTCGGGCGCCGTGCTCTCGGCCGACCTCGGCCTGCCCGACATCGGACTCACGACGCTCACCGAGGTCGCGGGGCGTGGCAAGCAGATCACCCGGATGACCGAGCTGCCGGCGATCATCGACGCCGACACCGGCTTCGGCGAGCCTATGAACGTCGCCCGTACCGTGCAGGAGATGGAGGACGCGGGCCTCGCGGGCCTCCACATCGAGGACCAGGTCAACCCGAAGCGGTGCGGCCACCTCGACGGCAAGCAGGTCGTCGACGAGTCGACGGCGCTGCAGCGCATCCGTGCCGCGGTCGATGCGCGTCGCGACCCGAACTTCCTCGTCATGGCGCGCACCGACATCGCCGCGGTCGACGGTCTCGACGCCGCGGTCGATCGTGCGAAGGCGCTCGTCGACGCCGGCGCCGACGCGATCTTCCCTGAGGCGATGCGTTCGCTCGCCGAGTTCGAGGCGGTGCGCGCCGCGGTCGACGTGCCGCTGCTCGCGAACATGACCGAGTTCGGCAAGAGCGAGCTCTTCACCGTGCGCCAGCTCGCCGACGTCGGCATGAACATCGTCATCTGGCCGGTCTCGCTGCTGCGCCTCGCGATGGGGTCTGCCGTGCGCGGCCTCGACGAGATCGAGGCGACGGGCTCGCTCGTCGGCAAGCTCGACGAGATGCAGCACCGCGCCGATCTCTACGAACTCATCGACTACGAGGGCTACAACCGGTTCGATACGGGTATCTTCAACTTCACCGTCAGCAAGACGCCGGTCGAATAGCCGAGTGTCCCGATCCCGGGTCACGTGGCCCGGGCACACAGACCCGTCAACGCAAAGGAGCATCCGTGGCTGAGCAGGAGATCGCAGTACCGCCCGAGATCTACAAGGGCCTGGCCGGCGTGCCGGTCGATTACACCGCGATCTCGAAGGTGAATCCCGAGTCGAACTCGCTGCTCTACCGCGGCTACCCGGTGCAGGAACTCGCCGCCTCCGCCACGTTCGAGGAGGTCGCCTACCTGCTGTGGAACGGCGAGCTGCCGAATGACGCGCAGCTGGCCGAGTTCGAGGAGCGCGAGCGCTCGCTGCGAGGCCTCGACCACGAGGTCAAGCGCATCATCGACGAGCTGCCCCTCACCGCCCACCCGATGGACGTCGTGCGCACCGCCGTCTCGGTGATCGGCGCGAGCGATCCCGCGACCCCCGACGACAGCCGCGAGGCCAACCTCGACAAGTCGATCCGCCTGCTCGCGAAGCTGCCGTCGATCGTCTCCTACGACCAGCGTCGCCGGCACGAACTCGAGTTCGTCGAGCCGCGGGCCGACCTCGGCTTCTCGGCGAACTTCCTCTGGCAGACGTTCGGCGAACTGCCCGAGCTTCCGGTCGTGAGTGCCTTCGACGTGTCGATGATCCTCTACGCCGAGCACTCGTTCAACGCCTCGACCTTCACCGCCCGGGTCATCACCTCGACGCTCGCCGACCTCTACTCGGCCGTGACCGGAGCGATCGGTGCGCTGAAGGGTGCGCTGCACGGGGGCGCCAACGAGGCGGTCATGCACACGTTCGACGAGATCGGCGCGGGCCCCGGCGGTGCCGATCGGGCGGTCGCGTGGCTCGACACGGCGCTCGCCGAGAAGCGCAAGATCATGGGCTTCGGTCACCGCGTCTACAAGAACGGCGACTCCCGCGTGCCCACGATGCGCGACGCCCTCGAGCGCATGGTCGAGTACTACGAACGACCCGACCTGCTCGAGCTCTACGTCGCCCTCGAGCAGGCGATGGGCGAGCGCAAGGGCATCAAGCCCAACCTCGACTACCCGGCCGGCCCGGTCTACCACCTCATGGGCTTCGACACCCTGACCTTCACGCCCCTGTTCGTCGCGAGCCGCATCACCGGGTGGACCGCGCACATCATGGAGCAGGCGGCGTCGAACGCGCTCATCCGGCCGCTGTCGGTCTACAACGGCGTCGACGAGCGGCACGTGCCGTCGAAGTAGCCCACGGATGTCGACCGTGCTGAGACGCCCGCCCGCCTAAGCTGCTGTGCGTGGCACCGGGAACCGAAGAGCAGGCGCACGACGCGCCCGAGCGTCGGTTCGCGTGGCTGCGCGCGGCGAGCGACCGGGTGCCGACGAGGTGGTTCGCCGGCATCGGTACGGTGCTCGTGCTCGTCGTGACGGCCGGGTTCGGCGGGCTGGCCGCGGTCGAGGCGCCGGGGCCGGGCGAAATCGAGGCCGGCGATGAGTACCGCAACGACCAGTACGCGTTGACCGTGGAGCGCGCGGTGCTCATCGACGAACTCTCCGATGCGGGCATCAGTCTCGAGGAGGGGCAGCGCGTGCTCGCCCTCGTCGTCGAGGCCGAGAACCTGTGGAGCGAGCCGCTGCGCGCGACGCTCGGGGGCGGGTTGCTCGACGCCGTCACGATCGACGGCCTCCCGCGCGGCACATCGGTCGCGCGCGTCGACGACGCCACGTACGCGCCATGGATGCAGCCCGGCGTGCCGCTCGAGGTCGTCATCACCTGGGCCGTCGACGCCGAGGAGTTCGCCGACGGCGACCGGCTGACCGTCGTGCTGAACGACCAGTCGCTGTACACCGCGAGCTTCGTCAGTGCCGGGAGCTCGTGGACCGATCCGGTTCCCGCGGTCACCCTCGCCGTGGCGATCGAAGACGTCGGTGCCGGGGCAGACACCGAGGAGGCGGACGACGCCACGGCTGCGGACGCCACCGCCCCGGCGGACGACACGGAAGGGGCAGCCGGATGACCGGGCGCGCACGCTCCGCACGGTGGCTTCTCGCGCTCGCGGGGTGCGGTCTCGTCGCGCTCGCCTGGGTGGTCATGGCGGTCACCCCGAGCGACGACGCGACGGAGGCGCCGTTCGTCGTCGTCTCGCAGCTCGGCGAACGCGCAGAGGGCCGCAACATCGCCGTCACCGTCGACCGGGTCGTCGCCGCCGAGACCCTCCGCGATCAGGGCTGGGAGGCCGACGGCGACTGGGTCGTCGTCGAGCTCGACATCGAGTCGGTTCGCTCAGAGAGCGGCGTGCTGTTCAGCTGGGCGTCGCTGCAGCTGGGGGACCGCAGGTACCAGGCGAGCGAGCGACCGCCGAACACGATCTTCGGCCTGCCGCTGTCGACCGGGCTCGCGCGCGCGGGAGCGATCGCCTTCGAGCTGCCCGAGGGCACGCTCGACGAGGCCAGGGTCGACGGACCGGCCGAGGCCGTCCTCTCCTTCGCGGTCGATCGCGAGATCCGCCTCGACTCGCTCATCGAGCTGACGGTCGACCTCGGCACCCTCGAGTCCGAGGCGACGGTCGAGCTCGCCCCCGAAGCCTGGGGTGACTCGTGAGCGGCTGGTGGCGACGCAATGCCGTGCCGCTCGTCGCCACCGCCGTGCTGCTGCCGGCGACGTTCCTCATCATCGGCGGCAGCGAGTGGAACGACTACTTCTCGGGTCGCCCCACGCAGCCCATGACCGCCCGGCCGGGCGAGTCGGTCGAGCTGAACGGGGTCACGTGGGGACCGGCGAGCATCGAGCAGCTCGATCCGCCGGCCGATGCCGAGCTGCCGGCCGACGCCGTCGTCTACCGGGTCACGATCGAGGTGCGACCGGCCGAGGAGGCGGTCACGTGCCTCCCGCCGAGCCTGCACGAGCTCCAGGGTGCACAGCGCGAGTGGGGGAGCGGCAGCTACGAGGTGGACTGGGCGGGTGGCGCGGACTCGTGGGACTCATGCCCCATCGATGCGACGGAGCCGTTCACGATCGTCGTGCCCTACCTGGTGCCCGCCGACGCTGTCGGCCCCTTCGCGGTCGACATCGAGGGCGTCGACCTGATCCCGGCCTTCCCGCGACTCGTCGTCGAGCCCTGAGGCTTCGAGCCCTGAGGCCTCGGCGCCGGCCTCACCGAGCTCCGACAGGTCGCCATTCGGATCCGTCAGGGCCGAGGCATCCGCTGATCTCAGCCGACCGAGCACCGCATCGTAGGCGCCGCCGATGAAGGCGATGCGCAACGGCTCGATCACGAGCGGCACGATGAGCAGGATCACCGCGTCGGCGACCAGCCAGAACGAGGTGAACTCGTTCGGCCCGAGGGCGCGGGTGAGGCCGAGGCGCAGCAATTGCTGCAGCGCGAGCACGACGGTGTAGAGCAGGATGTACCCGCCGATGAGGAGCGGCCCGGCTCGCCACATGAGCACCAGCACGCGCCCGATCGGGCGGAACCGGCCGGCGAACTCGTCCCAGAGGTCGGCGAGTCGTCGGCGCACGCCGCCGGGCAACCGGGCCCAGCGCCCTCGCGCCGCCTGCACGGTCGGGCTGCTCAGCTGCGGGGCCGCCGCTGCGACGGCCTGCCCGTAGAGCACACCGGCGATCGTCAGCCAGGCGATGGGCAGCAGCACGACGCCGCCGAGTTCACCGAGGAACCACTCGATCGCCTCCCACACCCAGGTGATGGCCAGCAGGTGCTCGGCCAGCCACTCGCGCGCGTCGGCGAGCCAGGCGATCGCCTGACGGCTGTCGACCCAGCCGCCGAGCTGACCGAGCAGGTCGGCGATCACGCTCACAGTGAGGAACACCCAGACCGCCTCGAGGTACACCGAGACCACGTTCATCCATCTGGGCACCCGCTCGGAGGAGCGCTTCAGCGCCCAGCGGGCGGCGAAGGCCAGCACCAGGATCACGATCGTGAGCGGTTCGAGCGCGAAGCCGGTGTAGTCGGGACCAGCGACCGCCTCGCTCGGCGAGAGGTCACCCCGCTCGACCTTCTCGGCGAGCTCGGCCCACCCGATGCCCGAGCGCACCTCGAGCGCACGCGCGGCGTACGCCGACATGTCGTTGCGCAGATACCCCCAGGCCGCGTACACGGCGAAGAAGGGCAGGATGCCTCCGAGCAGGGCGTCGAGGAACTCGCGGCGTCGCTCTCGGGCATCCGCGGGTCGCGGGGAGAGGCGTTGCAGCTCCGGCAAGCCGTCGCGCAGCACGAGGAACATCGCGACGAAGGAGATGAGCTGGGCGAGGATGCCGAGCGGAACGAGCAGCAGCCCGGCGGTCGGAGCGTACGCCGCGACGAAGCCGGCACCCTCGAGGAGCAGGTACCCGGCGAGCTGACCCGCGAGGAACCATGCGACGAGCGCCGGCCAGTGGGCGAGCAGCAGCCGGCCGGTCGTCTTCAGCATGGCTCGCACGAGACCACGGTAGCGGTTCCGGACAAAGGGAGGCCGAGGCATCCGCGCGTCGACTGTGAGCAGTACCAAATGGATGCCCGGCCGGGCGGAAGCCGCTTACGCTCGTGGATCATGCACATGTTCTTCCGCACCCTGCTCCACGTGCTGTTCCTCTCGCGGCGCAAGCCCGACCTCGGGCACTGGGACGTCGCCCGCACGAACTTCATCACCCTGCCGACCGACCTCGACATCAACCGGCACATGAACAACGGCGTCTACTTCTCGATCATGGATGTCGCGCGCTTCGACATGCTCGTGCGCAACGGCGTCTGGGCGATGATGCGTGAGAAGAACTGGTACCCCGTCGTCGCGAGCGAGACCATCACGTTCCGCAAGTCGCTGCAGCTCTGGGACCGGTTCACGATCGAGTCACGACTCGTCGGACACGACGACAAGGCCGTCTACATGGAGCAGCGCTACGTGCGGCCGGGTGCCGACGGCGAGCCCGAGATCTACGCGCAGGGGTTCATCCGCGCGCGGTTCCTCAAGAAGGGCGGCGGCACGGTGCCGATGGCCGACATCGTCGAGGCGCTCGGTGTCTCGGACGCCGATCGGATCCCGGAGTGGATCGAACGGTGGGGAGCGGATGTCGCACTGCCCGCCACCCGCGCTGCTGCGCCGTCGAGCTGGAGCTAGCCCGCTCGCCGCATCCGCGCCTCTCCCTGTATTACGCCTCTTCGCGGGGTTTGGCTAGGGGTCGAATCCGCCGCGAACACGCGCGTAGCGTGGCAGGCGATGACAAAGGAGGAGCAGAGATGAGCGCGTCATGGGAACCATGGTCCTACCGCGAGTCGGCCGCTCGCACGCCAGGTGCCGCCGGAATGGTCGGGTACCGCGTGCACGCCACGGATGGCGACATCGGCAAGATCGACGAAGCCAGTGACGAGGTCGGCACCAGCCGGATCGTCGTCGACACGGGCCCGTGGATCTTCGGACGGAGGGTGATCCTTCCGGCCGGCACCGTGGAACGCGTCGACGACGACGAGGAGAAGGTCTACGTCGACCTGACCAAGGACCAGATCAAGAACTCCCCGGAGCTGGACGAGGCCACGACCTTCGGCCCCGACTCCCGAGACCGCCTCGGGAACTACTACGGCGGATTCTACGAGTGATCCCGTTCGGTGCCCGGCTGCAGGCCGGGCACCGAGCGCCGACCCCTAGGAGCGTGCCTTCCTCGGCACGACGACCTCTTTGATGATCAGCAGGATGCCGGCGGCGACGGGGATCGCGACGAGCGCGCCCGGCAGTCCGGCGAGCGTGCCGCCCGCGAGCGCCGCGATGAGCACGATCGAGCCGGGCACCTGCACGGCCTTGCTCATCACCTTCGGAGTGAGCACGTACGCCTCGACCTGCATGTAGACGAGCATCGCGACGAGCACGATGAGCCCCGCAGTCGGCGAGACGAACAATGCGATCACCGTCATGACCGCCGTGGTGAGCACGGTGCCGATGAGGGGGATGAGCGTGATGAAGAACGCCGCCACCGAGATCACGAGCGCGAACGGCACGCCGACGAGGAACAGCAGGATGAAGCTGTACACGGCGTTGAAGAACGCGAGCACGACCATGCCGCTGAGGTAGCGGCCGACGTTCTGCATGATGCGCTCGGCGTAGCCGACGACGCGCTCGCGGTGCGATGCCGAGATGAGGGTGTAGATCGCCCGCTTCGAGGTGTCGAGCGTCGCGGTGAAGTAGATCGTCAGGATGAAGATGAAGAACGCGCTCGAGAGGCCGCCGATGATCGCGAAGCCGACGTTCAGCGCACCGCCTCCGACGGTCGCCCAGAAGTTCGGGTCGCTGATGGTGTCGACGACCCACGTGTAGACCGCACCGAGCACTCCGCCGGAACCGGACTGCACGTCTTGGAACCAGTCCTGGGTCTCGAGCTCCTGGTACATGGCCGGGAGGCCCTTGACGAAGGCCGAGGCCTGGGTGATGACGATCGGCAGCACCAGCCAGAGCATGCCGATGATCACGAGCACGAACAGGATGATGACGGTGACGATGGCGGCGCCGCGCTTCAGGCCGCGGCGCTCGAACCAGCGCACGAGCGGGTCGAGTCCGAGGGTGATGAACGCTGCGGCGAGCACCGAGAAGACGACGCTCGAGATGCTCGCGAAGGCGGCGGCGATGCCGAGCGCGACGACGACGCCGAGGGTCGCGACGAATGCCCACTGGAAGGGCTTGTCGGCCATCAGGTTCGCGTGGCGCGCGCGCCAGCCCGACGCTTCAGTGGTCTCGCGGGCCTGACGCTCGATGCTCTTCACTGCGTCAGTCTAGGGCTGGCGTGCAGCGGCATCGCGGAGCACTCCGGGCGCACCTTCGCCGGCGCGTCGCGTCGGCACCTCGAGCTCGCGGTAGTGCCGCGAGAAGGCGGGATAGTAGGTCTCCCACGCGGGTTGCGGCGTGCCGGCCCGCGCCGCGGCGAGACGGTCGAGGTAGTAGTCCCAGCCGGGCCCCATGTCGGCCGACTCGGCGCGGTCGTGGAGACGCTGCCCGAGCGTGAGCGTCGTCATGCCGCCGCCCTCGACGAGATGGCAGAAGAGGCGGATGCCGGTCGGGCCCGAACCGGAGTCGGCGGTGAACCGATGCGGGGCGGCGCACTCGAGGATCGTGACGTTCTGCCACTCGCCTTCGCCCTCGGCCTCCATGCGGAACCGCACGCCGCCCGTCGCGGGGCTGCCCGTGTAGGTGCCGATCCAGGCGCGCATGGCGTTCGGGTTCGTGAGGCTGAACCAGACGTCTTCGATGGGGGCGTAGAAGAGGCGGTCGAACTGCAGGTACAGGCCGTCGTCCTTCAGCACGTAGTGCCCGGTCGGTCTCGCGGTCATCGTCGGCCCCCGTTCGCTCGTTCCTTCAGGCTAATCCCGCTGCGCGCCAACCGCCAGAGCGGCCCGCCGCCCACTAGAGTGTCGCCATGGGATCGAGTGGTGGACGCAAGCGTGTGTCGAGTGGGCAGTCGTCATCGGGCGTGAAGACGTCGTCGGGCGGGCAATCGGCGGCGAGAGAGCAGGCGCTCAACATCGACCCCGAGAACAACAAGGCCGGGCTCTGGGGATCCCTCGCCGGCCTCATCGTCTTCTCGCTCATCGCCATCCCGTTGTCGGCCGCATTCACGTTCGCGACGACCCCGCACTCGCAGCAGCTCTTCGCCGGTCGACTCTCCGAGGCGACGCAGGGCGGGTACCAGTTCTTCTGGTGGACCGTCACGATCTTCCTCTTCGCACTGCCGTTCCTCGTCGGCTACGGCGTCGCGAAGCTCTCGGTGAAGTCGCTGTCGATCGTCGGCGCGATCATCGTGCTCTTCGTGATCGCCATCATGGTGCTCGGCCAGGTCTTCGTCTTCTGACGCTCGACGGGTCGAGCGTGTCGAAACCAGGTTTCGACACGCCTCGACCACGTCTCGACAGGCTCGACCAGCAGATTCGTGCTGCCCGTTACGCACCTCCGGGTGCGTGACGCACGGTGAAGTGCGCGGCCTCCATGCGTTAGTGTCACCGTTCGTGCGTTACGCACGAACAGTAACTAACAAACTCTGGAGAGACCTTGCTCATCGCACTGTGGATCGTCACCGGGCTGCTCGCCCTCATGTTCGGCATGGCCGGCACCATGAAGGCCACGAAGTCGCGTGAGGCCGTGCTCGCGAACATGCCCTGGGTCGAAGACGTGAGCGCCGGCCAGCTGAAGGCGATCGGCCTGGTCGAGGTGCTCGGTGCCATCGGTCTCGTGCTGCCCGCGGCGACGGGCATCCTGCCGTGGCTCACGCCGGTTGCGGCCTTCGCGCTCGCGATCACGATGGCTGTCGCCGTCGCCCTGCACGTGAAGCGCAAGGAGTCGTTCCTGCCGAGCCTCGTGCTCGGCATCGTCGCCCTCGTCGTGGGCGTCGCCTGGGTGCTGCTCGGCTGACCCCGATCTGCCGGCCCGATCGGGCGACCCTGAACCGGGATGTTCATTCGGCGTACCATACGGTATGGTATGCCGTATGGAAGTCATTCCGGATCCCGTGTGGCCGGTGGTGGTCCTGGCGCTGATCCAAGTCGCCGACGGTGTCATGAGCGCGATTCCGCTCCCGTTCATCGCGAAATGCCTCGACGACGTGCATTTCCCGCGCCGATGGTGGTGGGTGCTCGCCCCCGTCAAGTTCGCGGCGGCGGCGGGCCTCGTCCTCGGCATCTGGGTGCCGTGGCTCGGACTCGTCACCTGTGCGGCGCTCGTCGCCTACTTCGTGGTCGCGATCGGCATGCACTTCGCTGCTCGCGACTTCGGGCGCAACCTCTTCGTGAACGCCACGGGCATGCTCGTCAGCTGTATCGCCGTGGGGCTGTTCTGCTTCGTGCTCTGAGGCGCGCGGCGACTCAGTCGGTCGCAGCGCCCGGCACCGCGCCGAGGAGCAGTTCGTACACCGCGCGCAACTCCGCCGCGGAGATCGGCGGCACGGTGACCGCAGCGCCGAGCGACACCAGGTAGGGCACGAGGGCTGCCGTGCGCGCCGCGGCATCCGATTCGCTCGCCGGCCGCCAGGCCGTCTGCAGCAGTTCGATGACCCGGGCGTCGATGCGAGCCTGGGTCGCGCGCGCTTCGGGGTCGGAGTTCGCCCACGCGCGAACCGCGCGATCGAGCTCGGCGCGACGGATCGACGACGGCTCGTCGGTCGCGAGTTCCACGAGCCATTCGAGGGTCGCTCGCGTGCCCTGCTGCTGCCGAGCCTCGACCGCGGCGTCGAGCGCCTGCAGTGTCAACTGCTCGTAGTGATCGAGCAGCGCCGTGCGGTAGCCCGCGGCGCCGGCGAAGTGGTGGTGGAACGAGCCCTTCGTCACGCCGAGGCGGCTCGCGAGGCGATCGATCCGGAGGCCATCGGCGCCCTCGCGCGCGAGCACGTCGAGCCCGGCATCGAGCCAGTCGGTGCGCGTGATCGCCATGCCGTCACCATATCGGGGCTCCGACCCGAGCGCGTTCGTCAGGCGACGGATGCCTCGAGCACCGCCATCGCCGCATTGTGACCGCCGATGCCGCTCACCGCTCCGCCGCGCACGGCTCCCGACCCGCAGAGCAGCACACGCGGGTGGGCGGTCGCCACGCCCCAGCGTTCGGCGGGCGTCGAGAGTGCGGCGCCCGGCTCGGCCCACGGCCACGAGAGCCTGCCGTGGAAGATGTTGCCGCCCGGCATCGCGAGCGCCTCCTCGAGGTCGAGGGTCGTCTTCGTCTCGATGCAGGGGCGGCCTGAGGCATCCGTCGCGATCACGCCCTCGATGGGCTCGGCGAGCACCGAGTTCAGCGAGGCGAGCACGGCGGCCTGCAACTGCTCCCGCAGCTCATCGTTGCCGAAGCGCTCGAGCAGGCGGTGCGGCACGTGCAAGCCGAAGACGGTCAGCGTGTGGGCACCGGATGCCGCGAGCTCGGGCGAGAGGATCGACGGGTCGCTCAGGGTGTGGCAGTAGATCTCGCACGGCAGTCGCGACGGGACCCGGCCACGCGAGGCCTCGCCGTACGCCGTCGCGAGCTGCGATTCGAGTTCGTTGATGTGGAAGGTGCCCGCGAACGCGGCCTCGGGTGCGACCTCGGCGTCGCGCAGCCTCGGCAACCGGGTGAGCAGCAGGTTCACCTTCACCTGGGCGCCCTCGGGGGCGTCGAGGTGTCGAAGGCGCTCGCGCACGACCGAGGGCACGCCGCCCGACGCAGCCGTCACGCCGTCGGGCGACGCCTTCGCGCCCGCCTCGACCAGCCGGTCGAGCACGGCCGGCGCGACGTTCGCGAGGACGACGTGGGCCTGCGACATCCGCTCGACTTCGTCGCCGGCCTGTCGCCAGCGCACCTCGCCGCCCGCGGGGTCGACCGCGACGACCTGGGCGCCGGTGACGAGCTCGGCACCGGCCTCGCGGGCCGCTCGTGCGAGCTCGCCCGTGACCGCGCCCATGCCGCCGACCGGCACGTCCCAGTCGCCAGTGCCGCCGCCGATCACGTGGTACAGGAAGCAGCGGTTCGCATCGAGCGACGGGTCGTCGAGCTCGGTGAAGGTGCCGATGAGCCCGTCGGTCGCGACGACGCCGCGCACGAGGTCGCTCGTGAAGCGGGCGTCGATCACCTCGCCGAGCGGCCGCTCGACGAACTCCCGCCAGAGCCGTTCATCAGCGAACAGCTCTCGCGCCTCGGCGCGGGTCGGCAGCGGTTCGGTGAGGGTCGGGAAGAGACGCTCGGCCACCCTGGCGGTGTCGGCGTAGAACGCCTGCCACGCCGCGGAATCGGGCTCGGCGTCGATGCGGGCGAAGGCGGCCGCCGTGCTTCCCGGGCCCGTCGGCGGGGCCTCGTTGTCGACGAGCAGGCCGCGCGCGGGGTCGGCCGGGTCGGGCGTGT
Organism: Agromyces sp. CCNWLW203; assembly: GCF_036576125.1. Taxonomy (NCBI): domain Bacteria; kingdom Bacillati; phylum Actinomycetota; class Actinomycetes; order Micrococcales; family Microbacteriaceae; genus Agromyces; species Agromyces sp. CCNWLW203. The sequence goes on along the minus strand of NZ_JAZHYX010000001.1, from coordinate 802,889 downwards.
ACGACGAGAAGCGGCGACGCACGAGCCGCACGTCGAGACTCAGGTCGTCGATGATGCGCGGGGGCAGCAGGCTCACGAGATACGAGTAGCGCGAGAGGCGCGCATCGACGCCCTCGAACGCCTCGGCCGAGACGGCGGCGCCGCCGAGATGGTCGCTGCGCTCGAGCAGCAGCACCCGCTTGCCGGCGCGGGCGAGATAGGCGGCTGCGGTCAGGCCGTTGTGGCCACCGCCGAGGATCACGACGTCGTGCTCGGTGCAGGGGAGGGGCATGTCACGAGCGTAGGCGAACGCCCCGACCAGCGGTGCGGCGCGCGCCCTGCAGGTGGGCGACCGCGAGCTACTCCCAGGTCGCGGTCTCGGGGTCGATGCCGTGGTGGCGCGCCGATTCGTCGATGCTCTGACAGAACCAGGTCGCGAGGCCGTCTCCGATCCCGTTGTAGTACGACGAGAATCCTTCGTCGGCCTCGAACATCCGGCCCAGGCACACCTGCATCTGCCGCGTCAGCGGGAAGAAGTTCGAGAACAACTCCCGATGGCGCTCGACGAGTTCATCGGCCTCCTCGCTTGCCGGCTCGACGCCACGGCCCACCGCATCGGCGAGGTCTCGCTGGAGCGCGGACATGGACTCGGAGAGCTCACGCCACTGGCTCTTCGAGCGGGAGGCGGAACGCTCCGCGAACTGCGCCCATTGCCGCGAGCCTCCCCAGACGAAGCGGGCCGCGCGCGATTGCTGCGGATCCCAGTCGTCGCCGAAGACCTCGCGCTGCTCGTCGTCGCCCATCAGGATGCCGCGCTCGTGCGCGTCGGTCATACGCTCGAGCCGTTCGTCGAGCTGCTGCAGATCGTGGATCCGCTCGGCCAGCTGCGCCCGCTGCTCGCGCAGCGTGTCTCCGATCTCCGCGGTCGCGTCATCGAGCACGTCGCGAATCGCGTCGAGCGTGAGGCCGGCCTCGCGGTACGCCACGACCCTGCTGAGACGCTCGAGATCGTCCCAGGTGTAGAGGCGATAGCCGGCGGGCGTGCGGTGAGACGGCGATGCGAGACCGATCTCGTCCCAGTGGTGGAGCGTGCGCACGGTCAGTCCGAGGAGGTCGGCGGCGACGCCGACCGTGGCATCCTCATCGGTCTCGTTGTGAACCATCGTTGTCATTGTGCTCCTCCTTCGGCGTCGCCCGGGGCGAAGATCCCGACGGATGCGAAATCGCGCCCCACGTCGCTGTCGGGCGTGAACGGCGTCGCCGCCGTGAACGTGACGTGCGCCCCCTCAGGGGTGACGACCGCGATGTCGCGCGTTCTCCACGCCGTGTCGTACGGCCCGGTCACCGAATCCGGTGACAGCTCTCGGCAAGCGTCGGCGACCGACTCGAGCTGACCGAGGACGCAGGAGACGAACACGTGCACCGTCGGCGCCGCTGACGGGGCCGCATCGTCGTCCGCCGGAACGAGCAGGACGTCCTGGAACGCCCACCGTCGCAGATGCACGATCTGCCCGGGAACGCTGAACAGCTCGACGAAGCCGAGCCCGTCGACCCAGAACTCGGTCGACGCGCGCAGGTCTCTCGTCGGGATCTTCACGAACATGGGCATCGCATAGATGCCGAGGAAGGGATCCGGCGCGACCGCGTCGGGGCCGTCGGGAACGGGGCTCATCTCGAATGCATCGAAGTAATCAGGCATGTGAGACAGCCTGAATCCTCACGTCGCGTGAGGGTCAAACTCACGCGACCGGGAGCACGACGAGGGCGAGCAGATGCGGCATCCGCTCGCCCTCGCTGCAGGGGCCTCAGGCCGCGCGCTTCATCGCCCGCACCCCGACTACGATGCCGATCGCGCACGTCACGGCGGCCGCGATCGCGCCGCCGACGACGGCGGGAGCGCCGAAATCGCCCGAGAGCAGCGCCCGCTCGGCGCCGACGAGGTAGCTCAGCGGATTGATCGCCGCGGCGACCTGCATCCAGGCGGGGCCGTCCTCGAGCGGCAGCAGCATGCCCGAGAGGATCATCAGCGGGAACAGCAGCGTCTGGTGCACCATCCAGAACATCCAGTCGCGGTTGCGGCAGGCGAGGGCGAGCGAGTAACTGAGTGCCCCGAAGCCGATGCCGAAGACGGCGAGCACCGCGAGGCCGGCGACGAGGCCCGGCACGTCGAGCGAGAAGCCGAACGGCACGGCGACGAGCACGACGATCGTGCCCTGGATGACGAGCGGCACGACCTCCTTGAGCGCACGGCCGACGAGCAGGGCGCTGCGCGAGAGCGGCGCCACGAGCGTGCGCTCGTGCGAGCCGGTCTGCATCTCGAACAGCAGGTTCGCGCCCGTCGAGGCCGTGCCGAACAGCGCGACCATGACGAGGATGCCCGGCACGAACCACTGCAGCGTGCCCGCGGCGTCGCCGCCCGAGGCGCCGATGAGCAGCGGGCCGAACAGGCCGAGGAAGACGAGCGGCTGCACGAGCGAGAACATCACGCTGAACGGGTCGCGCACGAGCGGTCGGGATTCGCGCACGAAGACCGCGGCGGTGTCGCGCACGAATCCGGTGGGGCGGGCGGTGGTGTCGATGGTGGTCATGGGAGTTGCTCCTTCGTGTCGTTGGTGGAATCGCGGGTTGAGGAGGCCCGCCAGGGCCGTCTCGAAACCTCTTGTTGATCGGGGTGGGTTTCGAGACACGTCCTCCTTCGTCGGGCGTTCCTCAACCAGCGAGTGCCGCGGGCTCGGCCGCCGCGGGCTCGGCGTGCGCGGCCTCGCGGAGCGTGCGGCCGGTGAGGGCGAGGAACACGTCGTCGAGGGTCGGCTGTCGGTGGGTCGCCGCGACGACGTCGAGTCCGGCATCGCCGAGCGAGCGGATGTAGCGGGGCAGTGCCCGATCGCCGCCGGGAGCGGTCACCGTGACGATCGGCCCCGAGGCCTCGCCGCCGATGCGGGCGGCGGCTGCCGCGGCATCCGCCGCCGTCTCGAAGGCGAGGCTCACGCGGTCGCCCGCGAGCGACTCCTTGAGCGCCCAGGCGGTGTCGTCGGCGATGACCTGGCCGTGATCCATCACCATCACGCGCTCGGCGAGCTGGTCGGCCTCGTCGAGGTAGTGGGTCGTCAGGAAGATCGTCGTGCCCGTCTCGCGGCGGAGGTCGACGATGTGCTCCCACAGGTTCGCACGGCTGTGCGGGTCGAGGCCCGTCGACGGCTCGTCGAGGAAGAGCAGCTCGGGCCGGTGGATGAGGCCGAGCGCGATGTCGAGCCGGCGCTTCTGGCCGCCCGAGAGCGACTGCACCTGCCGGCCGGCGACCTGGCCGAGCTCGAGCGACTCGATGAGCTCGGCGGCGCGCGCCCGCGTCTCGCGGCGGCCCATGCCGTAGAAGGCGCCCTGGGCGTACAGTTCGTCGCGCACACGCTGGGTGTGGCCGCCCGAGCTGCCCTGCCCGACATAGCCGATGCGGCGGCGCACGCCGGCGGGGTCGCGGCGGATGTCGGAGCCCGCGACCATCGCCTCGCCGCTCGTCGGCGGCAGCAGGGTCGTGAGCATGCGAAGCGTCGTCGACTTGCCGGCGCCGTTCGGGCCGAGGAAGGCGACGAGCTCGCCGGCGCCGACCTCGAGGTCGACGGAACGGACGGCCTCGACGACCTTCCCCTTGGCGGGGAACGTCTTCGTGAGGCCCTGAGCGGAGATCATCTGGTTCGTCATGACCTCAGTTTCTCGAGGCATCCGGTCAGTTTCTGTCCGCATGAATGAGAAACTTGGAGCATGGCCGCAACGACCTCGCGAACCCTCGAACTGCTCTCCCTGCTGCAGAGCCACCGGCACTGGTCGGCGCGCGAACTCGTCGACCGCCTCGGCGTCTCCGACCGCACGCTGCGGCGCGACGTCGACCGGCTGCGCGAGCTCGGCTACGGCATCGAGTCGGCGCGCGGCTCGGCCGGCGGCTACCGCCTCGAGGCCGGCACCGGGCTGCCGCCCCTGCTGCTGAGCGACGACGAAGGGGTCGCGATCGCCGTCGGCCTTCGCTCCCAGGCGACGGCGGGGCTGCGCGGGGCCGAGCACACGACCATCAGTGCCCTCGCGAAGATCGAGCAGGTGCTGCCGCCCGCCCTGCGCCGCCGCATCGAGGCGTTGCAGTCGCACGCGGCGACGGGGGCCGGCGGGCCCGGGTCGGCGCGCTCGCGCCGCCCGACCCCCGAGGTCGACGCCGAACTGCTCGGCCTCCTCGCCCTCGGCTGCCGCGACTCCGAGCGGCTGCGCTTCACCTACACGGGTGCCACCGGCGAGGCGTCGGCCCGAGTGGTCGAGCCGTACCGGCTCGTGCCGGTGGCCCGGCGCTGGTACCTGCTCGCGTGGGATCGCCAGCGCGAGGACTGGCGCACGTTCCGGCTCGACCGCATGAGCGACGTCTTCCCGACGCGGGTGCGGTTCGAGCCGCGGCCGGTGAGCGACGACGATGCTCGGGCGCGGGTCGAAGCTGCGGTGCGCTGGCGCGACCGGAGCGTCAAGGCACGCGTCATCGCCGAGCTGCCGCAGGCGGAGCTCGTCGAGCACCTCGGCTGGTACGGGCGCGACGTCGTGGCGATCGACGGCGGGCACTGCGCGTGGCCGCTCGAGGCCGACTCGGTCGAGAACCTCTCGATGGCCCTCATGTGGATGCCGCGCGGCGTGCGCTACCGCGTCGAGGGGCCTGCCGAGGTGCTCGACTTCCTCGCGATGCAGGCCGAGCGCTTCGCGGAGGCATCCGCTCGGGGGTGACCGCTACGCCGTGCGGGGCAGCGTGCCGATCTCGGCGCCCGACTCGTCGAAGAACGTCATCGTGTCGCCGTCGACCGTTGCCGTCGAGCGCTGGTTCAACCATTGGTCGACGCCCTCGCAGGCCATGAGGGTCATCGCGCCACCGGTGAACGTGATCGTGGCGCCGTCGACGGTCCAGGTCATGCCGCCGAACCCGTTGCAGCCGTCGCTGCCGGTCGCGGTGCCGTCTTCGGCGATGACGATGAAGGGCTCGCCCGGGGCGGTGTCGGTGGTCGCGGTGCCCCAGGTGCCGATGAACAGGGCAGGGTCGGCGGAGGGCGTGATCGAGGCATCAGGGGTCGCCTCGTCGGCGCTCGCGCGTTCGAGCGTGCCGATCTCCTCGCCCGACTCGTCGAAGACCGTGAGCGTGTCGCCGTCGACCGTGCCGGTCGCGAGCGCCGAGAGCCACGTGTCGACGCCCTCGCACATCATGCGCGTCGAGGCGACCTCGACGAAGGTGACCGTGTCGGCCTCGGCGGTCCACGTGCCGATCAGGCGGTTGCAGCCGTCGGTGCCGGTCAGCGCGCCGTCGTCGCCGAGCACGAGCGAGGGCTCGTCGGCCGTGGCGGCATCGCCCCAGGTGCCGACGGGGTCGACCGGCTCGGTCGGTTCGCCGCCCGGGTTGCCGGCGCACGCGGTGAGCAACGTCGCCGCGAGCAGGATCGTGCCGGACAGTGCGAGGCGCTGCAGCGTTCGTGACATGCGCACAGCGTATCCACCGAAGGCGTCAGTGGGCCGAAGGCGTCGCCGTCGCGCGTGCGGCACGCACGAGGGCGTCTCGGCAGGCGACGACGGCCGGTCGAGCGGCCGCCGCGAGCCGGGTCGAGGTGAACACCTCGCGCTCGGGATGCCCCGGCAGGTCGACGAGCGTCACGCTCGGCGCCTCACCCGCCCACACGAGGTCGGGCAGAAGGCCCACCGCGTTGCCCGAGCGGATCAGGCGGATGTGCGCCATGAGGTCGGCCGTCTCGAACCGTACGTCGGGCTCGAAGCCCGCGTCGCGGCAGAGCTGCTCCGCCCAGTCGCGCGAGGCCGTGCCCACGGGTTCGAGCACCCAGGGCATGCCGGATGCCGCGGCGAGCGGCGATGGTTCCGCAGGACCGGTTCCCCGTCGAGACGACGCATGTGGTCGCTCTGCGTCGGGCATTCCGACAAGTGGCGTCCTCAGCCCGCGCGACGGATGCGGCGGCAGCGCGAGCCGGATCGCGTCGGCGACGAGGTGCACGCGGTCGAGCTCCTCGCGGTGCGCGCGCGTGTGGCCGGGGTACTGCTCGGCGATCACGAGATCGAAGTCGCGCGCCGACACCTCGAACAGGCCGACGTCGGGTTCGCGCTCGGTGACCTCGACCCGCAGGTCGGGATGCTCGGCGCGCAGCAGGGTGAGCGCCTGCGGCACCACGGCGTGCGCCGCCGACTGGAACACGGCGATGCGCACGGTGCCGCCGACCGTGGTGAGCGAGCGCGCCACCTCGGATTCGGCCTCCTCGAGCCGGTCGAGCACGGCGCGGGCATGCCCCACGAGCACCTCGGCCTGCGGGGTCAGCTGCACACGGCGCCCGACCTGCACGAGCAGCGGCACCCCGGCTTCGCGCTCGAGCTGGCTGAGCTGCTGCGACACCGACGACGGGCTGTACGAGAGCGCATCGGCAACGGCCGAGAGCGTGCCGCGGTCGCTGAGTTCCACGAGCAGCCGCAGTCTTCGCACGTCGAGCATGGGTACCTCCGGGACATCCGTAATCTTTCGGCTCTTCTGAACAGTATCGTTCAGATTCATTCGCTTTACCGAACGGATGTCGCGGCGCATACTGAACCCGACAGGCGCGTGACCCCCCGGCGCGCACGAAGCAAAGGACAGTACCCTCGTGACCATGTCGAATGTCGACGCGCTCGCCCGGCCGAACACCGATCACGTCGTCGCCCTCGTGCGCCGCTGGCTGGCCGAGAGCGCGGACCACCCCGCCGATCCGGCCGCCGAGCGCCTCGCCGGCGTGCTGAAGGACCCGCGCGGGCTCGACTTCACGGTCGGCTTCGTCGACGGCGTCATGCGCCCCGAAGACCTCGGCGTCGCCGGCCGCAACCTCGAGCAGGTCGCGAAGCTCACGCCGAAGTTCCTGCCCTGGTACTTGAAGGCCGCGATCCGCGTCGGCGGCGTCGTCGCGCCGGTGCTGCCGTGGATCGTCATCCCGATCGCCCGACGGGTGCTGCGCGCCATGGTCGGCCACCTCGTGCTCGACGCCACGCCCGACAAGCTCGGCCCGGCGATCGCGACGCTCCGCGAGTCGGGCAACCGCCTGAACCTGAACCTGCTCGGCGAGGCCGTGCTCGGTGAAGAGGAAGCGGATCGGCGACTCGCGGGCACCTACGAGTTCCTCGCCCGCGACGACGTCGACTACGTGTCGATCAAGGTCTCGAGCGTCGTCAGCCAGCTCTCGATGTGGTCGTTCGACGAGGCCGTCGCGAAGGTCGTCGCGAAGCTCACCCCGCTCTACGAGCTCGCGGCGAAGGCTTCGACAGGCTCAGCCAGCAGAGGCAAGTTCATCAACCTCGACATGGAGGAGTACCGCGACCTCGACCTGACGATCGCGGTCTTCACGACCCTGCTCGACCAGCCGCAGCTGCGCGGGCTCGAGGCCGGCATCGTGCTGCAGACCTACCTGCCCGACGCGCTCGGCGCGATGCAGGAGCTCACGGCGTGGGCGAAGAACCGTCGCGCACAGGGCGGCGCCCCCATCAAGGTGCGCGTCGTCAAGGGTGCGAACCTCGCCATGGAGCACGTCGACGCGGCCGTGCACGGCTGGCCGCTCGCGACCTACGACTCGAAGCAGGACTCCGACACCAACTACAAGCGCGTGCTCGACTGGTCGATGACGCCTGAGCGCACCGACGCGGTCAAGCTCGGCGTCGCCGGCCACAACCTCTTCGACGTCGCTCACGCCTGGCTCACCGCCCGCGAGCGCGGTGTCGAGTCGCGTGTCGAGTTCGAGATGCTGCTCGGCATGGCGACCGGCCAGGCCGAGGCCGTGCGCCGTGACGTCGGCAATCTGCTGCTCTACACGCCCGTCGTGAACCCGAGCGAGTTCGACGTGGCCATCGCCTACCTGATCCGCCGCCTCGAAGAGAACGCGAGCCAGGAGAACTTCATGTCGGCCGTGTTCGAGCTCGCCGCGAGCGAGCCGCTGTTCCAGCGCGAGCAGGCCCGCTACCTCGCCTCGCTCGCGGCGCTCGAGCCGACGGTCGCCCAGGCGCCCGCGCCGAACCGCACCCAGAACCGCCACACCGAGTGGACCGACGAGACGCTCGCGGCCGCGATGACGATTCCGGATGCCCCGGCGCCCGGTCTCCCGAACGACGACGACGCCTCGCTCACGAGCGTCGTGCTCGGCATCACTCGCGGATCCTCCGGCATCGACGGCGCCGAGCTGACGGATGCCGCGGCATCCGCTGCCCCCGCCGGCTATGGCGTGACGCCCGGCTTCCGCAACGAGCCCGACACCGACCCGGCCCTCGCGGCCAACCGAGAGTGGGGCCGCCGCATCCTCGAGCGGGTGCCCGGGTCGACGCTCGGCGTCGCGACGATCGCTGCTGCGCGCATCGACGACGCCGCGACCTTGGAGCGGGTCGTGCAGACCGTCGCCGCCCGCGGCCGCGCGTGGGGTCAGCTGCCCGGGGCCGAGCGAGCCGCCGTGCTGCACCGCGCAGGCTACGCGCTCGCCGCGAACCGCGATCGGCTGATCGAGGTCATGGCCGCAGAGACCGGCAAGACGATCGCCGAGTCGGACCCCGAGATCAGCGAGGCGATCGACTTCGCGCACTACTACGCCGAGCGCGCCCGCGAGCTCGACCACGTGCAGGGCGCCGTCTTCGTGCCCTCGAAGCTCACGGTCATCACGCCTCCGTGGAACTTCCCGGTCGCGATCCCGGCCGGCGGCGTGCTCTCCGCGCTCGCCGCGGGCTCGGGCGTCATCATCAAGCCCGCGAAGCTCGCCCAGCGTTCGGGTGCGGTCATGGTCGAGGCGCTGTGGGAGGCCGGCATCCCGCGCGAGCTCCTCACGCTCGTCGACATCGGCGAACGCGAACTCGGCAAGGAGCTCGTCTCCCACCCCGCGGTCGACCGGGTGATCCTCACGGGTGCGTACGAGACGGCGCAGCTCTTCCGCTCGTTCCGCAAGGACCTGCCGCTGCTCGCCGAGACGAGCGGCAAGAACGCGATCATCGTGACGCCGTCGGCCGACCTCGACCTGGCGGCATCCGATGTCGTGAAGAGTGCCTTCGGCCACGCCGGCCAGAAGTGCTCGGCCGCTTCGCTCGTGATCCTCGTGAGCTCCGTCGCGAAGTCCGAGCGGTTCCGCCGCCAGCTCGTCGACGCCACCCGCTCGCTGCGGGTCGGCTGGCCCGAGCAGGCGACGAGCCAGATGGGCCCCATCGTCGAGCCCGCGAACGGCAAGCTGCTGCACGCGCTCACCCAGCTCGGCATCGGCGAGGAATGGCTCGTCGAGCCGCAGCAGCTCGACGACACCGGCCGGCTCTGGTCGCCGGGCATCCGCACTGGCGTCGCGCCCGGCTCGTACTTCCACCTCACCGAGTTCTTCGGCCCCGTGCTCGGCATCATGCACGCGAAGGACCTCGACGAGGCCATCCGCCTGCAGAACGCCGTCGACTACGGCCTGACCGCCGGCCTGCACTCGCTCGACGCGCACGAGCTCGGCACTTGGTTCGACCGGGTCGAGGCCGGCAACCTCTACGTCAACCGCGGCATCACCGGCGCGATCGTCGAGCGCCAGCCCTTCGGCGGCTGGAAGCGCTCAGCGGTCGGCGCGGGCGCGAAGGCCGGTGGCCCGAACTACCTGTTCGGCCTCGGCGAGTGGCTGCCGCAGCACGGCACGTCATCGAGCACCCTGCACCTGCGCGGGCTCGAGAAGCGCGTCGCCGAGCTCATCGAGGCGTCGCAGTCGGCGCTCGACTACGACGCGTTCGACGTGCTGCGCCGCTCGGCGCTCTCGGACGAGCTCGCGTGGGCCGAGGAGTACGGCGTCGTGAAGGACGTGTCGGGCGTCGGTGTCGAACGCAATCTCTTCCGCTACCGGCCGCTGCCCGTGACCGTGCGCATCGGCGAGCAGGCGAGCCTCGCCGAGGGACTCCGCGTCATCGCGGCCGGCCTGCTCGCGAAGTCGCCCCTCACGGTCTCGACCGCGGTTGAGCTGCCGAAGGGTGTGCGCACGCTGCTCTCGGCGCGCGACTTCCGCGTCGTGCGCGAGGGTGACTCCGCGTGGCTCGGCCGCGCGGCCAAGGGCGGCATCACGACGCCGCGCGTGCGACTCGTCGGCGGCGGGGCATCCGCCTTGGCCGAGGCGATCGACGGCACTCCGGATGTCGCGGTGTGGGCGCACCCCGTCACGCCCTCGGGCCGTGTCGAGCTGCTGCCGTTCCTGCACGAGCAGGCGATCTCGATTACCAACCACCGCTTCGGCAACCCGACGGCACTCTCCGACGGCGTGATCTGATTCGACGGGAGGCTGTCGGGGTCAGGCCCCGGCAGCCGACTGAAGCGCGACGGCGCCGAGCTCTTCGGTGAGGACCCGATTCCAGGCATCGTCGGCGGCGGCCGAACCGGCACCACGAACGACCGTGTCTTCGGCGAACGGTGAGATCCTGACTCCGATCGGAACCAGGGTCTTGCCGTGCAACCGGCGTTCGAGTGCGCCCGCGAGCACCGCGCCTCCGCGCGCGATACCGCCCGTGACGTAGATGCAGTTCAGGTCGAGTGCGAGCGCGATCGGGGCGATCGCCCCGATCGCGACGTCGGCGATCTCGTCGATGATGAGCTCGGCGGTCCGGTTGCCCTCCGCGGCCTTCCGGAACACGTACTCGGTGGGATCGACGTCATCGACTCCGGCCGCGAACGAACCATCCGGGTCGCGCGCGGCGAAGAGACGGGCGATCTCTCCGATGCGCTTCGAACCGATCACCTGCTCGAGGCTCGCCCATTCGCCCGCCCACGGGTCGCGCACCGGCAAGGAGCCGATCTCCCCGGCGGCCGAGTTCCCGCCCCTGAACAGGCGCCGATCGAGCACGAGACCTGCGCCCACCCGCTCGCCCCATTGCATCGTCATGAACGATGCGGGCGTCTCATCGAGTGCGAGCATCGCGCGGGCCGCGAGGTTCGCGTCATTGTCGACGCGGACGGCGCAACCGAGCACGGCACCGAGCTCGGCGCCGACATCGATCTGCTCCCACCCGTCGATCTCGCGGACGACGTGGATGCGACCAGTGGCATGGTCGACGACGCCGATGCTCGCGACGCAGGCTGCCGCGAGGTCGGTCGGCGCGATTCCTGCGGACTCGAGCGTCTCTGCGACGACCTTCAGTGCGAGGTCGAGGAGGGCACGACCTTCGCGGACGTCGTGCCGCAGTTCTGCCCCGCCGAGCAGCTGCCCGGACCCATCGCGCACCTGCGCGACGATGCGATGCGGTCCGACGTCGAGGCCGAGGGAGGTCACTCGCCTGACGTTGAGCGAGACCCTGACAGCGGGGCGACCGACCGTCTCGAGGCTCTCGTGCATGTGAAGCCAACCGGTGGTGACGAGGTCATCGACGATCTGGGCGACGGTCGGTCGGGCGAGCCCGATGGCCTCGGCGATCTCGATGATGCGCGCCGGGGCCTCGCGCCGGCGAAGGTCTGCCAGGACTCGCCCGGTGTTGACCCGCTTGACGATCGATGTGCCGCCCGTTCTGACGACTGTCATGGCCGCACCCTCCAGATCCACGATGAATTATATCGCACCGTCAATTTAAAATTGTCCTTGCGTTATTCGTGCCCAGCTGATTCCATTGCGTCGTAGCATCCCGCCGTCGGCTTCCCATGCGATCTCTCGAAAGGGCCCGAATCTGATGTTCCCCTCCACTCAACGTCGAGTGAGTCTGGTCGCTGTGCTGACTGCAGCGTTGCTCGTCGCTCCACTCGTCGCCTCATCCGCGTTCGCCGCGTCCGCCAGCGCGCACGAGCGACCGGCGACGACGGCCGGTCCGATCGTCACCGACGACGGCTTCGCACCAGCTCGCGACGCTGCGGCACGTCTGATCGGCACGGGAGCCGATGGCATCGACTTCACTTCGCTCGCACCGGTCGACGGCGCCGACCGCTACGAGGTCAGCACCGTCGACGGACGGATCCGCATCGCCGCGACGACATCGGGCACCGCGCTCGCCGGCCTGAACGCCTACCTCGGCAGCATCGGCCAGAACGTCTCCTGGAACATTCGTAACGTCGACCGGGATGCCGAGCTGCCGCTCCCGCAACAGCCCATCTCGTCGACGGCGAACGTGAGCCACCGCTTCTACGGCAACGACACGGAAGACGGCTACACGGGGGCGTACCGCAGTTGGGAGCAGTGGGAGCGCGAGATCGACGAGCTCGCCGCGCTCGGCTTCAACGAGGTGTTCATGCCGGTCGGGTCCGAGGCGGTGTACTTCGAGGTGCTGCAGCAGTTCGGCTACTCGGCCGATGAGGCACGCTCCTGGATCCCACTGCCGTCGCACCAGCCGTGGTGGCTGCTGCAGAACATGTCGAGCTATCCGGCCGGCACGAGCGACGCACTGCTCGAGCAGCGCACCGAGCTCGGGCGCAAGATCGCCGACCGGCTCCGCGAGCTCGACATCACGCCGGTGCTCCCCGGCTACTTCGGCACGGTGCCGACCGACTTCGCCGCACGCAACGCCGGCTCGCGGGTCGAGCCGCAGGGCGGCTGGGTCGGCTTCCAGCGCCCGGGCTGGCTCGACCCGAACTCGCCGGTGTTCCCGGCCGTGGCCGACGCGTTCTACGGCGCCTCTGAACGACTGCTCGGCGCATCGACCGCCTACAAGATGGACGTGCTGCACGAGGGCGGGCAACGCGGCCAGGTGGACGTGCCCGCCGCTTCGCGCGCCATCGAGACGGCGCTGCAGACCGCGCAGCCCGGTGCGACGTGGGTGCTGCTCGGTTGGCAGAGCAACCCGCCCGCCGATGTCGCCGCAGCAGTCGACCCCGAGACGACGTTCATCGTCGACGGGCTCTCCGACCGATACGGGATCCGCGACAACCTCGAGTCGCAGTGGAGTGGCATCCCGTACGCCTTCGGCACGATCTGGAACTACGGCGGCCACACGACCATGGGCGCGGAGGTGAAGGTCTGGAACGAGCGGTTCACGCAGTTGCGCACCAAGGCGGGCAGCAAGCTCGACGGCATCGCCGCGCTTCCCGAGGGCGGGCTCAACAACCCGGTCGCGATCGAGTTCTTCGCCGGCCTGGCCTGGCGAGATGACCCGGTCGATGTGAACGCCTGGTTCGACGAGTGGACCGAGCGTCGCTACGGCACTGACGACCCCGAGCTGAAGGCCGCGTGGCGCATCCTCGCCGAGACGGCGTACACGCTGCCCACGAACGACAGCTTCGCCGAGGCGCAGGACAGCCTGTACGCCGACCAACCCTCGCTCTCGGCCGCAGCCGCGGCGTCGTGGTCGCCGACCGGTTTCGCCTACGACCCCGAGCGGTTCGCCGAGGCGCTCGATCACCTGCTCGCCGCAGCACCGGCCGCATCGGATCTTCCGAGCTACCGGTACGACCTGATGGATGTGGCGCGACAGGTGACCGCCAACACCTCGCGAACCCTGCTTCCGCAGCTGCAGCAGGCATACGGCAACCGCGATCGCACCGCATTCACCCAGTTGAGCGAGGAGTGGCTCGCGAACATGCAGCTCCTCGACGACATCTCGGGCACCCAGCCGCAGATGCTGTTCGGGCGCTGGATCGCGGATGCCCGTGCAGCTGCCGCCGACGAAGCCGAAGCGGATCGGCTCGAGTTCGATGCTCGCGCCGTGGTCACCACCTGGGGCGATCGAAGCGCCGTGAACGCCGGCCTGAACGACTACGCGAACCGTGAGTGGCAAGGCCTCGTCGGCACCTACTACACGGATCGCTGGGAGCGCTTCTTCCAGAGCATCCAGACGTCGTTCGAAACCGGGAACGCCCCGCAGTCCATCGACTGGTACGCCGTCGGCGCCGAGTTCACCGGCTCGACCGACACGTCGGCGTTCCTGACCGAGCCCGAGGGCGACATCGTCGCGCTCGCGGGCCGGGCGCAGGCAGCACACGACGCCGCGGCCGCCGAGCTTCCAGAGCCTCCCTCCGCAGGAACCCACTTCCTATCGGATCTGCCGTTCGCCTCGGTGAAGCTCAATTCGGCGTATGGACCGATCGAGCGGGACACCGAGATCGGCGAGCCCGCCGCCGGCGATGGAGCGCCGATCCGGCTCGCCGGGGTCCAGTACGAGAAGGGCCTCGGCGTGAACTCGCCGACGACGGTCGCGTTCAACCTCGGCGGACGATGCAGTGCGTTCACCGCGGTCGTCGGCATCGACGACATCATGAACAAGGCCGGCGCGAGCCCGAACGTGATCTTCAGGGTCACGGCCGATGGCGAGGTGCTCTTCGACAGCGGAGCCATGCTCAAGGGCCAGGCCAAGGCCGTCAGCGTCGATACGACCGGCGTCGGCATCCTCTCGCTCGAGGTCGATCCGAACGCCGCCGGTTCGCCTGCCGGTCAGGCGGAATGGTGGGACCGAGCGGACTGGGCCGATGCCGAGCTGGACTGCGGTGAACCCGAACCGACGCTCGAGGTCGACGCGGTCGTCGAGACCCGATGCATCGCGTCGAAGGCGTTCGTCGCCGTGCGCGTCGGCAACGGCGAGTCCGGACCGATCGCGCTCACCGTCCGTTCCGCGTACGGCGAGAAGGAGTTCGCGAGTGTCGCCGCGGGGAAGTTCGCGACCTCAGCGTTCAACGTCCGTGACGTGGCCGTGCCGGCCGGTACGGTGACCGTCGAGGCCGAGCGACTGTCCGACGGCGTGACCGCGACGACCATCGTCGCCTATGAGGCGCGCAGCTGCGGCTGATCGTTGACACCTCGAAATCGGGTGCCCCGAATCCTGCGATTCGGGGCATCCGATGTCGCTCGACCGGTTCAGCCGGATCGACGGAACGTGAGCACCTCACCCCGACGAGTGCGTTCGACCACCAACCCGTCGTCGTGCAGTCGGCCGAGCACCCGGCGGGGCAGGGCGGGGAGCTCGGCGGTCGTGCCCGGCGCCGGCTTGGCGATGCCCGTGACGAGTGAGACGTCGATGCCCGCCCCGCGCACCTCGAGACGGGCATAGTCGCTGCGGCATCGCCAGACGAGACGCTCGAGGTCGCCGAACGGGACGACCGTCGTCGCATCGCCGCCGATCGTGAGCCAGAGCCGATCGTTGCCGAAGCCCACGGTGCCCTTGACAGTGCGTCGCCGCGTGATCGTGACGAAGACGAAGTAGGCCGGAAGAGCGAAGACGACCCCGACGATGATGATCGCGAATCTCGCACCGAAGACGTAGACGAGGTCGCCCGCCGCGATGAGCGCGAGAGCCGCGACACTGCTCATGACGGCGACGATGACGACGATGGCGGTCGTGAGGGCGCGCATTGTGATCGGCACTGCTGAGAATCGCACCTCGGAGCCGTGGCCGCCCTCAGCGCGCACCCACTCGGGCGTCACCGCCGTGGGCTTCGCCTTCGGGGATCCCGCGGCGGTGGAGATGCGGGAGATCAGGCCGAGCCAGATCCAGCCCGCCGCGGGGATCGCGGCGAACTGCACGATCACGAACGAACTGCGGGCCCACGCCGGCGCCGTCGAGAGCAACGACCCGCCGAACTCGACGGCTGTCACGACGAACACCGCGACCACGATCGCGCCGATCACGTGCACCATCACGCCTCGACGCACCGGTGTCATTCGCAACGTCGCATTGACGAATGAGAAGCCGCACAGCCAGCCGCCGACGAGCATGAGCAGGTACGGGATCAGTTCCATCACCTGGCCGGCGAGCGCCCACGGCACGACGAGTGCGAGGCAGATCGCCGCCCACGCGAGCGGGCTGCCGACGAGTCGGCGCCAGCGAGGGGCGCGAGCGGCGACGGCCACCGCAGGGGGAGCGGTCACGGCTCAGGCGTTCGCAGTGGTGCGGCCGCGATTGCGCCGACGGATGCCGCGGGGCGCGCGCCCGCCGACGAAGGAGCGGGCCGAGTCGACGATGAAGCCCTGCCGCAGCGCCTCGCGCCCGATGAGCATGCGGAAGCCCATCTCGTCGCGGTTGGTGAGCGTCACCTCCGCCGTCATGGTGCGGCCCATGAGCACGACGTCCATGAGCACGACGATGCGCTCTTCGGTGTGGCCCGAGGAGCTGCGCACCGATCGCCGGTCGTGCACGGGGCACTCGACGACGACGGCGTCTTCGTCGGAGTTCTGCCACGGGTGCACCCCGAATCGCACGATCGACCCGGCGCCCCGCTGCACCTCTTCGAGGTCGAAGGCGTGCAGCGACGAGGTGCGCGCACCCGTGTCGAGCTTCGCTTTGATCCAGGGAACTCCAGCTCCGGGCAGGCTCACCCATTCGCGCCATCCTGCGATGGTGTTTGAATAGACGGGCTCGATCACTCCACCATCTTCGCAGGGGCACACGATGAAACTGGCGATCCTCTCGCGCGCCCCGCAGGCGTACTCCACCCAACGACTCCGCACGGCCGCCCAGCAGCGCGGTCACGAGGTCAAGGTGCTCGACACGCTGCGCTTCGCCATCGACCTCTCGGGGCCGGAACCCGACCTGCAGTACCGCGGTCGCCGGCTCTCCGACTACGACGCCGTGCTGCCGCGCATCGGCAACTCGGTGACCTACTTCGGCACCGCGGTCGTGCGGCAGTTCGAGCAGATGGACGTCTACACGCCGAACACCGCGAACGGCATCACGAACTCGCGCGACAAGCTGCGCGCGAACCAGATCCTCTCCCGCCACAACATCGGCATGCCCGCGACGGCGTTCGTGCGCAATCGCGCCGACGTGCGGCCCGCGATCGAACGGGTCGGGGGAGCGCCTGTCGTCATCAAGCTGCTCGAGGGCACGCAGGGAATCGGCGTGATCCTCGCTCCCGAGGTCAAGGTCGCCGAGGCGATCATCGAGACGCTGCACTCGACGAAGCAGAACGTGCTGATCCAGCGCTTCATCAAGGAGAGCAGGGGCCGCGACATCCGTGCCCTCGTCGTCGGCGACCGCGTTGTCGCGGCGATGCGACGCAGTGCGAGCGGCGACGAGTTCCGTTCGAACGTGCATCGCGGCGGCACCGTCGAGGCGGTCGAGCTGACGCCCGAGTACGAGCAGGCGGCGGTGCGGTCGGCGCAGATCATGGGCCTGCGCGTCGCGGGCGTCGACATGCTCGAAGGCGACGACGGCCCGCTCGTCATGGAGGTCAACTCCTCGCCCGGCCTCGAGGGCATCGAGACCGCCACGAAGCTCGACGTCGCCGGCGCGATCATCGACCACATCGCGAACCAGGTCGCCTTTCCCGAGATCGACGTGCGCCAGCGGCTCACCGTGTCGACCGGGTACGGCGTGGCCGAGCTCCTGGTGCACGGCGGCGCCGACCTCGTGGGCACGACGCTCGGCGAGTCGGGCCTCTGGGAGCGCGACATCACGGTGCTGACCCTCCACCGCGGCACGACCGTGATCCCGAACCCGCGCAAGGGCGTCGTGCTCGAGGGCGAAGACCGACTGCTCTGCTTCGGCAAGCTCGAGGAGATGCGTTCGATGATTCCCGAGCGCCGTCGCCGCCGGTCGAAGGTGCGCAAGCTCCCGAAGCAGCCGATCCCCGAGGAATGATCTCGACGGGTTGATCGCGGCGTCAGCCCCGGCTCTGCAGGGCGGCGCGCACGATCGTGAGCGCCTGTTCCGCATCGAGGCCGAGCTGGGCGATGCGATCGGCATAGGCGGATGCCGCGAGCTGCGCCTGCTGCTCGGTCGCGTCTCCGGTCGCCGCGATGAACGAGCCGTTGCGACCGCGCGTCTCGATGACGTCGTCGCGCTCGAGCTCGCGGTAGGCGCGAGCGACGGTATTGGCGGCGAGGCCGAGCTCGGCGGCGAGCGTGCGCACGGGTGGCAGCCGCGTGCCGGCCACGAGGGTGCCGTCGCGCACGCCGTCGATCACGGCTCGGCGCAATTGCTCGTACGGCGGAACGGATGACTCGGGGTCGAGTTCGAGCAGCATCATGCGCCTTCGGCCGAGGGCGCAGATGGCGTCGCGGCCGGCGAACCGTAGGCGGGGGTCTGCGTCTCGGCGTACTGCGCCGGCCAGAGGCGCTTCAAGTAATAGCGGGCCGGCTCCATCGCGATCGAGACGACGGCGACCCCGATCAGGGCGATCAGTACGGCGTAGGCGACGATGCTTCCGATCACGTGGCCGACGGTTCCCGCGAACGCGGGCCAATCCGGAAATGCGAAGATCGCTGCGACGACGACGATGCCCCCGGCCATGAGCGGCACCGAGACGAGGTCGCGGAGTGTCTGGGCGCGCAGCGCGTCGTCCCAACGGAGGAGCTGCTCGCTCACCGCGGGCTGCGGTCGTGACACGAGTGCCGACGAGACCCACTCGGCGCCTGCGAGCGCTGCGATCGCCGTGACGGCAGTGGCGCCGATGAGCAGACGGGATTCGGCGGGTGCCGGCAGGAAGACCACGGCGACGGCCACCAGGCCACCGAAGCCGACGAAGATGCGGGCCCCGATGCGCTCGATCGGCGCGACGTAGTCGGCCACGGTCGGTCGCGGCAGACGTGCGATGCGTGCACCATGGCGCTGCACCTCGGGCGGTGCGGGCAGGATCGAGATGGCTGTGCCGATGCCCCGCCCGGTGAGCACGATGCCGGCGAGCGCGAGCCCCGAGATCGGTGCGGCGGTCGCGCCCCACTCGTGCTGCGCGGTCAGGGCGCCGCTCAGCACGAGCAGCACCCCGACGACGGCTGCGACGACCATGCCGAGCGCACCCCAACGCGCACGGATTCGGAGCCGTGCGCCGATCGTGCGCTCGAGCTCGACATCGCCCCCGAGGGGGAGACCGACAGTGCGCGCGAACCGTCCGATCTGCGACGGCCGCGACATCCAGAGCGGAGTGACGGCGGCGATGGCGACGAAGACCGCCAGCATGCCGAGCAGGGACCATTCGGGCGATTCGAGCGACATGCCGTTAATGTATTACTACAAAGGTGCGACGTCAAGCTCGGATGCGCATCGCCTGACGGCCGGATCAGTCCCGGTTGCGGTTGACGAGCCGCGACAGCACGATCGCGCTGCGCGTGTGGTCGACGTTCGGTGCGATGCGCACGCGCTCGAGTGCGTCTTCGAGGGAGGCGATGTCACGGGCGCGCATGTGCACGATCGCGTCGGCACTGCCGGTCACGGTGCCCGCGTAGACGACCTCGGGCACGCCCTGCAGGATGCGTTGGAGCTCGTCGGGCGCGACGGTGCCGCGGCAGAAGAGTTCGACGTAGGCCTCGGTCGACATGCCGTCGACGGTCGGGTCGACCTGGATCGTGAACGAGCGGATGACCCCGTCGGCGACGAGCCGGTCGACACGTCGCTTGACGGCTGACGCGGAGAGGCCGACCGAGGATCCGATGTCGCCGTACCCCGCCCGGGAGTTCTGCCGGAGCAGGTCGAGGATGGCGCGATCGAGGTTGTCCATTCTCGGATTGTATGCCGATCGGTTGCGTCGAGGCACCACGTGACGCAGTTTTCATGCGCCCCTTGACGCTCTTGATCAGTTGTGTATGTCACGAGCGTGAAACGCGTCGGCCGTAGGCTGTTCGGATGTCTCTCGATTCCCCCGTGCGTCTGGCCGTGCAGGTGCAGCCGCAGCATGCCGAGTACCCCGCGATTCGTGACACCGTGTTGCGCCTCGAAGAGCTCGGCGTCGACGTCGTGTTCAACTGGGACCACTTCTTCCCGCTGACGGGCGACCGCGACGGCCTGCACTTCGAGGCGTGGACCATGCTCGGCGCGTGGGCCGAGCAGACCGAGCGCATCGAGTTCGGCACGCTCGTGAACTGCAACTCGTACCGCGGTGCCGACCTGCAGGCCGACATGGCCCGCACCCTCGACCACATCAGCGCGAAGGGCGGCACCGGCCGGTTCATCTTCGGCACCGGCTCGGGCTGGTTCGAGCGCGACTACGACGAGTACGGCTACGAGTTCGGCACCCGCGGTTCGCGGCTGAACGCGCTCGCCGACGCCATGCCGCGCATCGAGGCTCGCTGGGCGAAGCTGAACCCGCCGCCGACTCGGCGCATCCCCGTGATGATCGGCGGCAAGGGCGAGCAGAAGACGCTGCGCATCGTCGCCCGGCACGCCGACATCTGGCACTCCTTCGTCGCACCCGATGAGCTGCGGCACAAACTCGACGTGCTCGCCCGCTGGGGCGACGAGGTCGGGCGGGATGTCTCGGAGATCACCGTCTCGAACGAGCTCGACCGCGCGGGCCACGACGTCGAGCACGCCGACGCGCTATTCGCCGGCGGCGTGCGACTGTTCACGATCGGCATCGGCGGCCCGGCCTACGACCTCGACCCGGTGCGGCGCTGGCTCGCGTGGCGCGACGCGAAGAACGGCTGAGCTGTCGCGGCGCCCGGACGCCGACGAGCTAGCGGGCCGTCGACACGGTCAGCGATCCATCCGCCTGCCAGGTCACGTCGAGGCTCGTCACCGCGCCTGAGCTCGACCAGCCGACGCTCAGCCCGTCGTGCGGGAACCGGCCCTCGGTCGTGCAGGTGCCAGCCCCGCCCAGGCCGTTGCCCATGGCGAGGATGAGGCAGAACTCCGAATCGTCGCGCCCGGCGAAGACGAGCGAGCCGTCGACGCGGGTCGCGAGCAAGCGGGTCTCCATCGGTCCGTTACCGAAGTCGGGAAGCATGTCGGCCGGCGGCGCGTCGGCGTCGGTCGCGGGCTGGAGGAACGTCTCAGCCGCAGCGGACTCGGCTGCGAGCGGTTGCGATGCGAGGAACTCCGCTTGCGTGCGCGGCCCCGGGAACGCCGGGCCTGCGGCGGCGGCGAGCTCAGCCTGCTGCTCGGCCTCTCGAGCGCCGAGCTGCCAGCCGGTGAGCACGCCGACGACGAGCGCCGCGGTCGCGACGATGATCACGCGGCGCAGCCGGCGGCGTGGGTCGGCGGTGGACCCGGCGATCGGCACCTCGAGTCCCAGGTCGTCGACTCCGTCGGTTCCGGCCCCGTCGATGCCCGACAGCTCGGTCGGAACGTTCATCGAGCCAGTGGCTGCGGCTGCCGCCTCCTGTGCCGCAGACGCCCGTAGCTCGAGCAGTTCGCGAACGGCGGCCTCGCGCTCGTCGTCACTCGCGCCGGAGCCGTAGGCGAGTCGCTCGAGATCGGCGCGGTCCGCGGTCATTCCGCGCCCTCCGCCTCATCGGCGCCCGCCGGCTCCGCAGCCGGCTCGGGCGCCGGAGTCAGTTCCACGGCGCCGTCGCGTCGCCAGTGCACGGTCGTCACCGTCTCCCCGTTCATGACCGTCGTGCGGAGCCCCTTGCCGTTCACGATCTGACCGGTGGTACAGGCCGGTGCGCCGTCCTCCGCGCCGGCCGTCCAGCTGGCGATGAGGCAGAGGTCGCCGTCGCGAACCGCCGAGTAGACGACGAGCCCGGCGGGCACGCTGAGCAGCCGTCGGGCGCTCTCGCCGTCGAGCAGGTACCGCTGCATGAACTCGGGGTCGAGAAGGTCGGAGTCCGCCTGAGCCCGGTCGAGCGAGGCGAGCATCGAGGTCTCGCTGAGCGGCACCGTCGCCGGCACGGTCGGAATGGCGGCCAAGGCACCCGGATCCGCCGTCTTCACGGCCTCCGAGGGCGGCGGCACCGATCGTCCGCCGACCTGCCAGCCGATGCCGAGTCCGAGCGCGAGCGCGACGACCCCGGCCCCGATCGCCCAGCGGATGCCGCGGGCATCCGGTCGCTCCGAGACGGCGAGTGGCGCGAACGCCGTCGCCGCGTCAGTGGCGTCGGATGAGTCCTCGCGGAGGCCGGCGAACGCCTTCCCGGGCGCTCCAGCGGCGACGGGAGCCGACCGGGCTTCGCGCGCCGTCGCGGCAGCCGCTTCGGCACGCCGCTCCAGCTCGGCGGCCGCCTCGTGCCGCTCCGCCTCGGAGGCGTCGGCGCCGAAGACGGTGCGCTGCAGTTCGGCGGTGCGGGCCGCGTTCGCGGCGGCATCCCTCGCGTCGCGAGTGCCGAGATCGAGCGAGTCCTCGGAGGACCGGTCGTCGAGGTCAGTCATGCCGGTCTCCGTCGCTCCGCCCAGGCCGGCGGTGCTTCGGGGCGCGCGGTCCGGCTCGCTCTCAGCATGCCTCAGGCCGCCGTCAGGGGCAACCGGTCCGGGCAGCGCGCCGGACGCGGCATCCGATCGCCCGTTCACGCACGGATGCCGCGCGACAGCGCCGAACGGGCATGAATGTTGCGCAACACGCCACCAACCACGCCGTGAATGCCCGCACACTTGAATCAGGCGACCCGGCGGCGGCGGACCCGAAACGCCGTCGTCGGACTCGCATACAGCGAGTCGGTACGCCGACGATGCACGGAGCGGATGCCGCAGGCCCCCAAGCGGCATCCGCTCCCCTTCGAAGGAGTGAGATGTCGACGATGATCGCGACCGGCGGCCAGCCGGGCGAGCACCCCGCTGAGCGGGCCGTCGAGCGCCAGGAGCGCCGGCCGACCGCTCGCAGCGTGCTCATGTGCCGCCCCGAGCACTTCACCGTCGTCTACCGCATCAATCCGTGGATGAACCCGGCTGAGCCGACCGACACGTCGCTCGCGCTCGCGCAGTGGCAGGTGCTGCACGACACCTTCGTGGGCCTCGGATACGACGTGCAGCTCATCGAACCGATCGAGGGCCTGCCCGACATGGTCTACGCCGCCAACGGCGGCTTCGTGATCGACGGCGTCGCCTACGGCGCGAAGTTCACGTATCCCGAGCGGCAGCCCGAGGGCCCCGCCTACATGGAGTGGTTCCGCGACGCCGGCTTCGAGGTGCGCGAGCCCGTGGAGATCAACGAGGGCGAGGGCGATTTCCTGCTCGTCGGCGACGCGATCCTCGCCGGCACCGGGTTCCGCAGCGACTCGCGCTCGCACGAGGAGCTCGCCGTGATCTTCGGCCGCGAGGTCGTGACCCTGAAGCTCGTCGACCCGAGCTTCTACCACCTGGACACGGCCATCGCCGTGCTCGACCCGACGCCCGGCCAGGAGCACATCGCCTACCTGCCGAGCGCGTTCGACGAGGTATCCGTCGCCCTCCTGCAGGCGCGCTACCCCGACGCGATCATCGTGAACGAGACGGATGCCGCGGTGCTCGGCCTGAACTCCTTCAGCGACGGGTATCACGTGGTGATCGCCTCGCGGGCGAGCCACTTCGAACGGCAACTGCGCGAACACGGATACCACCCGATCGGCGTCGACCTCTCCGAGCTGCTGCTCGGCGGGGGCGGCGTCAAATGCTGCACCCTGGAGCTGCGCCGATGACCACCACGACCCTTCAACCGGCTCAGGGAGCAGGTACTGCGACTGCCGCTGCCATCCACGAGGAGGACGAGCACGCGGCGCACAACTACCATCCGCTGCCCGTCGTCGTCGCGTCGGGCGAGGGCGCCTGGGTGACGGATGTCGAGGGGCGCCGCTACCTCGACTGCCTCGCCGCGTACTCGGCGGTCAACTTCGGCCACGGCAACCCGCGCCTCGTCGAGGCCGCGCGCGAGCAGCTCGGCCGCATCACGCTCACGAGCCGAGCCTTCCACAACGACCGCCTCGGCCCGTTCGTCACCGAGCTCGCCGCACTCTGCGGTAAAGACATGGTGCTGCCCATGAACACGGGCGGCGAGGCCGTGGAGTCGGCCGTCAAGGTCGCGCGCGCCTGGGGCTACCGCGTGAAGGGCGTCGCGGCCGACGCGGCGAACATCGTCGTGATGGCCGGTAACTTCCACGGCCGCACGACGACGATCATCTCGTTCAGCGACGACCCCGACGCTCGCGACGACTTCGGGCCGTACACGCCGGGCTTCCGCACCGTCCCGTACGGCGACGCCGACGCGGTCGCCGCGACGATCGACGAGAACACGGTCGCCGTGCTCGTCGAGCCGATCCAGGGCGAGGCCGGCATCGTCGTGCCGCCCGCCGGGTTCCTTCCGACGCTCCGCGCACTCTGCACGGAGCGCCAGGTGCTGCTCATCGCCGACGAGATCCAGTCGGGGCTCGGTCGCGTGGGTGCGACGTTCGCGTGCGACCTCGTCGGCGTCGTGCCCGACCTGTACCTGCTGGGCAAGGCGCTCGGCGGGGGCATCGTGCCGGTCTCGGCGGTCGTCGGCGACCGCGACGTGCTCGGGGTGCTCCGCCCCGGCGAGCACGGGTCGACCTTCGGGGGCAATCCGCTCGCGGCATCCGTCGGCCTCGAAGTGGTGCGCATGCTCGCGAGCGGTGAGCCGCAGGAGCGCGCCCGGGTGCTCGGCACCCACCTGCGATCCCGCCTGAGCACGCTCGTCGGGCACGGTGTCGTCGAGGTTCGCGGGGCCGGGCTCTGGGCCGGCATCGACATCGACCCCGCGCTCGCGACCGGACGCGAGGCCTGCGAAGCGCTCATGCGCCGCGGCGTGCTCGCGAAGGACACGCACGGCTCGACCATCCGGCTGGCGCCGCCGATCGTGATCGAGCAGGCCGATCTCGACTGGGCCGTCGATCAGCTGGTCGAGGTGCTGGGCGAGCTCGCGCTCAGCGACCGGTGACGCGGATCGACCCGTTCGAGGTCGCGAGGTCGAGCTCGAACTCGCCGTCGGAGTCCTCGTCGATGCCGACGTCGACCGAGCCGTTCGACGTGTCTGTCGTGACGCGGTAGCCGGCATCGCCGACCGGCACTGCGAGGTCGATCGCGCCGTTGGAGGTGCGCGCCTCGACGTCTTGCGGGGCATCGAGCCGGAGTTCGATTCCGCCGTTCGAGGTCGATGCCCGCACACCGGTGCCGGCGAGGCCCCGACCCTCGATGCGTCCGTTGCTGGTCTCGACCTCGACCGTGCCGGTGACGTCGTCGAGTTCGACGCGACCGTTGTTCGTCGCGACGTCGACCTCGTTCACCTTCGTGAGCTCGATCGCGCCGTTCGACGTGGCACCGCGCACGTCGACGCCGGGCGGCAGCTCGATCGTGTATTCGACCGTGCAGTGGCGACCGCACCCGCTGAGCACGAGCACACCGTCGTCGACCTCGAACGTCGAGCCGATCTCGCGATCGCCGTGGTACGAGACCGTGCGCGACACTTCGACCTCCGTCGCGTCGGCGTCGCCCTGCACGACGACGCTGCCGGCGGGCTGGTCGATCTCGATCGTGTGCACCTGCTCGTCGAGGGTCGCGTCGTCACTGAACCGTTCGGGCGGCGTGAGGAGGCCGCATCCGCTCAGGGCGAGTGCCGCCGCCGCGGTGACGGCGGCGATGGCGATCGAGCGTGATGTGCGATTCATGATTCCCCCTCGGGCGCTCGTTTCGCCCCTCATGCGACCATAACGAGGTCGTCGCCAAGCCTGCACGGGGGCATGCCCCCGCATCCCCGTGCCGGGGTGCCCCGTGCAGGCGCGGCCGCGCTACTTCGCGAGGAAGGCGAGCAGTGCCTCGTTGACCTCGGCGCCGTGGGTCCAGAGCAGGCCGTGCGGTGCACCCTCGAGTTCGACGTAGTCGGCGGCGGGCAGGCGCTTCGTGAACTCGCGTGCGGTCGCGTCGATCGGCAGGATGCGGTCGGCCGTGCCGTGCAGGATGAGCGAGGGCACGTCGACCTTCTCGATGTCGCCGCGGAAGTCGGTGAGCCACGACTGCACGACCGCCGAGGAGGCGAACCACGATGAGCTCGCCGCGACGTTCCAACTGGCGCGGACCGCCCCTTCGCTGATGCGCGAGCCGAGGGTCTCGTCGAGGTTGTAGAAGTTCTGGAAGAAGTCGTCGAACCAGGCGTAGCGGTCGGCCTTGGCCGTCTGCTCGATACCCTCGAAGACCGAGGCGGGCACGCCCGGCGCGTTGTCGTCGGTCTGCAGCAGGAACGGTTCGAGCGATGCGAGGAACGCAGCCTTCGCCACGCGCTCGCTGCCGTAGGTGCTCAGGTAGCGGGCGACCTCGCCGGTGCCCATCGAGAAGCCGACGAGCACGGCATCCCGCACGTCGAGCGTCTCGAGCACGGTGTTCAGGTCGGCGGCGAAGGTGTCGTAGTCGTACCCCGTGGTCGGCTGGCTCGAG
This sequence comes from Agromyces sp. CCNWLW203, assembly GCF_036576125.1. Taxonomy (NCBI): domain Bacteria; kingdom Bacillati; phylum Actinomycetota; class Actinomycetes; order Micrococcales; family Microbacteriaceae; genus Agromyces; species Agromyces sp. CCNWLW203. Next base: position 776,978 of record NZ_JAZHYX010000001.1, on the reverse strand, counting down.
AGCCCGAACCCGCGGCGGTCGTAGGTGATGACCCGGTAGCCGGCGTCGAGGAGTGCCGCCGACTGCTTCTCCCACGAGCGGCCGTTGAGCGGGTAGCCGTGGATCAGCACGACGGGCTGCCCGGTGCCGTGGTCTTCGTAGTACAGCTCGATGGGGGTGCTGTTCTCGGTTCCGACGGTGATGGTCGACATGTCGTGCTCCTCGTGAGGTTCTACCTAACCGGTGTGGTTCGGTGTGTTGGTTATAACGAAACCATAGCGCGAAGATTCCAACCTGTCTACCGAGTTATGATGGTTATAACTTCCCGTTCAGAATCGAGAGCGCATGTCCACCTCCCTGTTGCTCGACCTCGTGAACTCGCGGCTCGTCATGGGCGACGAGGTGCATGACGAACTCGCCGGCGACGCCGAGGCGTCGGCCTGGTTGCGAGCGCACGGCGCGTCCGGCTCACCGGCCGAGATCGCCGATGCGCGCATGGTGCGTGCCGTGCTCGTGCCCTTCCTCAGAGGCGAAGCGGATGCCGCGGCGCTCGAGCCGTGGGTCGACGCGATGCGCAAGCGCGCCCGTGTCGGCGATCGCGGACTCGAATGGGTCGACGAGGTCGACCCCGCGCGGGCCGTCGGGGCGCGGGCACTCGGCGAGTGGGCGGCGCTGCAGGGCGAGCAGGGCTCGCGCATCCGGCCGTGCGCAGCGCACGACTGCCAGCACTTCCTCATCGACGAGAGCCGTGCGAACGCCCGCAAGTGGCATTCGATGGAGACCTGCGGCAACCGGGCGAAGGCTCGCAGGTACTACGCGAAGTCGAAGCTCGCCGTGCTGCCGGGAGGCGACGCGGAGTAGTCTGGCCGGCATGGGCAGCATCACCGAACCTGCCCCGGGGGAGTACGGGCCGCCCGAGCCGAGGGGAACCGGCGACGGCGACTCGTCACGCGACACTCGGGGCGACCACGGCTTCTTCGGGCAGCCGAGATCACTCGCGAACATCTTCGGCGTCGAGATGTGGGAGCGGTTCAGCTTCTATGGCATGCAGGGGATCCTGCTGATCTACCTGTACTACACCGCGGTCGAGGGCGGCCTCGGCATGGAGGAGACCGCGGCGGCCGGCATCGTCGGCGCCTACGGCGGCGGGGTGTACCTCTCGACGATCCTCGGCGCCTGGCTCGCCGACCGCGTGCTCGGCAGCGAGAAGGTGCTGTTCTACAGCGCCATCGTCATCATGGCCGGCCACATCGCGCTCGCCCTGCTGCCCGGGTTCGTCGGCGTCGGCGTCGGCCTCGTGCTCGTCGCCTTCGGCTCGGGCGGACTGAAGGCGAACGCCACGAGCGTCGTCGGCACGCTCTACTCCGAGCACGACCCGCGCCGTGACGCCGGGTTCTCGATCTTCTACCTCGGCATCAACCTCGGCGCGTTCTTCGGCCCGATCCTCACCGGGCTCCTCGCTTCCACGCTCGGCTTCCACTGGGGCTTCGGCCTCGCGGCGGTGGGCATGGCGATCGGCCTCACCCAGTACTCGTTCGGGCGCAAGCGACTGCCCGCCGAGGCATCCGTCGTGCCGAACCCGCTGCCGCGCGAGCGCATCGGCCTCGTGATCGGCCTCGCGGTGGCGGCCGTCGCGGTCGTCGTCGTGCTCGTCGTCACGGGACTCATCACCGCGACGAACCTCGTCACCTGGGTGATCGGCTCGGTGATCGTCGCCGCAGTGGCGTACTTCGCGGTGATCCTCTCGAGCAAGCGCATCACGACCGTCGAGCGCAGCCGGGTGTTCGGCTTCATCCCGCTGTTCGTCGCGAGCGTCGCGTTCTGGTCGCTGTACCAGCAGCAGTTCACGGTGCTCACGATCTACTCCGACAAGCAGCTGAACCGCGACCTCTTCGGCTGGGAGATGCCCGTCTCGTGGGTGCAGTCGATCAACCCGATCTTCATCATCATCCTGTCGGGCGTGTTCGCGGCGATCTGGACCAAGCTCGGCGACCGCCAGCCGTCGACGCCGATCAAGTTCGCGCTCGGCACCGCGATCATGGGCGTGGCGTTCCTGCTCTTCATCCCCTTCGCGGGCGGAGCTGCCAACTCGACGCCATTGCTCGCGATCATCGGCATCCTGTTCGTCTTCACGGTGGCCGAGCTGCTGCTCTCGCCGGTCGGTCTCTCGGTGACCACGAAGCTCGCACCGAAGGTGTTCCACACCCAGATGGTGGCGCTGTTCTTCCTCTCGGTCTCGCTCGGTACGGCGATCTCGGGCCAGCTCGCGACCTTCTACTCGGCTGACACCGAGGTCGTGTACTTCGGCGCGCTCGGCGGCATCGCGATCGTGCTCGGCATCGCGCTCGCGGTCGGCAGTCGCGGCGTGCTGAAGCTCATGGCCGGCGTGCGCTGACCCGGCCGCAGCGGTCGACCCGCTGACGCGGGGGTGGCCCGCGGGCGACTACGATTCGAGTGATGACCCGAGCCCTGGTGGTGATTCCCACCTACAACGAGCGCGAGAACATCGCCGCGATCGTCTCCCGTGTGCGCACCGCCGTGCCCGCGGCATCCGTGCTCGTGGTCGACGACTCCTCGCCCGACGGCACCGGCGTGATCGCCGACGAGCTGGCGGCAGCGGATGCCTCGGTGCGCGTGCTGCATCGCACCGAGAAGAGCGGCCTCGGGGCGGCCTACCTCGACGCGTTCGCGTGGGCGCTCGCCGAGGGGTTCGACCCGATCGTGCAGATGGACGCCGACGGCTCGCATCAGCCCGAGCAGCTCACCCGCCTGCTCGACGCCCTCGCGGACGTCGAGACCCCCGTCGACCTCGTCATCGGGTCGCGCTGGATCGACGGCGGGTCGATCGAGAACTGGCCGCGCCGCCGCCAGTGGCTCTCCCGCGGCGGCAGCGCCTACGCGCGCTGGGTGCTGCGGCTGCCGACGAGGGATGCGACGGCGGGGTACCGTGCGTTCCGCGCCGACGCGCTGCGACGCATCCGGCTCGACGACGTGCACACGCGCGGCTACGGATTCCAGGTCGACATGCTCTGGCACGCGCGTGAAGCCGGGCTCGTCGTCGTCGAGGTGCCCGTCACCTTCGTCGAGCGCGCGCGCGGCAGGTCGAAGATGAGCGCCGGCATCGTGATCGAGGCGATGATGCGGGTGACCGGCTGGGGCATCCGCAGCAGGCTCGGGCGAGGCCTGCCTCAGCCGGCGAGCAGCAACGGGTCGGAGACCAAGCGTTCGCGAGCCTGACGGCGGGCGCCGGCCACGGCGGCTTCACCACCCTGCTGCGAGGCCACGATCGCGGGGATCGACTCGAGGGCGCCGCCGCCGATCGTCGGACGGTTGTCGCGGAACGAGGTCTCGATGTCGCCGACCAACGCCGCCCAGTAACCGCCCACGACGATGGTCGCGGGGTCGAGTGTCGGGGCCACGAGCTGCAGCGACCGACCGATCCAGAGCGCGGCGTCGAGCCACGACCAGCGGGCACGGTCATCGGCCGCGTCGACCCGTACGACGAGTTCGTCGAGCGCGGCGAGGCGGCCGTTCGCCGCCGCGAACCCGGCCAGGCCCGCCCGCTCGAGCACGATCTCGGGGGAGGCGACGGTCGCGAGGCATCCGCGCTGCCCGCAACTGCACCGCACGCCGCCGGGCACGATCGGCAGGTGCGCGAAGGTCGCCGCGAGGCCGTGGGCGCCCCGCATCGGCCGGCCGTCGACGACTGCGGCTGCGACGATGCCGGTGTCGCCGGCGACGTAGAGCAGGTCGCGGGCGCCCGGGCCCGCCAGTTCGACGGATGCCGCAGCCGTCGCCGCCGGTACGAGGGCGATCGGCATCGGGAGCGCGGCCTCGACGTCGGCCAGGCCGGGCGTGCGGGCGCGGAGTTCGCCGAGCACGTCGACCGGCTCCACGCCGAGCCGCTCGTCGGTGAGCACGATCGACGGAGTTCCGGCGACGGCTCCGTCGACGAGCAGTGTGACGTCGGCGATCGAGCGGCCCGCTCGTTCGGCACGGGCGATGGCACGGCCGAGCACGACCGCGAGCAGTTCGAGGGGGCTCGGCCCGTCGGCCGCCTCGTCGGCCGGGGAGGGCTCGGCATGCAGCGGAGCTGTGAAGCGTGCGAGTTCGTCGCCGCCGAGCGTCGCGATCGTGGCGACGGCGTCGTCGTGGCCGAGATGGGCGGTCACGAGCACGTGGTCGGCCGCGGCGAGCGTGAGCGGTGCGGTGCGGTGATCGCCCGCGGCATCCGCTGCCTCGGGTCGCAGCACGCCGGCGTCGAGCAGTCGTGAGGTGAGTCCCGCGATCGCGCCTCGGCCGAGGCCCGTCGCAGCGGCGAGCTCGCTGCGCGTCGCCGGACCGTGGTCGACCAGGTGGTCGACGAGCCGCGCGGACTGCTCGCGGTGCACCTCGTCGAGCGGGCCGGTGGTGGTGGGAACTGAGGTCTCGCCGGCCGAAGTCATGTGAGAAGCATGCGTGCAACGGGGCCTCTTGGTCACGTACCCCATTCGGGGGACAAAATGGCCCGGTTCGCCGCCGGCGTCGTCTCAGCCCGCGAGCAGCGGCCGCACACTCTCGTAACCATCGGCCATCATGGTCGACGGGGTGTCGTAGACCCGCGTCGCACGTTCGGGCTCCGCGTACCGCGGCCACCCGGGCTCGCCGGCCGTGATGAAGGCCACAGCACCGCCGTGTACCTCGTCGGCGAGGCGCTGCGGCGGGTTCGGGCCTGCGAGGGGCTCGATCGCGATGGAGTCCAGGCAGTCGAAGAAGAACGGCACGTCGAGGCAGTGCTCGGCGAAGCCGAAGACGCCCGACGGCCACGAGAACCGGTACACCCAGGTGGGCGCATCGCCGCGCAGGGCGACGATCCGCACGAGCGCGGTGCGGAACATCTGATCGGTGAGGTAGCGGCCCGCGATGCGCGCCGTGCCCTTGCGGGCGACCGCGGCGTTGGCCGCGAGGTAGGGCTTCAGCTGCTGCTTCGGAATGCCGAACTTCTTCAGCAGGAGCGACTTCGGGACCCAACGGAGCTTCTTCTCGGCCTCGGCGAAGACCATCGAGAACTCGTCGTCGGTGGCACCGATCACGAGCGGCTTGTCGGCGCCGACCCCGGCGGCGAGCGACGCCGTCGTCGAGCGGGGGAGCAGCTCGCCGTCGATCGCCGGGCCGAGGCCGAGGCCGTCTTCGATCATGCTCCCGAGGGAGTCGGGGCCGAGCTCGGTGGCCTTCTTCTGGAGCTCGAGCACGCGTTCCTCGGAGAGGCTCGAGAACCCGGCGACCGTCGGCTCGACCCCCGCCGCGGCAGCGAGCTCGCGACCGAACTTCTCGGCCCGCTCAGGCGTGACGTCGCCGAGGGCGCCGGAGATCGCGTAGACGCCCTGGAAGAGGTGCTGTGCCGACTCCATGCCGAGCAGCGTGAGCACGGCACCGCCGCCGGCGGACTGGCCGGAGATGGTCACGCGCGACGGGTCGCCGCCGAACGACGCGATGTTCTCCTGCACCCACTCGAGGGCGAGGAGCCAGTCGCGCACGCCGCGGTTCGACGGAGCATCCGCGATCCAGCCGAACCCGTCGAACCCGAGGCGGTATGAGATCGTCACGGTCACGACGCCGTCGCGGTTGAAGCGCCCGCCGTCGTACCAGAGGCTCGCGGGCGAGCCGGCGAAGAAGCCGCCGCCGTGGATCCAGACCAGCACCGGCAGTGCGACGTCGGTCGAGGGCGCGGGAGTGAAGACGTTCACGTTCAGCGTCGAGTCGCCGGGCACGCTGGGCTCGGGAATGAGCGTCACGCCCGGGTCGCCGCGCTGCGCGGTCGCGCCGAACTCGAGGGCATCGCGCACTCCCTGCCACGGCGCCTTCGGCACCGGGGCCGCGAAGCGCAGTCCGCCGACGGGCGCCTCGGCGAAGGGGATGCCGAGGAAGGCGGCCGAAGCGGATGCCTCGCCGGGTTCGCCGCGCCAGGCGCCGCGAACGCGGCCGGAGGCGGTGTCGACCTCGACGAAGGTGCCGGTGCTGGTCCGGGTCATGGGCGGTGCTCCTCTCGAGCGCTCGCATCCTTGCGAAAACCGAATGACGCTCGGCAATGAGTATGCGACGATTCGAACCGGAACACAACGTCGCCGCGACCGGATCGAGCGTTGATCCGCGCTCGCGGCCGGGGCATCCGCTCAGCCCTTGCGGGTGATGAGATGCCAGAGGTAAGCGACGTGCTCGGCCATGTCGATGGAGGGATCGAGCATCCACTGGGTCTGCAGGCCGTCGGCGGCCGCGAGGAACAGGTTGCCGATGCGGTCGATGTCGAGGTCGGGGTCGAGGCGCCCGGCCGCCTGCTCGTCGCGGAGCATGCCGACGAACAGGGTGCGGAACTGCACGTACCGCTCGACGAAGAACGCGTGGGCGGGGTGATCGGCATCGCCTGCCGCGGTCGACAACTGGGCGTAGAGCTGCACGAGGCCGGGAACCTCGCTGTTGTGGCGGATCACCTGGAAGAACGCCTCGATCGGTCGCCCCGTGTGGATGTCGAAGGTCTCGGTGTCGACCTCGTCGCGCTTGCGGAGGATCTCTTGGAAGAGCTCCTCCTTCGACGAGAAGTAGTGGAGGAGGCCGGCCTGGCTGAGGCCCACGGCGTCGGCCAGCTCGCGCACGCTCGTGCGCCGGTAGCCGTTGCGTGCGATGACGTCGAGTGCCGTGGTGAGGATCTCCTCGCGCTTCGCGACGCCCTTCGCGTATGAACCTCTGCGTGCCATACGTGAATATTAGTCGGTTGCGATTGAAAACCGAGCGATGTATGGTTTTGCCACCCGCCTCACCGTCGAGGCTCTGAAAGGACCGCACATGACAACGGCGTCGACCCCCCGACCGTCAGCCGACCCACGCCTCGACGAACCCGACGAGACCGCCGCCTTCATCGAGGAGGCCGCGGGCAACGAGGATCCGCCCACCCCGATCACGGGCGTTCGCCGCCTGATGGGCTGGATCATCCCCGCGAACCTCGGCATCTTCCTCATCTGGGGAGCCGTGCCCGGCATCCTGTTGCCGGCACAGGTTGCCGCGCAGTTCGGTGAGGCCGACAAGATTGCGAACCTCGCCGTCGTGATGACGATCGGCGCGTTCTTCTCGATGCTCGCCCAGCCGATCGCCGGCCAGATCTCCGACCGCACTCGCTCGAGGTTCGGCCGTCGTGCGCCCTGGATCTTCATGGGCTCGCTCGCGGGCGGCCTCGCACTCGTCGGCCTCGCCTTCGCGAACAGCCTCGTCGGCGTCGTCATCGCGTGGACCCTCGTGCAGATCACCTACAACTTCGCGCAGGGTCCGCTCAGCGCCGTCATGCCCGATCGCGTGCCGGTCAAGCGCCGCGGCACGTTCGCCACGCTCTCGGGCATCGGCCTCATGGTCGGCGCGCTCGGCGGCCAGATCATCGGGTCCATGTTCTACGGCAGCATCGCTGCGGGCTACGTGACGTTCGCGGTGTTCTCGCTCCTCATGCTCACGCTGTTCATCGTCTTCAACCCCGACCACTCGTCGAAGGACCTCGAGCCCGAGCCCTTCAGGCTCGGAGACTTCCTGCGCACGTTCTGGGTCAGCCCGGTCAAGCACCCCGACTTCTTCTGGGCGTTCACCGGCCGACTGCTGCTCTACACCGGCTACTTCGCCGTCACCGGGTACCAGCTCTACCTCCTCACCGACTACTTCGGGGTCGAACGGCCGCAAGACGTCATCCCGATGCTCGGGCTCATCAGCCTCGCCGGCATCCTCATCGCGACGATCGTCTCCGGACCGCTCTCAGACCGGCTCGGCCGCCGCAAGATCTTCGTCTTCGTCTCGTCGGCCGTGACCGGCCTGGCCTTCCTCCTCCCGTGGATCTGGCCGGACATCACCGCCTGGATGATCATGACCTTCATCGCAGGCCTCGGCTTCGGCATGTTCCAGGCCGTCGACACGGCGCTCATGAGCGAGGTGCTGCCGTCGGCGAAGTCGTTCGCGAAGGACCTTGGCGTCGTGAACATCGCAGCGACCCTGCCGCAGACCCTCGCGCCCGGCGTCGCCGGTGCGATCGTGCTCGCATTCGGCTTCGAGGGCCTGTTCCCCGTCGCCATCGTGCTCTCGATCCTCGGCGCGTTCGCCGTCTGGCCGATCAAGGCGGTGAAGTGATGTCGGATGCCGCTGCCACTTCGCCCCCGGTCGACGCGACCACTCCCGTGGCGGTCGAGCCCGCGGCATCCGCTGCTCTCAGGCCCCGCCGGCTGCTCGTGACCGGCCTCATCGGCCTGGCGCTGTTCGTCGCCTTCGGGCTCACCGTCGCGGCGAACCCCGGCAGCCCGTTCACGCAGGGCATCGACGGCGCATGGCGCGCCCTCGTCGGGCTCCAGCCCGGTACGGGCGGCGAGACCTGGGCGCTGCCGATGCTCTTCCAGTACCTCGGGGAGATCCCGGGCGCGGTGCTCACGCTCCTCGTCATCCCGATCTGGCTGTTCGTGATCCGCCGCTGGCGTTCGGCGTTGTTCTTCCTCGCGGCCGAGTTCGGCGGCACGCTCGTCGTCTCGCAACTCGTGAAGAACCTCGTCGACCGGCCGAGGCCCGCCGCCGACCTCGCGAACGGACTCGCCGGGCCGCTGTTCGGGGTCGACCACGGATCGTTCCCGTCGGGGCACGCGGTGAGCACCGGCATCCTGCTCGTCGCGGTCGCCGCGCTGTTCCCGCCGGCGAAGCGACTCGCCTGGTGGATCATCGGCGCGCTGCTCGTCGTCGGCATGATCTGGCAGCGCACCCTCATCAACGCGCACTGGCTCTCGGATGCGCTGTTCGGCGTCATCGGCGGGGCGTCCGCGACCCTCATCCTCTGGTGGGCCTTCGCAGCCCTGTTGCAGAAGGACTACGGAAAACCACTCTTCCGGCGGAGTATCGAAGCACCGGCAATCGAAGGAGCAACATGACGGACACCTTGAACACCACCTCCCCTTCGACGGGATCAGGGGGCGAGTTCGCTGCGACCCCCGCCGCCGACATCGTCGCCGACCTCACCCTCGAGGAGAAGGCGTCGCTCACGAGCGGCGCGAGCTTCTGGACCACGCAGGGCATCGAGCGGGCGGGCATCCCCGCGATCGTGCTCACCGACGGCCCGCATGGCGTGCGGCTGCAGAAGGGCAGCGCCGACCACCTCGGCATCGGCGACAGCGTGCCGGCCACCTGCTTCCCGCCCGCCGTGGCGCTCGGCTCGACCTTCGACCCCGAGCTGCTCGCGCGCGTCGGCACGGCACTCGGCGAGGAGGCGCGTGCCGAAGGCGTCGGCGTGCTGCTCGGCCCGGGCGTCAACATCAAGCGCTCGCCGCTCTGCGGCCGCAACTTCGAGTACCTCTCCGAGGACCCGATCGTCTCGGGCGTGCTCGGCGCGGCCCTCGTGAACGGCCTGCAGTCGCAGGGCGTCGGCGGTTCGCTGAAGCACTTCGCGGCGAACAACCAGGAGCACGACCGCATGTCGTCGTCGAGCGACGTCGACCCGCGGCCGCTGCGAGAGATCTACCTGCGCGGCTTCCAGCGCGTCGTCGAAGACGCGCAGCCGTGGACCGTCATGTGCTCGTACAACCGCCTGAACGGCGTCTACACGAGCGAGGATCCGTGGCTCTTGAACACGGTGCTCCGTGACGACTGGGGCTTCGAGGGCCTCGTGGTCAGCGACTGGGGAGCTGTCAACGACCGGGTCGTCGGCCTGCCCGCCGGTCTCGACCTCGAGATGCCGTCGTCAGACGGTCGCTCGGCGGCCAAGCTCGTCGCCGCCGTCGCCGACGGCTCGCTCGACGAGTCGGCGCTCGATGTCGGTGCCCGCCGGGTCGTCGAGCTGGTGCAGAAGGCCGTCGCCGGTGCATCCGATGCCGCCTACGACGTCGACGCGCACCACGCCCTCGCCCGTGAAGCCGCCGGCCGCGGCGCCGTGCTGCTGAAGAACGACGACGCGATCCTGCCGCTCGACGCCGCGACCTCGGTCGCCGTCATCGGCGCGTTCGCCGAGAAGCCGCGCTACCAGGGCGCCGGCTCGTCGCTCATCAACCCGACGAGGCTCGACAACGCGCTCGACGCGATCGTGTCGTATGCCGGCGAGGCGAACGTGGCGTTCGCGGCCGGCTTCACGACCGACGGCTCCGACGGTGCTGCCCTCGTCGCCCCCGCCGTCGAGCTCGCCGCGTCGAATGACGTCGTCGTGCTGTTCCTCGGCCTGCCGGGCTCCTACGAGTCCGAGGGCTTCGACCGCGAAGACCTGCACCTGCCGGCCGAGCAGCTCGCTCTGCTCGAGGCCGTCGTCGCGGCGAACCCGCGCACGGTCGTCGTACTTGCCAACGGCGGCGTCGTCGAACTGCCGTTCGCGGGCGACGTGCCCGCGATCCTCGAGGGCTGGCTCGGCGGCCAGGCCGGCGGCTCCGCCATCGCCGACGTGCTCTACGGCACCGTGAACCCCTCGGGTCGCCTCGCGGAGACCATCCCGCTGCGCTTGCAGGACACCCCGGCGTACCTGAACTTCGGCGGCGACTTCGGTCACGTGCGCTACGGCGAGGGCCTCTTCGTGGGCTACCGCTGGTACGACGCGCGCGACGCCGAGGTGGCCTACCCGTTCGGTCACGGCCTGTCGTACACGACGTTCGGATACTCAGATCTGTCGGTGACGGCTGCCGAATCAGCAGCGGATGCCTCGGGGCTCACGGTGCGCGTCACGGTGACGAACACCGGGGATCGCGCCGGGCGCGAGGTCGTGCAGGTCTACACCGGCCTCGCAGCCTCGGGTGTGCAGCGCGCTCCGCGCGAGCTCAAGGCGTTCGCGAACGTCGCCCTCGAGGCGGGCGAGTCGCGTGTCGTCGAGATTCCCATTCGCTCCGAGGACCTCGCGTACTGGGACATCCGCGTCGACCGCTGGGTCGTCGAGCCTGGTGCCTACAGGGTCGAGGTGGGTGCGTCGAGCCGCGACATCCGTCTCAGCGCCGTCGTCGAGGTCGAGGGCGAGCAGGTGCGCCTGCCGCTCTCGCTCGAGTCGTCGATCGCCGAGCTCGCGGCCGACCCGGTCGCCGGCCCGATCGTCATGCAGGCGATGGGCTCGTTCGCGTCGGGCATGGCCGACACCGACATCTTCGACGAGGGCGGCCTCGAGAAGATGATGGCGTCGTTCCCGATCGGCAAGCTCGCGGGCTTCCCGGGCGTGCCTGTGACGCCCGAGCAGATCCAGCAGCTGATCGACCTGTCGAACTCGCAGCGCTCGTAGTCGTCGAGACGACGCCTGTTGTCGCTCCTCGATCTGGGGAAGCGACAACCGGCGTCGTCTCGAGCTGCGGGCGGCCGCGTTTCAGGAGTGCGGCGGCTCGGCGAAGGCGCGTGCCGCGGCGAGCCCGGCATCGAGCGAATCGCCGATGCGCGGCGTCGCCGGGAACACCCGCTCGCGCCCGACCACGTCGATCGCGAGCGTGGTCTCGAGCTGGTTCATGACGCGTGGGCTCAGCCCGACGAGGATGAGCGCCCCGCCGGCGGCCCGCAACTGCGCGGCGTAGCGCGTGACGACGTTGATGAACGTCGCGCCGAGCTCGTCGGTGCCGCGCAGGCGCAGCACCACGGCGGCCTGCTCGCACCGATCGGGAACCTCGGGCAGTTGCGCCGCAAAGACCGGCGCCGCAGCGAAGAACAGGCTGCCGTACGGCACGAGCACGACGATCTCGCCCGGCGCGAGCCGGCTCGGGGGCTCGGTCTCGAGGGGATGCGGGCTCGACGCGTCGTAGACCCAGCGGCGCACGATGACGCGGTTCGACTGGCGGGCGACGTGCAGCACGACGGCGAGACCGACCCCCACGAGCACCGCGTACTGCAGGGGCACGATGAGGGTCAGGACGAAGGTGACCGCGAGCACGCTCGCCTGGATTCGCCCCGTGCGCCACACCATCACGAGGTCGTGGGGTTTGAAGGTGCGCACGCCGACGAGGATCAGGAGGCCCGCGAGTGCGGGCATCGCGACGTGGGAGATCACGCCGCCGAGCGCGAGGATGCCGACCACCATCACGACGGCGGTGATCACGTTCGCCAGCGCGCTCTTCGCTCCGGCCGCGCGCACGATCGCGGTCGCCGACATGGAGCCCCCGACCGGCAGGCCCTGGAAGAGGCCGCTCGTCAGGTTGGCGACGCCCTGGCCGCGGAAGTCGGCGGACGGATCGGGGTAGCGTCCGTCGGGATTCGGGGTGGCCCCCGAGATCGCGGCACCCTGCACGAGTCCGACGAGCGCGAGGGAGAACGCCGGGATGAGCAGTTCGGCGGTCAGCGCGAAGTCGGGCATGGCCGGCATCGGCACGGCGTTCGGGATGTCGGTGATGTCGCCGACGATCGCGACCCCACCGAACCAGGGGATGAGGGTCAGGGCGGATGCCGCGGCGACCGCCACGACGAGCGAGAGCGGGCCGAGGAAGGTGCGTTCGAGGGCGAGGATGAGGGCGACCGTGACCACCCCGAGCAGCAGGCTCTGCCAGTGGATCGAGGGCAGGTTCAGCAGGATGTCGAGGCTGCGCATGACCCGGTTCGGGCCCTCGCCCTCGTAGCCGGTGAGGTTCGAGAGCTGGCCGAGCACGATGTTCACGGCCACGGCGTTGACGAAGCCGACGAGCACGGCCGTCGGGATGAAGCGCACGAGCGAGCCGAGGCGTGCGAGCCCGAGGCCGAGCATGACCATGCCGGTGAGCAGGGCCAGCGTCGCGATCGCGACGCCCTGCCGGTCGGAGTCGACGACCGCCGGCACGTCGGCGATCATGACCGACATCGCGCCGGTCGCCTGCACCGACATGAAGACGGATCCGGTCGCGAGGGCGCCGCCGAGGGTGCCGAAGAGGTAGCCGTAGAGCCCGTAGACCGGGTTCACTCCGGCGAGGACGCCGGACGCGAGACCATCGGGGATGCTCTCGATGCCGAGCACGAGACCCGCGCGGGCATCGGCGAGCACGGTGCGGCGGGTGCCGAAGCGTCTCAGGTAGCGGCGCAGCGGCGTGCCCGCGCTGCCAGCTCCCGCACCGGGCTCGGTCTCCTCCGCCGCATCCGCCATGCCACCCCTCCCCGCGCTCATCATAGGGTGGGCGCTCTCACTCGGCCGGCAGCAACCCTTCGACGAGGGCGTCGACGATCTCATCGGTCGAGGTGCCGGGATCGAGCGGCGTCGTCAGCCGGTCGAGCAGCAGGCCGTCGACCGCGTAGTGGAACAGGGCGATCTCGCGTCGGGCGCCGGGGAGGCCGGCCGCCGTGTTGAACGCGACGTCGCCGTCGAAGCCCGCCCGCTGCCATGCGCCGAGCACGGCCGCGACCTCGGGGCGGCGCGTGCTCTCGAGGCGGAGTTCGAAGAGGGCGAGCGTCACCTCGCGTTCCGTCGTGAGCCGGCGCACGATGTCGCGCAGGTAATCGGCGAAGAGTGCGCGGCTCGGAGTCTCGACGGCTCGCCGCTCCAGGTCTGCCTCAGTCGGGGCGAGGCGCTCGCCGATGCGTTCGACCAGCCCCGTGATGAGCGCCTCACGGCTGCGGAAGTAGTTGGAGGTCGTGCCGGTCGGCGCCCCGGCGGCTTCGTCGATCGCCCGGTGCGTGAGGCCGCGGGACCCCTCGCGAGCGAGCACGCCCAAGCCGGCATCCGCCAGCGATCGTCGTCGCTCCTCGTTCTTCGCCATGCTTCATGCTAGCGCAACCACTACAGATGCTGTAGTCTCTCAATCACTACAGAAGTTGTGATTGGAGTGTTCTTGCGAGAACTCGTGTACTACGTCGCCGTCACCATCGACGGCTTCATCGCCGGCCCGGCCGGCGAGTTCGACGCCTTCCCGATCGAGGGCGACCACATGCAGCACCTCAACACCCGGTTCGCCGACGCCGTGCCGACGCACATCGCGGACGCTCTCGGCATCGAGCGCGACGGCGCGACCTTCGACACCGTCGTCATGGGGTGGAACACCTATGCGGTGGGGCTGCCGTTCGCGCCGAGTCCCTACCGCCACCTGCGGCAGTTCGTGTTCTCGCGATCGCGCACCGAGGTCGACATCCCGGGCGAGCATCCGAACCTCACGCTCACCGCGGACGATCCGGTCGAGGTCGTGCGACGCCTCAAGGCGGAGCCGGGAGCGTCGATCTGGCTCTGCGGCGGCGGAGCGCTCGCGACCGTGCTCGCCGACGAGATCGACCGGCTCGTGTTGAAGCGCAATCCGCTCATTTTCGGCGACGGCATCCCGCTGTTCGCCCCCGGCGCGTATCACCCGCGCTCCTTCCAGGAGGTCGGCACCACGGCGTTCGAGTCGGGGGTCGTCGTCTCCGAGTACGAGCGCCGCCCGCAGAGCTGACGTGCGTCGAGATGACCCGTGTTGTCGCAATACCCTCCGGTGTTCCGACGACACCGGCCCTCTGGAATGCGCGCGGGACGGGTGGTAGACCTGTCGAGTGCCCTTCGACGACGAACTCGCCACCTACAGCGCCCATACCGTCTGCAGCGACCCCGGACGCATGACGGAATGGATCGGCGAGCAGCCCGGCGACCTCGCCGAGCTGCGTCGCCGTGTCTCGGGGCTCGTCTTCCACTACCGTGCGAACGGCGATCCGTCGCGCCACGGATTCGGCGGCGACCGCCTCGCGGAGATCGACCTGCGCTACGCGGAGGAGCAGTTCGCGCGCCTCGCCGAGCTGAAGGCCGATCGGCTCGACGGGCGACGTGCGCCGACCGAGCGCATCCTCGGCTGCTGCCGCGACTTCACGCTGCTCTTCGTCTCGCTCGCGCGCACTGCCGGCATCCCCGCCCGCTCGAGGGTCGGCTTCGCCGGCTACTTCGACGACGGCTGGTGGATCGACCACGTCGTCGCCGAGGTCTGGGACGCGGATGCCGCGCGCTGGCGCCTCGTGGAGCCGCAGCTCAGGGAGGGCATCGTCGATTCGGCGACGGGTGCGCCGCTCGACCTCGTCGACGTGCCGCGCGACCGATTCCTCACCGGCGACCAGGCGTGGTCGGGCGCTCGTGCCGGACGCATCGATCCCGAACGCTGCGTCGTGGCGCCGGAGTTCGAGTCGCCGGCGCTCCGGTCGTGGCAGTACCTCGCACACAACCTCGTGCTCGACCTGGTTGCGAGGGCGGGCCACGAGGCGCTGCTCTGGGAGACCTGGGGTGTGCTCGACGAGTTCCTGGCAGGGGTTCCGGATGCCGCGCTGACCGCCGATCTCGATCACATCGCCGCCCGGCTCGCCGACCCGGCGGTCACGCTCGACGAGGTGCGCGCGCTCGCCGCGGACCCGCGCTTCGCGGTGCCCGAGGTCGTCACGAACCACTCGCCCCTCGACGGCTCGACCCGGCGGGTGGCACTTCGCACCCGCTGACGCGGGGCGAGGTCTTCGCGTGGATCGACCTGCCGGCCTTCGACGACCGCCGTACGTCTCCGAGCACGCACTGAGCCCGGGCGCGCGCGCCGGTCGGCCTGAAGAGGGTGCCACTCCTGATGCCGCGGGCGGATGCGATCCGTACCGTCGCTCTCATGGATCTCGCCGTGATCGCCGGCGTCGTCTCGACCGGCCTCTTCGCCATGAGCTACGTGCCCATGCTGGTGAAGGCTGTGCGCACGAAGGACCTCGCGTCGTACAGCCTCGGCAACCTCGCGATCACGAATGCGGGCAACGCCGTGTACTCGGCCTACGTGTTCAGCCTCCCGTTCGGGCCGATCTGGTTCCTGCATTCCTTCTACGTCGTCGCCTCCCTGCTCATGCTCGTGTGGTTCCTGCGCTCGCGCGCTGCACTCGCCGGGCGGCGATCCGCAACCCCCTGTCGCAGGGCCTCCCGCTCGCGTAGACCGGAACGTGTCCGCGCCATCCGTGCGGGCAGGGAGGAGGAACGCGACGATGGCGATCCGACTGAATGAGACGGCGCTGCGGCACGCGCGATCGCTCGTGCGCGACGGCGACGTGGTGCGCGACGAACGCGACGCGTGGAGCGAGGACGCCCCGACGGCCGACGAGGAGAACGCGTTCATCGAACGCGAGGGATGGACCGAGTTCCGGCATTGGCACCTCGGCGTCGACGACGACGCCGACGAGGAGACGAAGGAGGCGTACTCGTTCCCGTACGGCGACTTCCGCAAGGTGCACCGTTGCAGTGTGATCTCGCTCGAGAGCCGCGCCGGGCAGTTCGATCACGACGACATCCGTGACGCCGCCAAGAAGCTCCTCGACCTGATCGACGAGGGGTGACGATGGCTGCGGCAACGCGAACCGAACGCGCCGAGGCCAAGCGCGCGATCGCACGGTCGAAGCGGGCGGAGACCGAGGTGCGGCACCTCGCGAAGGAGCTCCCGAAGGGTCCGTCGCGGACGTTCCTCGAACGCACGGCGGCTGACGCGAAGGCCGAGCGCAAGGCGGCCGCGGCCGAACGCCGCACCACCGCGCGCCGCGCAGCTCGTCGTGCCGAGGCCGCGGTGGCCGGGCTCGAGCGCGCCACGCGCATGAGCGGGGCTCGCCACGGCAAGGAAGGGCCGCCGTTGTCGACGCTGCTGGACGCCGACGAGCGCGCCAAGGCACGGGCGACACTCATCAAGCGGCGTCGCGCGCAGGCAAAGCAGGCGCAGAAGATGGCCAAGACCGTGGCGCGGGCGACGATCGTCGCCGCCGTCACGACGCCGAGCGACGACGAGCGACGGAAGGACCGACGACAGGATCGGCAGCGGGCCTCGAACCGCCGACGAGCGCATGGCTCGCCGGCGGTCGGCGGCGCTACTTCTTGACGGTCGCGGGCTTCGCGGCGGCCGGTGACTTGGTGGCCGCCGACTTCGTGGTCGACTTCGCCGCCGTACCGGCCGCACGCGGGGCGCGCACGGTCTTCGGCTTCGCGGCGGCGGCCTGCTCCGCGGCATCCGTCATCGGCTTCGGCAACGCTGTGAAGCGCGAGAGCTGCGTGACGTGCTGCGGGCCGAGCTCGTCGAGGGTCGACACCTCGAGCAGCTTCATCGTGCGGGCGATCTGCGTCGAGAGGATCGAGATCGTCTTGTCGACGCCCTCGCGGCCGCCCGCCATGAGTCCGTAGAGATAGGCGCGGCCGATGAGGGTGAAGCGAGCACCGAGGGCCACGGATGCCACGATGTCGGCGCCCGACATGATGCCGGTGTCGAGGTGCACCTCCATGTCGGAGCCGACCTCGCGCACGACGTGCGGCAGCAGGTGGAAGGGGATCGGCGCGCGGTCGAGCTGGCGGCCGCCGTGGTTGGAGAGCACGATGCCGTCGACGCCCTTGCCGGCGAGGATCTGCGCGTCCTGCACGGTCTGCACGCCCTTGACGACGATCTTGCCGGGCCACATGGCGCGGATCGTCTCGAGGTCCTCGAACGAGATGGTGGGGTCGAACATGCCGTCGATGAGCTCGCCGACGGTGCCGCCCGTCGAGGAGAGCGAGGCGAACTCGAGCTTCGGAGTCGTGAGGAAGTTGATCCACCACTCGGGGCGTGGGATCGCGTTGACGACGGTCGCGGGGGTCAGCTGCGGCGGGATCGAGAAGCCGTTGCGGGTGTCGCGGAGGCGGGCGCCGGCGACGGGAGTGTCGACCGTGAAGAAGAGGGTGTCGAAGCCGGCGGCCGCCGCGCGGCGCACGAGCTCGTACGACTTCTCGCGGTCGCGCATCACGTAGAGCTGGAACCAGTTGCGGCCGTTCGGGTTGGCGGCCTTCACGTCTTCGATCGAGGTCGTGCCCATGGTCGACAGGGTGAACGGGATGCCGGCGGCACCCGCGGCCCCGGCACCCGCGGTCTCGCCCTCGGTCTGCATCATGCGCGTGAAGCCGGTGGGGGCGATGCCGAACGGCAGCGCGGTCGGGCCGCCGAGCACCTCACGGCTCATGTCGACCACGGGGACGTTGCGCAGGATCGCCGGGTGGAACTCGATGTCCTCGAACGCCTGGCGGGCGCGAGCGAGCGAGATCTCGCCCTCGGCCGCACCCTCGGTGTAGTCGAACGGCGCCTTCGGCGTGCGGCGCTTCGCGATGTCGCGGAGGTCGTAGATCGTCAGCGCCTTGTCGAGGCGGCGCTGCTTCGCGTTCAGGGTCGGCGCCTTGAAGCGCATGAGCTCTGCGAGCTCCTTGGGGTTCGGGAACTGGCGCTGGACCATCGGCTGTGCTCTCTCTCGGTGCTTCAGGGGGTCGGGGTGTCGACGAACGTCTCGGCGTAGTAGCCCGAGATGTGGTCGTGGGTTCGGGTGCGGGCGGTCGCGGCATCCGCTCGATGGATGGCCTCGACGATGCCGCGGTGCTCACGTCGCAGGCGAGCGGATGTCGCGTGCCAGTCGATGATCGCGGCGAGGCCCTCGCGGGCGTACCCCTCGATGCCGCTGCGGAGGCCGGCCATCGTCGCGGTGATCACCTGGTTGCCCGAGGCCTCGGCGAGGGCGAGGTGGAAGGCCGCGTCGAGCGCGAGGAACTCGGTCGGCGAGAGGTCGGGGGAGTCCATCGCATCCAGCAGGAGCTCGGCGGGGGCGAGGTCGGGCGCGTCGCCCGTCGGCGAGGTGGCCTCGGCGAGGTCGCCGGCGACCGAGCTCTCGAGGATGAGTCGCGTGCGCACGATGTCGGCGACCGGGAACCCGCTCGCCGCGACCTGCAGGCGCATGAGGGCCGACATGCCGCCGCCGGGCGTCGCGATGATGATGGCGCCCGAGTTCGGGCCCGAGCCCGCAGCGGTGCGGATGAGTCCGAGCACCTCGAGCACGCGCAGGGCCTCGCGCACGCTCGAGCGGCCGACGCCGAGCTCGGCGGAGAGGGCGCGCTCGCCGGGCAGGCGATCTCCGGGGCGCAGGGCGCCCTCGAGCAGCTGCGCCTCGACGTGCTCGAGCACGATGCGCCAGGCGCGAGGGGTGTCGGATGTCTCAGCGTCCATGCCGATCGTCCTCTCCGCGCGCCTGTGGTCTGACCACAGAGTAGCACGTGTGGTCAGACCACAGGATGACGGAGTGGCGGACTCCGCGGCGACTACGGGACGATGATCGCCCGGCCGCGCAGCGTGCCGTCGTGCAGACGGCGGTAGGCCTCGGGCGCCTCGTCGATCGGGAACACCTCGGTCTCCACTTTCACGAGCCCTGCGCGGGCGAGATCGAACACCTCGAACAGCTCGGCCCGGGACCCCCAGTACGGCGAGCGCACGGTCGAGTCGTACGGGGCCCCGAGCATGCCGACCGGCAGCACGCCGACACCGACCCCGACGATCACCTGGTCGCTCTCGACCCCGGCGATGCTGCGGCCGAGATCGATCGTGGGCTGGATCGCGACGAAGTCGAATACCGCCGTCACCGGACGCCCGCCCGTGGCCTCGCGGATCTTCTCAGCGGCCTCGGCATCCGAGGCGAAGGCGTGGTGCGCTCCGACCTCGCGGGCGAGCGCGAGCTTCTCCTCGCTCAGGTCGAGGGCGATGACCGTCGACGGCGTGATCGCCCGCAGGATCTGGATCGCGACGTGCCCGAGCCCACCCGCTCCGATGACGACGGCGGTCGTGCCCGGCACGAGCTTCGGCAGCGACATCTTGATCGCGTGGTACGGCGTGAGGCCGGCGTCGGTGAGCGCGACGTTCTGCACCGGATCGAGGTCGCCGAGCGGCAGCAGGTGCCGATCGCTGCGCACGATCATGTACTCGGCCATCGCTCCCGGTGCCCCGAGTCCTGGAGGCGCGATGCCGAGCTCGGCAGCGCGCTCGCAGTAGTTCTCCTTGCCCTGCGCACACTGGTAGCAGCGGCCGCAGCCCTGTGGCCCGTAGACCGCGACCGAGTCGCCGATCGCGACGCCCGTGACGCCGTCGCCGAGCTTGTCGACCACGCCGGCGCCCTCATGGCCGAGCGTGAGCGGCAGGCCGTAGGTGTACTGCTCCTCGGTCAGGCTCATCACGAAGCTGTCGGAGTGGCAGGCGCCCGCGGCGGTCACCTTCAACCGCACCTCGCCCGGTCCGGGCTCCGGAACCTCGATCTCGACGACCTCCGGTGATCCGCCGATGGTCCGATACTGCACCGCCTTCATGGCACCCTCCCGTTCGACTCCGGCGTCCAGCACGCCGGACACCCCCAGTCTTCTCCCCGGGGCTGAGCGGAGTCGGTGAACGGCGGCGGAGAACCGCGGCGAACGGATGCCGCGGGCTCAGTCCTTCGTCGGCCGGATCCGCACCCGGCCGCGGCCGGTCTCGTCGAGTTCGACCACGCCGCCGCGCGACTTCAGGAACTCGGTGAACGACGCGAAGCCGAGGCGGCGCTCCTGGAAGCTCGGGTCCATGCGCATCATCTGGTTCTTCACGGTGCTCGACGACTGCCATTCCTCGTCGTTCTTCGAGTGGAGCAGCTCGAGTGCCTTGAGCAGCAGGCGGCTGGGGTTCCGAGGACTGCCGCCCGTCGTCTCCTCGACTGGCGCATGGTCGGTCGGTGCGACGAACTGCAGCGCC
Source organism: Agromyces sp. CCNWLW203 (assembly GCF_036576125.1). NCBI lineage: Bacteria > Bacillati > Actinomycetota > Actinomycetes > Micrococcales > Microbacteriaceae > Agromyces > Agromyces sp. CCNWLW203. The sequence goes on along the minus strand of NZ_JAZHYX010000001.1, from coordinate 756,594 downwards.
CGGGCCGACGCCCGCTTCGCCGGCGGCTCGGGGGTCTCGGGCTTCTCGGCCTTCTCTGTCTTCTCTGCCTTCTCGGGCGTCGAGGTGCCGGCTGCTTCCGCGACGGACTTCGAGGTTGCACGACGACGCCGGGTCGGCGCGGGCGCCGACTCCGGGGCCGTTTGCGCGGCAGCGTCGGTCGAGGCAGCGTCGGCCGTGGCAGCGTCGGTCGCCTCGGGTGCGGCCGACTTCGCCCGCGACCTGCGGCTGGTCGCCGGTGGCGCCGCGGCCGCCTCGGGCACGGCCTGCGCCGCGGCATCCGCTGCCTCGTCATCGGCGACCGCCGCATCGGTCGCGAGCAGGGTGTCGTAGTCGGCGTACTCGTCGCAGGCCGCGGTCAGGGCGCGGCTCGTGCCACCCGCGACGCCGATGCCGACGACGTAGCGGCCGAGTCGCTTCGCCTTCTGCGCGAGCGCGACGTAGTCGGAGTCGCCCGCGACGATCACGATGTGGGTGAGGTCGTCGATGCGGAACATGTCTTCGACCGCATCGACCGCGAGGCGGATGTCGGCGCCGTTCTTCGTCGCCGAGAGCGGGAACAGCTGCACGAGGTCGACGGCGCGGTCGATGAGCTGGCCGCGGTAGCTCGCGTTGACCGGCGTCGACCAGTCGGCATACGCGCGGGCGATCGCGATCGTGCCGAACGTCGCCGCGAAGTCGAGCACGGCGTCGACGTCGACCGTCGCCACAGCGAGCTTCTTCGCCGTCTCCGAGCCGGCGGCGGGCGCCTTGCTCGTCGACGTGTCCTTGCGGTACGCGCTGACCCTGCGCGAGCCCTGGTCGCCGTGCAGCTGGTCGTAGCGCGAGATCACGATGTTGTCGAAGTCGAAGTACAGGGCCACGCGGGGTTCTGCCGAGATGGGCATGAATACCTTCCATCGGGGGTGTGCCTTCGATGCTACGCCCGTGGGCTGTGCGTGGCCCGAAGGCACCTCCGCGACGGCGTCAGGCGGCTCGTTCCGAAACGTCAGGCGGCTCGTCCCGAAAGAGGGGGGCGACACGTTGCCTCCGATGCCGATACGCTCGCGGAAGTGACTCCATGGGGGAGGATCCACATGTCTCATCGCCGCGCGCGTTCGCTGGCCGCTGCCGTCTCGATCACCGTGATGGTCATCGCGCTCGCCGGCTGCGCGCCAGAACCCGAGCCGTATGCCCCTCGCGTTTCCGCCGACGGTCCGCCGCCCGGCGACGCGGTCGAGGTGGCCGAGGGCGGCCTCGATCACGCACTCGAGGCGCTGGCCGGAGACGTCGAGTCGATCCTCGCCGAGTCGGGGGTTCCCGGCGCGGCCGTCGCCGTCATCCGCGGTGACGAGCTGCTGTTCGCCGAGGGATTCGGCGTGCGCGAGGTCGGCGACGACGCGCCCGTCGACGAGTCCACGGTGTTCCAGATCGCGTCGATGTCGAAGCCGATCGCGGCGACGGTGGTCGCCTCGCAGCTCGACGACGCGCTCAACTGGAACACTCCCGCCGCGCAGTACCTGCCCGGGTTCGCGCTCGCCGACCCGTGGGTGACGGAACACGTGACCGTCGGCGACCTCTTCTCGCACCGCTCGGGGCTGCCCCTGGCCGCCGGCGATTCCCTCGAGGACATCGGGTACGACCGCGACTACATCCTCGGCCACCTCGACGAGGTTGCGCTCGACCCGTTCCGCACGACCTACAACTATGCGAACTTCGGGCTCACCGCGGGCGCCGAGGCGGTGGCGAACGCCGTCGGCACCGAATGGGAGGAGCTCTCGGAGCAGGCGCTGTACGACCCCCTCGGCATGGAGTCGACGAGCTCACGCCATGAGGACTTCCTCGCGCAGGAGAACCGCGCGACCCTGCACGCGCTCGAGGACGGCGAGTTCCAGCCGCTCTACGAGCGCGACGCCGACGCTCAGACCCCAGCGGGCGGCGTCAGCTCGAACGTGCTCGACCTCGCGAAGTGGATGTCGCTGCTGCTCGGCGAGGGCACGTACTCGGGTGAGGAGCTCGTGCCCGCCTCGCGGCTCGTCCCGGCGCTCACGCCCGAGATCGTCTCGGGCCACGCCGGCGCGTCGGGCCTGCGCGCCGGCTTCTACGGCTACGGGTTCAACACCGGAACGGATCCGTCGGGGCACACGACCGCATCGCACTCGGGCGCGTTCTGCCTGGGTGCCGCGACGAACTTCCAGATCGTGCCGAGCCTCGGCCTCGGCGTCGTCGCGCTCACGAACGGCGGTCCGATCGGTGTGCCGGAGGCGATCGTCAGCACGTTCCTCGATCGGGTGCAGTTCGGTGAGGTGCACCGAGACTGGCTGGCCGACTACGGGCAGGCGCTCGCCCACTACTACGAGCCCGCTGGTGACCTCGCAGGAGAGGACCAGCCGACGGATGCCGCGGCCCCAGGCCCGCTCGAAGCGTATGCGGGCACGTGGACGAACCCGTACTACGGCGATGCCGTCGTCACGGTCGAGGGCGACGCCCTCGTGGCCAGGCTCGGCCCCGACGGCGGGTACGAGCTCGAGTTCGAGCCGTGGAACGGCGACGTGTTCGCCTTCGTGCCGACCGGGGAGAACGCGCCGTGGGGGTCGAAGTCTTCCGCGACGTTCGCGGTCGGCGGGGGAGCAGACACGATGAAGCTGCAGTTCTTCGGCACCGACGACCTCGGCACTTGGACCCGCTGACCGTCGACCCGCTGACCGTCGACCGGGTGAGGCTCAGGCTGCCGCGACCACGGCGTTATGCAGCTCGTCGGCCTCGACGCCGAGGCGCCGGATGCCGCCGCCGACGCTCGTGAGCAGCACGAAGCACGTGTCGCTCGATGGCGTGATCCAGAACTCGCATCCGCCCCAGCCGCCGTGGCCGAAGCCGTCGCGGGCGAGCAGACCGGGGGCGTCGTTGCGCAGGTTCCAGGTGAAGCCCCAGTCCTGCCCGCGCGAGGCCGGGTAGGGCTCGAGCTTCGTCATGCCGGCGGTGAGTGGGCGCAGCATCGCCTCGACCGTGACGGCGGCGAGGAGCGAGCCGTCGTTCCGCAGCAGGGCGGTGCCGACGGCGAGCAGGTCGGTCGCACGCCCGAGGGCGCCGGCACCGGGGTGGCCGAGTGCCGCGAAGCGGGGGTAGTCGAGACCCTGCGCGGCCGCGTCGACGACCTCGTGGGGCGACGCGTCGGCATCGAGGGTGAATCCCGTCGCCCCGGCGCGCGCCGTGACGGCCGTCACGGCGTCGAACCACGGCTCGCCGCCGGCGTGTTCGATCATCGCGGCGATGCCCTCGAAGCCGAGCGTCGAGTAACGCGTCGCGGTGCCCGCCACGAAGTCGCGGCCGGGCGCGATCAGTGACCGGCGGAGATCGCCCTGGTCCATCGGTGGCTCCCCGATGCCCGAGCTGTGGCTCACGAGGTGGCGGAGCCGCACGACGTCGTCGCGCCCGGCCCCGAAGTCGGGCGCGGCGCTCGCGAGCGGGGTATCGGGCGTGAGCCGGCCGCGTTCGACGAGTCGCAGGGCGGCCAGGCCGACGAGCGGCTTGGTCACCGAGAACAGCGGGTAGAGGTCGTCGACGGATGCCGCGCGCCCGCGTTCGGTGCCGAACGCCTCGAGTGCGACCACGCCCTCGCTCGTGGCGATGCCGAGCACGGCGGTCGGCAGGGCGTCGCGGGCGTCGTGGCGGCGCACCCAGTCGAAGGCGTCGTCGAAGCGGGGCATGGGGTCCTCTCGGGGGTGTTGCGGGCAGTCGCGGTTCGGGTCAGCTGCGATACACGACGTTCAGGGGAGCGTCGCCGCGCAGCATCCGCTCGATCTGCTCACGCAGCAGCCGCGCCATGCGGGGCATCATCGCGGTCGAGGCGCCGCCCACGTGCGGGCTCACGAGCACGTTCGGCAGGGCGAAGAGCGGATGCCCCGCCGGCAGCGGTTCGGGGTCGGTGACGTCGAGCGCGAACCGGAGCCGACCGGACTCGGCCTCGGCGATGATCGCGTCGGTGTCGGCGACCCGGCCGCGGGCGATGTTCACGACGAGGGCGCCGTCGGGCAGTGCCGCGAGGAACTCGGCGTCGACGAGCCCCGTCGTGGAGTCCATGAGCGGCACGCCGACGATCACGATGTCGGAGTTCGGCAGCAGGGTCGGCAGCTCGTCGATGCCGCGGATGAAGCCCTGCTCGTCGGAACGGGCGCGACTGGCGACGCGCGTGAGCTCGACCTCGAAGGGTGCGAGCCGCGCCTCGATGGCCCGCCCGACGCCGCCGTAGCCGATGAGCAGCACCCGGCGGTCGGCGAGGCTCTCGTAGCGGGCGGGTGCCCAGCGGCCCTCGCCGGCGGCTCGCACGAAGTCGGGGATGCCGCGCTGCGAGGCGAGGATGAGCGCGAGGGCGAGCTCAGCGGTCGAGGTCTCGTGCACGCTCGCGGCGTTCGCGTAGACGTGGCCCTGCGGGAGCGCATCGGGCACGTCGTCGTAGCCGATGGACTGCGACTGCACGAGCTGCGTCGCCACGCCGTCGAGTGCTCGGAGCCGCGCGGCGGCGCCCATGTACGGCGGCACGACGAGGTCGATGCGATCGGCGGGCGGCGCGCCCGTGAGGTCCCACACGCGTACCTCGGCACCGGCCGGCGGCGTGCCGAGGGCGTTCAGCAGGGCTTGGCCGGGCACGGTCACGAGCAGTCGGGCATCCGTCATGCAGCAATCATTCCAGAGACACGGGTTCGTACCGTCGCGGCGCGAACGCCTGCGCTACGAGCGCGCGCAGCGCCTCGAGGTCGCCGGTCACGAAGCCCTGGGCGCGCGCCTGCACGAGCACGTTGCCGATGGCGGTCGCCTCGACCGGGCCGGCGAGCACCGGGAGCCCGGCGCGGTCGGCCGTGCGCTGGCAGAGCAGCTCATTGAGGGCGCCGCCGCCGACCACGTGGATCGTCTCGACGTCGACCCCCGAGAGGATCGATGCGTCGCGCACGGCACCCGCGAACGCCTCGGCGAGGCTCTCGACGATCGCGCGGGCGAACTCGGCGCGGTTCGACGGCCCGGGGATGCCGCGTTCGGCGCACCACTCGGCGATGCGGCCGGGCAGGTCGCCAGGCGCCAGGAACCGGGGGTCGTCGACGTCGAAGACCGCGACGGGCGCGGTGACGGATGCCGCGGCCGCGAGCAGCTCTGGCAAGTCGATGCGCTCGCCGTCGCGCTCCCACCACCGCACCGACTCCGACAGGAGCCAGAGGCCCATGACGTTGTGCAGGAATCGCACGCGGCCGTCGACGCCGCCCTCGTTCGTGAAGTTCGCCTCGCGCGCGGCATCCGTCGTCACCGGGTGCTCGAGCTCGACGCCGACGAGCCCCCACGTGCCGCACGAGATGTAGGCGGCGGATTCGGCGCGCATCGGCACGGCGACGACCGCTGACGCGGTGTCGTGCGAGCCGACCGCGACGACCTCGACGCCCGAGTGCGCGCCGAGTTCGGCGGCGACCGTCGCGCGCAGCGCGCCGAACGATTCGCCGGGGCTCACGAGCGGTGCGAAGACGGATGCCGGGAGCCCGAGCCGCTCGATGAGCTCGTCGTCCCACTCGCCCGACTCGCCGACGAGACCCGTCGTCGAGGCGTTCGTGCGTTCGGCGAGGCGCGCGCCGGTGAGCTGGAACCCGATCAGGTCGGGCACGAGGAGGAGCGAGTCGGCGAAGCCGAGCCAGTTCCCGGAGGCGCCGTCGCTGTTCTGCTCGGCGGCGAGCTGGTAGAGCGTGTTGAACGGCAGGAACTGCAGGCCGTTGCGCCGGTAGAGCTCGTCGAACGGCACCGCAGCGTGCACGGCCTCGACGCCGCGCTCGTTCCGCTCGTCGCGGTAGTGGAACGGCTCGCCGAGCATGCGGTCGCCGCGGAGGAGCCCGTAGTCGACCGCCCAGGAGTCGACGCCGATCGACGCGATGCCCGGCTGGCGCCGGAACGCCTCGGCGAGACCGCCAGTGAGGTCGCGGTAGAGCCCGGTCAGGTCCCAGTGCAGGCCTGAGGCGAGGCGAACCGGGCCGTTCGGGAATCGTGCGACGTGACCGAGCGCGAGCGTGCCCGCGCGGCCGTCGACGTGGCCGACGATGACACGCCCGCTCGTCGCCCCCAGGTCGACCGCTGCGACGGTGCCCGCGCGCGAACCGCTCATCGCAGGAAGGCGGCGGCGACGCCCGCGTCGACGGGGATGTGCAGCCCGGTCGTGTGCGAGAGTTCGGGCCCGGTGAGCACGATGACCGCGTTGGCGACGTGCTCGGGGAGCACTTCACGCTTCAGGATGGTGCGCTGGGCGTAGAACTTGCCGAGGTCCTGCTCCTCGATGCCGTAGGTCTTCGCGCGGTTCGCGCCCCAGCCCGACGCGAAGATGCCCGAGCCGCGCACGACGCCGTCGGGGTTGATGCCGTTGACCTTGATGCCGTACTCGCCGAGTTCGACGGCGAGGAGGCGCACCTGGTGGGCCTGGTCGGCCTTCGTCGCGGAGTAGGCGATGTTGTTCGGGCCGGCGAACACCGAGTTCTTCGACGAGATGTAGATGATGTCGCCGCCGAGGCCCTGGTCGATGAGCACGCGCGCGGCGGCCTTGGAGACGAGGAAGGAGCCCTTGGCCATGACGTCGTGCTGCAGGTCCCAGTCGGCCTCCGTGGTCTCGAGGAGCGGCTTGGAGAGAGAGAGGCCGGCGTTGTTCACGACGAGGTCGAGGCCGCCGAAGGCGAGCACGGCGTCGTCGATCGCGCGCTGCACCGCCGCGGCATCCGTGACGTTCGCCTGCACGCCGATCGCGACATCCGCGGTGCCGAGCTCGGCTGCAGCCGCCTGCGCCTTGTCGAGGTCGAGGTCGGCGATGACGACGCACGCGCCCTCGGCCGCGAGGCGGGTGGCGATGGCCTTGCCGATGCCGGATGCCGCGCCCGTGACGAGCGCGATGCGGCCCGCGTGCGGCTTCGGCTTCGGCATGCGCTGGAGCTTGGCCTCCTCGAGCGCCCAGTACTCGATCGCGAACTTCTCGGCGTCGCTGATGGGGGAGTAGGTCGAGAGCGCCTCGGCGCCGCGCATCACGTTGATCGCGTTGATGTAGAACTCGCCGGCCACGCGAGCGGTCTGCTTGTTCGCGCCGTAGCTGAACATGCCGACGCCCGGGATGAGCACGATGAGCGGGTCGGCGCCGCGGATCGCGGGGCTCTCGGAGGTGGCGTGCGCGTCGTAGTACGCCTGGTAGTCGGCACGGTACGCCTCGTGCAGTTCCTGCAGGCGGGCGACGGATGTCTCGACGTCGGCGTCGGCCGGCAGGTCGAGCACCATCGGCTTGACCTTGGTGCGCAGGAAGTGGTCTGGGCAGCTCGTGCCGAGCGCGGCGAGTCGCGGGTGCTCGGCGCGGGCGAGGAAGTCGAGCACCTCGGGGGCATCCGTGAAGTGGCCGACCATGGGCTTGTCGTGGCTCGCGAGGCCGCGGATCGTCGCCGCGAGCGCGGACGCCTTCGCGCGTCGTTCGGATGCCTCGAGCGGCGCGTACCCCTCGAGCTCCGGGCCGAACGGCTCGGCCGCACCGTGCTCGGCGATGTAGGCCGCAGCGGTGTCGATCATCCAGAGCGAGTTCGCCTCGGTCCCCTCCGAGGTGTCGCCCCACGCGGTGATGCCGTGCCCGCCGAGGATGCAGCCGATCGCGGCGGGATTCGCCGCCTTGATGGCGGCGATGTCGAGCCCGAGCTGGAAGCCGGGGCGGCGCCACGGCACCCACACGACCTTCTCGCCGAAGATCTTGCCCGTCAGCTCCTCGCCGTCCGCCGCCGTCGCGATCGCGATGCCGGAGTCGGGGTGCAGGTGGTCGACGTGCGCCGCATCGACGAGGCCGTGCATGGCCGTGTCGATCGACGGCGCCGCGCCGCCCTTGCCGTGCAGCGTGTAGTCGAAGGCGGCGACCATCTCGTCTTCACGGTCGACGCCGGGGTACACGTCGACCAGAGCGCGCAGGCGGTCGAGGCGCAGCACCGCGAGGCCCTGCTCGGTGAGCGCGCCGAGGTCGCCGCCCGAGCCCTTGACCCACATCAGCTCGACGGGCTCTCCGGTGACCGGGTCGGTCTCGGTGCCCTTCGCAGAGGTGTTGCCGCCCGCGTAGTTCGTGTTCTTCGGATCGGCGCCGAGGCGGTTCGACCGCGCGATGAGGTCTGCTGCTGCCTGGTTCGTCATGAGGGGATTCCTTCGGTGATGCGGAGGGTGATCGGGGGAGGCTCAGGCGCCCCAGCTGGCCTGCACGCCGCCGACGCGGTCGGCCGCGATCTGCTGCAGGTAGCCGGATGCCGCGAAGGCGGCCATGGGGTCGGCGGGACGGCCGCGCGACTCGCGCCACTCGGCGAGGGCTGGGCGCACGTCGGTGTAGAAGGCGTCCATGAAGATGCGGTTGGCCTCGAGCACGTCGCCCGAGAGCTGGGCCGCGCGAAGCGCCTCGCGGTCGACGATGAGTGCGCGGGCCGTCATCTCCTGCACGTTCAGCACGGAGCGGATCTGGCCGGGCACCTTGTCTTCGACGTTGTGGCACTGGTCGAGCATGAACGCCACGTCGGGGTTGTTGAGGCCACCGCCGCGAATGACCTCGAAGAGGATCCGGAACAGCTGGTACGGGTCGGCGGCGCCCACGATGAGGTCGTCGTCGGCGTAGAAGCGCGAGTTGAAGTCGAAGGACCCGAGCTTGCCGAGCCGCAGCAGCTGCATGACGATGAACTCGATGTTCGTGCCCGGCGCGTGGTGGCCCGTGTCGAGGCAGACCATGGCCTGGTCGCCGAGCGCGGCCACCTGCGCGTAGCTCGTGCCCCAGTCGGGAACGTCGGTGTGGTAGAACGCCGGCTCGAAGAACTTGTACTCGAGCACGAGGCGGTGCTCGTCGCCGAGGCGGGCGTAGATCTCCTGGAGCGAGTCCTGCAGGCGGTCCTGGCGGCCGCGCAGGTCGGCCTGCCCCGGGTAGTTCGAACCCTCGGCGAGCCAGATCTTCAGGTCGCGCGAGCCGGTCGCATGCATGATGTCGATGCACTCGAGGTGGTGGTCGATCGCCTTGCGCCGCACACCGGCGTCTTCGTGGGTGAGGGCGCCGAACTTGTAGTCGTCGTCCTGGAAGGTGTTGGAGTTCACCGTGCCGAGCTCGACGCCGAGGCCTTCGGCGTGCGCGCGGAGGGCCGAGTAGTCGTCGACCTTGTCCCACGGGATGTGCAGCGCGACCTTCGGGGCGAGCGCCGTGAACTTCTGCACCTGCGCGGCATCCGCGATCTTCTCGAAGGGGTCGCGGGGGGTGCCCGGCGTGGCGAACACCTTGAAGCGGGTGCCCGAGTTGCCGAACGCCCAGCTCGGCAGTTCGATGGACTGCCGCTCGAGCTGGCCGAGGACGTCGGTTGAGAGGATGCTCACGATGGCTCTTTCCGTGGGTGCATGATTGAATCGTTTTAATTCAGTGAACGTGAGCAACTTACGATCACGGTGGAACGATGTCAAGTCGCAGAATCCAGCGATGGTACGTTTCACTGCAGAGCCGACCGACGAGCGGCGAAGGGCAGGGCGATGACGGTCAGTGTGCGGGATGTCGCGGCCGCGGCATCCGTGTCGGTCGGAACCGTCTCGAACGTGCTGAACCGCCCCGACAAGGTGGCGCCCGCAACGGTCGCCCGCGTCACGGCGGCCATCGAAGAACTCGGCTTCGTCCGCAACGACGCCGCCAGGCAGCTGCGAGCAGGGCGCAGCCGATCCATCGGGCTCGTCGTGCTCGACGTGCGCAACCCCTTCTTCACCGATGTCGCCCGCGGCGCTGAAGACCGCGCGGCCGAGGAGGGCATGACGATCCTGCTCGGCAACAGCGACGAGAACACCGATCGCGAACGCGCCTACCTCGACCTCTTCGAGGAGCAGCGGGTCGCCGGCGTGCTCATCTCACCGCTCGCCGACGACCTCCCGCGCCTCCAGCGCCTGCGCGACCGCGGCACGACCGTGGTGCTCGTCGACCGCGAGGTGCCCGATCGGAGCTTCTCCTCCGTCGCCGTCGACGACGTGGTCGGCGGCTACCTCGCCGTGCGTCACCTCATCGAGACCGGTCGCCGGCGCATCGCCTTCGTCGGGGGGCCCGCGAGCATCCGCCAGGTCGCCGACCGCTGCGAGGGCGCCCGCCGGGCCGTCGCCGAGTCGGCGGGCGTGACCCTCGAGATCGTGCCGACCGAGTCCCTCAGCGTGCTCGCGGGCAGGGCCGCGGCAGAGGGGATCCGCGAGCGCGCGGCATCCGCTCGGCCCGACGCGATCTTCGCCGCGAACGACCTGCTCGCCATGGGCGTGCTGCAGGCCCTCATGATGCAGGGGGGCATCGACGTGCCCGGCGAGATCGCCCTCATCGGCTACGACGACATCGACTTCGCCTCGGCGGCGGTCGTGCCGCTCTCGTCGATCCGGCAGCCGGCCGCACTCATCGGGTACACGGCCGTCGACCTCATGCTGAAGGAGGCCGGCGGCGAGGCCGTGCAGGAGCGCGTGGTGTTCCAGCCAGAGCTCGTGGTGCGCGAATCGACGGGCGTCGGGGCCTAGGCCCCGGCGCAGCGGCCAGCGTCACACGGCCGGAGGCTTCCTCGACACTGGGTAGTGTGGAAAGGCCGCGCGCGACATGCACCACGTGGCATCCGTTCGAGAGAAGGGCGCGCGTTGCCGAACCGCAGCACCATCGAAGACATCTACGCCGACACGTTGCGACGCAACCCCGGCGAGGTCGAGTTCCACCAGGCCGTGCGCGAGGTCTTCGACTCCCTCGGACGCGTGCTCGACAAGAACCCGCAGTATGTGCAGGCGTCGATCCTCGAGCGCATCTGCGAGCCCGAACGCCAGATCATCTTCCGCGTGCCGTGGGTCGACGACGCCGGCCAGGTGCGCATCAACCGCGGATTCCGCGTGCAGTTCAACTCGGCCCTCGGCCCGTACAAGGGCGGGCTGCGGTTCCACCCGTCGGTGCTGCTCGGCACCGTGAAGTTCCTCGGCTTCGAGCAGATCTTCAAGAACGCGCTCACGGGCATGCCCATCGGCGGCGGCAAAGGCGGCAGCGACTTCGACCCCAAGGGCCGCTCCGACGGCGAGATCATGCGGTTCTGCCAGTCGTTCATGACCGAGGCGTACCGGCACATCGGCGAGTACACGGATGTCCCTGCCGGTGACATCGGCGTCGGTGGGCGTGAGATCGGCTACCTGTTCGGTCAGTACAAGCGCATCACCAATCGCTACGAGTCGGGCGTGCTCACGGGCAAGGGCGTGACCTGGGGCGGCTCGCTCGTGCGCACCGAGGCGACCGGGTACGGCGCCGTCTACTTCACCGAGCACATGCTCGCGACCCGCGGCCGCTCCTTCGACGGCGCCCGGGTGCTCGTCTCGGGCTCGGGCAACGTCGCCGTCTACGCGATCGAGAAGGTGCAGGCGCTCGGCGGCATCGTCGTCGGCGCCTCCGACTCCTCGGGTGCGATCCACGACCCCGACGGCGTCGACCTCGAACTGCTGCGCGACCTCAAGGAGCGACGACGCGAGCGCATCTCGGTCTACGCGGATGAGCGCGGGGGGCGTGCGAAGTTCCTGCCCGGGGCATCCGTGTGGGACATCGAGAGCGCCGAGCGCATCGACGTCGCCCTGCCGTGCGCGACGCAGAACGAGCTCGCCGAGGCGCAGGCCGCGAAGCTCGTGGCCTCGGGTGTCGTCGCCGTCGCCGAAGGCGCGAACATGCCGACGACGCCGGGCGCGCTCCGCGTGCTGCGCGAGGCCGGCGTGCTCTTCGGCCCAGGCAAGGCGGCGAACGCCGGCGGCGTCGCGACCTCGGCCCTCGAGATGCAGCAGAACGCGTCGCGCGACTCGTGGGGCTTCGAGCACACCGAGGAGCGGCTCTCCGAGATCATGGCGGGCATCCACGAGCGCACCGCGGCGACGGCCGACGAGTACGGCGCGCCGGGCGACTACGTGGTCGGTGCGAACATCGCGGGATTCACGCGGGTCGCCGACGCGATGCTGGCACTCGGCGTCATCTGAGCGGTCGTGCTCGGGGCGCGCAGCGGCGCGTGCTCGGAAATCCTTTTCCCGACCCTGAGAAAAGGTTTGCCAGGCGGTTGCGAGGCGTGCTAGAAAGGGTTCCACGGCGCTGAGGAAACGTTTTCTCAGCTGCGGCTCCTCCGCCGCACATCACCGGTGATGAACAGGAGCGTCAACGTGGACAGCACCAAACAGCTTCGGCGCGACCGGGCCTTCGCCCGTGGGTCGTGGCGCCGTTGCGCGGCCCGAGGCGGGTCGCGGTGAGCGCGCTCGGCGAGCTGCGGCAGATCGGCAGAATCCGTCGTTCCGAGCAGTCGGCGGTCGACAAGGCCGCGGCGCGGCGCGACAACAAGGCCGCCTACCTCTTTCTCCTGCCCTGGTTCATCGGCCTCGGCCTCATCACCATCGGGCCGATGGTGGCCTCGCTCTTCCTCTCGTTCACGAAGTACAACCTGCTGCAGCCGCCGACCTTCACCGGCGTCGACAACTTCGCCCGCATGTTCGAAGACGAGCGACTCCACAACGCGCTCGGCGTGACGTTCGTCTACGTGCTCGTCTCGGTGCCGCTGCAACTCGCGGCCGCCCTCGGGCTCGCGGTGCTGCTGGACCGCGGCCTTCGAGGGTTGTCGTTCTACCGCTCGGTCTTCTACCTCCCGTCGCTCCTCGGCTCGAGCGTGGCGATCGCCGTGCTGTGGAAGCAGGTGTTCGGGTCCGAAGGGCTCGTGAACGTCATGCTCGGCTGGTTCGGCGTCGAGGGCCAGAGCTGGATCGCGAACCCCGAGACCGCACTGTCGACGCTCATCACCCTGAACGTCTGGACCTTCGGTGCGCCGATGGTGATCTTCCTCGCGGGGCTCCGCCAGATCCCGACGATGTACTACGAGGCGGCCGAGGTCGACGGGGCCACCCGCCGGCAGCGATTCGCCCGCATCACCCTGCCGCTGCTCACGCCGATCATCTTCTTCAACTTCGTGCTGCAGCTGATCCACGCCTTCCAGTCGTTCACGCAGGCGTTCATCATCTCGAGCGGCACCGGCGGGCCGGCCGACTCGACGCTCTTCTACACGCTCTACCTCTACAACCGCGGTTTCGCGAACTTCGACATGGGCTACGCCTCGGCGCTCGCGTGGGTGCTGCTCATCATCATCGGCGCGTTCACCGCGATCAATTTCTGGGCTTCGAAGTATTGGGTGTTCTACGATGACTGAAACGCTGACCACCGCCGTACCGGCCGTCTCCGGGTTGCGACGCACGCCCGACGAGATCGCCCGACTGCGCAGGAGCCGCGCCGGCGGCCGCTCACCGGTTCGCAGCGCGATCAAGCACGTGCTGCTCTGCCTCACCGGGCTGATCATGCTCTACCCCGTGATCTGGCTCGTGGTGAGCTCGCTTCGACCGAGCGACGAGATCTTCCGCAATCCCGGCCTCGTGCTCGAGGGGCTCGAGACCTCGAATTACACCGTCGGCTGGAACACGCTGTCCGAACCGTTCGGCGTCTTCCTCCTGAACTCGGGGCTCGTGGTGCTCGGCTGCATCGTCGGCAACCTCGTCTCGTGCTCGATGGCGGCCTACGCGTTCGCCCGCCTGCGGTTCAGCGGCAAGCGCATGTGGTTCGTCGTCATGCTGACGACGATCATGCTGCCGATCCACGTGATCATCGTTCCGCAGTACATCCTGTTCAGCCAGCTCGGCTGGGTGAACACCTTCCTGCCGCTGATCCTCCCGAAGATCCTCGCGACCGACGCGTTCTTCATCTTCCTCATGGTGCAGTTCATCCGCGGCATCCCGACCGAACTCGACGAAGCCGCGCGACTCGACGGCTGCGGACATCCGCGCATCTTCGGGCAGATCATCCTGCCGCTCATGGTGCCGGCGCTCGCGACGACCGCGATCTTCACCTTCATCTGGACCTGGAACGACTTCTTCAGCCAGCTCATCTACCTGACCAAGCCCGAGATGTACACCGTGCCGCTCGCCCTGCGCGCCTTCATGGATGCGCAGTCAGCGACCTCGTGGGGGCCGATGTTCGCCATGAGCGTCGTCTCCCTGCTCCCGATCTTCCTCGTCTTCCTCTTCGGTCAGCGGTTCCTCATCAAGGGCATCGCCACGACCGGGGGGAAGTGACCCGCACCAGCCGCACCAAGATTCCGCACCTCGCACTGCACAACCGCCACCATCGAAAGGACACACCAATGAGAGGCACTCCGCGCCTTCGCAGCACATTCGGCATGCTCGCGATCGGCACCGTCGCCGCGCTCGCCTTCACCGGTTGCGCGGGCGCTCCCGCAGCCGAGGCGGGCCCTGAGCTCTCCGACGAACCCGTGACGCTCCGATTCACCTGGTGGGGCAACGACGCCCGCACCGCCGCGACCGAGGAGGTGATCGCCGCATTCGAGAAGGAGTACCCGAACATCACGATCGAGCCGCAGTTCACCGACTGGGGCGGCTACTGGGACAAGCTCGCCACCGAGACCGCGGCGAACGACACCCCCGACATCATCCAGATGGACGAGAAGTACATCGCGACCTACGGAGCGCGCGGCGCGCTGCTCGACCTCGCCCCGCTCGACGAGCAGATCGACACCGCGGACTTCCCCGAGTCGGCGCTCGCCACTGGCACCCTCGACGGGGCGATGTACGGCATCCCCGTCGGGCTGACGAGCTACTCGATCATGGCCAACCCCACCCTCCTCGAGCAGGCGGGTGTCGACGAGGTCGACGACGAGAGCTGGACGTGGGACGATCTCGCCGAGGTCGGCGGAGCCGTCTCGGCCGCCGGCGCCGGTTCGATCTGGGGGGTCGCGCCCTGGGGCTTCGAAGACGGTGGCCTGAACAACTGGGCCCGCCAGCACGACGACGCCCTCTACGACGCCGACGGCGACGTCGGCATCGACCCCGACACGCTCGCCGGCTGGTACGAGCAGCTGCTGACCATGGTCGACGCCGGCACCACGCCGCCCGCGGGCAACATCGTCGAGAAGCAGAGCGGCGGCCTCGCCGAGTCGTTCACCGCCACGAACACGGCGGCCTTCGGCCCATGGTGGGGCAACCAGCTCACGGCGCTCACCGACGCGAGCGGCTCGCCCATCGAGATCATGCGGGTGCCGACGGTCGACGGCGAGGCCGGCGAGTCCGCGTACTACAAGCCCTCGATGTTCTGGTCGATCTCGGCGCGAACCGAGCACCCTGCAGAGGCTGCGTTGTTCCTCGACTACCTCGCCAACAGCGAAGACGCCGCCGACATCCTGCTCACCGAGCGTGGCGTTCCGGCGAACGAAAAAATCCGCGCCTACATCGAGCCGAAGCTCTCCGAGACCGATGCCGCGGTCGTGGCCTACCTCGACGAGTTGGCCGACGTGGTCGGAGACGCGCCGCGGATGACCCCGCCCGGCGGCTCCGCGATCGAGGCGCTGCTGAAGCAGTACACCGAGCAGGTGCTGTTCGCGCAATTGACGCCCGAGCAGGCGGCGGAAGGCTTCATCGCCGACCTCCAGGCTGCGATCGACGCCGCCTGACGCGCAGCGCGACGGGCCGGGGGGCTGCGGCTCCCCGGCCCGTCGCCGCCCGCCCTCGACCCGAACCCCCAGGAGCCACGGATGCCCCGCCACGCACGCTCGACGCGAGTCGCGACCCTGCTCGTCGGCACGCGCGGTTTCGGCGCCGTGCATCTCGAGCGCCTCGCCGCTCGCACCGGTGAGACCGAGCTCGTCGCCGTCGCCGATCCGGCCGGCGCGCCCGCGGAGGGCTTCGGTGCCGAAGCCCCGGCCTTCGAGTCCCTCGAGGCCGCGCTCGCCGCCGGGGTGCGCCCCGACCTCGTGATCGTCGCGACGCCGACCGGCAGCCATGCGGCGCTCGCCGAGACGGCCCTCGGCGCCGGGGCCGACGTCTACCTCGAGAAGCCGCCGGTCGCCTCGATGGCCGACTTCGAACGGCTGCTCGAGGCCGAGCGGCGCAGCGGACGTGCGGTGCAGGTGGGCTTCCAGAGCCTCGGTTCCGCGGCGCTCGACGCCATCGCCGCCGAGGGCGAGGTGAGCTCGGTCGCCGCCTCCGGAGCGTGGCTGCGCACTCGGGCGTACTGGCGACGCTCGGCGTGGGCCGGCCGGCGCACGCTCGACGGCAGGCCGGTGGTCGACGGGGTGGTGACCAACCCGCTCGCCCACGCGGTCGCGACCGCGCTGCGCATCGCCGGAGCCCACACAGCCGAAGACGTGGCGAGCGTCGAGCTCGAGCTGTACCGCGCGAACGACATCGAGGCCGACGACACGAGTTCGCTGCGGGTGACGCTCGCCTCCGGCATCCGCCTCGGCATCGGGCTCACCCTCTGCGCGGCCGAGCAGGAGCCGCCGGTCATCGCCGTACGCACGACTGGGCGCGACGTCGAGTTCTCGTACACGCGCGACGAACTGCGCACCGTCGCGGGTCCCGACGCCGCGCAGGTCGGCGAGGTGCGCCGCTTCGACCGGCTCGACCTGCTCGACGACCTGCTCGCGCATCGCGCGACCGGCTCCGGGCTGCGCTCGCCGCTGGCCGGCGCCGGGGCGTTCATGCGGGTGCTCGAGGGTGTGCGGCTCGCGCCCGATCCCGAGCCGGTGCGAGTGACGGCCGTCGCCTGGCGCGGTGAGGGCGATGCCGCGCATCCCGTGGTCGACGACGTCGCCTGGTGGGTGCGCCGCGCCGCCGAGCAGGCCGCGCTCTTCAGCGAACTGGCCGTGCCGTGGGCGCGGCAGCCGCACGAGGCATCCGGTGTCGAGATCGGCGTGGATGCGCGAGGCGAGACGGCCGCCTTCGCCCGTCGTGACGACGGCACCGCCGTCACCGCCACCTCCTCGCCGCGGCCGTTCCTGCATCCGATCCGCACGCCGGGGGGCATCGTCGTGAGCGACGCGCATCCCGTCGACCACGACTGGCACCTCGGGCTCTCGTTCGCGGTGCAGCATGCCGGCGGTGCGAACTTCTGGGGTGGGCGCACCTGGGTGGCCGGCCAGGGGTATCGCTGGCTGGCCGATCACGGCCGCATCGAGACGGTCGCCTTCGAGGCCCGCGACGAGGGCTACTCGGCGCGGAGCGCGTGGCGGGCCCCCGATGGAGGCGCATTGCTCGAGCAGCGCACCGAACTCCGGCTCGCACCGGTGCTGAAGACGGCGGCGGGCGGCATCCGCGTCTTCGATCTCGAGGTCGAACTGCTCGCGACCGGTGAACCGGTCGAGCTCGGCAGCCCCGGCAGCAACGGCCGAACGGGCGCCGGGTACGGCGGCCTGTCGTGGCGACTCCCGCGCACCGATTCGGTTCGCGTACGAACAGCGGATGCCTCGGGCGAGGACGAGTGCCACGGCCGCACCGCCCCGTGGCTGGCGTGGACCGCGCCGTTCGACGGCGGCACCGCGACCGTCGCGCTCGCCGGAGCCGACCCCGTCACCGCAGCCGATCCGTGGTTCGTGCGGGTCGACGGCTATCCCGGCATCGGGTCGTCGCTCGCCTGGGACCGCGATGCGGTCGTCGGGCCGGAGCCGTTCGTTCGGAGATGGCGGGGGCTCGTCGCCGACGGCGACCCCGGCGATGAGGTGATCGGGGCGCTGCTGTCCCGACCGACCGGCGGGGCGCTGGGGTGAGCGCGGTCGAGACGGCTGCGGCGAGTGACGCCGCAGCGCGGCACCTCGCGGCCAGAGCCGATGAGCTGCGGGAGAAGCACGGGCGGCTCCGCGAGCTGCTCGACGCGCGCGGCGCGCGGTCGATCGTGCTCGACGGGCAGCCTTCGCTCGCCTGGTTGCTCGCCGGAGCGCGGGTGCACGTGTCGCTCGCGGCCCCGCCGATCGCCCATGCCGTGGTCGACCACGACGGCATCACCGTGCACACGACGGCCAACGAGCGGGCGCGCCTCGTCGAGGAGGAACTGCCGCCGGGGATCGAGGTCGTCGCGGTGCCGTGGCACGAGGTGGCGCAGCGGCGGCCGACCGATTCCGGGCAGTTGCGGGAATCAGCGGTCGAACACGAGCTCGCCGCGCTCCGGCGTCGCCTGCTCCCGGCCGAGCACGATCGATATCGGGCGCTCGGAGCCGACGCAGCGAAGGTCGTCGGTGACGTCCTTCGCGCGGCACGGCCCGAGGACTCCGAGGCGCTGATCGCCGCCCGGGTGGCGGCCGGCATCGTCGAGCTCGGCGCCGAGCCGCTCGTCACGCTCGTGGCCGGAGCCGGACGCGTCGCCCACCGGCATCCGCTGCCCGGCACCGGGCCGCTCGGACGCCGGGCCATGGTCGTCGTCTGCGCCCGGCGTCGCGGCCTCATCGCGAACCTCACGCGCTGGGTGCGCTTCGACGAGGCCCCGCGCGCTGAACGCGACGCCGAGCGGCGCATCCTCGATGTCGAGGCGGCGGCGTTCGCAGCCCTCGTGCCCGGTCGGCCGTACAGCGAGGTCTTCGACGAATTGCGGCGTGCGTATGCCGCCCACGGGTTCGACCGCGACGAATGGGGAAGCCACCATCAGGGCGGGCCCGCGGGCTACGCGGGTCGCGACCCGAGACTCGGCCCGGGCGTCGCCGGAACGGTCGAGGCGGGCCAGGCGTTCACGCTGAACCCGTCGGCACCCGGAGTCAAGGTTGAAGACACCGTGCTCGTGACCGGTGACCTCG
Source organism: Agromyces sp. CCNWLW203 (assembly GCF_036576125.1). NCBI lineage: Bacteria > Bacillati > Actinomycetota > Actinomycetes > Micrococcales > Microbacteriaceae > Agromyces > Agromyces sp. CCNWLW203. The sequence goes on along the minus strand of NZ_JAZHYX010000001.1, from coordinate 737,962 downwards.
GCCAGACAGTCGAACCGATCACGGTCGACGCCGAGTGGCCGAGTGCGATCGTCGCGGGCATCGCGCGCCCGCTCGTGCTCGAGCGCTGAGCTCGGGGCTGAATCAGGTGAGGAGTATCCCGTCGACCCGGCGGGCGCTGCCCGGCAGGGCCTCGTCGCGCAGCGGCGCTGGAAGCAGCTCGGCCGGGGCGTCCTGATACGCGATCGGGCGCAGGAACCGGCGGATCGACGTCGCCCCCACGGAGGTGTGCGTGGACGTCGAGGCCGGCCACGGCCCGCCGTGGTGCTGCGACCAGGTCACCGCCACCCCCGTCGGCCAGCCTGCGAACAGCACCCGCCCGGCGATGGAGGCGAGCAGTTGCACGATCGAGGAGGCGTCGTCGCCGGGCTCGGCGTGGAGGGTCGCCGTGAGGCTGCCGCCGATCGCGCGCACGGCCGCGTCGAGCTCGGCGGGGCCGCGATAGCGGGCGAGCAGCGTCACGGGGCCGAAGCACTCCTCGAGGAGGATGTCGGGGCGTTCGGCGACGGCCCGTGCGCTCGTGCCGAGCACGACGGGGGTGGGAGCGTCGTCGCTCGCCGTGCCGTAGGCGATGACGGAGACCGACGGATCCGCCGTCAGTCTCGCCAGGCCCGCCGGGAACGCGGCGCCGATGCGTTCCGTGAGCAACGGGCCTGCCGACAATGGGCCGATGGCGGCGGTGAGCCCGGCCTCGAAGCCCGTGCCCTCCGGCACGAAGACGATGCCGGGCTTCGTGCAGAACTGGCCCGAGCCGAGGGTGAACGAGGCGGCGAGGCCCGCCGCGAGTTCGGCCCCGCGCGATGTTGCGGCGGCCCGCGTGATCACCACCGGGTTGACGCTGCCGAGCTCGCCGTGGAACGGGATGGGATCGGGCCGGCCGTTGGCGAGATCGAACAGGGCCCGCCCGCCCGAGAGGGATCCCGTGAAGCCGGCTGCCCTGATGGCCGGGTGCACGACGAGCGCCTGGCCGGCGGCGCGCCCCGAGATGTGCGCGAAGGTGCCGTCGGGTGCTCCAGCCCGTGCGAGGGCGCACGCGACCACGGCGGCGGTCGCGGCCGAGAGCCGTGGATGCCCCGAGTGGCCCTTCACGATCACGGGGCATCCGGCGGCGAGGGCCGAGGCCGTGTCGCCGCCGGCGACCGAGAACGCGAAGGGGAAGTTCGACGCGGAGTACACGGCGACCGGCCCGACAGCGGTCAGCATTCGGCGGAGTTCGGGGCGGGGCGGCCTCGCGGCGGGGTCGGCCCGGTCGATCGCGACCTCGCGCCAGGCGCCGTCGCGCACGACCAGGGCGAACAGCCGGAGCTGTGCGCTGGTGCGGGCGACTTCGCCGGTGAGGCGGGCGGTGCCGAGCCGGGTCTCGAGCTCGGCGAGCTCGACGAGTTCGTCGCGTGCCGCGTCGATCGCGTCGGCGATCGCGTCGAGCCAGTCGGCCCGCTCGGCGTCGGAGACGGCTTCGAGCGCCACGGATGCCTGTGCGGCACGTTGCCCGAGGGCGTCGACCTGATCGAGTGGAGTCTCGACGAGCGCGAGTGCGGCGGGCGCGGGCGCGTCGGGTACGGGCGCGTTCGACGGCTGCCGGGTCGGTGCTGCGGTCTTGGTCATCGGGGTCCTTCGCGGAATCGGAGCCCGAGGCCGGTGCGGCCGCTCGAGCGCAGTCGGCCCCGGGTGATCTCGACCGGGGATGGTCCGTCGAGCGCGCCGAGCGCGCCGAACCCGGCGTCCTCGACGTCTTCGACCAGGTGCCCGCCGGGCAGCGCGAGCGCGAGCTGCCCCGAGAGCTCGGGCAGCAGATGGGGATGCAGTGCGAGTCCGCGATCGGCGGCGTCGGCGGCGATGTCGAGGAACGGCGTGATGCCGCCGACGCGCACGATGTTGGGCTGTACGACGCGCACGCCCGACCTCGAGGCCTCGTCGAAGCGGTAGCGGGTGTGCAGGTTCTCGCCGACCGCGATCGGCGTGTCGATGCGGCGGGCGAGTTCGGCGTGGGCGGCGAGGTCGTCGGCGAGCAGGGGCTCCTCGATCCACGCGGGGGCGAAGGGTTCGAAGGCGTGCATCGCCTCGGTCGCCTGCTCGAGATCCCAGCGCTGGTTCGCGTCGAGCATCAGGGCCCGGTCGTCGCCGAGCAGCCGCCGCACCTCGCGCACGCGGTCGACGTCTTCGACGAGGGAGGGCCTGCCGACCTTGATCTTCACCGCGTCGTGGCCGGCGGCGATCCAGCGTTCGACCTGGGCGAGCAGCTCGTCGGTGGAGTAGTGCAGGTTGACCCCGCTGCCGTAGACGGCGACCTCGTCGTGGGTGCGGCCGAGGTACTCGGTGATCGACCGCCCCTCGCGTTCGGCCGCGGCATCCCACAGCGCGAGGTCGAGGCCGGCGAGCGCGATCGTGGTGATTCCGCCGCCGCCCGCCTCGTGCAGGTGCCGCCACAGTTCGGGCCAGCAGCTGCGCGGGTCAGCGTCACGGCCGACGGCGGCGTCGCGGATCTCGTGCTCGAGCAGCGCGAGCACGGCTGTGCCCCCGATCGTCGGGGTCCACGTGAAGCCGTGGCCGATGACGCCGTCGTCGAGCTCGACCCGGGTCGCCACGACCGACATCGAGGTGACGCGCTCGCCCCACGGCCGAGTGAGCGGCACGTTCAGCAACCTGGCGTCGAGCGAGCGGATCGTCGTCACAGCAGTGACCGTCCGGCTTCGAGGATGTCGGCGAGTCGCTGCTGCTGTTCGGCGGTCGGGTCGACGAGGGGAGCGCGCACGCCGCCGACCGGCACGCCGGCCAGGCGCAGTCCCGCCTTGACGAGCGAGACGCCGAAGCCGGGGGTCTCGTCGCGCAGCGCGACGAGCGGCGTGTAGAACCCGTCGATGAGGCGGAGCCTCGTCGCCTCGTCGCCGGCGTCGTAGGCGCGGTAGTACGCGTTCGCGATCTCGGGAGCCATGGCGAACGCAGCCGAGGAGTACATCGGAACGCCGATGCCGCGGTAGGCGCCCTGGCTGAGTTCGGCGGTGAGCAGTCCGTTGAAGAAGAGGAAGTCGTCGCGGTCGGCCTGCTGCACGCGGCGGACGATCTGCTGGGTCAGCCCCACGTCGCCGACCCCGTCCTTGAAGCCGATGACCTGCGGGTCGCGGGCGAGGCGTGCCACCGTCTCAGCGGTGTACTGGGCGGTGCCGCGATGGTAGATCACGACCGGCAGCCCGGACGCCTGGCAGATCGCTTCGACATAGGCGACGAGTCCGGACTGGGTTCCGCCCACGAGGTAGGGCGGAAGTACGAGCAGCCCGTCGGCACCGGCGTCGCGGGCGGCCCGCGCTGCGGCGATCGCATGCCCGAGCGGCCCGCCGGCACCGGCGATCACCGGAACCCGCCCCGCGACCGTGCCCACCGTTGCAGCGACGATCGCCGCGATCTCGTCGAGCGCGAGGGCGTGGTACTCGCCGGTGCCGCAGGCCGGGAACACGCCGCCCGCGCCGGCCTCGACGCCGCTCGCGACGTGGTCGGACGTGAGGCCGGCATCGAGCGCGCCGGTCGCCGAGAAGGGAGTGACGGGGAAGAACAGGATTCCGGAGAAGTGCATGGGATCGCCTCAGGGTCGGATCGGTCGGGGGGCAACGGATGCCGCGGCCGCGGCGGCGACCTCGACGACGGCGCGGCCGGGCGGGGCGAAGGCCTCCGCCGTCGCGAGTCGGTCGCGCCAGTGGCGTTCAGGGCGCCAGCCGAGGAGCCGGCGAGCCTTCGCGTTTGAGAAGGCCGGACTCGTGCCGGTGAGCGCGCGCGCGGCGTCGGCGGTCGCGGGCAGGTATCGCGGCAGCAGGTCGCTGAGCGGCGCGGTCGCGAGCGCGTCGTCGGCACCGACGAGGTAGCTCTCGCCGCTCGGCACGTCGCCGGCCGCGTCGAGCGCTCGCACGACGAAGGCGCCGGCGTCGCGAGCGTCGACGTAGTTGAAGAGGCTCGGCGCGGCGAGCGCCGGATCGGCGAGCCGTTCGTGCACGGTGTGGCCCTGCTGGGTCGGCGCCCCGAGCCATTCCTCGGGTGCGATGACGTAGCACGGACGGAAGGCGGCGAAGTGCACCTCGGGGGCGGCACGGGCGAACATCTGCATCGTCGCCTCGGCGAAGCTCTTCGAGAGCGCATAGGCGTTCCACGGGGCGATCGGGCTCTCCTCGTCGAGCGGCAGCCGCTCGGGCCGCCACTCGGCGGAGATGCCGTAGCCGGCGACGGTGGGGCTCGAGGCCACCAGCACCCGCGCGACCCCGCCCGCCACCGCCGCCCCGATCACGGAGTGGGCGAGCGCCGTGTTCGTCGTGAGGATCGTCTGCTCGGGTGCGCTGAACGGCACCGCGATCGCGGCGAGGTGCACGACCTCGTCGGGGCGGAACCGCTCGACGATGCGCGACGTCTCGGCCGGATCCGACACATCGGCGGCGAGGTGCACGACCCCGGCCCGGTCGGTTGCGGCCCCGTCGGTCGCGACGCCGAGGGTCGTGGCGCCGAGGAGATCAGAGGCGGGCGGCATCCGATCGACCGAGATCACGCGACGGCCGGATGCGCCGAGCGCCTCGACCACGCTGCGGCCGAGGCGGCCGGCGCCGCCGGTGACGAGCACCGTGCTCATCGGGCGGCCTCCGTCGGAACGTCGAGCCCGAGGGAGGCGACCGCGACCGGTGCACCGCTCTCCAGCGAGTCGTTGACGGCGATGCCGATCGAGACGGCACGTACGCCATCGCGCCAATCGGCGGGGCGACCGAGCGGGTCGTCAGCGGAGCCGCGGAACACGTCGGCGAGCATGAGTGCGTCGCCGCCGCCGTGGGCGCCGTTGCCGGCCTCGATCGGCACGTCGCGCGCCGGCTCCCAGTGGCGCTGCAGCACGAGCCGTTCGCCTCGGCGCCTGGCGCTGCCCACGCCGTCGCCGAACTCGTCGGCAACGGCGCTCGGGTCGAGTACGAGCCGGCCGCCGGCGTCGACCAGCACGGCGGCACGCTCGACGACCTCGAGTTCAGCACGGCCCTCGGTGCCGTTGACGGCGACCCGGTAGCCCTCCCATGGCGAGTGGGCGTTGAGCGAGTAGCTGAGCGTCGCCCCGCCCGCGAAGTCGGCGATGACGGCGAGGTTGTCCTCGATCGTGATGCCGGGGTCGAACACGTCTCGGTCGCGCAGATACCCGTCGTGCTGCTCGGCGTCGAGGTAGAGGGCGCGGTGGCGTGGATCGTCGCGCAGGTCGAGCGAGAACGGATCTCGGGGGCCGTCGTTGGTGCCGCGCGACGGCCTCGGCCCGAGGCCTCGGGCACGGGCGTTCTCGTCGCCGTAGAAGCGCAGGCCCCCCGAGGCGAACACGCGCACAGGGTCGTCGTCGAGCCACCAGCCGACGAGGTCGAAGTGGTGGCTCGCCTTGTGCACGGCGAGACCGCCCGAGTTGACCTTCTCGCGGTGCCAGCGGCGGAAGTAGTCGGCGCCGTGCGCGGTGTCGAGCACCCATTCGAACGCGATCGAGGTGACCCGGCCGATCGCGCCCGAGGCGATCAGTCGCTTGAGCGCGGAGTTGCGGGGGGAGTACCGGTAGTTGAACGTGACGGTCACGTTGCGTCCGGTGCGTTCGACGGCCTCGGCGATGGAGCGCACCCCGGCCGCATCGATGGTGAGCGGCTTCTCGACGACGACGTCGGCGCCGGCATCGAGGGCGCGCACGACCAGCTCGGCGTGCGAGTGGTCGGGGCTCGCGATGATCACCCGGTCGAGGCGGTGCCGTGCTATGACGGATTCGAGCGCGTCGGGCGATGCGGTCGCGGGTGAGTCGGCACCGGATGCCGCGACGGCCGCTGCGTAGTGGGCAAGGCGGGCCGGATTGGGATCGAGCAGCGCCACCAGTTCGGCCGAATCGGCGTGCGGACCGAGCATCGCGTCGGTGTACATCTCGACGCGGTGGCCCGTGCCGACCGCGGCGTAGCGGAGTTTCAAATCGACATCCCTTGGGTTAGAAAGCGTTTTCTCACTCTATTGGGAAACGTTTTCTCACGCTAGGATGAGTTTCGGCATCGGATGCGGGTCGAAGAGCGACCGCGGCATCCGAATCTCGCTGAAGGGGGCGGTGCGTGACCGGGTCGACAGACGGGGGCGCTGCCCCTGCAGTGCGCTCACCGCGTGGTGAACGCCGGGGCGGCATCCTCGAGGTTGCGAGGCTCGCCGGGGTCTCGGCATCGACGGTCTCCCGGGTCGTCAACGGCCGCACGGGCGTCGACCCCGTGCTCGCCGAGCGCGTGCGCGACGCCGCGGCAGAGCTCGGATACCGCGCGAGCCCGCTCGCGCGCAGCCTCGTGCTCGGACGAACGCAGACCGTCGCCGTCGTGGTGCCCGACCTCGCCAACCCGTCCTTCCAGGGCATGCTGCACGGCATCACGCGCGCGGCCGCCCACGACGGTTACCGGGTGCTCGTGGCCGACAGTGCCGAAGACGTCGACGACGAGGCGTCCATCGCCCGCGAGACGCGCATGCGGTGCGACGCGGTCATCCTCTGCGCGCCCCGCACGCCGACCGAGACGCTCGCCGAGCTGACGCCGACGCTCGAGCCCGTCGTGCTGGTCAACCGCACGCTGCCGGGCTCGGGGGTGCCGAGTGTGGCCATCGACTACGCCGACGGCATCGAGCGGCTCGCCGCCCATCTCGCAGGGCTCGGGCATCGCCGCATCGCCTACCTCGCCGGAACGAGGGCGAGCGCCTCCGACGCGGTCCGTCGCGACGGACTTGCCCGCTTCGCACTCGCCCACCCAGAGATCTCACTCGTCACGATCGAAGCGGGCGTCGGCCTCGCCGACGGCGAGCAGGCCGCCGACGAGGTGCTCGCGGCCGACGTCAGCGCGGTGCTCGCGTTCAACGACCTCGTCGCGGTCGGGCTGCTGCGGGCGCTCACCGAGCGCGGGGTCGACGTGCCGCGCGACATCTCGATCACGGGCTTCGACGACATCCCGTTCGCGGCGTACACGACCCCGGCGCTCACGACCGCCGAGGTGCCCGTCGAGGCGCTCGGCGCGCTCGCGTGGCAGCGCATGGCCGCGGTGCTCGGCGGCACCCCGCCCGGCGTCGACGAGGTGCTGGTGCCCGAGTTGCGGCTCCGCGGCAGCACCGGTCCGGCTCCCGCCGAATAGTCGTCGAGGAGTCAGGAGCGTGGCTTCGGCAGCCGGATCGGCGAGGTGAGTGCCACCTCTTCCGAGAAGTCGGCGGGCACGAGGCGGTCGTTCGGCACGGTCGGCACGAGCTCGCGCTCGGACCTCCGCTCGCGCTCGGCGTCGCGCTCGGTCGCGCCACCTCGCCCGGCCGCACCCTCGCGATCCCGGCCGAACTCCCGCTCGATCTCGCGCTCGAGCTGGTCGACCCGCAGCGTCGGCACGGCCTGCGTGGTCACGGCGGCGATCGCCGCGGTCGGGGCGTCCGCGAATCGAACGGTCGGTCGCCAGGCGTACCGAGGATGCCGCGCCAGCCGCATTCCCCGTGACACGATGAGCCAGCCGAGGCCGATGAGCGCGGCGAGCATCGCGGCGACGGCCGCGAGCCCGAGCGCCCAGCGCGGGCCCATGCCGTCGGCGACGGCGCCGACGATCGGGGCGCCGATGGGCGTGCCGCCGGCGAGGATCGCCATGTACAGCGCCATGACCCGGCCGCGCAGCTCGGGCTCCGTGGTGGTCTGCACGTAGCCGTTCGCCGTCGTGAGGATCGTCACCGCGCCGAGGCCGATGAGGATCGTCGAGGCCGCGAAGGCCCAGTAGGTGGGCATGAGCGCGGCGGTGAGCGTCGCGAAGCCGAGGAACGCGCAGGCGACGATGACCACGCGGATGCGCGCGCGGTCGCGGCGCGCGGCGAGGAGCGCGCCTGTCAGCGAGCCGATCGCGAGGATCGACGAGAGCAGCCCGTACTCCCCGGCACCGCGACCGAACTCGACCGCCATCGTCGAGGAGAAGATCGGGAAGTTCATACCGAACGCGCCGATGAGGAAGACCATGACGAAGACGACGACGAGGTCGGGGCGCCCCGCCACGTAGCGGAAGCCGGCGACGAACTGCCCGCGGGCGTGGGGGGCCCGCGGCATCCGCTTCAATTGCCTGCCGCGAAGCATCGCGAGCGCGCCGAGCACCGCGAGGAACGTGAAGGCGTTGATGATGAACACCCAGCCGGAGCCGACCAGCACGATCAGGAAGCCCGCGACGGCCGGTCCGATCATGCGAGCGGTGTTGAACGACGCCGAGTTCAGGGCGACCGCGTTCGACATGTCGGAGTTCGAGACGAGGTCGGAGACGAAGGTCTGCCGCGCGGGGTTGTCGATCGCGTTGACGAGTCCGAGGGCGAGCGCGAAGAGGTAGAGGTGCCAGAGTTCGGCGTGGCCGAAGACGAGCAGGATGCCGAGCGCGAGACCGAGCAGCATGAGCAGGGTCTGCGTGACCATGAGGATCTTGCGGCGATCGAACCGGTCGGCGATGAGTCCGGTGATCGGCACGAGCAGCAGCTGCGGCGCGAACTGCAGGGCCATGGTGATGCCGACGGCGAAGGCGTCGTTGTCGGTGAGTTCGGTGAGCACCACCCAGTTCTGGGCGGTGGCCTGCATCCAGGCACCGACGTTGGAGACGAGGGCGCCGATGAACCAGATTCGGTAGTTGCGGTGGGCGAGGGATCGAAACATTGCACTCACTGGTCGGTGAGCCTCCTGAGGATGGTCGTGGCCTCGGCGAGCGTCTCGCGGTCGGCGGGGGTGAGGGCGGCGAATCGCTTGGCGAGCCAGGCGTCACGGCGGCGTCGGGTCTCGAGCACGACACTCTCGCCGGCTTCGGTCGCGGAGACGATGACCTTTCGGCCGTCGTCGGGGGATGCTGTGCGGGTGGCGTAGCCGGCGTCGACGAGGCCGTTCACCGTGCGGTTCATCGACGGCGCGGTCACCCGTTCGAGCTCGGCGAGTCGGCCGATCGTGAGCGGGCCCTCGGTGGAGATCCAGCCGAGGGTCGAGAACTGCGAGCCGCTGAGCTCGGTCTCGGTGCGCTCCTGCCTGAGCCGGCGGGAGAGTCGCATGATCGCGACGCGCAGGTCGGTGCTCTGCTCGGCGAGGCTGCGACGCCGGGCGGATGTCGCGCGGCCGGGTGTTTCAGGGGTCGTTCGGGTCGCTCGTTCGAGTGGGGCGGGGCGCGCGACATCCGTCATATTGCTTAGTGTAACAAATTAGCCTTGCTAATGATTCCAAGCTACGGATGCCGCGGGCCCCACACGACGGATGCCCCGGGCCGCTGGTGGGCGGCCCGGGGCATCCGGTCGTCGTGGTCGCTCGACCCGCTAGCCGCAGCTGCGCGCGTCGTAGGGAGCCTCGACGGTGGTGACAGCACCGTCGGAGGCGCGGGTCGCCGTCACGGTGACCTCACCCGCCGGCAACTCCGTCGTGCGCGTCGTGAACGCGTGCACCGCGTTCTTGCCGGCGGCGACCGAGGCGAACGACTTCTCGCCGTAGGCCGACTGCATCGTCACCGCGACGGGGCCGTCCTCCTCGTTCGTCGCCTTGACGTTCAGGTACGCCTTCGACCCGATGCACCGGGTGGTGGCCGTCGCCGTCACCTCGGGGCCCGCTGCGTCGCACGTGAACCGTGCGTCGCCCCAGATGCCGTGCGCACCGTTGATGCTGCCCGGTGCCTCGACGATCAGGTCGACGTACTGCGCACCGGTCAGGTCGATGTTCACCGACTCGGGCGCGAAGCCCGGCGTGAACGTGCGCGACTGGTAGCGGTTGACGCCGTCGGTGTCGACCTTGAAGATCACGTTGCCGCCGAAGCCCGCCTCGAGCCCCACCTCGGAGGTGAAGGCCGAGCACGCACCGCCGACGAAGTAGGTGATCTTCGACTGGGCGTGCACGCCGAGCCCCTTCTCGTACACGGGCGAGGTGCCCGTCGCGGGGTCGGTGTAGTTGATCTTCAGGGGCAGGTCGGGCGATGACGCCGAGTCCTTGTTCGCGACGTCCTTGCCGATGACGCCCCACCCGTTCGTGGCGCTCAGCCACTCGAGGTCGGAGGCCCAGGCCGAGCCCGCCGGCACCGCCGGCAGGGGCTGGTCGACGACCTGCCAGTCGAAGATCTTCATGCGGCTCTCGTTCGGCAGCACGATCGAGGCGACCTCCTTGCCCGGGTTCAGGCGGATGAGGTTCGAGTACACCTGGTACTTGCCCGTGGGGTACTCGTACACGTCGGGGTTCGTGGCGCTGTTGCGCCCGAGCGACGTGATCGCGACCGTCGAGCCCTGCAGGCCCGAGGCCTGCAGCAGCCAGTTCGGGAAGTAGATGTTCTGCTTCGCGGTCGTGCCGTCGGTGTAGGTGATCGTCAGCTCGGGGTTCACACCGCCGCCCGTCGCCGCCGAGGCGAGCACCGCGAGGTGCGTGCCCTGGCCGGAGAGGGCGATGGTCTGCCCCGCCGGCGTCACCGAGTTCGGCGTGCCGACCGGGGTCGGCCACGTGTACTCGATCGCCGAGTCGCCGGTGCCCACGGTGACGGTGCCGCCGGGTGTCACCCCGGCGGTCTCGAGCGCCGCCTTCGAGAAGGACGCCCCGCCGCCGTCGAAGTTGCCGGCGGTCGCCGTCTCGAGGTCGGTGATCGACACCGCGTTGAACGCGCCCTGCAACGAGCCGTAGGCGACGTAGAGCTGGTTGGCGCCCGACACCTCGACCTGCTGGTTCGACGCCGAGGTGTAGGCCGCCGTCACGCCGACCGTCTGCAGGTCGGCGCCCGATTCGGCGGTCACCTCGAGCACGAACTCGGCGGTGATCGACGCCCCGGGTTCGACGCGGTCGGCCGTGTCGCCGGTGGCCGACACGAGGTTCCAGCCCTCAGGAAGCACGGGCGTGAGCGACACCCCGGTCTTCGCGGCGGAGCCGGTGTTGGTGAACGTCGCGGTCGCCGTCGTCTGCTCACCCTGGAACACGCGGTCGTCGAGAGCGACATCGACGGATGCCGCGGCGGCATCCTGATCGCGGCCGCCCACGGCGCTCGTGCCGGAGAGCACGACCTGCGCCGAGGCATCCGATGCCAGCTCGCCGGTCGCGACCACCACGACGCCGCCGGTGCGGTCGCCGTCGTAGGCCCAGCCGGTGCGGCCCTCGAGCGCGGCGACGTCGTCGACCTGCTCGAGTGCCGTTCCGTCGAGCTCGACGCCGCCCGGCTCGGAGCCGGTGTGCACCTCGAGACGGTAGGCGCGGCTCGCGGCCTTGCCGTCGTACGCACCCTCGCGCTCGCCGAGGGTGAGGGTCACGTCGCCCTCCTCGGCGGCCGCCGGAGCGGTCACCTCGATGAGCTGGCGGCTCGCCTCGCCGGTGGCGTGCGAGCGGGTGACCTTGTCGTCCTCGTAGAGCGTGAACGAGGAGTCGCCCTGCGGGTACGCCGTCACGGTGATTGCCGAGTCCTCGGGCACGAGCGAGGCGTTGCGGGCGGTGATGCCCTGCGGCACCACGGCACCGGCACGCACGAAGATCGGCAGCGTGTCGAGCGGGGCCGAGTAGCCGTTGACGACCTTGCCGCCCTCGTGCACCGTGCCGGTCCAGTAGTCGACCCAGCGGTCGCCGGCCGGCAGGTAGATACCGTTGCGCACGTCGGAGTCGGTGAACACGGGTGCCACGAGGTAGTCCTCGCCGAGCAGGAACTCGTTGTTCGCCTCGACGCTGTAGGCGCCGGGGTCGTTCGGGTACTCGAGGGCGATCGAGCGCATCATCGAGACGCCCGTGCGGTGCGACTCCTCGGCGAGCGTGTAGATGTAGGGCATCAGGCGCTGGCGGAGCTGCAGGTAGTCGCGGTTGATGTCGGTGGCCTCGTCGCCGTAGAGCCAGGGCCGCTTGTCGGTCTGGGCCCAGCCGCTCATGGAGTAGAGCGCGGGCGCGAAGGCCTTCCACTGCAGGTCGCGCACGTAGCTCTCCGCCGAGCCGCCGAAGATGCCGTCGACGTCACCCGTCGTGAAGGCGAGGCCCGAGTTGCCGGCGCCGGTGAGCGCCGAGACCTGCCAGCGCACGGCGTCGAGGTTGCCCGAGTGGTCGCCGGTCCACTGCATGCCGCAGCGCTGGGATCCGGCCCAGCCCTCGACCATGAGGGAGGTGCCGCGGGCGTCGGAGTACTGCTCGATGCCGCCGTGCGCCGCCTCGCAGCCGGTGAGTGCCTGGCGGTAGCCCTGGCCGACCCAGGCGACGTCGAGCTTGCGCAGGCGCACGCCGGCCTCGCCGACCTCGAACTCCTGGTTGGTGAGCGAGCGCTGGGTCCAGAGGCCGACCTTCAGGCCCGTCTCGGCCTCGATGGCGTCGACGGTCGCGGGCAGCTCGGTGTACTCGCAGCCGTAGCCGTCGTTGACGAGCATCCAGCCGCCCGGCATGTCGTTCGTGACGAAGTCCTTGGCGAAGTTCAGCGCCTGCGGGGTCTGCAGCTTGGTGGGGTCCTTGAACGCCGTGTAGGTCGAGTTGCCGCGGTTGTAGCAGTCGGCGTCGCCGTACTCGAGGCCGTAGACCGGTGGCATCATCGGGCGGCCCGTGAGCTGGGTGTACGAGTCGAGCGACTGCTTGTAGTCGCCGACGAAGTAATAGGCGTCGAAGCGCTTCTCCTCGTGCGTCGTCGTGTGCGCCGCGAAGTCGTAGCTGCCGCGGGCGAAGGTGTTGCGGAGCACGCCGTAGCCGTTGGACGACATGTAGTACGGGACCGCGTTCGGGTAACCGTCGTCGTCCCAGTCGAAGTTCTTCGCGATGTTGACGGTGGCCCCGGTGTGCACCGAGCGGCCGTTCTGCATGCCACCGCCGATGAACTGCTCGCCCTCGATCGGGGCGAGGTGCTGCGTGGCGCTCGAGGCGCCGAAGGTGATCGGCGCCGACTCCGCCCAGAGGACGGAGCCGTCGGCGCGGGTCGCGGTCGATGCACCGGTGGCGCGGTCGATGACGAGTGAGACGGCGCTCGTGGCGATGGTGATCGTGTCGCCGTCGGTGACGGTGACGTCGGCACCGTCGAAGCTCTCGGTGCCGACGACGATGTTCGCCGTGCGCGCCGGGTCGTTCTGGGGGGTGTTCGCGGGGTCGGTGAAGGTGCCGCTCGGGTCGGCCTCGAGGCGGAAGGTCGTTGCGTCGAGGAAGGAGACCCGCATCGCCCCGCCCGCGGCGGTGAGCGTGACGCTCGCGCCGTCCTGCTGCACGGCGCTGATCGCGCCGAGCGGGGTGCCCGCGGCGTCGACCGCCACCTCGGGGGTCACGGGCTTCGGGGTGATCGGGGTGGTCGCCGCGGTGGCGCCGGCTGCGGTCGCCGCCGGCGCTGCCGGGGGCTCAGGTGCGGCGAAGGCGGGCGAGACTCCCGTCGTCGCCAGCACGGCGATGGCTGCTGCCGCGACGATCGACGAGGCGTGATGGCCCCGTCGTGCGCGGCTCGTGCGTTCGGGGGTCATCAGTGCTCGCTTTCACCATTGATTGCAATTGACGTGAAGAAGGGCCAAACGCTCATATCAGATCACTTCGACGTCACCGGGGTCAAGGGTTTGGGGACACGAATCGGTGATTTGCTCGATGGCTCTGCGGCGCGGGCAGCGGATGCCTCGGCGGTGAGCGGCCCGCGGCGGCCCTGCGCCTGCCACAATGACGACATGCCCACGTTCAGCGATGCCTACGGGGTCCGCATCCACTACGAGTCGTGGCGGGTGCCCGATGCGACCGCGGTGATCCAGTTCGCGCACGGCATCGGCGAGCACATCGGCCGGTACACCGAGCTCGTCGAGGCCTTGAACGCGGCCGGTTACTCGGTCTGGGCCGACGACCATCGGGGCCACGGTCAGACCGGCTTCGAGCAGCACGGCGGCGACCTCACGCGAATGGGCCGTCCCGGACCGGGCGGCATGCGTGCGGCCATCGCCGGCGTCGAACGATTCGGCGAGGTCATCCGTGAGACCGAGGGCGACGGCGTGCCGCTTGTGATCGTCGGGCACTCGTGGGGGTCGTTCATGACCCAGCACGTCGTGAACCGGCATCCGCACCGGTACGACGCCGTCGTGCTCACCGGCAGCGCCTGGCTGCAACTGGGCTTCACCAATATCGGCAATCTCAACAAGCGATTCGCGCGGCCGGGCGGCACGCCGGTCGAGTGGCTGAGTCGTGACCCGCGGGTCGCCCTCGACTTCATGGCCGATCCGTACACGACCGATCGCACGATGCAGCAGTTGTTCGGCTGGCCGCAGTCGTTCTCGCTCATCACCCGGCCGTCGAAGCAGATCCCGAGCGAGCTGCCACTGCTCGTCATGGTCGGTTCGGACGATCCGGTCGCCGGCGAGCGCAGCGCCATCGCGCTCCTGCGCGACTACGTGCGACGTGCCCACCTGGTCGATGCGCAGCTCATCGTCTACGAGGGCGCCAGGCACGAGGTGTTCAACGAGACGAACCGCGCCGAGGTGCGCGCCGATCTCATCGGGTGGCTCGACGAGCGGTTCGCGACCGACTGAGCGGTTCGCGACCGACTGAACTGCGCTGAACGCGCGTCCGCGAAAGGTTGACACACGGCCGGCCGCCATGCATCCTTGCCGATGAGAGCGCTCTCACGCCCAGGTTTCCCGATCTGGATCCGGCGCCTCGCCACTCGTCGACACGTCGATCCGGTCACCCGGTCGACGCAGATCTGGAGGAACCGATGTCGCTTCCCTCTTCACCTCGCGGCCGCAGCATGGCCGTGGGCACCGCGCTCGTGGTCGCCGCGCTGACCGGCGCCGGTGCGGCCACCGCCGCGATCGCCGACCCGGGCCACGTCCCTGCGCCGCCGCCCGGCCACGCGATCGAGCAGGTGCTCGCACCGGGCGTTCCGCTCTGGACCAACGCCGACAGCACGACCATCGAGGCGGCCGCGTCGCTCGACGGGCAGGCCCGCGCCGATGCGCTCCTGCTCGGCTCCTATGCGAGCGCCGACTGGATCAACGGCGGCACGCCGAACGAGGCCAAGCGAGACGTCTCCCGCATCGTCACCGCGGCGCACGCGGCGGGCGAGGTGCCCGTGCTCGTCGCCTACAACGTGCCGTTCCGCGACTGCGCGCAGTACTCCGCGGGCGGCGCCACGAGTCTCGCCGAATACGAGGCCTGGATCGACGGCGTCGCGAAGGGCATCGGCAACAAGCGTGCGGTCGTGATCCTCGAGCCCGACGGGCTCGGCATCATCCCGTGGTACACCTCCAATCAGGGGGTGAGCGAGTGGTGCCAGCCCGCCGAGGCCGACGCGGCCACCGCGGCATCCGAACGCTTCGCGATGCTGAATCACGCCGTCGACGCGCTCGCCGCCCTGCCGAGCACCGCCGTCTACCTCGACGGCACGCACAGCGGCTGGCTGGGCGTCGGCGACATCACCGACCGACTCCTGAAGGCGGGCGTCGAGCGCGCCGACGGCTACTTCCTGAACGCCTCGAACTACGTCGAGACCGAGCGGCTCGTGAAATACGGCAGCTGGATCTCGGACTGCATCCTGCTCGAGACCGAGGTCGACTGGTGGGATGCCGGCTGGTGCGCGAGCCAGTACTACCCCGCGAACCCCGCCGACTTCTCGACGTGGCACCTGACCGACGAGAAGTACGACGCCGACCTCGCAGGCGCGGGTCTCACCCGTGACCCGGCCACGCAGTCGCACTTCGTGATCGACACGAGCCGCAACGGCCAGGGTCCGTGGACGGCGCCGGCCGGCTGGCCCGGCGATGCCGAGGTGTGGTGCAACCCGCCCGAGCGCGGCGCCGGCGCCCGCCCGACGACCGAGACGGGCGAGGCCCTCGTCGACGCGTACCTCTGGATCAAGGTGCCCGGCGAGTCCGACGGCAAGTGCTTCCGCGGCACCGCAGGCCCGCTCGATCCGATCCGCGGCATCGAGGACCCGGCGGCGGGGCAGTGGTTCCCCGAGCAGGCACGAGAACTCGTGCAGTTCGCGGTGCCGTCGTTCGACTGACTCCGCGGGGCGCGCCTCAGATCGCGGCGCGCCCCGGCGGTACGTCGAAGCCGAGCAGCCGGATGCGCGGGTGGCTCGTGAGCTCCGACTCCGTCGCCCAGGGGTAGACGATCGTCGTGATGTTGCAGTTGCCGAGCACGGGCAGCAGGTCGCGATACCCGTCGGGGTCCATGCCCGCGAGCTCGCAGAACAGCAGCCTGATGAGCGTCGCGTGCCCGACGACCAGCACGCGGCCCTCGGGGAACTCCTCGACGAGCTCGTCGAAGACCGGCAGCGCCCGGGCGATGCCGTCATGGCCGCGCTCGCCTCCCGGCAGCGGGTTCGACGCGGGCGCGCGGCAGAACGCGGCCCATTCGTCGGGGAAGCGCTCGGCGAGCTCGTCGGGGGTGAGCCCCTCGCCCCGGCCGAAGTCGATCTCGACGAGGCGGTCGTCGATGCGCAGGGCGAGGCCCGTCGTCTCGACGGATGGCGCTGCCGATCGTCGCGCGCGGCTGAGCGGCGAGGCGACGATCGCGTCGAGCCGTGCGTCGACCGCCCAGGCGCCGAGTGCGGCGGCCTGTCCGAGCCCGTGGCGCGTGAGCGGCACATCCGAGTTGCCCGCATATCGGTGGTCGGCGTGCCACGTCGTCTCGCCGTGGCGTGCCAGGTAGAACGTCGTCATGTCGCCAGCGTACGCACGACGCCGCGGGGTTGAGGGGAGATGGGGCGAACATCTCGAATCGGGTGGCGGAATGCGCGCGATGCGCTAAGTTTTGAACATGTTCGAAAATGAGGCGGATGCCTCGCGCACGAAGTCCGAACGCACGCGGGCGCTCATCCGCGACACGGCCCTCGCCTCGTTCCGCGAACGCGGCTACGACGAGACGACCGTGCGGCTCATCGCGCAGGAGGCCGACATCTCGCTCGGAAACGCGTACTACTACTTCCCGACGAAGAACCACCTCGTGCAAGAGCTCTACGTCGAGGTGCAGCGCGAACACCGTTCGGTCGCGACGCCGCTGCTCGAGACATCCGACGAGCTCATCGAACGGCTGGGCATCGTCTACCGGTCGGGCCTCGCGACGCTCGAGCCGTTCCACGCCTTCGCCCCGGGCTTCCTGTCGGCCGCGGTGTCGCCGCGTTCGCCCATCAACCCCCTCGGCGACGACTCGACCGAGGCTCGCGAACTCGCCGTCGGGCTCTTCCGTGACGCAGTGGGCGGGGCACGCCACTCTGTGCCCGACGACCTCGCCCGCTCGCTGCCCGAGGTGTTCTGGCTCGGCTACCTGCTGTTGGCCCTCTTCTGGGTCTACGACTCGTCGCCCGGGCGCGAGCGCACGCTGCGACTCCTCGACCGCGGGCTCAAGCTGCTCGGCATCGCTCTGCCGCTCGCCAGGCTGCCACTGCTGCGCAAGCCATTGCGCGAGCTCGTCGAACTGATCGGCGAGGTGCGGGCATGAGTGAGGAATCCGAGCCGGTCGCTGCCGTCGGTGCGTCCGGGCCGACCGGTGCACCCGACGGTGCCGACGGCCCGGATCCGCGCGATCTCCGCCTCGCCTCGCGTTACGGCATGCTCCTGCGCACGCCCGAACTGCCGATGGCGTTCAGCTTCACCGAGTTCGCCCGCGGCGCGGGTCTCGCGTGGCTCGGCTTCCAAGCCCTCTTCTCGTTGGGTTATGCGTCGACGGGCGTGGCAATTGCCTTCGCCTCTCTCGCCCAGCCCGATCGGTTCTCGTCGTTCGAGTCGGCGGTCGGCTACGTGCCTGTCATGCTCCTCTTCTCGTTCGGCTACGCGATGCCGTGGTCGATCGGGGCGCTCGTGCTCGTCGGCGGTCCAGCTGCATGGCTGCTCGGCCGTTCGCTGCGCCGAGTGCGCGCGATGCGGTGGCATCTCGTCGCCTTCGCCGTGCTCGGGCTCGTCGTGGGCCTCGCAACGAGCGTGATCGCAATCGCGACCATGCAATTCCCTGGCTCGCAGGGGTCGATCTTCGCGCTCATCGCGGCGCCCGCCACGACAGTCGCCGTCGCGTTCGGCTGGTGGCGCACCGCGTCGTGGGCGCTTCGCGACGATGTCGGATTCCGGACGCCGTTCGTCGCGCGGCATCCGTAGGCTGTACCGCATGCACGGTGAATACAAGGTGCCCGGTGGCAAGCTCGTGGTCGTCGATTTCGAGGTGCGCGACGGGGTGATCGTGAACCCGCGCGTCGCGGGCGACTTCTTCCTCGAACCCGACGAGGCGCTGGGCGACATCGACGCCGCGCTCACCGGCCTCTCCGCGGCATCCGATGCCAAGCAGATCGCCGCGGCGATCACGGCCGGCCTCCGCGCCGACGCGGTGATGCTCGGCTTCTCGCCCGAGGCGATCGCGGTGGCCGTGCGCCGGGCGATGACGGACGCCACGAGTTGGGCCGACTACGAGTGGGAGATCGTGCACGACGCGGCCGTGCCGCCGCGCACGCATCTCGCGCTCGACGAGGTGCTCGCGACCCGAGTCGGGGAGGGCCATCGCAAGCCCACCCTGCGCTTCTGGGAGTGGGACGAGTCGGCGGTCGTCATCGGCAGCTTCCAGTCGGTGAAGAACGAGGTCGACCCCGAAGGTGCGGAGAAGCACGGCTTCGAGGTCGTGCGCCGCATCTCGGGGGGCGGCGCGATGATGATGGAGCGCGGCAACGTCGTGACCTACTCGCTCTACGTGCCGGGCGAGCTCGTGCAGGGCATGAGCTTCGCCGACTCCTACGCGTACCTCGACGACTGGGTGCTGCAGGGGTTGCGCGCGATCGGCATCGAGGCCACGTACCAGCCGCTCAACGACATCGCGAGCCCGCTCGGCAAGATCGGCGGTGCGGCGCAGAAGCGGCTCGGCTCTGGCGGCGTGCTGCACCACGTCACGATGGCGTACGACCTCGACAACGAGAAGATGCTCGAGGTGCTGCGCATCGGCCGCGAGAAGATCAGCGACAAGGGCATCGCGTCGGCGGCCAAGCGCGTCGACCCCCTGCGCTCGCAGACCGGCCTGTCGCGGGCGGCGATCATCGAGAGCCTGAAGCAGACGTTCGCGACGCTCACTGGTGCCACGCCCGGCACGGTGTCGGCCGACGAGCTCGCCGAGGCCGAGGCGCTCGTGGAGTCCAAGTTCTCGACGCGCGACTGGCTCTACCGCGTGCCCTGACGCGCGCTGTGAACCGCGCGCGAGGAAGACTCAGCGATCACCGTTAGAATCGCCGGGTGGAACCGTGGATCTGGCTCGGCATCGCCGCGCTCGTCGTCGCCTTCGTGGTGATCGCCGTGCGGCGCGGCTGGATCGACCTCTCCGACAAGACGAAGCGCGGCGGCGGTGGCGGCGGCGTCATGATGATCGGCGACGAGGTCTTCGCCCCGCGCAAGCACGAGGCGCAGGTCGAGCTCGACCGGCAGAGCCGGCTGCCGGTTCCGGCGCCGATTCCGGGTGACGGCGACAAGGGCATCGCGTTCGACGACGACGGCACGGATGCCTCGCGGCCCGAGCCCGCGGGCGCCGATCGCTTCCGCGGCACGATCCGCCTCGACGTCGACCGCGACTGAGTTTCCGCTCGCCGGTCGAGGAGGCGCGCGAGCGCCGTCTCGAACCCTGCCCTGCGCGCAGCGGGCGCTCCTCAACCCGCGAAGCTCTCAGCTGACAGACTGAGGGGGTGAGCTCCGACGAACCCGACCGCATCATCCATGCGGACAACCTCGCCGTGCTGCCGACCTTCCCCGATGGCCGCTTCACGCTCATCTACCTCGACCCGCCGTTCAACACCGGGCGGGCGCAGTCGCGGCAGGCCACCCGCCACGTGCGCATCACGGAGTCATCGACGGATGACGCGACGCCCGAACCAGGTTCCGTGGGCGCTGTCGGAACCATCACGGGCTTCGCCGGCAAGCGCTATGAACGCATCCGCGGCGACCTGCTGCGCTATGACGACCGCTTCGACGACTACTGGGGCTTTCTCGAGCCGCGGCTCATCGAGGCGTGGAGGCTGCTCGCCGACGACGGCACGCTCTACCTGCACCTCGACTACCGCGAGGCGCACTACGCGAAGGTGCTGCTCGACGCCCTCTTCGGCCGCGAGTCGTTCCTCAACGAGCTCATCTGGGCCTACGACTACGGCGCGAAGGCGAAGCGCAAGTGGCCGACGAAGCACGACACGATCCTCGTCTACGTGAAGAACCCGTCGGCGTACTGGTTCGACTCGACCGCGGTCGACCGTGAGCCGTACATGGCGCCCGGGCTCGTGACGCCCGAGAAGGCCGAGCTCGGCAAGCTGCCGACCGACGTGTGGTGGCACACGATCGTCTCGCCGACCGGGCGTGAGAAGACGGGCTACCCGACGCAGAAACCCGAGGGCATCCTCCGCCGCATCGTGCAGGCGTCGACCCGCGAGGGCGACTGGGTGCTCGACTTCTTCGCCGGCTCCGGCACGACCGGCGCGGTCGCGGCGACGCTCGGCCGGCGCTTCGTGCTCGTCGACGAGAACCCCGAGGCGATCGCCGTCATGAGGGGCCGGTTCACGGATGTCGCGGGCGTCGTGTTCGAGTCGGGCGTCACTTCGCCCGCCTGAATGGCCACGATCGTTCAGTGCCCGGGCAGGATGCCCGCCGCGACGAGTTCGCGTGCCTGCAGCACGCTCCACGGGCTGACGAGGAACGGCGTCTCGACCGTCATGCGGGCGAACGCGGCCGGGTCCACCCACTGCCAGTCCATCACCTCGTCGGGATCGGGCACTGGGTCGCCGGCCAGTTCGGCCACGTAGACGGGGCAGACCTCGTTCTCGACGATGCCGTCGGCCGCGATCGCCCGGTAGCGAAAGCCCGGCAGGGCGAGCCGCAGCGACGTGGGCTCGATGCCGAGTTCGGTCGCGAGCCGGCGCCGCACGGCCTGCTCGATCGGCTCGCCTGGAGCCGGGTGGCCGCAGGCCGTGTTGGTCCAGACCCCGGGCCACGTGCGCTTGCCGAGCGAACGGCGGGTCAGCAGCATCCGCCCGCTCGCATCGAAGCCGTAGCACGAGAAGGCGAGGTGCAGCGGGGTGTCGGCGGTGTGCACCTCGGCCTTGTCCATCGTGCCGATCGGCGTGCCGTCGGGGTCGAGCAGCACGACCTGCTCGGCGACGCCCGCGACGCCGACCCCCGCGGCCCCGCCGACGCTCATGGCGCCACCGCCGACGCCGGCACGCCCGGCGCGGGCACACCCGACGCCTGCAGCACGAGGTCGCGCACGCGCGCGGCCGGCACGAGGTCGTCGGCGGACCGTGCACCCCAGAACGGCAGGCTCGCGTCGGAGCAGAGCAGCAGTGGGGTGTCGGCGGCGCTCTCGGGGAAGCGCCCGTGCGTGCCGCGCACCCACGAAGGGTCGAGCGGCACGACGTTCATCGCGTACCGCAGGCCGAGCTTCTTGCGCACGAGCCCGAGGCCGGCCTTCGCCTTCGCGAGCCGGTCGGCCGGGTCGAAGAAGAGCTCGGCGGGGTCGTAGCCGGGCTTGCGGTGGATGTCGACGCCGCGCGCGAACTCTGGCGCCCGATCGTCGTCGAGCCAGTAGTAGTACGTGAACCACGCGCCGGGCTCGGCGACCACGACGAGCTCGCCCGAGCGCTCGTGGTCGAGGCCGTGGCGTGCCTGCGCTTCGCGGTCGAGCACCTCGTCGACGCCGGGCAGCGCCTCGAGCAACTCGCGCACGCGGCGCAGGTCGGCGTCGTCGGCGACGTAGACGTGCGCCACCTGGTGGTCGGCGACGGCGAAGGCGCGCGACGTCCACGGGTCGAGCTGTTCGCGGCCGTCTTGCACGTAGACCTCGAGCAGTCCCTCGCGTCGGAGGGCGCGGTTGATATCGACCGGATGATTCGCCTCGGCGATGCCGTACTCGGCGACGGCGATCACCGTGGCGCCCGCCGCGGCCGCATCGTCGAGCAGGGGCGCGAGCGCCGCGTCGAGTTCGGCCGCGGCGGCGTCGGCCTCGGGCCCGTCGGGACCGAAGCGCTGCAGGTCGTAGTCGAGGTGCGGCAGGTAGGCCATGACGAGGTCGGAGCGCTGCTCGCGCATGATCTTGCGCGTCGCCTCGACGATCCACCGCGTCGAGGCGATGGTGGCGGTCGGACCCCAGTACTGGAAGAGCGGGAACTCGCCGAGCGCGCCGACGAGGTCGTCGTGCAGCGCCGGCGGTCGCACGTAGGCGTCGGGCGACTTGCGACCGTCGGCGTGGTAGATCGGGCGTGGGGTCACCGTGATGTCGGTCGTCGCGCCCATCGCGTACCACCAGCCGACGTTCGCGGCCGTGAATCCGGGCTTCGCCCTGCGCGCGGTCTCCCAGACCTTCTCGCCCTGCACGAGCTTGTTGTGCTGGCGCCACAGGTGCACCTCGCCCTGGTCGCGGAAGTACCAGCCGTTGCCGACGATGCCGTGCTGGGCCGGCGCGAGGCCGGTGAGCATCGTCGACTGCACGCTGCACGTCACGGCGGGCAGCACGGTGCCGAGGCGGGTCTGGGCGCCCGAGGCGGCCATGGCGCGGAGCCGAGGCATGTGCGAGAGGGCGCGGGGCGTCAGGCCGACGACGTCGAGCAGCAGAACGGATGTCACGAGGCCACCTCCGAGAGCGGGCGAGCGGTGAGCTCGGTACTGGCCGGCGCGGCCGAGGGCGAGGCGGCGAGCGAGGCGCCGAGCAATTCGTCGGCCGCCCAGCGCACCTCGGCGGCGATGCCCGCGACGAGGTCGTCGACACCGCCGGGCAGCACACTCCACGTGTACGTCTCGACGTCGAGGTGCGCCTCGTCGCCGTGGGGGATACCGCGGACGGCCGCGACCGCGGCGCGCAGCACCTCGGTCGTCGCCGAGATCGGCGCGCTCGGCGCGAGGTGCAGCGGCACGTGGAAGTGCACGCGCCACGGGCCATCGGCCGGCAGTTCGGCGAGTGCGTCGGGCAGGTCGTCGACGGCGAGCACCGTGCCGTCGGCGGAGAGCTCGCGGGTCTGGTGCAGGTAGCGCTGCTCGACGAAGGCCGCGACGGCCTCGCGGTTCGCCGGATCGCCGGGGTGCTCGACGTGCAGTGCGGCCGAGGCCTGCACCTTCACGACGCGAAGGCCCGCGTCGGCGATCTGCCGCACGGCGGCCACCGGGTCGGCGAACGAGACGGCCAGGTGGCAGGTGTCGAGGCAGATGCCGATGAACTCCGGGTCGATGCCCTCGGCCACCCGCGGCTCGAGCCAGCGCACCACGTCGTCGACCGTGTCGAGCGTGCAGCCCGGCTCGGGTTCGATCGCGAGCCGGATCGTGCGGCCCGTCTCCTCGCGCAACGCGCGCAGCTCGCGCGAGACCCGGGCGAGCGCCTCGGTCGCCCGCGCGTCATCGGCGGCGGTCCACAGGTCGCGCCAGCCGAGCGGCAGCGTCGAGATGCTGCCGGATGCCCCGGCGGGCAGCAGCTCGGCGAGCACGCGTGCGCAGTCGAGCGTAAAGGCGGCGCGGCGCGGGTCGGTCCAGTCGGGCCGGTACACGTCGAGCTTCACGACGTCGGCGTGGAACGCGCTGTAGGGGAACGCGTTGATCGTGCGGAGCTCGAGCCCGTTCGCATCGAGCCGCTCGCGCAGCCGCTCGCGATCGGCCTCGCTCGACGCGAGCCGCAGGGCCAGCTCGGCGGGCAGCCAGAGGCCGACGCCCAGACGGTCGAGGCCGGCCCGCTCGCGCACCGGGCCCGCGAAGGCGTCGAGCTGCTCGAGCACGCCCTCGAGGTCTTCGGCCGGGTGCACGTTGGTGCAGTACGAGAGCTCCATCAGGCCCTCGCCCCGCGCAGCACGGAGTTGCCCTCGAACGTCGCGCCCGAGACATCCGCTGCCGTGTCGTCGAACCCCGGCACGGGCTCGAGGTGCAGCCGCCCGCTCTGGCCGTAGAACGCGACCGGGTTCTGCCACAGCACGACGTCGACGTCGTCGTCGGTGAAGCCGGCGTCGAGCATGGCCTGCCCGGTCTTGCGGGTCTTCAGCGGGTCGGAGTTGCCCCAGTCGGCCGCCGAGTTCACGAGCACCCGCTCGGTGCCGTGCTCGCGCAGGATCGCGACCATGCGCGCCTCGTCCATCTTCGTGTCGGGGTAGATCGAGAAGCCCATCCAGCAGCCGCTGTCGGCGACGGCCGCGACCGTCGTCTCGTTGAGGTGGTCGACGACGACCATCCCCGGCGCGATGCCGGCGTCGCGGATCACGTCGAGGGTGCGCAGCGTGCCGGCCGCCTTGTCGCGGTGCGGCGTGTGCACCATCGCGGGCAGCTCGAACTCGCGGGCGAGCGCGAGCTGGGCGACGAAGACCTCGTCCTCCTCGGCGGTCATCGAGTCGTAGCCGAGCTCGCCGACGGCGACGACGCCGTCTTTCGCGAGGTAGCGCGGCAGCACTTCGAGCACCTCGCGGCAGCGCGGGTCGTTCGCCTCCTTCGGGTTCAGGCCGATCGTGGCGTGATGGCGGATGCCGTACTGCGCCGCGCGGAACCGCTCCCAGCCGATGAGCCCGTCGAAGTAGTCGACGAAGCTGCCGATGTTCGTGCGGGGCTGCCCGAGCCAGAACGCGGGTTCGACGACGGCGCGCACGCCGGCTTCGTACATGGCCGCGTAGTCGTTCGTGGTTCGTGCGCTCATGTGGATGTGCGGGTCGAAGATGCGCATGTCAGGCTCCCGGGATGGTCTGGATCGTGGCGAGTCGGGTCATGTCGGCGCTGATGTCGCGGCCGGCGGCGCGGCGCTCGGCGATGAGGGCCGCCGCCATGCGGGCGAGCTCGTCGTCGACGCGCTCGTCGATGCCCGCGACGGCCTCGAGCGGGATGCCCATGAAGAGGGCCTTCAGCATGCCGTGGCGCCAGCCGTGCTGGTCGAGGTGCGCCGCGGCGAAGGCGCCGAGGGCCGCGGCGACGAGACGAGGGTCGTTCGTGCGCAGGGCATCGGCGACGAGTTCGCGGCCGGATGCGACGATGGGTTCGGCGAGCGGCAGGCCGGCGTTCGCGTCGGTGGCCTGCGCCTCGGCGTTCAGCCCGCACAGCACGCCGCGTCGTTCGGCGTCGTCGCCGTACCGGTAGAGCTCGGCGAGGCCGGCGGCCGCCGCCTCGTCGTCGGCAGCGGCGATGAAGGCCTGCACGAGGGAGGCACGGGCGGCATCGTCGGCGGTGCCGAGCACGAGCCCGAGCGGGTCGCGCTCGGGGTCGACCGGGTCGCGCCCCACCCCGCGACCGGCCGCCGGGAAGAGCGCCGAGATGCGCTTCGGGTCGGCCGTCACGTCGCCGACCGCGGTGATCGTCCACGGATGGGTCATCGTTCCTCCTGCATCGCTTCGTGAATGGCACGGATGCCGCGGGCTGCCGCACCCGGCGCATCGTGCGAGTGCCTCGGCAGCTCGATGGCCGCCACGCCCCGGTAGTCGAGCTCCCGCAGGGTTGCGAGGGCCGCCGCGAGGTCGAGCCGGCCCTGCCCGAGTTCGAGGTGCTCGTGCACGCCGGGCAGCATGTCGTCGACCTGCACGTTGACGAGCAGTCCGCCCGCGGCGCGGAGCGCACCGACGACCCCGTCGGGCTCGACCGCGACGCAGTGGCCGAGGTCGACCGTGATGCCGAATGCCTCGGGGCGACCGAGCTCGTCGCGCAGGCGCAAGGCGTCGGCGACGGTCTCGACGAGCATGCCGGGTTCGGGCTCGAACCCGAGGCGCACGCCCGCGGCGTCGGCGAGCCCCACGACCGCGCGCATGCGCTCGACGAGCATCGTCCAGGCCTCGTCGGGTTCGACGTCGGCCGGCACGACGCCCGACCAGAGCGAGACGCAGTCGGCGCGGAGCACCGCGGCGAGTTCGACGGCGCGGCCGAGGAAGTGCAGTCGCGACTCGGCCTCGCGGTCGACGAGCGTCGGACGGTGCTTGACGAACGGGTCGAGCAGGTACCGGCTGCCCGTCTCGACGACGACCGGCCAACCGAGCTCGTCGAGGCGCCCGCGAAGTCGTGCCGCCTGTTCGACGGCGTCGTCGGCGAACGGATCGAGGTGCGGGTGGCCGAGGGTCAGGGCGAGCGCCCCGTACCCCTCGGCCTCGAGCACGGTGAGGGTGTCGTCGAGCGTGTGGTCGGCGAAACCGTTCGTGCCGTATCCGATGCTGAAGCCGGGCGTCATGTCACGTCGCCGCGCTTGCGGCGCGCCGAGAGGGCGCGGCGGGCGAGATCGACGCCCGTGAGCAGTGCCGCCGAGCCGAGTGCGCCGGTGCGGGCGACGAGCGTGGTCTGCAGCGGGATCATGGCGCCGATGCCCGCGCGCGTCGCGGTGCGGACGTTGCCCGCCGACGGATCGTCGAGGGTGCGGAGCTGCGTCGGCACGGTCGCAGCGAGGTAGGAGGCGGTCGCCGCGATGGTGGCGAGCGCGGCGCCGATGCGCCATGCGGTCGAGGTCGTCGCAGTCGAACCGGTGCGCCCGATGGCCGCCGAGCCGGCCGAGCGCGCCTCGAACGCCCCGCGATCGCCGGAAGAGGCCGCCACCGCGCTCGCCGCCGTGATGGCGAGGGTCGCGCCGGCGACGCCCACTGACCCGCCGTGCACCTCGCCGCGCGACTGCAGCGTGACCCCGGCCGTGTGCAGCGCGACGGTCGCGGCGGCGGGAACAGCCCGCCGCTCGCCGCCCGCTCCCATCATGACGTCGAGCCCGCGGCACGCGGCCATCGACAACGGCCCGAGCGGTGTCGACTTCGCCACGGTGTTGTAGAGCACGATCGCGCCGACGAGCGGCACCGCGACGCCGAGGCCGCGACGCCCGCCGCCCGCGGCCGCGAGAGCGAGGCCCGCCGCGAAGCATCCGCTCACGACCGCCAACGCCTGACCGGCCGACACCCGACCCGAGGGGATCGGCCGCTCGGGCCGCTCCTCGGCGTCGAGCGCCCGGTCGGCGTAGTCGTTCAGCGCCATGCCGCCGCTGTAGAGCAGCACGGATGCCGCGGGCAGCAGCCACCGGCGACCGGTGAAGCGGGTGCCCCCGGCGTGCCCGCCCGCCAACGTGTCGCCGATGACCGTCAGCGCGGCGGGCGCGCGGACGAGATCGAGGAGGTCGGCGGCGGAGGTCATGCCGGCGCCACCGCGCTCTCGGCGGCGGCGACGGCGTGCACGCGTACTCCGGTCGCGTGCGCCCACTCGCGGAGGGCGATCGTCTGTTGCGAGAAGTCGTGCACGTCGCTGCCCCACGGGTCCTTGAAGAAGAACCCGAACTCGGGGATGGCGCCGCGCTGGCCGTCGGCCGCCGCGAGGGAGAGGAGCCGGGCGATGTCGAGGATGAGCGGGGCGGCGAGCATCGAGTCGTACGCGCTCCAGATGGTCTGCATCGTGATGCGAGACGAGAGGAACCCTTCGGCGTGGATGTGGTCCCAGGCCGTCTTCACGTCGCCGAGGTCGGGCACGTTGTCGATGTGCAGGGGCGCCACGACGTGATCGCCGACGAGGCTGACGAGGCCACGGGTCTTCGACGCCAGCTTGCTGCGCACGGCCTCGGGGTCGGCGAGGGTCGCCCCGTCGCCGCCGCCCAGGATGTTGGAGCCCGCCCACGAGAGCACCCGCATGCCGCGCGCCACGAACATCGGGGCGAGGGCCGTGCGCACCAGCGTCTCGCCGGTCTTGCCGTCTTGGCCGGCGAAGGGGATGCCGCGCTCGATCGCGAGGTTGCGGATCGCCGGCAGGTCGATGCCGGTCGACGGGGTGAAGCACGCGTACGCACTGCCCGACTCGATCGCGGCGAGCGCGGCGAGCGAGCTCGCGGGCAGCAGGGCCCGGTCGGCGTCTTCGAGCGCGGCGGCGAACAGCTCTGCGTCGTGGAACTCGACGTGGTCCTCGATGATCGGCTCGGTCGAGGAGATGTCGATCACCACGACGTGAGCGAGCTCGTGCCGCTCGCGGAAGTCGGTGATGTCGGCGGCCATGCGCCGCATGGCGTCGGCCTGCGACCCGCTGTGGGTCGCGCGGTCGTAGCCGGGGCGGATCTCGGCGTCGACCCGGTCGAGCGCGTCGCCCGCCGTGGCCACGAAGCGGTGGGCCAGCATGCCGGACTCGACGAGCGCGTGCGCCCGCTCCCTGACCGGGGTCGTGCTGACGTCGTGCCCGCCGATCACGAGGTCGGCGAATGCCGGCAACGGCACACCCGCGAACGCCTCGCCTGCCGTCGTGCAGCCGGTGGGCGGGGCGAGTTCCGCGAGCATCGCGTGCAGGCCGACGGCGACGACCGTGCCGATCGAGCCGCGGGCGCCGATCAGCCAGAGGCCGACTCGGCCCTCGTGCCAGGTGGCGCTCGTCGTCGAAGGTGTGTCGTGGGGTGTCATTTCGTTCCTCCAGCTCGGGGTGTTCAACTCGTCCGTCCCCGCAGGGAGCGGGCGAGATCGGTCAGGTAGCGTGCGAGCCCGTCGGGCAGCCCCGCCTCGGCGAGACGGATGCCGCGTGCGACGTGCTCATCGATCGTGCGGTCGACCGCCGCACGTGCGCCGGTGCGGGTCACGATGTCGCGGATCGCGGCGGCATCCGCTTCGCTCGCGCCGGAGTCGCCGAGGGTTGCGTCGAGTCGTCCACGGCCGGCGGCGTCGGCCCGCCGGTACGCGAGGCGCACGTGTTCGGTGCGCTTGCCCTGCTGCACGTCGGAGAGCACGGACTTGCCGGTCGCCTCGGCCGAGCCGAAGAGGCCGAGTTCGTCGTCGGCGAGTTGGTAGGCGATGCCGAACGCGATGCCGATCTGCTGCAGGCACGCGAGCTCGGCGGGCGAGGCCGAGCCGCTCGCGACGGCGCCGAGCCGCAGGGGGAGCGCGACGCTGTAGGCGGCGGTCTTGAGCTCGGCGACGCGCAGCGGCTGGGAGGCGTCGAGCGCCAGCAGCTCGGAACGCACGTCGAGCAACTCGCCCGCGATGGTCAGTTCGAGTGCAGCGGATGCCTCGGCCGCGAGCCGCTGCTGCACCGCGACCGGCGCCGGTGCTCCGAGGAGCGCGAGCATCGCGGCGTTCAGTGCCAGGTCGCCGGCGAGGAGCGCGGCGGTCATCGCCTGTCGCTCGGACGCGCTCTCGGAGAGCCCGTCGAGGCGACCGGCGTCGGCGTAGCGGGCGATGAGGTTGGGCCTGCCGTGCCGCACGCGGTCGCCGTCGATGATGTCGTCGTGCAGGCAGAGGCCGAGGTGCAGCAGTTGCTGGGCGCCGGCGACGTCGGCGAGGAGGGCCGAGTCGGTGCCGCCCATGCCGAAGAACGCGGCCGCGACGAGCCGGGGCCGCATGTGCTTGCCGCCGTCGGAGGCGCGGGCCTCGGCGATGAGGCGGGCGACGTCGGGGCCGGCGGTTGCGCACCGCGCCTCGACCCGGTTCCACTGCGCGGCGGTGACCGCCGACGCACGGGCGGCGAACTCGTCGACCTGCAGCGCCAGTGAGGGTGACGCTGCCTCGAGCAGCGCGCTCGCGCGAGCCGCGTCGGTCGCGGTCGCCGGGGTCGGCTTCATTGCTGCTCCTCCGTCGACATTGACAGGGCGGGTGGCGCGTTCCTCGCAGGCGAGGCTTTTGGTCGTCTCGTCGGGGATTATGTCGACAAAAGTAGCAAATACGCTCAGTTGGTTACTGAAGCCCAGCATAAGTCGTGCAGAAGTTGATCGTCAATCGACGAAACTTTCGCAGGGAAGCGCCGAAGTCCACGCGGTCGTGGTCGCGGGAACGCGCGGAACGGCGCGACGGCGAACGGCGCGACGCGGACGAAGGGGCCGCGCCGGAGGAACCCGAGAGAAGCGAGCGCCCTCAGCTCGACTGGCGCACCACGAGCTCGGTCGGCAGGATCGTCGCGGGCTCCACGTCTTCACCGGCGATGAGGCGCACGAGCTTGCGCGCCATCTCGGCGCCCATCTCGGAGGAGGGCTGTCGCACGGTCGTGAGCGGCGGCATCGCGGTGGCGGCGTAGCGGTCGTCGTCGAAGCCGACCACGGCGACGTCGCCGGGCACCGAACGCCCGACCTCCGCGAGGGCGGAGAGGGCGCCCATCGCCATCTGGTCGTTGGCGGCGAAGACGCCGTCGAGCTCGGGCGCCCGCTCGAGCAGCCGGTGCATCGCGGCAGCGCCGGCCGCTGCCGTGAAGTCGCCGAAGTCGACGAGGTCCGCGGCGAGGCCGGCACGGGTCACGACCGAGGTGAAGCCGTTCAGGCGGTCGACCCCGGGCGGCATGTCCTGCGGGCCGGCGATCGTGGCGATTCGCGTGCGCCCCGCGTCGACGAGGTGCTGCGCCGCGGCGGCCGCGCCGTGCTCGTTGTCGACGTCGACGGTGTACCCGCTCGACTCCTCGGGGTCGAGCGGGCGCCCGCCGAACACGAGCGGCAGCGAGCGCGAGAGGTGCGCGAAGGAGTGGTCGCCCGTGTGGTGCGAGACGACGAGCGCACCGTCGACGTTGCCGCCGAGCAGGTAGCGCCGGGTCTTGTCGGGGTCGAGCTCCGACTCGATGAGCATGTTCAGCGTGTACTCCGTGCCCGCGAGCGCCAGCGCGGCGCCCTGCACGACCGAGGCGAAGAACGGGTCGTCGAAGACGCGCGCCGCCGACTCGGGCACGATGAGCGCGATGGCCTGCGTGCGCCGGCTCGCGAGCGAGCGCGCGGCCCGGTTCGGCACGTAGTTCAGCGCGCTGATCGCCACCTGCACGGCCTCCGTGACTTCGGGGCTCACCTTCGGCGACCCGTTGACCACCCGGGAGACCGTGGCGCGCGAGACGCCGGCGCGCGCGGCAACCATCTCGAGGGTCGGCGCGTGGCCGGCCGGAATGCTCCCCGTCATCGTGGGCCCCTTCCCCGTGCTCCGGTTCACCCCACGATAGTCGTCGACGCGAGCGGCCTCTTCGCCTGCGCGATGAGTGCCGCGAACGCGTGTGCACTGTCCTTCGGGGTGCGCTCGAACGTGTCGTAGTCGACCCGCACGATGCCGAACCGCTTCTCGTAGCCCCAGGCCCACTCGAAGTTGTCGAGCAGCGACCAGACGAAGTACCCGCGCACGTCGGCACCCTGCTCGATCGCCTCGCCGATCGCGTCGACGTGGTCGAGCACGTATTCGGTGCGCTCGACGTCGTGCACGGCGCCGTCGGCCGAGACGGTGTCGTCGTAGGCCGCGCCGTTCTCGGTCACGTACAGCGGCGGCAGGTTCGGGTACTCGGCGCCCAGCCGCACGAGCAGGCGGGTGAGTCCCGCGGGGTTGACCTCCCAGTCCATCGCTGTGCGCGGCAGGCCGCGCGACGGCATCGAGACGTACTCGCTGCCGGGGAACGGCGAGCGGCCCGGGCGGTCGGTCGGACGCAGCGACGGGGCGGCATCGGCGGGCAGCGGGTGCCCCGACACGTTGTCGTCGTGGTAGTGGTTCACGCCGAGGAAGTCGATCGGCTGCGAGATCTGCTGCAGGTCGCCGGGCAGCACGCGCGACTCGAGCCCGAACTCGCGCACGTCGGCGAGCAGGTCGGTGGGGTATGCACCGAGCAGCAGCGGCTCCAGGTACATCCGGTTCCAGAGGGCGTCGATGCGCCGGGCGGCCTCGCGGTCGACGGGGTCGGCGGGATCGTTCGGCACCGCGTTCGTGAGGTTCAGCGTGATGCCGAGTCGGATGTCGCGCCCCGCGCCAGATTCCGAAGACGCTGTCGCGAGGGCTCTGAGTCGCTCGACGGCGAGACCGTGCGCGAGGTGCTGGTGGTGCACCGCGGCGAGCCCCGCCTCGGGGTCGTTGAGGCCGGGGGCGTGCTCGCCGCCGACGTAGCCGATGAGCGACGAGCAGAGCGGCTCGTTGAACGTCGTCCAGTGCGTGACGCGGTCGCCGAGTGCGCCGTACACGGCCTCGGCGTACTCCGCGAAGCGGTACGCGGTGTCGCGGTTCGCCCAGCCGCCCTGCTCCTGCAGCGCTTGCGGCAGGTCCCAGTGGTAGAGGGTCAGCCACGGCAGGATGCCGGCGCCGAGCAGCTCGTCGACGAGCCGTGAGTAGAAGTCGAGCCCCTCCTGGTTGACGGTGCGGCCACCCGGCACGACGCGCGCCCAGCTCGTCGAGAACCGGTAGGAGTCGAGGCCGAGCTTGCGCATGAGCGCGACGTCGTCGGGCATGCGGTGGTAGTGGTCGACCGCACGGTCGGGGGTGTCGCCGCCGGCGACGGCACCGGGCACCCGGGCGAAGGCGTCCCAGATGGAGTCCTCCTTGCCGCCCTCGTGCGCGGCGCCCTCGATCTGGGCAGCGGCGGTCGCCGACCCCCAGATGAAGTCGGCCGGCCAGTTCCGTCGGAACGACGCGTGATTCACGTTCAACCCTTCACAGCTCCTTGCATGATTCCCGAGATGAGTTGCTTGCCCGCGATGACGAACAGCACGAGCAGCGGGATGGTCGCCAGCACCGCACCGGTCAGCACGACCGAGTAGTCGACGTAGTAGCCCGACTGCAGCTGGCTGAGCGCCGTCTGCAGCGTCGGGTTCGTCGGGCTCAGCACGATGAGCGGCCACAGGTAGTCGGTCCACGCCATCATGAAGGTGAAGAGGCCGAGGATCGCCATGGCCGGTCGCGCGGCGGGCAGCGCGACGTTGAAGAACGTGCGGATCTGGTTCGCGCCGTCGACCCGCGCGGCCTCGATGAGCTCGTCGGGGATGACGTCGACCAGGTACTGGCGCATGAAGAAGACGCCGAAGGCGGTGACGAGCGTCGGCACGATCACGGCGCCGATGGTGCCGGTCCAGCCGAGCTCGCGCATGACCATGAACAACGGGATGATGCCGAGCTGCGTGGGGATCGCCATGGTCGCGATGACGAACACCATGAGGCCGTCGCGTCCGCGGAAGCGGAGCTTGGCGAACGCGTAGCCGGCGAGCGTCGAGAAGGTCACGACCGAGACCGTGATGACGGCCGAGATGATGATCGAGTTGCCGAGCGCGAGCCAGAACGGGATCGCGTCGAGCACCTTGGCCGCGTTCGCGAAGAAGTTGCCGCCCGGCAGGAGCGGGAGCGTCTCGCCCCGGGTGGCGTTCGTGCCGCTGCCGACGACGACCGACCACCAGAGCGGGTAGGCGCCGCCGATGATGAACGCGGCGAGCAGCCCGTAGATGAGGAAGCCGGGGCGGCTGCCGATGCCGGCGGTGCCCATCGCGCGGCGGCGACGGGGGCCGCCGTCTCCGTATCGGGGGCGGGGTCGATCGGGTTCGACGTCGTCGTCGATCATCACCGCGGGGATGGGTTCGGGGATCATGGTGCTCATGCCGCTCCTCCTCGGGTGGCGCGTTCGCGTGCACGGCGTGTGCGGCGGTCGGGTTTGTCGCCGCCGGTGGCGATGCGCCGGGAGATCAGGAAGTTGATGAGGCCGAACCCGACGATGAGCAGGAACAGCAGCCAGGCGACGGCGGCGGCCTCGCCGAAGTCGCGCCGGAAGAAGGCGAGCTCCCACATGAAGAGCACGGTCGTCTGGAACTGCCGGTCGCTGCCGCCGATGCCGCCGGCGGTCGAGACGTCGAAGAGGCGCGGCTCGGTGAAGATCTGCAGGCCGCCGATCGTGGCGGTGATGATGACGAAGATGAGCGTCGGGCGGATCGACGGGATCGTGATCGAGAAGAAGCGGCGCACGGCTCCGGCGCCGTCGATCGCGGCGGACTCGTAGAGGTCGCGGGGCACCGACTGCATCGCCGCGAGCAGGATGAGGGCGTTGTAGCCGGTCCAGCGGAAGTTGACCATCGTCGCGATGGCGATGTGGCTGAGGAAGGTGTCGTGCTTCCACTCCTGGTCGGCGATGCCGAAGATGTTGAGGATGTTGTTCACGAGCCCGTCGGCCTCGTTGAACGCGCTCGAGAAGATGATCGCCACGGCGACGGGGGTCACGATGTAGGGCAGCAGCACGCTCATGCGCCAGAAGGTCGGCGCGCGCAGGCCCTGGTCGAGCAGGTAGGCGACGATGAGGGCGATCGTCAGCTGGGGGATCGACGACAGCAGGAAGATGCTGATCGTGTTGCCGATCGAGTTCCAGAACATGGAGTCGCCGAGGATCTCGACGAAGTTCTCGA
Source organism: Agromyces sp. CCNWLW203 (assembly GCF_036576125.1). Classification (NCBI taxonomy): domain Bacteria; kingdom Bacillati; phylum Actinomycetota; class Actinomycetes; order Micrococcales; family Microbacteriaceae; genus Agromyces; species Agromyces sp. CCNWLW203. The sequence continues at coordinate 704,031 of NZ_JAZHYX010000001.1, read as the reverse complement.
ACCCGACGAACGGGCCCTGGCCCTTCAGGAGGTCCCACTCGTGCATCGAGACGACGAGCGTGTAGCCGAGCGGGAAGAGGCCGACGAGGGCGAAGAGGATGAAGAAGGGCGAGACGTAGAAGTACGGGCTCGCCTTGACGTCGAAGCGCGAGAGGCGCTGACGGAAGGTCAGGGGCACGGATGCCGCGGTTCGGCGCTGCGTACCGGTGGACCCGCTCGCGGGGGGCCGAATGGTCGTGGTCATGCGATGTCCAGTCGTGGGGGTTGGCGGGGGAGGGATGTCCCTCGGGCGGCGTGCCCGAGGGACATCCGTTCCGTGGCGGGGTTACTCGCCGACGAGCTCGTGCAGCAGCTCGATCGCCTGGTCCCAGGCGGCGGTGCCGTCGACCTCACCGCGGTCGAGGGCCGACAGCGCCGGGCCGAAGACGTTCTCCTGGATCACGGAGTCGTCGGGGCCCTTGAACTGGGCGACGACGCCTTCAGCGCGAGCGGCCAGGATGGCGCCGGTGGGTGCGCCGTTGAAGAACTCGTTCGGCGTCGCCTCCTCGGCGAGGGTCTCCTGCGCGCCGAGCGTGCTCGGGAAGTTGCCGGCGGCAGCCGACTGCTTCACCTGCTGCTCGGGCTGCGTGAGCCAGTCGGCGAGCTTGGCAGCCGCTTCCTTGTGCTCGGAGGTCTCGGGGACCGAGAGGAACGCGCCGCCCCAGTTGGCTGCGCCACCCGGGAAGACGTCGGCGAAGTCCCAGCCGGTGGAGGCGTCGCCGCCGCCGGTCTCGACCTGGCCCTCGACCACGCCGAGCATCCAGCCCGGGCAGACGAAGGTGGCGAAGGTGCCGTCGACGAACGACTTGCCGCCGTTCCAGTCCCACGCTGCCTGCGCGGCCGAGAGGCCGTCGCCGACCGCGCCCGAGAGCAGGTCGAAGTTCGCCTTGATGTCGGCGTTGTCCTCGACGTTCAGCTCGCCGTCGCTCGTGTAGTAGCCCTCGGGCATCTGGTTGACCATCGAGTTCCAGACGAAGCCGGAGTGGTCGAACCAGGCCTTGCCGGTCGCCTGCTGGTACTGGCGTCCGACGTCGAAGTAGTGCGCCCAGTCGCCGTTCAGCAGCTCGGCGACGCTCTCGCGGTCGCTCGCGATGCCGGCGGCCTCGAGTGCCGGGCCGTTGTAGCAGATGCCGCTCGGGCCGATGTCGGTGCCGTAGCCGATGACGCGGCCCTCGGGGTCGGTCGCCTGCTCGTACTTCCAGTCGACCCAGTCGCCCTTGCGGTCCTCGATGCCGTACTCGGTGAGGTCGACGAACTGGTCGGAGACCTCCATGATCGCGCCGAGCCAGCCCTCTTCGATCGCGACGACGTCGGAGAGGCCCGAGCCTGCCGCGAGCTTGGTGAAGGCATCGGTGCGGGCGTTGCCACCGGTGTCGATGTTGGTCGCCTCGATCGTGACGCCGGGGTTGGCTTCCTCGTACTCGGTGTAGAGGTCGTCGTATCCGAACGTGCCGAACGTGGTGACGGTCAGCGTGATGTCGCCGTCGGTCTCTTCGCCGCCGCCGGACGAGCAGGCGGAGGCGAGGAGGGCGATGGTCGCTGCGCCGGCAACGGCTGCGGCGACCTTCGTGTGGCGTGAGAGCTTCACGGTCACTCCTTTGTGTGTGCGTGGACGGGAATGTGCGCAGCGTGAGAGCGCTCTCTTCCGAGAACGTGAGAGCGCTCTCACGATTCGAGAGGTGACTCTATGCAGTTCGGTCGCCGTTGTCAAGAGAGCGCTCTCACGCAGGGTTTCCAGCAGGTCGCCGAAAGGCCCGGCGCGCGGGCGAGGATCGCACGCGGTGGCTGCTCAGCAGCCCCGGCGTAGACTCGAACGGTGTCATCGAGTGAGCGCCAGAACCAGCCGGACGAGGCGGCCGAGAAGCGTCGACTCGTGATCGCGGGCTCGTTGAGCCTCGCCCTGGTCGCCGTTGCGGTAGTCGTCATCGGCGCCGTCGCGGGCGGCTCGGCTGGGGGGTCGGCCGGCGCCGCGGCATCCGATTCAGCTGAGACCTCGACCCCTCGCCCGGTCTCCAGTGCCGCGCAGGAGCCCGCCGCCGTCGACACCTTCGACCGCACCGCGCACTCCCTCGACGACCCCAACAGCATCTGGGTCGTCGTCGACAAGCTGCGCCCCCTGAACCCGCAGGACTTCGAGCCCGACGACCTCGTCGACGTCGACGTGCCGCACACGTGGGAGCCGATGCTGCGACAGGAGGCCGCCGACGCGGTCGTCGCGATGTTCCAGGCCGCGTCCGACGAGGCCGGCCTCACGCTCGCGTCGAACAGCGCGTTCCGCTCGTACAGCGCGCAGGAAGAGATCTACGACGGCGACGACCTGCTGACCGCGCGACCCGGATTCAGTGAGCATCAGACCGGACTCGTCATGGACATCGGCGCCGAGAGCGGCGACTGCTCGCTCGACGCGTGCTTCGCCGACACCGCCGAGGGCGTCTGGCTGCGCGACAACGCCTGGCGGTTCGGCTTCATCCTGCGCTACCCGGCCGACAAGACGCCCGTCACCGGCTACGAGTTCGAGCCGTGGCACTACCGCTACGTCGGGGTGCCGCTCGCGACCGAGATGCACGAGACCGGCATCACGACGCTCGAGGAGTTCTTCGGCCTGCCGGCAGCGCCCGAATATGAGTGAGCGGATGTCGCGGAGCGCCGCGACCTCGCCGAAGCGCCCGCGCCGCGGCCTCTCGCTCACCGTGCTGGTCGTCAACCAGCTCCTCGCCGGCGTCGGCGTCGCCTCGGGCATCGCCGTCGCGGCGCTCCTCGTCGAGGAGCTGACCGGCGCCGTCGCGCTCGCGGGCCTCGCCCAGTCGTCGAGTGTGCTCGGCGCCGCCATCGTCGCGATTCCGCTCGCGCGTCTCGCGGTGCGCTCGGGCCGCCACGTCGCGCTCGCGACGGGGTACGCCCTCGCGGCGGCAGGTGCCGTGCTCGTGATCGCCGCGGCGGCGAGCGGGTGGGTGCCGCTCGTCTTCCTGGGGCTCGCCGCGTTCGGGGCGGGGGCCGCGGCCGGCCTGCAGGCGCGCTTCGCCGCGACCGAGGTCGCCGCCGCCGGCTTCGAGGCGCGCTCGATGTCGATCGTGCTCTGGGCGACGACCATCGGCTCGGTCGCCGGCCCGCTGCTCGCGGCCACCGGCGATGCCGTCGGCGTCGCCCTCGGCCTGCCGCCGCTCGTCGGCCCGTTCGTCCTCTCGGGCGTGGCGTTCGCGCTCTCGACCCTGCTCGTGGCCACGCTCCTCCGCCTGCCGAAGCCCGGCACGATGGCGACGGATGCCGCGAGCAGCGACACCGACGTCGCCACGACCGAGCCCGATGCCCTCGCCCCCGATCATGTCGCCGACGCCGGGGGAGCGGCGCCCGCGGCCGAACCCGTCGGGTCGTGGGCCGCGTTCCGCATCGCCGTGCGCGATCCTCGAGCCCTCTTCGCGATCCTCGCCATCGTGTGCTCGCACACCGTGATGATCGGCGTCATGGTGATGACCCCGGTGCACATGACCGCCCACGGGCTCTCGCTCTCGCTCGTCGGCGTCGTGCTCAGCATCCACATCATCGGCATGTACGGCGCGAGCCCCCTCGTCGGATGGCTCGCCGACGTCATCGGCCCGCCGCGCGTGATCGCCATCGGTGCGGGAATCCTCACGGTCGCCGCGCTCATCGGCATCCTGGCTCCCGCCGACGACATGCTGCTCGTGCCGCTCGCGCTCGGCCTCCTCGGCCTCGGCTGGTCGTGCGGGCTCATCGGCGGTTCGACGCTGCTCACGACGTCGGTCGAGCCGTCGCTGCGGGTGCCGTTGCAGGGGGCGACGGATGCCGCGATGAACTTCGCCGCCGCGTCATCCGCCGCGCTCTCGGGGGTCGTGCTGGGAGCCGCCGGTTTCGCCGGCGTGAACGTCGTCGCGTTGCTCGTGCTCGTGCCGCTCGTCATCGCCGGCGTGCGCGCTCGCCGTGCCGGGCTCAGCGAGGCGGGTCGACGCGCTCCCGTGAGCTGAGCGCCTCGAGCAGGGCGGCCGCGGTGGCGGCGTCATCGACGGTCACGACGAATCGCCGGCCGTTGCGGCGGGTGACCTGCAGGGCCTCGCCCGCGCGCAGCACGATGCCGAACGCGCCGTCGGCAGCGATGCGGATGCCCCAACCGCCGAACTCGGAGGTCGGATGGACGTCTCTGACGGAGACCGCCTCGACCTCGGCGAGCGGCACGCTGAAATGCGGGACGCCGATGGGAGAGCGGACGAGGAGCCCCCGGTCGTCGACGCGCACCCGGAACACGAAGGTCGTGATGGCGAGGATCACGAGCAGCACAGTCACGCCGAGCATGACCCACCAGGCCGTCGAACCGGTGGCCGCGACGACGACGGTGCCGATCGCGAGGGCGAGGATGCTCGCGATGATGGCGATCATGCCGCCCCGCGTCATCGACGTGGTTCGCACCCAGACCGCCCGTTCACCGGCGGCGAGGTCGAGCGGTTCGACGCTGCGCGCAGGGTTGCGGCCGTCGGTCGTGACGTTCGGTTGCGCGAACCAACCGCCGAGCCCGGCCCCGAGCGCGAGCAGCCCGCTCACGAGCATCGGCCACCCGATGTCGGGGGCGTCATGCGGGTCGGCGAGCCCGCGCTGCGCGCCGAACGACCACGTGATGCCGACGACCAGCAGCACGTTGGTGCCGATCGAGAGGGCGCCGAGCAACCGCAGCATCGGCCCCCACTGGCCGTCGCGCGTGCCGGCGAGCATGATGCCGGCGAAGAGCGCGACGAGACCGAGCCCGAGCACGGCGGTGCCGAGCGGCACGACCCACGCGGGACCGAAGCCATCGGGGCCGCTCCCGGTCCAATGCGTGGCGACCGTCGGCGGAACCTCGGGGAGCCAGACGACCATGAGGGCGACCGCGACGAGGGTGATGGCGGCAGGCAACGCGCAGCCGATCAGCAGGAAGCGGCGGCGAGCGGTGCGGACGTCGGCGGGCGCGGTCATCGGTAGGTCTCCTTCACGAGGGCGGCGAGGGTGTCGGCGGCGAGGCCGAGGGTGCGCGCACGCGCGACGAGCGCGGCGATGTCGTGGTGCAGGTGCGCGATGGGCTCGACTGCGTCGGTGATGACAGCGCCGCGGCCACGGCGCATGTCGACGAGCCCTTCGTCGCGGAGTTGCTGGTAGGCGCGCAGCACCGTGTGCAGGTTGACGCCGAGCGAACCGGCGACGTCTCGCGCCGACGGCAATCGGTCACCGGGGCCGAGGCGACCGGCCGCCGCGTCGGCGTGCACGGACGCGACGATCTGGGCGAAGATCGGCGTATCGCTCGCGGGATCGACTCGGATGAGCATCGGGCACCTTTCAGAACTGTTCTATAAATACTAGAACAGTTCTCGCCAGGCTGGTACTCGCGGATCCTGAACGATGACGCGATACCCGCGAAATCCCGGCGAGAGCGCGCTCTCACCGGCTTCCCAGAGTTTGAGAGGCTTCCTCACAAATTCGCGTGATGGGGTGTGACCCGCCCCCCCAGCCACGCGAACCCGGAATCCCCCTGTGCCCTTCACCTTCTTCTCGTCTGCCTCCATGCCCGCCGAACCACCCGCACGACGCCGCTCGACCTATCGGGCTCCGTCGTCGGGCGACGCCCCGATCGAGGTCGACACGGCGCACCCGGCAGGCGACGTGACGGACGACGCGACACGGGTCGACGCGGTACAGGTCGACGCGGCCGAGCTCGAACGCCGTGCCGAGCGCCGTGCCCGCCACCGCGCCGAGCGGGTGCGCAATCGCCGCCCGTCCAGCGGGGCGCCGCGCCGGTTCATGGCGCTCGGCTGCGCGAGCGCGATCCTGAGCGTCAGTGCGTTCGGCGCCGTCGCCGCGGCATCCGCCGACGACGAGTCGCGCCTCGCCGCGACTTCGGTCTCCGATGCCGACACTTCAGCAGCCTCGGCCGCAGCGAGCCGCGACGTCATCAGCGCTCCCGTCTCGATCGCGAAGCGGCCCGCCGTCACGAGCGGACTCTCGACGGCCGCCGCGCCGTTCACCGGCGGCACCCAGGTCACGGTCGCCGGAGAGCAGCTCGATCAGGTCGCCCAGGTCGCCGTCGGCGGCGTCGCCGCGCCCATCGTCGCCGCGACCCCCGAGCAGCTGACCTTCCAGGTTCCCGCCGTCGCCGACACCGCCCTCGGCGCCGTGGCCGTGGCGTTCACGGATGCCGCGGGCGCACCGATCGCCGTCGCCGCCCCCGGCACCGCGACCGTCGCCGGTGCTGCGGCCCCCGCCTCGCTCGCCGCTCAGCTCACCGAGATCGACGAGGCCGCCGTGCACGCGCCGACGACCTCGCTCACCCTGACCTACACCTCGAACCCCGCCATCGACGCGCAGCTCGGCTACGTGCTCACCTACTGGAGCAGTTACAACACCGCGCAGTACACCGTCTTGAGCGGTGTCGACTGCGCGAACTTCACGAGCCAGTCGCTCGTCGCCCGCGGCTGGGCGATGGATGCTGGCTGGTACTACGACCGGGCGACCGGCGCGATGTCGCCGAGCTGGGCGAGCTCGACCGCCATGCGCGACTGGCTGTACACGCGCCCCGACCTCGCGACGCCGCTCGACGACTCGCAGCGCGGGCTCGTGAAGGTCGGCGACATCGCGCAGTTCGACTGGGACGGCTCGGGCGACCGCGACCACACCGCGATCGTCACCCGCGTCGAGCGCACCGCGAACGGCACGGCCGTCTGGGTCGGCGGCCACACGAAGGACGCCGACTACTGGAACGTCGACGAGGCGCTCGCCTCGAGCGGCGGAAGCGTCACTTACTTCTCGGTGAAGTAGGCCGCTCAGCCGGCGAGCGCCGCGTCGACGATCGCCTTCGCCTCGGCCTGCACGAGTCGCAGGTGCTCGGGCCCCTTGAACGACTCGGCGTAGATCTTGTAGACGTCCTCGGTGCCGCTCGGCCGCGCCGCGAACCACGCATCGGCCGTCTCGACCTTCACACCGCCGATCGCCGCATCGTTGCCGGGCGCGTGCGAGAGCTTCGCCGTGATCGGCTGGCCGGCGAGTTCCGTCGCCGAGATCGCGTCGCCGTCGAGCTTGCCGAGGGTCGACTTCTGGGCAGCGGATGCCGCGGCATCCGTTCGCTCGTAGGCAGGATCGCCGAATCGCTCGACGAGCTCCGCGTAGAGCGCCGAGGGCGACTTGCCCGTGACCGCGCGGATCTCGGACGCGAGGAGGCAGAGCAGGATTCCGTCTTTGTCCGTCGTCCAGACGGTGCCGTCGAACCGCAGGAACGACGCGCCCGCGCTCTCTTCGCCGCCGAAGCCGACCGAGCCGTCGACGAGCCCGGGCACGAACCACTTGAAGCCGACCGGCACCTCCCAGAGGCGACGGCCGAGCGCCTCGGCGACCCGGTCGATCATCGAGCTCGAGACGAGGGTCTTGCCGATCGCGGCATCCGCTCGCCATTCGGGTCGGTGCCCGAACAGGTACTCGATCGCGACCGCGAGGTAGTGGTTGGGGTTCATGAGGCCGCCGTCGGGCGTGACGATGCCGTGCCGGTCGGCGTCGGCGTCGTTGCCGGTGAGGATGTCGTAGCCCTCGTGCGCGAGCACCGAGGCCATGGCGCTCGGCGACGACGGGTCCATGCGGATCTTGCCGTCCCAGTCGAGGGTCATGAACGACCAGGCGGGGTCGACGCGCTCGTTCACGACGGTGAGGTCGAGCTCGTAGCGGTCGCGGATCGCGCCCCAGTACGAAACGGATGCCCCGCCGAGCGGGTCGGCGCCGATGCGGATGCCCGACTCGCGGATCGCATCGAAGTCGATGATGTTCGCGAGGTCGTCGACGTAGTTGCCTCGGAAGTCGTAGGTCTCGACGCCGCTCGGCTCGGCCTGCTTGACGTCGCGAAGGCCGCCGGCGATGAGCTCGTTCGCCCGGTCGGCGATCCACTTCGTGGCATCCGAGTCGGCGGGTCCGCCGTGCGGCGGGTTGTACTTGAACCCGCCGTCTTGGGGCGGATTGTGCGACGGCGTGATGACGATGCCGTCGGCCTCGCCCTCTGCGCGCTTGGCCGGGTCGTTGTTCCACTTCAGGATCGCGTGCGAGAGCGCGGGGGTCGGCACGTAGTCGTCGAACTCGTCGGCGAGCACTCGCACGCGGTTGGCCACGAGCACGTCGAGCGCCGTCGTCTGCGCCGGGGCGCTCAGCGCGTGGGTGTCGGCGCCGATGAAGAGCGGCCCCGTGATGCCCTGCGTCGCGCGGTACTCGACGATCGCCTGCGTGATCGCGAGGATGTGGTCTTCGTTGAACGCCGTGTTGAAGGCGGAGCCGCGGTGGCCCGAGGTGCCGAAGGCGACGCGCTGCTCGGGCACCGAGGCATCGGGATGCAGCTCGTAGTACGCCCTGACGAGCGCCTCCACGTCGATGAGGTCGGATTCGATGGCCGGGGTGCCTGCGCGCTCGTGCATGCGACCAGTCTGGCACCGCAAGGCGGCTCAGACGAGGGCGTGCACCGCCGTCGCGATCGAGTAGATGGCGAGCCCCGCGAGCGCACCGACCACCGTGCCGTTGATGCGGATGAACTGCAGGTCGCGCCCCACCTGCAGCTCGAGCTTCTCGGTCGTCTCGCGGGGATCCCAGCGTTCGACGGTCTCGGTGATGACCCCCGCGATCTCGTGGCGGTAGTTGCGCACGACATAGGCCGCGGCATCCGTCACCCAGATGTCGACCTTCGCGGCGAGGCCGTCGTCGGCGACGAGCCGGGCACCCACCTCGACGACCGCCGCGGTCAGCCCGGCCCGCAATTCGCTCGACGGGTCGGCGAGCGAGGCGTCGAGACTCGCCTTGACCGACGCCCACGCCTCGCCGGCGAACTCCCGCACGCGCGGGCTCTCGAGCAGCTCGGCCTTCAGGTTCTCGACCCGCGCGATCATCGCCGGGTCGCGCTGGAGGCCTTCGGCGAGCTCGGCGAGGTAGCGGTCGATCGCGAGGCGCAGCGGGTGCGCGGGATCGGCACGCACGGCGCGGACGAACGCGAGCACCTCTCGCGAGGCGCGGTCGTCGACGATGCGGTCGACGAAGCCGGGCAGCCAGCGGGGGAGCCGGTCGGAGACCATGCTGCCGAACGCCTCGGGGTGCGCCTCGAGCCACGCCTCGGCCTTCTCGAGCACGACGTCGACCGCGGCGCGCTGCTGGTCGGCGGCCACGAGCCGGGCGCCGACCCGGCCGATCGCCGGTGCCCACTCGGGCTCGAAGAGGTGACGGCGGGCGAGCCGCTCGATCACGTCCTCGACGTCGTCGTCGCCGAGCAGGGTGAGCACGCCGCGTGCGGCGACGGATGCCTCGGCGGTCAGCCGCTCGGCATTGGCCGGCGCCATGAGCCAGCCGCCGAGCCGGCGGGCGATGCCGATCGAGCGGAGCTTGCCGAGCACGACGTCGTCGGAGAGGAACTCGTGCTCGACGAACGCGCCGAGGGTCGCCCCGATCTCGTCCTTGCGCCGCGGGATGATCGCGGTGTGCGGAATGGGGATGCCGAGCGGATGCCGGAACAGCGCCGTGACCGCGAACCAGTCGGCGATCGCACCGACCATGGCGCCCTCGGCGGCCGCGCGCACGTAGGCGAGCCACGGCACCTCGTCCTGCAGGGCGAACGACACCGCGAAGACGACCGCCGCCACGATCAGTAGCCCCGTCGCAACGCGCTTCATGCGTCGCAGCGCCGCGAGCCGCTCGACGTCGGTCGGCACCGCTCGTCGTTCGTCGACCATGGTCATCGTCCCCTCCTCGCCTGCGGGGTGTCGCACGATGTCGACGCTAGCCGTTCGCCCTGCGACCGGTGGCTAGGCTGGCCTGCATGACGGATGCCGCACCCACACCGCCCGAGGAGACCTACTCCTACCTGGGGCCGGCGGGCACGTTCACCGAGGCGGCGCTGAAGCAGGTCGCCGCGGCATCCGGAAAGCACTGGCGGGGGGTCAACAACGTCGGCGAAGCGCTCGCCGACGTCACGAGCGGTCGCTCGACGGCTGCGATGATCGCGATCGAGAACTCGATCGATGGCGGCGTCTCGGCCACGCAGGACGCCCTCGCGACCGTGCCCGGCCTCCGCATCCTCGGCGAATACCTCGTGCCGGTGAACTTCGTGCTCGTCGCCCGGCCGGGCACCGCGCTCGCCGACGTGCGGGTCGTGAACGCCCATCCGGTCGCCTACGCGCAGTCGCGCGGCTGGCTCGAGCGCGAACTGCCCGATCACGGGCACATCCCGGCGACGAGCAACGTCGCCGCCGCGGCATCCCTCTTCGAAGGCAGCCAGGCCGACGCGGCCGTCGCGCCGCCCGGCATCACCGACCACCTCGACGTCGACGTGCTCGCACGCGACATCGGCGACAACCCCAACGCCGTCACGCGCTTCGTGCTCGTCAGCCGCTCGCGCGAACTGCCCGAGCCCACCGGCGCCGACAAGACGAGCCTCATCGTCGAACTGCCCGACGACGAGCCCGGCGCCCTGCTCGCGATGCTCGAGCAGTTCTCGACGCGGGGCGTGAACCTCTCGCTCATCCAGTCGCGGCCCATCGGCGACGCGCTCGGCCGCTACCGCTTCGTCGTCGACGTCGACGGGCACATCGCCGACGAACGGGTCGCCGACGCACTGCTCGGCCTCCGCCGCACGAGCCCCAAGGTCATCTTCCTCGGCTCGTATCCGCGGGCCGACGAGCAGACGGTCGCCTACCACTCGAAGTACGATGACGGCATCTTCATCGAGGCGCGCGACTGGTTGCGGGGCCTCCTGAGCGGCGAGCCCGACTGATCGGGCGGCCCTGACCCGAGGAGCCAAGTGAGCGACGGAGCCACGACCGGCATCGACCCGCGGTTCGACCCGCGGTACCAGCGCGGCTACAACGGCCACGGTGCAGCCGGCAGCGCAGCGGATGCCGCGGCGCCGACGCGCCGGTCTGTGGCGTCCGTGCCCGATCCGTCGAGGCCTGCGCCAGAAGCGATCCGCTCACCGGCCGTCGCTCCCGACCGACGAATCCGTGTCGGTGCGCCACCGGCCGACCCCGCCCGGAACGTCTCTCCTGCGGAGGTCGACACCCCGAGGCCCCGTGGCGAACTGCCGGTGGACTGGTTCGACGACGTCGGCGCGTCGCCTGCGCTCCAGGCTGATCACTCCTTCGCGGCGGCGTGGGCCGTCTCGGCGCTGGCGGCGGTGCTCGGCGTGGCCTTGTTCTGGGCGGGCGTCTCGAACGAGACCTTCCGCGGCCCCGTGTCGGAGGCGGATCGTTGGCTGGCGATCGCGGCGTGGAACGTCGCCCCGGCTCTCGTGCAGGCCGGCCTGCTGGGCGTCGTCGGAATGCTCGTCTGGAGCGGCGTCCGGCGTGCCAGGGCCGGCTCTGGTGCCGGTGGCTCGAACCGACCTCCCCTGGGCGATGCCGACGGAGGCGTACGGTGATCCGCCGCCTCGTGTCGAACCCGGCGGCGCTCGTGCTCCTCGCCCTCGTCGTGCTCGGCGCGCTCGGCGTGCTCTGGGGCATCGGGGTGAGCGCCGTCGATCAGGGCTTCAGTTACGAAGGGCAGCCATCGAGCGAGCAGCTCTGGCAGATGCGGGTGATTCGAATCGCGAACTTCGTGCCAGGCCCCGCCACCTTCGTGAGCATCGCATCGTTGTTGGGTCTCCTTGCGATCGCATCGGCGAGTCGCCCCCGTAACGTTCCTCCCGAACTGAGGAGCTGACGTGACTGACGACGCGACGAGCGGCATCGACCCCCGGTTCGACCCGCGCTACCAGCGCGGCTACGACGGGTCGGATGCCGCGGTGGCCCCGCACCCGTCGGAGCAGCGCCGTTCGGAACCGGCGGCCGGCTCCCTGCCGCCGACGCTCCAGTCGGGCGAAGCGCGGCCGCCGGCCGAGGTCGGCCCGCCGGTCATCGCGAACACGAACCCTGCGCCCGAGTCGTCGACCGCATCGTCATCGCCTTCCGCACGAGCGAGCACCGGCCCCGGCCACGACGGGCCGGTGTTCGAGACCGATGCAGTCGGTGAGCCGGAGCCCGAGCCCGCGCAGGAGTCGCGCCTGGTGCGTCGCTGGTTCGCGGCGGCGTGGGCGATGCTGGGGGTCTGCGTCGTCGCCGGTCTCGCGGTCACGTGGGCGGTCAATTCCGACCCGAACACGTATACCGGCATCAACCCGAACGACCTGCTGCGCCAGTTGTCGTGGGTGGTTGCCCCGAACCTCGTGCGCGTCGGCCTCGTCGGAATCGTCGGGCTGACGGTGTGGATCGGTGTGCGCCAGGTCCTCGCGGCGCAGGGCACCCGCGACTCGATCGAGGCGCAGTCCGCCGCCGTTCCGGCGACACCGAGCGATGACGGTCGTGTGCTTCCCCGGGGGTTCGCGGTGACCGTGCTCTTCGCGCTGATCGGCGCGGGGGCGGTCGTGGTCGTCTGGTGGGCGAGCGTCTCGACCGATCGGAGCATCTACAACTACAGTGCGGAGCCGAGCGACGAACAGATGAACGCGATCGCGGTGGCGCAGACCGCCGGCGCGCTCGTCGGGCCCGCGATCGAGATGGCGCTGTGGGCGGTGTTCGGGATCATCGTGCTCGGGGTATCCGCCGCGATGGCACGCGGCCGCCGCCGAACCGCGGTCGTCAGCTCGGTACGCGCACGATCAGCGCCGCTGGATCGACCGTGAACCGTGCCGCGGTGACGAGCCCGAACTCGTCGCCGTCGATCTCGAACTCCTCGGCGGCGCCCTCGATCTCGAGGTCGACCGCCCGCCCTCGAAGGTAGACGATCTCCCTGCGCCGCTTGCCGCCCGTCAGGTCGAGGAACTGCCGGCCGATCGCCGACTTCCGCAGCACCCGGTTCTCCCATGCGACCTTGCGCCAGATGAGCAGCCAGCCGAGCAGGTTCCTGGGCTGCAGCACGACCACGTCGAGGCGCCCGTCGTCGATCTCGGCGTCGGGGATGAGCTCGATGTTGCCCGGCAGGTAGCCGAGGTTCGCCACGAGGATGCTCGACACCTTCGAGCGGTGGTGCCGGCCCGAGTCGACGCGGTGCACGACGCGGTACGGCTTCGAGGCGGGCAGGGCCCGCAGGCCTGCGTCGACGTAGGCGAGCCAGCCGACGCGCTTCTTGAGGTCGGGGTTGGTGTTCGAGATCATCGCGGCGTCGATGCCGATGCCGCTCATCACGAGCGACACGTGGGTCTCGTCGGTGCCGTCGGGGCGGGTCACCTCGGCGACGATGACGTCGACGGCGCGATCGAGCCCGGCGAAGGCGAGCACGACGGCGTCGGCCTGGTCGCCGACCGGGATCTCGAGGTTGCGGGCGAACAGGTTGCCGGTGCCGAGGGGCACGAGCCCGAGCGGCACGCCCGTGCCGCGCAGCCCCGCGGCGACCGATCGAACGGTGCCGTCGCCGCCCGCGGCGATCACGAGGTCGACGCCGGCTTCGAGCGCTTCGCGGGCCATGCCCTTGCCGGGGTCGTCGGCCGAGGTCTCGATCCACAGCGACGGGGCGAAGTGCTGGCGTTCCTCCGCAGCCCCCACGGCGGCACGCAGCGCCTCGACGCCCTGCTTCGTGGGGTTGTAGATCACGGCGGCCCGCTGGCGTCGGCCCGCGGCATCCGCTGCCCCCTGCTGTTGTGCGGTCACGCAGCCCACGGTATTGCATCGTGCCGGGAAAGCACCGAGGCAAGGCGTCAGCAGTTCACGCAACGGCCGATCAGGCCGTCGGATGCCGCGGCTAGACTTGCTCGGGTGATCGATCCCGTGCTGCTTCGCGAGAACCCCGACCTCATCAAGCGCTCGCAAGAGCTCCGCGGCGAGTCCGTGGCGCTCGTCGACGCAGCCGTCGAGGCCGACGCCGCCCGGCGCACCGCGATCACGGTCTACGAGGCGCTCCGCGCCGAGCAGAACGCCTTCGGCAAGCAGGTCGCCCAGGCGCCGAAAGAGGCCAAGGCCGCCCTCGTAGCCGAGGCGCAGGAGCTCGCCGCCCGGGTGAAGGCCGCGAACCAGGCCGCGCACGACGCCGAGGCCGAGTTCACGCTCGCCGTACAGCGGCTCGGCAACGTCGTCATCGACGGCGTGCCGGCCGGAGGTGAAGATGACTTCATCGTGCTGCGCGAGGTCGGCGAGATCCCGGCATTCGACTTCGAGCCGCGCGACCACCTCGAGATCGGCGAACTGCTCGACGCGATCGACATGCAGCGCGGCGCCAAGGTCTCGGGCGCGCGCTTCCACTACCTCAAGGGCATCGGGGCCCGCCTCGAGCTCGCGCTCATGAACATGGGCCTCGACCGGGCGCTCGCGGCGGGCTTCACCCCGCTCATCACGCCGACGCTCGTGCGGCCCGAGATCATGCAGGGCACGGGGTTCCTCGGCGCCCACTCCGACGAGGTCTACTACCTGCCCGAGCAGGAGCTCTACCTCACGGGCACGAGCGAGGTCGCACTCGCCGGCTATCACGCCGACGAGATCATCGACGTGTCGAACGGCCCCATCCGCTACGCCGGCTGGTCGACCTGTTACCGCAGCGAAGCCGGCAGTCACGGCAAAGACACCCGTGGCATCATCCGCGTGCACCAGTTCAACAAGCTCGAGATGTTCACCTACATCGACCCGGCCGATGCCGAGGCCGAGCACGAGCGCCTGCTCGGGTGGCAAGAGGGCATGCTGCAAGACCTCGGGCTCTCGTACCGCGTGATCGACACGGCGGCCGGCGACCTCGGATCGAGCGCGGCCCGCAAGTACGACGTCGAGGCCTGGGTGCCGACGCAGAACGCCTACCGAGAGCTGACCTCGACCTCGAACTGCACGACGTTCCAGGCCCGCCGCCTCGACATCCGGCACCGCACCGAGTCGGGCAAGACGGCCCCCGTCGCGACCCTCAACGGCACGCTCGCGACCACGCGGTGGCTCGTCGCGATCCTCGAGACGCACCAGCAGGCCGACGGCTCGGTCGTGGTGCCCGAGGCGCTTCGCGGCTACCTCGGCGGCCTCGAGGTGCTCGAGCCGATCGCATGAGCATCGAGAACCCCGCTGGTCGAGGAGCGAGCGCAGCGAGCGTCTCGAGACCCCGTGGAGAGGATCTCGAGACGCGTCCTCCTTCGTCGGGCGCTCCTCGATCAACGGAAGACCTGTGGTTCGTCGCGCTCGACGTCGACGGCACGATCATGCACGAAGACGGGTCGATCGACCAGCCGGTCGTCGAGGCCGTCGCCGCGGCCCGCGACCGTGGTCACTTCGTGACGCTCGCGACCGGTCGTTCGTGGGCGACGACCGCGCCTGTGCTCGAGCAGCTCGGCCTGACGCCCGAGTACGTCGTGTGCGCCAACGGCGCCATCACGATGCAGCGCGACGACTCGGCGCCGGGCGGCTACGTCCGTCGGCATGTCGAGACGTTCGACCCGACGCAGGTGCTCGAACGCATCCGCTCGTTCTTGCCGGCCGGCAAGTTCATGGTCGAACTGCCCGACGGGCACCGGCTGTACACCGAGGGCATGACCGAGTGGAACCTCGAGAACGCCCGCGAGGTGCGCTTCGAGGAGTTGCTCGACCAGCGTGCGACGCGAGTCGTCGTCACGAGCCTCGAGCACGGACTCGACGAGTTCTTCGGCATCGTCGACCAGATGGGCCTGCACCACGTGAGCTACGCCATTGGGTGGACCGCGTGGCTCGACATCGCCCCCGACGGGGTCAACAAGGCGACCGCGCTCGAGCGGGTCCGTGGATGGCTCGAGCTGCCGATCGAACGTGTGCTCGCCGCCGGCGACGGACGCAACGACCTCGAGATGTTCGCATGGGCCGGTGCCGCCGGCCGCGCGGTCGCGATGGGCCAGGCGCCAGACGAGGTGCGCGAGGCCGCGAACGAGGTCGGCGCCTCGGTCGACGAGGCCGGCCTCGCCGCGGTGCTCGACTCGCTGCCCTGACGGCAGTGGCAGCCCCGCGATCTCGGGATGCTCAGAGGCCGCCAGCATAGAATCGGCCAGTCGAGGGAGGTGCGATGAGCGATACGGGCGAACGGCAGGCCGAGGACATGACGGTGCCGCGCCATGGTCGGCTGCCGAAGCGGAGCGCGACGAAGACGTACCTGAAGCTCGCGGCATCCGTCATCGCCGTGCTCGCCGTGACCGCGACGTCGGTCGTCGCGTACGCTGCCGTCGATCTCGTGCAGTCGATCAAGCCCGGCACCGAGCTCGAGGACGAGCACCTGCTCGCCGGGGTGCCCGACATCGGTGCCATGGAGGGCGGGCTCAGCTTCCTGCTCGTCGGCAGCGACAAGCGGCCCGCCGACGGATCCTTCGGCGACCCCGAAGAGGACTCCGCCGTCCTGAACGACGTGACGATGCTGCTGCACATCTCGCAGGACCATTCGCACGTCGAAGTCGTCAGCTTCCCGCGCGACATGATCGTGCCGGTACCCGAATGCCCCGACCCGGTCGACCCCGAGAGCGGGCCGCTGTCGTCGATGTCGGGCGTACCCCTCAACAGCGTGCTCGGCCACGGCGGACTCGGATGCGTCGTCAGCACGATCAGCCAGCTGACGGGCGTGCCGATCACCGTCGCGGGCGTCGTCGAGTTCAATGGCGTGGCGGCGCTGTCCGAAGCCGTCGGCGGTGTCGAGGTCTGCCTCGCCGACCGGGTCGACGACGACTACTCGGGCCTGCACCTCGATGCGGGCACGCACAGCATCTCGGGGTACGAGGCGCTCGCCTTCCTGCGCACCCGGCACGGCGTCGGCGATGGCAGCGACCTCGGCCGCATCGCCAGCCAGCAGGCCTTCCTCGCCTCGCTCGCGCGAACGCTGCAGAGCGACGGAACGCTCAGCGATCCGGTGAAGCTCTACTCGATCGCCAAGGCGGTGCTCTCGAACATGGAGCTCTCCAACGCCCTCCAGAACCCGACGACGCTGGTCTCCATCGCGAAGACCCTGCAGGGCACCGACCTCTCCAAGATCGCGTTCGTGCAGTACCCGACCGAGTACTCCGATGACCGCACCCGAGTGCTCCCCTCCGACTCGGCCGACGCGGTCAACGCGGCGCTCCAGGCCGATCAGCCGCTCGTCATCGACCCGACCGCGATCGACAACTCCGAGTTCGGTACCGTCGCCGATCCGGCGGCCCCGCCCGCCGAGGCGCCGGCCGAGGCGCCGGCGACGGAAGCGAGTGCCCCGCCTGCGGCGCCGTTGCCCGACGACGTGACCGGCATGACCGGTGACACGGTGCGGTGCGCCAAGGCCAACGAAGGCTGATCGGGGCAGGTGCTGAGCCGTCGGTCGACGCGCCTCAGCACCTTTTCAGGCTGGCCTGCGAGTCTGGTTGAAACATGCTTCGGCTAGAATCGGGGCCTGCCTGCATGATCGAGCGCCTCCGGGAGCGTCGTGCGGGCATGGAGGGCTGTCCGAGCGGCCGATGGAGCTGGTCTTGAAAACCAGTGGGCAGCAATGCCTCGTGGGTTCGAATCCCACGCCCTCCGCGAGATCGACGAGTGAAAGGACATCGGTGACAGACGAATTGCGTTCCAGCGCACGCCGCGCATCGTCGTCGAAGCCCGTCGTCCGGCACGGACGCCTCAAGCGACGCTCAGCCTGGCGGACGACCGCGAAGGTCACCTCCTCGGTCGTCGCGGTCGCGCTCGTCTCGGGTTCTGCGGTGGCGGCGTATGCCGCGTGGGATCTCGCCAACACGGCCAAGCCCACGGTCACACTCGGCAACGAAGACGTGCTGGAGGGTGTGCCCGATGTCGGGGCCATCGAGGGCGGTGTGAACCTGCTGCTCATCGGCAGCGACAGTCGTGAGGGCCAAGGCGACGGCTTCGGCGACCCCGACGAGGAGACGGCGGTCCTCAACGACGTCACGATGCTCATGCACATCTCCGAAGACCACTCGAACGCCTCGGTCATCAGCTTCCCGCGCGACATGCTCGTCGACGTGCCCGAATGCGTCGACCCCGCGGATCCCGCGGGCGAGCCGTTGTCGGAGCAGTACGGTGTGAAGATCAACTCGGTGCTCTCGCTCGGCGGCATGGCGTGCGTCGCCAAGACCGTCGAGGAGCTCGTCGGCGTCACCATCCCGTTCGCGGGCACTGTGCAGTTCATGGGTGTGGCCGGACTGTCGGAGGCCGTCGGCGGTGTTCCCGTGTGCGTCGCTGAACCGATCGAGGACGAGCACACCGACCTGTACCTCCCGGCCGGGATGCACGAGCTCTCGGGCATCCAGGCGCTGCAGTTCCTCCGCACGCGGCACGGTGTCGGCGACGGGAGCGACCTCGGCCGCATCTCCAACCAGCAGGTCTTCATGTCGGCACTCGCGCGAACGCTGCAGTCGAACGGCACGCTGAGCGACCCGGTCAAGCTCTACGGCATCGCGAAGGCGGCGCTCGCGAACATGCAGCTGTCCGACAGCCTCATGGACCCGACCCGCATGATCTCGATCGCGAAGGCGCTGAAGGACACCGATCTGAACAAGATCGCGTTCGTGCAGTACCCGACCTACAGCGCCGACGGCGCGCAGGTGCCCGCGGAATCGGCGGAAGCGATTCGATTCGCCTTGCAGAACGACCTGCCGGTGACGTTCGACCCCGCGGCGCAGGAGGCATCGTTCGCCTCGGCGGGGGACCCCGCTGCCGTCGGCGCGGCCCCGGCACCCGAGGCCCCGGTCGAGGGTGAAGCGCCTGCGGCGGATCCCGCCGCGCCCGCTCCGACGGTCGAGGCACTACCGAGCGACATCACCGGGCAGACCGCGGCCGAGACGCGTTGTTCCGCCGGACGCACGCTCGACGACCAGTAACCCGACCGATTCGGCCGAATCGTCATCCGAGGTGTCATCGGGTTATGATGATTTTCGCGTGTGATGCAAGTCCCGCGCGAGGAGACGTCGCATAGTCCGGCCGAGTGCACCACCCTGCTAAGGTGGAGTCCCCGTAAGGGGACCAGGGGTTCAAATCCCCTCGTCTCCGCACTTTCTCTCCGAGTACTGCATGCCGCAGTTCTCTCGGTCCTCGGGTCACGCCGCTTCTCTGCGGCTGTGGTTGCGACGCCCGGTGATCAGCAGGATCCCGATGGCGAGGAACCCTGTTGCCACCATCCCCGGCCCGATGAGTTCGGCCATGGGCTGACCCGATTCCGCGAGAGTGGCCTCCTGCGGCACGGCGCTTGGCGCCGGTTCGGGAGCGGGCTGGTCGGCGACGAGCAGCTTGAGGAGCTTGGTGGCGAGCGGCAGGCCCTGGTCGGTGTCCGACAGGCGCATGTTGTACATCGTCGTGACGCCCACGCGCAGGGTCGGAGCGAGGGCTGTGTCGGTGCTCGAGCCGTCCGTCAAGCCGTTCTTGAACGCCCACGGCACCCCGACTTCGTGCGTCGCGGCGGAGTAGAGCTCCCATCCCAGGCCCATCTGGAAGCGGTCGGGCTCGCACTGGTCGGGAGCCGAGCATCTGGTGGTGATGTCGCTGACCGGCTGAAGCGTGTCGGCCATCGCCTGCACGCCGATCGGCACGATGGATGGGATGTATCCCAAGTGGGCAGCGACCCACGTGCCCATGTCGGTCGCGTCGGAGATGAGGCCGCCGGCACCGCTGATCGCGTTCGTGTTCTTCCAATGGAACGCCTTCGATCCGTCGGCCTTGTAGGGAGTGGCGAGGCGCCCGTCGCCAGAGGGTTCGAGCACCGTCGACGACATTCCGAGCGCGTCGAGGAACACCTGGTCGAGCGCGGCCTGGTACGCCGGCGGCTCCGTCTCGACGACGGGGTCGAGCACATTCGCGAGGATGGTGCCGAGCAGGCCGAATCCCCAGTCGGAGTAGAGCCAATCGGTCCCCGGCTGATACATCGGGCACGACTGCCCGTTCAGACAGGGATGCGTGAAGGCATCCCACAGCATGGCCTGCGTGTAGCCCGGGCGCGGATTCACGCAACCGGCATCAGCGCAGCCTGCGTCGAGATTGGGGGGCGCGTCGAGCAGACCCGCCTGGTGGGTGGCGAGGTCGCCCAGCGTGATCGGGGTCGTGGCACCGGTCTGCGGGTCGGACCACTCAGGCACCGTCACCCCGGCCGGCGCGTAGCGCTGCACCGGGTCGTCGAGCGACACCCGACCGGTTGCGACCAGAGACGCCAGAAGGTCGGCGGTGAACACCTTCGTCTCCGACCCGAGCTCGAACTGCGTCGTGTCGTCGACCAGTTCCGATGAGCCCAGTGTCGGCGTACCTGCGACGAACGTCGTGATCACGGGATCCGACCCGGCGGAGGGCGGAGTGACCACCGCCACGGACAACCCGGGCAGGTCGTGCGTGGCGAGGAAGCCGTCGACCTCGTGCTGGATCTGCTTCGACAGCTCGGGCGTCATCTCGCTGCCGGCCACGGGCGCTCCACCCGCGGCCACGGCGGAGGAGACCGCACTCATCGAGAGCACCGCGACCGCCACGGCCGCTGCTGCGGTCGCTGTCAGGGATCGATGCCGACGACGTCGCGGGGTGCGCATGGTCACAGAGGCCTTCCTTCGCTCAGCGGTGGATGTTCGGCTCGCGGGATGAAAGCGGCCACGCACCTGGCGGGCGAGCGGACGAAAACACACTGGCACAGGAACGAACGACACAGCGTGAGCGCCGCTCGCATGCGCTGGAAACGGCGCGTGAGCACGCGCTCCAGAACAGGTGTCGGCGCGCCTGAGTAGACTTTTCAGGTTCACACGATCTGGGGGCATTGCACATGCAACGAATCATCACTTCCACTGCGCTCGTCTTCGCGGGCGCCCTGCTTCTCTCGGGCTGCGCCACCGGCGGCGGCACCGAGGCGAGCGCACCCGCCGACAACTGCGAGGTCGTTCGCGTCGAGGTGCGCGACATCTCGAACGGCGCGCAGAACGCGATCCTGACCGCGTCCGACCCGGCCGAGCTCGAGGCCTACCTCGACCAGCTCTCCGAGCGGGTCGACGCGCTCGACGAGCAGGCGGCCGACGACTCCGCACTCGCAGAGGCGCTCGACGCCCTCGACGAGAAGATCGACGCCGCGAGCGACTGGGCCGAGACGCTGCCCACCGAAGCCGAGGTCGAGGCGGGCGCCGAGATCGACGCCGACGCTCAGGCTGCGCAGACCGAGGGCATCCAGGCCGCTGCGGTCAAGGTCACCGAGGTGTGCACCGCGGAATAGCGGTCGCCGAACGGGTCGGTTCGGCAGTGCGCCGAACAGCGCCGACCCGCAGGCACGCGATGAGCGCGCGGCATCCGTTCACTCGGAGGCCGCGCGCTTTCGCGTTGCCGCCGTCTTCTTCTCGCCCTGCGAGGACTTCGCAGTCGACTTCTTCCCCGTGCCCTTCTTCGCGGCTCCCTTGCCGCCGGAGTTGCCCGCCTCGCGCTTCGCCGCGATCGACTGGCGCAGCGCCTCCATGAGGTCGATGACCTCGCCGCCGGCCTCCTCCTCGGCCTCCTCGCCGAAGGTCGCGGCCGTGTCGACGCCCTCGCCCTGCTCGAGTTTCGCCTTGATGAGGGTGCGCAGCTCCTGCTGGTACTCGTCGACGTACTGCTCGGGGTCGAAGTCGGAGACGAGGCTCTCGACGAGCTGCTTCGAGAGATCGAGTTCCTTCGCCGAGATCTTCACGGGCTCGTCGAGCGACTTGAAGTCGGCGGCGCGCACCTCGTCGCTCCAGAGCAGCGTCTGCACCATGAGCACGTCGCCGTGCACGCGGAGCGCCGCGAGCCGGGTCTTCTGACGCAGCGCCATCTGCACGATCGCGGTGCGGTCGGTCGACTCGAGCGTCTCGCGCAGCAGCACGTACGCCTTCGACGACGCGGAATCGGGCTCGAGGTAGTAGCTGCGGTCGAACATGATCGGGTCGATCTGGTCGTTCGGCACGAACTCGACGACCTCGATCTCGCGGCTGCGCTCAGCGGGCAGCGACTTCAGGTCGTCGTCGGTGATGACGACGGTCTGCTCGCCGTCGTCGTAGGCCTTGTCGATGTTCTTGTAGTCGACGACCTTGCCGCAGACCTCGCACTTTCGCTGGTACCTGATGCGCCCACCGTCTTCGTCGTGCACCTGGTGCAGTGACACGTCGTGGTCTTCGGTGGCGCTGTACAGCTTGACGGGCACATTGACGAGGCCGAATGTGACCGCCCCCTTCCAGACGGCTCGCATGCCTCCAGTACACACCAGGGGCAGGCGTGTGCGATACCCCTCGCGGCATCCTCGTGATCCGGCGCCGACACCGGCATGATGGTGGACATGGCCGACGGCGCGCGCCAACTCGTCGAGGTCGACGGCCGCCGCCTGCGGCTGACGAACCTCGACAAGGTCATGTATCCCGAGACGGGCATGACGAAGGGCGAGGTGATCTCCTACTACGCGGAGATCGCCCCCGTCATGGTGCCGCTCGTCGCCGGGCGCCCGGTCACGCGCAAACGCTGGGTGCACGGCGTCGGCACAGCGGATGCCCCTGAGCAGCCGTTCTTCGAGAAGAACCTCGCCGAGCACGCTCCCGAATGGGTGCGCCGCGGCATCCAGCACCACTCCGACGGCGACAAGGCGTATCCGATCGCGGGCGACCGGGCGACGCTCGTCTGGCTCGCCCAGCAGGCGTCGCTCGAGGTGCACGTGCCGCAGTGGCGTTTCGATGCGACAGGAGAGCCGGCGAATCCTGATCGAATGGTGTTCGACCTCGACCCGGGTGAGGGCATGGGGCTCACCGAGTGCGCCGAGGTCGCACGGCTCGTACGCTCGCTGCTGAGCGGCATGGCGCTCGAGACCGTGCCGGTGACGAGCGGCAGCAAGGGTCTTCACCTCTATGCAGCACTCGACGGGTCGCAGACCTCGGATCAGGTCTCGGCGGTCGCGCACGAGCTCGCCCAGGCGCTCGAGGCCGACCATCCCGAGCTCGTCGTCTCGAGCATGCGCAAGACGCTGCGCACGGGCCGGGTGCTCATCGACTGGAGCCAGAACAACGCCAAGAAGACGACGATCGCGCCGTACTCGTTGCGCGGGCGGCCCCGCCCGACGGTTGCGGCCCCGCGCACCTGGGAGGAGCTCGATGATGCCGAACTGCGTCAGCTCGAGGCATCCGAGGTGCTCGAACGGGTCGCGGCGACCGGCGACCCGATGCGGGCGATCACGGATGCCGCTCACGGCGGGCCGCTCGCGCAGTACCTGTCGATGCGGAGCGCCGCGGCCACGCCCGAGCCTATGCCCGCGTCGGCATGGGGTGCGGCGAGCGCGGGGGAGCCCCGCTTCGTGATCCAGGAGCATCGCGCGAGGCGACTGCACTTCGACCTGCGACTCGAGCGCGACGGGGTGCTGAAGAGCTGGGCGGTGCCGAAGGGCGTTCCCGAGTCGTCGGGCACGAACCACCTGGCGGTGCAGACCGAGGATCACCCGATGGAGTACGCCGCGTTCGAGGGCACCATCCCGAAGGGGGAGTATGGCGCCGGTTCGATGACGATCTGGGATGCGGGCACCTACGCGACCGAGAAGTGGCGCGACGACGAGATCATCATCGATGTCGACGGGCAGCCGGGCGGGCCGCTCGGCGGGCCGGTGCGACTCGCGCTCATCCGCACCGACGGGCAGGGCGAGAAGAGTTCGTGGCTGCTGCACCGCATGAAGGATCAGACAGTGCGAATGTCGAGCGGGTTGAGGAGCGACGAAGGAGTGTCTCGAGACCCGGCCGCCGGGCAAGCGGGTTTCGAGACGCGTCCTCCTTCGTCGGGCGCTCCTCAACCAGCGAGGCGGGCGTCGGGCGCTCCGGTCACGGAGCGCCCGATGCTCGCGACGGCGGGCACCATCGGCATGCTCGCGGGCGAGGACTGGGCGCTCGAGTGGAAGTGGGACGGCATCCGGGTGCTCGCGCGCGTCGACGGCGACGCAGTGCGGCTGCTCAGCCGGAACGGCATCGACATCACGTCCCGCTACCCCGAGCTGGCCGAGTTGCCCGCCGTCGTGCGCGGCGATGCGCTCCTCGACGGCGAGATCGTCGCGCTCGACGCCGACGGGCGGCCCGACTTCGGGCGCCTGCAGCGCCGGATGGGCCTCACGAGGGCGCGCGAGATCGAGCGGATCGCGGCATCCGTGCCGGCCCGTCTGCTGCTGTTCGACGTGCTCGAGGTCGACGGGCGGCCGGTCGTCGACGAGCCCTACCGCGAACGCCGTGCACGCCTTGCCGGACTCGTCAGGATGAAGCGCGGGGTGCCCGTCGAGGTGCCCGCGCCCGCCACCGGCAACCCCGACGACGCGCTCGAGGAGAGCCGCCGCCTCGGGCTCGAGGGGCTCGTCGCGAAGCGACCCGACTCCCGGTACCGGCCCGGCGCTCGCAGCAGTGACTGGCTGAAGCTGAAGCTCACCCTCACGCAGGAGGTCGTGATCGGCGGCTACCGGCGAGGCGAGGGCACGCGCACGGGGCGCATCCGTTCACTGCTCGTCGGCATCCCCGGCGAGGGCGGTCTCGAGGTCGCCGGCCTCGAGTACGCGGGCCGCGTCGGCTCGGGCTTCGGCGAACGCGAGCTCGATCGGCTGCTCGCTGCGCTGCAGCCGCTCGAGCAGGCCGAGTCGCCCTTCGTGCAGGTACCGGCGGCCGATGTGCGCGACGCCGTCTGGGTGCACCCCGAACTCGTGGGCGAGATCGAACTCGGCGACTGGACGAGCACCGGGGTCGCGCGGCATCCGCGCTGGCGGGGCCTTCGACCCGACAAGTCGCCTGCCGACGTCGTGCGCGAGACGTGAGCCGCGAACACCTGAGGCGTCGGCCCTGGATCCGGCGCCGGCGTCAGGCTCCGCTCACTCGATCGAGCAGCTCGATCAGTCGCGCCTCGCGATCGGCACCGGATGCCACGACCAGCCCCTGCTCGTAGGCGACGAGCACGCGGGGGTCGACGTAACTGCCGCGGGCGATCGCGGGCGTGTTGCCGAGCGTGCGCGCGGCCTCCTCGATCGCGTCGCGGACGGCCGCCTTCCGCGCACGCGCGGTGCCCTCCGGACCGATGCCCGCCAGGTGCTCGGCGGTCGTCATCGTGCCGCGGAGCGTGCGGAAGTCCTTCGCGGTGAAGTCGCCCCCGGTGCGCTCGCGGATGTCGTCGTTCACGTCGACGGGCGCGGCCGCGCGCACCGAGCGACCGACGGGCCACGCGTAGAGACGGCCGGCGGGCGAGCGCTCGCCTGCGCGCTCGATGAACCCGGCCAACGCGGCATCCGAGATTCGCAGGTCTTGCGCGATGCCGCCTTTCGCGCGGAACCGAAACCGCACGACGTCCTCGTCCTCGAGCCTGGCGTTGCGCACCAGCAGGGTCGTCAGGCCGCGGCTGCGGAAGCCGGCGAGCGATTCCTCCGAGCCGATTCGGATGCCGCCGAGGTCGAGCGTGCGGAAGGCGGCCGCGAGCACGCGCTGACGGGTGAGCTCGCGCTCCGCGAGGTCGCGGGCGACGCTCCGGCGAGCCGAGGGCAGGGCGGAGGCGAGCGCGGTCATGCGCTCGAACTTCTCGGCGTCCTGTCGTTCGCGCCACACCGGGTGATAGAGGTACTGGTGCCTCCCGGCGGCGTCCACGCCGACCGCGAGGATGTGGGCGTTCGCCGCATCCGAGATCCAGACGTCCTCCCACGCCGGGGGGATCGCGAGTTCGGTGATGCGGGCTCGCTCGGCCCGGCCGGGGCTGCCGCCCGTGCTGTGCACGTAGCCGAATCCGCGGCCGCGCCGCACCCTCGTGAACCCCGGGGAGAGGTAGGGCTCGACCCGTTTGAGACGCGGCACGGCCGGGGTGCCGTCAGTGGTTGCGGAGCGCTGAGATGAGTTCGGACTTGCGCTTGCCGCTGTAGCCGCTGAGCCCCAGCTCCTTCGCCCGCTTGCGGAGGGCGTCGACCGTCCAGTCCTCGTAGTCGCCGTGCTTGCCGCCCTTGCGCCCGACGGCGCTGCGACCCTGCTTGGCGGCGGCGTTCGAGATGCGAGCCGCCTTCTCCTTCGATGCGCCGTCCTCCCGGAGCTCCTCGTAGAGTTCGGGGTCCTTCAGTGATGCGTTCCTGCGTCCGGGCATGTCGGGTGCTCCTCTCGTCGAGTTCCGCGAGTCACGCTACGCCCGGTCGGTGCGCCGGGGGAGGGGATTGACACGCGCACGCGCAAGTAGCAGTCGGCGAGAGCAGGGGTCAACCCCTGGCCGCCGGTGACGGCTGGGCAATAGCGTCGAGGGACGAGGCGTATCCCCGCCTCGCGGTTCTGCCCATCGGGCCGGAACCACTCGCCGCTCTCGTCGATGACGAGAGCGGAACAACTGAAGGAGAGATCATGAACATCCTCGTCGCCATCATCGCCGTCGCCGCCGTGGTACTGCTCATCACCGGCGGAGCCGTCCCTGCACTCAACTTCCTGATCTGGGTCGGCGTCGTTCTCGCGGTCATCGCGCTCATCGTGTTCCTCGTTCGCTTCATCGGCGGGAACCGCACGGTCTGACCGCCACATCGACTCTTGGAACGGGCGGCCCTCGGGCCGCCCGTTCCGCGTGTCGACGCCGTATGATGGGCGGGTGGGAACCCTGTACTACGGCGACTCCGGTACTCCGATCGGCATCGAAGACCGCGCACTCGCCCATCTGAAGGTCGCTATCACGACGAAGCTTCGCCGCGGCGAGTCCTTCACGCTGTCATGGCAGCACGCTGATGACCAGCCGCGGGGCCGGAGCACGCTCTGGCTTCACCCCAGCATTCCGCTGCGCTTCGTGTTCGACGAACCGGTCGCACCCGAGCTGAGCCGCCAGTGGATCGAGGACCTGATGCGTTCGGCGAACAGCACCGGAGGCATCCGCCTGGTTGCCGAGCAACTCGACACCGATGCGATTCCGACCCCACCCGGTCAGCCGGTGCAGATCGGCGTCGACGTGCAGCAGGTCGAGCCCGACGGCGCGTCGGTCGGAGCCTAGAGGGGCGCCTACGGGCGCAGGTCCGGGTCGGTTCCCATCACGGTGTCGTCCGACCGCGGCGCGCCGGGCGCGAGGTCGCTCGCCGAATCTCCGCCGTGGATCTCTCCGCGCCAGGCGCCGGTGGCGCGATGCCGGTCCTCGACGAAGTCCTTGAACCGCTCGAGGTCGCGCTTCACCTGCATGTCGTCGAGTTGCAGGGCGGCTCCCGCCTTCTCGACGAAGCCCTCGGGCTCCCACTCGATCTCGAGGTCGATGCGGGTGCGGTCGGCCTCTACGGGGGTGAACTCGACGCGTCCGCGGTGCACCACCTCGCCGATCGAAGACCAGGCGACGTGGTCGTCGGGCACCTGGTCGCCGATCTCGGCGTCGAACTCGCGCTTCACGCCGCCGATCGAGACGACCCAGTGCGTGAGCGAGTCATCGATCTGACGCACCTCCTCAACGCCGCCGAGGAACTCGGGGAAGGACTCGAACTGCGTCCACTGGTCGTACGCGGTGCGCACGGGAACGTCGGCCTCGGTCGAGGCCGTCAGGGTCGTGGTCATGATCTGCTCCTCCTGTTCCGGACGCGCTCGCGTCCGTCGTCAACGCTAGGCACGCCGCTCCGCGACGCGCGAGGGGCTTGTCGCTCGGAGGAGCACCTGCTAGACGGGAGGTATGAGCACTGGACGCACCGAGTCGAACATCGAGGCCTGGTGGCCGCACCTGTCGATCGCGGCCAAGCATCGGCTGCTGGCCGACCTGGATGCCCCGATCGATGATGCGACCGGGCAGGAGATCGAATCCATCACGGGCCAGACGTCACCGCGTCGGCTGACCTCCGACGAGGCGGACTTCATCCGCACGCAGATCGAACAGGTCGACTGAGCCGCAGCCGCAGCCGCAGCCGCAGCCGCAGCCGCAGCCTGTCAAGCCCCTGCACGTACGGGCGCGCGGCGACTAGGAACGGTTGCATGAGAGCAGTCACCTGGCATTCAGCTCGGTCCGTCGAGGTCTCCGAGGTCGCCGACCCGACATTGATCGAACCGACCGATGCGATCGTGCGGGTGACGTCGACCGCGATCTGCGGGTCGGACCTGCACCTCTACGACGTCTTCGGTCCGTTCATGCACCGCGGCGACATCCTCGGCCATGAGGCGATGGGCGTCGTCGAGGCGGTCGGTTCGGCGGTGCGGCGCGTGCAGGAGGGCGACCGGGTGATCGTCCCGTTCGTGATCGCGTGCGGCACCTGTCACATGTGCGCCCGCGGGTTGAGCACCCAGTGCGAGACCACCCAGAACACGGATCACGGCACGGGCGCCATGCTGTACGGGTACACCGAGCTCTACGGACGGGTGCCCGGCGGCCAGGCCGAGTACCTGCGCGCGCGCCTCGTCGACGCGAACGCCCTCGTGGTGGGCCGCGACTTGCCCGACGAGCGGTACCTCTTCCTCACCGACGTGCTGCCGACGGCCTGGCAGGCGGTGCGGTACGCCGGCGTGCCGCCCGGCGGATCGCTCGCGGTGCTCGGACTCGGGCCGATCGGCCAGATGGTCGTGCGGATCGCCGTGCACGAAGGGGTGCGGGTGATCGCCGTGGATCCGGTCGTCGAGCGCCGACTGATGGCGGAGCGGTACGGCGCCGCCGTGCTCGACCTCGACGACGATGTCCTCGAGCGCATCCGCGAGAGCACCCGCGGGCGCGGCGCGGATGCGGTCGTCGATGCGGTCGGCCTCGAAGCGCACGGCAACCCTGCCGCGGCGTTCGCGCAGAACGCGGTCGGCGTGCTGCCCAGCGGTCTCGCCAAGCCCGTCATGACGAAGGCCGGCATCGACCGCCTCGCGGCCCTGCACCTCGCCATCGAGGCGGTGCGGCGCGGCGGCACGGTCTCGGTCGTGGGGGTCTACGCGGGCAACCTCGACCCGATGCCCATGATGACCATCTTCGACAAACAGCTGACGATGCGATTCGGCCAGGCGAACGTGCAGCACTGGCTGCCCGAGCTGCTGCCGCTCGCCGAGGCCGAAGCCGACCCGCTCGGCCTCGAAGACCTCGCCACGCATCGGGTGCCGCTGGCGCGCGCACCCGAGATGTACGAGATGTTCAAGGCGAAGTCGGCCGGCTGCATCAAGGTCGTGCTGAAGCCCTGAAGCCCTGAAGCCCTGAAGCCCTGAAGCCCTGCGGCGGCGCGTCGCTCAGATCACATGCCCGTCGGGATCGAGCGGGTCGTTGCGTTCCATCCCCGGCTTGTGGGCATCGAGCGGATCATCACTCGGAAGCTCGGCGTCGGGATCGCTGAGCGACGGGCCTTCGGCGCTCGGGGGAGGAAGGTCCCGGAGCAGGCGCCGGCGTGCGGCGTCTTCGGGAAATGCAGGCTCTGGTCGGTCGGGTTCGGTGCGGGCTTCGGCGATCCGCGGTCGCGGCTCACCCATGAGGTGCTCCTTTCGTGGGAACGCGGAGTTGGAGGCATCCGCTCGCCTCACGGTAGGCGCACGCGTCTTCAGGCCGACAGGGGGTTGACCGCGTCGGGTCGAGTGCTCAACCGGCCGCGCCGACGAGGCCGGCCGGCCTCATGCGCCCGTCTCGTGGTGCGGCGTCGCCACCGGCTTCGACTCCGGCGAGCCCCGCTGCCGGAGGTAAACGGATGCCCCGACGATCGCGGCGACGGCGAGGAACTCGCTCTGCCAGTTCTGCAGCGACTCGAACCAGAACTGCGAGGTGCCCATGTACTCGATGACCCCCACAGGCGGCAGGCCGTGCTGGGCCTGCTCCTCGGAGTACGCCTCGGCGCCGCCGACCGCGTGGAACCAGAACGAGAGTGCGAACAGCACGAAGAAGAAGATCGCGAGCGAGTTCTCGTAGAGCACGAGCCAGACGCCGCCGCGGCGCACCGGCCACGGGGTGTCGGCCGTGACGGGCGCATGGCGCGGGTCGTCGTCCTGCTCGGTGTGCTCGCCGATCGGCTTGGACTCCGACGAGCCCTTCTGGAACAGGAAGATCGTGAGCACCACGTAGGCGCCCATCTGCAGGAACTCCGACTCCCAGTTCTCGAAGGTGGCCTCGATGAAGTGGCCGGAACGCAGGTACTCGCTGAACGGGATCGCGGACGCCCCGTGCTCGAGCTGCTCCTCGTTGTAGACGAGTACGCCCGTCAACGCCATGCCGGCGAGGCAGAGCACGAAGATCGCCATGCAGACGAGGAACAGGGCATGTTCGTGCAGCCAGCGCCCTGCGGTCGAAGCCGGCACCGGGCGCGTCTCCGCGCTGGTCTTCGTCATGTTCGCCTCCTCCGAAGGGTGCTTCGATCGTGACCCGCTTCGCAAGCCGGCGGCAAGGGCTTGACACCGCCCACTGGCCGGCAGACGGGCTGTCGAGTTCTTGCGTCACCTCCCGTAACATGACGGCATGTCGAGAAGACTCGCGGATGTCGCGCGCAAGGTCGGAGTCAGCGAAGCCACCGTGAGCCGCGTGCTGAACGGCAAGCCGGGCGTCTCGGCGTCGACGCGCGACGCGGTGCTCACCGCCCTCGACGTGCTCGGCTACGAGCGGCCGACGAAGCTCCGCGGCGAGCGGGCCAGGCTCGTGGGCCTCGTGATGCCCGAGCTGCAGAACCCGATCTTCCCCGCGCTCGCCGAGGCGATCGGGGGCGGCCTCGCGCAGAACGGCTACACGCCCGTGCTCTGCATCCAGACCGCCGGCGGCATCTCCGAGTCCGACTACGTCGAGCTCCTCCTGCACCAGCAGGTGTCGGGCGTGATCTTCGCGGGCGGCGCCTACGCCCAGGCCGACGTGAACCACGACCACTACGAACGCCTTCGCGAACTGAAGCTGCCGACCGTGCTCGTGAACGCCCCGATCGACGGCCTCGACTTCGCGACGGTCTCGTGCGACGACGCGACCTCGATGGAGCAGGCGTTCGGCCATCTCGTGCAGCTGGGGCACGAGCGCATCGGCATCCTGCTCGGCCCGAACGATCATGTACCGTCGCAGCGCAAGCACGCGGCCGCCCTGCGCATGGCGGAGCGGCACGGCCTCGAGCTCGGCGACGACCGCATCGTGCACTCGCTCTACTCGCTCGAGTCGGGCCAGACGGCCGCGACCAAGCTGCTCGCCGCGGGCGTCACCGGCATCGTCTGCGCGAGCGACCCGATGGCGCTCGGCGCCGTCCGCGCGGTGCGGCGAGCGGGGCTCCGCGTACCCGACGACGTCTCGGTGATCGGCTACGACGACTCCGCGCTCATGAACTGCACCGAGCCGCCGCTGACCACCGTGCGCCAGCCGATCGAAGCGATGGGCAAGATGATCATCGAGCTGCTCATGCGCCAGATGTCGAGCGACCGGGCGATCGGCGACGAGGTCTTCTTCGCGCCCGAGCTCGTCGTGCGCGGGTCGACCGCGCCGGTCAGGCGCAGCCCCGTGGGTTGAGAACCCGCAAATGCGGGCAAGCGGATGCCGCAATTCCATGCAAATCATCGCAAACAGATGTCGATTTGTTGAATAGTTGCATCATTCTGTTGCTCTCATTACGTTGACGGTCAATGACGCCGTCGTCCCTCGACACGGCGTGCCCGCCCCGTCGACACGAGGAGACGCACCGCGTGACCATGCACCTCACGGATGCCGCTTCGGCCGCCACCGCCCCCTCGGCCGGTGTGTCCGACCCGCTCTGGTGGCGGAGCGCGGTGATCTACCAGGTCTACGTGCGCAGCTTCGCCGACTCCGACGGCGACGGCACCGGTGACCTCCGCGGAGTGCGGAGCCGCCTCGGCTACCTGAAGGAGCTCGGCGTCGACGCTCTCTGGTTCAACCCGTGGTACCCGTCGCCACTCGCAGACGGCGGCTACGACGTCAGCGACTACCGCGACATCCACCCGGCCTTCGGCACCCTCGAAGACGCCGAGCTGCTCATCGCCGATGCGCTCGCCCTCGGCATTCGCACGATCATCGACGTCGTTCCGAACCACGTCTCGAGCGAGCACCCCTGGTTCCAGGCCGCCCTCGCCGCCGGGCCGGGTTCGCCGGAGCGGGAGCGGTTCTGGTTCCACCCGGGCAAGGGGGCGAACGGCGACCTGATGCCCACCAACTGGGTGTCGAACTTCCAGGGCGACACGTGGACCCGCACGACGAACCCCGACGGCACGCCGGGCGAGTGGTACCTGCACCTCTTCACCCCCGAGCAGCCCGACCTGAACTGGAACCACCCCGACGTGCGCCGCGAGCACGAGGAGATCCTGCGGTTCTGGTTCGACCGCGGCGTCGCCGGCGTGCGCATCGACTCCGCCGGGCTCCTCATCAAGGACCCGGCGCTGCCCGAGGTGCCCACCGAGGTCGCGCCCGGTCAGCACCCCACCGAGGACCGCGACGAGGTGCACGAGGTCTATCGCTCGTGGCGGCGCATCGCCGACTCCTACGAGGGCACCCGAGTGCTCGTCGGCGAGGTCTGGGTGCCGGATGCCGCCCGCTTCGCGGCCTACCTCCGCCCCGATGAGATGCACACCGCGTTCAACTTCGACTTCATGTCGCGCCCGTGGGACGCCGCCGAGCTCCGCGGATCGATCGACCTGATGCTCGCCGCCCACGCCCCGGTCGGCGCTCCGAGCACGTGGGTGCTCTCGAACCACGACGTCACGCGGCCGGTCACGCGATACGGCCGCGAGGACTCGGGCTTCGCGTTCGCGAGAAAGCGCTTCGGCACCCCGACCGACCTCGGCCTCGGGGTGCGTCGCGCGCGCGCCGCCGCATTGCTGACGGCCGCGCTGCCCGGCTCGCTCTACCTCTACCAGGGCGACGAACTCGGCCTCCCCGAAGCCGAACTGCCGCGCGAGGTGCTCGAGGACCCGATGCACTTCCGCTCGGGCGGCGCCGACCCGGGTCGTGACGGATGCCGCGTGCCCCTGCCCTGGCGCGGCACCGAGGCGCCGTTCGGATTCAGCCCCGCCGAAGCATCCGGTCGCCCGTGGCTGCCGCAGCCCGCCGACTGGGCCGCGCTCACCGTGCAGGCGCAGGAGGCAGACCCGGCTTCGATGCTCTGGCTCTACCGGCAGGCGCTGCGGCTGCGCAAGCGCGAGTCCGCCCTCGGCGACGGCCCGCTGACCTGGCTCGACAGTGCTCCGGGCGTCTTGGCATTCCGCCGGGGCGACACCTTCACGAGCGTCACGAACCTCGGCGGCGAACCCGTCGCGCTGCCCGAACACGACAGCATCCTGCTCGCGAGCACCCCGCTCGCCGACGGGCTGCTGCCACCAGACTCCACGGCCTGGCTCCACCGGAGCGCCTGACCGTCGAGGCCACGGCGAGCGCCATGCCGCGGCACGAACCCAGCACTCACACCTGAACACAGCACCGAAAGGACTGGACAATGAAGTCACCACGCAAGGTCGTGATCGCCGGCATCGCCGCGTTCGCGATGGTCGGCGCCCTCGCCGCCTGCAGCTCGGGAGGCAGCGACAGCGGCACGACCGAACTGCGGGTCGCGACGTTCCCGCCCGGGGCCGACCAGGCCGCCTACGACGCCTTCGCCGAACAGGAGAAGCAGTTCGAGAAGCTCAACCCCGACATCGACATCATCGGCGTCGAGTACGAGTGGGAGGGGCCGACCTTCGCCGTGCAACTCGCCGGCGGCAGCCTGCCAGACGTCTTCACCGTGCCCTTCACCGACTCCAAGACGTTGCTCGAGAACGGCCAGCTCATGGACGTGACCGACGAGATCGAGGAGCTCGGGTACACCGACAGCTTCAACCCCGTGATCCTCGACGGCGTCACCGACGCCGACGGCCGCATCTTCGGGTTCCCGCGCCAGGCGTACGCCATGGGCCTGCACTACAACCGCACCCTGTTCGAGGAGGCCGGCCTCGACCCCGACAGCCCGCCCACCACGTGGGACGAGGTGCGGGCCGCCGCGAAGACGATCTCCGAGAAGACCGGCAAGGCCGGCTACATGCAGATGACGCAGAACAACACGGGCGGCTGGCAGCTCACCGCATCCACGGTCGCGCGCGGCGGCAGCACCCAGACCGACAACGGCGACGGCACCTACACCTCGACGATCGCGAACGACGGTACGAAGGCGGCGCTCGAGTTCCTGCAGCAGCTGCGGTGGGAGGACGACTCGCTCGGCTCGAACTTCCTGCTCGACTGGGGCAGCATCAACCAGGAGTTCGCGGCCGGCAACATCGGCATGTACACGACGGGTTCCGACATCTACACGGCGCTCGTGCGCGACTTCTCACTGAACCCCGACGACTACGGACTCACGGTCATCCCGGTCGAGAACGAGGGCGGCACCCTCGGCGGCGGCGACATCGCCGTCGTGAGTCCCACGGTCGACGACGAGACGAAAGCTGCGGCGATCACCTGGATCGACTGGTTCTACATGCAGAAGCTCCTCACCGAGGAGGCCGCCGTGCTCGACGCGAAGACACTCGCCGAGAGCGATCAGGCCGTCGGCACCCCGCTGCTGCCGGTGCTGAACCGTGAGGCCTACGAGCAGTCGCTCGTCTGGATCGAGCCGTACATCAACGTGCCGCGCGACCAGATGACCCCGTTCATCGAGGGCATCTGGGAGCAGACGCCGGTGGGCGAGCCGAAGGGCAAGACGCAGGAGATCTACGCGCTCCTCGACCCCGTGGTGCAGGCCGTGCTCACCGACCAGAACGCCGACATCGACGCGCTGCTCGCGCAGGCCGACGAAGAGGCGCAGGCGCTGCTCGACGAGTAGCGGTCGTTCACCGACCGTGGGTTGAGGAGGGAGCGCAGCGACCGTCTCGAAACCGCGACACGAACGTGGAGCGGGTTGAGGAGGGAGCGCAGCGACCGTCTCGAAACCCTCGCCCCGAGAGGCTTCGAGACGTGTCCTCCTTCGTCGGGCACTCCTCAACCCGCGAGTCGATCAACAAAGGAACCAGATGACCCTCACCGCGAAACCGCCCGCTGCGGCCCCTCCCGCCAACGAGGGCGCAGCGCCCGCGGCATCCGCTCACCGCAAGCGCCCTCGAAACCTCCGCACCTGGGTGCGCGGCGGTGGCCTCTCGACCCTCGCCTTCCTCGCGCCGATGCTCATCGTGTTCGGCCTCTTCAGCTGGTCGCCGATCGTGCGGTCGATCGTCATGAGCTTCCAGGAGACGAACCTGCTCGACGCGCCGACCTGGGTCGGCCTCGACAACTTCGCCGCCGTGCTGAGCGACCCGCTGCTCGGCACTGCCGTGCTCAACACGCTGTACTTCGCGGCGCTCGCGCTGCTCTTCGGGTTCCCGCTGCCGATCCTCGTCGCCGTGCTCATGAGCGAGGTGCGGCGCGGCAAGGGGTTCTACAGCGCACTCGCGTACCTGCCGGTCGTCGTGCCGCCGGTCGTCGCGGTGCTGCTCTGGAAGGTCTTCTACGACGCGAGCCCCACCGGCCTCTTCAATACGGTGCTCGGCTGGTTCGGCGTTCCGGCTCAGCCGTGGCTGCAGTCGTCGGCGACCGCGATGCCGTCCCTCGTGCTCGAGGCGACCTGGGCCGGGGCCGGCGGCGCGATCATCATCTACCTTGCGGCACTCCTCGCCGTGCCGCCCGAGCTCTACGACGCGGCCGAGGTCGACGGCGCGTCGATCTGGCACAAGATCTGGCACGTGACGCTGCCGCAGCTCCGCGGCATCCTCTTCATCATGCTGATCCTGCAGGTCATCGCGACCGCGCAGGTCTTCCTCGAGCCCTACCTCTTCACCGGCGGCGGCCCGAACAACGCGACCGTGACGATCCTGCTCCTCATCTATCGCTACGCCTTCCAGAACAGCCTCGGCGGCGACTACGGCGAGGCGACCGCGCTCAGCGTGATGCTCGCGGTCGTGCTGGCGCTCCTCAGCTGGCTGTACTTCAAGCTCACCGACCGCTGGAGCACGTCATGACGACAGCGCCCTCCGCACGAGACATCCGTCTGCCTCGGCTCTCGCCGAAGGCTCGCAAGGCCAGGCGCTTCGACGACGAGTCGCGCGATCGCGGCATCGTCTCGAACTTCGACGGCCGGAAGCGCGGCGTCCGGCTCGGAATGGGCACCGCGCACTTCGTGCTCTTCATCGGCCTCGTGATCGCCGGACTCGGTCCGCTCCTCTGGCTCGCGAAGTCGGCCGTGACGCCGACGCAGGACACGCTGCGCCAGCCGCTCGCGCTCTGGCCGAACGGCATCGACTGGCAGAACCTGCAGGCGGCGTGG
Source organism: Agromyces sp. CCNWLW203 (assembly GCF_036576125.1). Classification (NCBI taxonomy): domain Bacteria; kingdom Bacillati; phylum Actinomycetota; class Actinomycetes; order Micrococcales; family Microbacteriaceae; genus Agromyces; species Agromyces sp. CCNWLW203. The sequence continues at coordinate 667,989 of NZ_JAZHYX010000001.1, read as the reverse complement.
GTCGAGGTGCACATCGACCAGTTCTTCTGGAACACGATCGTGATCGCGGCGGGCTCCTGGTTCTTCCAGCTGCTCGTGGCGACGACCGCGGGCTACGCGCTGTCGGTGCTTCGGCCCAGATACGCGCCGATCCTGAACGGGGCGATCCTCGTGACGCTCTTCATCCCGGCGGTGGTGCTGCTCGTGCCGCTCTACCTGACGATCGTGAACCCGCCGCTGCCGGGCGACGTGTCGCTGCTCAACAATTACCTCGCGGTCTGGCTGCCGGCTGCGGCGAACGCGTTCAACATCCTGCTCGTGAAGCGCTTCTTCGACGCACTGCCGCGCGAGGTGTTCGAGGCGGCTCGCACCGACGGCGCCGGGCCGTTCCGTCTCTTCTGGTCGATCGTGCTGCCGATGTCGAAGCCCATCCTCGGTGTCGTCTCGGTGTTCGCGATCATCGCCGCGTGGAAGGACTTCCTCTGGCCGATGCTCGTGCTGCCGAACCCCGCGGTGCAGCCGCTCTCGGTGCGGCTCCCCGCCGTGCAGGGCTCGATCGAGCTCGACGTGTTCCTCGCGGCGCTCGCGATCTCGACGCTCATCCCGGTCGTGCTGTTCCTGCTCTTCCAGGGAGTGTTCCTCCGGTCGGCGGGGCTCGGGGGAGCGGTCAAGGGCTGACGGGCAGCGGATGCCGCGGCTCGCGCGGTGTCGTCGGTGGGGCGTAGCTTGGGCTTCGTGGAGCATCCCCGAGTCGTCGACCCGCGGCATCCGCTCGTCGAGCGCGTGCGCGCCGTATGCCTCGCGCTGCCCGAGGCCGTCGAGGTCGAGGCGTGGGGCCGGCCGACGTTCCGTGCCGCGAAGCCGATCTTCGTGCACGTGAGCGCCTCGATGGATCGGCCGCTCTCGATCGTGCTGAAGACCGACCCCGACGAGCATCACGCCCTCGTGCACGACGACCAGTTCTTCGGCCCGCCCTATTACGACCGCGATCACTGGGTGGGTGTCGACCTCGATCGGCCCGGCACCGACTGGCAGCTCCTCGCCGAACTCATCGAGACCTCGTACCGCCAGGTGGCGAACCGTCGGCAGCTCGCCGCGCTCGATGCGCTGCGGCCCGAGCACGCCGACCGGTGAGGCGGCCCTCGATTGGCGAGATCTGAGCGCGTGCGTTAGAGTTACGTGGTTGCCTGATCGCGAAGGATGCGCAGGTGACATCGACTGCGCCCGTAGCTCAACGGATAGAGCATCTGACTACGGATCAGAAGGTTGGGGGTTCGAATCCCTCCGGGCGCACACTGGTTGAGACAGTGAAGAGAACGGCTCGCGAAAGCGGGCCGTTTTCGTTTTCCCAGGGTGTTCCTCGCTGTGCACCCGCTTCATGACCGCGATCGTTTTGCTGAGAGTCTGCTGGGTATCGGCGTGGGCGACACGACACGAAGGTGACTCACGAGCGCGCCGCCGGTTAGGCTCGCCACATCTGATTCTGGGGATCGAGTTCGGATATGGGTGCGTTCGCCGGGGCCGACTCCGAGCTGAACCGGATCCTCGTCGTACCGACACGTGCGACGGGCGCCGGAGCCGCCGAACGTGTGGGGCGCGTTCGGCTCGCCGCCATGCGTTCGCGGCCGTTGGCCTCCCACGTGCGCCGGGTCTACGCGCTGCTCATCGCGGCGGCCGTCTCGATCGTGCTCTATCGCGCGCTCGACCCGCGATTCCCTGCCGCCGGCGGCTCGCACGTGGTCGACGTCGTCTGGGTGGTGCCGGCGCTCGCCGGCGGGGCAGCTGTCGGTGCGTGCCTCGTCGTGGCCTCGGCATCGAGCAACGCGATCGCCGAGCTCGCACGACTCGGGCTACCGGCGCTGCGCGTCGAATCGCGGGCGATCGCCAACGGCCTGACCTGGGCGGCGATCGCGCTGCTCGCCGTGCACTTCACCGCCACCGCGTTCGACGGGTTCCCCGGCGGGCACGAGGCCTTCGGGTTCCTCCTCGCCGCGGTGTTCGGCCTCGGCACGTTCCGCCTGCACCGCGGCGCGATCGAGCACGAGGCGTATCGCACGTTCAATCTCGTGGCGATGCTGCTCGCCGCCGGCAGCCTCGCGAGCATGAGCATCACCCCGACCGGCGAGTGGTGGACCCACAACTTCAGCACCCTCGGCACCTCGAACGACCTGGCCGCCGCGTGCTTCAACGTCGCGATCATCGTGTCGGGATTCGGCATGGCCGGCCTCTCGACGCTGCTCACCCGCTCGCTCGCGGCCGGGCCGTTCGCGCTCCGACCCGGCGCGGGCACCGTGATGCGGGTGCTCATCGCCCTCGTCGGCCTGAACCTCATGGGCGTCGGGCTCGTGCCGATCGACACCGACACCGACCTGCACAACACCTTCGCCGTCGGGGCCGCCGCGGCGTTCGCGATCCTGTGCCTCGGCGTGCAGCTCTTCGCACCGGGCATCCCGCGCTGGTTCGCCCGGTTCTCGTATCTCTCGCTCGCCGTCGAGGTGGCGGCGATGGTGGCCTACGACGGGCTCGGCGTGTTCAACCTGACCGTCTTCGAGCTTGTGGCCTTCACGCTCGTGTTCGCCTGGCTGATCGCGCTCGTCGTCGCCACCGTGCACGAGCACGGCGAGCGCCCGGCGGATGCCGCGGCGCCCGTGCGCGGCATCCGTCGCTGTCTCTCCCGGCCTGTCAGCCCGGCCCGGCGCTCGACCGAGCCGCTCGATGTCGCTCGGCGCCGATGCCGAGCCTCCGCCGTTCGCGACCGCAGGCTCACCCTGCCGCCGGGCACGCGCTGCGACGGCCGACGGCTGCGCCACGTCGTGCCCGAGAGGACCGTGCGGCTGCGAGCCATCCCGGCGCCGGCGCTCACGCGCAGGAGGCGAGGCCTGCGGCGCTTCCGGCGCATCGGCAGAGACGGTCGAGTAGAGTCGCGCCATGGCCACCGACATCGTCGAAATCGTCCGCAACGATGACCGTCACCGCTACGACCTCACCTTCGGGGGCGAGCGAGCGGGTTTCGCGCAGTATCGTCTCGAAGACGGGGTGATCGTCTTCACGCACACCGTGGTGCTGCCCGAGTTCGAGGGGCGCGGCCTCGGCAGCAAGCTCGCGCGAACGGCGCTCGACGATGCCGTCGCGCGCGGCGAGCGCATCGTGCCCGAGTGCCCGTTCATCGCCGCCTACCTTCGCAAGCACGATGAGTACGAGGCATCCGTCGACTGGCCCTGATCGTCGGCTTGCCGCCCACGAGCCCATGCCGGCTCCTGCCGATGGGAGCGTTCTCACCCCCCAATCGGGGCAGTATGCACCGGGCGGCCGGGCGGATACGATTCGACCAGACCCGAGTCGACCCCTGTGCCGACCTGTTCGTGCTGACCCCCGCGAGCAGAGCGATCGAGACTTTCCCGATCGCCGGGACAAGCTCGCCGGGCTCAGTTCGGGTCGCTCGGCGGGAGTGGTCTCCCTTGGAGACCGCGGTGGGGCGGGAGGTAGGGTTCCCGCCCCACCGTCCCCGCCGCCGTCGGCTCATCCCCGATCGGGCTCCCGGTCAGGGCTGCGGCTCGGGCTGTTCGAACGTCGCGCTGCGGCCTTCCAGATGAAGTCCACGGCGATCGCGAGCACGATGATGCCGACGAGGGCGAACGCCGTCGCCGGCTCGTCGACGAGCGTCGTGGTGCAGAAGATGATGAAGGTGCCGAGCGTCGCCACCAGCGCGATGACGAGCACGATGATGCTCGCGCCGGTCTCGCGGTACAGCCGGAAGTGGGCGACCGTGACGGCGGAGAACACCAGCAGGGCGACGGCGCTGCCGATCGAGGCGATCTTGTTCAGGTCGAACCCGATCACGAGCACGCTCGCGAGCACCGCCATGACGACGAGCCCGACCGGGAAGCGCCCGACCGAGCGGCTGAACATCGGCGGGAACTGCCCGACGGACGCGAGGTGTTGCGTCATGCCGATCGACGGGTAGAGACCTGCGTTCACCGCACCCGTCGTGGAGAAGAGCGCCGTGATCACCATGAGCACGTACCCGGCCTGGCCGAGCGCCGGCTTCGCGGCCTCGGCGAGTGCCGTCGTGCCGTACTCCACCACCTGGTCGGCGGTGAGCGTGCCGAAGACGCCGATCGAGACGGCGACGTAGATCGTCGTCGCAATGGCGAGCGCCAGGTAGATCGCTTTCGGGAGCTGACGGGCGGGATTCGGCAGGTCCTTCGCGGTGAAGGTGATCACACCGAACCCCAGGAAGGCGAAGAAGGTGAGGGCGACGCTCGCCACGATCTCCTTCGCCGCGGGGTAGCCGGCGGGGGCGAGCAGGGAGAGGTCGATGTTCGCGATCGTGACGGCCGCGAACACGACGAGGATGCCGAGCACGATGATCACGATGACCGATTGCACCCGAGCGACGGCGCTGGCGCCGACGGTGTTCAGCACCGACATCACGACGATCAGCGCCACCGCGAGCACCTTGCCCCAGGTCTCATCGCCGCCGGCGACGACGGAGGTCGCGTAGCCGCCGAACGAGGTGGCGATCATCGCGACCACGATGGAGCCGGCGGTGAAGAAGAGCCAGGAGCCGATGCCCGTGAGGTGGCCCTCGCCGAGGCCGCGGGAGAGATAGGTCAGGATGCCTCCGCCCGACGGGTACTTCGCCCCGAGCTTCGCGAAGGAGTAGCCCTGGAGTCCGGCGATGATGCCGGCGATGAGGAACGACACCCAGACGGCGGAACCGGCGACCGCTCCCGCCGCGCCGAGCAGGGCGAAGATGCCGGCGCCGACCATCGAGCCGACCCCGATGAAGGTCGCCTGGAGCACGGTCATCCGTTTCTCGGACTGCGGAACGGACACGAGCACCTCGCCTTCGCCGTGCCCGGCCGCCGAATGACGACCGGGCGGTTCGATCAGGATCGTTCGGCCGCCGCCAGCCCTTGGATGAACAGGGTCTGCGCGGCGATCATCCGTTCGATCTCGCCGGGGTCGACCGATTCGTCGGACGCGTGGATGCGGGATTGCGCGGTGTCCTCCGCGCCCCAGAGCACGATCGCCGAGCCCGGGGCGACCTTCTGGAGCGACGCCACGAGCGGGATCGATGCACCGCTGCCGATCGACTCGACGGGTGCGTCGTAGGCCGCCTCGAGCGCGGCCTCCGCAGCCACGATCGCGGGATGGGAGGAGTCGACGGCGAACGGATGCCCCGTCTTCACCTTCTCGACCTCGACCTCGCAGTTCCAGGGCCGCTGGGCGCGGAGATGCGCCATGAGCGCGTCGAGCTGCGCGTCCGCGTCGGCGCCGGGCACGATGCGCATCGACAGCTTCGCCGTCACGGAGGGCAGCAGCACGTTCGACGCCTCGGCGGTGTTCGGCAGGTCCATGCCGAGTACCGTCACCGAGGGCTTGGCCCAGATGCGGTCGGAGAGCGAGCCGGTGCCGAGGTAGTCGACGCCCGGCAGCACCGCCGAGCCCTCCCGGTAGACGTCCTCCTCCATGTCGGCTCCGCTCCAGTGGCCGCTGTCGACGCCGGGGATGACGGTGTCGCCGTGCTCGTCGTGGAGCGTGTCGAGGATGCGGATCATCGCCGTCATGGCGTCGGGGGCCGCGCCGCCGAACATGCCCGAGTGCACGGGATTGCCGAGCGTGCGCACGGTCACGGTGCATGCGACATCCCCTCGGAGCGCGGTCGTGAGACCAGGCCGCCCGACGCGCTGCGGACCGATGTCGGCGATGACGTACGCGTCGGCGGCGAAGAGCTCGGGGTTCGCCTCGACGAACGCCTCGAGGTGGGAGATCGTCTCCTCCTCGCCCTCGACGAGGATCTTCAGGTTGCACGGCCGGTCGGCTCCGAGGAGCTTCAGGGTGCCGTAGTGGATGACGAGGCCCGACTTGTCGTCGGCGGCGCCGCGGCCGTACATGCGACCGTCGTCCTTGGTCACCGGCTCGAACGGATCGGTCGACCAGCCCTGACTCTCGGCGGCGGGCTGCACGTCGTAGTGGGCGTAGAGCAGCACGGTCGGCGAGCCCTCGGGGCCGGGGAGGTCGGCGTAGACGCACGGATAGCCGTCGGGCACGTCGAGCAGCTTCACGCCGGTGGCCCCCGCCGCCTCGAAGAGCTCGACGACGGCCGCTCCCATGCGGTGCACGGGCTCGGGGTCGAACCCGGGGAACGCGACGGATGGGATGCGCACGAGCGTCTCGAGACGGTCGAGTACCTCCGGCATCAACTGCGCGGCGGCGGACTTCACGTCTGCGGCGTCGGTCATGGGTTCCTCCTCGGCTGGATGGTCGGATGCTTCGGGCACTTGGTGATCGCGCGCTGATGGCGCGATGCCGATTCAGGCGGGCACGACGAGCTGGATCAGGAGGCCGGCCCCGACCACGGCGGCCCACGACACGAGCATCGGGATCGTGAACGAATGCCAGATCGGCACCTGCGTCAGCTTCGTCGAGCCCGTCAGGTCGGTCTCGACGGCGGCGATCTGCGATCCGTTGGCCGGGAACAGCCACACGCCGATGAGTGACGGCCACATCGCCGTGATGACGCCCGGGGCGAGCCCGGCGGCGAGGGCGATCGGGATCATCGTGTTCGTCGTGGCCGACTGGCTCGTGGTGAGACCGCAGACGACGAACAGCGCGACGGCGAGCAGCAGCGGGTTGGCCTCGATCATCGCGCCGAGCGGCTCGATGATCGTCTCCTCGTTAGCCGAGATGAAGGTGTCGGCCATCCACGCGATGCCGAACAGCGCGACGGCGGCGACGAAGCCGGCCCGCAGCAGCGGCTGCTCGACAACGAGCGACGGCTTGACCTTGCGCACGAGGATGATGACGAGGGCCACCGAGAACATGATCATCTCGATGATGGTCGACATGCCGAGCGGCACGAGTTCGCCGGCCTCGTCGGGGAAGGCGGGACGCAGGCCCGGGAAGAGGCCGAGCAGCACGATCAGCAGGGTGCCGGTGACGAAGATCCACGCGGCGGTGGCGCCGCCCGGGGGCACGGGGTGTTCGATGCGTGCTGGCGGAACGTCGGCCGCCGGGGCAGCCGAGCTGCCGGTCGCAGCGGCAGTCGACGTGCCCGTGCCGCCGGCCGTCACGGCAGCGCCCCCGACCTTGGCCTCGTAGCGGGCCTTCAGCGCGGCGGGCACCTCGACGGTGCCGTCGGCGACGCGCTTCAGGAACACGGGGTCGTCGAGCAGGTCCTTGCCCACGCGCTGCTGCACGAGGGAGGTGACGATGCAGGCGACGATCGCCGCCGGCACCGTGATGAGGAGGATCTGCGGCAGTCCGTAGCCGGTGCCGTCCATGAGCACGAGGTAGGCCGCCATGGCCGCCGACACCGGGCTGGCGGTGATGCCGAGGCCCGAGGTGACGGTCGACGCGGCGAGGGCCCGCTCGGGGCGCTGTCCGTTGCGGTACGCCGTCTCGTAGATCACGGGGATCAGTGCGAAGAAGATGTTCGAGGTGCCCGAGAGCACGGTGAAGACGAACGCCACGAGCGGTGCGACGTAGGTGAGTCGCTTCGGATTGCGCTGGATGATCTTCGACGCGATCGCCACGAGGTAGTCGATGCCGCCGGCCGCCTGCATCGCCGACGACGCCGTGATGACCGCGATGATGATGAAGAATGCATCGATCGGGATGGCGCCCGGTGGCAGCTGGAAGACGAACACGAGGATCACCGTGCCGACGACGCCCCAGAGACCCAGGCCGATACCGCCGGTCCGGACTCCGAGCACGATCGCCCCGATGACCACGCAGGCTTGCAGAATGACGAGCACGATGTCCATGACTTCCCCCCAGGAACCCAGCCAGACCCACTCTGTAGGCTGAGAGTAGCGCTGAGGGGGACTGCTCGTCTATGGCGAGTTTCTCCGCGCGTTCGCGCGGATCGGCCGGGTCAGGCCTGATCGGCCTCGACGCGCAGCCGGTTGCAGAGCTCGGCGAGCGTGCGGAGTTCGTCATCGGACAGGCTGTCGCCGAACTGGCGGTTGATCGCGTCCATGTGCGTGATCGCGACGCGACGGAAGAGGTCGAACCCCTCGTCGGTCATCGCGACGATCGTGCCGCGGCCGTCGCGCGGGTCGGGCAGTTTCGCGACGAGCCCGCGCGCGGTGAGCCGGTCGACGAGGCGGCTCACACTCGGCTGGGTGATGAGCACGTTCTGGTTCAGGTCTTTGAGACGCAGGCGTCGGCCCGGCGCCCGGGTGATGTTGAAGAGCACGTCGTACTCGTTGAGCGAGATGACGTCGCTCGGGAACTCGGCCGCGAGGGCCCGCATGATCGAGACCTGGGCGCGGAACAGCGATTCCCATGCGGCCACCGTGATCGCGCGATCTGCCATGCGGGGTCCTTCCGATTGTGGGCTGATCCCACAATAGAGAACCGCGGCGTTGCACGCCTTCGACAGTTTGCGTCGGAATCGGTTGAGCGCTTCGACGCTCACCCTCTGGAATCGGTTGAGGGCCGGTCGTAGAGGCTGACGGCGCTGGGCGCTGCCCCTCTGGAATCGGTTGAGGGCCGGTCGTAGAGGCTGACGGCGCTGGGCGCTGCCCCTCTGGAATCGGTTGAGGGCC
>NZ_JAZHYX010000001.1:0-659352 GCF_036576125.1 Agromyces sp. CCNWLW203 | reverse complement strand
GGTCGTAGAGGCTGACGACCGGCCCTCTCCCTTGCACCAAGAGTGTCCTGCAATCACATTCCACACCGCCTGCCACAGCAAACAAGCGGTGCAGTTCCGAATATATAACGGATCGGTAACAGGCGCTAGTTATCGTTCTGTTATTTTTCGAACGAGTTCGTTCCGCGGCACTCGGCGGCGCCTGCGGGGCCTCAGTACAGGTCGGGGGAGGGCGTCGACGCCTGGCGGATCGAGACGTCCGCGTGGCGGTCGAAGCGGTAGCCCACGCCACGAACCGTGCGCACGATGTCCTGGTAGTGGGCGAGCTTCGAGCGCAGGCGACGCACGTGCACGTCGATCGTGCGCTCGCTCGGGGCCTCGTCGTCGGCGTCCCAGAGGTTGTCGATGAGCTCGTGGCGGTCGATCGTGCGGCCCTCGCGGAGCACGAGGTACTGCAGCAGCTCGAACTCCTTGTACGTGAGGCCGGCGGCCTCGCCGTCGAGCAGCACGCGCTTGCGCGAGATGTCGATGATCACGCCGTTGGGGTGACGGTCGGCGTCGTCGCGGACGCCCTGGCCTTCGCGCTGCTTCGCGAGCGCCGACGGGTCCTGCAGGGCGAGGCGCACGACGTCGACATCGCGGCCGCCGGCGCCCTCCGGTGCGAGTGCGACCGCGGCGTACGTCTCGGCTGACGGGGAGACCTCGGCCGTCAGTGCGCGCAGCGCCTCGACGATGCGGTGAAGGGTCGTGCCGTCGGCGAGGGCCTTGGCCTCGTCGATGCCGACGTAGAGCACGAAGCCGCGAGCTTCGGTGCCTTCGGGCACGGCGCGAACCCGAGGGCTGCGGGCTGCGGTCGCCGCGTCGGAGGGCGTGGTCGCGCCGATGGCGGGCGCTGCCTCAGCGGGGAGCGAGCGGAGCGGAGCGGATGCGTGCGTCGGTGCCGCGGAGAGCGACGGTGCGGTGCGGGCCTGGACGGGACGGACGGGAGCGGGTGCGAATGCGAGAGACATGACGGAGGATCCTTGCGTGAAGGGTGCAGCGACGGACCCCTGGAGTCGGGGTCTGAGCGAATGGCCGGACGGCCGGGCGAACCCCCGGATGCGGCGGGTTCAGAGGAGTCGGCGTCGATCTGGGTGCGGATCGGCTGCGGAACTCGGCGGTGGGGTCGCGGTCAGCGGCACATTCGACAACACATGGCTGCACGTGCCGGCATCATCATGCCGGTCGTCCTGAGAGCGCCGTGGGCGGTCAGGTTGCGTGCGGTGTCTGTCATGAGCGTCAGTCAAACCGATCGCCGAGCATGTGTCAATTCGTGACCGTCGCGTGACGGGGTGTGACATCGCACGCGGTGCGCGATGCTGAGAGGCATCCGGCAGGATCAGTCAGTCGATGAGCAAGCGTGCAAGATTCTGCGATGAGTACGCAGTTTCAGAAATGTTCCGCGTCGGATACTCGCCCCGGCATGTCGAGGCTCGAAGATCCTTCGGCGGACGTCGTTGGCGGTGGCGCTTATACCGTGCCGTAGAGGCGGTCGCCCGCATCGCCGAGGCCGGGCACGATGTAGCCCAGTTCGTTGAGGCGCTCGTCGACGGCGCCGAGCACGACGGTGACCTCGCCGCGACCTTCCATGGCCTGCTCGACCGCAGCCAGCCCCTCGGGTGCTGCGAGGATGCAGATCGCCGTGACATCCGTCGCCCCGCGCTTCAGCAGGAACTCGATCGCCGCGATGAGCGAGCCGCCCGTGGCGAGCATCGGGTCGAGCACGAAGCACTGCCGGTCGCTGAGGTCGTCGGGCAGTCGCTCGGCGTAGGTCGTCGGCTCGAGCGTCTCTTCGTTGCGCGCCATGCCGAGGAAGCCGACTTCGGCGGTCGGCACGAGCTTCACCATGCCCTCGAGCATGCCGAGACCGGCGCGCAGGATCGGCACGATGAGCGGCTTCGGGTCGGCGATGCGCACGCCAGTGGTGGGGGAGACCGGGGTGACGATGTCGACCGGCTCGACCCGCACGCCGCGAGTGCCCTCGTACGCGAGGAGCGTCATGAGCTCTTCGACGAGCGAGCGGAACACCGGCGACGGGGTCTTCTCGTCGCGGAGCACCGTCAGCTTGTGGGTGATGAGCGGGTGGTCGGCAACGTGGACTCGCATAGGCTCGAGTCTAGTTCGGGCGGGTCGAGCGCGGAGGTGGAGAAGGTGGAGCTGCCGCAGCACCGTGAATGGATGCGCCTCGCGCTCGCCGAGGCCGCCCAGGCGCCCGCGACGCGCGACGTGCCGGTCGGCGCGATCGTCGTCGACGCCGCGGGCGAGGTCATCGCCGCGCGTCGCAACGAACGCGAGCTGCACGGCGATCCGACGGCGCACGCCGAACTCCTGGCGCTTCGTTCAGCGGCCGAGGTCACGGGCGACTGGCGGCTCACCGAGTGCACCCTCGTCGTCACGCTCGAGCCGTGCGTCATGTGCGCGGGGGCGATCCTCGCGGCGCGCGTTCCGACCGTCGTGTTCGGCGCGTGGGATGAGAAGGCCGGCGCGGCCGGTTCGCTCTACGACGTGCTGCGGGATCGACGGCTCAATCACCGGGTCGAGGTCTTCGCGGGCGTCGAAGCGGATGCCGCGGCGCAGCTGCTGCTCGAATTCTTCGAGGACCCGCTCAGGCGGCACTGAGGCCGGCCGAGAGGCGGCGGAAGTTGTGCACGGCGCGCTCGGCCGGTGACCCAGGTCCGACCTCGGGGTCGTCCGTCTCCGCCCAAGCCTCGAGCGCGATGCGGATCGCGTCGGTCGCCGCTGCCGCGACGAGTCGTGCGGTGGGCTCGTCGACCGCAGGCCCGGCGAGTTCGAGGATGACGCCGCGCAGCTTCGTCTCGGACTCCCGGTTGACGCGGTACCAGACGTTCATGAGGGCGGGGTCGTCGACGCCGGCGCGCAGGAGGCCGCGCGTCCAGCTCACTCCTTCGAGGTCATCGCCCGGCGGGGTGAGCGCCTCGGCGATCGCCCGCTCGATCGCGGTCAGCGGGTCGACGGAACGATCGGATGCCGCGAGCAGCGCCCGCCAGTGGTCGGCGCCGACGGTGAGGAGCGGCGCGACGGCGTCCTCCTTCGTGCGGAAGTAGCGGTAGAAGGTGCGCAGCGCGACGCCTCCTGCCGAGGCGATCTCCTCGGCGGTCGTCGCGTCGGGACCGCGGTCGGTGAAGAGTCGGGCTGCGGCGCGGGCGAGTTCGAGCTGGGTCGCGGCCTTGCGGCGTTCGGTCAGCGTCGGAGGTCTCTCATCCACGTTCGAAGCGTACGCGATGCTGCGTCATCGGTGGCGTCCGGCGCCACGCTGGCACAACGTGCCAAGCTGGCGTAACGTGTAACACAACTTCCCGAAGCTGAAAGGTCACCAGTCATGAACCGTTACGAAGGACGCCGCGCGATGGTCACCGGCGGAGGCTCCGGCATCGGCCAGGCCACCGTGCTGCGCATGCTCGCCGAGGGCGGCGTCGTCGTCGCCGCCGACGTGAGCGAGGCCGGCCTCGCCGACACCGTCGCGAAGGCCGGCGACGCCGCCGACCGCCTCACGACCGTCGTCGTGAACATCGCCGACGAGGCATCCGTTCGTGACGGGGTGGCCGCTGCGATCGCCGCGCTCGGCGGACTCGACGTGCTCGTCAACGCCGCCGGCATCCTGCGCTCCTCGCACACGCACGAGACGACCCTCGAGCAGTTCCAGCAGGTCATCACCGTGAACCTCGTCGGCACGTTCCTCATGATCCGCGAGGCGATCCCCGCGCTCCGGGAGGGAGACGGGCCGGCGGTCGTGAACTTCAGTTCGACGTCGGCGGCGTTCGCCCACCCGTACATGGCCGCCTACGCGGCCAGCAAGGGCGGCGTGCAGTCGATGACCCACGCGCTCGCCGCGGAGTACGGCAAGCAGGGCATCCGCTTCAACTCGGTGCAGCCCGGCTCGATCTCCTCGGGCATGACCGACGGCAGCGGCGAGAGCAAGCAGAGCCAGGGCCCCGGCCTGCCCGATGACGCCGACTTCAGCCTCTTCATGAAGCTCACCCCGGCGATCGCGCAGGGCATGGCCAGCCCCGAGACCGTCGCCGGCGTGGTCGCGATGCTCGCGAGCGACGACGGCGCCTTCATCACGGGCACCGAGGTGCGCATCGACGGCGGCACGCACTTCTAGTCCGAATCGTCGGTCGAGTATGCGCGCCAGCGCCTCCTCGACCGGCGTGGTTCCGAGGCGGTGCGGGTGCTACGCGGCACGCCTGTCGCGGGCCTCGAGCCCCTCGAGGTATTCGCCGAGCAGTCGAGCGGATGCCGCCTCCGCGACCGGCCCGAACGACGCGCGCTCCTCGCGGAGCTGCTCTCGAGTCAGGCCGTACGCGGGCAACTCGTCGCCCCACTCGCGCAGCCAGTCCTCGTGGATCTCGTCGGTGACCTCGGGGTGGAACTGCACGGCGAGCAGCCACTCGCCCTTCGCGAAGGCCTGGTTCTCGTAGGCACCCGATGACGCGAGTCGTTCGACACCCTCGGGCAGCTCGAAGGTGTCCCCGTGCCACTGCACCGTCGGCACCCCGGCGAAGTGCCGCACCGGCGAGTTCGCGCCGGCAGCGGTCGGCTCGACCGTCAGCCAGCCGACCTCCTTCTTCGGTCCTTTGTAGACCTCGGCACCGAGCGTCTTCGCGAGCAGTTGCGCGCCGAGGCAGACGCCGAAGATCGGCGCCTCGGCGTCGATGCGGGTGCGGAGCAGTGCGATCTCGTCGGCCAGGTACGGGTAGCGGTCGGTCTCGTACGCACCCTCGTCACCGCCGAGCACCACGACGAGGTCGGGCGCGAGAGCATCGAGCGCTGCGACATCCGTCGACGGGGCATCGACCGTGACGATCTCGTAGCCGTGCGCCTCGAGCGTGGGGCCGAGATTGCCGAGGCCGATCGCGGAATCGTGGCGCAGCACCAGTGCGGTGCGACGAGCCTCCGTCACTCGAGGCCCTTGATGACGATGGCGTCGGTCGGCGGCGCCGGGTGGTTCGGCTCGACGTAGATGTCGGGCTCGATGTAGATGACGCGCGCCGCGGGCACCGCTTCGCGGATGCGCGATTCGATCGCGTTCGTCGCCGCAGAGACCTCGAGCAGGCGCTGGTCGGACGTGAAGCCGAGCTTCGCGCCGACGAGCAGCTCGTCGGGGCCGAGGTAGAGGGTCTTCATGTGGATGATGCGCTCGGCCTCGGGGCCCGCGAGGATCGCCTGCTCGATGCGGGTGACGTCTTCGTCGCTGGCGCCCTCGCCGACGAGCAGCGACTTCGTCTCGATGCCGAGCACGATCGCCACGAGCACGAGGAGCGTACCGATCATGAGCGTGCCGATGGCGTCGAACAGCGGGTTGCCGGTGAGCACCGTCAGGCCGACCGCGATGAACGCGAAGACGAGGCCGATGAGGGCCGCGACGTCTTCGAGCAGCACGACGGGCAGCTCGGGGGCCTTCGCGCGGCGCACGAACTGCACCCAGCTCTGGCGGCCGCGGATGTGGTTCGACTCCTTCACCGCGGTGCGCAGCGAGAACGACTCGAGCACGATCGCGATCGCGAGCACGAGCAGCGGCAGCCACGCGTTCTCGAGCTCGTGCGGGTGCGTCAGCTTGTCGACGCCCTCGTAGATCGAGAAGATGCCGCCGACCGAGAACAGGATGATCGACACGACGAAGGCGTAGACGTAGCGCTCGCGGCCGTAGCCGAACGGGTGCTCCTTGTCAGCGGCCTTCTTCGCCTTGCGGCCGCCGAGGATCAGCAGCAGCTGGTTTCCCGCGTCGGCGACCGAGTGCACGGCCTCGGCGAGCATCGAGGCCGAGCCGGAGAAGAACCACGCGATGAACTTCGTCAGGGCGATGCCCGTGTTGGCGAGGAACGCCGCGATGATTGCCTTGGTGCCGCCCGATGCGCTCATGGAGCAATCCTAAAGGCGGATGATCGGCTGAGTCTGCGTCGCCCGGCCACAGGATCGGGCCTCGAATCTAGGATGGTCGCATGAGTGCCGAGGCCCCCGTCCGACTGCCCGCGATCGCGTTCCTGGGGGCGGGCTCGATGGCCCGCGCCATCCTGACCGGCCTGTTGCAGCCGGGCATCGAGGTCGATGGCGGCATCCGTGCGACGAATCGCAGCGAGGAGAAGGCGACGGAACTCGCCGGGCTTCCCGGCGTCGTCGCATACGCCACCGAGACGGATGCCGCGGCCAACCGCACGGCCGTCGCGGGTGCGAAGCTCGTGGTCGTCGCCGTGAAGCCAGCGATGGTGCCCGCCCTGCTCGAGGAGATCGCCGACGCCCTCGAGCCCGGTGCGATCGTCGTGAGCGTCGCGGCCGGCGTCACCGTCGCGACGTTCGAGTCGCTGCTGCCCGAGTCGGTCTCGGTGATCCGGTCGATGCCGAACACCCCGGCCGTCGTCGGGCGGGCGGTCACGGGCGTCGCGGCAGGCACCCGGTCGAGCGATGACGATCTCGCGCTCGCCGTGGCCCTGTTCGAAACCGTCGGCGAAGTGCTCGTCGTGCCCGAGGCGCAGATCGACGCGCTCTCGACGATCTCGGGATCCGGCCCGGCCTACGTCTTCTACCTGATCGAACAGCTCACGGCTGCTGCGGTCGACAAGGGCTTCACGCCCGAGCAGGCATCCGTGATGGTCGAGGGAACGTTCCGCGGTGCGAGCGAGCTGCTCGCCGCCTCAGACGACGGCCCCGCTGAGCTGCGCCGACGAGTGACGAGCCCGAAGGGCACGACCGAGCGCGCCGTCGCCGTGCTCGAGGAGGCCGGGTTCAAGCAGATCTTCGACCGCGCCACCGATGCCGCGCTCGCCCGCGCGCGCGAGCTCGCAGCGGGCGCCTGAGCAGGCACGTTCGAGCGGCGGAGTGCAGGGCGCCGTCTCGGAACGCGCTTCGGAGCTCGAGACGGCGCCCAGGCCACCGGCGCTACAGCGCGGCGTGCGCCTTGCCAGAGCGAGCCCTGACGAGCATCTTCGCGACGCGCACGCTGGCGACGATCACCAGCATCGCGCCGACGGCGCTGGCGCCCATCGTGAGACCGGCGACCAATGCGTCGGGGTGCTCACGGGTGAGCGTCGGGTGGGCGGCGAGTTCACTCTCGAAACCGGCGGCGAAGCCGATCATGAACAGCCAGGTCGCGACGACCATCGTCGCGAGGAATGTAGGGATCCTCTTCATGTCGCCTCCTTCGGCGTGACCTGCCAGTATAGCCCACGCGCACGGAAATGCCTGAACCGGGCCGGTTTTCCCGACTCAGACCCCGCTTCAGACCCGTTCGAGCAGCACCATGACCTCGAAGTGCGTCGTCTGCGGGAACATGTCGAACACGCGGCCGCGCACCGGCCGCAGCGACGGCATCGCCTCGAGGTCGCGCGCGAGCGAGGCCGCGTTGCAGCTCGAGTACAGCACGTGACGAACAGCGGATGCCTCGAGCCATCCGCTCAGCTCACGGCCGATGCCCCGACGGGGCGGGTTCACGATCACGAGATCGGGCGCCGTGTCTGCTCCCAGGGCGAAGGCGGTGGCGTCGCCGGCCTCGAACCGCACGCGCGAGAGCGCGGCATCCGTTCGGCTCAGCTCGGCGCTCGCGACGGCCTCGACGCTCGTCTCGATGCCGGTGACGGATGCCGCGGCATCCGCGATGTGGAGGGCGAAGCCGCCGACGCCCGAGTAGAGATCCCATGCCGAATCGGGCGCGAGCGCCCGCACCCAGTCGCGCGCCTCGACGTAGAGCGCCTCGGCGATCTCGGTGTTGGTCTGGAAGAAGCTCTGCGGGCGCAGGTGCATCGTCACGTCGCCGAGGCGCATCGGCAGCGTGGAGGCCTCGGTGAAGACGATCTCGTGCTCGCCCTCGAGCACGGCCTTGTGCTCGGGAAGCACGTTCGCGGTGACGACGCGCGCATTCGGCAGCTCGGCGAGGAGCCACGGCAGGTGCTTGCGGATGCGCCCGACCGGCTCGGTCGAACGCACCACGAAGCGGATCATGAGCTCGCCGTCGGGCGACTCGGTGAGGATCAGGTGCTTGAGCTCGCCCGTGCGGCTCGGCACGTCGTAGGGCGTGAGACCGGCGCGCGTGATGAACGCCGCGATCACCGGGAACGCCGCCCGGTGGCCGGGGGAGCAGATGCCGCACGCCTCGAGGTCGATGCCGTGGCCGTCGGCGTCGAGGATGCCGATCGTCGGGGCCGCCGTCGTGCCGCCGATCACCATCTTCGCCTTGTTGCGGTAGCCGCCTTCGCGGCTGCCGATCGGGGCCAGCCAGTCGAGGCCCGTGTGCGCGCGCAGGAGGTCTTCGGCGTGCCGCTGCTTGTCGGCGAGCTGCCGCTCGTAGGGCTGCCCCATGAGCGAGCACGAGGTGCAACGCCCGGCGTCGAAGTAGGAGCAGTCCACGGGTTCCAGCGTAGGCGCGGATACGGTGGTCGGGTGAGCGCCGCCGACGACCGCCCCCGTGCCCCCGGAGATCTCGTGCGGGTTCGCGCGACGAAGTGGCTCGGGCAGCCGCACTGGGAGTTCGACGGCCGCTGGCTCGGTGCCGATGAGCACGGCGACTGGGTCGGATTCCCGGCCGGCACCCGGTTCGCCCGGCCTGGCCATGCCTTCACCGCGACGTGGGACTCGGTGTCGCTCTTCCCGCGCGCGGGCTGGGCGGCCGGCTTCAACGCGGAGCATCCGCGGGGGCTCGGCACCTACGTCGACCTCGCGACGGTTCCCGAGTGGCGAGCGGATGCCGCGGGGGTAGCGGGGTCGCCGGGGTTGCCGGGTGCGCCGGGGTTGCCGGGTTCGGCCGTGGCGCCGGGGCCGCCCGGGTCGCCGGGCTGGACGGTCTCCTACGTCGACCTCGATCTCGACATCGTGGAGCGCGCCGGGTCGCCGGCATTCATCGACGACGAGGACGAGTTCGCCCAGCACGCGATGGAGTTCGGATACCCGCCCGAGTTGGTGGCGCGCGTTCGAGCCGATGCCGACGCCGTGCTGGGAGCGGTGCGCGGGCGCGAGGCGCCGTTCGACGGTGCCACGGCTGCGGGGTGGCTCGAACGGCTCGAACGGCTCGAACGTCTCGACTAGCTCGACTGGGTTCGTGCTGCCTGCCTTGCCTGCCTCACGCGTCGCCGATCATTCGCCGATTCATTCGAACATTTGTTCGATTCCAGCGCCGATTTTCGCTAGAATGAAGCCATGCCCGAAGCCAGCGCAGCACTCTCAGACCTGAGAGTCGCGTGCGATCTCGCCGATGAGATCTGGGCGGGCGCGCTGCTTCGACCATCGACCGATTCGATTGCCGATGTGGCGGCCATGAGCGGCGATGGGCTGGTTCGCGTGACCGAGTCGCTCGCCGAGTTGGCGCGTCGCGTGCAGTCGCTCCAGGCGAAGTGCGCTGCCGAGCTCGCGAGTCGTTCGCGCTCGGGCGGTGAAGATGATGTTGCTCGCAGGCACGGGTTCTCCTCGGCAGAGCGGCTCATCGCGTCAGCCACCGGCGGCCGGTTCAGCGACGCCGCCAAGCTCGTGGCGGTGGGCGAGGCGACCGCTCCGCGGGCGTCGTTCACCGGTCAGGCGCTGCCACCGCGGCACCCGCATCTGGCCGCCGGCCTCGAGTCCGGCTCGCTGTGCGTCGATGCAGCCGAGACGATCCGCCGATTCCTCGACGGGGTGGCCCCCCGTGCCGATCGGCAGCAGGTGGACGAGGCCGAACTGCTGCTGGTCGAACGTGCGCCGACCGTCGGGGTCGACGGGCTCACGCGGCTGATCAAGCAACTGCAGGCGCGACTCGATCCCGACGGTGTCAAGCCCCGCGAAGACGAGCTGCGTTCGCAGCGCGGGCTGCGCATCTGGGAGGACCGCGCCGGCATGATCCAGCTGCAGGGCGCGTTCGACCCGGTGAACGGCGCTCCGATCAAGCTGGCCGTCGAGGCGCTCGTCGGTGCCGAGCTGCACCGGGCACGCGACGCGAAGCGCGGCTTCGGCGCGGTGGCCGAAAGCGAGTGCGATGCTGACGGCGTCGGCATCGGCGTCGGCGCCGGTGGCGCGAATTCCGCGGGCGGTGTGCCCGCGCGCGCCGGCGTGCTCGATGCGATCGACGAGTCCGGCACGATCGGCGGGCCCGATGCGATCTTCGACGAGCAGCGCACGATCGCGCAGATGAACGCCGACGCGCTCGCCGACATTGCTCGCCTCTCGCTCGGGGCGAAGCAGGCGCCCGCGGCGCTCAGACAGACGACGGTGGTCGCGCGCATCGACGCAGGGGCGCTGGCCGACGGTCGCGGGCACGGCACGATCGACGGCATCGACCAGCCCATCTCGGTCGCAACGGTGCGAGAGCTGGCGATGTCGGCCGGCATCAGCCCGCTGCTGCTCGGTCACCGTTCCGAGCCGCTCGAACTCGGCCGAGCCGCCCGGCTCTTCACGCCTGCGCAGAAGCTCGCCCTCGTCGAGCGAGACGGCGGTTGCGCCTGGCCGTCATGCAACCGTCCGCCATCGCATACGCAGGCGCATCACATCCGGTGGTGGAAGCGGCATCGCGGCCGCACTGACCTCGGCAACGGCATCATGCTGTGTTCGCATCATCATCACCGAGTACATGACGACGGGTGGATCATCACGGTGCGCGATGCGCAGACGTGGTTCACGCCACCGGTGCATCTCGACCCGCAGCAGCGACCGCGCCCCGGCAATCGACGACTGCCGACGATGCCGAGAGCTGCCGTGGCGGCCGCATCCGTCGCGCGGGTGTCGGCTGCCTGAACCCGAGCCGGGTCTCGAGACGCTCCTTCGTGGCTACTCGACCGGCGGTGATGCGGCCTCGGCGGCACCCGGCTCGAAGCGGTAGCCCATGCCGGGCTCGGTGAGGAAGAACCGCGGCTCCGACGGCGTCGGCTCGAGCTTGCGCCGCAACTGGGCGACGTAGAGACGCAGGTATCCGGCATCGTTCGCGTGGAACGGCCCCCACACCTCGCTCAGCAGCATCTGCCGGGTGAGCAGCTTTCCCGGGTTCTTGAGGAACAACTCGAGCAGGCGCCACTCCGTCGGCGTCAGGCGTACGGATGTCGCGTGCCCCGAGGCATCCGTCGACCTGATGGTCTTCGCGGCCAGGTCGACCGTGAGGGCGCCGATCGCGTACGCCGAGGCATCCGCGTCGCCGCTCGTCGACCGGGCGCGGGCTCGGATGCGGGCGAGCAGCTCGTCCATCGCGAAGGGCTTCGTCACGTAGTCGTCGGCGCCGGCATCGAGGGCGTCGACCTTCTCGGCGGAGTCGGTGCGACCCGAGAGCACGAGGATCGGCACCTTCGACCATGCGCGCACCGCGCGGATGACGTCGAGGCCGTCGACGCGGGGCATGCCGAGGTCGAGGAGGATCAGGTCGGGGTGCGCGTTCGCCGCCAGGTCGATCGCCTCGGCACCGTCGCGAGCAGCGACGACCTCGTAGCCGCGCGCGGCGAGCGTGATGCGCAGCGCCCGCTGCAGCTGGTCGTCGTCATCGGCGAGGAGGATCCTCATCGCAGCTCCTCGGTGGGGGTGGTGGTTGTCGAAGTGGTCGTGGTCGGTATCCCGGCGGAAGGCAGCGTGACGACCATGGTCAGGCCGCCGCCGGGGGTGTCCTCGACGTCGAGCGTGCCGTCCATGCCCTCGACGAAGCCCTTCGACAGCGCGAGCCCGAGCCCGAGGCCCGTGTCGTTGTCGGTGTCGCCGAGGCGCTGGAACGGCGTGAACACCTCGTCGCGGCGTTCGGCAGGAATGCCGGGCCCACGATCGACGACGCGCAGTTCGGTGCGGCCCTGGAACGAACTCGCGGCGAGCCGAACGCGCTCGCCGTCGGGGCTGTGGCGCACGGCGTTCGCGAGCAGGTTCACGACGACACGCTGCAGCAGCACACCGTCGGCGAGCACGGGGGCCAGGTCGTCGGCGAGGTCGAGCTCCACGTCGGCGGGGCCGAGCGCGAGCTCGTCGAGCGCGGGCAGCACGACGTCCGCGACCTCGGTGGGGGCGAGGGTGACGGCGAGCGCCCCGGCCTGCACCCGGCTCACGTCGAGCAGGTTCGTGACGAGCTCGGCGAGTGCGTCGAGGCTCTCGGAGGCGGTCGCGAGCAGCTCGTCGCGCTCGGCGGCGGGCAGCTCGACCTCGTGCGAGCGCAGGGCGCTCACTGCCGCCGACGCCGAGGTGAGCGGGCGCCGCAGATCGTGCCCGACGGCCGCGAGCAGGGCCGATCGCATGCGGTCGGTCTCGACGAGGGCGCCGGCCGCAGAGGCGGCGGTCGCGAGCGCGCCGTGCTCGATCGCGGCATCCATCTGGGCGGCGATCACCTGCAGCAGGCGGCGCTCGGATGCCTCGAGGTCCTGTCCGTGCAGTTCGAGCACGCCGCGGCCGCCGATGGGGATCTCGGTGACCCGGTCGTCGCGGCTCGGCTCGCCGTCGGCGACCTTGGTCTCGCCGTCGACGAGGAGCCGCACACCGGTAAGGCCGAACGCCTCACGGGTGCGGGTGACCATCGCCTGCAGGGCGTCCTCACCTCGCAGCACGCTGCCGGCGAGGGTCGCGAGCAGCTGCGACTCCGCGGCTGCGCGGCGGGCGACGCGGGTGCGACGCGCGGCCTGGTCGACGACGTAGCTGACGAGCAGCGCGTTGGCGACGTAGAAGACGAGGGCGAGCAACTGTCTCGGGTCGCTGATCGTGAGCGTGTGCGTCGGTTCGACGAAGAGGAAGTTGAGGGTGAACCCCGAGAGCACCGCCGCGAACAGGCCAGGCCACATGCCGCCGATGAGGGCGACCACGATGACGAGCAACTGGTACGCCAGCACGTCGCTCGTGATCGACGTCTCGGTGTGGAACGTCACGAGCAGCCAGCTGAGCAGCGGCCCGGCGACGAGTGCGACGGCGAAGCCGGCGATGAGGCGCCGGCGGCTGAGCGCACCGCCGAGCTTCGGAAGCGAGAAGCCCGAGCCCGCCGCCGCCGCGTGCGTGACGATGTGAACGTCGATGTCGCCGGACTCGCGGATGACGGTGGCCCCGATGCCCGGCCCGGTGAACGCTGCGGCGAGCCGCGACCGGCGGCTGACGCCGATGACGAGCTGGGTGGCGTTGGCCGCCCTCGCGAAGTCGACGAGCGCACGGGGCACGTCTTCGCCGACGACCTGGTGGAAGGTGCCGCCGAGCTGTTCGACGAGCGTGCGCTGGTGATCGAGGGCGCCCGGATGCCGCGCCCGCATGCCGTCGGGATTCGTGACGTGCACTGCGATGAGCTCGCCGCCCGATGAGCGCGAGGCGATGCGGGCGCCTCGGCGCAGCAGTGTCTCGCCCTCGGGGCCGCCGGTCAGGGCGACGACGACGCGTTCGCGCGCCTCCCACTTGCGATCGATGCCGTGCTCGACGCGGTAGGCCGTGAGCGCGGAGTCGACCTCGTCGGCGAGCCAGAGCAGCGCGAGTTCGCGCAGTGCGGTGAGGTTGCCGAGCCGGAAGTAGTTCGAGAGGGCGGCGTCGATGCGCTCGGCCGGGTAGACGAGGCCGCTCGCGAGCCGGTCGCGCAGCGCCTGCGGGGCGAGGTCGACGACCTCGATCTGGTCGGCGGCCCGCAGCACGGCATCAGGGATGGTCTCGCGCTGGGCGACCCCGGTGATCTGCTGCACGACATCGCCGAGCGACTCGATGTGCTGCGTGTTGACCGTGGAGATCACGTCGATGCCGTCGTCGAGCAGTTCGTCGACATCTTGCCAGCGCTTGGCATGCCGCGAGCCCGGCGCATTCGTGTGCGCGAGCTCGTCGACGAGGGCGATCTCGGGCCGGCGTGCGAGCACCGCGTCGAGGTCCATCTCTTCGAGGCCCATGCCGCGGTGCTCGATCGTGGTGCGGGGCAGCACCTCGAGCCCGCTGACCATCGACGCGGTGGCCTTTCGCCCGTGCGTCTCGACGAATGCCACGACGACGTCCCTGCCGTCACCGCGCAGTCGCCTGCCCTCCTCGAGCATCGAGTAGGTCTTGCCGACGCCGGGGGCGGCGCCGAGCAGCACGCGAAGCCGCCCCCGTCTCATCAGCTCGCCCCTCAGCCCAGCTCGGAGAGGGCGAGGTTCAGCTGCAGCACGTTGACGGTGGGCTCGCCCAGGTACCCGAGATCCCGTGCCTGAATCCTAGACTCCACGAGTTCGCGCACCTCGGATTCGGCCAGGCCGCGCTCGCCGGCGATGCGTGCCACCTGCAGCAGTGCGTACTCGGGGCTGATGTGCGGGTCGAGGCCCGACGCCGACGCGGTGACCGCATCGGCCGGGACATCCGCTTCGGAGACGCCGTTGAATGCGGCGACCTGCGCCTTCCGCTCCTCGATCGCGGCGATGAGGTCGGTGTTCTCGGGGCCCCAGTTGCTGCCGCTCGACGCGCCGCCGTCGTAGCCGTCGCCGGCCGCCGAGGGTCGCGGCTGGAACCATTCGGGAAGCGGCTCGCCCGAGGCATCCGCGAACGACTGGCCGATGAGCGCGGAGCCCACGACCTCGCCGTCCGAGCGCTCGACCGATCCGTTCGCCTGGGCGGGCAGTACGAGCTGCCCGATGCCCGTGACGACGATCGTGTAGGCGACGCCGAGCACGAGGGTGAAGACGAGCATCGCGCGGATCGCCACCCAGTGGGTGCGGGCCGTCGTGCGTGTGGAGCTCATGAGGATGTCCTTTCGCCCGGGCCTAGAAGCCCGGGATGAGGCTGACGACGAGGTCGATCAGCTTGATGCCGATGAACGGGGCGATGATGCCGCCGAGGCCGTAGACGAGGAGGTTCCGGCCGAGGATCGCGGACGCGCCGCCGGGCCGGTACTTCACGCCGCGCAGGGCGAGGGGGATCAGGAACACGATGACGATCGCGTTGAAGACGATCGCCGACAGGATCGCCGAGGCCGGCGAACTCAGCTGCATGATGTTCAGCACCGCGAGCCCGGGGAAGACACCCGCGAACATTGCCGGGATGATCGCGAAGTACTTCGCGACGTCGTTGGCGATCGAGAACGTCGTGAGGGCGCCGCGCGTGATGAGCAGCTGCTTGCCGATGCGCACGATCTCGATGAGCTTCGTCGGGTCGCTGTCGAGGTCGACCATGTTGCCGGCCTCCTTCGCGGCCGAGGTGCCGGTGTTCATCGCGACGCCGACATCGGCCTGCGCGAGCGCCGGGGCGTCGTTCGTGCCGTCGCCCGTCATGGCGACGAGGTTGCCGCCCGCCTGCTCGCGCTTGATGAGCGCCATCTTGTCTTCGGGCGTGGCCTCGGCGAGGTAGTCGTCGACACCCGCCTCGGCGGCGATGGCCTTCGCGGTGAGCGGGTTGTCGCCCGTGATCATGACCGTGCGGATGCCCATCGCGCGGAGCTCGGCGAAGCGCTCGGTGAGGCCGTCCTTCACGATGTCCTTCAGGTGCACGACGCCGAGGAGGCGCGCTGCGCCGTTCGCGTCCTTCTCGGCGACGACGAGCGGCGTGCCGCCGCTGTTCGAGATCGCCGCGACGCGCTGCTCGAGCTCGTCGCGCGTCGACGAGGCGATGCGACCGGATGCCTCGACCCAGGCGATGACCGCCGACCCTGCGCCCTTGCGAATGCTGGAGCCGTCGGGCAGGTCGAGCCCCGACATGCGGGCCTGCGCCGTGAACGGCACGACCTCGCCGGCCGGTGCGCTCTCGAAGCGGATGCCGCGTTCCGCCGCCAGCTCGACGATCGACGACCCCTCGGGAGTCGGGTCGGCGAGCGACGACAGTGCCGCCGCCCGTTCGAGCTCGGCGACCTCCACGCCCGGCATCGGCACGAACTCGCTCGCCCGGCGGTTGCCGTATGTGATGGTGCCGGTCTTGTCGAGCAGCAGCGTCGTGACGTCGCCCGCCGCCTCGACCGCGCGGCCCGACATCGCGAGCACGTTGCGCTGCACGAGCCGGTCCATGCCGGCGATGCCGATGGCCGAGAGCAGGGCGCCGATCGTCGTCGGGATGAGGCAGACGAGCAGGGCGATGAGCACCGGGATCGAGACCGGCGCCGCCGCGTAGGACGCGATCGGGTTCAGCGTGAGCGTGACGACCACGAAGATGATCGAGAGGCTCGCGAGCAGGATGTTCAGCGCGATCTCGTTCGGCGTCTTCTGGCGCGAGGCGCCCTCGACGAGCGCGATCATGCGGTCGACGAAGGTCTCGCCGGGCTTCGAGGTGATGCGCACGACGATGCGGTCGGAGAGCACGCGGGTGCCGCCCGTGACCGCCGAGCGGTCGCCGCCCGACTCGCGCACGACCGGCGCCGATTCACCGGTGATGGCCGACTCGTCGACGGATGCGATGCCGTGCACGATGTCGCCGTCGCCGGGAATCAGCTCGCCCGCCGTCACCACGACGGTGTCACCGAGCGTGAGGTCGGCCGACGAGACGTCGCGGAGCGGGGTGCGTTCGGCCGCGGCATCCGTCGACTCGTCGTAGCCGGTGACGAGCCGTGCGGTCGTCGACGTGCGGGTCTGGCGCAGGCTGTCGGCCTGCGCCTTGCCGCGGCCCTCGGCGACCGACTCGGCGAGGTTCGCGAAGAGCACGGTGAGCCAGAGCCAGGCGGCGATCGCCCAGGTGAACGAGGTCGGCACGGCGGTGCCGCCCGACGAGCCGGGGCCGCCGAGGAACGGCTCGGCGATCGCGAGCACGGTCGTGAGCGCGGCGCCGACCTCGACGAGGAACATGACCGGGTTCCGCCACATCTGGCGCGGGTCGAGCTTGCGGAACGCGCCGGGCATGGCTGCGAGCAGCTGCGCCGCGCCGAACGCGCCCTTCGGCTTCTGGCCGGCGGGTTCAGGATGCTGCGACAGCGACGCCGAGGCATCCGCTGCGCGTTGTTCGGTGGTGATGGTGGACATGTCAGTTCAGCCCTTCCGCCAGGGGACCCAGCGTGAGAACGGGGAAGTAGGTGAGCGCGGTCACGATGACCGTGACGCCCACGAGGAGGCCGACGAACTGCGGCCGGTGGGTGGGCAGGGTGCCTGCGGTGGCCGGCACCCTGTCTTGCGCGGCGAGGGAGCCGGCGAGGGCGAGCACCAGCACGATCGGGATGAACCGGCCGAGCAGCATGGCGACGCCGAGTGCCGTGTTGAACCACGGTGTGTTCGCGGTGAGGCCCGCGAACGCCGAGCCGTTGTTGTTCGACGCGCTCGTGAAGGCGTAGAGCACCTCGCTCATCCCGTGGATGCCGGGGTTCCAGATCGAGACCGACTCGACGTCCTCCCGAATGCCGGGGATCGCGAAGCTCAGCGCCGTGCCCACGAGCACGAGCGTCGGCGTGACGAGGATGTAGAGGCTTGCGAGCTTGATCTCGCGCGGCCCGATCTTCTTGCCGAGGTACTCGGGCGTGCGGCCGACGAGGAGGCCGGCGATGAACACCGCGATGATCGCGAGCACGAGCATGCCGTAGAGGCCCGAACCGACGCCGCCGGGGGCGACCTCGCCGAGCATCATGTTGAGCATCGGCATCATGCCGCCGATCGCGGTGAACGAGTCGTGCATCGAGTTCACGGCGCCCGTCGAGGTGAGCGTCGAGGTGGTGCCGAAGAGCGTCGAGCCGAAGATGCCGAAGCGCGCCTCCTTGCCCTCGAGCGCACCGCCGGCGAGTTCGGGCGCGGTGCCGTTGCCGCCCGCCTCGAGCGCGCTGAGCGCGGTGAGGGAGACGACGTAGAGCGTCGCCATGACGGCGAGGATCGCGTAGCCCTGCTTGTTCGAGCCGACCATCCGGCCGAAGGTGCGCGGCAGGGCGAAGGGGATCGCGAGCATGAGCACGTTCTGGAAGAGGCTCGTCCAGGCCGTCGGGTTCTCGAACGGGTGCGCCGAGTTCACGTTGAAGAAGCCGCCGCCGTTCGTGCCGAGCAGCTTGATGACCTCTTGCGAGGCGACCGGGCCACCCGGCAGCTGCTGCGTGTTGCCGGCCAGCGTCGTGATCTCGGTGAAGCCGTTGAAGTTCTGCACGACGCCGCCGATCACGAGCACGATCGCGCCGATCACCGAGAGCGGCAGCAGCAGCCGGAACGCGCCGCGGAACAGGTCGACCCAGAAGTTGCCGATCGTGCTCGAGCCGCGGCGAGCGAAGCCGCGCACGAGGGCGACCGCGACGGCGATGCCGACGGCGGCCGAGACGAAGTTCTGCACCGCGAGGCCCGCGAGCTGCACCGTGTAGCCCATCGTGAGCTCGGGGGAGTACGACTGCCAGTTCGTGTTCGCCACGAACGAGGCAGCCGTGTTGAATGAGAGCCCCTCGGGCACGGCGGGCAGCCCGAGCGAGTACGGCAGCACCGCCTGGGCGCGTTGCAGCACGTAGACGAACAGCAGGCCGACGACCGAGAACGCGAGCACGCCGCGGAGGTAGGCGGGCCACGACTGCTCCGAACGCGGGTCGACGCCGATGAGGCGATAGAGCCCGGATTCGAATTTCCAGTCGCGGTCGCTCGTGTAGAGGCGCGCCATGTAGTCGCCGAGCGGGCGGTAGAGGAGCGCGAGGACGAGGGCGAGGGTGGCCGCCTGCAGGACGGCCAGAAGCACGTCCGGACCGGTGGTGCCGCCCATCAGAACCGCTCGGGCTTCACGAGGGCGTACACGAGGTACACCACGGCGGCGACACCCAACGCGGCAGCGAGGAGCTCGAAGAAGATCACAGCTTCTCGACCCCCCTGGCGATGAGGCCGACGAGTACGAACACGGCGATGATGCCGAGAAGGTAGACGACGTCGAGCACGAAGACTCCAGATTCGGGAGTTCCGCCTGCCGCGGGTGCTGCTGGCGGGCCGGTTCCGACGAGCTCGACCGGCAGAGTCGATGCAACACCCGAGCGGATGCCGCGGCGCCGATCCTCACGGAGTCCTAACGCCTCCTCGGCGGATCCGAATGCGTCGCTCACGTGGCGTGGCGACAGCCCGCTGGGCGGTACGTTTGGCTCATGAATGCGGCGGACACCATCTCGGTCATTACCGAGGTGATCGGATGGTTCGCGCTCGCCGCGGGGCTCGCGTGCCTGCTGCTCGCGCTCCTCATCCGCGTGGCCGACGGCCGCTGGTTGCGCACCGAAGCCCTCGTCGTCGATGACGACGAGGGCAGCATCGTGCGATGGTTCACCGACGACGGGTTCCAGTCGCGTCGGCTCAGCGCCGACGAGCGCGCGCACGTGATGCACCCCGACGAGGAGCCCGCGTACTACAAGGAGCGGGAGCCGTACCGTCTGCGGCTGCACGAGCCGCCGACCGGTCGACGCGTCATCCGCATCCTCGGCCTCGTGTTCATCGGCATCGCCGCGGCCTCGGCCGTCATCGGCGTCGTGCTGATGTTCGTCGGCTGAGCGGAAGGGCTGCGGACTCGGTCACAGACCGCTTCTCGGCGCGGTGGGTGCGTTCGCCGGCTGGTTCACCTCGAACGGCTGCTCGGCGATGGCGGCCGGCAGAAGCTCGCCCAGGACGATGAGCACGACGAACATCACGACGATGCCCGTCAGCGGGATCCACCAGGCGCGGCGGCGCAGGACGAGCATCACGACGGCGACGATGACGGCGGCGCCGGCGACGATCCCGGGGGTGAGCTTCACCGCGACGACGATCGCCTGGACGAGGATGCCCCGGCAATCACGACCGGCGCATGCGTCGAGGCTCATGAAGGTGGCCAGCACCAGCAGGTACGCGACCGGCACCGTTGCCAGCAGCAGCACGATGCCGCCGATCGTGAATCCGAGGTCGTGCCTCCGAGCGGAGTCCGGGGCCATCACTCGAGCGCGGCGAACCGCTCGATGTCGCTCTCGGTGCCCGAGACGATGATGAGGTCGTGGTTTGAGACGACGGTGTGCTCGGTCGCGTAGGTGAAGGGCTTGCCCGGGCTCTTCACGCCGACGACGGTCACGCGGTACTTCGACCGCACGCCCGACTCGGTGAGGTTCTTGCCGCGGATCGGCTTCGGCGGGTACATCTTCACGAGGGCGAAGTCGTCGTCGAACTCGATGAAGTCGAGCATGCGACCGCTGACGAGGTGCGCGGTGCGCTCACCCGCCTCGCGCTCGGGATAGATGACGTGGTTGGCGCCGATGCGCTGCAGGATCTTGCCGTGCGAGGCCGAGATCGCCTTCGCCCAGATCTGCGGGATCTTCAGGTCGACGAGGTTCGCCGTGATGAGCACGGACGCCTCGATCGACGACCCCACCGCGCACACGGCGATCGAGAAGTCCTGCGCGCCGATCTGGCGCAGCGCGTCGAGCGAGCGCGCGTCGGCGACGACGGCGTGGGTGACGCGCTCCGACCACTTCTGCACGAGCGCTTCGCTCTCGTCGACGGCGAGCACCTCGCGGCCGAGCCGGTCGAGCTGGCCCGCGGTGGCCGCTCCGAAGCGGCCGAGGCCGATCACGAGCACCGGGGCGTCGTGCCTGATTCGATCAACCAACGATGGGCCTCTCTTCCGGGCGCTTGAACAATTGCCGGCGCTGGCTCGCCGCCAGGGCCGCGGCGAGTGTCACTGTACCAACCCGCCCCATGAACATCGTGGCCGCCATGACGTACTTGCCCTCGGGCGGCAGCTCGGCCGTGAGCCCTGTCGAGAGGCCGCACGTGGCGAACCCCGAGATCACGTCGAACAGCACGAAGTCGAGCGGCGCCTTCGTCATCTGGGTGATGATGATGGTCGAGACCGCGACGATCGTCGCGCCCCACAGCACGACGCTGACGGCGAGGCGCAGGATGTCGCGCGGGATGCGCCGACCGAACGCCTCCATCGAGGGCGCGCCGCGGGCCTCGGCGAAGGCGGCGAGGAAGAGCACGGCGAGCGTCGTGACCTTGATGCCGCCCGCGGTCGACGCCGAGCCACCGCCGACGAACATCAGCATGTCGGAGACCAGCAGGCTCGACGGGTACAGGTCTGCCATGTCGATCGTCGAGAAGCCGCCCGACCTCGTCATCGTCGACATGAACAGCGCCTCGAACAGCGTCTTGCCGAAGTTGAACCCGCCGTACGTCTTCGGGTTGTCGTACTCGAGCACGAGGAACGCCAGCGCCCCGAGCGCGAAGAGGATGCCGGTCGTCGCGAGCGTGAGCTTGACGTGCACGCTCCAGCGCCGGGGCTTCCGCCACATCTTCGCGAGCGCGAAGATCACCGGGAACCCGACGCTGCCGAGGAAGACCGCGATCATCAGGAGCGACTGGAACCAGTAGTCGTCGAAGAACTCCACGGGGCCGGCCACGTTGGGGCTGAACCCCGTGTTCGTGAACGCGCTGGCCGCGTAATAGGCCGAGTACCAGATGCTGGTGCCGAGGTCGTAGCCGGCGGCGAGCACGCTCGGGATCATCCCGAGCATGATCACGGCCTCGATCGTGAGGGTGCTGACGGCGACGGTGACGAGCAGCCCGCCGACCTCGCCGAGACGCACAGCCTGGCGTTCGGAGACCGGGCCGACGTGCACGCGCGACGGGTTGGTGTCGCTCGCGGCGATGAGCTTGGCCCGCAGGCCGAGTCGGCGGGAGATCACGAGGCCGAGGATCGACGCGAGCGTCAGCACGCCCATGCCGCCGATGTTCATGCCGATGAAGATGACGCCGTTGCCGAACGGCGACCAGTAGGTGGCCATGTCGACGGTGGTCAGGCCGGTGACGCAGATCGTCGACACGGCGGTGAAGAGTGCGTCGGCCAGGGGCGAGCTGCTGCGTTCACCGGCGCGGGCGATCGGCAGCGACAGCAGCAGGGTGGTGACGAGGATGAGTGCCGCGAAGATGAGGATCGCGAATCGCGCCGGCGAACTCTTGACCAGTGTGTCGAGCGCATCCCGCGCCTTGCCGAACCACGACCGGCGATCGACTCGACCGAGTCGACCAATCGGCTGTGCGCGCATCGAGCCCCCTCCGTGCGTCAGCGAACGCGTGAGTCATGGTACTCCCCACGCGGAGTGACTAACCTTGGGGCATGGCGGACATCTTCGACGTGGTTGCGGACTCGACGCGGCGTGACATCCTCGCGGTGCTCCTCGAGCGCGAGGCAGCGGTGCCGTCGTCGGGCGGGGAGATCAGCGTCTCCGAGATCGTCGCCGCACTCGGCGCGAGCCAGCCGACGGTCTCGAAGCACCTGAAGGTGCTGCGCGAGTCGGGCCTCGTCGCCGTGCGCGAAGAGGGCCAGCACCGCTATTACAAGCTCGACCGCACGCCGCTCGAGACGCTCGAAGACTGGCTGATCCCGTTCATGTCGACGGATGCCGCGGCCGACGCCGCCACGCTCGCGAGCGCCGGCGCGCGCGACGAGGTGCCGCTGAACGAGGAGCAGTTCGCGTTCGCCTCCGCCATCGGCAAGGCGTTCGCCGAGACCGCCCACCAGGTCACCGCAGTCGTCAAGCGCAAGTAGCCTCCCGACGTTCAGACCGCGGCGAGCAACGCGAGCACGAACGCGAGGCACGCCGCCGCAGAGGTGATCGTGCGCACGTGGTTCCACGCGAGCCAGCCCGGACGGAACGCCTGCCAGGCGGAGGCGAGCGCCGCGGCATCCGTCTCGGCCGGCGCAGCCAGACGGTTGTTGCGCGGCACGTTCGCGCCGGCCGTCACGCCCACCACGCCGAAGAGGTAGAGCGCCGCGCCGCCGATCGACCACCACGTCGCACCCTCGGGCTCGCCGAGGAACGCGACGACGGCGAGCACCGCGACGGCGAGCGCCGTGCCGAAGATCGCGAGCATGAGTGGCGCCCGCACCGCGGTGACGTTGATCTCGCGCATGGCGCGCGCCGCGTCGGCGGCAGGCAGGCGCCCGATGCCCTGGGTGACGAACCCCGAGAAGGCGAAGAAGACCCCGGCGACGAGGCCGGTGCCGAGGATCGCCACGATGAGCAGGATGTCGACGAAGGTCATGGGGTCAGTCTGCCGTGCGGGTTTCGACCGGCTCAACCCGCAGAGGTCAGGAGAGCGGCTTGATCATCTCGAGTTCGAGGCCGCCCGGCGCGAGTTCGTATTCGCGACTGCGGCCGGTGCGCGTGAAGCCGAGCTTCTCGTAGAAGCGGATCGCCCGCGGGTTGTCCTCGTGCACCTCGAGACGCAGGGTGCTGCCGAACTCGCGCGCCCACTGCTCGACCGCTTCGAGCAGCAGCCGTGAGACTCCGGCCTCGTCGCCGCGGTGCTCTGGGGCGACGTAGACGCCCACGAGCATCGGCCCCGACGTAGCATCCGGAATATAGCCGCCCATCTGCCCGATCCAGCGTTCGCCGTCGATCGCAACGATCGAGGTCTGCCGCGGGGTCGTGCCGCGCATGGCACGTGCCCGCCACGTCGCCTCGTCGGCGTCGAGCGCCGTGGCGAGCGTCTCTCCGTAGGCGAGCGGGGTGTCGCGCAGCATCTCGAGACGCAGCGCGCGCACGGCCTGCCAGTCGGCTTCCTCGGTGGTTCGGATGACGAGATCGGGGCGGGGCATCCCTCGACGCTAACCCATCGGGCGAAGGGTGCCGTTCGGATCCGGTAGACTACCCCGAGGCTTTCTGGCCTCCGGCCGCGGCACGCGCGTCCGACTCGATCTTTTCTGTGAGGTTCTGATGGGTTCCGTCATCAAGAAGCGCCGCAAGCGTATGGCGAAGAAGAAGCACCGCAAGCTGCTTCGCAAGACGCGCCACCAGCGTCGCAACAAGAAGTAGTCCTTCGAGACTCGGCTGAGCGTCAGGCCCATGCGGCCTGGCGCTTTTCGCTGTACCCGCGCATAGGCTGAAGGGGTGCCACGCGACATCCGACTCACGCTCATCGGCAAGCCCGGTTGCCACCTCTGCGACGACGCACGAGACGTGGTGCAGGCCGTGATGGACGAGATCGCGTCGACGGATGCCGCGCCGCGCATCGTGTTCGATGAGCGCTCGATCCTCGACGACGACGAACTGCGCGCCCGCTACGCCGAGGAGATCCCCGTCGTGCTGATCGACGATGTGGTGCACAACTACTGGCGCATCGACCCGGTGCGGCTGAAGACGGCGCTGCTCGCCGACTGACGCGGTCGTACCCACTGCGCGTCGACCGGTCAAGCCCGTTGCCCGCGCCCGGCGCCGGGTCTTGACTGGCGCCATGGACGTGTACTGGAAGGACCGCCCGGAACGCTCCGATGGCGACATGCCCGACGACGGCGTGCCCGACGACGCCGTGCTGCGGTCTCCGCTGCCGGGCCGGCCCGTCGACGTCGCCGTCATCGGCGCGGGCGTCACCGGCCTCTCGACCGCGCTCATGCTGCAGCGCGCCGGCCGTTCCGTCGCGATCGTCGAGGCGAGCGAGGTGGCCGCGCTCGCCTCGGGCGCGAACACCGGCAAGGCGAGCGTGCTGCAGGGCTCCCGCCTCCGCCGCATCCGCCGCTCGCACTCGGCTGCGGTGACCCGCGCCTACGTCGAGGCGAACCTCGACGGGCAGGCCTGGCTCGCCGAGTTCATCGCCGAACAGGAGGTGCCGGTCGCGTACGAGACGGCGTACAGCTACGCGCAGTCGGAGGCCGGCCTCGACGTCGTGCGCGCCGAGTTCGACGCGGCGCGCGAGGCGGGGCTGCCGGTCGAACTGGTCGACCGGATGCCGGTGCCCTTCCCGTTCGCCGGTGGCGTCGCGCTCGAGCGTCAGCTGGCCCTCGATCCGTACCGGCTCATGCTCGAGCTCGCTCGCGCGTTCGTCGCCGCCGGTGGCGTGCTCGTGACCGGCGTGCGGGTGCTCGACGTGCACGCGGGCGACCCGGTGGCGCTCGAGACCGACCAGGGCGAGCTTCGTGCGCGCGACGTCGTCGTGGCCACGGCCACACCGATCCTCGATCGCGGCCTGTACTTCGCGAAGACGCGGCACTCGCGCTCCTACATCGCCTCGTTCCGCGTCGACGATCCGCCGACGCCCGGGCTCTTCCTCTCGGTCGACCAGCCGACGCGCTCGGTGCGCACGGCGCCACCGCATCCCGAAGCCGGTGCCGCCGGGCTGCAGCTCATCGTGAGCGGCAACGAGCACCCCGTCGGCCGGACGGCCTCCGCAGCCGCCCGCGACGAGGACCTCGTGCGGTGGACGCGGCGGTACTTCCCGGGCGCCGAGCTCACCCATCGCTGGTCGGCTCAGGACTACGAGTCGCTGAACCTCGTGCCCTTCGCCGGCCGGCTGCCGCGCGGCAGGGGCCGGGTCTGGTTCGCGACGGGCTACGCGAAGTGGGGCCTCACGAACGGCGCGGCTGCGGCTCTCCGCATCTCCGCCGAGATCCTCGGCGAGCCGTGGCGCGAGCAGCGCCCGTGGATCCGAACGCTCGGCACGCGGGTGACGGCGCCGTCCGACCTCGGCCGGGGCATCGCCGAGAACGCGACGGTCGCGCGAGAGCTCGTCGCCGGCTGGGCCCGGGCGGAGACGCGTTCGGCACCGGTGCGGCGGCCCGGTGAGGGCGACGGGGTCGTGGCGTCCCGCGGGGGAGTACCCGTCGGCGTGTCGACGGTCGACGGCCGGACCTGCGCGGTGCGGGCGATCTGCACCCACCTCGGCGGGGTCGTGCAGTGGAACGACGCCGAGAAGACGTGGGACTGCCCGTTGCACGGCTCGCGATTCGAGGCCTCCGGCCGGCTCATCGAAGGGCCCGCGGTGCGGGATCTCCCGGCGACCGACCGCCCAGCGGGCGAACTCTGACGTAGACGGCGCTCGAGCGCCGGAGACCGATCGCGGGCCGTGTCGTCATCGGCAGGGCGCACGCCGTGTGCCACGGTTGGTGGAAGCCGTCGGGGGTCGACGGCGTCTGAACGGGAAGGGCGAGCGCAGCGGCATCCGTCACCGTCGTCGCCCGCCCAGGACGGGGAGACCGACTGATGAACACCCAAGCCCCGCGGGTGCTGCCGTCGTGGACGGACGGCGCGACCCGTGACGCGATCGTCGGCTTCGTGGCATCCGTCACGGAAGGCCCCGGCGCCGTGCCCGTCGAGGAGCGCATCGCGGTCTTCGACAACGACGGCACGCTCTGGACCGAGAAGCCCATGCCGACCCAACTGCACTACATCGTCGAGCAGTGGAAGGTGCAGGCGGTCGCCGACCCCTCGCTCGCGGAGAAGCAGCCCTACAAAGCGGCCGTCACGGGCGACTACGGCTGGCTCGGCGCGGCGATCGACAAGCACTACGAGGGCGACGACAGCGACCTGCAGATCCTCATCGGCGCTCTCGTCGGCATCACCGCGGGAATGAGCGTCGAGGAGTACGCGGCCAGCGTGGGCGAGTTCTACGAGACGGCCAGGCACCTCGCCCTCGGCCGGCCTTACGCCGAGGCGATCTACGCGCCGATGGTCGAACTCATGCGGTACCTCGAAGCGCACGGGTTCACCGTCTACATCGTCTCGGGTGGCGAGCGCGACTTCATGCGACCGATGACCCAGCAGTACTACGGCATCCCTCCCGAGCATGTCGTCGGTTCAGCGCTCGGACTCGCGTGGGACGCGGATTCGGGCGACGTTCGCTACACCGCCGGCCTCGACTTCTTCGATGACGGTCCCGAGAAGCCCGTTCGCATCTGGAGTCGTATCGGGCGCCGGCCCCTCATCGCCGGTGGCAACTCGAACGGCGACCTTCCGATGCTCGAGTTCGCCAGAAAGGGAGGCGGCCTCGCCCTGCTCGTGCACCACGACGACGACTCGGGTCGCGGCGACACTCCGTACGACCGAGGTGCCGAGCAGGCGCTCGCCGCGGCATCCCTTCGACAGGCTCAGGACGGCGCCGTTCGACCCGCTCAGGACGGCAGCGACCGCGGCATCACGGTCGTCAGCGTGGCGCGCGACTGGTCGAGGATCTTCCCCGACCCGGTCGCGTAGAGCGGTGTCAGGAGCGCGCGCAGCGGAACCCGATGTGCGTCGTCGCCGAGTCGTCGGCCTGCGGTGAGCGGGCCGCCGGGCGATAGCGCAGGCAGTAGTCGGGGGAGCAGAGGTGCGAGCCACCCTTGAGCACCCGGCGCGGGATGCGCGAGCCGGGTTCGGCCGAGGCCGCGGCGAGCAGGTTCGGTCGCCGTTCGGCGTCGACCGCCTCGATGCCGGGCGGGTTGTGGCGCGCCGTGTAGAAGTCGGTCGTCCACTCCCACACGTTGCCGGTCACGTCGAAGAGCCCGTAACCGTTCGCCGGGAACGTCTTCACGGGTGAGGTGCCGGCCCAACCCTCGGCGCCCGTGTTGCGGTAGGGGAACGAGCCCTGCCACCGGTTCACCATGAGCCGGCCGTCGGGGAACTCCTCATCGCCCCACGCGAACCGCGCGCCGTCGAGTCCGCCACGCGCGGCGAACTCGAGCTCGGCCTCGGTGGGCAGGCGCTTGCCGGCCCACACGGCGTAGGCCGAGGCATCCTCGAAGCTCACCTGCACCACCGGGTGGGTCGGGCGATCGACGAGCGCGTCGACGGATGCTGCGGGGCCGAACGGATTCCGCCAGCTCGCGCCGGCACCCCAGCGCCACCACTGCCGCCACTCGCGCAGATCGACGGGGCCCGAGGTGGGCGTGAACACGAGGCCGCCGGGCACGAGGTCGGCCGGATCGACACCGGGGAAGTCGGCCGGGTCGAGCGGCCGTTCGGCGACCGTGACGTAGCCGGTCGCCTCGACGAAGGCGGCGAACTGCTCGTTCGTGACGGGGTGCACGTCGAGTTCGAACGAGCCGACCGTGCGCTCGTGCACGGGCGTCTCGTCGGCGTAGAACTCCTCGGAGCCCATGCGGAACGTGCCGCCCTCGATGCGGATCATGGGCGTAGGCTCGGTCATCTTCCGAGCCTACGGGGAAACATCAGGCGGGCGCCCCGGTGCCCGCGAGCGAGCTAGGGCAGCAGGCGGGTCGGGCCGCGGAAGAGGTACGTGGTCTCGCGGATCGACTGCTCGCCGAGCATGAGCATCAGCACGCGGGCGAGGCCCATGCCGAAGCCGCCGTGCGGCGGCACGCCGTAGCGGAAGAAGTCGAGGTAGAACTCGAGCTCCTCCGGGT
Source organism: Agromyces sp. CCNWLW203 (assembly GCF_036576125.1). Taxonomy (NCBI): domain Bacteria; kingdom Bacillati; phylum Actinomycetota; class Actinomycetes; order Micrococcales; family Microbacteriaceae; genus Agromyces; species Agromyces sp. CCNWLW203. The sequence continues at coordinate 631,476 of NZ_JAZHYX010000001.1, read as the reverse complement.
CCATGCCCTTGTCGCGCGCCTGCTCGACGAGCACGTCGATGCGGTGCTCGCGCTGCGCGCCCGTCGAGATCTCGACGCCGTTGTAGATGAGGTCGTAGGAGTTCGTGAGGCTCGGGTCGCCCTCGTGCCGCATGTGGTAGAACGGCCGGATGCTCGACGCGTAGTCGGTGAGGAAGACGAAGTCGTGGCCGAACGCCTCCTTCACGTACGCCGAGATCTGGCGCTCGCCCTCGGGGTCCATGTCGTCGTCGGCGCGGGGGATCACGTAGCCGCGGTCGGCGACGATCTGCTTCGCCTCGGCGAGCGGGATGCGCGGGAACGGGCGCGACGGCACCTGCAGCTCGATGCCGAAGAGCTCGGCGATGTCGGCACCGTGCTTGGCGACGACGGCCTCGATGCCGGCGACCATGAGCTCCTCGTGCAGCGCCATGACGTCTTCGTGCGAGTCGATCCAGCTGATCTCGGTGTCGACCGAGGTGAACTCCGTCGCGTGGCGCGACGTGAACGAGGGGTCGGCGCGGAACGCGGGCCCGACCTCGAACACGCCGCCGAAGCCGGCCGCCTGCGCCATCTGCTTGAAGAACTGGGGGCTCTGGGCGAGGTAGGCCTTGGTCTCGAAGTACTCGACCTCGAAGAGCTCGGCGCGCGACTCCGACGCCGAGGCCATGAGCTTCGGGGTCTGGATCTCGATGAGGCCCTTCTCGACCCACACGCCGCGAAGCGCGTGGAGGAAGGTCGTCTGGATACGGAAGATGAGGGCCTGCTTGGGGTGACGCAGGTCGAGGAAGCGCCAGTCCATGCGCTTGTCGAGGCTCGAGTCGGCCGCGATGGGCGTCTCGGGGTTGGCCGCGGTGACGACCTCGAGCGAGGCGATCTTCACCTCGAGGCCGCCGAGCTTGACGCGCTCGTCGTGCTTCAGCTCACCGGTGGCGGTGATGAAGGAGCCGTGGGCGAGCGCCGAGATGGCCTCGGTCGTCGCCAGGCGAGCGGATGCCTCGGCGTCCGCGCCGTCCTCCACCTCGCGGGTCGCGGGGTTCACGAGCTGCACGGCACCCGACTCGTCACGAAGGATGACGAACTGCACCTTTTTCTGATCGCGCACGGTCTCGACCCATCCGGACACGGTGACGGGGCCGTCGGCGAGGGCGGCGAGGTTCTTGACGAGGGTGCGGGTACTCACGATCGACCATCCTACCCGTGGGGGTTCCGACGCTCGGCGGATTCAAAGGAAGGCGCTCTCTAGACTGGAAGCCGTGCCGGCCGACCAGATCCATCTCGTGCGCCATGGCGAGGTGTTCAACCCCCAGGGCGTGCTCTACGGACGGCTCTCGGGATTCGGCCTCTCCGACCTCGGTCGCAGCATGGCGCAGGCCGCCGCCGACGATCTCGTCGCCCGCGATCGACGGGTCGGCGCCCTCGTCTCCTCGCCGCTGCAGCGCACGCAGCAGTCGGCCGAGCCGATCGCCGCAGCCTTCGGCCTCGAGCCCGTGCTCGACGAGCGGGTGATCGAGCCCGAGAACCGCTTCGAGGGCAAACGCATGCGCGGCGCCGACGGCGCGCTCCGCGACATCCGCAACTGGCCGCTGCTGGTGAACCCGTGGGAGCCGAGCTGGGGCGAGCCCTTCCGCTCGATCGCCGACCGCATGCTCGCCGCCATCGGTGACGCCTGGCAGGCGGCCGACGACGGCGACGTCGTGATCGTCAGCCACCAGCTGCCGATCTGGATGGTGCACCGCCGACTCGCAGGCCTCTCCCTCGCGCACGATCCCCGGCGCCGGCGCTGCGGGCTCTCGAGCATCACGACGCTCGAGCGGCGCGGCGACCGATTCGTCGAGGTCGGCTACACCGACCCTGCGGCGGGACTCGCTGCACAGGCCACAGACGTAGGAGCAGTGTGATGCGCGCTCGTTGGTCGTTGACGGCGGTCGCCGTGGCATCCGCCCTGCTGCTCACCGGGTGCACGAGCGATCCGCTCGCCGACCAGTTCCGCGAGGGCAGCGGCAAGAACTACATCGCCGGCGACGGCACGATCACGGTCTACGACTCCGCCGATCGCAGCGACCCCATCGAGTTCTCGGGCGAGACCGTCGAGGGTGAGCAGTACGACTCGGCGGATGACGCGGGCAAGGTCCAGGTCGTCAACTTCTGGTACGCGGGCTGCGCGCCGTGCCGCGCCGAAGCGCCGATCCTGCAGGAGGTGCACGAGGCGGTCGACCCCGCCGACGTGAGCTTCGTCGGCGTGAACGTGCGGGATCAGGCGGGCACCGCCGCACCGTTCGAGAAGGACTACGGCATCGGCTACCCCTCGGTGCTCGACGTCGAGAGCGGTGAGGCGCAGCTCGCGTTCGCCGGCAAGGTGCCGCCGGCCGCGGTGCCGACGACGATCGTGCTCGACCAGGACGGTCGGGTCGCCGCGCGCGTGCTCGGCCAGTTGAAGGACGCCTCGATCCTGCAGACGATCATCGACGACCTCCTCGCCGAGCAGGCCTAGCGCATGGGCGCGGGCGAGATCGTGCTGAACGGGCAGCTGCTCGCGGCGATGCCGATCGCGATCGCCGCGGGCCTCGTCTCCTTCCTCTCTCCGTGCGTGCTGCCGCTCGTGCCGGGCTACCTCGGCTACCTCGGCGGTTTCACGGATGCCTCGGCCGACGCCGCCACCGAGCGGAAGAACCGCCGACGGCTGCTGCTCGGGGTGCTGCTCTTCGTCGTCGGGTTCACGATCGTCTTCGTGAGCTTCAACCTCGTCGCGGGCTTCGCCGGGTCGTGGCTCGTGCGCTACGCCGACGCCATCGTGCGCGTCGCGGGCGTGTTGCTGATTCTCATGGGGCTCGTCTTCATCGGCCAGTTCACGTTCATGCAGCGCACGATCAAGCCGTCGTGGCGACCCGCGACCGGCCTCGCCGGGGCGCCGCTGCTCGGCATCGTGTTCGGCCTCGGCTGGACCCCGTGCATCGGCCCGACCCTCGCCGTCGTGCTCGCCCTCAGCGCCGACTCCGCGTCGGCCGGCCGCGGCGTGCTGCTCGGCCTCGCGTACTGCGTGGGCCTCGGCATCCCGTTCCTGCTCGTGGCAGCCGGCTTCAGCTGGGTCACGGGCTCCCTCGCCTTCCTCCGTCGCCACATCCGCGCGATCAACATCGCGGGAGGTGCGCTGCTCATCGTGATCGGCGTGCTCATGGTGACGGGCATCTGGTCCATCTGGATGTACGAGCTGCAGGCGGTGATCACGGGTTTTGTCCCCGCAATCTGACCCCGGCGCGCCCTCGCGGCCCGCCGACCACATCGACTCGACCGAGGCCGACCCCGGCGAGACGCCCGTCAACCAGCCGAAGCTCGGCTTCGTTGGCTGGCTCCGCTTCGCCTGGCGGCAGCTGACGAGCATGCGCACCGCGCTGTTGCTCCTGCTGCTCCTCGCGATCGCCGCGGTGCCCGGCTCGCTCGTGCCGCAGCGCTCGAGCGACCCCAACGGCGTCACGCAGTACTTCGACGACAACCCGAGGCTCGCGCCGATCCTCGACAACGTGCAGATGTTCGACGTCTACACGTCGGCGTGGTTCTCGGCGATCTACCTGCTGCTCTTCGTCTCGCTCATCGGCTGCATCATTCCGCGCACGAAGCACCACTTCGAGGCGCTGCGGGCGCGGCCGCCGCGCACCCCGGTGCGCCTGTCGCGTCTCGCGGGGTTCACCGAGCGTGAGCTTCCCGAGGGCGAGACGGCCGCCGCGGCGATCGACTCCGCGGCGAAGCAGCTGCGCCAGGCCGGCTACCGCGTGGAGCGGTACGAGCTGCGCGGCGAGCCATCCGTCTCGGCCGAGCGCGGCTACCTGCGCGAGACCGGCAACCTCGTCTTCCACACGGCGCTCGTCGGCGTGCTCGTGGCCGTCGGCTTCGGCGGTGGATTCGGCTTCTCTGGCCAGCGCGTGATCGTCGAGGGCCAGACCTTCGTGAACACGCTCGCCGCCTACGACTCGTTCAACCCGGGGCGCTTCTTCTCCGATACCCGCCTGACGCCCTACAAGCTCTCGCTCGAGCGCCTCGATGCGGTCTACGAGACGCGCAATCAGGAGGCGATCGGCCAGCCGATCGACTTCGCGGCGCACGTGACCGTGCAGGGGCAAGGCGACGAGCCCGAAGACCGCACCGTCAAGGTCAACGAGCCGCTCTACACGCACGGCACCGACGTGTACCTGCTCGGCAACGGCTACGCGCCGACGATCACCGTGCGGAACGCCGACGGCGAGGTCGTCTTCACCGACGCCGTGCCGTTCCTGCCGCAGGACGCGAACCTCACCTCGATCGGCGTCGTGAAGGTGCCCGACGGCATGCCCGAGCAGCTCGGCATGGTGGGCTTCTTCTACCCGACGCAGACCGAGCTCACCTCGGGTGCGTACACCTCGAGCTACCCCGACCTGATCCTGCCGGTGCTGACGCTCAACGTCTACGAGGGCGACCTCGGCATCGACGAGGGCACGCCCACCTCGGTGTACGCGCTCGACACCTCGACCCTCGAGCAGCTCACCGGCGGCAAGACCGGCGTCGACTCGATCGAGCTGAAGCCCGGTGAGACCACCGAGCTGCCGAACGGCCTCGGCACGGTGACCTTCGAAGACGTCACGCCGGGTGCCGCGCCCGCGGTCGACGTGGGTGCCGACGCCGGCGACGATGCCGACGCTGCGGCCGCCGACCGCAACTACGCGCAGAGCGTGCCGCGCTTCGCGAGCTTCGACGTGCACCACGACCCGACGCAGATGTGGGTGCTCGCCTTCGCGGCGCTCATCCTCGGCGGGCTCCTCGTCTCGCTCTTCGTGCCGCGCCGGCGCATGTGGGTGAAGGCCGTGACGAGGCCCGACGGCCGCGTCGTGCTCGAGTACGCGGCGCTCGCCCGCGGCGAGGACCCGGGCCTCGAAGAGGCCGTGACCGGCTTCGCCGACAAGCACGCCGGCCCCGCGGCATCCTCGGCGACCGCGGATGCCCCCGAGAAGTCTTCGACGTAAGGTAGAACAGTGCAGTTGACCCTCGACGAGATCTCCATTCTCTGCGTGTATTCGGCCATGGCCGTCTACGCGATCGCGTTCATCGCGTTCTCGATCGACCTCGCGAAGCGCGGGGCAGCAGCCACGGCAGCAGCGGATGCCGCAGCTCGCGTCGAGGCGAAGGAGACCGTCGCGGTCGGCGCACCGCGCAGCCCGCGCTCTGCGGTCGCGGCGAAGCCGGCGGCATCCGTCGCCTACGGCCGTTCGCCCGCACTGCGCGTCGGCGTCGCGATGACGGTGCTCGCGTGGCTCCTGCACCTCTCGGGCACCGTGCTGCGCGGCCTCGCCGCGAGCCGGGTGCCGTGGGCGAACATGTACGAGTTCGCGCTCACGGGCACGCTCATCGTCACCACGGTCTTCCTCATCGTGCTCGTGGTCGTGAAGCTCGACCTGCGGTTCCTCGGCACCTTCATCACGGGCCTCGTGCTCGTGCTGCTCGGCATCGCCACGGTGAACTTCTACGTGGGCGTCGTGCCGCTGCCGCCGGCGCTGCAGTCGCCGTGGCTCGTGATCCACGTGTTCGTGGCGAGCGCGTCGGTCGGCCTCTTCGCCCTCGGATTCGCGCTCTCGGTCGTGCAGCTCATGCAGGCGCGCCGCGAGTCGATCCTCGCGTCGGCGAAGGCCGCGAAGCTCACCTTCCTCGCGACGCTGCCCGATGCGGTCACGCTCGAGAACCTCGCGTACCGCATCAACATCATCGGCTTCATCATGTGGACGTTCACCCTCATGGCCGGGGCGATCTGGGCCGAGAAGGCCTGGGGCCGCTACTGGGGCTGGGACACCAAGGAGGTGTGGACCTTCATCATCTGGGTGGTCTACGCCGGCTACATCCACGCTCGTGCGACACGAGGCTGGCGGGGCTCGCGCTCGGCGTGGCTCGCGATCATCGGCTTCTCCACGGTGCTCTTCAACTTCACGGTCGTGAACCTCTTCTTCAAGGGCCTGCACGCCTACTCGGGTCTCTGATCCGTCGCGGCCTGCCGCTCCAGCATGCCTGAGAGCGTTTGCACTCTTGCGCGCCCCTGACCGGCGCGCAAGCCGTGAGCGCGTGCCATCCGAGCTGTAAGCGCTTGCATTAACCCGTGATCCGCTGCTAGCGTCGCCGCCAGTGGTCGGAGGAGGCACGTCGTCGTGCCGGGAATCGGGAGTCAAGGATGACGCAACGCGCACGTGCACGAAGCTGGTTCGCCCTCGTGGTGGCAGGAGGGCTCGCGGCATCCGTGCTCACCGTGGTGCCGGGCCTCGCCGCCTCGGCTGACGAGGCGCGCACCTTCGCCCTCGTCGGCTCGCTGCAGAGCGAGCTCGGCTGCGCCGGCGACTGGGATCCGGCCTGCGCCGAGACCGAGCTGACCGCCACCGGCACCCCGGGTGTCTTCGCGGCCGACTTCACGATCCCCGCCGGCACATGGGAGTACAAGGTCGCCGTGAACGACGGCTGGGACGAGGCCTACGGGCTGAACGGCGGCGGCGACAACATCCCGCTCACGGTCGCGGGCGACACCGCCGTGCGCGTGGTCTTCGACGACAACCTCAAGAAGGTCGGGCTCGAGGCGACCGATGCCACGCTGCGCGGCGCCTACGACGCGGCATCCGATGCCGAACTGGTGGCCGACCCCGTGCGCCAGGCCGGCAGCGACGAGGTGTTCTACTTCGTCATGACCGACCGCTTCGCCAACGGCGACCCGTCGAACGACACGGGCGGCCTGGCCGGCGACCGGCTCGCAACGGGCTACGACCCCACTGACAAGGGCTTCTACAACGGCGGCGACCTCGCGGGCCTGCGGCAGCAGCTCGACTACATCGACGGCCTCGGCACGACGGCGATCTGGCTCACCCCGAGCTTCAAGAACCGCCCGGTGCAGGGCGAAGGCGCGAACGTGAGCGCCGGCTACCACGGCTACTGGATCACCGACTTCACCCAGATCGACCCGCACCTCGGCACGAACGCCGAGCTCGAGGCGCTCATCGCCGAGGCCCACGACAAGGGCATCAAGGTCTACTTCGACATCATCACGAACCACACGGCCGACGTCATCGACTACGAGGAGCAGCAGTACTCCTACATCGACCAGGCGACGAGTCCCTACCTCGACGCCGACGGCGCCGCCTTCGACCCGGCCGACTTCGCCGACGCCGACACCGGTGCCGACTTCCCGGCGCTCGACGCCGCGTCGAGCTTCCCGTACACGCCGAGCCTCACGGCAGACGACGCCGAGCTCAAGGTGCCGGCCTGGCTCAACGACCCCACGCTGTACCACAACCGCGGCGACTCGACGTGGGAGGGCGAGTCGGTCACCTACGGCGATTTCTCGGGCCTCGACGACCTCATGACCGAGCACCCGACCGTCGTGAACGGCTTCGTCGACGTGTACCAGCAGTGGGTCGATCTCGGCATCGACGGCTTCCGCATCGACACCGCCAAGCACGTCAACTTCGAGTTCTGGGAGCAGTGGTCGACCGAGGTGCTCGACTACGCGCACGCGGCCGGCAAGCCCGACTTCTTCATGTTCGGCGAGGTCTACGACGCCGACCCGCAGAAGCTCAGCCCGTATGTGCGCAACACCGACATGAACTCGGTGCTCGACTTCACCTTCCAGTCCCAGGCGGTGAGCTTCGCGGCCGGCAACTCGGCCAAGAACCTGCAGTCGCTCTTCGCCGGTGACGACTACTACACGACGCCGGGCTCCTCGGCGACGGCGTTGCCGACCTTCCTCGGCAACCACGACATGGGTCGCGTCGGCTACTTCCTGCAGTCGACGGATGCTCCGCTCGCACGTGACGAGCTCGCGCACGAGCTGCTCTTCCTCACTCGCGGCCAGCCGGTCGTCTACTACGGCGACGAGCAGGGCTTCGCGGGCACGGGCGGCGACAAGGACGCCCGGCAGACGCTCTTCGCGAGCCAGGTGGCCGAGTACCAGAACCAGCCGCTCGTCACGGGTGAGACGGCGGGCAACGTCGACCGCTTCGGCACGGATGCCCCGCTCTACGCGCACATCTCCGAGCTCGCCGCCCTGCGCGCGGCGCACCCGGCTCTCGCGACGGGCGCGCAGATCGAGCGCTACGTCGACAACGGCGCGGGCGTCTACGCCTTCAGCCGCGTCGACCGCACCGAGCAGGTCGAGTACCTCGTGGCCGCGAACAACGCGAACGAACCGCGCACCGTCGACGTGTCGACGCTCACGAAGGACGGCGCCTTCTCGGTGTTGTCGGGCGACGGCGCGGCCGTCACCGCGAACGCCGACGGCGTCGCCTCGATCACCGTGCCGCCGCTCAGCGCGGTCGTCTGGAAGGCCGACCGTGCGGTGAGCGCGCCCGACGCGGCATCCGCCATCTCGGTGTCGACGCCGGTCGCCGGTGCGGGCGTGACCGGCATCACCCCCGTCGTCGCCGACATCGACGACGCGACCTGGCAGGAGACGAGCTTCGCCTGGCGCGTCGCCGGTGCCACGGGCGATGACGCCTGGCACGCGCTCGGCACGGCAGAAGACACGAGTCCCCGCGTGTTCCACGACACGGCGGGCCTCGACGCGGGCACCCTGCTCGAGTACCGCGCGATCTCGACGGATGCCGCGGGCAACCGTGCCGCGGCGAGCACCTACGCCTCGGTCGGCAACGCCGTGAACCTGGTCGACGAGGAGGAGCCCGAGCAGCCGATCGACCTCGTGACGGTGCCCGGCTCGCACAACTCCGAGATGGGCTGCGCGGGCGACTGGGCTCCGGGCTGCGAGGCTGCGAAGCTGACGCTCCGCGCCGACGGCATCTACTCCGGCACCTTCGACGTGGCGCCCGGCGACTACGAGTACAAGGTCGCGATCAACGGCAGCTGGGACGTCAACTACGGCGCGAACGGCGAGCCGAACGGCGGCAACGTCACCTACTCGCACGCGGGCGGGCCGATCACGTTCTTCTGGAACCCCGACACGAAGGTCGTCTCCTCGACCGCCGAGGGCCCCGTCGTGACGCTGCCCGGCAGCTTCCAGTCGGAGGTCGGATGCCCCGGCGACTGGCAGCCCGACTGCCTCGCCTCGCTCGTGCAGGACGGCGACAAGGACGGCGTCTTCACGTTCGCGACCGACGAGATCACCGACGGCGCCTACGAGACGAAGGTCGCGCACGGCCAGTCGTGGGACGAGAACTACGGCGTCGGCGGCGCCCCCGGCGGAGCGAACTACTCGTTCACGGCCACGACGGGCAAGCTCGTCGAGTTCCGCTACACCCTCGCCACGCACGTGCTCGAGATCGTCGTGACCGACCCGCCCCTCGCTGGCACGGGGGAGGCGCGCGCGCACTGGGTCGACGAGACCACGCTCGCGTGGCCCGCCGAACTGCTGGCCGGCGCAGAGGCGACGGATGCCTCGTGGACCCTGGAGCACTCGGGCGACGCCTCGCTCGTGGTGGCCGATGGCGAGGTCACGGGCGGCGGCGACGTCGTCGTGCTCGAACTCGACCCGGCGGGCCTCTCCGACGAGCAACTCGCGGCGTTCCCCGCGCTCGAGGGGTACCTCGCCCTGCGGCCGGTCGGCCTCGACCGCGCTGAGGTGCAGAGGCTCCTCACCGAACAGCTCGCGGTCGCGCAGCGCGTCTCGACCGGCTCGACCAGTGATGACGAGCTGACCGCATTCACCGGCGTGCAGCTGCCCGGCGTGCTCGACGCGCTCTACGGCGACGCCGTGGCATCCGTGCCGCTCGGTGTCACGTGGGAAGGTGACGACGCGAGCCTCGCACTCTGGGCGCCGACTGCGCAGTCGGTGTCGCTCGAGCGGTGGAGCGCCGGGGCATCCGGTGACCCTGAGCTGATCGAGGCGACCTTCGACCCGGCCGACGGCACCTGGAGCGCCGACGGCCTCACCGCCGGGGACGAGTACCGCTGGTCGGTCGAGGTCTACGCGCCGACGACCGGCGCGATCGAGACGAACTCGGTCACCGACCCGTACTCGGTCGCACTGACGGCCAACTCGGTGCGCTCGGTCGTCGTCGACCTCGACGACGAGTCGCTGCGCCCCACGCAGTGGGAGGAGACCCCGGCACCCGTCGTCGAGCGCCCGGTCGACCGTGCGATCTACGAACTGCACGTGCGCGACTTCTCGATCGGCGACGAGACCGTGCCCGAGGCCGAGCGCGGCACCTACCGCGCGTTCACCCGGGACTCCGCCGGCACCGCGCAACTCGAGCAGCTCGCCGAGGCCGGCATCAACACCGTGCACCTGCTGCCGACGTTCGACATCGCCACGATCGAAGAGCACCGCGCGGCGCAGGCGACCCCCGACTGCGACCTCGCGTCGTTCGGGCCCGCCTCCCCCGAGCAGCAGGCGTGCCTCAACGCGATCCGCGACCTCGACGGCTTCAACTGGGGCTACGACCCGTTCCACTTCCAGGCGCCCGAGGGCTCGTACGCCGTCGAGCCCGACGGCGGCGCACGGGTCGCCGAGTTCCGCGAGATGGTCGGCGCGCTGCACTCCACGGGCCTCCAGGTCGTGCTCGACGAGGTCTACAACCACACGGCGGAAGCCGGCCAGGGCGGCAAGTCGGTGCTCGACAAGATCGTGCCGGGCTACTACCAGCGCCTGAACGCGGCGGGCAACGTCGAGACCTCGACGTGCTGCCAGAACGTGGCGACCGAGCACGACGTGGCGCAGAAGCTCATGGTCGACTCGGTCGTGCTCTGGGCGAAGGAGTACAAGGTCGACGGCTTCCGCTTCGACCTCATGGGCCACCACTCGAAGGTCAACATGCTGGCCGTGCGTGCCGCCCTCGACGAGCTCACGCTCGAGGAGGACGGGGTCGACGGGTCATCCGTCTACCTGTACGGCGAGGGCTGGAACTTCGGCGAGGTCGCGAACAATTCCCTCTTCGAGCAGGCCACGCAGGGCCAGCTCGGCGGCACGGGCATCGGCACCTTCAACGACCGGCTGCGCGACGCCGTGCACGGCGGCAGCCCGGTCGACGCCTCGTCGACGTTCCAGCAGGGCTTCGGCACCGGCCTCGGCACCGACCCCAACGGTCAGCCGGGCACGCCGTCGCAGGCCGACCAGCTCGCCGACCTCGGCCACCAGACCGACCTGGTGAAGCTCGGCCTCGCGGGCAACCTGCGGGCCTACGAGCTGACGGATGCCTCGGGGCAGACCGTGCGCGGCGACGCGCTCGACTACCGCGGTGCGCCGGCCGGCTACGCCGATCAGCCCGACGAGGTCATCAACTACGTCGACGCCCACGACAACGAGACGCTCTACGACCTCTCGGTGTTCAAGCTGCCCGTCGGCACCTCGATGGCCGACCGGGTGCGCATGAACACGCTCGAGCTCGCGACCGTGACCCTGTCGCAGTCGCCGTCGTTCTGGCACGCCGGCACCGAGCTGTTGCGCTCGAAGTCGCTCGACCGCAACAGCTACAACTCGGGCGACTGGTTCAACCGCATCGACTGGACGGGGCAGGAGTCGACCTTCGGCTCCGGCTTGCCCGGCGAGGCCGACAACGGTGAGAAGTGGTCGGTCATGGCGCCGCTCCTCGCCGACCCGGCCCTCAAGCCGGGTGCAGCGGACATCGCCGCGGCCGAGGCATCCGCTCTCGACCTGCTGCGCGTGCGCTCGTCGGTCGACCTGCTGCAGCTCGGGTCTGCCGAGCTCATCGATGAGAAGGTGACGTTCCCGAACAGCGGAGAGGGCGCGACGCCCGGCGTGATCGCGATGCAGATCGACGACCTCGTGGGCGACGACGTCGACCCCGAGCTCGACGGCGCACTCGTCGTGTTCAACGCCTCGCCCGAGCCGGTCACCGAGACGCTCGCAGGGCTCGCCGGTCGCGAGTTCGCGCTCGCCGAGGCGCAGGCGAACGGTTCCGATGCGGTCGTGAAGACGACGACGTGGGATGCCGCGACGGGCACGGTCACCGTGCCCGCCCGTAGCGTCGCCGTGCTCGTCGACGAGCAGCCGCCGCCGGCGGTCGCCACGTTCACGGTCGCTGCGCCGAACAAGCTGCTCGCGAAGGCCGGCTCGGCCGTTCGGATGCAGGGTCAGGTGTTCGCCATCGACGGCAACGCACCGGAGGGCACCGTGCAGGTGTTCGACGGCGGCACCGTCATCGCCGAGGTCGAACTCGTGGTGGGTGACCGCGGACGCTTCGAGGTCAAGCTGCCGAAGCTGCCCCGCGGCCTGCACGTGCTGCGCACCGAGTTCGACGGTGGCGAGGGCTTCGCCGACTCGCAGTCGTTCCCGGTGCCGATCCTGCTCTGGTGATCGGGTATTCGTCGGTCGAGTAGCCGACGAAGGAGGCGTGTCGAGACCTCGGAAGGGGCCTCGATACGCCTCCTTGTGCCGATCAGGCCGGCGGGAACGGCAGTTCGACGCCGCAGCTCGCGAAGCTGCCGGCGATGTCGGCTCCGTGCGCGGCGAAGATCTCATCGATCCCCTGGCCGTCGCCGGCCTTGTCCTCGTGCGGGTTGTTGCCGGCGACGACACCGTCCTGGCCGTTCGCACCCTTCACGTGGATGGTGAACGACGTGGGTGCGCCGGTCGCCGCATAGGCGTTGAGCACGCACGCCGCGTCCTCCTCGGACAGGCCGGCCGTCAGCTCTTCGACGTGAACGGTGAACCAGGCCTGCGAGTTCGATGCGCCCGCGTTTCCCGCGTCGGAGCGGTTCGGGTTGAAACACTCGTGCGCGTAGGCGGCCGCGCCGGTGCCGAGCGCGACGGCGGCGGCGAGCGCGACGCCCGCGCCGATGTTGGTCAGAGTTCGCTTGAACATGTGTGGTTCCTTCGGGTTGGTGAGGTGCGCAAGCCGATGCGCGCACGAACCCCACGGTCGCGCCTGGTTCGGCGCGAGGCATCCGTGCTCTCCCTGAATAGCGGAGTATGGCTCACGTTTCCCTCCCCAAAGGTGGGGGTGCCCCGGTGGAGGTCATTCCCCGGCTCCGACCGGGCGGAACGCCGCCCGTGCGGTTGCGGCGATGACGGCGGCGACCGCGAGCAGTGCCAGCGCCAGCCACGGCAGCACCTCGACCCCTGCACCGTCGAGGGCGAGTCCGCCGAGGAAGGCGCCGGCCGCGATCGCGCCGTTCCACGTCGCGACGACCATCGACTGCGCGACATCCGCTGCGTCGCCCGCGATGCGCGCCGGCGCGGCCTGCAGCAGGGTCGGCGCGCTGCCATAGGCGACACCCCACACCGCGAGTGCCACGAAGACGACGACGGGCTGGGCCGCGAACAGGCCGATGACGATCATCGCGAGGCCGAGCAGGGCCGTCGCGACGAGCACCATCGAACGCATCCAGCGATCGACGAGCACGCCCGCGCCGATGACGCCGACGACCGCCAGCACGCCGAAGACGAGCAGGGCCAGGTCGAGGTGCCGGTCGATGCCCGAGGCGACGGTGATCGGGGCGATGTAGGTGTACGCGATGTTGTGGGCGAGCACGAACAGCGCGGTCGTGGCGAGCACGGGCACGAGTCCCGGCATCCGCAGCACCGATGACAGGCTCGGTCGCTGGCCGGAGCGCTCGCCCGAGAACGAGGGGAGTGCCGCCGCCGCCCAGATCGCGAGCCCGACCCCGACGATCGCGATCACGCCGAACGCGGCGCGCCAGCCGATGGCGCCGCCGAGCGTGGTCGCGATCGGCAGGCCGAAGGCGAACGCGAGCGGCGTGCCGACCATGGCGATCGAGAGTGCCCGGCCCGAGTGCTCCGGTTCGACGGTGCGCATGGCGTAACCGGCCGCCATCGCCCAGAGCAAGCCGGCGAGCATGCCGCCGAACACGCGGGCGATGAGGATGAGCGCGTACGAGTCGGCGATCGCCGTGACGCCGTTCACGAGGGCGAAGCCGAGCACGAGCGCGACCAGGAGCGGCTTGCGGGGCAGGCTGCGGGTGAGGGCGGTGAGCGGGATCGCCGTGATCGCGGTCGTGACCGCGTAGATCGCAACGAGCTGGCCGATCTGGGACTCGGATGCCCCGAGGTCTGCGCTCATCTGCGGCAGGAGCCCGGCGGGGAGGATCTCGGTGACGACGCCGGTGAAGACGACGGCGGCGAGGGCGAGCAGGCCGTTCAGTGGAAGGCGGGTGCGGCCTGTGCCGCGCGAGGGTGCAGCGGACGCCGCTCGCGTCGGCAGGGTCAGGGAGTCGGTGATCGGTGATGCCATGTCGACAGTGTCGAACCTTGACACTAATGTGAAGGTCAAGTGGCGAGCGCCAGACGCGGGCGCTCGGCGACGAACACGACGACTCAGGAGGCGGCATGCGCATCGGCGAACTCTCGACGCGAACGGGCGTGGCGACGCGACTGCTCCGCTACTACGAGGAACAGGGCCTCGTGAGCTCGACCCGTGAGCACAACGGCTACCGCGAGTACGCCGACTCCGCGATCGAGCGGGTGAATCAGGTGCGCGGCCTCATCGAAGCGGGCATCCCGACCGCGGTGATCCGCGACATGCTGCCGTGTCTCGCGAGCACCTCGAACGCCATTGCGCCGGTCATCCAGCGCGATCTCGCCGAGACACTCGCCGAACGCCGCGCCCAGCTCGATCAGCGCATCGGATGCCTCGCGAAGAACCGCGACGCCATCACGAGCTACCTGGAGCGCGCGACCGTCACGGGATGATGCCGGCGTCGGCCGCGTCGGCCGCGAGCACCGCATGGCAGCGCCCCAAGCGCTCGAACCACCACTCGGTGCGCTCGGGCGAGGCGGCATAGCGCTCGAGCAGGTCGAGGTGGGGCAGCACGCGCCGCACCGGGATCGACCCGTCGCTGGGGATGAGCGGCGACCGCGTGACATCCGCTGCCAGCAAAGAGGCGGTGCCGAGACCGCAGTCGAATTCGAGCGAGGGCACGGATGCCGCGAGGTGCGCGCCCATCGACAGGCCGATGCTCGTGTCGAGGGCACTCGAGACCACCACGGGCAGGCCGGTGCGGCCGATGAGCTCGAGCGCGCGGTGGATGCCGCCGAGCGGCTGCGCCTTGATCACGAGCAGGTCGGCGGCGCCGGCCTCCGCCACGGCGAGCGGGTCGTCGGCGCGGCGCACGCTCTCGTCGGCGGCGATCGGCACGCCCATGTACTTCGTGCGGCGGCGGATCTCGGCGAGCTCCTCGACGCTCGGGCAGGGCTGCTCGACGTACTCGAGGTCGAACGGCGCGAGCGCGTGGATCGCGTGCTCGGCCTCGTCGACGTTCCACCCGGCGTTGGCGTCGATGCGGATGCGGCCCTCGGGGCCGAGCGCCTCGCGCACCGCCCGCACGCGGGCGACATCCTGCGCGAGCGTCTGGTCGGGGCTCGCGACCTTCACCTTCGCCGTACGGCATCCGGGGAAACGCGCGAGCACGGCGGCGACGCTGTCGGGGTCGACGGCGGGCACGGTCGCGTTGACCGGGATACGGTCGCGGAGCGCAGGCGGCGTGGGCGTCCAGCCGAAGTCGATCGCTGCGGCGAGCCAAGCGGATGCCTCGTCGTCGTCGTACTCGACGAAAGGCGAGAACTCGGTCCACCCCTCTGGCCCCTCGAAGAGCACGGCCTCACGCACGTCGATGCCGCGGAAGCGCGTCACGAGGGGGAGGGCCACGACTCTGGCGGTGGCGAGCAGTTCGTTCGGCTCGGGCAGCATGTGCCCAGTCTCGCATCCCGGGTCGCCGGGATGTCGGCCTGTTATGGTGAACGCCCACGAAGGGGTGCGAATGGACGGATTGCAGCAGCTCGGCATCGAGGGTGTCGAGGTCGCCGAGGAGCCGGTCGCGAAGAACGTGCTCATCGGCGTCGGGGGAGTGATGCTCGTGATCGCGGCGCTGATTCCCATCACCGCTGCGGTGATCACGGTCGTGGTCGTCGTCGCGAGTTACGGCGGGGCGCTGCTCGGCTTCTAGCGTGCACGCGCGGAATAGGCTTGGGGCATGAGCGCAGCGGTGTCTGACCTGTTCGATGCGAGCGAGTGGACCGACGCGGCATCCGCTGTCGCCGGTGCTGGCGGCCTGACCGACATCACCTACCATCACTCGAACGACGGGCGCATCGCGCGCATCGCCTTCCACCGGCCCGAGGTGCGCAATGCCTTCCGGCCGCACACCGTCGATGAGCTCTACCGCGCCCTCGAAGACGCGCGCACGAACCCGCGCATCGGTGTGGTGCTGCTGACCGGCAACGGGCCGAGCGCGAAAGACGGCGGTTGGGCGTTCTGCTCGGGCGGCGACCAGCGCATCCGCGGGCGCGACGGGTACAAGTACTCCGACGCCGAGACGGCGATCGTCGACGGCGCTGGGGGCTCTGCGGATCCGCACGGGCACGCGGCGGTCGGGCGCCTCCACATCCTCGAGGTGCAGCGGCTCATCCGCTTCATGCCGAAGGTCGTCATCGCGGTCGTGCCCGGCTGGGCGGCGGGCGGCGGGCACTCCCTGCACGTCGTCTGCGACCTGACGATCGCGAGCCGCGAGCACGGCCGTTTCAAGCAGACGGATGCCGACGTGGGCAGCTTCGACGCCGGCTACGGCAGCGCGTACTTCGCCCGCCAGATCGGGCAGAAGTTCGCCCGCGAGGTCTTCTTCCTCGCCGAGGAGTATTCGGCCGACCGCGCGTACGAGATGGGCGCCGTGAACCGGGTCGTGCCGCACGCCGAGCTCGAGCGCGAGGCGATCGCGATGGCCCGCACGATCCTCACGAAGTCGCCGACCGCTGTGCGCATGCTGAAGTTCGCGTTCAACGCGGTCGACGACGGCATGGTCGGCCAGCAGGTCTTCGCCGGTGAGGCGACGCGCCTCGCCTACGGCACCGACGAGGCCGTCGAGGGCCGAGACGCGTTCCTCGAGAAGCGCGACCCCGACTGGGGTCCCTACCCGTGGCACTACTGATGCCGGTTACGGGTCACCGGCTCATGCGGTGCGGGTGGCGCCCGTGAAACCACTTCGTCGGGTTCGAGCAGCGGATGTCGCGGAGCTGACCTCGGCCCTCCGCGAAGCGCTCGGCGGCGGCGACGCCGTCTGGCCGGTTCCCGATGCGCCGGGTGTCGAGACGGGCGCTGGGCGCCCTCCTCAACCCGGTGAAGTCGACGACGATGTGGCCCTCGTCGTCGAGACGAGCGGGTCGACGGATGCCCCGAAGCGGGTGATGCTCTCGGCCGACGCGCTGATCGCGAGCGCCGACGCGACGGCTGACCGCCTCGACGGTCACGGGCGCTGGGTGCTCGCGCTGCCGGGGCACTACATCGCGGGTGTGCAGGTGCTCGTCCGTTCCATCCTCGGCGGCGGGTCACCCGTGCTCGCGGCCGACGGGCCGTTCAGCGCGGAGGCGTTCGCCGCGGCATCCGCCCGACTCGGTGCCGACGCACCGCGCTACACCTCGCTCGTGCCCGTACAGCTCGCCCGCATCGTCGACCGCGCCGATCGGGACGCGTTCGTGGCTGCGGCGCTCCGCGGCTTCGACGCCGTGCTCGTCGGCGGACAGGCGCTCGCCCCCGAGCTCGCGGCCAGGGCCGAGGAGCTCGGCGCACGGATCGTGCGCACCTACGGTTCGAGCGAGACCGCCGGCGGGTGCGTCTACGACGGTCGTCCGCTCGACGGCGTCGGGGTCCGCATCGTCGACGGCCTCGTCGAACTCTCGGGACCGATGCTCGCCGAGGGGTACCTCGGCGACCCCGAGCGCACGGCCGTGACCTTCCCGACCGATCGGCGGGGCACGCGCTGGTATCGCACGGGAGACCTCGGCGAACTCGCTGCCGACGGTCGCCTGCGCATCTCGGGGCGTGCGGATGACGTGATCATCTCGGGCGGGGTCAAGGTCGTGCTCGGCGAGGTCGAACGCGCCGTGCGCGCCATCCCGGGCTTCGCCGGGGCCGTCGTGGTCGCCGTCGACGACGCGGAGTGGGGCCAGCGCCCGGCGGTCACGGTGGCGGATGCCGCAGCATCCGCTGGTCTTGTCGAGTTGGCGGCAGCGACGGATGCCGCGGGGCTCGTGCCCGCCGCCAGGCCCGTGTGGCTGTTGCGACTCGACACCCTGCCGCAGCTCGCCTCGGGCAAGCCCGACCGGCGACGTCTCGCGTCACTGCTCGCCGAGTCGGCGGGCACGGCGAGCACGCCCGGCACCGAGGATTCGGCGCGGCGCGCGAACTAGCATGTTCGTGTGGCCCGCCCGAAACCCGAACGACTGAACCCCGCCGCCGACCTCGCCGGGAAGTCCCGCCCGCCCGGTCGCAGCGGCAACCCGGCGAAGGCCGCTCGCGGAGCGGCGACGCCGGCGAAGCCCGGCACCACGCCCGGCGTGCGCGACCGCGCCACGGCGGCTGACTGGGTGTCGGGCGCGCGGCTGCGCACGCTGCCGCTCGCCATCGCACCCGTCGCCCTCGGCACCGGCGCGGGCATCGTCGCGATCCCCGACGGGCCGTGGCACCCCGCGCGGGCGCTGCTCGCGCTCGTCGTCGCGCTCGCGCTGCAGATCGGCGTCAACTACGCCAACGACTACTCCGACGGGGTGCGCGGCACCGACGAGCACCGGGTCGGCCCCGCTCGTCTCACCGGCTCGGGCGCCGCGCGGCCGAAGCAGGTGCTCGCCGTCGCGCTGAGCTTCTTCGCGCTCGCGGCGATCGCCGGCCTCGCCCTCACGATCGTGACGGGCCAGTGGTGGCTGCTCGCCGTCGGTGCGGTGGCGATCGTCGCCGCCTGGTTCTACACGGGCGGCAAGCATCCGTATGGCTACTACGGTCTCGGCGAACTGTTCGTCTTCGTGTTCTTCGGGCTCGTCGCGACGGCCGGGTCTGCGTTCGTGCAGGCGCTCACCGTGAACTTCGAGGCCTGGGTGGGCGGCGTGGGCGTGGGCCTCATCGCGTGCGCGGTGCTCATGGCCAACAACCTGCGCGACGTCGTGCAAGACAAGGTGGCGGGCAAGCGCACGCTCGCCGTGCTCGTCGGCCCGCTCGCGGGGCGCATCCTCTTCACGGTCTTCATGCTCGTGCCGTTCGGGATCGTCGCGTTCTTCGCACTGCTCTACCCGACGGCGTGGCTCGTCATGTTCGGCCTGCTCGCGGCGCTGCCGGCCTGCCTCATCGTGCTCACGGCGAAGACTCCGCGAGAGCTGATCCTCGCGCTGCAGCTCGCGAGCCTCACGGCCCTCGTCTACGGCATCGGGCTCGGGTTGGCGTTCGCGCTCTGATCAGGTCGTCCGGGAGAGGCTCAGCGCTCGTCGGCGCGGTGCTCGATCGCGGCGTCTTCGGCCTCGTCGTCGGTGTTCACGACGGGCGTCTCGCGGTGGCGGGCGGCGTAGAGGTCGCTCGACATGGCATCGCGCGCCCGGCGCAGGAAGATGAGCGACGCGCTCAGCCCGAACAGTGCGGCGACCGCCGCCGAGACCCAGACGTCGACGCCCGCGATCAGGAGCACTGCGAGCGGTACGGCGAACAGCAGCACCCGCAGCGCGGTGTACCAGATCCAGACGGGCACGGATTTCACCCGACCAGTCTAGGTCGGCCCGGCTGAGCGCACTCACAGCCGGGAACCCCGCCCGCACGCCTAGACTGGGGCCATGGTGCGGTTGTACGTGGTGCTGATCGTGGCCGCGGTGGTCTTCTCCATCTACGCCGTCGCCGACTGCGCCTTCT
The DNA here is from genome assembly GCF_036576125.1 of Agromyces sp. CCNWLW203. NCBI lineage: Bacteria > Bacillati > Actinomycetota > Actinomycetes > Micrococcales > Microbacteriaceae > Agromyces > Agromyces sp. CCNWLW203. The sequence continues at coordinate 611,890 of NZ_JAZHYX010000001.1, read as the reverse complement.
TCGACCGTTCACGGGTTCGCGGGCTGAGCCGCGGCTGGTGGATCGTCGTCATCCTCTTCGTGCCGATCATCGGCGGACTGCTCTGGTTCATCATCGGGCGGGGTCGTGCCGGCCGCGTTCCCAGCGGTCGCAACCGCACCGTGGCTCCCGACGACGACGCCGACTTCCTGCGCCGTCTCGGCAGCGAGGCCGAGCAGGCCGAGCGCATCCGCCGCATGGAGCAGGAGCTCGCCGAACTCGACCGCGACGCCGCGTCCGGCGACGACGCGCAGCCCGACGGCACCGCCGGCACCGAACGCAAGCGGCCCGACACCCCCGAGACGCCGGGTGAGCCCGGTCCGTCCGGCCGGCCGAATGGCTGAGCCCGACCGGTCACCCGTAGCGAGCCCCGCGAGCGACAGCGCGCTGGCCCTGCTCACGGCGTTCGTGCGTGAGGGCGTCGTCGATCTCGTCGTCGCGCCGGGTTCACGGTCGCAGGCGCTCGCCCTCGCCGCCGCCGAACTCGAGCGTGCGGGCGCCGTGCGCCTGCACGTGCGCATCGACGAGCGCGGCGCCGCGTTCCTCGCCTTGGGCCTCGCGGTCGAGTCGGGTCGCCCGGTGCCGGTCATCACGACGTCGGGAACGGCCGTCGCGAACCTGCACCCCGCAGTGCTCGAGGCGCATCACTCGGGCGTGCCGCTGATCGTGCTCTCGGCCGATCGCCCGGCAGAACTCCGCGGCATCCGCTCGAACCAGACGACCATGCAGCCCGGCATCTTCGCCGGCGCGGTGCGGCTCGAGCGCGACGTCGCCGCTCCCGAAGGTGCACCCGGTGAAGCGGATGCCGCGGCGCGCCTCGCTCGCGAGGCCGTCGCCGCCGCACTCGGTCGCGACGGCGACGGGCAGCTCGTGCCGCATCCCGGCCCCGGCCCCGTGCACCTGAACCTCCAGCTGCGGGAGCCGCTGTCTGCGGCCATCTCGTTCGCGGGTCGAGGAGCGCCCGACGGAGGAGAGCGCGTCTCGAGACCCGCCCCAGGTGATGGTCTCGAGACGCTCGCTGCGCTCGCTGCTCGACCACCGGCATCGCATAGCGCCCTCATCGAGCCCGGCCCCCGCACGATCGTCGTGGCCGGTGCCGGAGCCGGCCCGGGCGCGGAGGAGTTCGCCCGCGACGGCGGATGGCCGCTCATCGCCGAGGTCTCGAGCGGCGCCCACTTCGGGCCGAACCTCGTCGTCGCTTATCGCGAGCTGATGGCCGAGCCGGGCTTCGGCGACGAGATCGAGCGTGTCGTCGTCTTCGGACACCCGACCCTCTCGCGCGAGGTGCCCGCCCTCGTGCAGCGCGACGGCGTCGAGACGATCGTCGTGGCTCCGTGGGGCATCGAGTGGTTCAATCCCGGCCGCCGCGTCGCCCGGTTCGAACGCGCGGTGCACACGGAGTCGCGCCAGCAGAGCAGTGAGGAGCGCGCATGGACCGGCCGCTGGGTGCGGGCGAGTCGCATGCTCGTCGACGCCGGGCTACCGACGATGCCGCTGCAGCGCGACGGCGTCGACGAGACCGGGCACGCGTCGGACTTCGAGGCCCAGCGCGAGTACATGAAGGCGCAGCTCGCCGCGATGCGGGCACCGGTCACCCGGCGCATGCTCGTCGACGCCGTGTGGTCGGCGACCTGGCCGCACGACCGGCTCCTCTTCGGCGCCTCTCGACTCATCCGCGACGCCGACCGAGCGGTGCCCGGTCGCCGCATCCCCGTGCACGCCAATCGCGGGCTCGCGGGCATCGACGGCACGGTCGCGACGGCCGTCGGCATCGCGATCGCAAGCCAGTCGGCCCTTCCGGGGGAGACCGGCGAGGCCTCGCCGTCGCCGTCGTCGGGAGCGGGCTCAGGCTCAGGCTCGGGCTCGGGCGAAGCGGATGCCGCGGCGCTCGCCGCACCGGCGCCGAACGCAGCCCGGGGCGGCGTGACCCGCGCCGTCATCGGCGATCTCACCCTGTTGCACGACGTCGGCTCGATGCTCCTCGGCGACGGTGAGCATCGACCCCGAGTGCAGCTCATCGTCGGCAACGACGGCGGCGGCACCATCTTCGATTCGCTCGAGGTCGCGGCATCCGCGCCGGCTGAGGCCTTCGACCGCGTGCAGTTCACGCCGCAGCATGTCGATCTCGCGGCGCTCGCCGGCGCATACGGCTGGGCGTATACGCGGGCGACGACGCGTTCCGAGCTGCATGACGCGCTCGGCACCCGGGTCGACGGGCCGTCGATCCTCGAGGTTCCGCTTCCGCGCTGACCCTTGCCGCGGCATCCGCTCGCTCGGCATCATGGACCCATGAGCCGCGAGACGTACTGGACCGCCGATCCCGCCGACCTGCTGCGCGTCGGCGAGGGGTTCGAGTTGTCGAAGACCGGCACGCGGGCGAATCCAGGCTTCGACGGCGACAAGGCCGACGGGCAGAAGGCGCTCGCCGAAGGTGCCGAGATCCTCGCCGAGCTGCAGGAGCAGCTCTTCGCGATGAGCCGCATGGGCGACGAGCGGCGCATCCTGCTGGTGCTGCAGGCCATGGACACGGCGGGCAAGGGCGGCATCGTCAAGCACGTCATGGGCGCCGTCGACCCGCAGGGTGTGCAGCTCGCCGCGTTCAAGAAGCCGACACCCGAAGAGCTGGAGCACGACTTCCTCTGGCGCGTACACAAGCAGACGCCGGGTCCCGGCATGCTCGGCGTCTTCGACCGCTCGCACTACGAAGACGTGCTCATCGGCCGGGTGCGCGAGTTCGCCTCGCCCGACGAGATCGAGCGGCGCTACGGAGCGATCAACGAGTTCGAGGCCGAGCTGACCGCCACCGGCACGACGATCATCAAGGTCATGCTCCACATCTCGCGCGACGAGCAGAAGGCGCGCCTCACCGAGCGGCTCGCCCGACCCGACAAGCACTGGAAGTTCAACCCCGGCGACGTCGACGAGCGACTGCTGTGGGACGAGTACGCGAAGGCGTACCAGCTCGTCTTCGAACGAACGGCGACGACGGATGCCCCGTGGTTCGTCGTGCCCGCCGATCGCAAGTGGTACGCGCGGCTGGCCGTGCAGCACCTGCTGATCGACGCGCTCGAGGGCATGCGGCTCGAGTGGCCGAAGGCCGACTACGACGTCGCCGAACAGCAGGCGCGCCTCGCCGCCAGTTAGCCGCCGAAGGCCTCGACGATCGGGCGGAACTTCATCACGGTCTCAGCCAGCTCGTCGGCCGGCACCGAGTCGTGCACGATGCCGCAACCGGCATATGCGGTGACGGTGCCGTCGGCGTCGACCTGTGCGCAGCGCAGCGCGATCGCCCACTCGCCGTCGCCGTCGCCGTCGATCCAGCCCACCGGGCCGGCGTACCGACCGCGGTCGAAGCCCTCGAGCTCGGCGATCGCCCGCAGCGCGATGCGCCGCGGGGTGCCGGCGACCGCGGCCGTCGGATGCACGGCCCGCACGAGGTCGAGCGAACTCGAGCCGTCGCCGAGCGTGCCCTTGAGGTCGGTCGCGAGATGCCAGAGGTTCGGCAGCTGCAGCGTGAAGGGCTCGGGGCTCGTGTCGAGGCGGGCCGTGTGCGGGGCGAGCCGCTTCACGGCGCTCTCGACGGCGAGGGCGTGCTCGGCGCGGTCCTTCTCCGAAGCCGCGAGGGCGAGCGCCCGCTCCCGGTCGGAGGCTTCGCCGGCGCCGCGCGACGCGGTGCCTGCCAGCACGCGCGCCGAGACGGTGCCGTGGTCGACGCGCACGAGCGTCTCGGGGCTCGCGCCGATGAGCCCGTCGACGGCGAAGACCCACGTGTCGGGGTAATCCTCTGCGAGGCGGTTGATCGTGGCCCGCAGCCCGGCGTCCTCATGCAGTTCGCCGACGAGCTGGCGGGCGAGAACCACCTTCTCGAGCTCGTCGGCGTCGATGCGGCGCACGGCCTCGGCCACGGCGGACTCGTACGCATCGGGCGGCAGCGAGCCCGGCGTGAACGCCACGCGGGGCACCTGTCGCTTCGGCGCGGGTTCGGGCAGCACGGCGACGGCGTCGGCGGAGCCGGAGGCATCCGTCGCCTCGTCGACCGGGTCGAGCGAGATGCGCGTGACCCAGGCTCGCCCGTCGCGGCGGCCCATGACGAGCTCGGGCACGATGAGCACGCTCGTCGCCTCGGACTCGTCGGCGAACGCGATGGCGCCGAATGCCACGAGCCCGGTGCCGGGCAGGCCCACGCGGTCGTCGATCTCGGCGAGGGCGGCGAGCGAGGTCCATGCTGCGGCGGCGTCTTCGACGCGGGTCGCGCCGGTCGTCTCGATGCGAACGACCTCGCCGAGCCCCACGATGCCCTCGCCGCGGCGCATCCAGACGAGCGGATGCCGCGGATCGGCGCGCGGAATCAGCGGCTCCGTCTCATCGACGGCCACGGTGCGAACGACGAGCCGAGCATTCACGGCCTGTGCCGCGCCATCCGTCTGACTCACCGCCCCAGCCTACGCCCGGCCGCGCGCCGTAGGATCGAGGCATGACCCGCGCAGATCTCGGCAAGCAGCCCGGCCAGGTGTCGGCGATGTTCGATCGCGTCGCCGCGAGCTACGACCGCACCAACAACGTGCTCTCGGTGGGCAACGCGCCGCTCTGGCGCGTCGCGACGACCCGGGCGGTCGACCCGAAGCCGGGCCAGCGCATCCTCGACGTCGCCGCCGGCACCGGCACCTCGAGTGCGAGCCTCGCGAAGTCGGGGGCATCCGTCGTCGCCGCCGACTTCTCGCCCGGCATGATCGAGGTCGGCCGCAAGCGGCAGGCCGGCGTTCAGAACCTCGTGTTCGTCGAGGCCGACGCCACGAAGCTGCCCTTCGGCGACGACGAGTTCGACGCCGTCACCATCTCGTTCGGTCTGCGCAACGTCAACGAGCCCAAGAAGGCGCTCGCCGAATTCTTCCGCGTGACGAAGCCCGGCGGCCGACTCGTCATCTGCGAGTTCTCCACCCCGCCCGTGCCGCTCGTGCGCACGGGCTACGGCATCTACCAGCGCTACGTCATGCCGCCGCTCGTGAAGCTCTCGAGCTCGAACGACACCGCCTACGACTACCTCAACGAGTCGATCAACGCCTGGCCCGACCAGCGCACCCTCGCCGGGTGGATTCGCGAGGCCGGCTATGCGGATGTCGCGTGGCGCAACCTCACCCTCGGCGTCGTGGCCCTGCACCGCGCGACGAAGCCCGTCGCCTGAGCGGCGATCGGCGCCCGTTCGATTCGCCATGGCCGACGCACGGCCGTGCATATCGACCCCGATAGGCTAGTGAGCGTGAAACCGAGTCACCCGGTCGCCCGTCGAGGCTCATCGCTCGCCGCCAATCTCGGGCTCAGCGAGCGCGTCTTCGCGACCTCGGCCGACAAGGCCATGGTGAAGGCGATCGACGCGGGGCTCGATCGCGTCGAGGCCGGCCTCCTGCAAGAGGTGCGTTTCGCCGACACCATCGCGGATGTCTCGACGCGCTACCTGCTCCAGGCGGGCGGCAAGCGCGTGCGCCCCATGCTGACGCTGCTCACCGCGCAGCTCGGCGCCGGCGTCACCGACGACGTCGTGATCGCGGCCGAAGCCATCGAGATCACGCACCTCGCGAGCCTGTACCACGACGACGTCATGGACGACGCCGACCGGCGCCGCGGAGTGCCGAGCGCGCAAGCGGTGTGGGGCAACTCGGTCGCGATCCTCACGGGTGACCTGCTGTTCGCACGCGCCAGCCAGCTGATGGCAGGCCTCGGCGAGGGCGCCATCCGCATGCAGGCGCGCACCTTCGAGCGACTCGTGCTCGGGCAGCTGCACGAGACCGTCGGCCCGCAGCCGGGCGACGACCCCATCGCGCACTACATCCAGGTGCTTGCCGACAAGACCGGTTCGCTCATCGCCGCCGCCGCGCAGTCGGGCATCATCTTCTCGGGCGCCGACCCCGGCTTCGAAGAACCGATCATCGAGTTCGGCGAGAAGATCGGCGTGGCGTTCCAGCTCGTCGACGACGTCATCGACCTCTCGCCGCAGCCCGCCGAGACCGGCAAGGTGCCCGGCACCGACCTGCGCGCGGGCGTCGTGACGCTGCCGATGCTCCGGCTCGCCGAGCACGCCGCCACCGACGCGGCATCCGCTGCACTGCTCGAGCGCATCGAGCGCGACGTGGTCATCACCACCGGACCGGCTGCTGCCGCCGACCCGATCGACACCAACACGATGGCGTCGCGCATCGTGCCCTCGAAGGAGACGATCGACGCGATCGTCGCCGAACTCCGGGAACACGAAGCCACGCGCGCTACGCTCGCTGAGGCCCACCGTTGGGCGCGCGAGGCGGTCGACGCACTCGCGCCGCTGCCAGAGGGCAGCGTGAAGAAGGCGCTCACACGATTCGCAGAGACGGTCGTCGAGCGCGAGAGCTGATGGAGAGACCACGCACGTGACGAGGAACAAGCTGAGACTGGCGATCGTCGGGGCAGGCCCCGCCGGCATCTACGCCGCAGACATCCTGCTGAAGGCCGAACGCAACTTCGACGTCTCGATCGACCTCTTCGATCACCTGCCCGCGCCCTACGGGCTCGTGCGCTACGGCGTCGCGCCCGACCACCCGCGCATCAAGGGCATCATCACGGCCCTTCGCGAGGTGCTCGACCGCGGCGACATCCGCATCTTCGGCAACGTGAAGTTCGGCGAAGACATCACGCTCGAAGACCTGAAGAAGCACTACAACGCCGTGATCTTCGCGACCGGCGCCGTGAAGGACGCTTCGCTGAACATCCCGGGAGCCGAGCTCGAGGGCTCGTACGGCGCGGCCGAGTTCGTCAGCTGGTTCGACGGGCACCCCGACTTCCCGCGCACGTGGCCGCTCGAGGCCGAGTCGGCCGCAGTCATCGGCAACGGCAACGTCGCACTCGACGTGGCGCGCATCCTCGCCAAGCACGTCGAAGACCTCATGTCGACCGAGATCCCCGCGAACGTCGCGGCCGGCCTCGCGGCCTCGCCCATCACCGACGTGCACGTGTTCGGCCGTCGCGGCCCGACCTCGGTGAAGTTCACGCCGCTCGAGCTGCGCGAGCTCGGCGAGCTGCGCGACGTCGACATGATCCTCCACGATGAAGACTTCGACTACGACGACGCCGCACGCGCGGCCGTCTCGGGCAACAAGCAGGTCTTCGTCATCGACAAGGTGCTGAACCAGTGGCGCCAGCGCGAGGTCGGCCAGGCGTCGCGCCGGCTGCACCTGCACTTCTTCGCGAAGCCGCTCGAATTCGTCGACGACGGCTCGGGCCGCGTGGGCGCCATCCGCTGGGAGCGCACCGCGCCCGACGGCGAGGGCGGCGTGGTCGGCACCGGCGAGATCCGCGAGCTGCCCGTGCAAGCCGTCTACCGCGCCGTCGGCTACTTCGGCTCGCCGCTGCCCGGCATCCCCTTCGACAAGAAGTTCGGCGTCATTCCGAACCACGAGGGCCAGGTGCTCACGCGCGACAAGCAGACGGGCGAAGCGCGCCAGATGTACGGCGTCTACGCGACCGGCTGGATCAAGCGCGGCCCCGTCGGCCTCATCGGGCACACCAAGTCCGATGCCATGGAGACCATCAAGCACCTCATCAACGACCTCGGCAACTGGTGGGACCCCGAGTCCCCGTCAGAGGAGTCGGTCATCGAAATGCTCGAGTCGCGCGGCATCCGCTGGACCGACCTCGATGGCTGGCACCGACTCGACGAGCACGAGCAGGCGCTCGGCTCGGCCGAGGGTCGCGTGCGCGTGAAGGTCGTGCCCCGCGACGAGATGGTCGACATCTCGCGCGACGACGCGTAGTCGCTTTTTCGTGGGTGAGCTTTCGTGGGTTGAGGCGAACTTCGTGGGTTGAGGAGGCCGTCCGCGGCCGTCTCGAAACCCGCGACCCGCTACGCTCCAACCCATGCCCTTCGCCTGGCCGAGCCTCGTCGTGACTCTCGTCGCGACGCTGCTCGGCTTCGCGCTCGGCTGGTGGCCGCTCGCTGCCTGGGCCGAACGGTCGATGAAGAGCGAGCGGATGCCGCGGCCCTCCCTCCGCTCGCTGCGACTTGCGTCCGCGATCACAACGGCCGGCGTATTCGGCCTCCTCGCCCTGCGGTTCGGCCTCACCTGGATCCTCCCCGCCCTGCTCGCCTTCGCCGCATGCGCGACGGTGTTGTCGATCGTCGACCTCGCCGAGAAGCGCCTGCCGAACGCCGTCGTCTTTCCTGCGCTCGGCGCGGTCGCCGTGTTGCTCGTGCCGGCGACCTGGGCGACGGGCCACTGGATGTCGCTCGTGTGGGCGCTCGTCGGCTCTGCCGCCATGTTCGCCGTGTACTTCGTGCTGGCCCTCATCTCGCCCGCGGCGATGGGCATGGGTGACGTGAAGCTCGCGCTCGTGATCGGGCTGCTGCTCGGCTGGTTCGGAATGTCGGCGTGGCTGGTCGGGTTGCTCGCGGCGTTCGTCGTCGGGGGAGTGATCGCTCTCGTGGCGCTCGCGCTGAAACGGGTGACGCTCCGCGGGTCGATACCGTTCGGGCCGTCGATGCTCGTGGGGGCTCTCGTTGCGGTGGTGCTTGTCGGCCCCCCTGTGGGTTGAGCCTGTCGAAACCTTTGCTTGCTGGTTGAGCTCGTCGAAACCTGCGTGCGTACCCCGGTTGTACCCCGAATTCGGGGTACGTCCTACCCCACCGCGGGGTACGGCCGGTACCCCCAGAGTGGGGTACACGCTGAATCATCGTGCGCGAAATCCGGCCGATCTGGGCGGTTATCGGCGTGAGAGGCGCAATCCGCCCCCGAAGGGGGGCATTCTCTGCATACGTACGCACGGATACCTTCAACTGACCGAAACGTACCCATTCGGTCACAGCAACTCCCTGAACCCGAAGGAACCCGACATGCTCAAGGCATACTCGCGCATTCAGGCGCGCATCAACTCACTCCGTACCGAAGATGGCGCCACCGCGACCGAGTACGCGCTGATCATCGGCTTGCTCTCGCTGCTGATCATCGGTGCGCTGGTCCTCATGGTCCAGCCGATCAGCGACTTCATCGACTCGGAGATCGTCGACAAGCTCGGTGGCGCCGGCACGCCCACCACCCCCTGAGTTTTCTAATCGAGGTCCCGGTCGGCGAAAGCTGACCGGGACATCGTGCACCGAATTGAGTCATCAATGAAGCCCAACAGGTCTAGAGATCGTGGAGCTGCTGCCGTCGAGTTCGCCCTGCTCCTGCCGATGCTGCTCTTCATTGTGTTCGTTCTGGCTGATCTCGGTTGGGTGTTCAACCAACAGCTCGCCGTGACGAGCGCGTCGCGCGAAGCCGTCCGGTACTACACCGTGCACCATAGCGACACAGATCCTGTCGCTGAAGCTGCCGCGCGAGCGACTGCCGAGACTCGCGCCAAGGACTTGATCCCAGAACCGACGACGGTCACATTCGCGTGGACAGCATGCTCGAATGTGCCGGGGGCTGAAGCGAGCGTTGTTGTGAAGAAACCGATCACCGATCTGACGGGACTCGTGGTGGCATTGGCCGGAAGCACGAAATTGTCCGCGACGGGAACGATGCGATGCGGCGGTTGAGGAAGACGCAGGATGAGCGCGGCGCTATGGCCGTGGTCATTGCGGTTCTCGCCGTGCCGCTGCTCGTGTGCTTGGCATTCGTGGTCGATAGCGGGCTCCTATATTGGGAGAAGACGCAGCTTCAGAACGGGGCGGATGCTGCAGCGCTCGCCGTCGCTGATGAGTGCATCTCTACCTCCGGTGGCTGTGTCGGCAATGCCGGAGCTGTCGCGACTGGCATCGCCGGAAAGAACGCGAACGACACGAAGAGCGACGGCGTGATCCGAACGATCACGGCGAACACGCGAAGCGGAAATGTGACCGTTGATGCGGTCTCACCCGCCGGCAACGGCGTACCTCACCCGTTCGCTTCGCTGCTTGATCCTCAGGCCGACTCTAGGTTGACGGCAGATGCGACCGTGAAGTGGGGTGTCCCCGAGAGTGGAACAACGATCCCGCTGGCAGTTGCTCAGTGTGAACTCACGCGCCATTTCAACCCTGGGACAGAAGAACAAGGTGAACCATTCATTTTGCTCTTGATCGGACCTGGCAACGGCGACAAGAAGCCGGATGAATGCGCGCCCGGGTATCCTGGCGGATTCGGATGGTTGGCTGGCGATGATGTCGACAATGACGGCGACGCTGATTGCCAGGTTCTCGTGGAGGTCGGTGTTCCTGAGGATGGAGTTCCGGGAAAGTCCGACACAAAGGCAGGCGGCTGCCCCGACGACTACATCACGAAGCTCATCGGTACGACGGTCCTCATCCCGATCTACGACTCATATACGCCCGACAGCACTGGAAATCAGGGTAGTTACAACATCAGTCGCTTTGCTGCGTTCTTCGTCACGGGCTACCACGTTGCGAGCGCGAAATGCGATCCGCCCGGCGCCAAGTCCGGATCAGACTGCTACCTGTCAGGGGCGTCGAAATCGCCCGGTTTCAAAGGCGGCGAATTTGGACTTCAAGGCTATTTCGAGCGCTACGTTGCGATCGGCGACGACTTTGAGCTTGGAGAAGGTGGCCCGGATGGCGGCTTGGTAGCCGTTCGAGTCATCGACTGATTGCAGAAGCAAGGACCCGAACCCTATGAAGACCCGCATTATTGGCGCGATCATCGCTCTCCTCATTGCTGCGATCGGCGCGCTGGTTCTCGTCACGTATGTCCGCAGCGCGGATGCCCGTGCAGCTGAGGGCGCTGACTTGACTGAGATCTACGTCGTCACGGAGACCATTCCGAAGGGGACGCTCGGGGACACGGTTGGCGAATTCGTCGACGTTGGCACGATGCCGAAGCGAAACGTCGCAGATGGAGCGGTGACCGACCTCGACGAACTAATCGGTCTGGTCGCCGATGCCGAGCTGCTCCCAGGTGAGCAACTACTGGAAGCGCGATTTGCGGATCCCGCAGATCTTGCTGCGCGCGGCGATGTCGCTGTTCCAGATGGGATGCAGCTTGTTGCATTCACGCTCCCGGCGGACAGAGTCGTGGGCGGACAAGTTCGTGCGGGCGACAAGATCGGCTTGGTGGGCACCGTCGATGCGACAACGAAGTTCGCGTTCCATGGCGTGCTTGTCACCAAAGTTCAGGGCGCAGTTCGCGCGGTGGCCGATGCCGATTCACAACCAGTAGAGCAGGGTGCGGGCGACAACATCATGTTGACGATTGCGCTCAGCGCTCACGACATTGAGCGCTGGGTCTGGTTCACCGAGGGTGAGGCTGGAAACTACGCTCAGATGTGGCTCACGCTGGAGAACGAGACGACCGACAATAGCGGGACATCGCCGGTGACTGGAAGCAACGCGTTCTAGTGACCGCCTACGTACTAGTTAGCCGCTCAGCCGAGTTCGAGACCCGGCTCCGGGGCCTGCTCGGCGAGCGGCTCTCTGTGGTACCGGGGGAGTTTCTCACCTTCGGCCCGGAGGCCGTGATGGACCGAGTACCGGAGGACACGCGCGTCGCGTTGCTCGGACCGGTGCTGAACTATGAGGAGACCAAGGGTCTCGTCGAGGCGCTGACAGCAAGGCACCGAGGGCTGGGCGTAATTGTGGTGCGCGAGCAGCGCTCGGACCTCGAAGACTGGGTCGACGAGCTCGAGTTGCATGCAGTTCTGAGCCCCGAGGCCAGCGATGAGACCACAATGGGGCTGCTCGACCGTCTGGCGATGTGGCTCATCGCCAACGGGCGAGCGGATGAACACGACTTCGACGCGCCGTTGGCGCTGGAAATCGACGACATGCCGTTTATCGAGTCTGCCCGATTGGATGCGGAATCAGCGCTCGTCTCAGTCGCCACAGTTTCCGATTCGAACGACGTTGAGGTCGCAACAGACCCCGACGTCCCGGAATGGGAGTTCCCGCCGATCCAGGCTGGTTCACCCACCGACGCAATCGCCGTGATCGCGCCGAAAGGTGGGCAGGGAAAGACCACCATCGCGATCAACCTTGCGACGGGGCTTGCCGAGGTCGCTCCGAACTCGGTCGTGCTCGTTGATGCTGACCTGCAGTTCGGTGACATCACTGCCGCACTCTCGCTGTCGCCCACCCGAACGATTGTTGATGCGGTGGACGAAGCCGCGACCGATGAACTTGTGCTGAAGACGACACTGACCCACCATGAGGACGGCTTCTTCGTTGTCGCGAGCGCGCCCTCACCGGAACTTGGTGATCGGGTGTCGCCGCTTTCACTTGCACGCCTCATCGACCAATTGAGGGCGAGCTTCCGATACGTCGTCGTGGACACGACTCCAGGGCTGGGGGAGCACACGCTCATCGCGCTCGAGCACGTCACCGACGCGATCTTCGTCACCAACATGGGAGTACCGAGCCTCCGCGCGATGCGGACCGAGTTCGAGATACTCACGAAACTCGGCCTCATGCCGAGCAACCGGCACATCGTTGTCAATCAGACTGACAAGAACAGTGGCCTTAGCATTCGGGACGTCGAGAACATCATCGGTGCACCGATCGATGTCGAAGTTCCGAAGTCGTCGGCGGTTCTGCTTGCGTCGAATCGCGGGGTGCCACTCATCCATGATGATGTGCGCGATCCCGCAGCGAGAGCGATCCGCTCGATCGTGCTTCGCATTGCGCCTGAGGCGTTCCCGAAGCGCAGCAAAATCCAAAGAAGGCGGCGATCGAATGAACCTGAATGATCGGCTGAATGCCCTTCGCGCACAGGAGACAAGCCCAGACGATGCACAGTCATCGACGGCGACGTCTCCCGTTCCTCCGGAAGTTGGAGAGGAGACAGTCCGGGCATCCGCGATGTCGTTTGCCGCGCCAGCGGCGATGCCCGGTGAGACATCCTCGAAACCGAGTCAGGTCGATTTGACCTCCCGGGAGCCGCAGCAACGACCGGCGGGCGTCGCGGATCCGCTCGCTGCTATCAAGGAGAAGGCTGCCGAGGAACTCTTCGGACGTATCGGGAGTCGGCTGAACGATGCCTCGCTCACCGAAGAACAGTTGCACCAGCTTGCTCGCGCAGAGCTTGCGGACATCGTGGCGGGCGAGCAACTTGCGCTTTCGACTGCACAGCGAAATCGTTTGATCGACGACATCGGCGCCGATGTACTCGGATACGGCCCGCTCGAGCCGTTGCTCGCCGACCCGACTGTGAGCGAGATCATGGTCAATCGCTTCGATCGGCTCTACGTGGAGCGAAACGGTCGGTTGCAGGAGACGTCTCATCGTTTTACAGGCGAACCGCAGCTCCGACGTGTGATCGAGAGAATCGTGTCAAAAGTCGGGCGCCGTATCGATGAGTCGTCGCCGCTCGTCGACGCGCGTCTGGAAGACGGTTCTCGTGTGAACGCGATTATTCCGCCCCTTGCAGTCGACGGTGCATCGCTCACGATCCGAAAGTTCGCAGGTACGCCGTACACCGTCAATGATCTGATCGATTTCGGCAGTATGACTCGCGAGGCGGCGACTGTGCTTGACGCAGCAGTCCGTGCCAAGCTCAACATTCTCGTGTCGGGCGGAACCGGTACTGGTAAGACCACGCTTCTCAACGTGCTCTCGGCGTTCATCCCAGGAGATGAGCGCATCATCACCATCGAGGACGCAGTCGAACTCCAACTCCAACAGGAGCACGTAGTCAGACTCGAGTCCCGTCCATCGAACATCGAGGGCAGGGGCGAGATCACTATTCGTGATCTCGTACGCAACTCGCTGCGAATGCGGCCCGACCGGATCGTCGTTGGTGAAGTTCGCGGTGCGGAATCTCTCGACATGCTGCAGGCGATGAACACCGGCCATGAAGGGTCGATCTCAACGGTGCATGCGAACTCGCCGCGTGACGCGATCTCTCGCATGGAAACCCTTGTGCTCATGGCAGGCATGGACTTGCCGCTGCGCGCCATCCGGGAGCAGATCGCGTCGGCGATCGACATCATTGTGCAGATCGGCCGTCACAAGGACGGCGTCCGCAGGCTCACCCATATCACCGAAGTCCACGGAATGGAGGGCGACATCATCACTCTGCAAGACGCCTTCACGTTCGACTACTCGGCGGGCTTCGACAACGAGGGACGACTGCTCGGGCGAATCGAGCCGACCGGTGTGCGCCCTCGATTCGCGGAGCGAATCGCTGATCACGGAATTGCATTGCCGGTGTCGCTGTTTCAGCCCGATCTTCGCGAGATGTTGGGTGAGGTCCGATGAGTCCACTTGCGCTCGTGTTCGGAGTGGCTACTGGGCTGCTCGCGCTGCTCGTTCTTCTGTTCTTCGTGATTGCGCCACCCGCCCCACGGGTCGCGCGCGATCGCCGCCTTGCGCCGGGGACGGAACACGTGTCGGCACTCACAAAGGTCACGGAACGCACGACAGCGGCGGTCGACTCGGCTGTCTCGCGCGGGCGAGGCAGGATCTTCGGCCAGGAGGCGCTCGAACTCGCCGGCATTCATTCGTCGCCGTCCCAATTCATCGTGGTTGTCGGATCGGCGGCGAGCGTAGCCGCCCTCGTGGGCGTCGTTCTTGGGCTAAGCAACGGCGCATCGGTCTTTCTCGGTCTCCTGTTCCTTGTCGCAACGCCTGTCATCGCAAAGTTTGTGCTTTCCGTGCGCACTGGGCGCAGACAGGCGAAATTTGCCGACCAGATCGACGACACGCTTCAGCTGATCGCAGGTTCGCTTCGAGCTGGACATGGGCTCACTACGGCAGTTGGAGCTGTCGCCCGCGAAGCAGAGGCGCCGATGGGTGAGGAACTCACCCGTGTCGCGAACGAAGCACGGCTCGGTAGGAGCCTTGCCGATGGCATGGCGCTCGCAGCGAAGCGCATGAAGAGCGATGAGTTCGATTGGGTGGCTCAGGCCGTCGCCATCAACACCGAGACCGGTGGAAATCTCTCTGAGATCCTCCTGCAGATCAGCACGACCATCCGCGCCCGCAATGAAATACGTCGACTCGTCGCCGGTCTGAGCGCGGAGGGTCGCCTGTCCGGAATCATCCTCATCGTGCTTCCAATCGCACTGTTCTTGTTGTTTGCGTTCATGCAGCCGACGTACTTGCCGACGTTCTTCGGGAGCATCATCGGGATTCTTGCGCTGATCCTCGCGAGTATCCTCATGATCGTCGGGAGCGTCTGGGTGGCCGCCGTGGTGAGGGTGAAGTTCTGATGCCGGAGGCACTGATCTACCTGACTGCGGGGCTGACAGCGTTGGCGCTCGGCACTGCGGTATTCCTCCTCGTTGCGGGGAAGCGTAGAGCAAATGAAGGCCCGAGCGACGACCAGGAGCCCGTCGGCGTTCCGGTTCAGCGCGGAACGATTGGAGTCTCGCTCGTGGCGGCGTCGCCGCGTGGCTTTGTGAGCTGGGTGGATCGCCAGCTCGTCCTTGCCGGTCGGCCCGCCGGTTGGAATGTCTCTGGATTCTTCATCTGGAAGGTGGTGCTCGCGGTCGTAGGAGTTCTCCTTGGGGTCGTGTTCGTCAGTGTCGGAGGAGCGACCGCCATCAAGGTGGTTCTGGCTATCGGCGGCGCGACGCTCCTCTTCTTCCTCCCAGACGTCATGCTTCATAGTCGAGCGACCGAGCGCCAGCAGGCGATCACCCTGGCGCTGCCAGACACTCTCGACCAGATGACGATTGCGGTTGAAGCAGGCTTGGGATTCGACGCGGCAATGGCGAAGGCGGCGCGTGGGAACGATGGCCCCCTCGCAACCGAGCTCATCCGAGTCCTTCAGGACATGAGCCTCGGCAGGACTCGTCGCGATGGGTTCTCGGAGCTCGAACGGCGAACGTCCTCAGAAGACCTTCGTCGTTTCGCTCGCGCCGTCATTCAGGCGGATGCATACGGCATCGCCATCGCCAACGTATTGAGGGTCCAGGCCGGTGAGATGCGCCTGAAGCGTCGTCAGCGGGCAGAGCTACAAGCGCAGAAGATCGCAGTGAAGATCTTGTTTCCACTGGTCTTTTGCCTGCTGCCCGTGATGTTCATCGTCATCCTCACTCCTGCGGTCATCAGCGCGGTTCAGACTTTCGCTGGCCCGTGAGCTAAAGGCGAGTTCGTTCGGCGGGAGGTCGACTCGGAGCTTCATAGTCTCGAAGGCGAGGCCGCCAAAGGAAGAGCGGATACAACGAGACGCACATGATCGCGAAGGAGATGAGTGCGAATGTCTCGCTGTTCATGAGCGCCACGATCGAGATGTGGAGGCCGACACCGAGCAAGGCTGCGATCCGGCGACTTGCGCGGAACCAAAGGCCGATCGAAATGATGAGTTCGACGACGATGGTGAGCACAGCGGCTATGAGGGACAACTGCCATGGGAGATCGAGCCAGACCCAGTTCGAGAGCGGTGTACCTGAGACGAACGTCCGGTTCATCTTGCTGACCGCTGAGAAGAAATAAAGCACGGAGAGCTGACTCATCATGAGCAACTGCGGCCACCATGGCACGGTGACAGGCGCGTGGCGCCGAGTGAGAGACCAGGCCGCGTCTGATCGTGCGAATACGAGATACGCCATCAACAGGGTGGCGAGCCACCGGTGGCTGCTGTAGACCTGTTGGTCCGAGAGCAGAATCGTGGCATTCAGAACCACGGTCACGATGGCCGCAGGCGTCGTCATCCATCCGACGGCCACAGCGACTCCCGCCGCAATGGCAAGGGCGAGGCTCGCGATCAGCCATGGCAGTTCGAGGGCGGGCAGCCCTATGAACACGGGCGCGGCGAGGTAGCCCGCTGAGACGCGTTCCAGAATGGTGAACGCCTCGATCGCATTGAGGACTGTGGCGATGCCGAGCCCGATTCTTGCGATGGCGACCGGACGCGCATCTGTTCGGATGTCGATCAGTCGCATTCGATGCTCCGAACTTGACCCGACTGTTCCACCCGCACGCTCACCGCAGAAGCATCTGCTTCGCAGAGGGCCTCCGGCAGCGATGGCAGCCAGTCGATCTCTGGCCGATTCTTCGCCACGATCCGCTCGAAGTCGTCGACTGGATGTTCGAGTCCGCCGGCGTCGACGGTGACCGCCGTAATGCCGCCGAGCGCCGAGTACATCTGGAAGCCGAACTTCTGCGGAGGTGGTTGGAATAGCGCGACGAGCGGGACTGCAATCTGGAGGCCGATCACGGCGCAGATCGCGGCGGTGCCGATCGTGCCAAGCAGATGCCGACGAGAGGACACCGCCGCGCGACCGGCTTCACCGGTGTCGGTTACGTCGTTCGGGTTGCCCACGCTCTCAAGCTAGGGCTTAACCAGTCCGGCTCCAACGCCCGCATTGGTGGGCCACGTCGAGAAGGCGAGCGAGGCGGATGCCACGGTCGAGATGCTGCCCGATACTCCGACCAGACTCGCCCTCCCTGCGTTCGTGGCATCCCTCGCTAGGCTGACCTCAGACCGAGGGGAGGCGGCATGGCGGAGCTTGAGCACGCCGACCCCGGCCCCGAACCCCGCACCCCCGAGACCTGGCGCCCCGACGTCCTCGGCCCGGGCTTCGAGCAGCTCACCCTCCCGCTCGGCACCGACAACGAGGGCGAGGTCGTGGCGACCCTCGTGCGGTACCGGCCGCCGTGGCGCCTGCGGCTCACGCGAGGCGCGGCATCCGGAGCCGACGTGCTCTACGTGCACGGCTGGAGCGACTACTTCTTCAATCCCGGCCTCGCCGAGTACTGGGCCGACGCCGGCGCGCGCTTCTTCGCGCTCGACCTGCGCAAGTACGGCCGCAGCCTCCGGCCCGGCCAGACGCCCGGGTTCATCACGAACCTCTCCGACTACGACGCCGACATCGCCGCCGCGCTCGCCGCGATGGGGCACGGCGCGCCAGACGGTTCGGCGCGCACGGATGCCGCGGCGACCCGCAGCAACGCACGACCGCTGATCCTGCTCGGCCACTCGACCGGCGGGCTCACGCTCAGCCTCTGGGCCGCGCGGCATCGGGGTCGTGCTGCGGCGCTCGTGCTGAACAGCCCGTGGCTCGAGTTCCAGGCGAGCAAGATGGGGCGCGAGGCGCTCGCGCCCGTCATCGGCTGGGGGGCGAAGGTCAACCCGCTCGCGCCTCTGCCGAACGTCGACCTGGGCTTCTACACCCGCACCGTTTCGAAGGAGTTCGACGGCGAGTGGGAGTACAACCACGACTGGCGGCCCGATCGCGGGTTCACGGTGCATCCGGCCTGGCTGAACGCCGTGCTCGCCGGCCACGCCACCGTCGCCGCGCGCATCGACGTCGGCGCCCCGGTGCTGTCGCTGCTGTCGAAGCGGTCGACGCTGCAGGCGCGGTGGGATCCGGCGATGGCGTCGAGCGACATCGTGCTCGTGGTCGACGAGATCGCCGAACGCACGCTGCGCCTCAGCACGGTCGGCGCCGTGGCGCGCATCGACGGGGCGCTGCACGACGTGTTCCTGTCACGCGCGCCCGTGCGAGCGGCCGCGTACGACGCGATCACGCAGTGGCTGCGCGGGTACGCGCCAACATGAGCAAGACCGGAATCCGGATCAGACAAAGCAGCCTGGTCCTAGCGCTGTTGGCGTGGTTGGTGCTCGCCGGATTCGCGACCGTCTGCATCGGGATCTGGCTGTCGGAGTCGTTCTGGCTGATGGACTACACGCTGCGGGCCGACGCAGTCGCAAACGGCATGCCGTGGCTGATCCTCGGAGCTGCGCTTTCCATCGTCACGCTCGCCGGCGGACGCCTCGTGGGCGGACGATGGTGGGACTCGACTCTCGCCGTTGCACCCGCAATCGTCGTCGTCACCGTCGAACTGTTCACCGGGGTTGCGAACACCCTGATCGGACACGCGCTGTTCCTTCCGACGGTCGGGATCGCGATATTCGGCGCCGTGGCAGTCACCAGTGCAACCGTCAGGAGGCTTGATCGCTTTCCTGACTCCGGTTCGCCGAGGGCGGGCACTTCAGGGCCGTCCACTGGGGCGACATGATCGCCTTCCCGAAAGATAGCCAGAAACATGGCTAGAATGGTGGATGAGCGAGGAGGAGCCATGGAGACGGTCAATGTGCTCGATGCGCGAAACCACCTGTCGCGCCTCGTGGCGGTAGCTGAGCACGGCGGCGAGGTCGTCATCGCGCGACGGGGCCGACCGGTCGCGAAGCTCGTTCCCGTCGGTGGGGCGCGCGATCGAACCGCGGAGTCCTTTCTCGAATGGATGCTCGCGCATCGCCTGCCCTCGCGTGGGCGCTCGGCCGGTGCACTCGACGCCCGCATCCTCGCGGAGCGCGAGGCGTGGGATGAGTCGCACGAGTGATCTACGTCGACTCGTGCATCCTCATCTACGCGATCGAAGACGAGACTGAGCGTGGCGACCGCGTTCGCCGGGGACTTGGCGATGCCGGCGGCACACGGGTCGCGATCAGCCCGCTGGTGATGCAGGAGTGCCTCGTCGGCCCGTTGCGCGACGACGACCTCGGGCTTCGTGATCACTACCTGCGGGCGTTCGAGCAGTTCGAGCTGCTCGAACTCGGCGTGCCGCAGTTCATGCGGGCGGCAGAGCTCCGCGCTCGCACTGGCCTCCGCACACCCGACGCATTGCACCTGGCCGTCGCCCAGCTCGCAGAGTGCGCTGAGCTCTGGACCAACGATTCGAGGCTGGCCGCAGCATCCCATGGCTTGGCGGTCGACATCGTGCGCGGCGACTGACGCGGCATCCGCTTATCGTGCGAGACCCGCGCGCAATTGCGCGACCCGCCTAGCGGAAGTTCACGAACTGCAGCGCGACCTCGAGGTCTTTGCCCTTGAGCAGCGCCATCGTGGCCTGCAGGTCGTCGCGGCTCTTCGACGAGACGCGCACCTCGTCGCCCTGCGTCTGGCTCTTGACGCTCTTCGGCGCCTCGTCGCGGATGATCTTGTTGATCTTCTTCGCGTTCTCGGAGTCGATGCCGGCCTTCATCGTGGTCTCGATGCGGAACTCCTTGCCCGACGGGAACGGCTCGCCCGCGTCGAGCGAGCGCAGCGAGATGCCGCGCTTGATGAGCTTCGCCTCGTAGACCTCGAGGATCGCCTTCGCGCGCTCCTCGCTGTTGGCCTTGATCAGCACCTTCTCACCGGACTGCTCGATCGACGCGCCGACGTTCTTGAAGTCGTAGCGCTGCGCGACCTCTTTCTGCGCCTGGTGGAGGGCGTTGTCGGCCTCCATCTGGTCGACCTTGGAAACGATGTCGAACGTTGCATCTGCCATGCCGCCCAGTGTATCGGCGCGATCGAAACGGCGAGCGGATGCCGCGTGGTTGCGGTTGCCCGGCAGAGGGGGTTACTGCGGCGGGCGGGCCGTCGACGAGCGCACCCGCAACTCGTACGGCAGGGGAGTCGCGGCGGGCGTCGCGGCATCCGTCGTGCTCGGCTCGAGCTCGTCCATCAGGATCTCGACCGCCATCTCGCCCTGCACGCGCGGGAACTGCGCGACCGTCGTGAGGCCGAAGAAGTCGGAGAGGTCGTGGTCGTCGATGCCGGCGATCGAGACGTCGCGGGGCACGACGAGGCCGAGGTCGCGCGCGGCGAGCATCGAGCCGATCGCCATCTCGTCGGACGCGGCGAAGATCGCCGTCGGCCGGTCGTGCGGGGCGCCGAGCAGCTGCTTCGCGGCGTGGTAGCCGCCGCGAATGGTGAAGTCGGCCGGGGCGAACAGCCGTGAATCGACCTCGATGCCGGCGTCGCGGAGCGCGCCCTCGTACCCGATGCGGCGGTTCGTCGGCAGGTGGAAGTCCATGTCGAACTCGAGGTCGCCGCCGATGTGCGCGATGCGCGTGTGGCCGAGGCCGATGAGGTGCTCGGTCGCGAGCCGGGCGACGGCGACGTCGTCGATCGTGAGGGTGCGCACTCCCGGGATCGGGCCGCCGACACCGACGAGCGGCTTGCCGAGCTCGTGCAGGCGTGTGACCTCGGGCTCGGTGAGTTCAAGGGAGACGGCGATGACCGCGTCGACGCGTTGGCGCAGCAGGAAGTGCTCGAACACGCTCGAACGCTCCTGCCCGTCGCCCGAGAGGTTGTAGAGCGTGAGGTCGTACCCGCGGCGCAACAGCGCCTGCTGGGCGCCCTCGAGCACCGAGGAGAAGAACCAGCGATTCAGGAACGGCACGACGACGCCGATGTTGCGCGTGCGACCCGAGGCGAGGCTCGAGGCGTTCGAGGAGACGACGTAGCCGAGCCGGGCCGCCGCCTCTTCGACCTTCGCCTTCGACCCCGGGGAGACGTGGCCGCGGCCGCTGAGCGCGCGCGAGACCGTCGCGGTGGAGACTCCCGCGAGTCTCGCGACCTCTTCGATGCCGGCCATGGCTCCTCATTCCCGGCCTCGCCGAGTCGATCCCCGGCCTCGCCGAGGTGCTTCCCGGCCTCGCCGGGACAGTGGAATCCTATCTCCCGGCTGTCGTCCTTCCGCGTGGCGCGTTGCCTTGCTGCGGCGGGTGCGATAGAAATGGCCGAGTCTGGGCGCTCTCATCGACCGCGCAAACCCCCCAGTTCGCCGACTCGAAGGGAGCACGCTCATGAAGTGGGTCAAGCCGCTCGCCATCGGGCTCGTCGTGCTGTTCGCATTGTTCTTCATGATCAGCCGCCCTGAAGATGCTGCCAACGCAGTGCAGGGCGCGGTCGACGCGGTGGCCACGGCCGGCGCGGCGATGGGCAGGTTCTTCACCTCCCTCGCGTCATGAGGCCATGACGCCATGAGCGTGTTCGGGTTCGATCCGCGCGTCGAGCGCCACCTCATCTCCGATGAGGGCGAGGTGATCGTCGACGAGGTGCGCAAGCACTGGGCCGCGGTCGTCGGCGCGATGCTCGAGATGACCCTGGCCGTGCCCGCGCTGATCCTGCTCGTGTGGGTGCCGCAGCCGTTGTACTGGTTCCCCCTCTTCCTCGCGCTCTTCCTCTTCCTGCACGGGTTCTGGCGCATCCTGCAGGCCCGCATGGACCGCTTCGTCATCACGAACATGCGCGTGTTCCGCGTGCACGGGATCCTGTCGCAGCGCATCGCGACCATGCCGATCTCGCGCATCCTCGACATCTCGGTGCACACCCCGCTCATCGGTCGGGTGTTCGGCTACGGCCACTTCGTCTTCGAGTCTGCGGCGCAAGACCAGGGCCTCCGCGAGATCCGCTTCGTCGGGTCGCCCGATCAGCGCGGCGCCACGATCCAGCGCGTCATCCAGCGGTCGGGCCTCCGCGGCCCCGCCCGGCAGATGGTTCGCAGCGAGCAGTTCGACACGGCGCCGACACCGGCGGTGGCGCCCGAGCCGCAGCGCTACGACCCCGCGCCGCAGCCCGATCGCTACGACACGACCCCTCAGCGCGACCCGAACGACACCGCCGAGATGCCCTGGTGGCGGTCGTAGGCCGTCGATTTCTCGCACCGGCCCCCGCCGGGTACCATTGACAGGCCCCCGGTTGTGTGCAGAACGTGGTCGGGTGCGATGGCGAGTTACCCAAGCGGCCAAAGGGATCTGACTGTAAATCAGACTGCTCAGCATTCGGGGGTTCGAATCCCTCACTCGCCACCAGAGAAGCCCCGGTCAGCCGGGGCTTTCGTGGTTTCAGGCCCAGTGAGCGACGGATGCCGCGGTGCGATGTTCATCACACGCCGCTAGCGTGGCGGCATGAGTGAAGACGCATCCGCTGCACTGCTCGACCTCGCTCGGCGCATCGCGCTTGAGGCGGCGGAGTTCGCGATCGAGGCGCGACGCGGTGGGGTGAGCGTCGCCCTGACGAAGTCGTCGCCCGTCGACATCGTCACGGCGGTCGACCGCGACACCGAGGCGCTGATCAGGCGGCTCGTGCTCGAGGCGCGACCCGACGACGGCATCATCGGCGAAGAGGACGAGACCCGCATCGGCACGAGCGGCGTCGACTGGGTCATCGACCCGATCGACGGCACCGTGAACTTCCTCTACGGTATTCCGGCTTGGTCGATCAGCATCGCCGTCGTCACGGGGTCGGCCGACCCCGCCCGGTGGACCGCACTCGCGGCCGTCGTCGTGAACCCGAGCACGGGCGAGGTCTTCGAGGCCAGCGCTGGCGGCGGCGCCCGGCTCGACGGTCAGCCGTTGCAGGTGAACACGAATGTGCCGCTGAGCCACGCCCTCGTCGGCACCGGGTTCGGGTACGAGGCCGAAGTGCGACGCGCCCAGGCCGAGGTGCTGCTCGAGCTGCTGCCGCTCGCCCGGGATATCCGCCGTATGGGATCGGCGGCCCTCGACCTGTGCGCGGTCGCCGCCGGTCGCCTCGACGCGTACTACGAGCGCGGGCTGAACGCCTGGGACCACGCGGCGGGCGCGCTGATCGCGCAAGAGGCGGGCGCGAGGGTCGGCGGCCCAGGCGGGGGAGCCGCCACGTTCGATCTCGCCATCGCCGCGGCGCCCGGGCTCTACGAGGAACTCGCCGGCGCCCTGAGACGCGCCGGGGTCGACGCCTGACGCTGCGGGTGGCGATCCGCGGTAGTCGTGGGCTCGCAGCCTTCTGACAGGCGGAAATCACTGTTCGACGTGGCGAGAGCGGCTGAGAACGGTTAGTCTTTACCAACCTGTTATCTCGGCGCTGTCGGGATGTCCACCTCCCCGCGTTGTCCGTTTCCACGAAGCCGAGAGTTCCCCCCACGTGCTCGAGTCCCCCCTCGTGCCCGACGATTCCACGCCAGGCACCCAGGCCCTTTCGCGGCCCGAACGACCCCTGACTCGTCGTGAACTCCGTGAACGCGAGACGGCCCAGAACGCTGCGGCGCAGCATGCCGCGGCGATGGGGCAGCAGATGGCAGCGCCGGTCGAGCGGTCGACGGATGCCTCCTGGCCGACGGATGCCGCGTGGCAGCCGCTCCACACTCCGGCCGCTGCGCCGGCGCCCGCGTACAGCCCGGCGCCTGCGAGTGAGGCTCCCGTATTCAGCCCGGCGCCGGCTCCGGTGGCGCCGGCTGCGGTGTTCAACCCGATGCCTGCGGCTGCGGCTCCCGTGTTCAGCCCGGCCCCCGTTGCGCAGGCTCCCGCCGCTCCGTCTCCCGTCTTCAGCCCGGCGCCTGCGGCACCGGCTCCCGGCGCATTGAGGCCGAGGCGCGCTGCTGTCGCAGATCCGGTGTCACCCACTCCGACGGCGTACCATCTGCCGCACGCAGAGGCCCTACGGCCCGCACCTCAGGCAGCTCAGGTATCTCCCGCTCTTCCCGTCGCCGACGCACGACCGGCAACGCCCGCACCTCCCGCAGTCTCCATCCCCTCCGCAGCTGCCGCCCCGTCGGCTCCCGCCCTTGCACCTCCCGCCCCCGCTCCGACCCTTCAGGCCGAGCCGGTCGACCACTCGGTCGACAGGAACTCGGCCTTCGCCGTGTCACCGGCCGAAGCCGACGTCGTCGCCGAGTCGGGCATCGGCTTCGATGCGCTCTTCGCGGGTCTCGGCGACGAGCAGGAGCCGGCGCAGCAGAGCAGCCGGCGCGCCGAGGCATCCGCTCGCTCGAAGCGCCCGTCGCGCGCCGAGCGCAAGGCGGAGAAGGCCGAGAAGTCGGCGAAGTCGGCGAAGTCGGCGCGGCCCGCCGCACCCGTGCAACCCCTGGCCGTGCAGCGCCCTGCCGCGCCGGTCGCCGCGGCCGCGCCCGTCGCACCGCAGGTGCCTGTTGCACCGCCCGCGGCCGCTCCGGCGACCGATGACTTCGCCGCCGTGATCGCGGCCTCCGCGATGGCCCGTCTGGCCGACAGCACTCCGACTCCCGCCGCCGACTCGCTGTCGGCGGAGCAGTTCGCGCCCGCAGGCGTCTGGCAGCCGTCGACCGGCGTCGCGGCAGCCGAGCAGCGACCCCGTCGCTCTGCCTCTTCGGACACCGCGGGTGCTCGTCGGTCGAAGGGCCGTGCGACCGCTGCTGCGGCCCCGGCCCCGGCCCAGGCCGCAGCGCCCCGGCCCCCCGCCAGGCGCCCGGTCAAGCGGGCCGGGCGAATCGCACGCATGTCGAGCGGACTCGCAGCGATGAGCCTCGCGGCGATGCTCGCGGTTGCGACATCCGTGCCCTCGCTCTCGCTGCTCTCGCCCGCCGACGTGCAGGCCATGGCGCTCGAGCGGGCGACGATCGGCACCGAGCCCGGCCAGCACGTCGAGATCAACGGCGGCACGCTCGCGCAGACCGTGCAGCGCGACGGCTACGAGACGCAGACCATCGAGGAGTACGCCCGTGCAGCCGGCATCCGGCCCGAGGCGACGTTCACGAACAACCCGTCGGGCACGATCCAGTGGCCGTTCGCCGTCGGCGTGCACGTCGGCGACCGGTTCGGCTACCGCGACTGCGCCGGCTGCTCGAGCGACCACGGCGGCCAGGACTTCAACCCCGGCCTCGGCGCTGAGATCCAGTCCATCGCCGACGGCGTCGTCGCCAACTCGACCGACTCCGGCGGATCCCTCGGCGTGGTCATGATGATCGACCACATCATTGACGGCGAACTCGTCACGAGCGTCTACGCGCACATGGAGTACGACTCCCGCCGCTTCGAGACCGGCGACACCGTCAAGGTCGGCGACGTGATCGGCAACACCGGCGACACCGGCATGTCGACCGGCCCGCACCTGCACTTCGAGATCCGCCTCGGCGGCATGAGCGGCACCAAGGTCGACCCGCTCGAATGGCTGTACGCCAACACCAACTGACATGCGGCCGCACGTGCACGGACGCACGGTCGACGGGCAGACCCGGTGCGTGCACTACGCCACCGAGGTCGACGTCATCGCGATCCGATTCGCGTGCTGCGACCGCTACTACCCGTGTCACGCCTGCCATGCCGAGGCCGAATCGCACCCGGTCGTCGTGCGGCCGCGCGGCGAGTGGGATCAGCCCGGCATCCTCTGCGGCGTCTGCGGCACCGAGCTCTCGGTGGCCGAGTACCGGGCCACCGAGTCGTGCCCGGTCTGCGCCGCGGACTTCAACCCGCGCTGCCGCTTGCACTGGGGCCTCTACTTCGAGGAGTAGCGCCGGGATGGGCCCCGGCCGACCCCGGTTGTCCACAGATCGAGTGGAACTCGTCATCAAGAGGTCGAGCGCGTGAGACTCGATGGATGCCGCCCATCGCCCGTGTCGCCACCGCCATCCGGAACGCCGGAGGTGTTTGCTCCATCACACAGCTTCGGGAGCACGGCATCGCACGCGACGAGATCGTCGCCGCGTTCGCGACCGGGACGATTCATCGGATTCGTCGCGGGTGGTATTCGACGCCGGGCGCGAACGGCGACGTGGTGCGGGCGGTCCGAGTCGGCGGCGTTGCGACGGCGACGACCGTCCTGCGGACGCATGGCATCTGGATGCCGCGCTCCGTCGAATCCAGATCGAGGCTTCACGTGCGTGTCGGCCGAGGAGCGTCGCGCCTTCGCGCTCCTGACCTGGTGGAGGGGGCGCTGCATCCGCTCGATCGAAAGCGCGACCTGGTCTGCCTGCATCACCGCGACCATCCCCTCCCGACGTCGGCGTTCGACCCTCTGCCGCTCGCGCTGGCGGAGATGCTCAGGTGCGCCGAGCCGACCGACGCCATCGCGATGCTCGACTCAGCGCGGTCGAAAGTGATCTTGCAGCCGGGCGACGTTGAAGCGTTGAGAGACCTGACGATGCCATCGCGTCGGTGGATCATCGACCGTTCCGACCCCGGATCGGAGTCGGGCATCGAGACGAGAGTGCGTACGTTGTTGCGCTCGCGACGGATCAGCCACCGTGCCCAGGTGCGGGTCGGCGGTGTCGGGTGGGTCGACCTGCTCGTCGGCGACCGACTCGTGCTCGAGGTGGATGGGTCGCAGTTCCACTCGGGCGATGACGAGTTTGAGCAGGATCGGCGACGCGACTTCGAGCTTGCGATTCGCGGGTACCTCGTGATCCGGCTCAGCTACCGGATGGTCATGGACCACTGGGACGCGTTGAGTGAGCAACTGCTCAGCATCGTCGCTCGCGGAGAACACCGGTGGGGCTATCGCGCACAGGCGTACGGAGTCGCTGGTCGGGCACTGCCGCGGTTCAAGGTCGAGGACGACGGCGCGCCGTCGCCGCATTTTTCAGGATGAGCAGGACGTTGTCCCGCCATACAGACGTAACGCGGCGCTGATCCTGAAAAGTGCAATGTCCCGAGAGTCTGGATGTATCGCGCCGGCCTGCGACCGTGCCGCCTGCCTGCCTGCCTGCCTGCCTGCCTGCCACCTGCCTGACTGCCTGCCTGTCGCCGGTGGTATCGGGACCTGGTGCACTATTCAGGACGAGCGGGCCGTTGCCTCGAAATACGCGGGTGTCGCCGCCCTCGTCCTGAAAAGTGAACTCTGGTGGAGTTGCGCGCGACCGGCTACGCCGTGAGCCACACCGTCGTGTCGGCGGGCAGCGCGCGCCCATCGATCGCCTCGCTCGAGAGCAGCACATCACCCTCGGGCAGCTCGACGGGGGAGTCCCCGGCGTTCGCGATCACGACGACGTCGCCGTTGCGGAACGCCACGACCGACTCGGGGTAGCCCGGCAGCCACTCGAGCGTGCCGGCGCCCAGGTCGCGCGCACGGCGCAGCGCGAGGGCGTCGCGGTAGAGCGACAGGGTCGAGGCGGGGTCGCCCTGCTGCACGTCGCGAGCCAACGACGCCCACTGCTCGGGCTGCGGCAGCCACGAGGCATCCGTGGGGCCGAAGCCGTACGAGGGCGCCGTCGCTTCCCAGGGCAGGGGAACGCGGCATCCGTCGCGCCCGTAGCGCTCGCCGTTCGTGCGGAACCACGTCGGGTCCTGGCGAGCGTCGTCGGGCACGTCGATGACCTCGGGGAGGCCGAGCTCCTCGCCCTGGTAGAGGTAGACCGAGCCGGGCAGTGCGAGCATGAGCGCGGTCGCGGCGCGGGCGCGGCGGAGGCCCGGTGCGTACTCGGGCAGGCCCTTCGAGCGCGGCCCGAGGCCGTGGCCCTGCGGGTTCGCCTCGGTGACCGAGAGCCGGGTCGCGTGGCGCACGACGTCGTGGTTCGAGAGCACCCAGGTCGACGGGGCGCCGACCGCGGCGAAGGCGGCGAGCGAGTCGTCGATGACGTGTCGCAGCGCGTCGGCGTTCCACGGCGTCTCGAGGTAGGCGAAGTTGAACGCCTGGTGCATCTCGTCGGGGCGCACCCACCTGGCGAGGCGGGGCAGCGGGTCGACCCACGCCTCGGCCGCGAGCACGCGGTCGTCGGGGTATTCGCCCAGGAGCTTGCGCCAGTCGCGGTAGATCTCGTGCACGCCGTCTTGGCCCCAGTAGGGCGCGTTGTCGCCGGGTTCCGCCGAGATCTCGGGTTCGAGGGGCACGCCGGATGCCGCGGGCGTGACGCCGGCTGCTCCGCCCATGCTGCCGCCTTCGGCCGGAGGCGTGAAGTCGGGAAGGCCGTCGGCCTTGATCATGCCGTGGGCGACGTCGACGCGGAAGCCGTCGACACCGCGGTCGAGCCAGAAGCGGAGGATGCGGCGGAACTCCTCCCGCACCTCGTCGTTGGTCCAGTCGAAGTCGGGCTGCGAGCTGTCGAAGAGGTGCAGGTACCACTGGCCGGGCGTGCCGTCGGACTCGAGCACGCGGGTCCATGCGGGCCCGCCGAAGACCGACTCCCAGTTGTTGGGCGCCTCGGAGCCGTCGGCGCCGCGGCCGTCGCGGAACAGGTAGCGGGCGCGCTCGGCGCTGCCGGGCGCAGCGGCGAGAGCGGCCTGGAACCACTCGTGCGCATCGGAGGAATGGTTCGGCACGAGGTCGACGATGACGCGGATGCCGCGGGCATGCGCCTCGGCGATCATCGCGTCGAAGTCGGTGAGGGTGCCGAAGCGCGGGTCGACGTCGCAGTAGTCGGCGACGTCGTAGCCGGCGTCGCGTTGCGGCGAGGTGTAGAAGGGCGAGAGCCAGATCGCGTCGATGCCGAGCTCTTGCAGCGCGCCGAGGCGCGACGTGATGCCGGCGAGGTCGCCCATGCCGTCGCCGTTCGCGTCGGCGAACGACCGGGGGTAGATCTGGTAGATCGCGGCGGTGCGCCACCATTCGGAAGTCATGCGGAAACTGTACGTCATCTCGATACATGATGGAAACGCTTGCAGTTTCCGTACGTCACACGATGGTTACGAACCGGTATCAATGCGCGCTACCCGGTTTGGTAAAGCGCGCGAGGCAAGGTATACCTGTAATCGCTTGCACCAAGCGAGCATTCCATACGGAAGAACGGCCTTTCGGGCGCGGTGCCCCGTTTCACAGCGGAACGGGCGACTCTCACCAGGCGAAGGCGCCGATCTCACGCACACTGAGAAGGGCACACCAATGAGGGTGAACAAGAAGAGCCTCCTCGCCGCCGGAGCCGTCGCAGTCATCGCGACCCTCGGTCTCGCGAGCTGCGCAGGCGGCGACAGCGGCTCCGAAGGCGAGGCCTCGTCGAGCGGCACGCTGACCGTCTGGGTCGACGCCGAGCGCGTCGACGCGCTGCAGGCTGCGGCCGACGCCTACTCCGAGGAGAAGGGCGTGAAGGTCGAGCTCGTCGGCAAGGACAACGCCGACATCAAGGACGACTTCATCCAGCAGGTTCCGACCGGCAAGGGCCCCGACGTCACCATGGGCGCCCACGACTGGCTCGGCGAGCTCTCGACCAACGGCGTCGTGGCTCCCATCGAGCTCGGCGACTCGGCTGCCGACTACCTCCCCGTCGCGATCGACGCGTCGACGTACGAGGGCACGACCTACATGCTCCCGTACGCGGTCGAGAACATCGCCGTGCTCCGCAACGCCGACCTCGTTCCCGAGGCCGCGACGAGCTTCGACGACATGATCGCCAAGGGCCAGGCCGCCGGCCTCACCCAGCCGTTCGTCGTCGAGCAGGGCGCAGAGGGCAACCCCTACCACCTGTACCCCTTCCAGACCGCGTTCGGCGCTCCCGTCTTCGGCTCGAACGATGAGGGTTACGACCCCAGCGACCTGCAGATCGGCAACGCGGGCGGCGAGCAGTTCGCCACGTGGCTCGGCAGCCAGGGCAAGAACGGCACCGGCGTCTTCAACACCGACATCGACGGCGACATCGCCAAGCAGGCCTTCATCGACGGCACCGCGGCCTTCTGGCTGACCGGTCCGTGGAACGTCGGCGCTGCCACCGACGCCGGCATCAACGTCGCGATCGACACCGTGCCGAGCCCGACCGCCGAGGTCGCTTCGCCGTTCGCCGGCGTCAAGGGCTTCTTCGTCTCGTCCGAGTCGAAGAACAAGGTCGCCGCGAACGACTTCCTCGTCAACTACCTCGGCACCGAAGACGTTCAGCTCGAACTCTTCAAGGCCGGCAACGTGCTGCCCGCACTTTCGGCCGCAGCTGAGACCGCGTCCGAAGACCCGATCGTCGCCGGCTTCGCCGCCGTCGGCGCCGAGGCCGTTCCGATGCCCGCGATCCCCGCGATGGGTGCCGTGTGGCAGTACTGGGGCATCGCCGAGGCCGACATCATCAACGGTGCCGACCCGGTCGCCACGTGGCAGAAGCTTGCCGCCGACGTGCAGGCCGCGATCAGCAAGTAACGACTGAGAAGCTCCGGGCCGGATGCCGCCACGGCATGCGGCCCGGAGCACTCACGTTCGACGAGAAGAGCGAGCAGATGAGCACCACGATCGACGACGAGGTCTCGGCGGCGACGCCGCAGAAGCCGACGAAGAAGCAGCGGCGTGCCGCGAACATCGCCGACGCGGCATCCGGTGGGCTGAAGATGCTCCTCCTGAAGCTGCTGATGCTCGGCCTCGTCGACGCGATCGCGATCTACGGCGTCATCATCCTCGCGAGCGCCGGGCAGTGGTTCATCGCCGCGATCGTGGCCGTCGTCGCCGTGGTCGTCAACTGGATCTACTTCTCCCGTCGCAAGCTCCCGGCGAAGTACCTCACGCCTGGCGTGATCTTCCTCGTCGTCTTCCAGGTGTTCGTGCTCGTCTATACGGGCTACATCGCCTTCACGAACTACGGCACGGGCCACAACGGCTCGAAGGAGCAGGCGGTCTCGTCGCTCATGGCCTCGTCGCTGCAGCGCGTCGAGGACTCGCCGACCTACCCCGTCACCGTCGTCGACCAGGGCGGCACGCTCGGCCTGCTCGCGACGGACCCCGACGGTGAAGCGCTGCTCGGTACCAACGACCAGCCGCTCGCCCCCGTCGACGCCGAGATGGACGGCGACAAGGCGGTCGCCGTCGACGGCTGGACGACGCTGCAGTTCGCCGACGTCATCTCCCGCACCGACGAGATCACCGCCCTCGCCGTGCCGTTCTCCGACGACCCGAACGACGGGGCGCTGCGAACGCCAGACGGCTCGAGCGCCTACCTCTACCTCTCGAACCTCGAGTACGACGAGGCCGCCGGCACGATGACGAACCTCGACACCGGCACCGTCTACTCCGACATCGGCACGGGCGCGTTCACCTCCGATGACGGCGAGGAGCTGCTGCCCGGCTGGCAGATCGTCGTCGGCTTCGACAACTTCGTGCGCGCCGTCACCGACGAGCGGCTCGCCGGCCCGCTCGTGTACGTCACGCTCTGGACCTTCGCGTTCGCGCTCATCTCGGTCGCGACGACGTTCTTCCTCGGCCTCTTCCTCGCGATCGTCTTCAACGACATGCGCATGAAGGGCCGCAAGTACTACCGCGTGCTCATGATCCTCCCCTACGCGGTGCCCTCGTTCCTCTCGGCGCTGATCTGGGCCGGCATGATGAACGAGAGCTTCGGCTTCATCAACCAGGTGCTGTTCGGCGGGGCCTCCATCCCCTGGCTGACCGACCCCGTGCTGGCCAAATTCTCGGTGATCCTGGTGAATCTCTGGCTCGGCTTCCCGTACATGTTCCTCGTGTGCACGGGCGCCCTGCAGTCGATCCCCGAAGAGTTGCAGGAGGCCGCGACGGTCGACGGCGCGAAACCGTGGGCGGTGTTCCGGCTCATCAAGCTGCCGCTGCTGCTCGTCTCGGTCGCGCCGCTGCTCATCGCGTCGTTCGCGTTCAACTTCAACAACTTCAACGTGATCTACATGCTCACCGACGGCGGGCCGCGCGACTCGAACGCTCCGATCCCCGTCGGGTTCACCGACATCCTGATCTCGATGGTCTACAAGGTGGCGTTCACCGGGCAGACGCGCGACTACGGTCTCGCGAGCGCCTACTCGATCATCATCTTCATCATCGTGGCCGTGATCTCGGTCATCGCCTTCCGCCGCACCAAGTCGCTCGAGGAGCTGAACTGATGGCCGCCCAGCAGCCCGTTCCCGGAACCCCGACCGGCCTCATCGCCGGTGAGATCGACGAGTTCGCGGATGCCTCGACCCGCGCGAGCGTCTCGATCGCAGGCGCCGGCGGTGGCGCTGACGGCGGTGCCGGTGGTGCCGGCCGTGAGATCGCCCGCAAGCCGTTCAACCTGCGTCGCTGGTTCTTCGCGACCGGATGGCGTCACGTCGTCGGCGTCGTCATGGTGATCTTCTCGCTGTTCCCGATCGTCTTCGTGATCTCGTCGTCGCTGAACCCGCAGGGCACGCTCACCGGATCGAACGCCCTCTTCTCGAAGATCGGCCTCGACAGCTATGTGCGAATTCTCACCGACCCGCAGGTGCCGTTCCTGACCTGGTTCGGCAACACGCTCATGAT
Source organism: Agromyces sp. CCNWLW203 (assembly GCF_036576125.1). NCBI lineage: Bacteria > Bacillati > Actinomycetota > Actinomycetes > Micrococcales > Microbacteriaceae > Agromyces > Agromyces sp. CCNWLW203. The sequence continues at coordinate 579,349 of NZ_JAZHYX010000001.1, read as the reverse complement.
CGCCGGCATCACCGCCGTGCTGACGGTGTTCCTGGGGGCGCTCGCCGCGTACTCGTTCTCGCGCATGCGGTTCACGGGCCGTCGCTTCGGCCTCATCTCGATCGTCGTCGTGCAGATGTTCCCGCAGCTGCTCGCCGTCGTCGCGATCTTCCTGCTCATGAGCGCGATCGGCGACTGGTTCCCCGCGATCGGCCTGAACACGCACATCGGCCTGATCATGGTCTACCTCGGCGGCGCGCTCGGCGTGAACACCTACCTCATGTACGGCTTCTTCAACACGGTGCCCGCGTCGATCGACGAGGCCGCGAAGCTCGACGGTGCAGGCCACGCCCGCATCTTCTTCACGATCATCCTGCGGCTCGTCGCGCCCATTCTCGCGGTCGTCGCGCTGCTCTCGTTCATCGCCTCGGTCAACGAGTTCGTCGTGGCATCCGTGCTGCTCATCGACACCGACAAGCAGACCCTCGCCGTCGGCCTCACGAAGCTCGTCTCGAACCCGCGCTACGCCGACTGGAGCGCCTTCTCGGCCGGCGCCGTCATCGCGGCGCTGCCGGTCGTCGCGCTCTTCCTGTTCTTGCAGAAGTACATCGTCGGCGGGCTGACCGCCGGCGCCGTGAAGTAGGCCGCGCGCAGCAAGGTCGGTCGGCCCATCTCGTCCTGACGCTTGCAGCAATTCAGGAGCGGAGGTGTGTCGCGCCCCCGCATTTCACACCCAGACCGCGACTCGCCACTCCGCTCCTGAATTGCTGCAGGTGCCGTGGGTGGGTGATGGAAAGGTGGACCCATGCCAGAAGCCCTGACTCCGCACCACGACGGATCCCCGCTGCACGTCTCGACGCAGACGCCCGCGCTCGGTGAGACCGTGCGCGTTCGCCTGCGCGTGCCCGAGTCGTTCGGGTCGCTGTCGTGGGTGGGCACCCGGTCGAACCCCGACCGCGAGCCGCGGTTCAACGAGGCCGTGCTGCTCCCGTCGACCGGCACTGCCGAGGGTTGGCAGTGGTGGGAGGCGGCCGTCGAGGTCGAAAACCCCGTGCACGGCTACCGCTGGCTGCTCGTCGGCAGTGACGGTCGACAGCACTGGCTGAACCAGCTCGGCCTGTCGTCGGTCGAGACCCGCGACCACGACGACTTCAGGCTCGTGGCGCACGAGCCCGCGCCCGACTGGGCGGCGTCGAGCGTCATGTACCAGGTGTTCCCCGACCGCTTCGCGAAGTCGCGTGACGCTCCATTCGACGAACTTCGCGCGCGTGGCGAGCTGCCCGAATGGGCGATCGCGGCCGACTGGAGCGACCCGGTCGACCCTGAGTACCCCGGCCGCTCGAAGCAGCTGTTCGGCGGCGACCTCGACGGCGTGCGCGAGCAGCTCGACCACCTCGCCTCGCTCGGCGTCGACCTGCTCTACCTGACTCCCGTCTTCCCGGCGCGCTCGAACCACCGCTACGACGCGACGACCTTCGACCTCGTCGACCCGCTCCTCGGCGGCGACGAGGCGCTCGTGCGGCTCGTCGAGGCGGCGCATGCCCGCGGCATCCGCGTCATCGGCGACCTGACCTCGAACCATTCGGGCGATGCGCACGAGTGGTTCCGCGCGGCGCAGGCAGGCGAAGAGGCGCCAGAGCGCGAGTTCTACTTCTTCCGCGACCAGGCCGACGGCGGAGGCTACGAGTCGTGGCTCGGAGTGCCGAGCCTGCCGAAGTTCGACTGGAGCTCTGCCGAGCTCCGCCGTCGCTTCGTCGAGGGCCCCGACTCGGTCGTCGCACGGTTTCTCGGAGCGCCGTTCCATCTCGACGGCTGGCGCATCGATGTCGCGAACATGACGGGCCGGCTCGGCTCGGCCGACCTGAACGCCGAGGTACGGCAGACGATCCGCCGCACGATGCTCGAGGTGAAGCCCGACACGCTGCTGCTGGGGGAGTCGACGAACGACGCCGCGAGCGACTTCCAGGGCGACGCGTGGCACGGCGCGATGACGTACACGCCGTTCACCCGGCCGCTCTGGAGCTGGCTGCTCGAGCCGGGCAGCCCGGCCGGCGGCGGTCTCGGCTTCGCGCTGGGGCAGGTGCCGTCGTTCACCGGCGGCGACTTCCTCGCCGCCCACCTCCGGTTCGCCGCGGGCTTCCCATGGCGCACCCGTCTCGCGACCATGAACGCGCTCGACACCCACGACACCCCGCGCTTCGCGACGCACGCACGGCCAGGCGTGCTGCCCGCGGCACTCGGCCTCGCGGTGACGCTGCCGGGCATCCCGGTGGTCTGGGCCGGCGACGAGTTCGGGCTGACCGGCGTCGACGGCGAGGCCTCGCGCACGCCCATGCCGTGGGGGAGCGAGACCTCGCCCGAGGTCGCACCCGTGCTCGAGACCTATCGCTCACTGCTCCGGCTGCGCCGCGAGCACCTGGTGCTCGCGAGCGGCGGCATCCGCTGGCTCGCCGTCGGCGACGACGCGGTGGCCTTCGTGCGCGAGTCGGCCGACGAGTCGGTGCTCGTGTTCGCCGCGCGTGCGGCCGCGACACTCGCATTCGATGCGGCATCGCTCGGCGTCGAGCTTGGTGAAGGCAGTGCAGCGGATGCCGCGGCGCCCCTGTACGGCACGGCGCGAGTCGCGGCATCCGCTGGTCTGGTGACGCTCGAAACCAACGAAGCCGGCTTCGCCGCGTGGGCCCTGCCGGGCATCTCGGCACCGTCGTGGTCGGGGGAATCGCCGTGATCGACGCGTGCCCCGAAGCCGCTCGTGAGCGGTTGTCGTCTCGGTTCGGAGGTGCCGCCGAGAGGTGATATCCTCGTACGGTTGCCAAGTGCGGCAACGCGCCCCGATAGCTCAGTGGTAGAGCACTTCCATGGTAAGGAAGGGGTCGTCAGTTCAATCCTGACTCGGGGCTCTGGTTCTCTTCGGTTCGGCCATTCGGCTGGGCGGGGGAAGCCTACCCGGCGGGGTAGCTCAGGTGGTTAGAGCACACGGCTCATAATCGTGGTGTCGCGGGTTCGAGTCCCGCCCTCGCTACTGGAAGAATTCCTGGTCGGCCACGTCGACCACGAGCCCAGCACGGCGGCAGCGCTCCACGAGTGCACTGCCTGCCGCATCGTCCGTGATGAGTCGGGACACGCGCGACGTCGGCACCGTCGTGATGAGCGACTCGGCGCCCATCTTCGTGTGGTCGACGAGCGCAACGACCTCTGCCGCTGCAGCGGCCATCGCCCGGTCAATCTCGGCGACGTGGGCGTTCGGCGTGGTCAGTCCGCGCTCGATGGTGAAGCCATTGCCCGAGAGGAAGGCGAACGGCGCCCGCAGCCCGGTGAAGAACCGCTCCGCGCGAGATCCGACGAGTGCCCGAGTGCTGCCGCGCACCTCACCGCCCGCGAGGTGCACGTCGATCGTGGCGGCGTCGGCGAGCGCGTCGGCGACGAGCAGTGAGTTCGTCCACACTTGGATCTGCTTGCCGATGAGCTGGTTCGCGAACTCCAGCGTCGTGGTGCCGGCACCGACGATCACGGCGTCCCCATCCGTCACGAGCTCGGCGGCCGCCCGTCCGATCAACGTCTTCTCAGTCATCGCGATGCGCGACTTGTCGTGGAAGCTCGGCTCGAGCGTGTGCCGGCTCCTGGCGCGGGCGATACCGCGCGCGTACGAGATGCGTCCGCGTGCAGCGAGCTCACGGAGGTCGCGGCGGAGGGTGACCGCGGATGTCGCGACACCGGCCCCGAGATCGGAGAGGCGCGCTTCACCGCGCTCCTGCACCAATTCGACGATCCGTTGTTGTCGTTCCGCCTTGTCCACCGGCCACCGCTCCCTCACTTCCTCCTACTCTTGCACGACCGACTCGGGCTGGGCGGTGGGAGCTGCTGCTTCCGGCAGTCCGACCGCTGCGCCGATCACCCGGATGCGGTCGAGCTGCTGCGCCACCGCGTTGCCATTCACATCCACCGCGCGCACCTCGACGTCCCACACGCCGGGCCGAAGCCGCATCGGCTCGGTGTATGCGGTCCACTCGCCGCGCTGTGTGCGGTATTCGACGAATGCCACGCCGGCGGAGTCATCCGTCACGTTCAGCACCAGGTGCGCAGGTGAACGGTACGCGCCTGCAGGTGCGGACTCCCCATCGACCGACGCCGAGATCACCGGAGCCACCGTGTCATCGAGCGACTCGGCGGCGGCATCCGACACCCGGAACTCGCCGTTCTGCACAGCCCAGAGTGACAGCACCGACCACGCGGCATGCATCGCGACCCATTCCTCGCGGCCGTTGTAATTGTCGTCATCGGAGGCGAGGTACGTGCGGCCGTCGGTCGATCGCGCCTGCATCGCGAGGGCGTCGCCGCCGTGCAACTCGAGCCAGTAGCGGCCATCGCGGCTCGCCTCCTGATCGACGCCGAACGCCGCCGAGATGGCGTCGACCGCGACGAACTGCAGCCGCCGCGAGGAACCCCAGTCGGTGCCCTCGGGGTAATAGACGGAGCCCGAACCCTCGCGGTAGATCGTGCCGCCGGGCGCCTCGTAGGGCGGCATCGGATAGTCACGGTCGACGAAGTTGCCGTAGAGCAGCTCCATGTTGTGCAGCGCTGCCACAGGCGTCGGGCGGCCGGCGAGGGTCGACGTCGCGCCGGCGTAGAGCTGCTGCACCATGGTCGCCATGTAGTCGGGGTGGAGCAGGTTGTGGTTGAAGGCCCGGCCGTCCTCCTCGACGTTCCAGCCGTCGATCCACTCGTCGAGCGGCCGGCCGTTGATCGGTGTGGCATCCTGCACGTCGCTCGGTTTCGCGTGCGCCGAGAGCAGCAGCTCGACGTTCTTCGTCATCCAGGCGTCGTGGCGAGGGTGTTCGGGGAACATCGCCGTCGCCACCTGCAGCAGCATCGAGTTCCAGGAATTCTCCTCGGCCTTGGTATCGCCGGGGGAGAGCACGGTGCCGTCGGCGGCGGTCCAGTACGGCACCGTGTAGTCGATGAACCGGTCGGCTTCGGTCTCGACCATGAGTCCGACCAGTCGCTGATCCTCCGCGCCGAGATCGTCCCACAACAGCCAGGCAGCCTGCCCGGCGAGCGCCGCCCACAGCGCGCCCTGCCACGACGTACTGCCGCTCCATCCGCCGCGGGTGTTCGCGTAGTGCGCCTTCGCGAGCGAGCCGATCAGCCGCACCGTCTTCGCGCGCGCCTCCTCCTCGCTGACCCCGGTCACCGACGCGTCGTACGTTCCCGTGACGAGGGCGGTCGCGAGGGCGTCCGCCTCGGCTGCGACGGGCCGGATCTGATGCTCCCCGGTGCCTCCGAACGTCAGGTAGCCGGATGCCTGCGTGCCGAACTTGTTCTTCCACCAGGTGGTGAGGGCGTACTCGTTCGAGTTCCGCAGGATCTCGCCGGCTACGGCGGCGACGCCGGCGAGCGGCGCGTCATCGAGCGCGTCCCAATCGATCGGCACCACTGATGCGTCGGGCTGCGGTGGCGGTGGCGGTGGCGTGCCGTCATGCAGCAGCGTGAAGTGCTCGAATCGCGCAGGGATCGCCGGGGCCCCGTTCGAGCCGGCCATCGCGAAGAGACCGACCTTCAGGAACTGCCCCGCCGCGAGGGGCGTGCCGATCTGGTTCCATGTCGCGCCGTTATCGGCGGAGTAGTGCGCGGTGATCTGCGTTCCGTCGCTCACGACCTTCAGCGAGTAGTGCGTGGGCCACTGGGCGATCGGTTTATCGATCGGCGATGGCACGGAAGGCGTGCCGCCCACCTCCCGCAGGAAGAACAGTCGGCCGAGCCCGTTCGCGCGCCCCGAGAAGGCGAGGGACGCGTAGTTCGAGTCGTCGGTGTAGAGGATCAGGCCCGCCTGCTGGCAGCACGCCGTCGGCGCGAAGTCGATCGTCGTCGAGGCCTCCCAGCTACCCCAGCCAGGGGCATCCTGCAGCACCAGGTTCTTCGCGGTGTTCGTGCCACCATAGAGGTCGCCCGCGAGCCCGGTGATGGTGAGGGCGCCGCCGCCCACGCTGAGGGCCGAATCGACAGGGCGCACACGCTGCCACTTCGCGACATCGAGCGCCTCGCCGTCGAAGGTGTCGCTGCCCGCGAGCGGCACCAGCGGTGGGGCATCCGCGGCCGCTGCGGGCGTCAGCCCGGACGCGAGCAGTGCCGCCGTCGCTATCGCAGCCATCGCCGACCAAATCGTTGCTCGGCCGCCAGGTGTCCTCGTCATCGAGTGTCTCCCGTCACGTCATTATGAACTGGGCGCGAGACTATCGATGATCGGGACGCCGCCGGCCTGTGATCATCGGGAGGCGTCGGGTGATCATCGGATGCGGCTGTGTGCATGCCGTTTGGTCACGGAGCGGTGCTGCTGCCTGGTCGGGCCCGAGGCATCGCCAACTATCGCTGCGGAAGGTTCAGGTCGTCGGGGTCGACGTCGACATCGCCCGCATCGTCGGGCCCGCCCGTTCCCGGAACGGCGCGCACGTCGTCGGGATCGATGTCGTCGTCGAGCTCGGCGGGGTCGACGTCGCTCTGCTTCGCCGCCGTCTCGGCCTCGCTCGACGGGCTGTAGGCGACATCCTTCCGCGTCTGCTCGCTGTCGTTCAGTGGCGCGGGCTCGGACTTCGTGCCTTCCGGATTCTCCGGCGCCTGGTTCTCGTCGTTGACTCGCATGCCGGCAGGCTACGCCGGCGTCGTCCGTGTGGGCAGTGGCTTGACAGGCGAGAGGGCGTCGAGCAGGCTGCCGCCGTCACAATCGCGCGAGGCCGCTGCCGATGATGAACACGCCGACCATCAGCAGGATGAGGGCGGTCACGACGCGGTTGTTGCGGCTCAGCCACTCCTTCGTCGCCACGAGCTTCGGCTGCATTCCCTTCGCATCGACGAGCGTCGCGATGACCGGCACGCCGACGGTCGATGCCCCGATGATCGTGTAGACGAGGATCACGATCGCGGCCTCGGCAGCCGACAGCCCCGCGCCCCGCACGGCCAGGCCCGCGGCGAGTGCGAGCAGGATCTCTTTGGGGCGGATGTTCAGCGCCACCCCGAGCCCGAACGCGCTCCACGGGCCGATCGAGTCCAACTTGCCGAGCCAGGCGGGCATGCCCTCGACCGGATTCTTGCGGGCCCGGCGCCACGAGACGATGCCGATGACGATGAGCGCGGCACCGACGAGCATCTCGGCGACGCCGACCGCGGTGTCGGGCTGCCGCGATGAACGAGGCGTCGGCACCGCCTGCGTCGAGATCGTGCAGATGAAGACCAGCGCCGCCATGCCGAGCACCCACCCGATGAGGTACGGCGCAGCCGACTCGCGCTTCGGCGAGAGCAGGATCACGATCGTCGCCATGAGCGGCACCGAGCTGAGCGCGACCGCGAGCGCGATCGGAAGGATGTGCCCTATCGCCTGCAGCAACGGCCGCACCCCCTGACTGGTGGCAATCGGCGACGCTCGCAGCGCCGCTGACCACACGATATCGGAGGCGACCGGCTGCAGCGCCGAGAGTTCAGAGCTCAGGGCTCAAAGCTCAGGCGGCGAACGCGTACGCGTCGACGACGACGAGCCCCGATGCCGCGAGCGCCGCCGACGTCGGCCGGTCATGGTCGTGATCGCGCGGGCAGCTGCAGCGCACCGGCATCCGCCCGCCGTCGACGGAGGTCACGAACTCGACGTGCTCGACCGGACCCTGCTGCTTGCGCCTACCCCACATGTTTCTGCCCCCTTCACTGAAGAGACGCCGGAGGCGCCGATTCATGACGCGGAGCGGCTCAGCTGCGTTCTCACAGCCAGAAGGTCTACCCTGAAGCGTGACTGCTGACGAAGCTCCGGTCGAGGTGGAGGCTCCTACTGAGCCCGCCGCGACGACATTCTCCGACCTCGGGCTCGAAGGTGCTGTGCTGAAGGCGCTCTCCGATGTCGGCTACGAGACCCCCTCCGCCATTCAGGCCGCGACGATTCCGTCCCTCCTCGCCGGACGCGACGTGGTGGGCCTGGCCCAGACCGGCACCGGCAAGACGGCCGCGTTCGCGCTGCCGATCCTCGCCCGCCTCGACCTCTCCCAGAAGACCCCGCAGGCCCTCGTGCTCGCCCCGACCCGCGAGCTCGCGCTGCAGGTCTGCGAGGCGTTCGAGAAGTACGCCTCACACCTGAAGGGCGTGCACATCCTGCCCGTCTACGGCGGTCAGGGCTACGGCGTGCAGCTCTCGGCGCTGCGCCGCGGCGTGCACATCGTGGTCGGCACACCCGGCCGCATCATGGACCACCTCGAGAAGCGCACGCTCGATCTCTCGGAGCTCAAGTACCTCGTGCTCGACGAGGCCGACGAGATGCTGAAGATGGGCTTCGCCGAAGACGTCGAGACGATCCTCGCTGACACTCCCGACACCAAGCAGGTCGCCCTGTTCTCGGCGACCATGCCCGCGGCGATCCGCCGCATGTCGAAGCAGTACCTGCACGACCCCGAAGAGATCACGGTCAAGACGAAGACGCAGACCTCGGCCACGATCTCGCAGCGCTACCTGGTGGTGTCGTACCAGCAGAAGGTCGACGCCCTCACGCGCATCCTCGAGGTCGAGAACTTCGAGGGCATGATCGTCTTCGTGCGCACGAAGAGCGTCACCGAGGAGCTCGCCGAGAAGCTCCGTGCCCGCGGATACTCCGCCGCCGCGATCAACGGCGACATCGCCCAGGTGCAGCGCGAGCGCACGGTCAACCAGTTGAAGTCGGGCAAGCTCGACATCCTGGTCGCCACGGATGTCGCGGCTCGCGGCCTCGACGTCGAGCGCATCAGCCACGTGGTGAACTTCGACATCCCGACCGACAGCGAGCCCTACGTGCACCGCATCGGCCGCACGGGCCGCGCCGGCCGCACCGGCGACGCCATCAGCTTCGTCACGCCGCGCGAGCGCAGCCTCCTCGCCCGCATCGAGAAGGCCACGCGCCAGCCGATCGTGCAGATGCAGCTGCCGAGCGTCGACGACGTCAACGTCACGCGCCTCGCGCGCTTCGACGACCGCATCACCGCTGCACTCGGCCAGAACGAGCGCATCGACGGCTTCCGCGACATCATCGCCCACTACGTGCGCAACCACGACGTGCCCGAAGCGGATGTCGCTGCGGCTCTCGCCGTCGTCGCGCAGGGCGAGGCCCCGCTGCTGCTGGAGCCCGAGGCCGAGCGTCGACGTGCCGACCGTGAGTGGGCGGATCGCCCGGCCCGCGGCGACAAGCCCGAGCGCGGCGACCGGAGCAGCCGCGGCGACCGCGATCGCGGTGATCGCTTCGATCGCGGCGGCGACCGGGGCGACCGGCCCGAGCGACGCCAGCGCCCGAGCAGCGGCCCGATGGCGACCTACCGCATCGCGGTCGGCAAGCGCCACAAGGTCGAGCCGCGCCAGATCGTCGGCGCACTCGCGAACGAGGGCGGCCTCAGCCGTGAAGACTTCGGCGCGATCCAGATCCGGCCCGAGTTCTCGCTCGTCGAGCTGCCGGCAGACCTGCCCAGGGAGACGCTCGAGAAGCTCGACGGCACCCGCATCTCGGGCCGGCTCATCGAGCTGCGTCCCGACCGTGGCGGTCCGACGCGCCGGCCGAACGACCGCGACCGGGGTCGCGACGCCGGCCGTGACGGCGATGGCGGCGGCGACACGTCGTACCGGAAGCCGCGTCACAAGGGCTGATCCGGCAGATGGCGACGCCGACGGCCGCGCCCCGCGGCATCCGGGTGCGAAGCATGCTGGCCTCGGCCGTCGCTCTCGCGCTCGGGCTCGGCCTGCAGCTCCTCGATCGCACGCCGCTCATCGACGTGCTCGGCAGCGTCGTCTACATCGTGTTCGTCGCCTGCCTGCTGCGTGCGATCTGGCCGCCGCTCGGCGCCGTGGGCAGCGCGGCGACGGCGTTCGGGTTCGCGACGGCGCTCGAGCTGCTGCAGCTGACCGCGCTGCCGCAGCTCGTAGTCGACGCCGTTCCGCCGTCGCGCCTGCTGCTCGGCAGCGCGTTCGACCTGATCGACGTGTTCGCCTACGCGGGCGGCGCGGTGCTCGCGATCGTCGTGCAGGTGGTGCTGATCGGCGCCGCGCGCGTCGCCGCTGCGCCGGCCGCCGATCGGTGATCACCGGCTGCCGACTGCTCGCCCCGTCTCGATTCGACCGGCTCGGTTGGGTACTGTCGTTGACGGATCGTTCCATCGAACGCGACGGAGAGGCAGGTGAACATGTCCGAACACGATGAGCCGGGCGACACTCCGCGCCGCCCTCGCGGGCGACGTGCGGCACCCGCCTCGCGCGTCGGCGCGCTGCTCGAACCCGTGCTGCCGTATGTCGCGGCCTCGGTCGCGTGGCTCACTCGTCATCGGCTCGGCGCCGTGATCGCGATCACGAGTCTCGCCGTCGTCGGCATGGGTGCAGCGGGCATCGCTCTCATGCAGTCCTCCGTCGGCGGGGCGCCCGGCAACGAGGCGTCGACGTCGATCGACGAACCTCGACCGACCTCGACGACGCCTGCAGCGCCCAGCCACTACGGCCCGGTGCTGCCGACCCCGGCCCCGCCGAAGCCGATCGCGACGCCGACGCCGACGCCTGCGCCCGACGAGATCGTCGAGCCCCCGGCCGACGACGACGGGCTCACGGAACCGACGGCGACGCCCGAGGAGCCCGATGACCACCCCGGGCAGGGCAAGGGGCCGAAGAAGCCCAGGGGATGACGCGTCCGAAGACCGTCAGAGCCACCGCTTGAACTTGAAGACCGTGTAGAGGCCGACGCCGAACATCACCATCGCCGCGAGCGCGAGCGGGTATCCCCACTCCCAGTGGGTCTCGGGCATGAAGTCGAAGTTCATGCCGTACACCGTGCCGATCAGGGTCGGCGCGAAGATGATCGCCGCCCACGACGAGATCTTCTTGATCTCGTCGTTCTGCTTGAGGCTCGTGTCGGTCTGTCGGCGGGCCACGAGGGCAGAGTGCACCGTGAGGGCGTTGTCGAGGATGGCGCGGAACGACCCCACCCGCTCGTTGATGCGGATGGCGTGGTCGAGCACATCGCGGAGCGACCGCTGCAGCTCGACGTCGACGCGGTACTTCTCGGAGCCGCGGCGCAGCCATTCGAGCATCGCCGCGAGCGGCTGCACGGCGCGCTGGAAGTTGATGACCTCGCGCGAGAGCTCGTAGATGCGCCGCGAGAGCGCATCGTCGTCGCTGTCGCCGAAGAGCTGGTCCTCGATCTCGTCGATGTCGTTCTCGAGACCGGCGACGACCGGCTCGTACTCGTCGACGACCTCGTCGAGGATCGCGTAGAGCACCGCCTCGGGACCCATCGCGAGCAGCTCGGGGCTCGACTCCATGCGGCGGCGCACGGCCGCGAGGTCGGGCGACTCGGCGTGGCGGATCGTGACGACGAAGTCGGGGCCGACGAACAGGTGCAGTTCGCCGAACTCGACCGTCTCGAGCTCGTCGCGATACCGCGCGGGCCGCAGCACCGCGAAGAGGGTGTCGCCGTAGCGTTCGAGCTTCGACCGCTGGTGACCCGTCAGCGCGTCTTCGACGGCGAGCGGGTGCAGGTCGAACTCGCGCGCGACCGAGGAGATTTCGCGCGGACTCGGCCGGTACAGCCCGATCCAGGCGAGGCCGTCATGGTCGTCCATGAGGCGGTAGGTGTCGTCGAGGTTCGTGGGCGTCTCGACGCGACGGCCGTCGACGTAGACGCCGTTGTCGACCAGAGGTGACATGAGCGATCCGTTCTCGCAGGGCGCGCGGCAGCGCGCCGGGGTTCGGCAGGTGAGCGGATGTCGCCGCCAGCCGGCTGCGGATCGGGAACGTGTTCGTGCGCGGGCGAGCAGAGGCTCAGCGCGTGCGGGAACGGCGAGACGACGCGGCAGCGGTGGCGGCGTCGGTACTATGATCGGCCATCGCCCTCACCGCCTCTCGTCTGAGGGGCCGCTCGCATGCAGCCCGAGGGCAGAGTCTAGCCCACGCGCCCGAAGCGCCGGGTCGCGCGGTCGATCGCCGCGACGACGGTCAGCCCGGCCGTGCGCACCGGCCGAGGGAGCGGCAGTCGCGCAGCCGCGGCGCGGGCACGGCCGAATCGGCCGGTGCGCCGAACCTCCCGGCGCACGGCGGCGCGGTGCAGCTCCCGCGCCCAGAGGCGGGTCACCCGCTCCTCGTCGAACCGGCGGGCCGTGCGCACCGCAGACGAGCGCATGCGGGCGACGCGTCGCGGCGGCATCCGCTGCAGTCGAACGATCGCGTCGGCGAGGCCCTCGACGTCGCCGGGCGGCACGAGGAAGCCGTTGCGTCCGTCGCGGATGAGGTCGGCGGGGCCATAGGGGATGTCGTACGCGATCGGCAGGCAACCGGCGGCCATCGCCTCGACGAGCACGAGCGGAAATCCCTCGGAGTGCGAGGTGAGCAGCAGGAATGATGCGTCGGCGAGGCACTGCCGCGCGTCGGGGTCGAAACCGTGGAACTCGACGGCCGTTGCATCGGTGACGCGTCGTTCGAGCGCCGGCCGGCTCTCGCCGTCGCCGTAGACGTCGAGGTGCACGGCGACGCCGGGGCGCGCATTCGCCCCCTGCGCGGCCGCGATCGCATGCGACACGCGCTTGCGGCGGGTGAGGGCCGCGAGCACGACACCGCGCGCGGGGTCACGCGGCCCTGGCGCAGCTCGCGACGGCTCGGGCGCCGGGAGCGGGCGCGGATTCGGGATCACGACGAGGTGGTCGCGGCGCCCGACGATCTGCTCGAGGTCGTCGCGCTGGCGCCGCGAGAGCACCGCCACGAGATCGAAGTCGTCGAGCCGTTCGAGCGCCTCGCGCCGGGAGCGACGGATCGGGTGCGGATCGGTCGCGGGCGCGGCTGCCGGTGCAGTCGCGGACGTCGCCGTCGTCGCGGACGTCGCCGTCGACCGGTGCGAGGCGTGCACGACGTGCGCCGTGACGACGTGCGGTCGCCGGTAGTCGAGCATGAGCGGTGCCATCGTCTTGCTGTCGATGATGATGAAGCTCGGCTCGCCGGCGGTGAGTGCGTCGAGCCAGGCCCGGTAGAGGCTTCGCATGCGACGCCACGACCGCACCGGCCTGCCGTTCGCATCGCACAGCACGACCGATCGTCCGCCGATCGTGCCGCGCTGCCGGGTGTCGCGCCGGTCGCTGAGGAGCAGGGTGCCGTCGGCTCGGTAGTGGTCGGTCTGCAGCGTCTCGCCGTCGGCAGCGAGCCGCGCTCGGCTCATCACGAGGTCCCCGCGTCGGCGAACCTCGATCGCCTCCGTCGCCTCCGTCGCGTCTTCGAGCGCGAGCGGGGTGAATGCGTCACGGTCGATCTGCAGCGAGCCACCGGGCAGCGGATGCCTCCGAAGCCAGTCGTACAGGTTCGTGATGCGAACCCCGGCCGCCAGTACCCCGCGCTCGCGCAGCATCCGCTCGACGTCGGGGGTGTCAGGCCGGGCATCGAAGGTCAGCACGTCGACCTCGACGCCCGCGACCCGCCTGAACGCGCCGCATCTGCGGAGCATGGCGTCGGTCATGCCGCCGAAGGAATCGGGAATCGACCAGGTGAGCGCGAAGTGCCGGCCCTCGGGCAGACGCACTCGACTCATCCGTCAAGCCTACGTGCGGGACCTCGTCGGTTGAGGAGCGAGCGAAGCGAGTGTCTCGAAACCGGGTTGCTCGGGGTGGGTTTCGAGACGGCCGCGGGCGGCCTCCTCAACCCGCTCGACGGCGGCCTCCTCAACCCGCGGTGACGCCGTCGAGGAACTCGAGGGTCTCGACGAGCGCCGCTTGGGCCTCTTCGTAGTCCAGATGGAACTGGTACTCGTGCGGCAGCGCCGGCTCGTGGTCGGCGGGCCAGATCAGCGAGGTGACGTCGACGCCGAGCTCGTCCAGACGCGCTTCCATCGGCAGGGACTGGATCCAGGTCAATGCGTCGCCGTTGCCACCCGAGATGTAGGTGGCCGGAAAGTCCTCCGTCACGAAGTCGATCGTCGACATCGTGGTGCCCGACGACTTCTGCGACCAGTCCTGCGTGCCAGTGTATCCCCAGAGGGCGATCTTCAGGCCCCACGCGCCGATGCCGGTGAGCTCCGACATCGCGTCGAGATCGTAGACGCCGCAATTCAGCACGACGCCCACGAGTTGGTCGGCGTCGAGCGCCGGGTCGATGCTCATGAGCCGGGCGTAGTCGGGATTCGTCGTGAGCGCGGCGAGCTGGCTCGCGAGCTGGGCGCCCGCGGAATCACCGGCCAGCACGATGCGGTCGGGGTCGATGCGGAACTCCTCGGCGCGGTCGTCGAGGGTCGCGAGCGCGTCGTTCAGCTGGTGCACGGCCGTCGGATAGGTGCCCTCGGGCCCGAGCGTGTAGTTCAGGCCCACCGTCGTGTAGCCCTCGGCGGCGAGAATGCGCAGGTACGGGTCGACGTTCGTCGAATCGCCCGCGATCCAGGCGCCGCCGTGCACCCACACGATCGTGGGCAGCGGCTCGACGTCGCCATCGTCGGGCGAGAACACGTCGAAGGTCATTCCCGCGTCGTCGGCGGCATTGCCGTCGACCGGCACGGCCAGCGTCTCGGTGAGGGGCGCATCGGTGACGTACTTCTCCATCTCGGCCGCGGTGTCGGTGCCGCCCTTCTCGAACACCGCCCGGATCACCATGGCCGACGGCCACGGCGTGAGCGTCACCAGCCAGGTGATCAGGAAGCCGACGACGGCGACGACGACCACCGTGCCGATGAACCGGCGCTGCCGCCGGCTCAGCCACAGCTCGTTGCCCCACGACGGCAGCGCATTGCGTTCGTGCTTCGACGACACTCGTTCCCCCTCGGACCTCGTTCTCGGACATCCTGTCGGAGATTCGGCGGCCGAGCGGCGGGACGCACCGGGCACCCGGCGGGTCGGGCTTCGACACAGGCCGCGTTCATGCGCCGTTCAGACGGGCATGGTCGGCTAGTGTCCATGCCAGACGCCCGAGGTTGCGCGTCTCCACCGATCGATGGGACCAATCGTGACGAGCCGTACGGCCGAATACCCCCGGCCGGACCACTTCCTGCTCCACATCAGCGACACGCACGTGCTCGCCGGCGGCGGCAGGCTGTACGACCGGGTCGCGAGCGAGCGGCACCTGGCGACCCTCTTCGAGGAGTTCGAGGCATCCGGCGGCCGGCCCGAGGCGATCGTCTTCACCGGTGACCTCGCCGACAAGGGCGAGCCCGACGCCTACGACCGCATCCGCCGCATCGTCGACCCCGTCGCCGAGCGGCTCGGGTCGCAGGTGATCTGGGTCATGGGCAACCACGACGAGCGGGGTGCGTTCCGGAGGGGACTCCTCGGCGAGCGGGGCGTGAGCGCCGAGGGCGGGGTGCGCCCGGTCGACCGGGTCGACGACGTCAACGGCCTGCGCGTCATCACGCTCGACTCGACGGTGCCCGGCCACCACCACGGCGAGATCGCGCCCGAACAGCTCGACTGGCTCGCCGAAGAGCTCTCGATGCCGGCGCCCCACGGCACGATCCTCGCCATGCACCACCCGCCCGTGCCGAGCGTGCTCGATCTCGCCGTCGCGGTCGAGCTGCGCGATCAGGGCGGGCTCGCGGAGGTCGTCGAGGGCAGCGACATCCGCTCGATCATCGCCGGTCATCTGCACTACTCGTCGACCGCGACGTTCGCGGGCGTGCCGGTGTCGGTCGCCTCGGCCAGCTGTTACACCCAAGACCTCAACGTGCCCGTCGGCGGTACGCGCGGCCGCGACGGTGCACGCGCCTTCAACCTCGTGCACGTGTACCCGACGACGGTGCTGCACTCGGTCGTGCCGCTCGGCTCGTACGCCGCGCTCGACTGGATCGACGCCGAGGAGAGCGCGCGGCGCCTCGCGGCCTCGGGCATCGGCATCGCGGATGCCGCGAGCCCGCCGGTGCCCAAGGATCCTCCGTTCACCATGCCCGTTCCGGTGCTCGCGGGCTGAGTTCATCCGCGCGTCCTTCCGCCGGATCCTGGCGAACTGCCATACTCAGACGACTTCTCCCGACCGCAGGGGCACTGCACGTGCGCGAGGCGAGCAGACGACCTGGGGAGGTGGCGTATGAGCACGGAGCTCGCCGCGATCATCGGAGTGGTGCTGATCCTGGCCGATTGGGCCATCCGCATCGCCGCGCTCATCATCGTGCCGCGGGGGCGCAAGCCCACCGCCGCCATGGCCTGGCTGCTTGCGATCTTCCTGATCCCGTTCGTCGGCATTCTCTTCTTCCTCCTCATCGGCAGTGTGAAGCTGCCGAAGAAGCGGCGCGAGAAGCAGCGCGAGATCGACGCGATGATCGCCGCGAGGAGTGAGGGCGCCGACCTCGCCCCCGATCGTGCGACGTGGCCCGAGTGGTTCGCGACGCTCACCGAGCAGAACCGCACGCTCGGAGCGCTGCCCGCCGTCGGCGGCAACGCCGCGGTGCTCATCGGCGACTACCAGGCCTCGATCGACGCCATGGCCGCCGAGATCGACACCGCCACCCGCTTCGTGCACGTCGAGTTCTACATCGTCTCGTTCGACGACACCACGAGGGGATTCTTCGCGGCAATGGAGCGGGCGGTGCAGCGCGGCGTCACCGTGCGCGTGCTGCTCGACGCGGTCTCGACGGGTCGCACCGTCGGCCACGACGCGACGTACGCCGAACTCGACCGCATCGGCGTGAAGTGGAGCTCGATGCTGCCGGTGCGTCCGCTCAAGGGGCAGTACCAGCGACCCGACCTGCGCAACCACCGCAAGCTCGTCGTCGTCGACGGGCTCGTCGGGTTCATGGGCTCGCAGAACCTCATCGCTCGCAGCTACAACTCCCCGAAGAACCTCAAGCGCGGGCTCATGTGGCAAGAGCTGGTCACGCGGGTCACCGGCCCCGTCGTGACCGCGATCAACACCGTGTTCATGTCGGACTGGTACCTCGAGACCGACGAGATCCTGAGTGACGAAGAGAACGTGCCCGCCGCGGCGGTGCCGGCCGACGAGTCATCCGACGCCCTCGTCTGCCAGGTCGTGCCGAGCGGCCCCGGGTACGACACCGAGAACGGCCTGCGCCTCTTCCTCACGCTCATCAACTCCGCGCAGCGGCAGGCCATCATCACGAGCCCGTACTTCGTGCCCGACGAGGCGATGCTCTACGCGATCACCTCCGCCTGCTACCGCGGACTCGACGTGCAGCTCTTCGTCTCGGAGATCGGCGACCAGGGCTCGGTCTGGCATGCGCAGCGCTCGTACTACCGAGACCTGCTGCAGGCCGGCGTGAAGATCTGGCTCTACCCCGGCCCGTACATCCTGCACTCGAAGCACCTCTCGATCGACGATGATGTCGCCGTCATCGGGTCGAGCAACATGGACATCCGCTCGTTCAGCCTGAACTCCGAGGTGTCGCTGCTCGTGCGCGGCCGCTCGTTCGTCGACCAGATGCGCGCCGTCGAGCAGGGCTACCGCGACGCGGGCCGCCAGCTCACCCTCGAGGAGTGGAACCGCGAGCCCGCGTCGGCGACGTTCCTCGACGGCGTCTCGCGCCTCACCTCGGCGCTGCAGTAGCTGCAGCGACTCGCCTCAGGCGATGCGGTCGGGGGCAACGGATGCCGCGGCGCCCGCCTGTCGTGCGATGTCGGCCTGCCCCGAGACATCCGTCGCCGTCTTCTCCCACGGAGCGGGGAACGGGAAGTAGCGCTCGAGGAAGTCGATCACGGCTGCCGTGCGCTCCTCGACCGAGATCTCGGGGAAGCTGCCGTCGTTCAGGCAGAACATGTCGTGGTCGCGGTGCTTCAGCAGCTCGTTCATCGCGGGCAGCGCCTGCCGCAGCGTCGTCTCGACGTACTTGACTCGGGCATTCGTCTGCTCGACGGCGTGTCCCGCGAGCAGCGCGTAGTAGTGGTACAGCGAGTTCGTCACCGAGATGTCGGTCGCCGAGCGGAAGCGGCTCGCGGCCGTGCGCCGGAAGTCCTCGGGGAAGGCGGCCTCGAGCTCGGCCATGACGCTCTTGCGGAGCGGGGCGGCGCAGTGCTCGAGGTGCCGGGTCGTGACCTTGCCGAACCGCTCGCGCAGAAGCGCGCGGTTCACCCGGGCCGCGTTCTCGAACCCGCTGCGCCCTGGGTGGGTCGACCCGAGGCCGATGCGGGTCGCCGCCTCGACGAACTTCGTGATGCCGCCCGGGGAGAAGAACAGCGATGGGCTGAGCGGCCGGCCGAAGAACATGTCGTCGTTCGAGTAGAGGAAGTGCTCGGCGAGGCCGTCGATGTGGTGCAGCTGGCTCTCGACCGCGTGCGAGTTGTGCGTCGGCAGCACCGACGTGTCGGCGAACATCGCCTCGCTCGGCACGATCGTCACCTTCGGGTGCTTCGCGAGCCAGGCGGGGGCGCCCGAGTCGGTCGCGATGAAGATGCGACGCACCCACGGTGCGAAGAGGTGCACCGAACGCAGGGCGTACTTCAGCTCGTCGATCTGCCGGAAGCGAGCCTCGGAGTCGTCGCCCTCGCCGACGACGTAGTTCTGCATGCGCTTGGCGCGCTCGCGGATGAACTCGTCGCTCGAGCCGTCGACCCAGGAGAAGACCATGTCGATCTCGAAGTCGACGTCGCTCGCGAGCGGCTCCCACATGTGCTCGAGCGTCGGCCAGTCGCGGCCGTGCAGGTGCACGACGTCGTCGGTCGTCTCGGAACGCTGCAGCGTGCGGCGCATCAGCACGTTCTCGGCCGGAGCCTCGATCGTCTCGTCGCCGAAGCGCCAGAACTCGAGCTGCACGCCGGTCTCGCTGCCGTAGCGCAGGCGCCCGATCGGCTCGACGCGAGGGCGGTAGACGCGGAGCAGCGTGGGCTTGCGTCCGGCGGAGAGCCGGCCGTCGGCGAGCAGCACGGGGTGCGTCTCGGCGGCGCGCTTCGGGGCGAGCGTCGTGGCGTAGAACGGCTCGTCGGCGAACGCCTCGGCGAAGGCGCGTGCCACGGCCTTGCGCTCGGCGCGGTCGACCGCGATGATCGGGCGGTCGTCGTTGCCGCGCACGAGCAGGAACGGGATGCCGGCCGCGTCGAGCGCCGCGCCGAGCGCGAGCAGGTCTTCTACCATCGACTCCTGCGGCGTCATGTGGCCGTTCCGCAAGGCGTACTGACCCTTGCGCAGCACGAGATCGTCGCGATCGAAGCGGGTCGCACGGCCCGCGGATGCCACGAGCACGAGTTCGGACGCATCGGAGAGCCGCATCGGCGGGGCGGGCGTCGCTTCCCTCCTCGCGAACGCGTGTCCGTCGTGCCGGTCAGGGGTTCGATCGCGGTCGGGTCTCGTCACGAAGCAGTGGCCTCCAGGGGGTGGGCGGGGCGCGAGTTGCGCGGTGCTCTGATTGTACGCAGCGCCCGGTGGGTAACGGCCTTCGGCCCTGATCTCCTCGGAATCGCGGGTGGGTGGGGGTGCGTCGCGCGAGGCTCTGGGTGACGCCGCATGACCTCGCGTTGACACGTGTGACAGCGGGCCTCGCGGCATCCGCTCGTGCTCTCTACCTTCGACTCAGGAGGTCGACATGACACGACTCATCATCGGCGCGATGGTCAGGGCGATCGGCGCCTACCCCTCGGGATGGCGCTACCCGGGCGCGCATCGCGACCCGCGCGGCGACGCGGCGGTGCTGCGGCGTGCGGCCGAGGTGGCCGAGGCCGCACGGCTCGACTACCTCTTCTTCGGCGACTGGCTCGCCACGGGGCACGACCTCGAATTCCAGGACCCGTATCTCGTCGCCCGCGTCGACCCCATCGCGGCGATCACCTACCTCGCGGGCGTCACGAGCCGCATCGGGCTCATCGCGACGGCGAACACGAGCTACTCCGATCCGTACACGCTCGCCCGTGCGACGGCGTCGGCCGACCTGCTCTCGGGCGGCCGGGCCGGCCTGAACCTCGTGACGGGCGCCGAGCCGCGCGCCGCTGGCAACCACGGCGTCGACTTCCACACCGCGAACGAGTCGCGCTACGACCGGGCCGTCGAGTTCGAGATCGTGCTGCGTCGCCTCTGGGACTCCTTCGACGACGACGCGATCGTCGCGGATGCCGCGAGCGGCGTGTACCTCGACCCGCAGAAGCTGCACGCCACCGACTTCCATGGCGAGCACCTCAGCGTGACCGGTCCGCTCAACGTGCCGCGCCCCGTGCAGGGCCACCTGCCGATCGTGCACGCGGGCATCTCGCCGCGCTCGCGGCTCTTCGCTGCGCAGAGCGCCGACCTCGCCCTCGTCGCCGTTGGCGATCGCGAGCAGGCGATCGCGATCCGCGAGGAACTGCGATCGCTCGCCTTCGAGTCGGGCCGCGACGATCGCACGCTGAAGGTCATCGCACCCGTGCTGCCGATCGTGGGGGAGACGCGCGAGCACGCCCAGTCGATCGCCGACGAGCTCAGCGAACTCGTGCAGATCGCCGAGGACTGGCCGGGCGGCCCGCCCGCGGCGTTCCCGTCGAACCGCTCGCTCGCGCAGCTCTCGCTGCTCGTGGGGGTCGATCTCGCCGGGCTCTCGCCCGACCGCGCGGTCACCCCCGCGCTCGTCGCCGAGTTCAGCGCCGCCGGGCAGGAGCTCGTCGAGATCGTCGCCGAGCGAACGGGGCGGAGCCCGTCGGGCGAGCGGCCGCCGACCCTGCGGCACCTCGTCGTCGCGGCATCCGTCAACGCCTCGATGATCGTCGGCACCGCCGACGACATCGCCGCCGAGTTCGAGGCATGGGGCGCCGCAGGGGCCGTCGACGGGTTCAACGTGCTCTCGGCCGTGCAGCCGCAGCAGTTCGAGGCGTTCGCGTTCCAGGTCGTGCCCGAGTTGCAACGCCGCGGACTCCTGCCGACCGAATACGAGGGCGAGACGCTGCGCGAGCATCTCGGACTCGCTCGGCCCGAGAGCGTGCACGCGACGGGTGATGCGGGTGACGCGGCGCTCGCCGTCGGTCGCAGGAGCGGGCATGGAAGCGTGCGCGGACGCGGCGCCCGCGATCGTTTGGCGTCGGCGCAGCGGCATCCGTCGCGCTGACGCCGACTGTGTGTCGCAATGTGTCGTGGTGTGACCCTGCGCGGCGAGAACGGTTGAGGGTCATTCCCGCGATCCGTAGCCTCATCGCCACACCCGCAATCGAGGAGCAACCGTGACCGTCACCGAGCAGTTCGCGACGCGCGAGGCCGTGCGCCGCGCGCCGGCGACTCAGGCGACGGATGCCGCGGCTCGGCCCCGTGCCGCCGGCCCCGGCCCGCTCGCGGTGCTGGCCGACGCCGGCCTCGAGGTGCCCGTGCTCGGGGGCGGGGTCGTGCGGCACGTGAACCTCGACGTCGCGGCGTCGGCGCCCGCGTTCGAGGTCGTTGCCCAGCGGGTGACACGGGTGCTGCCGTACTACGCGAGCGTGCACCGCGGCTCGGGATACCCGTCGCAGTTGTCGACCTCGCTCGTCGAAGACGCCCGGCTCGCGGTTGCCCGCCACGTCGGAGCCCGCGACGACGACCTCGTCGTCTTCACGCGCAACACGACCGACGCACTGAACCTGCTCGCCTCCGCCGTGCCCGGCGACACCGTGGTGCTCGACCTCGAGCACCACGCGAACCTGCTGCCGTGGCGGTCGCGCCGGGTCGTCGTCGGCCTGCCGACGCTCGAGGCGACGCTCGACGCGCTCGATGCCGAGCTCGCACGATGTCCGGCGGCACTGCTCTCGGTGACGGGCGCCTCGAACGTGACCGGCGAAGTGCTGCCCGTCGCCCGGCTCGCCGAGATCGCGCACGCGCACGGCGCGCGCATCGCCGTCGACGCGGCGCAACTGCTGCCGCACCGCCGGGTCGACGTGGCGGCATGGGGCATCGACTACCTCGCCTTCTCTGGCCACAAGGCCTACGCTCCCTTCGGTGCCGGAGCCCTCGTGGGCCGGGCCGACTGGCTCGATGCCGCTCCCGCCCACCTCGCCGGCGGCGGAGCCGTCGACGCCGTGCGAGTCGACGGCGTCGACTGGAAGCACGGAGTCGAGCGGCACGAAGCGGGCACTCCCAACGTCATCGGCGCCGTCGCGATCGCCCGCGCGCTCGCCGAACTCGAACGACTCGGCGACGACGCGCGGCGCGAGCACGAGGAGGCGCTCACCCGACGACTGCACGACGGGCTCGCCGCGCAGCCGGGCGTGCGCGTGCTCAGCGGGTTCGACAGCGGGGTCGAGGGCCGGCGCAGCGACGGCAGCGGGCACGGCGCCGTCGATCGCCTCGGCATCGCGACGATCGAGCTCGAGCGCGGCTCCGTCGGCCTCCTCGCCGCGGCGCTCGGCGCCGAACACGGCATCTCGGTGCGGGCCGGCCGGTTCTGTGCGCACCCGTTCTTCGAGCGCATGGCGACCCGGTCGAACGGCCTGCGCGCGAGCCTCGGCGCCGGCAGCTCGGCAGACGACGTCGACCGGTTCCTCGACGCGCTCGCCAGGCTCGTCGCCGACGGCCCGGCCCACGCCTACGACCAGTCGCCCGAGGGCTGGTGCCCTCGGGTCGACGATCGTCCGCGGCCGCGCTTCGACGACTGACGCCGGCGAGCACCGCGGCTTCAGAGGGGTGCATGTCCCGGTCGCGCGGCGTACCGTGGATACGGGAGCTGTCTTGGACCGCGATCGTGCACGTCTCACGGCCCGCCGCGACGAATTGCGGCGCGTCGTCTACGGGGCGCCGGGCGGCGGGTCGGGCGCCGCGTCGAGTGCCGGTGAATCGGATGCCGCGACCGAACTGCTCGTCGTCGAACACGAGCTCGCGCGACTCCGGGCGGCCGACGAGGTCAATGCCGCATCGTCCGCCGGCACCGGCACCGGCACCGGCACCGACCTGGGTGCCGGCCTCGCTGAGAAGACGTCTGCCACGGCGGGCGCCGCCGAATCGACGACGTCGACGCGACTCCGCACACGGCGGCGCCCGGCGCTCGCAGCAGCCGGGATCCTCGCTGCCGGCATCGCGATCGGCATCGGTGTCACGCTCGCCGCCGAGCCCGTCGCGAACCTCGTCACCCCGCCGCGCGGGCTCGAGGTCTTCGACCGTGCCCGCGACGACGTCGACACGGGCCCTCGTGCCTTCGTGGCGGTGCTCGGGGCCGACGCCGTGTCGAGCTTCCGCAGCATCGGCCGCGCCGTCGATCACGACGTGTGGGTCTTCCGCGACGGCGACGCGGTCTGCATGATCGCCCAGACGCAGCACCGCAGCAGCTGGGGCGCGAACTGCGTGAGCGAGACCGAGTTCCGCCGCACCGGCATCCGCCAGTACATCAGTTACGACGAGCTCGGCGAGGCACGCCCCGAGGGGCTCGACCCGGCGAGTGCTGTCGCGCTGAGCTGGACCGATCGCTCAGACACGGTCGAATGGTCGATCGTGCCGAGCGCCCGGGCCTCGACCGACGGGGCATGGGTCTGGGTGCCGATCGCGGATGACGAGGGCCCTGCGCCCATGACGTACGAGGAGTGGTCGTCGGGGTTCGACGCCCGCTCCGGCCCGCAGTAGTCGGCGCTCCGGGTCACGCCCGAGCGTGATCCGGGTGCGCCCGGGCGCGGGCCCATTCGTTCCGGGTCGTCACCGAATCGATACTCAACGCCGGCCCGTCGTGGTCCACACTTGGCGCATGGGATCAGCGTTGACCACCATCGGACTCCCCGTCGCCCTCGGCATCATCATGTTCGGGCTCGGACTCTCACTCACGCCGGGCGATTTCGCGCGCGTGGCGAAGCATCCGAAGGCGGTGATCATCGCCCTCGCCTGCCAGTTGATCGTGCTGCCGGCGCTCTGTCTCGGTCTCGTGCTCGTCTTCCAGCTTCCGCCGGTGCTCGCGGTCGGCATGATGCTGCTCGCCGCGTCGCCCGGCGGCACCACCGCGAACCTCTACAGCCACCTGTTCCGCGGCGACGTCGCCCTGAACATCTCGCTCACGGCGATCAACTCGGTGCTCGCGGTGTTCACGCTGCCGCTCATCACGAACCTCGCGATCGCCTACTTCCTGCCCGGCGACGACACCCTCGGCCTGCAGCTCGCGAAGACGGTCGAGGTGTTCGCCATCGTGCTGCTGCCGGTCATCGTCGGCATGCTCGTGCGCTGGTGGCGCCCCGGCTTCGCCGACCGCATGGACAAGCCCGTACGCATCGCCTCCGTCGTGATCCTCGTGGTCGTCATCGTCGGCGCGATCGTCTCGAACCTCGACCTGCTGCTCGAGAACTTCGGCAGCCTCGCCGCCATCACGGTGATCTTCTGCGTGCTGAGCCTGAGCGTCGGCTACCTCGTGCCGCGCATGCTGCGAGTGGGGCCGGCACAGTCGATCGCGAGCTCGTTCGAGATCGGCATCCACAACGCGACGCTCGCGATCGTCATCGCGCAGACCGTCATCGGCAGCGTCGAGATGAGCTTGCCGGCCGCGGTCTACGGCGTGCTCATGTTCTTCGTCGCGCTGGGCTTCGGCTTCCTGATCCGACGGCGGGGGCCGGCACCCGAGCGAGCGGATGCCGCGGCAGCCGCAGCGCCGCCGGCAGCCGCCGGCACAGCTGGCGCCGGGGAGGCCGCGAGCTGACCCCTCGCCGTGCCCGAGCGCCGGCGGCCCGTGCGGATTCGTAGACTGGACGGGTCAGGCACGGAGGGGGACGCATGCAGCCGCTCGGCGAGAACGATGTTCGCGCGCTCTTCGGCAACGCGAACGCGGCCGAGCTCGAGCAGCTCTCGCTGCCCGTGCGCTTCTTCGTGACCGAGTGGGCGCCGCTCGACGCCTTCGGCTGGCGCGACCCCCGGATTCCGTCGCGCGGCTACCTCGTCACCGAACTCGCGGGCATGCCCGCCGGCATCGTGCTGACGGCCGCCGATCGCACCGGATCCCGTCATCGCGCCGCCATCTGCAACCTCTGCCACACGCATCAGCCCGGCGACCAGGTCGAGCTGTTCTCGGCGCGCCGCGCGGGTGCGGCGGGCGAACGCGGCGACAGCATCGGCACCTACATCTGCGCCGACCTCGCCTGCCAGGAGACCGTGCGACTCGGCCGGCCGCCGGCACCGTCGGAGGTGCAGCCGAGCGCGCACGAGCTCGAGCGCATCGAGGGGCTCGCTCGCCGCACACGGGCGTTCGTCGCCGACGTGCTCGGCGTCGCCTGAGCTCGGCGTCGGCTCAGGGATCGGGCCGGTTCGACGGCCGGCTTGCGGGTGGCGTCAGGCCGCGGCATCCGGAACCGGCTCGAGCGTCGGCCGCTTGGCCGTGCGCCCGTCACCCGACGAACGGCCCGTGAGGCGCCGGCCGATCCACGGCAGCACGAACTCGCGGTAGTACGCGGCGGTGTTGCGGCTCTTGGGGCCGGCGGGCGCCGCGGCGACCTCCTCGACGCCCCACTCGGCGGGCACAGGCACGCCGAGCCCGGTGAGCACGTTGCTCGCGACGCGGGCGTGGCCGAGGGCATTCAGGTGCAGCTTGTCGGGCGACCAGTAGCGGATGTCGCGGAGGCCGAGGTCGTTGAAGTTGTCGACGAAGGTGACGCCGGGGCGGTCGGCGAGGTCGACGAGCGCCGCCGTGAGACGCGCGCCGCGGGCGTCGAACACCTTGCCCATCGGCAGGTGGTCGGTCGGGTTCGCGCCGCTCAGCATGAGCACGTGGATGCCCTCGGCACGGATGCGCTCGATCGCGTCGCGGAAGCGCGAGGCCGTGACCTGCTCGTCCATGCGGGGGCGCAGCATGTCGTTGCCGCCGCCGTTGAAGCTCAGGAGTTCGGGGCGCAGCGCGATCGCGGGGTCGAGCTGCTCGTCGATGATCGGGCCGAGCTTGCGGCCGCGGATCGCGAGGTTCGCGTAGCCGATGGGCTCGCGCGCCGCCGCGGCGAGGCCGATCGCCACGAAGTCGGCCCACCCTCGTACGGAGCCGTCGGGCAGTTCGTCGCCGACGCCCTCGGTGAAGCTGTCGCCGATCGCCGCATAGGAGTGGAACATGCGTCCACGCTATCGCGGGCGGCCAAGGCAGTGGCCGCCGTCGGCGTGGCCGCAAACGGCGGTCTCAGCTCGCGTGCTGCTCGTCGTGCTCGATCTCGCAGTCGGCGCCGGGGAAGAGCAGCGTCTCGTGGCCGTCGTCGAAGCGCACGAGGTAGGGCGGCCCGCCGTCTTCGCCGCGGATCTCGAGGATCTCGCCGCGGCGGGTGGCCTGGCCGACCAGCTTGCCGTGGATGATCAGGCGTTCTCCGACGGTTGCGTGCATCGCGTCCTCCTTCGAGTGCTTCCAGCGTACGCCGGTGGCTGTGCGTGCGGTAGGGCTGCGCCGGCCCTCGAGGAGACCCTTCCCCCGGCGCGCACAGACGGCTAGGGTGGCCGGAGTGGGTCAGGTGTCCCACTTCGAGCAGAGCGGATGCCGCGGCATCCGCTCACCGCTCGCAGCACCGCCGCCAGCCGACGAACAGCGAGGTTCCCCATGGCCGAAGCCGCCACCCCCGACCGCACCGCCGAGGCGCTGAGGTTGCCGCACGGGTTCCGCTGGGGCGCCGCCACGGCAGCCTTCCAGGTCGAGGGGTCGACGCGCGAGGGCGGCCGCGGTGAGTCGATCTGGGACGTCTTCACCCGCACGCCGGGGCTCGTGATCGACGGCTCGAACGCCGAGGTCGCCGCTGACAGCTATCGCCGCTACCGCGACGACGTCGCACTGCTCGCGGGGCTCGGCGCCGACGACTACCGCTTCTCGATCTCGTGGCCGCGCGTGCAGCCCGGCGGCACCGGGCCCGCGAACGAGGCGGGGCTCGCCTACTACGACCGCCTCGTCGATGAGCTGCTCGCCGCAGGCATCGCGCCCGTGCCGACGCTCTACCACTGGGACCTGCCGCAGGAGCTCGAGGCGGCCGGCGGCTGGCTGAACCGCGACACGGCGTACCGGCTCGCCGAGTACGCCGGCCTCGTGGTCGATCGTCTCGGCGATCGCGTGGCGCGCTGGATCACTCTCAACGAGCCCGCGATGACGACCCTGCAGGGCTACGCGCTCGGCAGCCAGGCGCCGGGCCACGCCCTCATGATGGGCGCGCTGTCGACCGCCCACCACCAGTTGCTCGCGCACGGGCTCGCCGTCGCTGCGATCCGCTCGCGAGGCGACGCCGAGGTCGGCATCACCAACAACCACACCCTCATGGTGCCGGCGACGGATGCCGCGGCCGACCGGTTCGCCGCCGGCGCGTTCGACCTCATCTACAACCGCATCTTCGCCGACCCCGTGCTCACCGGGGCGTACCCAGATCTTTCAGGCTTCGGCCTCGAGGCGATGCCGGGTCTCGAAGACGGCGACCTCGAGCTGATCGGCGCGCCGACCGACTTCTACGGCATCAACTTCTACAACCCGACGCGCGTCGCCGCGGCATCCGACGGCTCGGAGTTCGCGGCGGCCGGGCTGCCGTTCGAGCCCGTGGAGTTCGATGGCGTGCCGACCACCGGCTTCGACTGGCCGATCATGCCCGAGACGTTCACCGAACTGCTCGTCTCGTTCGCACGCGACTACGGCGACCGACTGCCGCCCGTCGTCATCACCGAGAACGGGGCGTCGTTCCCCGACGAGGTCGTGAGCGAGGCGGCCGGGGCGGCCGCAGAGGCCGGAGGGGGAGCGGCGCGTGCCGTGCACGACGAGCGGCGCATCGGCTACCTCGACGACCACATCACGGCGGTGCGACGCGCGATCGACCAAGGCGTCGATGTGCAGGGTTACTACCTGTGGTCGCTCCTCGACAACTTCGAGTGGGCCGAGGGCTACACGCAGCGCTTCGGCCTCGTGCACGTCGACTTCGAGACCGGCGAGCGCACCCCCAAGGACTCGTACGCCTGGTACCGCGACCGCATCGCCGACTCGCGGTAGCCCGCGCCAGCCGCCGTCGGTGGCTGCCCGCGTCAGTCGACGGCGAGGAGGGCCGCCCAGAGGTCGGCGCGGGCGTGGAAACCCGAGAGGTCGCGGCCGAGCAGGCGCTCGGCGAGGGCGATGCGGCTCCGCACGGTGTGCCGGTGCACGCCGAGCGCCTGCGCCGTGGCGTCGAACTGGCCGCCGTGCTCGAGCCACGTGCGGGTGGTCGTGAGCAGCGTCGTGCCGTTCTGGGCGTCGTGCTCGGTGAGCGGAGCGAGCGTCGCGAGCGCGACGGCGCGGGCATCGGTGCGGGCGAGAAACGCGAGCACGCCCTGCCGGCTGATCTCGTCGAACAGCACGACGCCCGAACCCGACTCGCGGGCGCGCTCGACCGCGCGCAGCGCCTGTTCGTGAGCGAGCGCGATGCCGCCCGTGCCGACCGGATCGGAGACCCCGACGGGCAGCTCGAACTCGGCGGCGATCTCATCGGCGAGGTTCGTGTCGGCCTCCTCGAGCAACAGCACGAACTGCTCGTCGTCGCGGCCGAAGAAGAGTCGGCCGCCGCGCTCCTCGACCCGCAGCTCGAGCAGCTCGGTCAGTCGGTCGACCGCGGTGAGCGGGGCATCCGTCACGGCGATGCGCATCGGCGTCGACGGCAGCGGCCCCCACATCTCGGTCGCGACGCGGTCGGCGAGGGCCAGATCACCGGCGAGGATGCCGCGGAGCAGCCCTGAACGCAGGTGACCGCGTGCTCGGTCGAGGTCGCGGTTCTGCTCGAGCGCGAGCCCTGCGAGCGCGATCACCGAGGTGACGACCTCGCGGCCCGCCTGGTCGAGCTCGGGGGAGTCGCCGATCGCGAGCACCCCGCGGAGCGCGCCGCCGCCGCCGAGCGTCTGCAGCGTCATCCGCTGCGGGGTCTCGGTCGACTCGCCGGCGAGCAGTGTGCGACTGGCGCGTTGGCCACGGCGGAGCATCGAGCGGGCCTCGCCGACGACCTCGCCGAGGAGCGGCTGGCCGAGCCCGTCGTCGGGCGCTTCGCGATCGAGCGCCCCTGTGGCGTCGATGAGCCCGACCCAGGCGCCGAGCCGATGGGAGAGCTCGGCAAGGGTAGCGGAGAGACCATCGGGCCGGAGTGCGGCGAGTGAGATCGCACGCTGGGCGTTCAGCGCCCACGCCTGCCGCGCGAAGGCGTCTTCGGCGATGAGGTCGGCGACCGTGCGGGCGATCGCGATGAACGGCACGCGGTAGGGCACCTCGAAGAGCGGCAGCCCTTGCGCGGCGCACGCCTCGACGAGCGACTCGGGCGTGCCCTCGCGGATCACCTCGGTGCCGAAGCCGAGTGCCGCGACACCCGTCGCACGCAGTCGCTCGACGTACGCGGCGGCGAAGCCGGTCGGGGCGTCGTCGCCGAACTGCGTGCCGGTCGTCAGCAGCACGTGGCCGGCGTCGAGGAACGGAGTCGGGTCAGCGAGGTCGGAGCTGTGCGCCCAGACCACCGGCACCGCGAGGGCGCCGCCCGGCAGCTCGGCGGCAGGGGTCACGAGGCCGAGCGCGAGGTCGGGGCGGTCGAGCAGGGTCTGCACGGTCGGCTGCACGAGGGCTCCTTCGGTGGGGCTTCAGTCGGTTCCGCGCCGGCGGACGCATTGTGTACGCCGTGTCGAAGAATGTGCACCTGAGTGTACACACGGGCGCTGTGGCATCCGCTCGGCCCGACCTAGCATTGGCGGCATCCGCCACCGTCGTCACCTCGCATCGGAGCACTCATGACTCTCGTCGACACCCCGGCCACCCTGACCGGAGGACCCTCGCTCGCCCAGGAGCGCCGTCTCGTCACCGCCATCCCCGGTCCGCGCTCGCAGGAGCTCATGGCCCGCAAGGCGGCAGCCGTCGCCGCGGGCGTCGGGCACACCCTGCCCATCTCGGTCGTCGCAGCGGGCGGAGGCGTCATCGTCGACGCCGACGGCAACTCGCTCATCGACCTCGGCTCGGGCATCGCCGTCACCGGCGTCGGCAACTCCGCGCCCCGCGTCGTCGAGGCCGTCACCGCGCAGCTGAACTCCTTCACCCACACGTGCTTCACCGTCTCGCCGTACGAGGGCTACGTCGCCGTCGCCGAGAAGCTCAACGAGCTCACCCCCGGCGAACACGTCAAGCGCACCGCCCTCTTCAACTCGGGCGCCGAGGCCGTCGAGAACGCGGTCAAGATCGCCCGCCACTTCACGAAGAAGCAGGCCGTCGTCGCGTTCGACCACGCGTACCACGGCCGCACGAACCTCACCATGGGCCTCACCGCGAAGAACATCCCGTACAAGAGCGGCTTCGGTCCGTTCGCGTCCGAGGTGTACCGCGCACCGCTCAGCTACCCCTTCCGCGACGGCGGCCTCTCGGGCGCCGAGGCGGCGGCCAAGGCCATCTCCGTCATCGAGAAGCAGGTCGGCGCCGAGAACCTCGCCGCGATCATCATCGAGCCCATCCAGGGCGAGGGCGGCTTCATCGTCCCGGCCCAGGGCTTCCTCTCCGCGCTCGTCGAGTGGGCGGCCGCGAACGACGTGGTCTTCATCGCCGACGAGGTGCAGACCGGATTCGCCCGCACCGGCGCCTGGTTCGCGAGCGAGCACGAGGGCATCGTGCCCGACGTCATCGTCACCGCCAAGGGCATCGCCGGCGGTCTGCCCCTCTCGGCCGTCACCGGCCGCGCCGAGATCATGGACTCCGCCATGGCCGGCGGCCTTGGCGGCACCTACGCGGGTTCGCCCATCGCCTGCGCCGCAGCGCTCGCGACGATCGAGACCTACGAGGCCGACGGCCTCCTCGAGCGCGCCCGCGAGATCGGCTCCGTGCTCATCGGCCGCCTGAACGCACTGCGCACCGCCGACCCCCGCATCGGCGACGTTCGCGGACGCGGCGCCATGGTCGCGATCGAGCTCGTCGACCCCGCCACAGGCGCTCCCGACGCCGCGCTCACGAACGCGGTCGCGAAGTACGCGCACGCCAACGGCGTCGTCGTGCTGACCTGCGGCACCTACGGCAACGTCATCCGCTTCCTGCCCCCGCTCACCATCTCCGACGAACTGCTCATCGACGGCCTCTCGGTCGTCGCGGAAGGACTGAAGAACGCATGACCGACCTCCTCGCGGCGACGACGGCGTCGACCGCAACGACGGATGCCGCGGCATCCGCTGCCCTTCGACAGGCTCAGGGCGCAGGGGCGGCTCAGGGCGCAGCTGCGGCTGACGCCCACATCGCGACCCCGCTCACCGACGCGCGCTCGCAGCTCGCCGAGGCGGTGGGCCTGCTCGGCTACACCGACGGCCTGCACCAGATGCTCGCGACCCCTCGTCGTGAGCTCACGGTCGCCGTGCCGCTGCGCATGGACTCGGGTGAGAGCCGGCTGTACCTCGGCCACCGCGTGCAGCACAACTTCTCACGCGGCCCGGCCAAGGGCGGCCTGCGCTACGCACCGAACGTCAACATCGACGAGGTGCGGGCGCTCGCGATGTGGATGACCTGGAAGTGCGCCCTGCTCGACGTGCCGTACGGCGGCGCGAAGGGCGGCATCGCGATCGACCCCCGCGAGCACTCCAAGGCCGAGCTCGAGCGCGTGACCCGCCGCTACACGAGCGAGATCCTGCCGATCATCGGCCCGGAGCGCGACATCCCCGCGCCCGACATCGGCACCGACGAGCAGACGATGGCCTGGATCATGGACACCTACTCCGTGACCAGCGGCTACACGGTGCCCGGCATCGTGACCGGCAAGCCCATCGCGCTCGGCGGTTCGCAGGGGCGGGCGAGCGCGACCTCGCGTGGGGTGACCCACATCGCGCTCGCCGCGCTCCGCCACCGCGGCATCGAGCCGTCGCGTGCGACCGCTGCGGTGCAGGGCTTCGGCAAGGTCGGTGCGGATGCCGCGCGGTTCCTCTCCGAGGCCGGCGTCACCGTCTCCGGGGTCAGCGACCAGTACGGCGCGGTGTTCAACGCCGCTGGCCTCGACATCGAGGCGCTCTCGGGCCACGTGCGCGCGACCGGTTCGGTCGTCGGCTTCCCCGGCGCCGAGGCGATCGACGGGGCACAGCTCCTCACGCTCGACGTCGACTTGCTCGTGCCGGCCGCCGTCGAGGGCGTGCTGCACGAAGGCAACGCGGCGACGGTTGCGGCAACCGTCATCGTCGAGGGCGCGAACGGCCCGACGACGCCCGGCGCCGACCGCATCCTCCGCGAGAACGGCGTGCTCGTCGTGCCCGACATCCTCGCGAACGCGGGCGGCGTCATCGTCTCGTACTTCGAGTGGGTGCAGGCGAACCAGGCCTACTGGTGGCGCGTCGACGAGGTGGAGTCCAGACTGGAGGAGCGGATGCTCAGTGCGTGGCAGCACGTGCTGGGCTACGCCGAGGCGCGGGGGCTCTCGCTTCGCACCGCCGCGACGGCGCTCGCCGTCGAACGCGTCGCCGAAGCGCACAAGCTGCGCGGGCTCTACCCCTGATCGCGGCATCCGCACCGCTTTCGACACCGTCACCCCGAATCATCGAACGGAAACCACACGCATGACGACCGCAACTCAGGAAGCGACCGTGCTCGACCGCATCAACGGCGGGCTCTTCATCGGCGGCGAATGGGTCGACGCCGAGGGCGGCAAGACCCTCGCCGTGATCGACCCCGCGACCGGTGCGACGATCAAGGAGATCGCCGACGCATCCGTCGCCGATGGCACCAAGGCGCTCGACGCCGCCGTCGCCGCGCAGGACGCATGGGCCGCGACGGCTCCGCGCGAGCGCGGCGAGCTGCTGCGCCGGGCGTTCGACCTGCTGCAGGAGCGCAAGGAGGACTTCGCCCTCCTCATGACGCTCGAGATGGGCAAGCCGCTCGCCGAGGCGCGCGGCGAGGTCGCCTACGGCGGCGAGTTCCTGCGCTGGTTCAGTGAAGAGGCCGTGCGCATCTCGGGCCGCTACGGGCTGAACCCCGAGGGCACCGGCAACATGATCGTGTCGCAGCGTCCGGTCGGCCCGTCGTTCTTCATCACGCCGTGGAACTTCCCGCTCGCGATGGCGACCCGCAAGATCGCGCCCGCGCTCGCCGCAGGCTGCACCGTCGTCATCAAGCCGCCGGCACTCACGCCGCTCACGACCCTCGCCTTCGCGGCGCTCCTCGAAGAGGTGGGCCTGCCGGCCGGCGTCGTCAACGTCATCGCGACGTCGACCTCGTCGAAGGTCTCCGGCCCGATCATCGCCGACCCGCGGCTGCGGAAGCTCAGCTTCACGGGCTCGACCGAGGTCGGTCGCAGCCTCATGAAGGAGGCGGCACAGGGCATCCTCCGCACGTCGATGGAACTCGGCGGCAACGCGCCGTTCGTCATCTTCGAGGACGCCGACCTCGACAAGGCCGTCGACGGCGCGATGCTCGCCAAGTTCCGCAACATCGGGCAGGCCTGCACCGCCGCCAACCGCTTCATCGTGCACGAGTCGATCGCCCACGAGTTCGGCAAGCGCGTCGCCGAGCGCGTGCAGGCCATGCGCGTCGGCCGCGGCACCGAAGACGGCATCGCCATCGGCCCGCTGATCGACGCGAAGGCGGTCGCCTCGACCGACGAGCTCGTCAGCGACGCCGTGGCCAAGGGCGCCACGGTGCTCGCCGGCGGCACCGTGATCGAGGGCGAGGGCACCTTCTACGCCCCGACCGTGCTCGGCTCGGTCTCGGCCGACGCCCGGCTGCTCCGCGAGGAGATCTTCGGCCCGGTGCTCGGCATCACGACCTTCTCGACCGAAGACGAGGCAGTGAGCCTCGCCAACAACACCGAGTACGGCCTCGTCTCCTACGTCTTCACGCAGGACCTCGCGCGCGGTCACCGCATGATCAACCGCCTCGCCACGGGAATGATGGGCCTGAACACCGGCCTCGTCTCGAACGCGGCAGCCCCGTTCGGCGGCATCAAGCAGTCGGGCATCGGCCGCGAGGGCGGGCTCGAAGGCATCCACGAGTACCTCGACACGAAGTACACGCTCATCCCCGTGAGCTGACACCACCCGAGCGGATGCCGCAGCTCGCGCCGCGGCATCCGCTTGCCCAGGTCTCGATACGGCCCCTGGGGGCCTACTCGACCAGCAGGACAATCGAAGGAAGTATGCACATCATGGAACGCATCGACTGCGACGTCGTCATCGTCGGCGCCGGGGCCTCGGGCCTCACCGCCGCCACCAAGCTGAAGGCCGCCGGCAAGTCCGTCGTCGTGCTCGAAGCACGCGACCGCATCGGCGGCCGCCTCTGGACCGACGACATCGACGGCGCGATGCTCGAGATCGGCGGGCAGTGGGTCTCTCCCGACCAGGACGCCCTCATCGAGACGCTCGCCGAACTCGGTCTCGACACCTACGAGCGTTTCCGCGAGGGCGAGAACGTCTACATCGCCGAGAACGGCGAGCGCCGGCTCTTCGAGGGTGACATCTTCCCCGTGCCCGCCAAGACCGAAGGCGAGATCGTCGGCCTCATCGAGAAGCTCGATGCGCTCGTCGCCGAGATCGACCCCGACGCCCCGTGGGCCCACCCGCGCGCCAAGGAGCTCGACGAGGTCTCGTTCGCCGAGTGGCTCGGCACTCAGACCGACGACGAAGAGGCCAAGCTCAACATCGGCATGTTCATCGCGGGCGCCATGCTGACGAAGCCCGCGCACGCGTTCTCGGCGCTGCAGGCACTGCTCATGGCGGCATCCGCCGGTTCGTTCTCGAACCTCGTCGACGCCGACTTCATCCTCGACAAGCGCGTCGTCGGCGGCCTCCAGCAGGTGCCGCTGCTCCTTGCGGAGCGCCTCGGCGACGCCGTGCGCACCGGTCAGGCCGTGCGCACCATCCGCTGGACGCCGGATGCCCCCGCTGCCGGCGTCGTCGCGGTCACCGACTCGCTCGAGGTGCACGCGAAGCACGTCGTGCTCGCGCTGCCGCCGATCCTCATCAGCCGCATCTCGTACGAGCCGCCGCTGCCCCGCCGCCAGCACCAGATGCACCAGCACCTCTCGATGGGCTTCGTCATCAAGGTGCACGCCGTCTACGAGACGCCGTTCTGGCGCGACCTCGGGCTCTCGGGCACCGCGTTCAGCCCCTACGAACTCGTGCACGAGGCCTACGACAACACGAACCACGACGACCCCCGCGGCACGCTCGTCGGCTTCGTCTCCGACGAGGAGGCCGACGGCGTCTTCAGCGTCTCCGCCGAGGAGCG
Organism: Agromyces sp. CCNWLW203; assembly: GCF_036576125.1. Taxonomy (NCBI): domain Bacteria; kingdom Bacillati; phylum Actinomycetota; class Actinomycetes; order Micrococcales; family Microbacteriaceae; genus Agromyces; species Agromyces sp. CCNWLW203. The sequence continues at coordinate 544,422 of NZ_JAZHYX010000001.1, read as the reverse complement.
CAAGGCCCGGATCCTCGAGTCGCTGTCGCACTACTACGGCCCCGAGGCCCTGAACCCGGTCGTGTACTACGAGAGCGACTGGGGCTCGGAGGAGTGGACCCGCGGCGCGTACGCGGCGAGCTTCGACATGGGCGGGCTCGCTCGCTACGGCGCGGACCTCCGCCCTCCCGTCGGTCCCATCCACTTCTCCTGCTCCGACATGGCGGGCAAGGGCTACCAGCACGTCGACGGCGCGATCCGCGTCGGCCGCGAGGTCGCCGACGAGATCCTCGGCGCGAGCTGATGGTCACCCGCATCGTCGTCGGCTACACGGCGAACGAATCCGGCGCCGACGCGCTCGCTCTCGGCGGGCGACTCGCGGCCGCCAGCGAGGCGCTCCTCGAAGTCGTGATGGTGCTCCCGATCGAGGCCCGCGGCGCCGTCGTTCCCCCCGACACGGGGTACGAACGCCACCTGAAGGAGCGCTCGCGGGGCTGGCTGGCCGAGGCATCCGCTCGCCTGGGAGACGGAGTCGAGCAGGCGCTGCACATCCGCTACGCCGAGTCGTTCGCCGAGGGCCTCGTGGCCGCGGCGCACGAGTTCGACGCCTCGCTCATCGTCGTCGGCGCGGCGCGCGGCGGCCTGCTGGGCCGCTCCCGCATCGGGTCCGTGGCCAACGACCTGCTGCACGCGTCCGACGTGCCCGTGGCGCTCGCACCCGCGGGCTCCCGCGAGGTCCCGGTCTCGCTCGGTGTGACCCGCATCACGGGGGCGGTCGGCACGCGCTCCGGGGCGGGGTCGGTGCTCGACATCTCCGTGCGCCTCGCCCGCCTCATGCACGCGCCGCTCCGGCTCGTGTCGCTCGTCTCGATCGACCTCCCGGCCGGCATGGACGAGGAGCTCGCCTCGCTTGCGAGCACCGCCCACGCCGACGACGTGCTCGAGGCGGCGCGACGCGCGCTGCCCGCCGGAACGACGGCCACCGCGGTCGTCGCCGCCGGTGACACGATCGAGCAGGCGGTCAGCGGGCTCGAGTGGCACGCGGGCGAGGTCGTGCTCGTGGGGTCCAGCCGCCTCGCAACCCCCAGCCGCCTCTTCCTTGGCTCGACGGCATCGAAGATGCTCCGCGAGCTGCCGGTGCCGATGATCGTCGTGCCGCGCTCCACCTCCTGAAGGAACATGCAATGACGCAGCAAGAACCCACCCAGCAGCATGCTCCGCTGACCACGGCGAGCGCCGCCATCGACGGCAAGGAGGGCGGCCTCTCCAAGAAGGGTCTCTCCGCTGGTTCGGTCGGCCTCATCGGCGCGATCGTCATCGGCATCTCGTGCATCGCACCCGCGTACACCCTGACGGCCGCCCTCGGCCCGACGGTGTCGGAGGTCGGCGTGCAGGTGCCCGCGATCATCCTCGTCGGCTTCATCCCGATGCTGCTCGTCGCCCTCGGCTACCGCGAGCTCAATCGCCGCATGCCCGATTCGGGCACCTCGTTCACCTGGGCGACGCGCGCCTTCGGCCCGTGGATCGGCTGGATGGCCGGCTGGGGGCTTGTCGCTGCAACGATCCTCGTGCTCTCGAATCTCGCGGGCATTGCGGTCGACTTCCTGTACCTCCTGATCTCGCAGGTCACGGGCAACCCCGACATCGCGTCGCTCGCCGCCAACCCGCTCATCAACGTCGTGACGTGCCTGCTCTTCATGCTCGGCGCGACGTGGATCTCGTACCGCGACATGCAGACCACGCAGAAGCTGCAGTACTGGCTCGTGGGCTTCCAAGTGCTCGTGCTCATCGTGTTCTCGGTGGCGGCGCTCGTCGAGGTCGCGAACGGCAACGCCTTCGACGCCACGCCGATCGAGTGGTCGTGGTTCAACCCGTTCGCCGTCGGCTCGTTCTCGGCGGTCGTCGCCGGCCTCTCACTCTCGATCTTCATCTTCTGGGGCTGGGACGTGACACTCACGATGAACGAGGAGACGCGCGGCTCGGAGAAGACACCCGGCAGGGCCGCGACGATCACGGTCGTCGCGATCGTGGTGCTCTACCTGCTCATCGCCGTGTCGCTCATCGCCTATGCGGGCGTGGGCACAGGGGAGTACGGCCTTGGCAACCCCGACATCCAGGACAACGTGTTCTTCCACCTCGCCGGCCCCATCCTCGGCCCGCTCGCGGTGCTCGTCTCGCTCGCCGTACTCACGAGCTCGGCGTCGAGCCTGCAGTCGACGTTCGTCGGGCCCGCGCGCACCCTGCTCGCCATGGGGCACTACGGCGCATTGCCTGAGAAGTTCGCCCGGGTCTCCCCGCGGTTCTTCACGCCGGGGTATGCGACGATCGTCTCCGCGGTCGTGGCATCGGTGTTCTACGCCGTCATGCGCTTCGTGAGCGAGAACGTCTTGTGGGACACGATCACGGCCCTCGGCATGATGATCTGCTTCTACTACGGCATCACGGCGTTCGCGTGCGTGTGGTTCTTCCGCAAGGTGTGGTTCGTCTCTGTGCGGAACGCCTTCCTCACGCTGTTCGCGCCGCTCATCGGCGGAGTCATCCTCGCAGTGCTGTTCGTGACGACGCTCGTCGACAGCATGGACCCGTCGTACGGCAGCGGCTCGAACGTCGCCGGCGTCGGCCTCGTCTTCATCCTCGGCATGGTCGTGCTGCTCGGCGGCGTAGTCGTCATGCTGTGGCAGTGGCGCAAGCGCCCGGCCTTCTTCCGCGGCGAGACGCTGTCTCGCGCGGTCGCAGAGGACTGAGCCGAGGTTCAGTACCGACGAGGCCGCCCCCTGCGACACCAGGGGGCGGCCTCGTTTCGTCGTGCGCCGGCACGTCGGCAACGACTTCGAACAATCTCGCGCGTCAACGCAACGAATCACCCGATGCCGGACATTCCTGTAGAGCATGCCGACGAAGGGACGACCCCATGAACGTGCACCAGCGCATCGACCCCGCCGACCTCGAGCTGCCGCCGACGCAGCCGCTCGACATCACGGCCTATCTGCCCGACCCGCTCGACGAGGCATCGGCGTAGCGAGGGTGACGCAAGTGAGCGGATGCCACTTTCCCCCGGGCATCCCGTATCGATACGGTAACCGTGGACGCCCCGACCGCGGGCGCCGGAATGGGGAACCCGAATGGCTGCTCTCGACGACATCGTCGCCAACCTCCCGATCGGCGACATCGCCGCCAAGCTCGGCGTCGACGAGGCGACCGCGAAGCAGGCCGTCGACGACGCATTGCCCGCGCTGCTTGCGGGCCTCGGCGCGAACGCCGCCGACCCCGCCGGTGCCGCGTCGCTCGAGAAGGCCGTCGCGAAGCACGACCCGAAGCTCATCGAGGGCGGGGTAAACCTCGCCGACGTCGACGAGGAGGACGGCAAGAAGATCGTGAAGAACGTCTTCGGCGACAACACCGACAAGGTCGTCACGGCGCTCGACAAGAAGGAGGGCGGAGCGGGCGACCTCATCGGCAAGCTGCTGCCGATCCTCGCGCCGATCGTGCTGAGCTTCCTCGCCGCGCAGTTCACCAAGAAGCAGGCCGAACCCGCTGCAGCATCGAACGAGTCGAGCGGCGGCGGCATCGGCGACCTGCTCGGCGGGCTCCTGGGCGGAGGCTCCGGGTCGTCGGGCACCGGCGGGGGCGGTGGCATCGACCTCGGCGGACTCGTGGGCGGCCTCCTCGGCGGCGGCTCGGGCTCGGGCTCGGGCGGTGGCCTCGGCGACCTGCTCGGCGGGCTCCTCGGCGGCGGCAAGCGCTGACGCTTCCCGTGGGTTGAGGAGGCGCGCCGGCGCCGTCTCGAAACCGCGCTCAGGGGTGGGCTTCGAGACACTCGCTGCGCTCGCTCCTCAACCCACGAGGTCTCGCACCCCCGCATAGACTGGCGGGGTGCCAGTGAACCCCGAGCTCCAGGGACGGACCCTCCCGCCCACCGAGCCCTACCTCGTCGGTCGTGAGAAGGTGCGCGAGTTCGCCCGCGCCGTGTTCGCGACGAACCCCATCAACCTCGACCCCGAGGCCGCGCGTGCGGCGGGCTACGCCGATGTCGTCGCGCCCCCGACGTTCCCGATCGTCGTGCAGGAGCGGACGCTCGCACAGCTTCTCGCCGAGCCCGATGCGGGCATCGACTTCTCGCGCGTCGTGCACGGCGACCAGCGCTTCAGCTACACGCGCCCGGTGGTCGCCGGCGACCTGCTGACCGCGACGCTCACGGTCTCGAGTGTGAAGACGCTCGGCGCCCACTCGATCGTCGTCGCCGAGTCCGTCATCGTCGATGCCGAAGGCGCCCACGTGGTCACCGCCGTGTCGCAGCTCGTCGTGCGAGGAGAAGACTGATGGCCGCCCCCGACTTCGCATCCCTCACCGTCGGCGACATCGTCGCCGAGCGGTCGTACCCGCTGACCCGCGACTCGCTCGTGCGGTACGCCGGTGCCTCGGGCGACTTCAACCCGATCCATTACCGCGACGACGTCGCCGCCGAGGTCGGCCTGCCGGGCGTGCTCGCCCACGGCATGCTCACCATGGGACTCGCCGTGCAGCCCGTCGTCGACTGGGCCGGCGACCCCGGCCGCATCGCCGACTACCAGGTTCGCTTCACCCGCCCCGTCGTGGTCGACCCGCAGAGCGGAGCGACCGTCACCGTCGCCGCGAAGGTCGGCCAGCTCGACGAGGCCGCGACGGTCGCCCGCATCGATCTCACGGTCAAGCTCGGCGACGACACGGTGCTCGGCAAGGCGCAAGTCCGCGTCGCACTGGGCTGACATGAGCGGCGACATCCGTTTCGCAGATCTCACGACGCTGCAGGTCGGCGGGCCGATCGGCCGACTGGTGACGGCGACGACGCAGCGCGACCTCGTCGACCTCGCGACCGAGACCTGGGCGACGGATGACGCGTGGCTCGTGCTCGGCGGCGGCTCGAACCTGCTCGTGGGCGATGAGGGGTTCGAGGGCACCGTGATCCGGGTCGCGACCCGCGGCATCGAGGTGCTGCCCTCCGGGCCGGGGTCTCGAGACGGCGCTGGCGCGTCTCTTCGACCAACGGTGGAAGACGGCGCCGTTCGCCTGCGCGTGCAGGCCGGCGAGTCGTGGGACGACCTCGTGGCATGGACCGTCGAGCACGGGTACTCGGGCATCGAGGCGCTCTCGGGCATTCCCGGCTCGGTCGGCGCCGCGCCAGTGCAGAACATCGGCGCGTACGGACAGGAGCTCGCCTCGACGCTCGTCGCGATCGAGTTCCTCGACGAGGGCGCCGACGCACCGCGCCGCATGACGGCCGCCGAACTCGAGCTCGGCTACCGCACCTCGGTGCTGAAGCAGGGACTCGCCGGCATCGTCGTGACCGTCGAACTCGAGCTGCACGACACCGCCGCCGAACGAGCGGTGCTGGGCGAGGCGCTCGGGCAGCCGATCGCCTACGGGCAGCTCGCCGACGCGCTGCACGTGCAGCAGGGCGACCGGGTTGCGATCGCCGCAGTACGCGAGAGCGTGCTCGCGCTCCGCGCTTCGAAGGGCATGGTGCTCGACCCGGCCGACGCCGATTCGGTGAGCGCGGGTTCGTTCTTCACGAACCCGATCGTGGGGGAGCACGTGGCCCGAACCCTCCCGGCGACGGCGCCTCGCTGGTACGTCGAGCCCGAGGTGCCCGACGAGATCACCCCGCTCGGATCGCTCGCCTCGATGTCGGCGTCGCCGCTCGATGCCTTCCTCGCGCACCAGGCGGAGATCGAGGAGTTCGGCGACGACGTCGCCGTGGCCGAGCGGGTCGAGGCCGAATCACTCGTGAAGCTCTCGGCGGCCTGGCTGATCGAGCACTCGGGCATCCGTCGCGGCTTCGCACTGCCCGGCTCGCGTGCGGCCATCTCGTCGAAGCACACGCTGGCCCTGACGAACCGCGGCGGCGCAACGGCCGAAGAGGTCGCGACGCTCGCACGGTTCGTGCAGGGACGCGTGCAGGCCGAGTTCGGCATCGTGCTGCGACCAGAGCCCGTGCTCATCGGCGTCGAGCTCTGACGGACGGTCCCGCCCGGCCGGCTCCTCCGCCGCCCATGAAGTGACGCGAATCGACCTTCGCTCGTTGCGGAAGGTCGATTCGCGGCACATGGGCGGGATGTGCGCGTGAGCGTCAGCTTCGGGCGCGCTCCGCACGGCGGATGAGTCCGACGATGCCGAAGAGGGCGAGCACGACGCCCACGATGATGACGGCCACGAGGGTCGCGGTGAGCGGACTCAGCGTCACCAGCCAGTCGCCGACGAGGTCGCGTCGCGCGGAATCGACGAGGACCCAGAGGGTCGTCGCGGCCGTGGCGCCGAAGAGCAGCGCCCAGACGAGGGCGCCCCAGCGCACGGTCGGTCGTGCCGGTGAAACGGGCGACACGGATGACACCGGTGACGCCAGCGGTACGGGCGGCACGGGGGGCAGCGGCGGCTCCGGAGTCGCGGACGCGCCAGGAGTAGCCGGGAGGTCGCTCGCAGCGGGAGGCGTCAGCGCCGTACGAGTACCAGCATCAGCACCGGGAGTGCCAGGGCCGGCGAGGATCGCGGTGATCGCGTCATCCGGATCGGTCGAGGACTTCGAGGCGTCGTTCGGGTTCGTGGTCATGGTCATTCCCCTTCGCGGATCTCGATGTGCACCATGCCGGAGCCCTGCTCGAGCACGATCTTCGCGTCGACGGGCTCGTCGCCCGCCCGGTACTCGCGCACGCCGCCCTCGCCGCCGAGCAGGAGCGCCCCGCGATCGAGTCCGCCGATCTGCGGCACGGAGCTCGACGAGTAGTCGGGTGACCAGACGACGATCTCGATCTCACCGGCTTCGCTCGCGTCGAGCACGAGCTCGGTGTCGGGCTCGACCGTGATCCACGTGTTGCCGGTGCCCTGCTGCAGCTCGACGACGGGCGCCACGTCGCGCCACCACTGATTGGAGTGGATGAACGCGTCGCCGAACGGCTGCACGAGCCGCTGCGAGCGGTCGAGCGAGACGCTGTACCCCGGGGGCACGAGTGTGCCCTGCGGCGTGAGCGATGCGACGAACACGGCCACCGTCATCGCGATCGCGGAGAGCATCGTCATGAAGGCGAGGCCGCCACTGCGTCGGCGCCGGAGCGCCGCGACGATCATGCCGATCGAGAGCAGGAGGGTCGCGACCGCGATGGCGATCGGGATCGCGAACCCGGCGATGCTCGGCGACGCGAGCGCCCAGATCGCTGCGATCGCACCGGCGATGAGCGCGAGGCCGAGCACGGTGAACACGAACGCGGCGCTCGCCCTCGGCCGGCTCGCACGACGTGCGGCGCGGGCAGCGTCGGCCTGGGCCGTGAGCTCGCGGGCCTTCGCCTTGTTCTCGGCGGCGGCCTGTGCCCGGGCGGCACGTTCGGCCTGATCCTGGCCCGACTTCCACTCGGCGTGCGAGACGCGCCACGCCTCGTGCTGGGCGCGCCACTCGGCGATCGCCGCGGCGTCGGCGCCCTCAGCGGGCACGGGTGGTTCGGTGGTCGGCACCGTCGAGCCGGCCGCGGGTGCGGCGGCAGGGGCGGTGCCCGCAGGTGCGGTGGCCGCAGCATCCGCTGCTGCGAAGGCGACCGTCGAGGGGGACCCCGGAGCGGCGGCGGTGGCCGCGGAAGCCATTCGCGCGCCGCCGCCGCTCGGGGAGTTTCGGGAGGCCCGCTGCGCGAGCCAGACGACGAGGGCGATGACGCCGCCGACGAGGATGAGCACCCACAGCACGCGAAGCGGCACGCCGAGGTCGAAGCCGAAGATCGGGTCGTGGAGCGACGGCCATTCGGGCCACCAGCGCCAGCCGAGCCATCCGCCCTGCACGAGCGGGATGAACCCGATGACGCCCATGACCGCGATGCCGACGATCGCCGGGTCGACGATGCCGCGGGTCAGCCGCTCGAAGTGGATCTCGCCCTCGGCGTCGGGCAGCAGCACCCACGCGATCGCGTAGAGCAGCACGAACGGCGCGCCGAGCAGCGCGACGACGACGACGATGCCACGCACGATGAGCGGGTCGATGCCGAGCCGGGCGGCGACGCCGGCGCAGACGCCGCCGAGCCAGCCGGCGCGTCGCGGCACGCCGAGGTTGCGGAGCCAGGCGTAGAGGCCGGCGCCGGTTCCAGCGCTGGTGCCCGGCGCGGCATCCGGCCGATCGCCGGGTCCTGCCGCGCCGGGCTCACCGGAGGATGGAGGCGATCCCGCCGCCCCGTGGGCGTTCGGGCCGGACGCCGCGGAGTCCCCCTTCACGTCGTCCTGCACTGGGTCCGCCTCGGGGGCGGTCGGGTTCGTCTCCATGCTTCGATGCTGGCAGGGTGGGCGGTTGCCCCGCCATGGGGTGAATCCCTGATTCGACCCTGAGCCGGGTGCCCGGGCCGGGGCGATCGCGGCGTCGTCTGCTTGGATTGCAAGCATGGAGTCACGTGCAGAGCAGGTGACGGATGCCGCGGCGTCCGTGCCCGCCGACCACGCGCCATCGGGGTCAGCGGATGCCGCGGCATCCGCCCCTCGCCTGACGCGGCCGCGTGCGTGCATCGCCACGGGCGTCTCGGCCGGGCTCGCCTCCCATCTCGGCTGGCCGGTCTGGGTCGTGCGGGCCGCGTTCGTCGTCACGAGCCTCGCGAGCGGCGCCGGGCTCCTGCTCTACCTGTGGCTCTGGGTGTTCTCGCCGTGGGCGCCGGGCGACGAGCGGCCTACGCGGCGCGCCCCGGTGGCGTGGCTGCTCATGGTCGGCTCCGCCGTCTCGCTGCTCGCCGCATGGGTCACGAGCGGTCGTGTGGTCGACGCCGGCGGCAGCGGGCTCGAGTCGTGGCTGCTCGCGGTGTTCGCCGGTGTCTGCCTCGCGGTGGCGTCAGGTGCCTGGGCGACCTTCATCGATCGGCCGGATCCCGACCGCGGGCCGCGCCAGGAGCTCGCCATCCGCATCGTCGCGACGGCGCTGCTCGCGATCACGGCCCTCGCGCTCGTCTTCGGCCCGAACGCCAACTGGTACCCGGTGCCCACGTTCGCGGCCGCGCTCGCCGCCGTGCTCGGCATCGCGCTCGTCTACGCGCCGACGCTCGTGACCGCGTGGCGCGACCTCACGGCCGAGCGCACGAAGCGCATCCGCGAGGAGCAGCGCAGCGAGATCGCCGCGCACCTGCACGACTCGGTGTTGCAGACGCTCGCGCTCATCCAGAATCGCGCGGGTGCGACGAGCGAGGTCGCCCGCATCGCGAGAGCCCAGGAGCGTGAGCTCCGCGACTGGCTCTTCGCCGGTGACACCCCCGCCGACAGCGACCTCGGCACCGACCTCCGCGACTTCGGGGCAGCGCTCGAGATCGACTACGCGGTGACGGTCGACGTCGTGGTCGTGGGCGAGTCGCGCGAGCGCGCGAGCGGCGAGATGGCGGCGGCCGCCCGCGAGGCGATGCTGAACGCGGCCAGGCACGCGGGCGGCGAGATCTCGGTCTACGTCGAGTCGACGCCCGACTCCGTCGAGGTCTTCGTGCGCGATCGCGGCCCGGGCTTCGCGCTCGCCGACGTGTCGGGCGACCGGCTCGGGGTGCGCGAGTCGATCATCGGTCGCATGCGCCGTGCGGGCGGGTCGGGCGAGGTGCGCCCGGGCGTCGGCGGCGTGGGCACCGAGGTGCGGCTGCGGTTCCCGGCCGCCGAACGCGCGGAGGGCCACCGTGGCTGAGCGCGTGCGGGTCGTGATCGTCGACGACCACTCCATCTTCCGGTCGGGACTGAAGGCCGACCTCGACGACACGATCGAGGTCGTCGGCGAGGCGCACGACGTCGAGTCCGCCGTCGCGGTGGTGACGGATGCCGCGCCCGATGTCGTGCTCCTCGACGTGCACCTGCCCGGGGTCGCGGTGCCGGCGGGCACGAGCGGCGGCGCCGAGGTGATCCGGCGCGCCGCGGCATCCGTGCCCTCGACGCGCTTTCTCGCGCTCTCGGTCTCGGACAAGGCCGAAGACGTCGTCGGCGTCATCCGCGCCGGTGCCCGCGGGTACATCACGAAGGGCTCCTCGGGCGCCGACGTCAGTCGGGCCGTGCACGCCGTGGCCGGCGGCGACGCGGTGTTCTCGCCGAAGCTCGCGGGCTTCGTGCTCGACGCGTTCGGCGCCGCCGTGGGTGAGACCGCGGCGGCGAGCGACGAGCTCGACCGGCTCTCGGCGCGGGAGCAGGAGGTCATGCGCCTGATCGCGCGCGGCTATGCCTACAAGGAGGTCGCGGCTGAGCTCTTCATCTCGACGAAGACGGTCGAGACGCACGTCTCGGCGGTGCTGCGCAAGCTCCAGCTCTCGAGCCGGCACGAGCTCACCGCCTGGGCGAACGCTCGGCGCCTGCTGTAGCAGCCGGGCGATAGACGTCGAGCGCTGCGGGAACGATCCGCACGCTCGTGCGATAGCCGGGCGCCGCAGTGCGAGCGGATGCCTCGGCGGTGGCGTCGATCGAGACCTCGCCGTCGTGCGCGAACCCGGGCGGCTGGCCGCGCCTGGGTCGCACGAGCACCTCGATCGCCTCCGTCGTGTACGACTCGAGTCGCTTCGGCAGCAGCCGTGCGCTACGGAGCACCGCACTCGTGCGCCGGCCGAAGGCGAGCGCTCCGGCGGCCCGCACTCGCGAGCCGGCGTGCAGCACGCGCACATCGAGCACGCCGCCGTCGAGACGACGCCGCTGCATCGGGGCCGGGATGCCCGGATCGTTCGGGCCGACCCCGACGTAGAGGGTCCAGACCCGGGCGCGGCGGCCCTCGACGATGACGGTGACCGGCGCGGAGCGGCGCAGCACCCGCGCTGCTGCGATGACGGCCGCAAGCCACTTGCCCCACCGACCTTCACGTCGCTCCCGCTCGGCGACGAAGTCGGGGTAGAGGCCGACCGAGGCGGTGTTCAGCACCGTGATCGGCGGGCCGCCGGCGAACCGCAGCTCGGCGACATCCGCCCGCACGCCCTCGCCTCGCTGCAGGGCGTCGACGGCGAGGTCGACGGATGCCGCGCCCACCGCCCGCGCGAAGTGGTTGAACGTTCCGCCGGGCACGACGAGCAGCGGCACGCCGGCCGCGCGGGCCTCGTGCGCCACGGCGGCGACGGAGCCGTCGCCCCCGCAGATGCCGACGATGCGCGGCGGGTGCTCACGGGCGAGGGCCGCGCGCACCGCGGCGGCCGGGTCGTCGTCGCTGTCGTGGCCGTCGTCGTCGCTCGCGCGGCCGGCGTTGGCGCCGCGGTCGTCGCCACCGGCGCCGTCGAGCACGTGCAGCTCGGCGAGCGGCAGCCGCCGTTCGAGCACCCGCACCGGGTCGCCGCGCAGCACGCTCGTGCCCGATGCGCGGTTCACGGCGATGAACACGCCGCTGCCGTCGGGGGAGGCCGGTAGGGCTCGGTCGTCGCCGCTCGCGACCCACGCATCGAGGGGAGCCGGCCCCGGCCGCGCCACGAGTGCACTCAGCCCCGCGACCCCGGCGCCGAGGGCGAGCCCGCCGACGACGTCGGAGAGCCAGTGAGCGCCGGTGTGCAGCCGCGAGTAGCCGACGCCGAGCGCAGCCGGGGCGAGGACTGCGCCGAGCCGGGGCGACTCGATCGCGATTCCCGTGGCGAAGGCAGCTGCGCTCGCCGAGTGTCCAGACGGGAACGACGGGGTGATGGGCGGCTTCGGCAGGTGGCGGCCGATCGGCACGTCGGCGAGCAACGGGCGGTCGCCGCCGAAGACCCGCTTGGCGATCACGTTGGTGAGCGCGCTCGCGACGAGTAGGGAGCCGAGGCCGCGGGCGGCCGTGCGGCGGCGTCCGATGACCGCGAGCACGCCCGCGATGCTCCACCACAGCACGCCGCGGTCGGCGAAGCCCGAGATCCGTGACCAGAACCGGTCGGCCAGTGGATGCGTACGGCGGGCGCTCACGGCACGCGCGGCCGCGGCATCCGCTCGCCGGACCCAGGCGGGCAGGATTCTCGTACGCTGTACGGCGACTCGGAGGTTGCGGAACACCACGCGGTCATCGTAGGCGCGCCGATTCCGGGCCGTCGACGGGTTGCCAAACGTGCGGAATCGGGGCCGACTTCGCGGCCGGCCCCGATACGCACGGCGAGAGAGACTAGCCCCGGCCCCAGAATGCGTCTTCGGCGTCGCTGTCCTCTGAGAACAGGTGCACCTCGACGATCCTGCCGTCGCGAACCGTGAGCAGGTCGATGCCCGACATGTCCATCGACGCACCTGCTCGTCGGCCGGTGAACCGCACCGGCACCGCGACGAGTTCGCCGTTGACCATCGATGGCCCGGTGACGGCGAGCTGGAAGCTGCCCTCGCTCGCCTCCATCATGCCGCCGAGCAGGGCGCCGACGCCGGCGACGCCGTGGTGGTCGCCCGAGAACCGGTTGGCGCCGGGCTGGTGCCAGACGACGGCGTCGCTGAACTGCGCCATCACTGTGGGGATGTCGCCGCGCCCGAGGGCGTCGAAGTAGGTTGCCGCGACTGCCGCGGGGGTCTGTTCGGTCATCATGTCTCCTTCGTGGGCTGGTAGGAGCCATGGTTTCAGATGGTAACTTGTTACCTCAACGTAACTGGAGGCGAGCATGGCGATCGTGGAGCGCGTGGGCACCGAAGCAGCGACGTCACCGCAGGCAGCACCCACGACGCCGGCAGAGATGGCGCCACCGGTCTGGAACGTCATGCTCCCCACCTGTCCGTCCCGCACTTCGCTGGCGAAGATCGCGAACAAGTGGACGGCGATGATCGTCATCGCGTTGAGCGACGGCCCCGCCCGATTCGGCGCGATCCGCCAGGCCGTCGGCGGAATCAGCGGCAAGGTGCTTGCCGAGACCCTGCGCGACCTCGAACGCGACGGCGTGCTCACGCGAACCGCCTACGACGAGATGCCCCCTCGGGTGGAGTACGAGCTGACGCCGTTGGGACTCACGCTTCGCGAACCCCTGACCGCACTCGGCCTCTGGGCCGAGCAGCACATCGAAGAGGTGCTCGACGCCCGCGACGTCTACGACCGACGAATCGACGACGCCGACGGCACCGGCGGCTGACGCTGCAGCCGAGTCGGCGTCCCGGCTTCAGAAGCGGCGAGCCGCGACATCCGGCCGGTGCGACGCGGCAAGCAGTTCGCGAAGGCGGGAGGCAGGGAGCGGAGCGCCCCGGTCCGCGAGGAAGTCCGATTCGAAGCCGCTTCCGCTGGCTGCATAGATGGCGGTGTACGCGCCGGAATCCGGTTCGAATCGCCACGACTCCGCAAGTGTTCCGGCGTCGACGACATCGAAGCCGAGGAGTTCGACGAGGCTCGCGACCCGACGTTTCGCTTCAGCGTCGTCGCCGGCGACGGGCAGTGCAGTGCGCGGATGCGAGTGCGCGAGGAGCGGGATGTGGTGCGCCACGATGTTGTTGAACGCCTTGACGAGGCGGGCCCCCGGAAGAAGTTCGAGCTCGTACTCGGCCGTTGCGAGCTGCAGTGCGTCGAGCTGCGGGATGCGCCCCTCGCGATACGGGTAGTAGTTCCCTGTGGAGAGGGTGGTCACACCGTCGAGCAGGCCGTTCGGAAGCTTGGAATAGGCGCCCAGCGGAATCGACAGCACCGCGATGTCGCCGAAGGTCGCTGCCTCCCCGACTTCGACCGCCTGGGCGCGTGACCCGAGTTCGCCGATGAGGTCGGTCAACGACTCGGGCCCTCGGGAGTTGGCGATGGCGACGTCGAGGTCTGCTGCGACGGCGAGACGAGCGATCGCAGTGCCGATCGCTCCGCTGCCGATGATTCCGATGCGCTTCATTGGGAGGTCCTTGCGGGTAGTGGTCGTTGGTGGCCCGTCTGCGACTCGGCTGCCTGCTCCGATTGCTCGAACACGAGGTCGAGGAGGCCCGGAAAGCGGCGATCGACCTCTTCTCGGCGGAGCCAATTGCGGTGGCGGGTGCCATCGACTTCCTGTCGGATGAGCCCGGACTCGCGCAGGACGCGCCAATGCCGGGTGAGCGCCGACTTGGTGACCCCGAAGTCGGAGGTGCTGCAGGAAGCGCCCGGAGACCCTGCGATGCTCGCCAGGATCGCCCGCCGTACCGGATCGGAGAGGGCCGCCATCACCTCGAAGAGGTCGATCTCGTGCTCGTCGGGGATCGTCAACGGACGTGCCAGCCGGCTCGCCATGTCGGTTCCTCTCGTTGCTCGATCCGTTCACATGTACATGTTGATGTGTACATTAGCCTATGTACATGAAAATGCGTACATAACCGGGAACCGCGACGGACGAGCGAACACCGCGCGTCGAGCGCTGTTATGAAGCCGAGCGACGCTCGAGCAGCTCATCGCGCACCGCGCGCCGCAGCACCTTGCCGATGAGCGAGCGCGGCAGCTCGTCGAAGAGCTCGATGCGGCGCGGCACCTTGTAGGGCGTGAGACTCGCACGGCAGAACTCGCGGAGGGCGGTCTCGTCGAAGACCGCGCCCTCGCGGAGCTCGACCCCGGCTGCCACGGTCTCGCCGCCGTCGGCGCGCGGGAGCCCGACGACCGCTGCGCCGCGCACATCGGGGTGGGCGAGCAGCGCGGCTTCGACCTCCGACGGCGACACGTTGAACCCGCCCGTGATGATGAGCTCCTTCACGCGGTCGACGATCGTGACGAACCCGTCGTCGGAGACGCGCACGATGTCACCCGTGCGGAGCCATCCGCCCGGCAGCAGCGTCTCGGCGGTCTCGGCCGGGCGCCGCCAGTAGCCCTGGAAGACCTGCGGCCCGCGCACGAGCAGTTCGCCGGCTTCGCCCGCCGGCCGGTCCTCGGCCGGATCGGAAGGATCGACCACGCGGATCTCGGTGCTCGGGAACGGCACGCCGACGGTGCCGGGCCGACGGGTCGGCCCCATCGGGTTGCCGACCGAGATCGGCGAGGACTCGGTCATGCCGTAGCCCTCGACGAGGAGGCCGCCGGTCGCGCTCTCCCAGCGGTCGACCGTCGCGATCGGCAGGCTCATCGCGCCCGAGATGGCGAAGCGGATGCGCTCGAGGGCGCGCGGATGACCTGCCGCCGCGTGCACGAGCTGGTCGTAGATCGGCGGCACCGCGGGCAGGAACGTCGGCGGTGAGTGTCGCGCGGCGGCGAGCACGAGGCCCGAGTCGAACTTCGGGAACAGCACGAGTCGCGCACCGATCGACATCGCGAAGGTCAGGCAGAGCGTCATGCCGTAGGCGTGGAAGAGCGGCAGCACCCCGTAGAACACCTCCTCGCCCTCGGCGAGACCCGGCACCCAGGCGCGGCCCTGCATCGCATTGGCGCGCAGGTTCCGGTGGCTGAGCACAGCGCCCTTCGGCGTGCCGGTGGTGCCGCTCGTGTACTGCAGCACGGCCGTGTCGTCGAGCGAGGGGCGCGGATGCCGCTGGGCGAGCGCCCGCCGCGAGGTGAGGCGTTCCCATTCGACGAGCCCGCGGGCGCGCGGTGTCGTCGTGAGGGCGGCGCGCGAGCGCCGGGCCTTCGGGATCGGCAGGCGCAGCGCCATCCGCTTGCCGAAGGGAAGTGCGCGGGTCAGGTCGACCGAGACGATGTGGGCCGGGCGGATGTCGCTGGGGAACTCGGCGACCGTGTCGGCCACGCTGTTCCAGACGATCGCGACGCGAGCGCCGTGGTCTTCGAACTGGTGCCGCAGCTCGGGCGGCGTGTAGAGCGGGTTGTGCTCGACGACGATCGCGCCGAGGCGCAGCACGGCGTAGAACGCGGCGACGTGCTGCGGGCAGTTCGGCAGCACGAGCGCGACTCGGTCGCCCGCGACCACGCCGAGTCGGCGCAGTCCCTCGGCGGCGGAGGCGATCTGCTCGCCGAGCTCGCGGTAGCTCGTCTCGGCGCCGAAGAACTCGAGGGCCGTGCGTCGCTTGAACCGCCCGACCGCGTCGTCGATCATGTCGACGAGGGTCTGGGTCGGTTCCTCGATCGACGGCGGCACGCCGTCGGCGTAGTGGGCCAGCCACGGTCGGTCGTCATACGGGTGCATGCGTCATCCCCTCGGATCTCACGCGCACTCCGGCCACCCGTGTGGCCGGCCGCCCTCGCAGGCGTTGTGCGGATGCCACCTCCAGCGTAGGTGGCATCCGCTGTGCCTGAACCGAGTCGTCTGCGCGCACCGGCTCGGTCAGCTGCCTTCCGCTCGCCGACGACCGAAGCGACGATCCGATCAGACTCTGCCGGCCTCCGCCTGCCCCGTCGACCATGCCCAGGCGGCGATCGCGACGCGATTGGAGGCCTGCAGCTTGCGTCCGATGTTGGCCACGTGGTTCTTCACCGTTCCGGCGCTGATGAAGAGGTCATCGGCGATCTCGGCATTGGTCCTGCCCTGCGCGACGAGTCGCACCACCTCGAGCTCGCGGTCGCTGAGCGGCGGACCGTCGCGGTCAGGAGTCGTCGGGGCCACCACATGGCGGAGCAGCCGAACGGTCAGCTGCGGGCTGATCAGGGTGTCGCCGGCCATGGCGGCGCGGATCGCCTCGACGAGCAGTGCGGGTCCGGAGCGTTTGAGGAGGAACCCGCACGCGCCGTTGCGCAGCGCGGTGTAGACGTATTCGTCGAGATCGAACGTGGTGACCACGATCACGCGAATGCGCTCAGTGACCTGAGGGCCGGCGAGCGCCAAGGTGAGTTCCAGTCCGTCGAGCCCCGGCATGCGGATGTCGGCAAGCACCACATCCGGTTGCAGCCGCCGTGCCAGGTCGAGGGCGGCAGTGCCGTCGGGGGCCTCACCGACGACGGTCATGTCGGGCTGGGCGTCCAGCACCATGCGGAAGGCGTCCCGAATGCCGCGCTGGTCGTCGGCGATCACGAGCCGGATCGTCACGTGATCGCCCCTCGGTCGGCGTTGCGAAACAGTGGCAGGTCGACGGTCACCTGCCAGCCTCGCAGCGGGCGAGGCCCGACCTCGACACTGCCGCCGAGCTGCCTCGCCCGGTCGGTCATCGCCGCCAGGCCCAGTCCGCCCGCGGCTCGGCGAGCGGTGCCCGATCGTTCGGCACCATCGTCGGCGATCGAGACGAGCAAGCGGTCGGCCACTTCCTCGAGCGCCACGGTCACGCTCGTCGCTCCGACGGCGTGCCGGCGCACATTCGTGAGCGCCTCGACCACTGCGCGATAGGCCTCGGCGCCGATCGTCGCATCCACGTCGTGGGTCAGTCGCCGCTCGACGACGGCCTTCACGTCACCGGCCGCTGCGAACCTCCGCACGAGTTCGTCGAGGTCGTCGATGCCGCCGCGGGTGATGCGCACGGGGCCGTCGTCCAGCGCGTGCACGGTCTGGTCCATGGACTCGAGCGCTCGCAGCCCGGCCGCCTCGATCTGCTCGAGCAGTTCCGCCACCCGCGGGTCGCCGAGCGGCAGCACCGCGGCACCGGCCTGCGCCCGCGCGACGATTTCGCTGATGTCGTGGGCGACGAAGTCGTGCAGGTCCAGCGCCAGTCGCAGCCGCTGCTCGGACCTCGCCAGAGCGATCGCGCGCGTGCGCTCGGCACCGGCCCAGCAGAGGTACCACCCGACCGTTCCGGCCGCGAGTGACGGGATCAGCCACACCGCACTCGCGAACACCGCATCGAGGGCGGGCCCATCCGGCAGGTAGCGTTGCACCCACAGTGCCGAACCGGCGGCGGCCAGCGACCCTGAGACGACCGCCGTTCGTGGGCTCGCCCAGCGCACGACGACGAACACCAGGCCCGCGAGCACGAGCGGTTCGGCGAGCCGCCAGGGCCCGCCGCTCTCGCTCGCGCCGCTCGGGAGCAGGCCGGCCCGCACCAGTGCGGTGATCATGATCGAGATCGACCCGGCGGCGGCCGTGCCCACAACGACGGCGTTCGCGGCCACGCCTCGTCGGTCCATGGAAGTCGAGCCTATGGGTTCCGTGCCACACGACACTGTGTCGATCGGCATGAATACGGGGTCAGGTGTCGCCGATCATGTGTCGAACGGCATATGGTCTGCGGAACCCGATCGGTCGAGGCTCGAATCATGAGAAGAACCTGGACTGCCTGGATCGGATACGTCATGGCTGCATGGTCGGCCGCGTACGGAGCGCTCGGCGTGTGGTGGGCGTTCGGCGGCAGCGGCTTCCCGTTCGGCACGGGTGACCCCGAGCTCATGGCCGAGCCGGGCGCCGCGGTCAAGGTCTCACTCCTGGGGCAGGCCACGCCCGACGTCGCCGGGCCGGTCATCGCCGCAATCGGTCTCACGGGCGCGGTGGTCGCGATACTGATGGCTCGGGGCGTGGCCGGCCGGTGGGCGCGGGGTCTGCTGCCGGCCTACGCCTGGCTGCTGGCGATCCTGTTGACGATCGGCATCCAGGACTATCGGACGTTGATCGTGGTCGCGTACACACCCATCCTGGCGATCGGCAAGCTCCTCGGAGTCTGGCCGGACGGGAGCGGATGGAGCGATCTCTACTTGGTGCCGCGGATGAACCTGCTGATCTGCCTGCTCGCGGGAATCGGCTGGGCGCTGACCGCGGTCGCCTACCGCCGTCGGGTCACCGACTCCTGCCGCATCTGCGGGCGCGCAGGTGCCGAGAAGCGATCCTTCGTGGATCGCTGGGGACGCCGCGCCACCTGGATCGCGGTCGCCGCGCCGCTGGTCTACTGCGCCACCCGGTGGGCATGGGCCCTCGGCTTCTCGCTCGGCATGGACCCGGATGCCTACCAGGAGGGGAAAGACGAGGGCCTGTGGGTCGCGGGCGCCGCCCTCGCATCGTTCGGGATCATCGGGGCGGTGCTGACGCTCGGTCTGATCCAGCGCTGGGGCGAGGTGTTCCCGCGATGGATGATCGGCCTCGGCGGCCGGCGTGTGCCGCCGATGCTGGCCGTGGTGCCCGCGATGCTCGTTTCCGTCCTGGTGACCGCAGCGTCGTTCATGTACCTGCGAATCGTGCTCATCGACGGGATCACCCCCGAGACCTGGGCGTTCAATCTGCCCGAGGTGTTCTTCTCGGTCTGGGGCGCCGCGCTCTTCGTGAGCGCCCTCGCCTACCGTCGCCGCCGGCGGGGGCTGTGCGAGGCGTGCGGTCTCGGGGTCGCCGAGGCGCCGAGCGATCGTCACGGGGGAGCCCTCGACGCCGGCTCGGCGGGCGGGCCGGCGCCCCGCATCGGCTCGCATCCGAGCACGATCGATGCGTAGTCGACGGCGGGCGCGGGCGAGCGCCCTCGAGGGACGCGGACGCCAGCGTCTCGGGCCGGCGTCCGCGTCGTGGCCGGCGTCACGGGTGAGCGACGACGCTCAGAGGAGGCCGAGCTCCATCGCGCGGGTCACCGCGCGCGTGCGGTCGTTGACTCCGAGCTTCTCGAACACGTGCAGCAGATGCGTCTTCACCGTCGCATCGCCGATGAAGAGCGCCCGGGCGATCTCGGGGTTCGAACGACCCTCGGCGACGAGTCGCAGCACCTGCAGCTCGCGCGGCGAGAGCGAGGGCTGCGCGAGCGATGACGCATCGGCGCGCACTCTCGAGACGAGCTTCGCCGCGATCGACGGGGCGAGCACGGTCTCACCGGCCGCGACGGCGCGGATGCCCGCCACGATCTCGGCCTGCGGCGCCGCCTTCAGCAGGTAGCCGCTCGCGCCCGCCTCGATCGCGGCGAGGATGTGGTCGTCGGTCTCGTACGTCGTCAGCACGAGCACGCGAGTGCCCGGCACGTCGGCGAGGATGCGCGCGGTCGCCGCTGCGCCGTCGAGCTGCGGCATCCGCAGGTCCATGAGCACGAGGTCGGGGCGAGCGGATGTCGCGACGGCCACCGCCTCGGCGCCGTCGGCGGCCTCGCCGACGACCTCGAGCCCCGGCTCCGACTCGAGGAGGCCGACGATGCCGGCGCGCACGATCGGGTGGTCGTCGGCGACGACGATGCGGATCGCGGCGGTCATGGCGTCTCCTCGGTGGTGGGTCTCGAGACGCGTCCTCCTGCGTCGGGCGCTCCTCGACCGGCGGGTGTGCTCGAGTCGGGCGTGGCGGGGTCTGCCGCGGCATCCGCCCGGGGAACGCCGACGCGCAGCACCGTGCCGCCGCCGTCGCCCGGTTCGATCGTGAAGGAGCCGCCGACGAGCGAGGTGCGGTCGCGGATGCCGGTGAGCCCGAAGCCCGAACTGCCGGGCGCCGCCGCTCCGGGGCCGACACCGTCGTCGGAGACCGTGAGCACCACCTCGTCGCCGACGGACTCCACGGTAACCGCCGCGTGCCGCGCGCTCGCGTGCTTGCGCACGTTCGCGAGGCCCTCCTGCGCCGAGCGCAGCAGCACGACCTCGTGCTCGCGACTGAGGCCCGTGGCGCTCGTCGCGACCGTCACGACGACGCCGGTCTCGCGCTCGAAGCTCGCCGCGAGTCGAGCGAGCGCGTCGCCGAGCCCCGCGCCCGGCTCGACCGGTGCGAGCGAGGCGACGAGGCCGCGCGCCTCGGTGAGCGCCTCGCGCGCCATCTGCTCCATGAGCTCGACGTCGGCGTGAGCGGATGCCGCGGCCTCGCCCTCGATCCCGTCGAGCCGTGTGCCCGTGCGCTGCGCCACCATGACGAGCCCGGTCAGGCTCTGCGCGATCGTGTCGTGGATCTCGCGGGCGAGCCGGGCGCGCTCCTCGACGACCCCGGCGTCGCGGTGCATCGCGGCGAGCTGGCCCTGCGTCGCCTGCAGTTCCTCGAGCAGGCGGCCTCGCTCTTCGCCGTACCGGGCGATGTTCGAGATCCAGAGCCCGAGGGCGATGCTGAAGCCGACCGAGACCGCCGCGCTGATGACGCCGGCGACGATGCCGCTCGGGCCGAAGTGCACGACGTAGCCGGCCGCGAGTGCGGCGCCGATGAGCACGTTCGACACGAGCGCGCTGCGGATCGACGGCGCCGTGGTCCAGATGAAGGGGTAGACGAACACCTGGATGATCGCGAAGGAGGGTTCGAACGCGGCGCCGACGCCGACGAGCACCGCGAACCCGATCGTGACCACCAGGTGCGGGCCGAGCCGATCGATCCCGACGTGGGCCCGTGCGTAGGCGTAGTAGAAGACGAGGAACGCGCCCGTCGTCGCCCAGACGCCCCAGTCGTTCGGTCCGTACGGCGGCGGGTCGGCCAGGGTGAAGAGCACGAGGATGGATGCCACGGCGATCGCCGCGACATCCCACCATCGCCTGTTCAGCATGTTGCGAGTGTGCCACGCGGGCTAGGCATCGCGCCGGATCCACCGGAAGGTGATTCGCGAGAGCACGAAGCCGACGACGAGCCAGATGCCGAGCGCGATCGCGACGCCGGGGAGGTTCCACGAGCCGTTCTGCTCGAGCGATTCCCAGCCCTCGGGCAGGAACACCGAGCGCATGCCCTGGGCTATCCACTTGAGCGGGAACAGGCTCGCGAAGTTCTGGAGCCAGTCGGGCAGCATGTTCCACTGCAGGTACACGCCCGAGATGAACTGGAGGATCAGCCCGACCGGGATGACGACCGCTGCGGCGCTCTTGCCCGAGCGCGGCAGCGCCGAGAGGGCGATGCCGAGCAGTGCGCAGGTCGTGAGGCCGAGCACGAACACCCAGGCGAACGTGACCCACTTCGCCGGATCGGTCGGCAGCTCGATGCCGAGCACGAGCCACCCGGCGAGGATCAGGAGACCGGCCTGCAGCGTGCCGGTGACGAAGACCTGGCCGATCTTGCCGGCGAAGTAGCCGACGGGGGAGAGGGGCGTGCCGCCCAGCCGCTTGAGCGTGCCGTTCGACTTCTCCATGGCGATGTCGATGGCGAGGTTCTGCACGCCCGACAGGAAGATGCCGGCGGCGAGCATCGCCGGCAGGTAGAGGGCCCCCATCGAGACCTCGGCCCCGGGGGGACCGACCTCGCCCGCGGCGCTGAAGGCGGCCGAGAAGATCGCGAGCATCACGAACGGGAAGAGGAAGGTGAAGAACAGGGTGTCGGCGGCCCGGAAGTAGGTCTTCGTCTCGACGCCGATGCGCGACGTGCCCTGGGTCATCAGGCTGGTGGTCATGCGAGTGCCTCCTCGGTGTCGTCGAGTTCGGTGTCGTCGAGTTCGCTTGCCGAACCCGTCGAGGCGTCGCGCACGAGCCCCAGGTAGATGTCCTCGAGGGTCGGGCGGATCACTTCGAGGCCGTCCGGTTCGCGGCCGAGTGCGGCGACGACGGATGCCACGTGCATCCCCGGCTCGACGGTGCGCACCTCATGCGTGGTGCCGGCAGCGTCGCGCCAGCGCACGACGGGCGTGCGCGCTTCCGCACCGCCGATCTCGTCGATGGCGCCGACGTCGACGAGCCGGCCCCCGGCGATGACGCCGGCGCGATCGGCCAGCTGCGCCGCCTCGTCGAGGTAATGGGTCGTGAGCAGGATGGTCGTGCCCTCGGCCTTCAGCGACCGGATGAGCCCCCAGAACTGCCGCCGCGCCTCGGGGTCGAAGCCCGTGGTCGGCTCGTCGAGGAAGAGCAGCTCGGGCCGGCCCACGATGCCGAGCGCGACGTCGACGCGGCGCTGCTGGCCGCCCGAGAGCTTCGCGACGCGGGTCTTCGCCTTCGCCTCGAGCCCGACGGCGGCGATGACCTCGTCGATGTCGCGTGGGTTCGGGTAGAGCGAGGCGAAGTGCCGCAGCATCTCGGTCACGGTCAGGAGCCCCGTCTCGCCCGTCGACTGCAGCACCATGCCGATGCGTGACTTCCAGTCGAGGCCGCCGCGCGCCGGGTCGATGCCCAGCACGCTCACCTCGCCCGAGGTGCGGAGCCGGTAGCCCTCGAGGATCTCGACCGTGGTCGACTTGCCGGCGCCGTTCGGGCCGAGCAGGGCGAACGTCTCGCCGTGGGCGATGTCGAGGTGGAGGTCGTCAACGGCGGTCACCCCGCCGTAGACCTTGCGAAGCCCGCGGACCCGCACCGCGGCATCCGTGCGTGTGGTGTTCATACCGAAAGCCTCTCGCGACTGCGCACGCAGCGGCAGCCCCCGAAGGTTCGATCCCGGCGTCCACCGATCGGTGGATGGCGCGTGCTCAGTGTTCGGGCCGCGGGGCGTCGGATGCCTCGACCTCGGCCAGGCGGTGTTCGAGGAAACGCCGCTCGGGCGTCGTCGGTGCGAGCGGAATCGCCTCGCGGTAGCGTGCGGCCGCGGCATCCGCTCGCCCGGATCGGCGCAGGAGGTCGGCCTGCGCAGCCGGCAGCAGGTGGTAGCCGGCGAGGCGATCCGACGACTCGAGGGCTGCGAGCGCCGCGAGGCCGGCGTCGGGGCCGCCCGCCATGCCGATCGCGATCGCCCGGGCGAGTTCGACGAACGGCGACGCACCCTTCATGAGCAGCGCGAGCTCGTCGTAGCGCCGCACGATCGCCGCCCAGTCGGTCTCCTGCGGCGTGCGTGCGCGAACGTGCACGGCCTGGATCTCCGCTTGCACCCGGTAGGGGCCGCGCTCGCCTCTCGCGACCGGCGCCTCGCCGAGCAACGCGAGACCCTCGGCGATGAGCGGGCGGTCCCACTGATCGCGATCCTGCTCCTCGAGGGGCACGAGCTCGCCGTCGGTATCGACGCGCGTCGACGCGCGTGCGTGCTGCAGGAGCATGAGTGCGAGCAGGGCGCGGGGCTCGTGGGCCTCGGGGAGCAGGCCGACGACGAGCCGCGTGAGCCGGATCGCCTCGACGGCCAGGTCGACCCGCTGCAGGCGGTCGCCCGACGAGGCCACGTAGCCCTCGTTGGCGACGAGGTACAGCACGGCGAGCACTCCGTCGAGCCGATCCGGTAGGGCCTCGGGCGGCGGCACGCGATACGGGATGCCCGCGTGCCGGATCTTCCGCTTCGCACGCACGAGGCGCTGCGCCATCGTCGACTCGGGCACGAAGAAGGCACGCGCGATCTCGTTCGTCTGCAGGCCGGCGACCGTGCGCAGGGTGAGGGCGACCCGTGACTCCATCGGCAGCGCCGGGTGGGTGCAGGTGAAGATGAGCCGGAGGCGATCGTCCCAGGCAGGCTCGTCGCGTGCGATCGCGACGTCGGCCGGGTCGGGCGGTCCGCCGCCTCGCCCCTCGAGTGCTTCCATCGATATCCATTCCCGCACCTTGCCCGACTCGACACCGCGCCGCCGGAGCCGGTCGAGTGCGAGGTTGCGCGCGGCCGTGGTGAGCCAGGCTCCCGGTTTCGACGGCACGCCGTCGCGCACCCATGCGGTCGCCGCGCGCTCGAACGCCCCCGAGGTCGCGTCCTCAGCGACATCCCAATCACCGGTGACGCGGATGAGCGTCGCGACGACCCTCGCCCACTCGGTCTCGAAGGCGGAGTGCAGGGCGGCCGCGACCTCGGGGCCGAGTCCGTCGTCGACCCGGCCCTCGGCCGTCGGCCCCTCGGCCGTCGTGCGTTCGCGACTCAGCTGCCCGCCCCTGCCACCTGGGCGAGCGCGACGCCGGCGACCGGCTCGACCCGCACGCCGCGTTCGGCGGCCTCCCGCTCGGTGCGCGCGACATGGTCGTCGTGCACGTCGAACGGCCAGAGCGGGCGCAGCTCGAGCGTGCCGCCCCTGGCCATCGGATGCTTCGACGCCACCTCGATCGCCTCGGCGAGACCCTGCACCTCGAGCACGTCGAAGCCCGCGATCCACTCCTTCGACTCGGCGAACGGGCCGTCGCTGACGAGCACCTCGCCGGCGCGGCGGCTCACGAACGTCGCGTCCTCGGGGCCGCGCAGCACCTCGCCGAACAAGCGGGTTCCCCTGGCGTCCATTTCGTCGACCCAGGCGTCGGGGTCGTCGCTGGTCTCCGGGGCGTCGGTCGTCACGTCTTCGGTCGTCGCGTCGTCGGTCGGCGCCGGCTCGCCGCCGTCGTCGCCGATGACCGCGCGGCGCCCCTTCGACTCGGCGACCACGAGCATGATGTACCGGCGGCCGACTGCCGCACGCTCGCGGAATCCCGTGGGAACCACGCGAGCCTCGGGGTCGGCGTCCGGCCACTGCATGAACGGGCGCACCTCGACCCTGCCGAAGGCGGCGGCCGGATGCCTCGACGCGATCTCGATCGCCTCGTCGAGGTCTTCGACGTCGATGATGTCGAAGCCGCCGATCGATTCCTTCGACTCCGTGAACGGTCCGTCGGTCACGAGCAGCTGCCCGTCGCGGATCCGCACGGTCGTGGCATCCTCGTCTGGCCGCAGCCGCTCGCCGTACTCGGACGCACCCCGGCGCTCGAGGTCGTCGACCCAGGCCCCGATGTCGTCGGCCGCCGGCACGTAGGCGATGGGCTCGTCGCCCTCGGCGTAGAACAGTGCGTATTCCATGGTGGAATCCTCTCTCTCGGTCACGCTACGCAAGTACGACGAACGGCGACAGCCGTTCTCGACACCTGCGCGGTGATCGGAGGGATCCGCTTTCGGCGCCTCGGTCAGTGCGGCAGCACGAGCATGACGCCGAGCCCGACCATGACGACGGCGATGATCGCGTCGAGCACGCGCCATGCGCGCGGGCTCGAGAGCACGCCGCCGAGCAGCCGCGCGCCGTAGGCGAGACCGAAGAACCAGACGAGGCTCGCGGCGCCCGCACCTGCCGCGAAGGCCCACCGGCCGTCGCCGTGCGTGTTCGCGACCGAGCCGAGCAGGAACACCGTGTCGAGGTAGACGTGCGGGTTCAGCCACGTCAGCGCGAGGCAGGTCAGCACGGCGGCGGCGAGGCCGGTGCTGCGCCGGGTGAGCGTCGAGGTCGCGGCCGAAGCGGATGCCGCGGGGTTCGTGAGTGCCGCAGGTGTCCCGACCCCGGCCCCCACGAGCCCCGAGACATCCGCTTCGGCCGACTCGACCTCGTGTTCGGCGACCTCGACCTCGAGCGCCTCGCCGCTCGGACGGATCGCTCGCCGCGCGGCGAGCAGCCCGTAGGCGACGAGGAACGCGGCGCCCGCCCAGCGGATCACGTCGACGAGCCACGGCACAGCCGTGAGCACGGCGCCGATGCCCGAGACGCCGACCATGATGAGTGCGAGGTCGCTCAGCGCGCAGATCGCGGCGACGGCGAACACGTGCTCGCGGCGGATGCCCTGCCGCAGCACGAACACGTTCTGCGCGCCGATGGCGACGATGAGCGAGAGGCCGAGGCCGA
Organism: Agromyces sp. CCNWLW203; assembly: GCF_036576125.1. NCBI lineage: Bacteria > Bacillati > Actinomycetota > Actinomycetes > Micrococcales > Microbacteriaceae > Agromyces > Agromyces sp. CCNWLW203. Next base: position 518,463 of record NZ_JAZHYX010000001.1, on the reverse strand, counting down.
ACCCGGCGAGCACTGAGGAGAAGGGCACGAGACGAATGTAGATGCGTGGGAGGGTTTACTCCAGCTCAGGATTCTTCATCGGCATTAGCATTGCTTCAGATGGAGATTCCACTCGACCTCGCCCGCACGCTCGCCGTCGTCATCGACGAGGGCACCTTCGACGCGGCGGCGCGGCGGTTGCGCATCACCCCGTCGGCGGTCTCGCAGCGCGTGAAGGCGCTCGAGCAGCAGCTCGGCCGGGTGCTCGTCGTGCGATCGAAGCCGGCTCGCGCGACCGAGGCCGGTGCGCCGATCGTTCGGCTCGCGCGTCAGGTCGCGCTGCTCGAACATGACGCCCTCGCGGAGTTCGGGCTCGACGAGGCATCCGCTCGGCCGCTCTCGCTCGCCCTCGCGGTCAATGCCGACTCGCTCGCGACGTGGTTCCTGCCCGCCCTCGCCCGGGTGGGGGAGCGGCACCCCGTCGTCTTCGACCTGCACCGCGACGACCAGGACTTCACGGCGGGCCTGCTCGAGTCGGGCACGGTGCTGGGCGCGGTGACCTCGCAGTCGGCACCGGTGGCCGGATGCCTCGTGCGCCCCCTCGGGGTCATGCGTTACGAGGCCGTGGCGACGCCCGCGTTCGCCGAGCGCTGGGGGCTCGCGCGGCAGTCGCGCGCCGCGCTCGCGGCCGCACCGCTCGTCGACTTCGACCGACGCGACGACCTGCAGCGGGAGCACCTGTCGTCGCAGGGCATCGACCCCGACGAGCCTCCCCGTCACTTCGTGCCGGCCTCGAGCGACTTCGCCACCGCCGTCAAGCTCGGACTCGGATGGGGCATGCTGCCCGCGTTCCAATCGGCTGAGGAACTCGAGCGAGGTGCGCTCGTGCGACTCGACGGCCCGCCGATCGACGTGCCGCTCCACTGGCAGCAATGGAACCTGCGCTCGAGCCTGCTCGTCGCCGTCGCCGACGAACTCGCCGCCGAGGCGCGCTCCGCGCTCATGAATCCCGCTGGTTGAGGAGCGAGCGCAGCGAGCGTCTCGAAACCGGCGTGCGCGGGGTGGGTTTCGAGACGGCGCTGGCGCGCCTCCTCAACCCACGGCTAGGAGAAGAGGCGCTGCAGGCGCTGCACGCCCTCGAGCAGCGGGGCGTCTCCGAGCGCGTAGCTGAGGCGCAGGTAGCCCGAGGGGCCGAACGCCTCGCCGGGCACCGCAGCGACCTCGGCCTGGTCGAGGATCAGGTCGGCGAGCTCGAGCGAGGTGGTCGGCGTGACGCCGCCCCACTCACGGCCGAGCAGCCCCGAGACGTCGGGGTAGACGTAGAAGGCGCCCTGCGGCACGGGCACGGTCATGCCGTCGATCTTGGAGAGCTCGGCGACGATCGTGCGGCGGCGGCGGTCGAACGCCTGCCGCATCTCTTCGACCGCGTCCTGCGGTCCGTTCAGGGCGGCGATCGCCGCGCGCTGCGAGATGTTCGACACGTTCGACGAGAGGTGCGACTGCAGGTTCGCGGCGCCCTTGATCACGTCGGCGGGGCCGACCATCCAGCCGAGGCGCCATCCCGTCATCGCGTAGGTCTTCGCGACGCCGTTGACGAGGATCGTCTGGTTCACGAGCCCGGGCACGGCCTCGACGATCGAGACGGCGCGCGGCGGCACACCGCCGGGCTCCTCGGCGTAGGTCAGGTTCTGGTAGATCTCGTCGGCGACGACCCAGATGCCGTGCTCGAGCGCCCACTCGCCGATCGCGCGCGTCTGCTCAGCCGAGTACACGGCGCCGGTCGGGTTCGACGGCGAGACGAAGAGCAGCACCTTCGTGCGGTCGGTACGTGCGGCCTCGAGCTGTTCGACGGTGACGAGGTAGCCCTGGTCGGAGCCGGCGAAGACGTCGACCTGACGGCCGCCGGCGAGCTTGATCGCCTCGGGATACGTGGTCCAGTACGGCGTCGGCACGAGCACCTCGTCGCCCGGGTCGAGCAGCGTCTGGAACGCCTGGTAGACCGCCTGCTTGCCGCCGTTCGTGACGACGACCTGACCGGGGGAGACTTCGAGCCCCGAGTCGCGGAGCGTCTTCGCGGCGATCGCCTCGCGCAGCTCGGGCAGGCCGGCCGCGGGCGTGTAGCGGTAGTTCTTCGGGTCGTGCGTGGCGGCGAGCGCGGCCTCGACGATGTACTCGGGCGTCGAGAAGTCGGGCTCGCCCGCAGCGTACGAGATGACCGGGCGTCCCTCGGCCTGGAGGGCCTTCGCCTTCGCATCGACCTTCAGGGTCGCGGACTCGGCGATGGCGGCGATTCGGGCGGAGAGGCGCGGGTGTTCGGTCACGCGACCAGCCTACGGCGTGGGGTATGCCGTGTGACAGGGGGCGAAGCGCGCACCCCTCGAACAGGGGGTTATCCGGACACTATCCTCCGGATATGCTCACCGAACGCATGCATACGAAACGAGGCGCGCCCGGGGGCGCGCCTCGTGGTGCGGTATGCGCCTGCATCCCCACCCACAGACAGGACCCTCGATGCCCCCTGAACGACGCACGACCCGACTCGCCGCCCTCACCACGGCCCTCGCCGTCGGCGGTGGACTCGCGCTCGCGGGCGCCGCGCCGGCGCAGGCCGCCGCCTTCGACGACCCGACCGAGATCGCCTACGTCGGCGCCGACGACATCCGCGCCGACGAATCGACGTACGTCGGCTGGCACAACGGCGCCACAGGAGGCTCCTTCGTCGACGGCGATTACGGCCTCGAACTCACCGGCAAGGTGCAGATCCTCAACGGCTTCGACGAAGCCGCCGACAACGGCGACCTCCGCGAGTTGATCTCCACCGGCATCACCTGGGGAAGCGACAACGCCTACTTCCAGATCCCGCTCTTCTTCGACACCGCAGCGGGTGAACCGCAGTTCACGACACTTCGGCCGGCCACCACCGCTGCTCAGTCGGTCGCTCTCGGCGACCAGTGGACGACGAGCAGGTCCGTCTCCGACACCATCCCGGCGAACACCACCGACACGCTGGAGAGCCTGCTCACCGCGATCGAGGGATCTTCGGAGGCCGCTGACGACGTCGACCTTCTCGGTTACGGACTGTTCGTCGATGCCGGCGAGACAGGAACTGCTTACTACGTCCAGTGGGACTCGCTGAGCACGCAGTTCGTCCCCGCTCCCGTGGAGGAACCGTTGGGCGAGGCTCCCTTCGTCGACTCCGAGCAGCTCGCCGAGGTCATCGCCGACAACAACTTCACGGTCGTCGAAGGCGGCTCGTTCACGCAGGGCGCCGCCGGCCACCTCGTCGTCGACGGGGATGTCTCGTTCGGCCTCCGCTTCTTCGACGCCTTCGCCTACTCGACGCCCGTGCCCGTCGGGGTTTTCAAGGCCGACTCCTTCGGCGATGTCACCGTGACGCTCTCGCCCGAGGCCCTCGCGGCGCTCGCGCCGGGGCAGCACACCCTCGTGCTCGCGTCGCAGGGACAGAACGAGGGCGGGCTGTACTTCGTGACCTTCACCGTCGTCGCCGCCGCGACGCCGGGCGGCAGCTCGACCGTCACCGGCGCGGCCCTCGCCGAGACCGGCTTCGACGGCACCCTGCCCCTCCTCGGCGGCGCGCTGCTGCTCGCGGCCGGTGCGGTGCTCGTCCTCCGTCGTCGGGCCGGTGCTTCGGCCTGACGCTGAACGACGGCTTCGGGGCCGTGCGGATGCCATGCGGCATTCGCACGGCCCCGTTCCATTTCATCGAGCGGATGCATCGTGGCGTGAGATTTCTCTGGGACAAACGTCCCACTCTTGCTACGCTGCCCTCGTGATGGCGCGAACCCGACGGGGTCTCCTCGCCGGTGTCGCGCTCACGGTGCTCGTGGCGCTGGGCGCCGGCGTCGCCGTCGTGCTCGCCGACGAGCTCGGCATCCGCAGCGAACCGTCCGACATCCCGACCGAGGTCCTCGCGGCCGCGCCCGAGACAGCCTCGATTCTCCCGCCCGAGTTCACCGCGATCACCGCACCGCCCTCGTTCCGCATGGAGCTCGCGGTCGATGAGCTGCGCGACGCGGTCGTCGAGGCCGACGCGACCGTGGGCTCGGCGACCCTCGACGTCGTCATCGCCGAGACCGAATCCGACACCGAGAGTTCGAACGCGGGCGAGCACGACCTCGACGAGTCCTACCGCCTCGAGGGCACGCCCGACGCGCTGCGCGTGGTCGCGGCATCCGAGGCCGGCGCCGTGCTCGGCGTCTACGACCTCGCCGCCGCCGTGCGCGACCGCCGAGCCGTGACGGAGCGACTCGGCCAGACCGTCGAGTCCCGCCTCGGGTTCCGCATGATCGATCTCGGGGCGGTCGGCGTGACGGCCGACGAGTCGGCGTGGGTGGCCGGCGACGACTACTCGCACAATTCGAAGGCCTTCGTCGACGTCATCCTCGCCGAGGCGCCCTACATCGACGAGACCGCGCTCGCGGTCGCCCGCACCGACTTCGAGGCGTACGTGCGCCACGCGCTCGCCGAGGGCTACAACGCGATCGCGATCCCCGGCTTCATCGAGTACCTCACCTTCTCTGGCGTCGGCGACGGCGCCGAGGTCTACGACGCCGACGACTCGCACGTCGCTCGCGCGCAGGCGATGCGCGAGGCGTTCGGACCGATGTGGGAGTACGCGCACGACGCGGGCCTCGATGTGTACTTCCGCACCGACATGCTGACGCTCACGACGCCGCTCGAGGAGTATCTCGTCGATCGCTTCGGCAGCCTCGCCACCGACGTCCCCGAGTTCTGGGACGTCTACACGGCAGGCCTTGACGAGCTGTACGCCGAGATGCCCTACCTCGACGGCGTGCTCATCCGCATCGGCGAGGCGGGCCGGGTGTACGACCTGCCCGGCTGGGACTACTACTCCGAGCTCGCGGTCACGAGCGTCGATTCGGTGCGGGCGATGCTGACCGCGCTCACCGGGCAGGCCGAGCACGCCGACCGCGAGTTGATCTTCCGAACCTGGAGCGTCGGGGTCGGCGCCGTCGGCGACATGCACACGAACGACGCGTCGTACGAGGCGGTGCTCGGCGGCATCGACTCCGAGGCGCTCATCGTCTCGACGAAGTACACCCTCGGCGACTTCTACAGCCACCTGCCGCTCAACCACACCCTCGAGATCGGCGAGCAGCGCCGCATCGTCGAGTTCCAGAGCCGCCGGGAGTTCGAGAACTTCGGCGCCTTCCCGAACGACCTCGGCGTGCTCTACCGCGAGGCCCTGCAACGCTTCATCGAAGCGAACCCGCAGGTCGAGGGCATCTGGACCTGGACCCAGGACGGCGGCCCGTGGCGTGCCGGCCCGCTCTCGCTCGAGCTGAAGGCGGGCTTCTGGCAGCTCTACGAGCTCAACACCGAGCTCGCCGTACGCCTCGCGCGCGACCCCGACGCCGACCCGGCCGCCATCACTGCCGACTGGGCCCGGCGCTGGTTCTCGGGCGACCCGGCGACCGTGCAGGCGATCGGCGAGGCGATGGCCCAGTCGCGCGCGGCCATCACCGACGGGCTCTACATCGGCCCCTTCGCCGACCGCCGGGTCTTCGCGATCGGCCTCGAGCCGCCGCCCATGATGTGGATCTTCGAATGGGACATCCTCACCGGCGACAGCGCCGTGCTGAACGTGATCTACGAGATCAGCCGTGGCGAGCTCGACGAGGCGATCGCGGGCGGCGACCGCGCGATCGCCGCGGTCGAACGCATGCAGACGGTGATCGAGGCGACGGATGCCGCGAGCTGGCGCGACCCCGCACTGCGCACGGCCTTCCTCGACACCCTCGACTACCAGGCCAACACCTACGCGATGCTCGGCGACTACCGCGAGATGTTCCTGCGGCAGGCCGAGTGGCACGACACCGGCGATCAGGTGGCCTACGAGCGGTGGGATGCCGCGAGGCGGGCGTTCGAGGCATCCGCTGCCGCTCATGAGGCGGCCTACGCCGGCGACCCGTACCTGCCCGCATACAACCTCACGGCGGCCGAGCTCGGCGTCGAGCGGGCCGTGCGCGACCTGCCGATGGCGTGGGCGGCGAGGATCGCGCTCGTGCTGCTCGTCGCATGGCTGGTCTACGGCATCGTGGCCGGTCGTGCGAAGGCCCGATGGCCCGGCGCCCGCGCCGCTCGCGCCCTCTGGGTGGCCGGCACCAGGCCATGGCGCGCCCGCGAGGTCGTCGACGGACTCGGTGTGCTCGACCGCGTGCTGCTCGCGGCGGTGCCGGCCGCGTTCCTCGCGGCGAGCCGCGGCATCCAGACCTGGTTCCTGGCGCCCTCGCACCTGCTCGTCACCCTCGGCGCCTGGGCGGTGTTCGCGGGCGTGCTCTGGCTCGCCCTCGGCCGCCGCTCGGCGTGGCCGGTGATCGCCGCGATCGGGGGAGCGGCGGTGCTCCGCGTCGCGCTGCTGCTCGTCGTGCTCGCGCCGACCGGCCCGGGCGGCTACTGGTTCGAGTTCTGGACGAATCCGCTCGGTCGCTCGGTGTACGTCGCCGTCGCGTTCGCCGCATTCGGATGGGTCGTGGTCGCTGCGGCCTGGGCGATCGCCGTCGAGCGAGGAGCGCTCTGGGCGACCGGCGCGGTCATCGCGGGCGTCGGCGTCGTGCTCGCCGTGTTCGGCTCGCTGATCGGCCTGATCGGCCTCGAGGCGGCGCTCAGCCGGTGGAACGACGAGATGGCCCTGCTGCCGTGGGGGCTCTCGCGCATCCTCGGCATCAGCGTCTACCTCGACATCCCCGCAGACACCGCGTGGTGGGTCGCGATCGCCGGTGGCGTGCTCGTGGCGGTGGGCGCGATCTGCATCGCACTCGGTCAGAGGTTCTGGCCGATGTCCCACAGCTTGTCGGGCCGCCCGTCGAGCGCTTCGGAGACCGCGAGCGCCTGATCGTCCGACAGCGAGGCGACGTAGTCGATCACGCCGCGGCCGACCCCGAGGCGACGCACATCGCCCGCGGCGGGGATCGGGACGCCGTCGGGGCGCTCGTGCCGGAGCACCGCGTACCCGTCGGTCGCGATCTCGACGAGCTCCTTGAGGCGCTGCGGCACGCGGTCGCGGTCGTGCTCGTCGGTCGCCCATGCCGTGAGGCCCTTGACCGCTCGGGCGAGCACCCGGCTGAGCCCGCGCTGGTACATGACGATGTCGGCGCGGTCGAGGATGAAGTGCCGGTGCACGAACTTCAGGATCTCGACCTCGTGCCACGCCCGTCGGTCGAGGGTCACGAGGCCCGAGCGCACGACGTCGGGCGGCGCGGGCACGACCGATGACTGCAGGTGGGTGATCCAGCGGTTCGTGAACGACGAGAGCGCGCGCTCCGAGGCGATCGATCCGTCGAACGGGGTCGCGAGCAGGCCGTCGACCAGGTCGTCGGCGACGACGTCGACGGCATCGGCGAACGCGTCGTCGTCGGCCACCCACGGGTCGTCGCGCGCGAACTTGCGACGCAGGGCCTCGAGCGCGCTGCCCGCGGGGGCTGTGCGGGCCCTGAGCGCCGCGTCGTCGAGCTCGCGGAGCTCGGTCCACCCCTCGATCCACCCGCGGAACTCCCGCGCCACGGCGCCCTGGCTGAGCACGCCGGCCCGATAGAAGTCGTCGACGTCGTGGATCGAGTAGGCGACGTCATCGCCGATGTCCATGATCGAGCACTCGAGCGACTGCTGCATCGGCGGCAGCCCGGCCCGCGCCTGCTCGAGGTCGAGGGCGTCGATGCCGTACGCCGAGTACTTCGGCACCTCGATGCCCTGCGCGGTGCGCCGCAGGCCGCGCGGCAGCGGGCCGTCGCCGAACGACGATGCATCGATGTAGCGGGTCCACGGGTACTTCGCGACGGCCGTGCGCACCGCGGCCGTGAGGTTCAGCCCGCGCGGTGCGGCCTCGCTGACGTCGAGCGCGGTGAGGATGCGGTAGCTCTGCGCATTGCCCTCGAAGCCGTCGACGAGTCCGAGCGTCTCGCGGGCGAGCCGGTCGAGCACCCGCTCGCCGAGGTGGCCGAAGGGCGGGTGCCCGAGATCGTGGGCGCTCGCCGCCGCCTGCACCACGACGGCGTCGCAGCCGTGCTCGAGCGCGAGGTCGCGCGCCGGCGACGCGGCATCCGTCAGCTTGACCGCGATCGCCCGCGCGACCGCCGTGACCTTGATCGAGTGGGTCAGCCGGTTGTGGATCAGCGGACCGGCGCCCGGTTGCGCGATCACCTGCGTGACGGCGGAGAGGCGGGAGAAGTACGGCGAGAAGCGGATCCGCTCGAGATCGAGTCGGTACTGCGAGTGCTCGCCGGTGACCTCCGCGCTGCTGCGCGGCTCCGGTACGAGGCGCGATGCGCGGTCGATCGTCATGCGCTCAATCTAAGCCGATCGGCCGCTCGATGCGGAGAAGCAGCAGGTCGCGCGGCCCATCGACACGGGCGACTCGGATGCCGCGGGGCAGGCGGTGAGGGCGGGGCATCCGCTCGGCTTTACTCTGCCTGCGGCGTCGCATACACTTGGTGAGGTTGTTGAAGTCAACCAAGATTCTCTGCGCCTATTTTCGGGGTTTTCCCGCGAAGAAACGCAGCGAATCCGGGTGCTTCGAGAATCGGTGGAACAGCCCCGGTCACCCGGTCGTTTCCATAGGGCGGTGGCTCAATTGGTAGAGCAGCGGTCTCCAAAACCGCAGGTTGCAGGTTCGAGTCCTGTCCGCCCTGCGAGCCGGCAGCGATTGCCGGCCCACGAAAGGTGTACGAGGTGGCACGAAAAGTAATCGACGAACCGAGTGAAGACGTCGTCGCCAACGCGAAGCGTGATCGCGCCGCGCGTCGGAACCCCTTTTCGCGCGTCGCCCTGTTCATCCGGCAGGTCATCGCCGAGCTGAAGAAGGTCGTCACGCCGACCCGCAAGGAGCTCCTCAGTTTCACGACTGTGGTGCTCGTGTTCGTCATCATCATGATGGCGATCGTGTGGGCGTTCGATCAGGTGTTCGGCTGGCTGGTGCTGTACGTCTTCGGAACACCGGGGGTCTGATCGGGCCTTCGGGTTCGACGGATCCGGTTCGCCGCTGGCGCACCGGAGAAAAGGATTGAGAGAAGTGTCAAGGACTGAGCGCGACGACGTCGACTGGGCCACGGCTGCCGAGCAGTCGGCCGAAGACGACGAGGCGCAGACGGGCAACACCCTCGAGCAGGCAGAGGACTCGGTCGAGCCGGCCGAGCACCGTGCCGTGCACGTCGTCGACGACGAGGGCAACGACGTCGATCTCGACGCAGTGCTCGACGCGATCGCCGAGTCGAGCGACCCCGAGGCTGACGCCGTGGTCGACGACGCACTCGACATCGACTCGGCCGAAGAGGCCGAGGCTGCCGTCGAGGCCGTCATCGAAGAAGACGAGGAGCAGGCCGACCCGTACGCGGAGTTCCGCGCCGAGCTCCGCTTCCTCCCCGGCAAGTGGTACGTCATCCACTCCTACGCGGGCTTCGAGCGCCGTGTGAAGGCGAACATCGAGCAGCGCCGTGAGTCGATGGCCATGGCCGACTACATCTACCAGGTCGAAGTGCCGATGGAAGACGTCGTCGAGATCAAGAACGGCCAGCGCAAGATGGTCACGCGCGTCCGCATCCCCGGCTACGTGCTCGTGCGCATGGACCTCAACGAGGACTCGTGGTCGGTCATCCGCCACACGCCCGGCGTCACCGGCTTCGTCGGCAACGCGCACAACCCGACACCCCTCCGTTTCGAAGAGGCCTTCGGCATGCTGAAGAGCCTCGTCGAGATCAAGGACGTCGCTCCGGTCAAGGGTGCGAAGGGCGGCGCCGCGACCGGTGCTGCTCGTGCGATCCCCGCCGAGGTCGACTTCGAGGTCGGCGAGACCATCACGATCAAGGACGGCTCGTTCGCGGGCCTGCCCGGCACGATCAGCGAGATCAAGCCCGAGAGCGGCAAGCTCATCGTGCTCGTCTCGCTCTTCGAGCGCGAGACCCCGGTCGAGCTCAGCTTCGACCAGGTCACCAAGCTCTAACACCTCCCAGACAGCACGCAGCGGCCCTCCGGTACACTCGGAGGGTTGTGCTGCGTCAGGCACGTGCTCGTGCAACACAACAGATCACCGCATCCCGGAACGGCCGGGTTGCGGGAGAGTGCCCCGGCAACCGGGGCGTTCGAACAGAAAGAGAGAAATCATGGCACCGAAGAAGAAGGTCACCGGTCTGATCAAGCTTCAGATCAAGGCCGGCGCCGCGAACCCGGCCCCGCCCATCGGCCCGGCCCTGGGTCAGCACGGCGTGAACATCATGGAGTTCTGCAAGGCCTACAACGCGGCGACCGAAGCCCAGCGCGGCAACGTCATCCCCGTTGAGATCACGGTCTACGAAGACCGTTCGTTCACCTTCATCCTGAAGACCCCGCCCGCCGCCGAGCTCATCAAGAAGGCTGCCGGCGTCGCAAAGGGCTCCGGCGTCCCGCACACCACCAAGGTCGGCAAGCTGACCCAGGCACAGGTGCGCGAGATCGCCGAGTCGAAGATGGTCGACCTCAACGCCAACGACCTCGACGCAGCGTCGAAGATCATCGCGGGCACCGCTCGTTCGATGGGCATCACGGTCGAATAGGCCCCGGCGGATGCCACGCGGCATCCGTTCACCAGAACTCAGCATCAGTGGCAGCGCCCGCCAGGCGCAGATGACCACACTCTCTCAAGGAGAAGCAACATGGCACAGAAGTCAAAGGCCTACCGCGCCGCGGCCGACAAGATCGAAGACGGCAAGTTCTACACCCCGAGCGAGGCTGTCGCCATCGCGAAGGAGACCGGCTCGGCGAAGTTCGACTCGACCGTCGAGGTCGCGCTGAAGCTCGGCGTCGACCCCCGCAAGGCCGACCAGATGGTGCGCGGCACCGTCATCCTCCCGCACGGCACCGGCAAGACCGCTCGCGTCATCGTGTTCGCGACCGGCCCCGCCGCTGAGGCTGCCATCGCAGCCGGCGCCGACGAGGTCGGCGGCGCCGAGCTCATCGAGAAGGTCGCCGGCGGCTACACCGCGTTCGACTCGGCGGTCTCGACCCCCGAGCTCATGGGCCAGGTCGGCCGTCTCGGCAAGGTGCTCGGCCCGCGCGGCCTCATGCCCAACCCGAAGACCGGCACCGTGACCCCGAACGTCGGCCAGGCCGTCTCCGACATCAAGGGCGGCAAGATCGAGTTCCGCGTCGACAAGCACGCCAACGTGCACTTCGTCGTCGGCAAGGCATCGTTCACGCAGGAGCAGCTCGAAGAGAACGCCAACGCGGCCCTCGAAGAGGTTCTGCGTCTGAAGCCGTCGAGCTCGAAGGGCCGTTACATCCAGAAGGGCGCCGTGTCGACCACGTTCGGCCCCGGCATCCCGCTGGACGTCAACTCCATCTAGTCTCACCGCAGACTGCACGAAGGGCTCGCCGGTTCGCCGGCGGGCCCTTTCGTCGTCGACGAGCCCACCTGCGACCGCGCGTCGGGACGGTTCCGAAGCTCGCACCGGAGGTGCTCCGTTCGGATCGGGGCAGGGCAGCTCACGCGGTGATGGTGAACCCGGGTTCGCCGGTCGGCTCGTGCTCCGCGACATCCGTGCGCTCGACGATCGAGCCCGGCGGCCCGGTCGCGAGCCAATCGAGCATGGCGGTGACGGATGCCTCGTCGCCCTCGATCTCGGCCTCGACCGCGCCGTCGGGGCGATTGCGCACCCAGCCGGTGATACCCCGCCGTTCGGCCTCGCGGCGCGCGGCGTAGCGGAAGCCCACGCCCTGCACGTGCCCGTGCACCACGACGTGTCGACGGATCATCCGACCAGCGTAGGCCGCCCCTGCTCGCAGGGGGAAGGCGTTCCCACCACCCGCCGCGTCGTCGACGGCGGTAGCATCCAGTCATGAGCGAGCGAACGAGCGCGATCATCGCGGGCGGCAGTGTCGCCGTCGTCGCGATCGGCGTCGGCATCTGGCTCGCACGACTCGGCGCGTGGGGGCTGGTCGCCTTCACGGTCGTGCTGGCGAGCCTGATCCTCTGGATGCTCGTGCGCCACGAGCGGCATCGGCCCGAGGTTCACCACGCGGAGGATGACGCCGATCGGCGCCACGGCTGGGAATGGTCGCCGTAGACCCTGAGAGCTCAGCGACGCGAACCCGGGCGGCCGGGTGGCGCGGGCAGGGGAGCCGCTGCCCGCCTGCCCGCCACCCGGGTGATGAGCGAACTTCGTCAGTGCACGTCCACTGCCCGCGTCGCCCCGGTGCGCAGGCGGATCTCGTCGGCGACGACGATCGCGTCATCCGACGGGGCATCCGACTTGCGGTCGGGGCGCGCGAGGAAGAGATACGCGAGGCCCGTCACCATGACGACGCCGAGGCCGATCAGCACGACGAAGTCGGTGAAGAAGTCTCCCGTCGAACCGGGCAGCGAGAGCAGCACGATCGCGAACACCCCGTAGGCGAGCGCGAGGACGTTCACGATGACGCCCCATGAGCCGAGCGAGAACGGTCCGGCCGGTCGCCAGCCCTTGAACCGCTGCCGCAGCGAGGCGAGCACGACCATCTGGAACGCCACGTAGATGCCGAGCACCGCGAAGGAGGTGACCGGCACCAGCAGGTCGCTGTTCGCCCAGATGAGCACGGCGATGAGCGCGGGGACGGTGCACGCGACGATGAGCGCGTTCGTCGGCACCTTCGTGGTCGGCGAGACCTTCGCCAGCCAGCGGTGACCGGGGATCATGCCGTCGCGGGCGAAGGAGAACAGCAGGCGGCTCGCCGCGGCCTGCAGGCTCAGCACGCACGACAGGAACGCGGTGATCGCGATGACGAGGAAGAGCTTCGCGCCCACGGGGCCGAGGGTCGCCTCGAGGATGCCGGGGATGGGATCGGCGTCTTCGCCGCTGACGATCGACGCGAGGTCGGGGGCCGCGAGCACGTAGCCGCCGAATGAGAAGAGCGCTGACACGCCGCCGACGAGGATCGTCATCATCATCGCCTTCGGGATGCGGCGCGCGGGGTTCGCGACCTCTTCGGCGACATCGCCGCAGGCCTCGAAGCCGTAGAACAGGAAGAGGCCGGCGAGGGCGGCGCCCATGAAGGCCGCCGCATAGCTGCCGTCGCCCTCGACGCCCATCGTGTCGAAGAAGACGCGGAACTCCTGCTTGCGCTGGAAGATCAGCAGGTAGAGGCCGAGGCCGATGACGCCGATGAGCTCGGCGGCGAGCCCGATACGGGCGACGCGGGCGAGCCACTTCGTGCCCGTGAAGTTGATCGCGAGGGCGACGAGGAGGAATGCGAGCGTGATCCACAGCGTCGACGCGTCGGTGACCTCGATTGCGAAGAGGCTCGCCGCGAATCCGGAGCCGAACTCTGCCACCGAGGTGATCGTCACGATCATCGCCCAGATGTAGACCCACGCCGCCATCCAGGCGTAGCGCCGGCCCCAGAGTCGCCGGGCCCACGGGTAGATGCCGCCGTGGATCGGGTACTGGGAGACGACCTCGCCGAACACGAGCGACACGAGCAGCTGGCCTGCCCCGACGATGACGATCCACCAGATCGAGGGCGGGCCGCCGATCGTGAGCGCCACCGCGAAGAGCGAGTAGACGCCGACGAGCGGCGACAGGTAGGTGAAGCCGAGGGCGAAGTTGGCCCAGAGGCTCATGGATCGATTGAACGTGTCCTCGTAGCCGAGCACGCTCAGGTGTTCGCCGTCGGAGAGGGCCGCTGCGGGCCCGCGATCTTCTGACATGAGCTGCCTTCCGATGCTGCTGCGACTCCGGCCGCCCCCGCCGAAGGCACCACGTCGTCGTGGTGCTGCGCCAGCCTAGCGATACATGCGGTCGTAAAGCTATAGCACCGGATGATTAATTCGCGGGGCGCAGGCACGCACACGATGCACGTGATAGACAGTGAGGTCAGCCGCCGCGCCCGCCGGTGATCGAGACAGCGCCGCACGCCACGAAGGAGAACATGATCGAGGCCCCGCACACCACATCGTCGGGCGACGCCCGTGCGCAGGCGATCGACCGAGCCGAGGCGGCCATGCGCCAGCACGCCGACGCGAACATCGTCATCACGAACGCGATCGACCGAGCACGCGACGTCTCGAGCGGCAGCGGCGTGCTCGACGGCTTCACGGTCGCGCTCAAGGACATGATCGATGTGGCCGGGCTGCCCACCACCCGCGGGTCGGCGCTCTACGGCGGCCTCGACGCGCTCGCGACGGCGCCGTGCGTCGACGCGCTGCAGCAGGCCGGCGCCGTCATCGTCGCCAAGGTCAACCTGCATGAGTTCGCGTACGGCGTCACGAACGAGAACCCGCACTGGGGTGATGTGGTGAACCCCCGGCATCCGGATCTCATCGCCGGAGGATCGAGCGGCGGCACGGCCGCGGCGATCGCGGCGGGCATCGCGCGAGTCGGGCTCGGAACGGACACTGCGGGTTCCATCCGGATGCCCGCCGCGTGCTGCGGCGTCGTCGGACTCCGGCCGCGCACCGGTCGCGTCTCCGGCCGCGGCGTCGCGGGTCTCGCTCCGTCGTTCGACGTCGTCGGCCCGATGGCCGCCACCGTCGAGGACACGGCGCGGACGTGGGCGGTGCTGAGCGGCGAGCCGGTGCCGGATGCCGCTGCACTGCACGGCCTCGTCATCGGCGTGATCGAGGGATGCGCCGCCGCGGATCGGCTGCGGGCCCTCGGTGCCGAGATCCGCTCCTTCGAGCTGCCGGGGGATCTGCTCGACCCGTTCTGGACGATGTTCCGTGCCGAGGCGACGCGTACGCACGAAGGCACGTTTCCGCGCAACGCCGCCGACTACAGCGCGAACGTGCGGGCCAAGCTCGAGAACGCCTCCGGTGTCGATGCCGGGGGCTACCAACGCGCCCGTGACGAGATCGACGCCCTGCGCGGCGAGGTGGCCCGGCGGATGCACGGACTCGACCTGCTCGTCAGCGACACGCTCGGGTGCGCGGCGCCGCCCGTGGGGTGCGACGAGGTCGCCATCAGGGACGACCTCGGCCGCCTCGTCGCCCCGTTCTCGGCCCTCGATCTCCCGGCGCTGGCGATCGGCAACCTGCAGATCGTGGCTCGCACCGAGGCCGATGCGCTTGCGGCCGGACTTGCGTGGGAACGGGAGGTCGGCGAGATCCCGCCGCCCTGGTGACGGGCGCTCGCGCTCAGCGGTCGCCGCGGGAGATGCCCAGTTCCGTGAGGATGCCGGTCACCGCGTCGAGGAACGGGTCGAGTTGCGGTCCCTGCCGCGTGGCGTCGACGAGTGCGAACACCTTGCGGGCGAGCCGGATCTCGGGAACGTCGAGTACGACGACCCCCTCCGGCAGCCGGTGCAGCGCGAGCTCGGGAACGAATGAGGCCGCGAAGGCGCCGGCGACGAGTTCGAGACTCACGGTGTAGTCGTCTGATCGGGCGACCGTGCGAGGCCGGAGGTCCCGGCCGCGGAAGATCCGGTCGATGACCGCGGCATCGCTCGTGCCGGAATGGTGCACGACCCAGGGCAGGTTGGCGAGGCGGTGCAGGGGCACCTGCTCGCGGGGCACGAATCCCCACGCCGCCGGAACGACGACGCGGTACTCATCGTCGCCGAGCCACTCCCGGCTCATCGACTGCGGCCACGAGAGCACGGTGTCACCCACCTGGTAGACGAGGGCGACGTCGAACTCGCGGCCGGAACTCACCTGCTGGATGGTCGGAGACGGGTCGGCGATCCAGAACTGCAGGTCGACGTCGGCGCCCTGCCACTCGGGCAGCCGCAGCAGGCGTGAGACGAGCGGCGTGGCGAGGCTCGGGAAGACCGCCACCTTGAGTTCCTGCGTGATCGTCGAGTGGGCGCTCACCGTCGCGGCGAGCAGCGCATCGATGTCGGCGAGGACCCGCACGGCGTGCCGGGCCATCGCGGTCGCGGCGTCGGTCGGGTGCGCCTTTCGTGCGGAACGCTCGAAGAGCGGAACGCCCACCTCGCGCTCGAGGGCGGCGATCTGCTGGGAGACGGCGGAGGCCGTGTAGCCGAGGCGGTTCGCGGCCGCGGCGAAGGAGCCGAGGCGAACGGTCTCAAGCAGAGTGCGGAGGTGGATCGGATTGACCAACAGCATTCCTTATGCTCAGCGCGGCAAGGTGTCGAGGCCGCGCTCTGTATGTTGCATCACGTTTCCCATAATCTTGCATGACATTCGCACGTCTTCACGAGCTATCGCAAGGAAAACTGTTGGTTTCAACGCTATTTCGTCACGCCCGCATCCACTCGATGGATGGGACGGCCGCGCCCGCCGATGCGATCCTCTCGGTCGACGGGGTGATCGCCGCCATCGGCGCGCACGAGGACGTCGTGGCGCGAGTCGAGGGCGCGGTCGAGACCATCGACCTCGACGGAGCGGCGGTGCTCCCCGGGCTCATCGATGCCCACATCCACACGGGAGCGTTCGCGCGTGAGATCGACGCGCTCGACCTCCGCGGGGCGTCGAGCCTCGACGAGGCGCTCGCGCGAGTGCAGCGATACGCGGCGACGCGCGAGC
This sequence comes from Agromyces sp. CCNWLW203, assembly GCF_036576125.1. Classification (NCBI taxonomy): domain Bacteria; kingdom Bacillati; phylum Actinomycetota; class Actinomycetes; order Micrococcales; family Microbacteriaceae; genus Agromyces; species Agromyces sp. CCNWLW203. Next base: position 502,016 of record NZ_JAZHYX010000001.1, on the reverse strand, counting down.
CGGGCGCGCTCATCATCGGCGGGCGATGGGACTCCAACGCCTGGGACGTACCGGTGCAGCCCGATCGGCACAGCCTCGACCGGGTGAGCCCCGATCGCCCGATCGCCCTTCCGAGCATCGACGGCCACACGGTTTGGGCGAACACCCTCGCCCTCCAGGTCGCAGGCGTCAGCGCAGCGACGCCCGACCCGATCGGCGGCGAGATCGTGCGCGACGAGCGCGGCGAACCGACCGGCATCCTGCGGGAGTCCGCGCGCTACCCGTTCAAGGACCTCATGTACTCGCCGCTGGCCGGCGATCTCCTCGCCCAGCTGCGCACGGCGCAGCGGCACCTGCTCTCGATCGGGCTCACGGGCATCCACGACCTCGACGGCGAGGACGTGCGCGCGGCCTACCTCGAGATGCACGAGCGGGGCGAACTCGACCTCAGGGTGCACAAGTCGATTCCGCTCGAGCACCTCGACCAGGCGATCGCCGAAGGCCGGTACACGGGCCAGGGCGATGCGTGGTTCACGACCGGCCCCGTCAAGATCTTCTCCGACGGCGCACTCGGCTCGCACACCTCGCACATGAGCGAGGACTTCGTCGGCCAGCACGGCAATCACGGCATGGAGGTCGTGCCGTACGCGGATCTCGTGCAACTCGTGGGGCGAGCAGCAGCGGCGGGCATCGCCGTTGCGACCCACGCGATCGGAGACCAGGCGAACCACCTCGTGCTGAACGCCTACGAGGAGCACCTCGCCGTCTCGCGATCGCGGGGACTCCGGCACCGCATCGAGCACGCCCAGCACATCCGTCGCGACGACGTGGCCCGTTTCGCGGCGCTGGGCGTGCTGCCGTCGCTGCAGCCGACGCACTGCACTTCCGACATCGCGATCGCGGAGGCGCTCCTCGGCGATCGCCCCCTCGCCAACTACGCCTGGCGCTCCCTCGCCGACGCCGGGGCACGTGTGGTGTTCGGATCCGACGCCCCGATCGAGGATCCCAACCCGTTCCACGGAATCCACGCGGCCGTGACCCGTCGGAACAAGCACGGTCGGCCGCCCGGCGGCTGGGAACCGGAGGAACGAGTGAGCGTCGCCGAGGCGATCGAGGCGTTCACCGTCGGCGGGTCCTTCGCGGCCGGCACCGAACACACCGTCGGACGGCTCGCCGTCGGCCAGGCATGCGACTTCATCGTCGTCGACCGCGACCCGTTCACCGCCGCCGCGGAGGAGCTCCGCGACATCAGCGTCTCGACCACCGTCGTCGGCGGCCGAGTGCGCCACCAGCGCTAGCGCGAGACGACTGCACCACACAACACAGCCCCGGATCCGTCCGGAACCAAGAATGGAGCGACACACGATGCGTCAGAAGTCCCACACCACCCGCGGTGCGTTCGCACTCGTGATGGGTGCCGTACTGCTCGGAACCACCGCCTGCGGCGCGCAGAGCCTGAACGCCGCCGAGAACGACGAGGTCGGGGGCGAGGTCGTGCTCATCGAGGCGCCGAGCGAAGACCTCGCCGCGGGCGTGATCAACTCCATCGAGCCGAGCAGCGAGCTCGCAGACCTCGTGCCCGCCTCCCTCCGCTCCGAGGGGCTCAAGGTCACGAGCTCCGTCGGCTACCCGCCCATGGAGATGTTCGGGGCCGACGGCGAGGTCGTCGTCGGCGTCGACCCGTCGATCGCCCGCGCAATCGCCCGAACGCTCGGCGTCGACCTCACGATCACCGACCAGGAGTTCAACGCGCAGATCCCGGGCGTGCTCACCGGCCGCTTCGACTTCCTGATCTCGTCGATGACCGACAACGAGGAGCGTCGCGAGACCGTCACCTTCGTCGACTACGTGCGCGCCGGCAACGGCTTCCTCGTGCAGGATGGCAACCCCGGCGGCGTCGCCGTGCCGGCCGACCTCTGCGGCAAGATCGTCTCGGTCGTCGACAACGGCTCGTCGATGTTCCTCGCCGAGGAGATCGACGCGCAGTGCGCGACCGACGGCGAGGCCGCGGTCGACATCCTGAAGTTCGAGGGCGACACCGAGGCGATCCTGGCGGTCAAGAGCGGCCGGGCTGCTGCCACGATCACCGACTACCCCGTGGCCGTCTACCGTGCCGACACCGAGGACTCCGAACTCGAGGCCATCGCGATCGAGGGCGGGGAGAGCCCGTGGGGCATCGCCATCGACAAGAAGAACACCGAACTCGTCGACCTGGTGCAGCAGGCGCTGCAGGAGCTCATCGACTCGGGCGCGTACCTCGAGATCCTCGATGCCTGGGGCGTCGGCCAGATGGCCGTGGACTCCGCCGTCGTCAACGACGGGCAGTAGGCACCAGCATGGCTGCACCGCATCGGCGTACCGAACCGCTCCCCGGACCGGACGGCGCCCTGATACCCATCACTCCGCGAATGCACTGGGGCCGTTGGGTGATCGGCGCGCTCGCCGTCGCCTTCGTGCTCTGGCTCGTGGCATCCGTCGTCTTCAATGAGAACATCCGCTGGAACCGCGTGTTCGAGTACCTGTTCTCGCCGAAGATCCTGAACGGCGTGTTCGTGACCATCTGGATGAGCGTGCTCGCGACCGTCATCGGTCTCAGCCTCGGCGTCGTGCTCGCGGTCATGAAGCTCTCGCGCAACAGCGTTCTGCAGTGGATCGCCACGGGCTACATCTGGTTCTTCCGCGGGACGCCGGTGCTGGTGCAGCTCATCTTCTGGTACAACCTCGCCTTCCTGTTCCCGTTCCTCACGCTGCAGGTGCCCTTCACGCAGATCGGCGTGCGCTGGGACACGAACGACATCATGACGGGCTTCACGGCGGCCCTCCTCGGTCTCGGTCTGAACCTCTCGGCGTACTTCGCCGAGACCGTGCGCGCCGGCATCCAGGCGGTCGACCGAGGCCAGACCGAGGCGGCGCTCGCGGGCGGCATGACGTCGATGCAGACGATGCGCGTCATCGTGCTGCCGCAGGCGCTGCGCATCATCATCCCGCCGACCGGCAACGAGTTCATCTCGATGCTGAAGACCACGTCGCTCGTGATCGTCGTGGCCGGCAACGACCTCATGACCAACGCGAGCCAGATCTACAAGCAGAACAACCTCATCATCGAGCTGCTCATCGTCGCGAGCATCTGGTACATGGTGCTCACCGCGATCGCGACGTTCGCGCAGTCGCGGCTCGAGCGACGGTTCGGAGCGGATGCGGTGCGCCTCGTGCGCGGGCCGACCTTCGCCCAGACGCTCCTGAAACGCGGCTCGCCGGCGCAGCAGGCGCAGACCGCGACCGAAGCGATGGCGAGCATCGAAGAGAAGGCGACGAAACGATGAACGCATCACTCGTCCGCGCCAGCGGCGTGACCAAGAGCTTCGGCCACCATCAGGTGCTGAACGGCGTCGACTTCGAGGTGCGCCCCGGTGAGGTGAGCTGCATCATCGGCCCGTCGGGCTCCGGCAAGTCGACGTTCCTCCGTTGCATCAACGCGCTCGAGACCGTCGACGGGGGAAGCCTCGAGGTGGCCGGGTCGCAGGTGGGCTACGAACTCCGGGGCGGCACCTACCGCCCGTGGCGCGACCGCGACTTCGCCCGTTTCCGGTCGGGCATCGGCATGGTCTTCCAGCGGTTCAACCTCTACGGCCATCTCGACGCCGTCGAGAACGTCTCCTGCAGCCTCGTCAACGTCGCGGGCATGAGCAAGGATGCCGCACGCGAACGCGCCATGGCGGAGCTCGACCGGGTGGGACTCGCGGCGCACGCGACCAAGCGCCCGCACCAGCTCTCGGGCGGCCAGCAGCAGCGCGTCGCCATCGCGCGGGCGCTCGCGATGGACCCGCAGCTCATGCTGTTCGACGAGCCGACATCGGCCCTCGACCCCGAACTCGTCGACGAGGTGCTCGAGTCGATGAAGGCGCTCGCCCTCGGCGGCATGACGATGGTCGTCGTCACCCACGAGATCGGCTTCGCGCGCGAGGTCGGCGACACGGTGAGCTTCTTCGACGAGGGGGTCATCGTGGAGTCCGGAACGCCCGATCGGGTGCTCTCGCACTCGTCATCGCCGCGCACCCGCGCCTTCCTCGACAAGGTGCTCTGAGGGCGGTGGAGACCACGCTCCGGGACCTCGGCACGGTGGCCGGGGCCCCGGCGTCGGGTGACGGCGTACGCGAGATCGTCGGCGTGCTGGGAGGAATGGGCCCGGCCGCCACGGCGGACTTCTTCGCGAAGCTCGTGCGGGCGACGCCGGCGCGCGTCGACCAGGATCACCTCCGCACGATCATCTGGTCGGATCCGACGATCCCCGACCGCACCGCCGCCCTGCTGTCGGGCGGCACGGATCCCACGCCCTGGCTGCTTGCGGGTGCCCGCATGCTGCGGGCGGCCGGAGCGGGCGTGATCGCCGTGCCCTGCAACACGGCGCACGCGTTCCTCCCCTCCGTGCAGGCCGACGTCGGCGTGCCGTTCGTGCACATGATCGAAGAGACAGTCCTCCACATCCGGTCGAGGCTTCCGCGAGTGCGCCGCGTCGGCCTGCTGTCGACGACTGGCACTCAGGCGAGCGCGCTCTACGACGAGGCGCTCCGCAGGCACGGGCTCGAGCCGGTCGTTCCGCAGGCGGCCGCCCAGTCACGGGTCATGGCGGGGATCGCCCGGGTGAAGGCGGGGGTCGTCGACGAGCGCACGGCGTGGCTCGTGGCATCCGCTGCCCTGGAACTCATCGACGCCGGGGCGGAGACCCTCGTCGCCGGGTGCACCGAGCTGCCGATGGCGCTCGAGGCCACCGAGTTCGACGTGCCCGTGATCGACCCGACCCAGGTGCTCGCCGAAGCGGTGGTCGCTGCAGTCGGGCGCCCGCACGCCGCCTGAGCTGCGGCGTACCATGGCGGGCATGGGGGAAGTCAGCGACTATATCGCCGGTCTCGACGCGCCCGAGCGCGACGTCATGGAGCGCATCAGGGCGAGGGCGGTCTCGCTCGTGCCCGACGCGGTCGAGGGGGTGAGCTACGGCATGCCCGCGCTGCGGTACCGGGACTCGCCGCTGCTCAGCATCATGAAGGCCAAGGCGCACATCGGGCTCTATCCGTACAGTCCGCCCGTGATCGAGGCGGTCGCCTCGGAGCTCGAGGGGTACTCGTGGGCGAAGGGCACGATCAGGTTCACGCCCGAGCATCCGCTGCCCGAGTCGCTCGTCGATCGCATCATCCTGCTGCGCCGCGACGAGATCGACGAGAAGAAGAAGCGCTGAGAACGAGCAGAAGCGCTGAGAACGAGCAGAAGCACTGAGAACGAGCGGATGCCCCGGGGCGCGGCCCCGGGGCATCCGGTCACTGCGTTCGCGCTGATCAGCCGATGCGGATCATCTTCTTGTTGACGAACTCGTCGGCGCCGAAGCGGCCGAGCTCGCGGCCCGAGCCCGAGCGCTTCACGCCGCCGAAGGGCAGCTCGGCGCCGTCGGCGCCGACGACGTTCACGAAGACCATGCCGGCCTCGATCTTGTCGGCGACCCGAAGGGCCTGCTCGGAGTCGGTCGTGAAGACGTAGGAGCCGAGGCCGAACGGGGTGTTGTTCGCGAGCTCGACGGCCGCGTCTTCGTCGGCGACCTTGAAGACCTGCGCGACCGGGCCGAAGAACTCCTCGTGGAAGGCGTCGGAGTCGGGCTTGACGTCGGTCAGGATCGTCGCCGAGTAGTAGTTGCCGTTCTTCGTGCCGCCCGAGTGCAGGGTCGCGCCCTGGTCGACGGCGCGTGAGACCTGCTCGGCGAGTCCGTCGGCGGCCTTCGCCGACGAGAGCGGGCCGAGGGCGGTGCCCTCCTTGGCCGGGTCGCCCTCGACGACCTCGTTCATCGCGGCGGTGAACTTCTCGAGGAAGGGCTCGTAGAGGTCTTCGACGACGATGAAGCGCTTGGCGGCGTTGCAGGCCTGACCGTTGTTGTCGATGCGGGCGAAGACGGCGGCGCCGACTGCGGCGTCGAGGTCGTCGGTCGAGAGCAGGATGAAGGGGTCGGAGCCGCCGAGCTCGAGCACGACCTTCTTCAGGTGGCGGCCGGCGATCTCGGCGACCGCTGCGCCGGCGCGCTCGGAGCCCGTGAGTGAGACGCCCTGCACGCGCGGGTCGGCGATGACCTCGCCGATCTGGTCGTGCGAGGCGTAGATGTTCGTGTAGGCGCCCTCGGGGAAGCCGGCGTCGAGGAAGATCTGCTCCATCGCGGCGGACGACTCGGGGCACTGCTCGGCGTGCTTCAGCAGGATCGTGTTGCCGATGATGAGGTTCGGGCCGGCGAAGCGCGCGACCTGGTAGAACGGGAAGTTCCACGGCATGATGCCGAGCAGGGGGCCGAGCGACGAGCGGCGGATGAGGGCCGAGCCCTCGCCGGCCAGCAGGTCGATCTTCTCGTCGGCGAGCAGCGACTCGGCGTTGTCGGCGTAGTACTCGTAGATCGCGGCCGCGAACTCGACCTCGCCGACGGCCTGCTCGATGGGCTTGCCCATCTCGCGCACGATGATCTCGCCGAGCTCCTGTGCACGTTCGTTGTGCAGTTCGGCGACGCGGCGCATGAGGGCGGCGCGCTCGGCGACCGTCGACGTCTTCGACCAGGTGCGGTGCGTCTCGCTCGCCTTGGCGATGGCCGCCTGCAGTGCCTCGTCGGTGATGGTCTCGTACGACTTCACCGTCTCACCGGTGGCGGGGTTGATCACGGCATAGCTCATGGGGTTCTCCTTCTCGGGTGCAGACACTGCACTCACGCCAGAGCTCGTCTGCCGCCGTGCATACGCTCGACTTAAAGATATATCAGCGGATGATTCGAATCGACCCGGATGCCGCGGGGTCGACGAGTACCCGCAGTGGCGTGCCCGGGCACGGTTCGCCGGGGCCGCCCGGGTCGGTCAACTGGCCCACCTGCAGCTTCGGCTCGGTCGAGAGCACGACGCGGCCCTCTTCGTTGACGAGGGCCAGCGGGGCGTCGACGTCGAGGAAGGCGGCGAGCAGTTCGTTCTCGAGCCGGCGCACCGAGACATCGGCGCCGATGACCCCGACCATGCGGGTGGCGGCGGGCGTGCCGGCGCCGTCGTCCGTGCCCGTGCCCGTGCCCGAGCCCGTGCCGGTGCTGGTGCCGATCGCGGCGTGCACCGGCATGGTCATCGTCAGGATGTAGTCGCACGTGCAGAGGTGATCGACATACGGCCCGGTCACGTGCGCATGACGCGTCGTCGCGGGGATGCGGTACCACTCGAGCGCCCGGAAGTCGCGGAGGTACTCGGTGTAGCCGCGAGTGCTGAGGTCGAGACGCGTCGGTTCGGTCGTGGAGCCGAGCACCGGGTTCGCGTCGAGCGGTCCGAGCCACCAGGCGAAGTGCACGTCGCGGCCGCGCACGATCTCGCCGTCGGCGATGAACCCCGCGCCGACGAGGAGCGGCTCGGGCTCGGTGAGCCGGGGGAGCACGAGCCCCGCGACGAGGGAGTCGAGCGCCGCGGGGTGCACAGCCGGCGCGTCGTCGATGAGCTGCTCGACCGGCGTGCGCCACGCGGCGAGCTGGTCGAAGACGCTCGTGAAGACCGCGCCGACCGCGGCGGCGACGTCAGGCGCTGACCGGCTCATCGAGCGCACCTCCCCGTTCGATCCTGGCCTTCGCCGCGAGCAGCGGCACCGAGAGGCCGCGCACGAGATCGCCGGCGGCCTCGCGGGCCTCGGCTGGGCGGTGCGCCGCGACGGCGCGGACGATGCGGCGGTCGTGCGCCGCGGCATCCGCTCGCTGTTCGCCGTCGTCGAGGCCGAGGAGCAGGAGCGGACCGAACTCGGCCTGCAGCCGGATCTGCTCGCGCACGAGTCGGGCCGACTGGCTGAGCACGGCGACCTCGAGGAAGAAGCCGCCCTGGTTCGTGCGAGCGGATGCGGCGGTGCCGAAGTCGGCCGCCGCGAGCCACGCGTCGAGGCGCTCGGCGTCGCCCACGGACGCGCGCTCGGCAGCCCGTTCGGCGGTGCCGGCGAGGATGGCGCCGAAGTAGACGGCCATGTCGCTGAGCTCGACCTGGGCGAGCCCGCGGAGGCGGGTGGTGATGAGCGAGCGGTGGTCGGCGTCGTCGGCGACGACGAAGCTGCCGCCCTCGCGGCCGCGGCGGGTCTCGACGAGTCCGGCCTCGCGGAGGATGCCGAGACCCTCGCGCACGGTGATGAGGGCCACGCCGAAGCGGCGGGCGAGCTCGGGTTCGCTCGGCAGGCGCTCGCCGGCGCCGAGCACACCGAGCACGATGCCGTCGGTGAGGCGCTGTGCGACCTGCTCGGCGCGGCCGGCATCGGCGAGCTGGGCGAACACGGCTTCGCGCGCCCCCGGCCCGACCCTCGATTCCATGACCGCAACCTTACTGCGTGAGTCGCGGGGTGCAGTCGTGCCGGGTCGGGAGGAGATCGGGGCTTCGGGAGGACGAGTTCGGGGTGAATCTCCTCCCAACAGCACTTTCTCCTCCGGTTGCAGGTGGCAGGCTGAGGTGGGGGCGGCGATTCGAAAAAGAATCGATATAGGATGATTGCGCGGCCGGAGCGCCGCCGACATGCGAAGGCGGATGGGATGCACGAGCGACGGGCCGACGATGCGACCGGCGATGTGCGCACGGAGATGCGCACCGGAGTGCTCTCGGGCGTGCGCGTCGCCGACTTCTCGCGCGTGCTCGCCGGGCCCTATGCCACGATGATGCTCGCCGATTTCGGCGCCGACGTCGTGAAGATCGAATCCCCGGCCGGCGATGACACCCGGCACTGGCGCCCGCCCGTCGACGCGAGCGGCCAGGCCACCTACTTCGGCAGCGTCAACCGCAACAAGCGCTCGGTCGCCCTCGACCTGACGGATGCCGCGGGGCTCGCCGAAGCGCAACGACTCGCGGCCTCGGCCGACGTCGTCGTCGAGAACTTCCGCCCCGGCGTGATGGACCGCTTCGGGCTCTCGTACGAGTCGGTGCGCGCCATGAACCCGGGCGTCGTCTACTGCTCGATCACGGGCTTCGGCACGGGCGAGGGCGCCGCGCTCGCGGGATACGACCTGCTCGTGCAGGCCGTGGGCGGGCTCATGTCGATCACCGGGGCCGTCGACGGCGAGCCCGCGAAGGCCGGCGTCGCGCTTGTCGACGTGCTCACCGGGCAGAACGCCGTCGCGGGCATCCTGCTCGCCCTCCGGGAACGCGACCGCACGGGGCTCGGCCAGCGCGTCGAGGTGAACCTGCTGCAAGGCCTGCTCTCGGCGCTCACGAACCAGGCCGCCTCGACGCTCGCGACCGGCGTGCCGCCGCAGCGCCTCGGCAACGCGCACCCGAGCATCGCGCCCTACGCCGTGTTCCGTGCGGCCGACCGCGAGCTCGTGATCGCCGTCGGCAACGACAAGCAGTTCCGGGCGCTCGCCGCGGTGCTCGATGTTCCGTCGCTCGCGGACGACCCGCGGTTCGCGAGCAATGGCGAGCGGGTCGCGCATCGCGCCGAGCTCACGGCGCTCATCGAGGAGCGGCTCGCCGCGGCATCCGCTGCGCACTGGATCGAGGCGCTCAGCGCCGCCGGTGTTCCCGCCGGTCTCGTGAACGACGTCGCCGAGGCGATCGCGTTCGGCGAAGCGCTCGGCCTCGACCCCGTGGCGGAGATCGGCGCCGGGCCCATCGCGAACGGCACCGCCACGAGCCGCACGATCGCGAACCCGATCGGCCTCTCGGCGAGCCCCGCCGTCTACCGAACTCCGCCGCCCGCGCTCGGCGCACACGCCGGCGCCGATTGGCACCAGACCCCCTCGAAAGGAACGCACCCGTGACCCACGCACCCTCCATCGACGCCGTGTTCGACCTCGACGCCCTGCTGAGCGCCGAGGAGCGCGAGTGGCAGCTGAAGGCGCGTGCATTCGCGCAGGAGCGCATCCTCCCGGTCATCGAGGACGACTTCGAGGCCAAGCACTTCCGCCGCGAGTTCGTGAAGGAGCTCGGTGAGCTCGGCCTGCTCGGCATGCACCTGCAGGGCTACGGATGCGCCGGCGCGGGCGCCGTGTCGTACGGCCTCGTGTGCCTCGAGCTCGAGGCCGCCGACAGCGGCTGGCGCACCTTCGTGTCGGTGCAGGGCTCGCTCGCGATGAGCGCGATCCACAAGTACGGCTCCGAGGAGCAGAAGCAGCAGTGGCTGCCGGGCATGGCCGCCGGCGACCTCATCGGATGCTTCGCGCTCACCGAACCGCAGGGCGGCTCCGACCCCGCGGGCATGACGACGACCGCGCGCCGCGACGGCGACGGCTGGGTGATCGACGGCACTAAGCGCTGGATCGGCCTCGCCTCGCTCGCCGATGTCGCCGTGGTCTGGGCGAAGGTCGACGACCCGTCGGGCGCGTTCGGCGACGGCGGCAGCGCGGTGCGCGGGTTCCTCGTGCCGACCTCGACGCCGGGCTTCACGGCGACGCCGATCGACGGCAAGCTCTCGATGCGCGCCTCGGTGCAGTGCGACATCTCGTTCGATGGCGTGCGGGTCGGCGATGATGCGATCCTGCCGGGGGCACGCGGGCTGAGCGGCCCGTTCGGCTGCCTCAACGAAGCGCGCTACGGCATCGTGTGGGGCGCGATGGGTGCGGCGCGCTCGTGCCTCGAGGCCGCGATCGAGCGTTCGACGTCGCGTGAGGTGTTCGGCAAGCCGATCGGCGCGAACCAGCTCATCCAGGCGAAGCTCGCCGACATGTTCCTCGAGGTCGAGAAGGGCATCCTGCTCGCCCTGCACCTCGGGCGCCTGAAGGAGCGTGGCACGCTCACGCCCGCGCAGATCTCGGTCGGCAAGCTCAACAGCGTGCGTGAGGCGCTCGCGATCGCGCACGAGGCGCGCGCCATCCTCGCGGGCGACGGCATCACGAACGCGTGGCCCGTCATGCGCCATGCGGCGAACCTCGAGTCGGTCCGCACCTACGAGGGCACCGACGAGATCCACCAGCTGATCCTCGGGCGCGAGCTCACGGGACTGAACGCGTTCTGAGCTCGAGAGCAGCAGGAGGACGACATGGGTGAGACGAGAGCGGATGCCGCGGGCATCGCGCCGCGCGACGAGCAGCGGCACGACGACGACGTGATCGTGACGGATGCCGCGGCCGACGTCGAGGTCGCCGTGCGGCTCGCCGCGGCATCCGGATTCGAACGCAGCTCGCGGGCCGATCGCGCCCGGTGGCTCACCGCGCTCGCCGAAGCGCTCGACGCGCACCGCGACGAACTCGTCGCGCTCGCCGCCGAAGAGACCCGCCTGAGCCCGGCACGGCTCACGGGCGAGGTCACCCGCACGGCGACGCAGTTGCGCTTCTTCGCCGGGGTCGCGCTCGAGGGGTCGTACGTCGAGGCGACGCTCGACGCACCCGACGCCTCGCTCACCCCGCCGAGGCCCGACCTGCGCCGCATGCTCCGCCCGCTCGGTGTGGTTGCGGTCTTCGCCGCGTCGAACTTCCCGTTCGCGTTCTCGGTGCTCGGGGGCGACACCGCGTCGGCACTCGCCGCGGGCTGCCCGGTCGTCGTGAAGGCGCACCCGGGGCATCCGCGGCTCTCGCGACGCGTCGTCGAGATCGCCCGCGCTTCCCTTACCGATGCCGGATCCCCCTCGTCGGCCCTCGCCCTCGTCGACGGCTTCGAGGCCGGCACCGCGCTCGTGCGGCATCCGCTCGTCTCAGCGGTCGGCTTCACCGGCTCGACCCGCGGCGGCCGCGCACTCTTCGACCTCGCCTCGGCACGGCCCGCGCCGATCCCGTTCTACGGTGAGCTCGGCTCGATCAACCCGGTCGTCGTGACGCCGGACGCCGCAGCTGACGTCGCGGCGATCGCGGCCGGGCTCGCGGGCTCGTTCACCCGCGACGGCGGCCAGTACTGCACGAAGCCGGGGCTCGTCTTCGTGCCCGAGGGCTCGGGATTCGAGGCGGCGCTCGTCGCCGCGCTCGCCGACGCCCCGTCGCAGGCGCTGCTCACCGACGGCATCGCGAGCGCCTTCGACTCGGGCTCGGCGGGCCTCTCCGCCCGCGACGACGTCGAGGTCGTCTTCGCCGGCGAACGGGCGACGGATGCCGCGGCGCCCGTCGTCATCGCCACGACGGTCGAGGGCTTCGTCGCTGCACACGAGGCGTTCCTCGAGGAGTGCTTCGGCCCGCTCACGTTGCTCGTGCGGTACCCCGCCGAGGGTTCCGCCGCGCCCGGCGCCCCGCTCGCGGATGCGCTCGGCGGCTCGCTCGTCGCCGCGCTCGCCGTGCTCGAGGGCTCGCTCACCGGCACGATCCACCACGCGCCGGGCGAAGACGTCGTCGAGCTCACCGAGGCCCTCGCCCGGGTGGCCGGACGCGTCGTCTACAACGGCTGGCCCACGGGCGTCGCGATCGCCTGGGCGCAGCACCACGGGGGCGGTTGGCCCGCGACGACCGCGTCGGTGCACACCTCGGTGGGCGCCACCGCGATCCGCCGCTGGCTCACGCCGATCGCCTACCAGGACGCCCCGGCCGCCGTGCTTCCGCCCGAGCTCACCGACGGCAACCCGCTCGGCATCCCGCGCCGCGAAGACGGCGTGCTCGTCGCCTGACGACCGCCGCCGGCACTCTTCGAGGAGTGTTCGGGCGCAGTGGTCTAGGACTGTTCAGGCGCACCGGTCTCGTTCGAGCCGAAATCTCCTCGGCTGCGGCCGGAATGCGGCGGCGCCTCCTGAGAAACGGCGAGTGCCCTGACGCGCGTCTGGCGCGCCGACCGATCTTGGGTTACGCTCTCAAAGCGCTCAGTGTTACCGGGAACATTTCTGAGGCGAAGGCGGATGTCTTCGCTCGTGACGACCCCGATGCGCCCCCGTAATCCCAGACATCGAGGAGGATGTCCCGTGCACGATCCCTACCGATCGACTCCCCGGCCGCGCAGCGGGGTGCTCCGCGGCCTCGGCACCATCGTCGCCACATGGGCGCTCGTGCTCGGCCTCGCCGCTCCCGCGGCGCATGCGGAGACGCCCACCGACGCGGTCGCGAACTTCACCTTCGACGAGGCACCGACCGGGGGTGCGTTCACCTCGGGTGAGGTTCGCGCGACGGTCCGGGGCGATGCCTCGCTCGTCGCGGGCAAGGAGGGACAGGGCACCGCGGCCCGGATCGGCGCCGGATTCTGGCTCGATCTCGCGAAGCCCGACGGGTCGCCTGTGCTGCAGGGGCTCGACGCCGTCACGTTCTCGTACGACCGCAAGCCCGAGAACGGCAACCAGGGCTGGACGATCTTCGCCTCTCGCTCTGCAGCCCCGAACGTCTTCGAGAGCGAGACCTACCTCGGCGCCATCGACACCGCATCGGCCATCACCGTCGAGCGCTACAACAACGCGGGGTTCCGCAACGTCGACGGCAACATCACGGCCGCCGCGAGCCTGGCCGACTGGAAGCACGTCGACCTCGTCATCGACGGTGCCACGGCGAAGCTCTACGTCGACCACAAGCTCGTCGGCGAGAACACGACCGGTCATACGCTCACCAGCATCCTGGGCGAGACGGGCGGCGTGCTGCAGGTCGGCAAGGCCAACTGGGGCGCCGGCGAGTACTTCACCGGGCTCATCGACAACCTGACGATCACTCCGCGCGCGCTCAGCGACGATGAACTGCGCCCGCCGAGCGAGGTGCTCGCGCAGCAGGATGCCGACGGCATCGCGATCGTGAACGCCGACGACATCCGCGGCAACTTCTCCCTGCCGCTCACGGGAGCACAGGGCTCCACCATCGCGTGGAAGGTCACGAGCGGCAGCGAGTTCGCAACACTCGAGAACGGCGTCAACGACAGCACGCAGCGCGTGGTCGTCACCCGACCCGCGGCCGGCGGCTCCGCCGCGAGCGTCGAGTTGCAGGCGACGGTCACCAACGAGGGCGCGACGGCGACGAAGGACGTCACCGTGTCGGTCGCGCCGAAGCCCGCAGACGCGGGCGACCCCGAGGCCTACGTCTGGGCCTTCTTCACCGGTGAGGGCCTCGGCGGTGAGAAGATCAGCCTCGCCGCCTCGAAGGGCAACAACGCGCTCGACTGGTACACCCTGAACGAGGGCGAGCCGCTGTTCACCTCGACGCTCGGCGAGCAGGGCCTGCGGGATCCGTTCATCATCCGCTCGCACGACGGCGACAAGTTCTACATGCTCGCCACCGACCTCAAGATCGCCGGGCGCGCCGGCAACGGCTTCATGACCGCGCAGGTCAACGGCTCGCTCGGCATGGAGGTCTGGGAGTCGACGAACCTCGTCGACTGGACGGCTCAGCGCCACGCGGTCGTGAACACCCCGCTCGCGGGCAACACCTGGGCCCCCGAGGCGTACTGGGACGACGAGCTGGGCACCTACGTCGTGTACTGGGCGTCGAACCTCTACGACACCGAGAACGCAGCCGCGCGCCCCGCCAGCCCGAACTACAACCGCATGATGTACGTCACCACCGACGACTTCGTGAGCTTCTCCGAGCCGCAGGTCTGGATCGACGTCGACCGCCGGGGCCAAGCCGGTTCGGGATCGATCGACGTCTCGGTGCAGAAGGTCGGCGACGAGTACGTGCGCGTCTACAAGGACGAGAACACGATGTCGCTCCGTCAGGAGAAGTCGAGCGACCTGCTCGCGACCGTCGGTGGATCCGGAGCGAAGGACTACTCCTCGACGGTCGGCGCCACGAGCGGCTGGTCGCAGATGGGCACCGAGATCGGCAACGGCAGCGACAACGGCTATGGCGGCACCTTCACCGGTGGCGAGGGTCCCTCGCTGTTCAAGGCGAACCCGGGAGACGTGAACGGCTACCAGTACTACCTGTTCGCCGACCAGCCGAGCTACCACGACGGCCCGAACCACTACGTGCCGATGGCGACCGAGGACATCATGGACGCCGCCCAGTGGGAGGTCATCGGCGACGAGATGCCGAAGGCCGCCTTCCCCTCGAACTCCGACGGCGGCATGCCCCGCCACGGCACGATCCTCCCCGTCACGAAGGCGGAGCACGACGCCCTGCTCGACGAGTACCTCGGTGACATCGAGGTCGAGTCGTTCGAACCTCTCGCCGTCGAGACCATGGCGGGCGTCACGCCCGACCTGCCGGCCACGGTGGCGCTGCACATGAAGAGCGGCGAGACCAAAGAGGTCGGCACGATCTGGAACGCGGTGCCGGCTGCCGACTACGCCGAGGCGGGCACGAGCTTCGTCGTGAAGGGCGCCGCGAAGGACGCGTCGCACTTCCCGATCGAGGTGACGGTGACCGTCACCGAGAAGGCGGAGGCCGTCGACGGGCTGCTCGCGAACTACGCGTTCACGCAGACGACCGGTGCCGCTGTGACCAACGACGGCGGCAACGCCGGGCCCGCGCGAGTGCAGAACCAGGATGATGCCCAGTGGACGGGCCACTCGCTGAAGCTCACGGGCGGCGCCAAGGGCGGCCCGGGCAACTGGGTTCGTCTGCCGAACGACCTGCTCACCGGAGCGGACGCGGCGACCATCACCACCGAGGTGAAGATCGACCCGTCGATGAAGCACCTGCACAACTTCCTCTGGAACATCGGGGCGGAGAACGACCAGGCCCACTACTTCTTCGTCGGCCTGCGTGATGACGAGGTGTTCCCGCCCCGCGCCGACATCAGGAACGGCAGTGCGGAGGCGATCGCGGCCACGAGCGGCGACATCGACTTCGGCCGGTGGACGTCGGTCACGACGACGATCGACGGCGCGACCGACGAGCTGCTCCTGTACTTCGACGGCGAACTCGTGGCGAAGGCTGCGACGACGCTCGAACCGAAGGACATCGCCGACCAGACGATGAACACGATCGGGAAGTCCCCGTGGCCCGACCCGCTCTTCAAGGGGGAGATCGCCACCTTCCGGGTCTACGACCGGGCGATGGACGCCGACGAGGTGCGCCAGATCAGCGATCAGGACGCACTGCTGCACGACGACGAGCTCCAGGCAGTCGCCCAGGCGAAGGTCGACGGACTCACCGTGCCCGAGGGGGAGATCGACGCGGACTACGTCGCACTCCCGACGGCCGGCGGCAGTGTCGCCTGGGCGTCGAGCACGCCCTCCGTGATCGATGCCGACGGCACGGTCACTCAGCCCGACGCGGGCGCTGCGCCCGTCGCCGTCGACCTGACGGCGAGCTACACCTTCCGCGGTCTCGCAGCCGAGCGCACGATCACCGTCACGGTGCTGCCGACGAGCGCGAGCGCCGAGGAGCAGGCGGCGACGGCGGCCGAGCGTTACGTGATCCCGCCCCTGGTGCGCTCGGGCACGAAGCTGCCCGCGGCGCCGAAGGGCGTCATCGTGACGCCCGTCTCCGTGACCGGTGGCGCGTCCCTCGACGACGGCGCGCTCGTGCTCGACGGCAGCACGGCCGCCGACACCGAAGTGACCGTCTCGGTCGCCCGGGAATCCGCGCCGGAGGTCGCCATCGAAAAGACGTTCTCCGTACGGGTGCTGCCCGAGTCGAAGGCGCGGGAGCTCGCCGGCTACCACCGCACGCCGACGAGCGAGTTCGAGGCGAACAACGCCGACGTCGCGCTCAGCATGCACCTCGCGCTGCAGAGCGACTCGACGTCGGCCGCGAACGGGTGGACGCCGCTCAACGAGAACTACGGTGTCTTCTTCCCGAAGACCTCCGCGCCCGTCCCGATGACGGGGCCGAACCCGAACACCTTCACCCGCAGCCTCATCGATCCCGCGGTGTTCCAGCTGCGCGGTGACGAGGGCTACGGCGTCGTGAGCACGCGGGTGCGGCGCGGCGGCGGTGCCGACGGCACGCAGGCGAACCAGGTGCTCGTGGCGACCACGCCCGACCTGCTCGACTACACCGAGCTGGGCCTGCTCACGCTCGACGAGGCCGGCGGGGTCAACGCGCCGACGGTGGTGTACGACGCGTCGGGCGATGCCTACGTCGTGTCGTGGACGACCGACTCCGGCGCCGGTCGGCACCAGGTCTTCACCGACCTCGCGGCGGCCGTGACCGGCACGGGCGGCGGAGCCGGCGGCGAGTCAGCGTCGGGCCGGGCCACCGGTTCGCATCGCACGACGGACCTCGAGATCGACGACTTCGCCGCGGGCACCGTGCTGACCGTTCCCGAGAGCGTCGCGCACCGGCTCGAGAACCGCCTCGGGCGGATCACGAACACGGGGTACCAGGGGTTCGAGGACCTGACCGTCATCAAGAAGACGCCGGTCGACGACCTCGGGCTGCCCGAACAGGTGACGCTCGACTACTCGGACGGCTCGACTGCGAAGCTGCCGATCTCCGACTGGGATCTCGGTGACCTCAACCTGAAGAAGCCGGGCACCTACACGGTCACGGGCACGGTCGAGCAGAAGAAGTACCCGAAGCCGTTCGCGGTGGAGCGCGCCGACCCCTCGGCGTTCAAGTACGACTGGAACGGTCGGACGAAGTACCTGATGATCGCGACGAACGACCTGAACGAGCGCCATGTCGACCAGTACGGCAACGCGTTCATGCCGGTCAGGATCGGCGACACGCTCACCGAGCTCGCCGACGTTGCGCAGCCCGACCCGAACGATCCGCAGACGGAGGAGATCCACCTGCTGAAGAAGGGCGACCTCGACGCGCAGGGCAAGGCGATGACCGGCTGCTTCTGGGCGCCCGAGTTCCAGGTGATCGGCGGCAAGCTGTCGATCCTCTTCATGCCCTGCTACGACCAGAACGGCGGGCCCGACTACATCACGGGTCGCGCGTCGATCATGCAGCTGCAGCAGGACGACGCCGGCGACGACCTCGACCCGGCCGATCCGGCGAACTGGTCGAAGCCGGAGTGGATCCTCCGCGCCGACGGCACCACCAACCTGAACACGGACGTGCCGGCGAGCAACCAGATCTCGCTCGACATGACCTACTTCCAGGACGCGGCGGGGCAGTCGTACTACGCGTGGCAGTCGAACTGCTCGACGTACATCGCGACGATGGATCCCGCACACCCGAACCGCGTGACGAGCGACCCCGCGCGGATCGTCTCGCCGGAGTACGCCTGGGACAACTCCTGCGCCGAGGGTCCGAACGTGCTCACGCGCGAGGGGAAGCTGCTCATGACGTACGCGGGATCGCAGGTCGGCTACACCTACGCCACGGGGCTCGCGGTCGCGCCGACCTCGGGTGCGAACCTCCTCGATCCTGCATCGTGGAAGAAGCTCAACTACCCGCTGCTGAAGTCGGGCGAGTTCGAGGGCGAGTGGCAGCTCGGCACCGGGCACGGCATGTGGTCGGAGGACGAGGACGGCAACATCGTGCACGTCTTCCACGCGAAGACCGACGCGGGCTTCGGCGAGTACACGGTCGGACGCGACATGTTCGTGCGCCGGGTCCACTTCGACGCCGAGGGCATCCCGGTGCTCGACATGGAGTCGTCGGAAGAGCTCGCATCGCCCACGGTCACGATGCAGGTCATCGTGAAGGCTTCGCCGAACGCGTGCTCTGCACACGCCGGGAAGCCCGTGCTTGCCGACCCGTTCGACCTGCGGAACGGATGGACCTGCACGGGCCGGAAGCAGTAGTCGGAGAAATCAGGGAGCGAATCCATGACGGCGGGGTCGGGGCGAATGCCCCGGCCCCGCCGTCATCCGCGCCGCTGTGGGAATGCAACGCGGGGTAACGCCGTTTTCCTCACGGGCGAGGCCGTGATGGACTCGACCACGCGGCACGGAACCACGAGCCGCTCAGCACTCCCCACGAACGGAGCTCCACATGTCTCGCGCCCCCCGGGTCCGCACCCTGCTCGGCCTCGCCGCAGCCTCCGCCGCCGTCGTCGCACTCGCCGCCTGCTCGAGCGGTTCGCCCGCGTCGAGCGAGGCCGCCGACGACAACGAGTACGGACTGGTGAAGGCCGGAACGCTGACCGTCGCGACCGAGGG
Source organism: Agromyces sp. CCNWLW203 (assembly GCF_036576125.1). Classification (NCBI taxonomy): domain Bacteria; kingdom Bacillati; phylum Actinomycetota; class Actinomycetes; order Micrococcales; family Microbacteriaceae; genus Agromyces; species Agromyces sp. CCNWLW203. The sequence continues at coordinate 483,194 of NZ_JAZHYX010000001.1, read as the reverse complement.
CACCTACCCGCCCTTCACCTACCACGAGGGCGGCGCGGGCGAGCTCGTCGGCTACGACGTCGAGGTCGCAGAGGCCGTCGCCGAGAAGCTCGGCCTCGAGATCCAGTTCGAGGAGACCCAGTGGGACGCGATCTTCGCGGGCCTCGACGCCGGCCGCTTCGACGTCATCGCGAACCAGGTGTCGATCAACCCCGAGCGTGAGGAGAGCTACCTCTTCTCGACGCCGTACACGGTGTCGCCGAGCGTCATCGTGGTGAACGAGGGCGACGACTCGATCTCGAGCTTCGACGACCTCGCGGGCAAGACCACGGCGCAGTCGCTCACGAGCAACTTCTACCAGCTCGCCGTCGACGCGGGCGCGAACGTCGAGGCCGTCGAGGGCTGGGCGCAGGCCGTCGCCCTCCTCGAGCAGGGCCGCGTCGATGCGACCGTGAACGACAAGCTCACCTACCTCGACTACCTCAAGCAGACGCCCGACGCGAAGCTCGCCGTCGCCGCCGAGACCGACCCGACCGAGAGCGCCCTCACCTTCGCGAAGGACAAGACCGCACTCGTGAAGGCCGTCGACGAGGCGCTCGCCGAACTCCGCGAGGAGGGCGTGCTCGCAGAACTCGGCGAGAGGTACTTCGGCGAGGATGTCTCGCAGTAGCGCTCGACAGCACCACCACGGCGGATGCCGCGTTCCGCCCCTGATTCGCACTCGGAGCACTGCCCGAGTGGAATCATGGGGGACGCGGCATCCGCCGTATACCGGAAGGCGGTGAGGCGATGACCGAGTGGCAGCTCGCGCTCGACTCGTTCTGGCCATTGTTCTGGGGCGGCATCAGCGGCACCATCCCGCTCGCAGTGGCCTCCTTCGCACTCGGTCTCGTACTGGCACTCGGCGTCGCGCTCATGCGCCTCAGCCGCAACCGGGTGGTCAGCGGAATCGCGAGGTTCTACATCTCGGTGATCCGCGGCACGCCGCTGCTCGTGCAGCTGTTCGTGATCTTCTACGGCATGCCGTCGATCGGCATCACGATCGACCCCTGGCCGAGCGCGATCATCGCGTTCTCGCTGAACGTCGGCGGGTACGCGGCCGAGGTGATCAGGGCGGCGATCCTCTCGGTGCCGAAGGGGCAGTGGGAGGCCGGATACACGATCGGCATGTCGCCCGGCACGACGCTCACCCGGCTGATCCTGCCGCAGGCCGCCCGCGTCTCGGTGCCGCCGCTGTCGAACACCTTCATCTCGCTCGTGAAGGACACCTCGCTCGCCTCGCTGATCCTCGTGACCGAGATGTTCCGGGTGGCGCAGGAGATCGCCGCGTTCAGCCGCGAGTTCCTGCTCATCTACATCGAGGCGGCGCTCATCTACTGGCTGTTCTGCCTCGTGCTCTCGAGCGGACAGAACCTGCTCGAGAAGCGATTGGACCGCTATGTCGCCCACTGATCCGCTCGCCCCTGCAGCGATGCCGGATGATTCGGTGCTGCTGTCGGCACGCGGCATCCGCAAGTCGTTCGGCGACAACGAGGTGCTGCGCTCGATCGATCTCGAGGTGCGGCGCGGCGAGGTTGTCGTGCTCATCGGCCCGAGCGGCTCGGGCAAGACGACCGTGCTGCGCTCGCTCAACGGACTCGAGACGCCGAGTGCCGGCACGATCGACTTCGCCGGCGGCCCGGTCATCGACTTCGCGTCGCCGGTGCCGAAGGCCCAGCGCTACGCGCTCCGCGACCGCTCCGCGATGGTGTTCCAGCAGCACAACCTCTTTCCGCACATGACGGTCATCGAGAACGTCATCGAGGGCCCGGTGCGCGTGCAGAAGGTGCCGAAGAAGCAGGCTGTCGCCGAGGCATCCGCTCTGCTCGATCGCGTGGGTCTGGCGGAGAAGCGCGACGCCTACCCCTTCGAGCTCTCGGGCGGGCAGCAGCAGCGCGTCGGCATCGTGCGGGCGCTCGCCCTCAAGCCGCAGCTGCTGCTCTTCGACGAGCCGACGAGCGCGCTCGACCCCGAACTGGTCGGCGAGGTGCTGCAGGTCATCAAGGAGCTCGCCGACGAGGGCTGGACCATGGTCGTCGTGACCCACGAACTGAGCTTCGCGCGGCAGGCGGCCGACGAGGTGCTCTTCATGGACGGCGGCGTCGTCGTCGAGCGCGGCTCGCCCGGTGCGATCTTCACGAACCCGACGCACGAGCGCACGCGGCGCTTCCTCGACCGCATCCTGCGGCCGCTCGAGGACGACGACGGCGGCTAGCGTTGAAGCATGGCCCGCCCGCGACGCACCCGCGCTGAGGAGACCAGCGCCGACGAGGCGAAGCGGATGCAGCGGGCGCGGCGCTTCCTCGGCGTGTTCCGGCTGCTGATCGCGGCCCTCGAGATCGTCGCCCTCATCGGCAACTTCCAGTACGTGCTCGGCTTCCGGCTCTTCGCGACCGCGAACTTCTTCAGCTACTTCACCGTGCAGTCGGCCTTCGCCGCGGTCGCGACGCTCGCGATCGCGGCGGCGTTCGCCCTGTTCGCGCCGCGCGACCCCGAGTGGCTCGGCGTCCTCCGCACGATGGTCACGGTGTACGTGCTCATCTCGGGCATCGTGTTCGCCGTCATCGTCGCGCAGGCCTCGACCCGCGACTACCGCATGGAGGTGCCGTGGTCGGACACGGTGCTGCACTTCGTCGTGCCGGCGCTCGCCCTCACGGCGTGGACGGTCGATGCGGTCATGGCAGTGAATCCGCGCGTGCCGTGGTCGACCGTCGGCTGGGTGCTCGTCTTCCCGTCGATCTGGCTCGTCTATACGCTGTTCCGCGGTGCGGACGTCGGGTGGTATCCGTACTTCTTCCTCGACGAGGCGCAGGTGGGCGGCGCGGTCGGCGTCGCGCTCTACTGCCTGCTCGTGCTCGTGATCTTCGTCACGCTCACGGCGGGCCTCGTCGGGCTCAACCGGGCGCTGTGGCGAAGGGCGCGAGCGCGCCCAGCACCTCTTCCTGAAACGACGGATCGTCAAGCCCCTCGAGTCGAGTCGCCTGCACTGCGGCGATGAGGCCGAGGAGGATCGGCTCGCCGGTCGTGAGGCCGATGTCGATCCAGGCGGCGACGGGGGAGGCATCGCCGACGACGGTGAGCACGTTGGGGGTGGCGAGGGCATCGGGGTCGGCCTGGTCGTCGCTGTCGGGGGCGGCGTCCTCGGAGCCATCCGTCGGGCCCGCGGCATCCGCTCGCCAGAACGCCTCGTCGAAGCGCAGCCACACCGTGTCGACCACGCCGATGCCGAGCAGTGAGATCGCGCGCTGGTGCATGAGCGGCAGCGCCGGCTTGAAGCGCACGGTGTCGGTCTTCAGCACGCCGAGCGGAATCGTGACGACGGCGCGGTCGGCGGTGAGCGACTCACCCGAGTCGAGCCGCAGACTGACCCGGCGCTCGGTGACGGCGATGTTCGTCACGACGCTCGACACGGCGATCTCGAGCGGTTCGGCGAGCGCGTCGATGAGGTCGGAAAGCCGGCCGGTCACGAGGTCGCCGAGCTGATCGGCGCGGTTCGCGTCGTACTGCCCGGCGGAGATCGCGGAGGTGATGGCGCCGGTCGACGGAGCGACCTCGCTGGTGATCGTGTGGGCGAGCCAATCGGCGGGGCTCACGCCCGTCGCGTCGGGCACCGCCGACAGCGGCGTGGCGCCCGAGCCGGTCAGCGCCGTCGCGAGCGAGACATCGTGCGGCTGCGTCGCCGCCCACTCCTGCGCGGTCTCGACGGCGTCGGGGCCGGTCGTCGGGATCGGCAACTGCAGGCCCGCCGGCGTCGTCGCCGAGACCTCTGCGGTGAACGGCTCGGTGTCGACGGATGCCTCGTGCAGCATGTCGATCAGTTCGTCGTCGTCGCCCGTGAACACGCTGCCGAGCTCGACGGGGGCGTCGAACCCGGTGGCATCCGTGCTGTGAATGCGTCCGCCCAGGCGGTCGCGAGCCTCGAGCACGACGACCTCGAAGCCTGCGTCGACGAGGTCGCGCGCCGCCGTCAATCCCGCGAGTCCGGCGCCGACGACGACCACGCGCTCGCCGGCCGAGCCGAGCCGGGCGATGTCGGCGGCGGCACGGATGCCGGAGGCCCGGGCGCCCGCGAGCGTGCCGGGCCGATCAGGGTCGGTGGCCTCGCCGGCGATGACGAGGCGCTCCGCGACCGGTTCGGCGAGCGCCCGGCGCAGCTCGGGCGTGCTGCCGACCGAGTCGAAGCTGAACGCGCCGCGCGAGAACGGCTCGGCGCCCCAGCGGGAGCGCCGGAGCGCAGTCGGCAGCGGCACGCCGTTCGTCGGCGTGGGCGGCGCAGTGGTGGGCGTCGTCGTCGTCGGCAGCGGGCTGGGGCTCGGCTCGGGCCAGGTGCAGCTCGCGAGGGCGATCGCCGCGACGCCCGAGAGCGAGGCGGCGATGAAGGTTCGCCGGCCGATGCCGCCGGGCGCCCCCCGTGAGTCCATGGGATTCAGGCTAGCCGACGGCCTTGTGGGCGGAGGTGCCGGGCGCCGGGTCGGTTCCGCCCTGAAACGACGCGATGCAGGGGATTCCCGGACATGGGAGCTGGTGAGCCCCTGTGCCGCAGAATCCCCTGCATCGTGCAGGGCGCGTGAGCGTGCGTCAGACGACGTAGCCGTCGGCGATCGTCAGCGCCTCATCGATGATGTCGAGCCCGCGAACGAGCTCGTCCTCGGTGATGACGAGCGGCGGTGCGACGTGCATCCGGTTGAAGTGGATGAACGGCCAGAGGCCCGCCTGCTTGCAGGCGGCGGCGACGGCCGCCATCGGCGCGGCATCCGCCCCGCCCGCGTTGAAGGGCACGAGGGGCTCGCGCGAGGCAGGGTCGCGCACGAGCTCGATCGCCCAGAACAGGCCGGCACCGCGGATCTCGCCGACCGACGGGTGCTTCGCCGCGATCTCGCGAAGACGCGGCTCGACGACGCGCGAGCCGAGGTCGCGCACGCGCTCGAGGATGCCGTCGCGCTCGAACACCTCGAACGTCGCGACGCCGGCGGCGCACGCGAGCGGGTGGCCCGAGTACGTGAGCCCGCCCGCGAAGGCGACCGTGTCGAAGTGCGAGGCGATCTTCTGCGAGATGACCACGCCGCCGAGCGGCACGTAGCCCGAGTTCACGCCCTTCGCGAAGGTGATGAGGTCGGGCACGACGTCGAACGCGTTGACCGCGAACCACTCGCCGATGCGGCCGAAGCCGACCATGACCTCGTCGGCGATGTAGACGATGCCGTACGTGTCGCACAATGCACGAACACCCCGCAGGTAGCCCGGCGGCGGCACGAGCACGCCGTTGGTGCCGACGATCGTCTCGATGATGATCGCGGCGATCGTGCTGGCGCCCTCGAGCACGATGAGCTGCTCGAGGTGGGCGAGCGCGCGCTCGGCCTCCTGCTCGGGGGTCTCCGAGTGGAACGACGAACGGTACGCGTACGGGCCCATGAAGTGAGCGACGCTGCCGTCACTCGGCTCGTTCGCCCAGCGGCGCGGGTCGCCCGTGAGCGAGATCGCGGTCGCGGTGCCGCCGTGGTAGCTGCGGTACATCGAGAGCACCTTGCGGCGACCGGTGACGGCGCGGGCCATGCGCACGGCGTACTCGTTGGCGTCGGCGCCGCCGTTGGTGAAGAACACCTTGTCGAGGTCGCCCGGGGCGACCTCGACGATGCGACGAGCGAGTTCGCTACGCACATCCGAGGCCATCGACGGCTGGATGGTCGCGAGGCGACCCGCCTGCTGCTGGATCGCGGCGACGAGGTCGGGGTGCTGGTGTCCGAGGTTCAGGTTCACGAGCTGCGACGAGAAGTCGAGGTAGGCGTTGCCCTGGTAGTCCCAGAAGGTCGAGCCCTCGCCCGCGGCGATGGGCAGCGGGTCGATGAGCGCCTGCGCGCTCCAGGAGTGGAACACGTGCGTGCGGTCCTCGGCGCGCACCTGCGCCTCGGCTGCGGCGTCGGGCAGCGGATGCACCGTGCCGAAGCGGTCGGTGTAGACCGCTTCGGTCTCGGCGGTGATGGTGTCGGTCATGCGGTTGCTCCTCAGCGCGAAACGATCAGTGGTTCTGGGGGAAGCCCAGGTTGATGCCGCCGTGGGCTGCGTCGTTGCGAGTGGCCGGGTCGATCCAGCGGGCGGTCACGGCCTTCTCGCGGGTGAAGAAGTCGAAGCCGTGGGTGCCGTAGGCCTTCGCGTCGCCGAACAGCGACTGCTTCCAGCCACCGAAGGAGTGGTACGCGACGGGCACCGGGATCGGCACGTTGATGCCGATCATGCCGACCTGCACCTCGTTCTGGAACCGGCGTGCAGCACCGCCGTCGTTGGTGAAGATCGCGGTGCCGTTGCCGAACTGGCCCGAGTTGATGAGGTCGAGACCCTCGTCGTACGTGGCGACGCGGACGATCGAGAGCACCGGGCCGAAGATCTCCTCGGTGTACGCCCGCGAAGTGGTGGGCACGTCGTCGATCAGGGTCGGGCCGAAGAAGAAGCCCTCTTCATGCCCGTCGACGGTGAAACCGCGGCCGTCGACCACGATCTTCGCCCCGTCGCTCTCGGCGATGTCGACGTAGGAGGACACCTTGTCGCGGTGCACCCCGGTGATGAGCGGGCCCATGTCGGGCTCACTGAGCGTGCCGTCGCCGGCATCGATGCCTGCGCCGTTGCCGATCTTCAGCTTCGCGATGCGCTCGCTGATCTTGGTGATCAGCTCGTCTGCCACGGGCTCGACGGCCAGCACGACCGAGATCGCCATGCAGCGCTCGCCGGCGGCACCGTACCCGGCGTTCACGGCCTGGTCGGCGACGAGGTCGAGGTCGGCGTCGGGCAGTACGAGCATGTGGTTCTTGGCGCCGCCGAGGGCCTGCACCCGCTTGCCGTGCTTCGACGCGGTCTCGTAGATGTACTGGGCGATCGGGGTGGAGCCGACGAACGAGATCGACTGCACGACCGGGGAGGTGAGGAGTCCGTCGACGGCGAGCTTGTCGCCCTGCAGCACGGTGAAGACGCCGTCGGGCAGGCCGGCCTCGGCCCAGAGCTGTGCGATCCAGAGCGCGGCCGAAGGGTCCTTCTCGCTCGGCTTCAGGATCACGGCGTTGCCCGCGGCGATCGCGATCGGGAAGAACCACATCGGAACCATGGCCGGGAAGTTGAACGGGCTGATGATGCCGACCACGCCGAGCGGCTGCTTCAGCGAGTAGACGTCGATGCCGGTCGAGACGTTCTCGGAGTAGGCGCCCTTGATCAGGTGCGGGAAACCGGTGGCGAGTTCGACGACCTCCTGGCCGCGCAGGATCTCGCCCATCGCGTCGGAGACGACCTTGCCGTGCTCGGCGGTGATGATCGCGGCGAGCTCGCCCTTGCGCGAGTTCAGCAGCTCGCGGAAGGCGAACAGCACGCCCTGCCGCTTCGCGATCGAGAAGCTGCTCCACACCGCGAACCCGGCCTGCGCCGACGCGATCGCCGCGTCGATCTCCGTCTGGTCGGCGAGCGCGACCTCGGCCTGCACGGCGCCGGTCGCGGGGTTGTAGACCGGAGCGGTGCGGCCCGACGTCGATGCGCGAAGCGCACCGTCGACCCAGTGGCCGATCAGTGGCACGTCGGGTGCCGATGCCGGCGAAGAGGCGGTCTCGGTGATGCTCATTGGCGGTTCCTTCGGTTGGGCGGCGGTCGGTTCTCGCCGAAGCCGGACAGACTGGCCGACGTCGACTATGCTTCGTATTCCCAGTGTGACAGAGGAAGAATGGTGCATCCGGTGGCAGATCGTCGCGAAGATGAGGCGATTCAGACGAACCGTCCGGTGCTCGATCCGGCCGACGACGGGTTGCCGACCGTGCGCGAGATCCTCACGATTCCTGCGGTCGCGCAGGGGATCCCCGAAGTGCTCTCGGGCGGTGACGCGCTCGACGCGCACGTGCGCTGGGCGCACGTCTCCGACAGTGCGGGCGTTGCCCGACTCCTGAACGGCGGGGAGCTGCTGCTCTCGACCGGATCCGGGTGGCCGACCGACCCCCGCGAGCTCGCGGCCTTCATCGCCGGTCTCGTCGACGTCGGTGTCGCGGGCCTCGTGCTCGAGCTCGGCGTGCACTACCGCTACGTGCCGGCCGTGGTCGAGGCGGCCGCTCGCGAGCACGGACTCGCCCTCGTCGCCCTGCACCGCGAGGTGAAGTTCGTCGCCCTGACCGAGGCGGTGCACAGTCGCATCATCTCGGTGCAGACCGCCGCGCTCCGGGCCCGAGACGAGGTGCGCGAGCGGTTCACCGCGCTCGCCCTCCGCGGATCGCCGCCCGACTTCATCGTGCAGCAGCTCGCCCAGACGCTCGGCGCCGCGGTCGTGCTCGAGAACCTCGCCCACGAGGTCGTCGCTGCCGAGGTGCCGCTCGCCGCCGAGGTCGAGCTCTTCACCCGCTGGGAGACCCGGTCGAGGGCGGCGCATCGCCGTCACGACGAGCAGCGGCGCCTCGGCGGCTCGGGCGCGGGCGCCGCCGCCGCCGCTGACGAGTGGTTGATCGTGCCGGTCGAGGCACGCGGCATCCGTTGGGGTCATCTCATCGCGCTGCCGGGGCCGGCGCATCCGGCGGGCAGCATCAGTGTGCTCGAGCAGGGCGCGATCGCACTCGCCCTCGGGCGGCTCGCCGACGGCGCCGCCGACGAGTGGGTGCGCATCGGGCGTCAGCGACTCGTCGACGGCCTGCTCGACGGGCGGTTCGCCGGACTGCCCGCAGCATCCGCGCGCATCGAGGCCGCGGGCCTTCCGCTCGAAGGAGCGCGACTCTTCGGCGTCGTGATCACCGGCGGCGTCATCACGGCTTCGGTAGCGGATGCCGCGGCTCGCGACCTCGGCGGGCGGGCGCTCGCCGGGGCGGCTCCCGAGGGTGCTGCGACACCCTCGGCGACGATCGTGCTGCTGTCGCTGCCGGCGTCTCGCAGCTTCGACGATGCCGCAGTGCGAGCCTTCGCGGCCGCACTCGCCGCCGGCGACGCGGCGGTGCTCGATCGGCTCGTGCTCGCGGTCGGCTCCGAGGCGAGCGGTCTCGACGCGCTGCTGGGTTCGGTGCAGGAGGCCATCGACCTGGCCCGTGGACCCGCGCCCCGATCTGCGCGCGGACCGATCGTGCGACGCTCCGACGACCGCCCGCTCATGCGCCTCGTGACCGCGCTCCGTGACGACCACCGGCTGCTCGAGCACGGCGAGCGCATGCTCGAGCCGCTGATCGACTACGACCTCGCGCGCAAGGGCGACCTGCTCGACGTGCTCGGCGCGGTGCTCGCGCATCCGGGCAACCGCACGGCCGCGGCATCCGCTTCGCATCTCTCGCGTTCGGTGTTCTATCAGCGGCTCGCACTCATCGGCGACCTGCTCGGCGTCGACCTCGACGACGGTGAGACGCTGACGGCGTTGCACCTGGCTCTGCTCGTGCGGCGGAGCGTCGTGCGCTGAGCGGATTCCGGAGCGGATGGAATCTTCGTTCTACTTGCTATTGACAAGTGCACTTGCAAAGAGCAAGCTAGTGGCGAAGCATCCGGTACCACCGACGATCCCATGGAGGCGATCATGACCGCGACCAGCATTTTCGTGAACCTGCCCACGACCGACCTCGAGCGCTCCAAGAGCTTCTACGAGGCGCTCGGGTTCAGCATCAACCCGAACTTCACCGACGAGAACGCCGCCTGCGTCGTGCTCGACGAGAACATCTACTTCATGGTGCTCACGCGCGAGTACCTCGGCACCTTCACCGACAAGCAGATCATCGACCCGAAGACGCACGCGCAGACGAGCATCGCGTTCACCCGCGACTCGCGCGACGAGGTCGACGCGGTGCTCGCCACGGGGCTCGCCGCCGGCGGCACCGAGCCGCGCGAGGCGCAGGACTACGGCTTCATGTACTCGCGCGACCTCGAAGACCCCGACGGCAACATCCTCGGGTTCCTCTACATGGACCCGTCGGCTGCAGAGCAGGGGCCCGACGCCCACTTGGCCGAGCAGGGCGCCGTTGCGCCGTCGGCCACGGCCTGACGCGCGACCGCATGGCGACACGCGGGGTGCGCGGCTTCGGCCAGTACGACGGAGTGGCTCGTGCTCTCGAGCGGGTCGGGGATCGATGGGCGCTGCTCATCGTCCGCGACCTGCTCGTGGGGCCGCGCCGCTACGGCGACCTGAAGGCGGGTCTGCCGCGCATCCCGACCAACATCCTGAGCGACCGGCTCAAAGAGCTGCAGGAGTCGGGCGTCGTGCGGCGCGTGCCGACCGTGCGCGGCGGGTACGAGCTGACCCCGCTCGGGCGTGAGCTCGAACCGGTCGTCATCGCCCTCGCGCGCTGGGGCTGGTCGGTGCTCGGCGAGCCCGCAGAGGGCGAGACGGTCACGCACGACGCGCTCGTGGTCGGCTTGCGCGCCGCATTCCGAGCGGATGCCGCGGCGTCGCTCCCACCCACCGAGTACGTGCTGCACGTGGGCGAAGTCTCGGTGTCCGCAATCGTCGTCGGCGCCACGCTCGACGTCGTGCCGGTCGGGCCCGGTGCGCTGCAGCAACCGCGACGGCGGTCGGCCTTCGAGCCGGTGCCGTCGGCCGTGCTCGAGCTGCAGGTCGAACCGGCAGCGCTCCGTGGAGTGCTCGCCGGCGACTCGGCGAGTGCGGGCGCGGGTGTCGGCGCAGTCGTGCTCGCCGGCGACGCGGAACTGCTCGCGCGATTCGGGCTCACGTTTCGCATCGAACCGGCGGGGCCCGCCGGCGACGCGGCCGCAGCGGCGGCGTAGAACCACGCCACCGCGGCTACTTCGCGACGAACGACAGACGTCGGTTGGCGAACTCGCCGATGCCGACCGGGCCCATCTCGCGCCCGAACCCCGAGCGCTTCACGCCGCCGAAGGGCAGCTCGGCCGCCTCGGCCGCGATGATGTTCACGTGCGTCATGCCGACCTCGAGCCGAGAGGCGACGCGGGCCGCGCGTGCCTCGTCGGTCGAGAACACCGAGCCGCCGAGGCCGAGGTCGCAGTCGTTCGCGAGTTCGAGCGCCTCCTCGTCGCTGTGCACGCGGTAGACGGTGGCGACCGGGCCGAAGATCTCCTCGCGGTACGACTCGGAGTCGCGGGGCACTCCGGTGAGCACGGCGGGGGAGAAGTACGCACCGGGGCCGTCGGACAGCACGCCGCCCGCCTCGAGGGACGCGCCGGCGGCGACGGCCTTCTGCACCTGGGCGTTCACGGTCTCGGCGGCCGCGCGCGACGACATCGGTACGAACTGCCCCTCGCCGAGGTTCAGCTGGTCGCCCGGCTCGAGCCCATCGGCGAGACGGCGGAGCTCGGCGACGAACTCGTCGTAGATGTCGTCCATCACGATCAGGCGCTTGTTCGAGTTGCACACCTGGCCGCCGTTGTAGACGCGGAAGTCCCAGGCCGCCTTCGCGACGCTCGCCACGTCGTCGGCGTCGAGCACGACCATCGGGTCGATGCCGCCGAGCTCGAGCACGCACTTCTTGAGGTGCTGCCCGGCCTGCGCGCCGATGATGGCGCCCGCGCGCTCGGAGCCGGTGAGCGAGACGCCCTGCACACGGGGATCGGCGATCATCGTCGCGATCTGGTCGTGCGAGGCGAAGACGTTCTGGTAGCCGCCGACCGGGATTCCGGCCTCCTCCATGATCTCCTGCACCGCGAGCGCCGAGCGCGCGCAGATGTCGGCGTGCTTCAGGATGATCGTGTTGCCGAGCACGAGGTTGGGCGCCGCGAACCGGGCCACCTGGTAGTACGGGAAGTTCCACGGCATGACGCCGAGCAGGGCGCCGACGGGCAGGTGCTCGATGGTCGCCTTGCCGGGGATCGTGCTCGGGATCTCCTGGTCGGTGATCAGACCCGGGCCGTAGACGGCGTAGTAGTCGATGATCGAGGCGGCGAACTCGACCTCGTCGGCCGACTCGGCGAGCGACTTGCCCATCTCGACGGCGATGAGCCGCGCGAGTTCGTCCTTGCGCTCGATGAACAGCTCCGCCACTCGCTTGACCGCCGCTGCGCGCTCCTGCACGCTGCGATCGCGCCACTCGCGGTACGCGGCATCCGCCGTCGCGAGGGTCTGCTCGATCTCCACGTCGGTCGCCACGTCGAACGACTCGACGAGCTCGCCGGTCGCGGGGTTCTGAACTCGGTACTTCGCCATTGCCTGATCCCTTTCGGTTGCGCCTCAGCGCGAGATGAACACCTTGCGCAGCGTCTCGCGCACGGTCCAGATCGTCTTCATGCCCGCCTCGAGTCGCACGACGGCGCCCGGGGCCAGGATGATCGGGTCGAGGTGACCGCGCCCGGTCGGCGCCGTCTCGAACTCGACGGTGGCGGCGCCCGACAGCACGACGAAGACCTCGTCGACCTCGACGTCGCGCATCGCGCCGGGCGTCATCTCCCACACGCCGATCTCGCCGGCATCCGACGAGTCGAGGGCGACGTATCCGGTCGCGGGCGCGCCCGCGACGACCTGGTCGGCCGGCACGGGTTCGTGGTCGAGCACGAGCCCCGCGGCATCCGTCAACGCGCCGGCCAGCAGGCGCAGGTCGTCGCTCATGAGTCGAACCCGAGGCCCAGTGCGTCGAGGGTCTTCAGCAGGATGTTGCGCTTGCCGCGGTTGTGGTCGGCACGGTCGAGCGACCAGCGGGTCGCGTTGATGCCCATCGACGCGGCCGGCTCGGGCGGGAAGGGCAACGGGCGCTTCCGCACCATCTCGAGCTGCGTGCGCTCGTTGTCGCGGCCCTCGAGCAGGTCGAGCATGACCTCGGCCGCGAAGCGGGTCGAGCCGACGCCGAGGCCGGTGAAGCCGGCGGCGTACGCGACACGGTTGTCGCGCGCGGTGCCGAAGAACGCCGTGAACTGGGTGCTCGTGTCGATCGCGCCCGCCCACTGGTGGCTGAACTGCAGGCCCTCGAGCTGGGGGAAGGTCGTGAAGAAGTGGCTCGCGAGCTTCTGCCAGCTCTCGGGCCGGTTCTCGTACTCCGAGCGCACCTTGCGGCCGTAGTTGTAGATCGCGTCGTAGCCGCCGAAGAGGATGCGGTTGTCCTTCGAGAGCCGGTAGTAGTGGAACTGGTTGGCCATGTCGCCGATGCCCTGGCGATCCTTCCAGCCGATGTCGGCGAGCTGTTGCTCCGACAGGGGCTCGGTCATGAGCACGTAGTCGTAGACCGGCACCGTCATGAGCCGGTTGCGCTTCAGGAGCGAGGGGAAGACGTTCGTCGCGAGCACGGCGTGCGCGGCGTCGACGTGGCCGCCCTCGGTGATCACCGAGACGGCACCGGTCGAGCCGGGAGTGTCGATGCGCTTGACGGGGGAGTGCTCGAAGATCTCGACACCGAGCTCTTCGGCGACGCGGGCGAGCTCGGACGCGAGTCGTGCCGGGTGCACCATCGCGTTCGTGCGCTGCTCCCAGATGCCGGCCAGGTAGGTCGGCGAGGCGACCGAGGCCTGCATCGCCTCCTGGTCGAGGAAGACGACGCCTTCTTCACCGTGCTTCACGGCCTCGGCGTGCCAGTCGCGCAGCCACTCGACCTGGTGCTCCTCGATCGCGGGCGCGAGCATGCCGGTGCGCTCGAAGTGGAAGTCCATGCCGTACTCGGCCTCTGCGGCCTCGATCGCGTCGAGGTTCTCCATGCCGAGGCGGTGCAGCGTCGGCATCTCCTTCGGCCAGCGAGCCTGGCCGTTCTCGTCGCCGTGGGTAAGGCTCGCCTCGCAGAACCCGCCGTTCCGACCGGATGCCGCCCAGCCGATGCTCTTCGCCTCGACGAGCACGATGTGCGCCCCGGGGTTGCGGTGCTTCGCGAGCACCGCCGACCAGAGGCCCGTGTACCCGCCGCCGACGATCACGAGGTCGGCGACGTGGTCGCCCGTGAGCTTCGGTCGACCGCCGACAGCCCCCTCGGGCAGGTCGTCGAGCCAGAACACCGACCGGGCGGTGTTCTCGAGCGAACGGGCGATGACGGATGCCGGCGGCTTCTGTCGTTCGAAGACGGTGGTGCCCACGGGTATCACTCCGATGCGGTTGTGGTGCTTCCATCCTTCCGCGGGGGTTGCGCGTGCGCCAGTTCGGCGTGTCTCGACATCGGTTCGCGGCCGGACAGGTTGCCCGCTCCTCGACCGGCTCAGCTCGGGGAGTGCGCCTCCAGGAACTGGTACACCTCGGTCTGGTCGACGCCGGGGAACGTGCCGGTCGGCAATGCCGCGAGCAGGCTCGTCGGGGTGCGCGCGGCGGGCCACGAGGCATCCGCCCATCGATCGGCGAGCCCGGTCGGCGCCTGGCAGCATGCGGGGTCGGGGCATCGCGAAACCGCACGATGCGGTGTCTCTCGCCCGCGGAACCACTTCACGTGCTCGAACGGCACGCCGACCGAGACCGAGTACTCGCCCTCTTTCGCCTTCTCGATGCGCGAGGTGCACCAGAAGGTGCCCGACGGGGTGTCGGTGTACTGGTACCAAGGGCTGAAGCGGTCCTCGACGTCGAAGACGGTGCGGGCCGTCCAGTTGCGGCACATCGTCGTTCCCTCGATCGCGCCGAGCGCATCGCTCGGGAACCGCACACGGTCGTTCTCGTAGGCCTTGATGATCGTGCCCGACTCGTGCACCTTCGTGAAGTGCACGGGGATGCCGAGCCGAGCGGTCGCGAGATTGGTGAACCGGTGCGCTGCGGTCTCGTACGAGACGGCGAAGGCGTCGCGCAGCTCCTCCATCGAGATGCGACGCAGGTTCTTCGCCTCGGTGAGGAAGCGCACGGCGGCCTGCTCGGGCAGCAGGATCGCGGCGGTCAGGTAGTTCGTCTCGATGCGCTGGCGCAGGAAGTCGGCGTAGCCGCGGGGCTCCTCGTGACCGAGCAGGTGGCTCGCGAGCGCCTGCAGGATCGGGGAGCGCGAGTCGCGCGACGGCGACTGCTGCGTCGGCAGGTAGATGCGGCCGTTGCGCTTGTCGGTCACCGAGCGCGTGGAGTGCGGCAGGTCGCCCACGTAGTGCAACGAGTAGCCGAGGTGGCTCGCCATGTCGGCGACCAGCTGGTGCGAGACCGGGCCGCCCGTGTGGCCGACCGCTTCGAGCAGCTCGGCGGCCTTCGCCTCGAGCTCGGGGTAGAAGTTGTCGCGGGCCCGCATCTCGTCGCGCAGCTGGGCGTTCGCGCGGCGCGCCTCTTCAGGAGTGGCCGCGCGCTCGCGGTGCAGTCGGTCGATCTCGTTGTGCAGGCTCAGGATCGTCTGCAGGGTCTGGTCGTTCATGCCCTTCGCCACGCGGAACGACGGCAGGCCGAGCGCCGCGAACACCGGCCCGCGCTGAGCGCGTTCGACGGCGATCTCGAGAGCCGCGCGCTCAGAAGGGGCATCCGCTCGGAGCAGTTCATCGACGCTCGTACCGAGGGCGAGAGCGATCGTGCGCAGCATCGAGAGCCGCGGCTCGCGCTTGCCGTTCTCGATGGCGGAGACCTGCGACGGTGCACGGTCGATCGCGGCGGCGAGCTCGCCGAGGGTCATGCCGCGAGCCGTTCGGCGGTCGCGGATGCGGCGGCCGAGCGTGAGCGCGTCGACCTCGTCGGCGCTCGACTCGGCGAGGTCGGGGGAGGGGTTCGCGCTGCGATCCGCGGTGATCATGCCTTCGATGGTGACACGGGCGATCGGATGCCGCAAACGGAAAAACCGCGAAAGTTCCGCCATTCGCCGGCGGTTTCGCGGATTCAGCCTCGGCCACGTCGATTCTGACGGTGAAAGACCGAGATTCTGCGACGGATGCGGCTCAGGCAGACGGACTCAACCGCGGTTTCAACTCGTTCGCGAAGAAGTCCATGAACCCGTCTGGATCGGGCCCGTTGTTCGACAGCACGACGTGGTCGTAGCCGACCTCCTCGTACCCGCGGATCGCGTCGAGGTGCTTCGCGACATCGGGGCCGCAGGGCATCGCGCTCGCCACATCCTCAGGCCTGACGACTTGCGCTGCCGCCTCGAAGTTGGCGGGATTCGGGAGCTCGCTCATGACCTTCCAGCCGGTGAGCGACCAGCGGCTCGTCTCGAAGGCCGACCGGACCGCCGCCTCCTCGGTCTCCGCCCACGCGAGACCCACCTCGCCGTACCTCGGCCCACTGCCGCCGGCCGCACGGTACGCCTCCAGCAGCGCCGACTTCGGCTCCGTGCCGAACAGGCCGTCGCCGAGTTCGGCGGCGATCTCTGCGGCGTCAGGTCCGCCTGCCGCCACCGCGATGGCGGGAAGCGGGTCGGGAAGGTCGAAGACGCGGGCGTCCTCGAGATCGAGGTACTCGCCTCGGTAGGATCGGTATCCGCCCGACCACAGCAGGCGGATGATCTCGATCGCTTCACGCAGCATGTCCTGCCGCTCGGCCACCGCCGGGAAGCCGCGCCCCACGACGTGTTCGTTCAGGCGCTCGCCGGAACCGAGGCCGAGTGTGAACCGGCCGTCGGAGAGGAGCCCGAGCGTAGCGGCCGCCTGGGCGACGATCGCCGGGTGGTAGCGCACGGTCGGGCACGTGACCCCGGTCGCGAGCCCGAGCCGCGTCGTCTTCGCCGCGATCGAACCGAGCACGCTCCACGCGAAGGGCGAGTGCCCCTGAGAGTCGAGCCAGGGGTGGAAGTGGTCGCTGATCTCGACGAAGTCGAATCCGCTCCGCTCTGCGAGCTCGGCCTGGCGAACCAGTTCTGCCGGAGCGAAGCCTTCTGCAGACAGCTTGTATCCGTATCGAATCATCGCTTCTCCTCGCTGGACGCTGCGCTGTCGAGCCGGCGCGCGCGACCCTGCCGTCGATGTGGGCGACGCTACGCGGGCGCGGGACTGCCTGGAAGGCGGTTGCGCCCGGCACCGGCAGCGACGACAATGCGTCGGCCGCGCCGCGCCGCGCCCGGCCGACCCGAACACGATCGCGCGGTCGCCTGCGTTATACGCCGCGGGGGTCGGCCGCGCAAGTCCCTTCTCGTGAGAGGACCACCGATCTAACGTTGCGCGCATCAGCCGGTGTCGACCCCGTCACCCCTTCCGATGCCGGCCCACCCGACGGCCCGAACCGACGCCGAACCGGCATCGATCGACGCTGCACCGACACCACGGAAGCGAGAGCAAGATGACCGAGAACACCCCATCCCAGCACTCGGACGGCTCGGAGGCGATCCGCTCCACGAGTGATGTCGACGCCGGTGCCGGAAGGAGCCCCGGAGGCGGTTCCGACACGAGCCGTGGCTACTCGGGAGCGGCCACCACCGGTTCTGACGGCTCGACTGCCGCGGGCACGTCGTCGTCGCTTGCCGACGATGCAGCTTCGGTCGTCTCCGATGCCGGCGACGCAGGCCACCACGTGGCCGACGTCGCCAAGGAGGAAGGCAAGGCCGTCGTCGAGGAGACCGCGGAGCAGGCTCGCCGCCTCGCCGACGATGTCACCACCGAGTTGCGCGAGCAAGCGTCGTTGCAGCAGAAGCGGGTGGCGGGCGGCCTTCGCACCGCGGGAGCACAGTTCACGCAGATGGCCGAAGACTCCAGCGAGCCGGGCTACGCCACCGACCTCGTGCGGCAAGCGGGCCGGCGGGCCGACGACGTCGCCCGATGGCTCGATGCACGCGACCCCGGTTCCCTCGTACAGGAAGCGAAGTCGTTCGCCCGCCGGCGACCGGGAGCCTTCCTCGCGATCGCGGTCGGAGCCGGCGTCATCGTCGGACGGTTGACGCGGGCGCTCGCGACGCCGCCCGAGCATGGGTCCGCTGCGTCGGCGTCACGAACGGCCGGCTCGGGTGCACCGGGTTCGGGCGCGGCGCCCGCCGCCACACCGGGAGCTCGAACGCTCGGCTCGGACCAGGCCGAACCGGTGGGTGCACCTTCGGTCGGCGCAACTGGAGGAGGCGGGCACGATGACCGATGAACGTCGCATCGGCGCGCACGATGCGCGGTTGGGCTCGGCCGATCCGAGAGCGGGCGAGCCTGCGGCATCCGCCGATCTGCCCTCATCGTCGCCCACGCCCTCCGAAGTGCACGCTGAGACGACCTCGCTCGGCGATCTGTTCGCTGAGATCAGCCGCGACGTCTCCCTGCTCATGCGGCAGGAGGTCGAACTGGCCAAGGCTGAGATCTCGCGGTCGGCGAAGCGGGCCGGCAAGGGTGCCGGCATGTACGGCGGCGCCGGCATCGCCGGGTTGCTCGCGGTGCTGTTCCTCTCGATCGCGCTCTGGTGGGGACTCGGCTACTGGATCGGCAACGCCTGGTCGGCCGTCGTCGTCGCCGCCATCTGGGCCGTCGTGGCCGTCGTGCTGGTGGTCGTCGGCAAGAAGGAGTTCGACAGCGTCGAGGGCATCCCCGAGACCGTCGAGAGCGTCAAGAAGATACCCGAGACGCTGAGGAGAAATGAGGAGAACCGATGAGCGACCCCGAACTGATCCGCTCGGACATCGAGCGGACGCGACGAGAACTCGGCAGCGACGTCGATGCGCTCGCCGACAAGGTGAATCCGGCGAAGATGGCCCACCGCCAGGGCGACCGGATGCGAAACGCGATCGGCCGACTGACCGACCGGGTCATGGGCACGGCATCCGACGTGGTCGACTCGGCCGAGTCGGCGGTCGACTCGGCCGGCGAGGCCGTGGCCGGAGCGCCGCGGAAGGTCGCGTCGGCCACCCAGGGCAACCCCATCGCCGTCGGCCTCATCGCCTTCGGTGTCGGATGGCTCGCCTCCTCCCTCATCCCGGCATCGAAGCCCGAGCGGGACCTCGCGGAGAAGGCGAAGGAGGCAGCGGCCCCGCTCGTAGAGGAGGCGCGAGACATGGCCCAGGAGTCGGTCGAGCACTTGCGCGAACCGGCCATGGAAGGAGCCGAGGCCGTCAAGGAACGCGCGGCCGAGGCGGTCGAAGCCGTGCGTGACGAGGGAGCGTCAGCGGCCTCATCAGTGCAGGCCGAAGCCAAGCACGCCGCGGAGCGTCGCATGGAGTGAGCCGACGACGAGCGGATGACGCGACGGGCTCGGTGCCGGACCGGCATCGGGCCCGTCGTGGTCAGCCGAGCAGTTCGTCGACGCTGAGCACCTCGGCGTAGTTGCCATCGAGGGCGGCCATGAACGCCGCATGCACCTGCGCAGCGGGCACCGGAGTGTCGCCGAAGCTGAGGTCGGGAGCGGCGCACGCGTCGTGGGCGACCGTCACGGAGTACCCGGCGTCGGCGGCGGCGCGCACGGTCGCGTCGACGCACATGCTCGACATCATGCCGACGATGACGACGCCGTCGACGTCGGCTCCGGCCGCGCGGAGGTGCGTGTCGAGGTCGGTGCCGAGAAAGGCATTCGGGTTCGCCTTGACGACGACGGGCTCGCCGCCGATGGGCGCGACGAGCGGGTGGATCTCGGCGCCGTGCGTGCCTGGCGCGAAGAACGTCGCGTCGGGGGCATCCCAGACGTGCTGCACGTGCACGACGGGCTGGCCGTCTTCGCGGTGCGACGCCAGCAGGCGGGCGGCGTTGGCGGCGGCCGCATCCGGGCCGACCAGCGGGTGCGCGCCGCCCTCGAAGTAGTCGTTCTGGATGTCGATGATGACGAGTGTCCGGGTCACGCGAGTCACGCTAGCCGATTCGAGGAGAGCGTGGGCGTCCTGCCGACACGGCGTAGGCGGTTCTCGACGGCGTCAATGGGGAGCCCTCCCCATGTCGGGGGATTGCGGGGACTGGTTAGATGGCCGGGGGTCGGATCGACCCGCATTCGAGGGGGAACCATACAGATGACATCCACACGCCTGATCGCCGCCGGCTCGCTCGCCGTGCTGGCCCTGCTCTTCACCGGCTGCGCCGCCCAAGGCACCGCCGGCGGCGAGGACACGAAGGGCGCGACCTCTGCCGAGGCCACGAAGCCCGAGGCCGAGGCGCCGGCCGAGCAGACCAAGGACGAGGC
Organism: Agromyces sp. CCNWLW203; assembly: GCF_036576125.1. Lineage (NCBI taxonomy): Bacteria > Bacillati > Actinomycetota > Actinomycetes > Micrococcales > Microbacteriaceae > Agromyces > Agromyces sp. CCNWLW203. Next base: position 463,354 of record NZ_JAZHYX010000001.1, on the reverse strand, counting down.
ATGCGAGGTCGTCAAGACCAGCATGGAGGAGCTCACCGGCCTGGCGAGCGTCGACACGAGCGACCCCGGGGCCGCGCTCGCCGCGTTCGATTCGGTGAAGGCCTCACTCACCGAGGCATCGGCCCAGATCTCGAACGAAGAGGTCGCGCCGCTGGCTGCGGGCGCAGCCGAAGCCGTGACCGCCTACTCCGAGACCATCGCGGCGATCTCGGCCGACCCGGCCAGCGCCGACATGACGAAGATCGGCGAGCAGGCCGGAGCGCTGCAGACGTCCATGACGGAACTGGTCACCGTCTGCTCGACCGTCGGCTGACGCTCGCGCTGATTGACGCAACAGGGGCGGAAGCATTGCTCCCGCCCCTGTTCTGTGCGCTCAGGCGTTGAGCGCCGCCGTCGGCGAGGTGCGAGCGGCTCGAGCCGCGGGCAGCGCACCGGCCACCGCGCCGACCACGACCGTCGCGACCACGCCAGCGGCGAGCACGGCGGGTGGCACCGCCACGAGCCATCCGTTCGCCCCGGCGACGACCGCAGTGATCGCCCAGCCGATCGCCGTGCCGGTGACGCCACCGTAGAGCGCGAGCAGCATCGCCTCGACGAGGAACTGCGAGCGGATGTGACCGCGCGTCGCGCCCAGCGAGCGGCGGAGCCCGATCTCCTGACGCCGCTCGAGCACCGTGATGACCATGGTGTTCGCCACGCCGATGCCGCCGACCAGCAGTGCGATGGAGCCCACGCCGACGAGCAGGCCCGTGAAGGCCTGGTCGATCGTGTTCTTCGCGGCGAGCGCATCGGAGGGCCGGCTCACCTTCACCTCGTGCGGCGACTCCGGATCGATCGTCGCGGGCAGGAGTTCCCGGACCTCGCCGACCAGGTCGTCGGCCGATCGTTCGTAGATGATCGTCGGTGAGCCCTCGAATCCCAGGAGCTCAGCCGCGATCGATTCGCCGACGATCGCGACGGAGTCGAGCTCGGGCGCGAGCGGGGAGCGATCGAGGATGCCGACGACCGTGAACTCCTCGCCGCCGAGCAGCACCTGGCTGCCGATGGTCACGATGCCGAGCCGTTCGGCGGCCTTCGCCCCGAGCACGACGACCGGGTAGCGCTCGTTCGCGCTGTTCAGCCACGCGCCGGCCGCGACGGTCGCACCCGTGGCGTCCAGCAGCTCGAGGTCGGCGGCGGCGACCGAGAGGCCGGCGGTCGCTCCGGGGTCGATGTGGGCGCTGCGGTACACGTTGACGCCGGAGAGCTTCGCCGTCCAGCTCGCCTGCTCGACGCCGGCGATGCGGCGCACGCGGTCGATCGCGTCGGCCGGCAGCTCCGTGTCCTCCCCGAAGAAGTCGGAGCCCGCCGACGCCGTCAGCAGGTTGGTGCCGAGCGACGCGAGGCGCTCCTTCACGAGCGCCTCGCTCGACGTGGAGATGCCGACGACCGCGATCATCGCGGCGATGCCGATCGCGATGCCGAGCGCCGAGAGGGCCGCGCGCAGCGGCCGCGCCCGCAGCCCGTGGAAGCCGAGACCGACGAGGTCGCCGGTGCGCAGGCGCGAACGGGCGCCGCTCACGACGCCGCTCCCACGAGACGGTCGGCGAAGCCCGGTGCAGCGTCTGGGCGCGAGTCGCCGACGAGCTCACCGTCGCGGATCGCGACCTGCCGCGGCATCCGCTCGGCGACCTGCGGGTCGTGCGTGATCACGACGACCGTCGTGCCCGCCGCGTTCAACTCGGCGAGGATCGAGACGACGCCGGCGCCCGAGCGGGTGTCGAGGGCCCCGGTCGGCTCGTCGGCGAGGATGAGCGGCGGCTCGCCGACGACGGCGCGCGCGATCGCGACGCGCTGGCGCTCGCCGCCCGACAGCTCCCGCGGGCGGTGACGCGCCCTCGCCGCGAGTCCGACGCGCTCGAGCGCGACGGTCGCTCGGGCGCGCCGCTCGCGCAGTGGCACACCGGTGTAAAGCAGCCCGGTCGCGACGTTGTCGAGTGCGCTGACGCCCTCGGCGAGGTGGTACTGCTGGAACACGAAGCCGATCGTGTAGGCACGCAGCGCCGAGAGCTCGGCATCGTTCATCGCTCCGGTGTCGTGTCCGGCGATGCGGATGTCACCGGAGCTCGGCCGGTCGAGCGTGCCCATCAGATTCAAGAGGGTCGACTTTCCTGAACCGCTCGGCCCCACGATGGCGAGCATCTCACCGCGCTCGACCTCGAGATCGACATGCCTGAGGGCGACGGTCGGCGGCGACCCGTACGAACGCGTCACCGCCGACATGCTGATCAGCGGGCCGCTCATTCCGGCACCACGACCTCGTCGCCGGCCTCGAGATCGCCACCGGTGACCTCGACCATGCCGTCGGCGAACGCGCCGAGTTCGATGACGACCTGCTCGACCTCGCCGTCGCGCACCACCTCGACGGACGAGCCGCCACCGGGCAGCGCGAGCAGCGCCACGACGGGCACGACGAGTGCGTCCTCCCGTTTCACGGCCGTGATCTCGCCGCTCACCGTCACCTGGTCGAGGCCGTCGGCGGCTGCCGCGTCGTCGAGCGTGATCGTCACGGGCAGTTTGAGCTTCGAGCCGCCCTGGCCGTCGTCCTGTTCGACGGGCGCGCCGACGGCGGTCACGGTGCCGGTCGTCGCCCGGCCGCCGGGAAGGGTGAGCTGCACGACGGTGCCGACGACCGCGATCTCCTTCAGGTTCGGGGCGAGGAACGCGCTCACGCGCTTCTCGGTGCCCGAGACCGTGATGACCGCGCCGCCGGCGGGGTCGCCGATCGAGGCCTTCCGCGCCGCGACGCGCATCGGCGCCGGCGCGAAGACGATGCGGCCTGGCTCGATCGCACCGGTCTCCTCGAGTCCGAGCGACTCCTGCCACTGCTCGATGGCCGACGCCGTCGACGCCGCGAACTCCTGGTCGGGTTCGCGGTCGAAGAAGCCGAGCGCGGCGAGGTTCTGCTCGAGCTGCAGCACGTCGGGGCCGTCGTCCATGCCCGCGGCGAACCCACGCCACATGGGCAGCTCGCCGAGGAGCAGCACGACCGGCTGGTCGTCGACGCGGAAGAGCGTGCTGCCGCGGTCGAGCGCGGTGCCAGGCTCGGGCAGCCACGTGACGGTGCCGCCGAGCCCGGTGCCGAGTTCGCGGGCATCGCCGTAGCCGAGCTTGCCGCTCAGGCGCACTCGCTCGGTCAGGTCGCCGCGTCCGACCGTCGCCGTTGCGAGATCGGTGTCGCCGCCGCCGCCGCGGCTGCTGCCGCCATCGGACGCGGAGGCCTCGGGGCGCGTCAGGGCGAACGTCGTCGCCGCGAGGCCGATCACGGCGAGACACGCCCCGGCGATGAGCCATGGGGTGCGGCGCCGCGGCGGGCGAACGCGAGCCGCGGCATCCGGTGCCTCATCGACGCCATGCACGGTGTCGACCGGCTGCTCGCTCGTCGGGTGCTCTGCGCCGGTCATTCGCTCGACTCCGTGACCTGCATGTCGGGGAATCCGGCCTCCTCGTTGCAGGCCTCCATCACGGCCGGGTCGATGTCGTCGGCGGGCATCGCCTGCATCGCGACCACTCCGCCGTCGTTCGAGATCTCGGGGTCGGGGTAGTCGTAACCGGCCTCGCGCATGCACGCGGCGAAGGCGAGCATCGCCTCGTTCATCTCGTCGGCATCGGGCATGCCGGGCGGCACGGGCGGTTCGCCGACTTCGTCGATGCACTTCTCGTGCGCCGCCTCCATCGCCTCGAGGTCGACCTCACCGGGGTCGACGGGGTCGGGCTGGTGGACCTCGACGTCGCCGCTGGGAGCGCCGCTGCTCGCGCTCCCGCTCGCATCGGCGAAGGTCATGCTCATGTCGACGCCTTCGCCCTTCATGCAGGCGGTGAAGTCGATCGACCAGTCTTCGTAGGCCGCGTCCGAATCGCCCGAGGCGAGCTCGGGCGTGTCCGCGGTGTCAGGGGCGCACGCCGTGAGAGCGGCGAGCAGCAGGCCGATGCCCGCGAGCGCGAGGCCCGTTCGAGCACGGTGCGGGGTGCGTGTGGTCATGTGCGGAGTTTCCTTTCGATCGCGCCGAGTGGACGCGATACCCAGCACACTCACAGCGCGGTCGTAGGGGAGTAAAAGGCAGCGCTGACGTTTTCCTTACCTTCGGCGGGGTTCACTGGTGATCCGGATGCCGCAATCGAAAGGGGCCGGGACGTGCGCGTGTTGATCGTGGAGGACGAGCCCTACCTCGCCGAAGCCGTACGCGCGGGCCTCGCGCTCGAGGCGATCGCAGCGGATGTCACCGCCGACGGCGAGGCCGCCCTCTTCAACGTCGACGTCAACGACTACGACGTGGTGCTGCTCGACCGCGACCTCCCCGTCATGCACGGCGACGACGTGTGCCGTGCGCTCGCCTCCCGGGAGCATCGGCCCGCGATCCTCATGCTCACGGCGGCACGACGCACCGGCGACAAGGTCGGCGGGCTCGAACTCGGCGCCGACGACTACCTTGCGAAGCCGTTCGAGTTCCCCGAACTCGTGGCGCGGGTTCGCGCGCTCGGTCGACGTCGGTTCACCGCGCTGCCGCCGCAGCTCGAGGCCGCCGGCGTCACCCTCGACCCGTTTCGGCGCGAGGTCTTCCGCGAGGGGAGATTCGTCCGGCTCAGCAGGAAGGAGTTCTCGGTGCTCGAGGTGCTGATGCGCGCCGGCGGCGGCGTGGTGAGCGCTGAGACGCTGCTCGAGAAGGCGTGGGACGAGAACGCGAACCCGTTCACGAACTCGGTCAAGGTGACGATCTCGACCCTGCGGCGAAAGCTGGGCGAGCCGTGGATGATCCGCACCGACCCGGGTGCCGGCTACGCGATCGACGTCGCCCGTGGCTGACTTCGTGGGTGACCCCGCGGCATCCGTGCCCCGAGCGTTCCGCCTCACCGTGCGCGCTCGGCTCGCCCTGACCTACGCGGTGCTCCTCACCGTCGCCGGCGCCGTGCTGCTCGCGATCATCGCGTTCTTCGTCGGGCTCGTTCCGACCTACGAATTCGCCGAGGCCGTGCCGCTGACGGCGGCGACAGCGCCGGACTCTCTGTACGCGGTGCCCGGGGCGACGAGCGGGGCGGTGTCGTCCGGCGAGGCGGTGTACGGCGATATGGCATCGGGGTACTGGCAGCCGAGCTACGACCCCGGTCTCCTCGCCGCGACGAGCACCACCGCGGTCACCGTGAGTTCGCGCGCCGACATCCTGCAGCTGCTGCTTTGGGTCTCCGCGGCGGCGCTCGCACTGCTCGCGGCGGGCGGCGCCTGGGCCGGCTGGTTCGTCGCCGGGCGCATGCTTCGCCCCCTTCAGCAGGTCAACAGTGCGGCGCACCTCGCAGCGAACGGCCACCTCGACCACCGCATCTCGCTCGCCGGGCCGCGCGACGAGATCACGGACCTCGCCGACACCTTCGACGACATGCTCGGGGCGCTCGAACGCTCGGCGCATGCCGATCGACGGTTCGCCGCGAACGCGTCGCACGAACTCAGGACCCCGCTCGCGACGACACGCACCATGCTCGATGTGGCGATCACGTCGCGCGCGGCCGGCGATTCACGACTGCTCGAACGGCTGCGCGAGATGAACGAACGCAGCATCGCCACCGTCGAAGCCCTGCTCGACCTCGCCGAGGTGGAATCGACGAAGACGGGGGCGATCGGGCCGGTCGATCTCGCCGTCGTCGCGGCGTCGATCATCGACGAGGTGCAGGGGGAGGCCGAGGAGGCAGGGGTGAGCCCGTCGCCGTCGATGTCGTCGTCGCTCGCGCCGGTGATCGTCGAGGGCGACGACGTGCTGCTGCGGCAGCTCGTGGCGAACCTCGTGCAGAACGCGATCCGCCACAACGAGCCCGGCGGGTTCGTGACGGTGAAGACGGATGCCGCGGGCTCCACCTCGTCGCTCGTCGTCGAGAACGGCGGGCCAGAGCTCGACGCCGCGACGGTCGCGACCCTCACCGCGCCCTTCACCCGTGGCGGCGGACGCACGCGCGACGCATCCGATCGCGGCCGCGGTCTCGGACTCTCGATCGTGGCGGCCATCGCCGCTCGCCACGATGCGGTGCTCGAGCTCTCGCCGCGGGCCGGCGGCGGTCTGCGCGCCTCGGTGCGCTTCCCGCGCTGAGCCTGCCCCGCACCCCCACCCCTCACCTCGCCGCACGCTCGTCGAGACGACGCAAGTTGTCGGAACTATCTGCGCATACCGGCACGTAGCGTCCGCTCGCGAGGCGCGTGAGGGGGTGATGAAGCCTCCCCAGGGCATCAGCACGTCGAATGACTCACAGTTCGGTTGCCTGCACGACCCCGGAGCGCGGCAGCCCCGCATGATGTGCGTATGCGTCGGCCAACCCCGCTTCCTCGTGCCCTGACGAACGCTCCCTTCACGGTCCGAGCCGCACTCGAGGCCGGTGCGACGACACGCCGCGTGCGATCGATCGAGCTCGTCACGCCGTTCCGAGGTGTTCGCTCCTCCCCGCGAGATGCCGACTCGCTCCTCGGGCGGTGCCGCGCGTACGCGACGATCATGCCGCCGGGCCACGTCTTCTCGGGGCGCACCGCTGCAGCGCTCTGCGGCATCCCCCTCCCAGCCGCGATCGAACGAGACCTCAGGGTGGAGGTGACCGCGCTCGACGGTCAGCGAGCGCCCCGCGGCCGAGGTGTCATCGGCAGGAGCACGCAGCTGAACCCCCGACTGCTACGCGTCGCAGGGCTGCGCGGCAGGCTGATGACGGCTCCGGCCGATGCATGGTGCGAGCTGGCCGGCGTGCTCTCGCTCGACGACCTCATCGCGGCGGGCGATCGTCTGCTCGGACTGCCGCGACCACTTGCCACGGCCGCCGAGGTCGACGCCGCCATCGCGCGCCACGGGCGGCGGCGCGGGGTGACCCGCCTCCGTCTGGCGCGGGCCCAGATGCGCCCGAACGTGTACTCCCGCCGCGAGACCTTCATGCGGCTGCTGCTCGTGCGCGCCGGCCTGCCCGAGCCCGAGCCGAACGGCGTCATCGTGCTCCGGTCGGGTCGACGTACTCGCGGCGACCTGGTCTTCCGTGCATACCGTGTGCTCGTCGAATACGACGGAGAGCAGCATCTCCTCGACACCGAGCAATGGGCGACGGATGTCTCGAGGCTGAACGACCTCGCAGAAGACGACTGGCGAGTCATCCGCATCACGAAGCGGATGCCGCGCGCCGAGGTCGTCGCCCGCGCCGAGCGAGCGCTGCGCGACCGTGGCTGGCGAGGCTGACCGACCCCGCCCGCCCGCCCCGCGCCGCGCGCGCCCGCGCAGGGGTTCGAGAGGACGCATCTTGTCGGAACGACGCCGCGGTTCCGACAAGATGCGTCCTCTCGGCGCTGGGAGGAGGGGTGCTGAGGGAGGGGTGCTGGGAGGGAGGGGTGGGTGCTGGGAAGAGGGGTGCTGAGGGAGGGGTGCTGGAAAGGGAGGGGCAGGTAGGAGATGGGCGTGGGGGGAGGGAGAGCGCGGAACTTCTGGGGCGCAGAAGAACGCCGAATGTTCACCCCCTCAATCGTCGAGTGGGCCCCTCCGAGCGAGCGCAGAGTTGATGCACAGCCACCCCGACGGCACCGAGTGAGACGCCGAAGGGAGCACCACGAAGCATCCGCCCGCTGCACCGAAGGAGCAACACCATGAGCACGAACCGCCCCGGCGACCAGACCCAGTCCGCAGCCGAGCTGCAGCTCGAGTGGGACGCGAACCCGCGGTGGGACGACATCAGCCGCGACTACACCGCGGAAGACGTCATCGCCCTCCGCGGCCCGGTCCGCGAGGAGCGCACGCTCGCAAAGCGCGGCGCCGAGAAGCTCTGGCAGGACATCCAGCGCAACACCGGCACGGCGTTCGCACCCCAGGAGGACCCGCAGTGGTCGGCCGCACTCGGAGCCCTCACCGGCAACCAGGCCGTGCAGCAGGTTCGCGCGGGCCTGAAGGCGATTTACCTGAGCGGCTGGCAGGTCGCGGCCGACGCGAACCTCAGCGGCCAGACGTACCCTGACCAGTCCCTCTACCCCGCGAACTCGGTGCCGGCCGTCGTGCGCCGCATCAACAACGCGCTGCTCCGCGCCGGCCAGATCGAGCAGGGCACCGACGACCGCGACTGGATGGCGCCGATCGTCGCCGACGCCGAGGCCGGTTTCGGCGGCCCGCTGAACGCCTACGAGCTCATGCACCAGATGATCGAGGCCGGAGCAGCCGGCGTGCACTGGGAGGACCAGCTCGCGAGCGAGAAGAAGTGCGGCCACATGGGCGGCAAGGTCCTGGTTCCCACGAGCCAGCACATCCGCACGATCAACGCCGCGCGCCTCGCAGCGGATGTCGCGGGCGTGCCGTCGATCATCATCGCCCGCACCGACGCCCTCGCCGCGACCCTCCTCACGAGCGACCACGATGAGCGCGACCGGCAGTTCGTCACCGGCGAGCGCACGGCCGAAGGTTTCTACGAGGTGCAGAACGGCATCGAGCCGGTCATCGCCCGCGGTCTCGCCTACGCCGAGTACGCCGACCTGCTCTGGGTCGAGTCGGCCGAGCCCGACCTCGACCTCGCACGCCGCTTCGCCGAAGCCGTGCACGCGAAGTTCCCGGGAAAGCGCCTCAGCTACAACTGCTCGCCCTCGTTCAACTGGAAGCGCCACCTCGACGACGACCAGATCGCGAAGTTCCAGCGCGAGCTCGCGTCGATGGGCTACGCGTTCCAGTTCATCACCCTCGCGGGCTTCCATTCCCTGAACCACGGCATGTTCACGCTCGCGAAGGACTACAGCGAGCGCCACATGTCGGCCTACGTCGAGCTCCAGGAGGCGGAATTCGCCTCGGAGGCATCCGGATACACCGCCACGCGCCACCAGCGCGAGGTGGGCACCGGCTACTTCGACCAGATCGCCACCGCGCTGAACCCCAACAGCGCAACCCTCGCCCTCGTCGGATCGACCGAGGAAGAACAGTTCAACCACTGACCCGTTCGCGGGCTTACTGACCCGCTCGCGGGCTACGAACTCAGAGGAGCAACGACCATGAACACCACACCCAGCATGACGCTCGAACGAGAGCGAACGGATGCCGCGGCATCCGCTGCATCGAACCGTTCGACCTCGCAGCCGAAGCGTGCCGCCGGCAGCTTCCAGACCGTCGAACCGCGCATCGAGGTCACGGCCCCGCTCGGCGAGCGGTACGACGAGATCCTGACGCCCGAGGCGCTGCAGTTCCTCGCGGAGCTGCACGACCGCTTCGCCGGCACCCGGCACGAACTGCTCGCCGTGCGCCTGCAGACCCGGGTCGACGCGGCGAACGGCCGCGACCCGAAGTTCCTGCCCGAGACCGAGTCGATCCGCAGCAACGCCGACTGGCGCGTCGCCGGCGCCGGCCCGGGCCTCGAGGACCGCCGGGTCGAGATCACGGGCCCGACCGACCGCAAGATGGCCATCAATGCGCTGAACTCGGGCGCGAAGGTGTGGCTCGCCGACCAGGAGGACGCCACGAGCCCCACCTGGGCGAACGTCATCGAGGGTCAGCTGAGCCTCTTCGACGCGCTGCGCGACCGGCTCGAGTACACCAGCCCCGAAGGCAAGCAGTACCGCGTCACGGCGGAGGAGACGCCGACGATCGTGATGCGCCCCCGCGGCTGGCACCTCGTCGAGAAGCACCTGAAGTTCCACGACCGGGCGGGGCGCGCGATGCACGCCTCGGGTTCGCTCGTCGACTTCGGCCTCTACTTCTTCCACAACGCGCAGGCGCTCATCGCCGCCGGCCGCGGGCCGTACTTCTACCTGCCGAAGCTCGAGTCGCACCGCGAGGCCAAGCTCTGGAACGACATCTTCGTCTACGCGCAGAACCGGCTCGGCATCCCGCAGGGCACGGTGCGTGCGACGGTGCTCATCGAGACGATCCAGGCCGCGTTCCAGATGGACGAGATCCTCTACGAATTGCGCGACCACTGCGCGGGCCTGAACGCCGGCCGCTGGGACTACATCTTCTCGATCGTGAAGACCTTCCGTTCGCGGGGCCGCCGCTGGGTCCTGCCCGACCGCAAGGCGATCACGATGACGGTGCCGTTCATGCGGGCCTACACCGAACTGCTCGTCGCCACGTGCCACAAGCGCGGGGCGCACGCCATCGGCGGCATGAGCGCGTTCATCCCGAACCGCCGCGACCCAGAGGTCACCGAGCGCGCGCTCGCCGCAGTGTCGGCCGACAAGCGCCGCGAGGCGGGCGACGGCTTCGACGGCACGTGGGTGGCGCACCCCGACCTGATCCCGACGGCCCGCGCCGAGTTCGACGCCGTGCTCGGCGACCGGCCGAACCAGGTCGACCGCCTGCGTGACGACGTGCACGTGACGGCGGCCGAGCTGCTCGACATCCCGTCGATCGGTGGCGAGGTCACCGAGGGCGGCGTGCGTGACAACGTCTCGATCGCGATCCGCTACATCGAGTCGTGGCTGCGCGGCACGGGTGCAGCGGCGATCGACAACCTCATGGAGGATGCCGCGACGGCCGAGATCTCGCGCTCGCAGATCTGGCAGTGGTTGAACGAGAACACCGTCACCGCCGAGGGCACGCGCATCGACCAGACCTCGATCGTGCGGCTCATGGCCGAGGCGGTCGCCGCCCTGCCGCGCTTCGAGGGCGACCGTTTCGACGACGCCATCTCGGTGTTCCGTAGCGTCGCGCTCGAGCCCGAGTTCCCGACCTTCCTCACCGTCGGCGCGTACGCGCGCTTCCTCTGAGGGGCAGTACGCGGAAGTCCCGAATCGGGACGATCATGTCGTACTGAACTTCCTGTGAGCCAGGGCCCGAGGGGGCCGTCCCGACCGCATCCGGTGATCCCGGAGGTGCCACGGTCGGGGCGGCCCCTTCGCCGTGTGCGCCGGTTCTGCCAGAATCGGTGCTCGTGACCCAGTCGACCACCTCCACCGTTCGCATCCGGCCCGCCACGATGGCGGATGCCGCTGCGCTCTCGTCGCTCGCCGCGGCGACGTTCCCGCTCGCGTGCCCGCCGCACACGACGCCCGAGGCGATCGCCGACTTCATCGCGAGGAACTTCGGCGTCGATCACTTCGAGGCCTACCTCGCCGACCCTGAGCGCATCCTGCTCGTGGCGGAGCTGCCTGGGGCCGAGGCGCCGCGCCTCCTCGGCTACACGATGCTCGTCGGCGGCGAGCCCGCCGATGCCGACGCGGCACGGGCCGTCACGGCACGCCCGACGATCGAGCTCAGCAAGGTCTACGTGCTCGCGGAGTCGCACGGCACGGGCGCCGGTGCCGCGCTCATGCGAGGCTCGCTCGACGCGGCGCGTGCTGCCGGAGCGGCGACGATCTGGCTCGGGGTCAACGAGGAGAATGCGCGGGCGATCGCGTTCTACGAGCGCCACGGGTTCGCGAAGGTCGGCGACAAGCACTTCGTCGTCGGCGGCCGCGTCGAAGACGACTGGGTGATGGAGCAACCGCTCGCCGCCGCGCCGTCGCCGGTCGAGTAGCCGCGTCAGCGCAGCGGCACGCCCACGTCGCTGCCGCCCTCGGGCGTGAGCCGGGCGTTCATCGACAGCAGTGTCGGGGCGGGCACGAAGCCGCCGGCGAAGAGCGCCTCGCCCTGGCGGAACCACGGCGACCGGGCGATGAGCGCGGTCGGCGCGTAGCCGAAGTAGGTCGCGAGCCCCTCGAGGTCGACGGGGGAGCTCATCTTCATAAGTGCTAGGTTGTCGCACTGCGAGATGATGCCGGGCGCGACCTTCGAGGGTCGCTGCGTCGAGAGCAGGAGCCACAGGCCGAACTTGCGGCCCTCGGCGGCGATCTGCACGAGCCGCTCGCGCACCGCGACGGCGAGCGGCGAGGTCAGCGTCGGCGAGCAGAGGTTGTGGGCCTCGTCGATCACGAGCAGCACAGGGCGGCGCTCCTCGCGGCGAGCCCACAGCTCGTCGAGCACAGAGAGGGCGACGACGAGGTGCTGGTCGGGCGTCGAGAATCCGCCGAGGTCGAGCACCGTGGCATCCGCTCGCTCGTCGATGACCGACGTCGCGTCGCGGTCGTGACCGGCCCAGACCTCCCATTTCAAGAGGCCCATGTTCTCGATGCGGAGGCCCAGCGCGCGCCGTGCCCGGTCGTCGGAGCCGAGCAGTTCGGGCAGCAGCTCGTGCGTCTCGATGGAGCTGAACGAGTCGCTCAGGTGCACGACGGCGTTGAACTCTTCGCGGTCGACGACGGGGTCGAGCCGCAGCACGGCGGCCTTCGCCTCCATCGTCATCGACGTGAAGCGGGCACGCAGCGGGTCGGTACCCGCGGTGTTCGGTCGCAGCACGCGGATGTCGCGCTGCCGCAGCAGCTCTGCGGTCGGGCCGCTCGCGTCGGCGTTCAGCTCGCCGAGCCGCACGAAGTCGGAGTTGGGATCGAAGACCACGATGGGCAGCGCCGTGTGGGCGATGAGCTGCTCGAGCACGACGCCGAGGGCGTAGGTCTTGCCCGAGCCGCTCTGGCCGCACCAGAAGGTGTGCCGGTTGAAGCGATGGGCGAGGAGCCGCGCGGGCCGCATCGGCGGGCTGAGGTTCACGCCGACCTCGAGTGCGGCCCCCATGGCGGTGTGCACCAGGTCGAGCGTCTCGGCGTCGGCCAGCTCGACCTCGGCCGCGACGAATGGCCCGCCGCCGCGCGGATCGAATCGCGCGCCCTCGACCGTGCCGAGCAGGCGCCCGCGCAGCGCCTCCGGCCCGCCGTCGACGCTCTGTTCCCGCTCCTCGACGAGCGCGAGCTGGCGCCCCGACGGCGTGCTGACCAGCAGCAGCGTGCCGGCGATGAAGGGCGTGCCCGCGGCATCCGGAACCGTGAACGATCGGCCGTCTTCTGAGTGCGCAGGATGCTGCGTACGGTGCTCGGTCATGCGCCGATCCTCCCACGCGAGACGGGTCCGAGACAGGAGAGACCGGCCGCGCCTCGGCGTGTCGCTAGGCGGCCGGGGTCACGCCCGTTCCGGTCGCCGCTCCTGCCGCTGCCGCGGCTTCCACGGTGCGTGCTGCGCGCCGCGCGAGCCACCACGTGCCGAGGCCCGAGGCGAGGAAGATCGCGGCCAGCACGGCCCACCCCGAGAACCCGTGCGAGATCGCCGTCGCGTTGACGACGAGCGGTGCCGCGAGCGCGCCCACCGTGTAGCCCATGCCGAACACGCCCTGGTAGCTGCCGGCCTGCACCGGGTCGGCGAGTTCGAAGCTGAGTCCCCAGCCGCCGGCCTGTGAGAGCACCTCGGCGAAGGCGTGCACGGTCGCGGCGATGACGAGCACGGTGATCGCGAAGCCGATCGGCAGCCCGGCTGCCGAGGCGTACACGAGGCACGCGGCAGCCATGAGCCAGGCCGCGATTCCCGAGACACGCGCGGCGACGCGCAGGTCGTGCGTGCCCCGCGAGAGCGGCACTTGGAAGATCACGACGATCACGGTGTTCAGGATGAGCAGCGCAGCGACGACCGCTTCGGGCGCCGTGGTCTCCCGGGCGATCCACAGCGGCACGCCGAGTTCGGCGACGCCGAACTGCATGCCGAACACGGCGCTGAGGGCGGTGAGCACGAGATAGCGCGGGTCGCGCCAGGGCGAGTGCCGCCGCCACGCGCGCCGGTCGGCGGCTGCTGCCTCGGCGCTCGCCTCGGCGTCGACCGAACCGGTCTCGGTCGTCACCGGTTCGGCGGGCACCCGCGCGGGGGCGTCGACCCGCGATGGCAGGCGCACGAGCTGGATGATGCCGAGCAGGTAGAGCACGCCGGCGCCGGCGATGAGCACGCGGTACGCCTCGGCGGTGCCGATCGCGAGGGCGAGTGCGCCGAGGCCCGAGCCGACGGCGATGGCCACGTTCGTGACGGTGCGGAGCACGGCACGGGCGTGTACCCGGCTCTCGCCGGTGAAGGCGCGGGCGATGATCGCCGAGCGGGTCGAGTTCGCGCCCTGCTCGAAGAGCCCGCAGACGACGGCGATGACGAGCGCCGTGACGAAGTCGCCCGCGAAGACGTAGGCGATGAGCGCGACGCCCTCGATCGTCGTGAAGAGCACGATGAGGCGCTTGGCGCTGTACCGGTCGGCGAGCCAGCCGCCCGCGAGGGAGGCGATCACGCCGGCGGCGCTCGCGGCCGAGAGCACGATGGCGACTTCGTGCGGCGCGAGGCCGACGATGAAGGTGAAGTAGAGCACCGTCACGGTCAGGAAGATGCCCCGGCCGACGCGCGAGATCAGGGTCGCGCCGACGAGGATGCGCAGCACCGGGTCGGAGACGGATGCTGCGAGGCGGGCGATGAACGACGGAGCGCCGCCCTTCGCGGCGCCGGCCTCGGCGGCCGCCTCCGGGTCGACCGTCGGCACGGTTCCGGTGTCGGATGTCGGGGGAGAGGTAGGGCTCACTCGTACAGTTCTGTCAGATCCGTCGACGGCGTGAAATTGATGTAGCGTTTCACTACATGTTGCGATACGTGCTGAACGAGGGGGATGTCGCGGCCGTGCGTTTCGGCATCTCGCCGCTCTGCGAGCTCGGCCTGTCGCTGCGCGCGATCGACGACCCGTCGCGATTCCCGTTGCAACTGCCATGGCTGCGCCGCACGGAGGCTGCTCGAGCCGACCTCGACACCGAGGCGCTCGCCGGCCTCATCGACGATCGACTCTGGACTCCCGACTTCCTGAACCCTCGACCTGAGTCGCCGCTCACGCGGCTCGACGACGAGTTCGAGCAGCTGCTCGCGACGCCTGCCGCGACCTTCATCGGCGACCTCGTCGCCGTGCACGGGCACGTGCCCGCCGTGTTCGAGGGGTCGCCGAAGGTCGCCCTCCGCCGAATCGTGCGTGCGCTTCACGAGCTCTGGGATGCCTCGTTCGCTCCGTACTGGCCGCGCATGCGGGCGGTGCTCGAGGCCGACGTCGTGCACCGCGGCCGCCAGATCGCTCAGAGCGGCCTGTCGACGATGCTGAACGGCATCTCGTCGACGGTCGACTACGAGGGCGGCATCGTCTCGGTGCGACTGCGCGACCCGGCCGATCGGGTGCAGGCGATCGACGGACTCGGGCTCACCCTGGTGCCGACGATGTTCACGCGTCGCGGCTCGGCGCCGGTCGGCGACGGGCCGCCGATGATCATGTATCCGGCACGCGGCCAGGGAGCGCTCTGGGAGAACGAGCGCGTGGCGAATCCCGCGGCGGTCGCCGCGATCCTCGGCGAGACCCGGGCGAGCCTGCTGTCCGCGCTCGGCGATCCCGCCTCGTCGACCGAGCTCGGGGTGCGCTTCGGCGTCACGCCGTCGGCCGTCAACCAGCACCTGCGAGCGCTCCGCGACGCCGGGCTCCTCGTCTCGACGCGGTACGGGCACAGCGTGCTCTACCTCCGGAGCGAACTCGGCAGCGCCCTGCTCGACGCGCGCGCCGGCTGACGCGCTCCTGTGGGTTGAGGAGGGAGCGGAGCGACCGTCTCGAAACCTGTTGCTCGGGGTGGGTTTCGAGACGGCGCTGGCGCGCCTCCTCAACCGACGATGTGATCAGGCCGGGTCTGGGATGACCCGCAGCACGACCTTGCCGCGCACGTGCCCGGCCTCGAGCAGCCGGTGCGCCGCGGCACCCTCCTCGAGCGGGAACTCGCGCTCGACGTGCACCCGCACAGCACCGTCGTCGATCAGCCGGGTGATCACCGAGAGGGTGCGGGCGTCGGGCGAGACCGAGTAACCGGTCGAGCGGATGCCCCGAGCCGCCGCCTCCTCGGCCATGGTCGGCCAGGCGCCGGTGGGCACCGTCACGATCAGTCCGCCGGGGCGCAGCGCGTCGAGCGAGCGGGTGCCCGTGTCATCCGCGACATTGCCGATCAGGTCGATGACCACGTCGTGATCGGTCGCGACCGTCTCGAAGCGCTCGGCCGTGTAGTCGATGACGCGACGGGCGCCGAGGTCGCGCAGGAACTCGGCGTTGCGGGCGGAGCCGGTGGCCGTGACGACCGCCCCGAAGTACGCCGCGAACTGCACGGCGAAATGGCCGACGCCGCCGGCGCCGGCGTGGATCAGCACGCGCTGCCCGTCGTGCACGCGGGCCGTGTCGACGACGGCGCCCCACGCGGTGAGCGCGGCGAGCGGCACTGCGGCGGCCTCGGCGAACGAGAGGGTCGACGGCATGCGGGTGAGGCTCAGCGAGCTCACCGCGACGAGCTCGGCGTAGGTGCCGCCGACACGGGGCACCCGGCCCATGCCGTAGACCCGGTCACCGGGCTGCAGCGGGTGCGCCGAGTACGGCACGGACTCGACCACGCCGGCGAAATCGCCGCCGAGCACGGCGGGGTACGACGGGATGGCGCGGGCGACGCCGCGACCCGCCCTGGTCTTCACGTCGATCGGGTTCACCCCGGCCGCGACGACCCGCACCACGACCTCGTCGCTGATGCGGATCGGGTCGGGCACCTCGGCGATGTGCAGTTCGTCGGCCCCGCCCGTCTGATCGATCACCAATGCCCGCATCGACACACCCTCCCGAGATTGCTCTTCGCACCGTACCCGTCCTCGCTATGATCGCACCGACCGTCGGATGTCCGGTGGCGAGCGCAGGATGGGGAGAGCGAATGCGAACGGTCTGGGGCGTCATCAGGGTCGCGGCGGCGGCGGGGATCATCATCGCGATCGTGGGCCAGTTCGCGAAGAGCCTGTCGATGGTGCCCGATCCGACGTTCTTCGTCGTCAACTTCCTGAGCTTCTTCACGATCCTCTCGAACGCGCTCGCGGCGATCGTGCTGCTGATCGGGGCGTGGTTGGCGTTCCGCGCGCCGGCCGACCCCACCTGGTTCAACCTCACGCGCGCCTCGATCGTCACCTACATGGCGACCACGTTCGTCGTCTACAACTTGCTCCTGCGCGACATCTCGCTCGACCAGGCGACGACGCTGCCGTGGTCGAACGAGATCCTGCACGTCTGGGCGCCGCTCTACGTCGTGCTCGACTGGGTGCTCGCACCAGGCCGTCGCACGATCGCGTGGCAGCGCATCTGGACGATCGCGATCTTCCCGATCGTCTGGGTGGTCTACACGATGATCCGCGGCGCGATCACCGGGTGGTACCCGTATCCGTTCCTGAACCCCGCCGTCTCACCGGGCGTCGGCTACGACGGGGTCACGGTCTACGTCATCGCGATCGCCGCGTTCATCCTGCTCGTGGGTGCCGGCATCATCGGCATCAGCCGGAGCGCATGGCCGTACCGCGCCGTGGCCGAGCAGCCTGAAGCCGCTCCAGTGGAGGCGCCGGTCGCGCGCTGACCGACCGATCGGCCGACCGCTCGCGCCGGGTCAGGCGCGGGTGTGCTGCAGCCAGCGCGCGATGCCCTCGCGCAGCAGCGCCGTCTGCACGGGCAGCCCGTCGTCGCGTGCCGGCAGCTCGACGAGCGGCGCATTGAGGCCCGCCGCCCAGCGCTCGGCGAGCGCGTAGGGGTGCACGGGGTCGCGCGGCGCCCCGATGACGAGCGAGCGGATGCCGCGGGGCTCGAGCTCCGCGAGCTCGGCGTCGTCACGGAACGCGCGGTTGCGGGGGATCTCGACGAGCCGCATCGCCCGCCGTGCGGCGTCGGGCGCCGTGAACTGCGACAAGAGGCCGCGAGCGCCCGCGGGTGAGACCGAGAGCACGTGCTGGAAGATCGCCCGTTCGCGGAACTCATCGGCGCCCGCAGGCCCGGCGTCGGCGAGGATCTGCCCGATGACCGGGAAGACGCGCAGATGGTCGGGGAGCGACCGGTCGCTGAACGATGGCCGCACGAACACGGCGCGTTCGATCGGCAGGAGGCCGTCGAGCGCGATGCGCAGTGCGAGTGCGGCGCCGAGCGAGACGCCGATGACGGTCAGGGGTGCGGATGCCTCGGGCGTCGGCGCACCCGCATCGTCGATGGCCTCCCGCACGGCAGCGGCCACCTCGGCCGCGAGCCGGTCGAGGTCGAAGTCGGCCGGTTCGCCGACGGTGAGGAACCCGCCGTGGGCGCGGATGTCGGGCGCGACGATGAGTTCGTCGGGGCCGACCGCGGCGTGCACCGCGGGTGTGAAGAGATCGAGCGGCTGGCGTCGATCGGCGCCGAGGCCGTGCAGGAGAACGGTCGTCATATGGTGGAACCTCCCGGCAATGGGGAACGCGGGGGCCGTGCGCGGTGGTGCTGGTGGTGCATCGTACGACGGTGCTCGGTGATCACGTGCGGCGCCCGCCGAGCTCGGCGATGAGCTCGTCGGCCAGCCTCACGAGGATCGCGATCTGGTCGTCGTCGCGATCGACCCAACGGTACTCGGGCTCCTCGCGAATGGGAATGAAATCGTCGTGCTGCTCCCACACCACGAGCGTGCGCTCGGCGCCGAGCACGTACTGCTGCCACCAGACCTGCCGGAGGTAGCCGCGGGGGATGCCACGCCACGCGCGGGAGGTCGTCTTGATCTCGCAGAGTTCGAGCGCGCCGGTGGGCGTCACCCGAAGCCCGTCGGGCGTCGCGAGGTGGCGGCGCTCGAACTCGGCGTGGAAGAGCAGGCTCGACGGCTCGATGTCGTGCGTGCGCCTGGCCCACTCGGCGATGACGGGCTCGCGCTCCTTGCCGTGATCGGTGTACCGGCTGCCGCCGAACGAGCTGCCGTTGCGCTTCTCCCAGGCGGCGGAGCGCACCGAGGCGAAGGAGGCGAGCTTCGCGGCATCCGTCGCGGTGATGCCTCGGGAGCGGGCCCGGAGCCACGCGACCCGGTCGCTCGAATCGGCGACGACACGCGAATGGCACGGATGCCGCGGGCGCTCGTCGACCGCGACGGCCGTCGCCGGACCCTCGAGGTCGAAGAGGGCGAACGGGGTGTCGGGCACCTCTCGAGCGTACCGCTCCGCCCCGTCAACGAGCCGAGGCCCGCGCGCGTGTGCGCGGCCCGTCGGTCAGCGTGCCGCGAGCGCGTCGATGCCCTCGGGCGAGAGCACGTGGTGGATCGCGAGCATGCTCGCCCCGAGCACGCCGGCGTTCGCCGCGGCGGCCGACTGCACGATCGTGAGGTGCTCGGTCGCGAGCGGCATCGAGCGGGTGTACACGACCTCGCGCACGCCGGCGATGAGGTGCTCGCCCGCCCGCGCCATGGAGCCGCCGATCGCGACGACCGAGGGGTTCACGAGGCTGACGCAGGCGGTCAGCACCTCGCCGATGTCGCGGCCCGCCTGGCGCACGGCCTGGATGGTGTCGATGTCGCCGCGCTTGACGAGTTCGATGACGTCGTCGTTGGAGTTCGCCTCGATGCCCTGCTCGCGGAGGGCCCGGGCGATTGCCGGGCCCGAGGCGAGGGCCTCGAGGCATCCGCGGTTGCCGCAGTGGCAGGGCACGTCGGTGCCGCGCGCGACGCGCACGTGACCGATGTCACCCGCGATGCCCTGCGCGCCGCGCTGCAGGAGGCCGCCCGAGATGATTCCCGAGCCGATACCGGTCGCGACCTTCACGAACATGAGGTGCTCGACCTGCGGCCAGGCGAGCGCGCGCTCACCGAGGGCCATGATGTTCACGTCGTTGTCGACGAGCACGGGCACCTGGAGGTGCTGTTGCACCCAACCGGGCACGTCGAAGCGATCCCAGCCGGGCATGATGGGCGGGTTGACGGGGCGGCCGGTCGAGTGCTCGACGGGGCCGGGCACGCCGATGCCGATGGCGACGAGCTCCTGCCGGCTGCGTCCGAGTCCCTTGATGAGGTCGAGTCCCGACTCGACGAACCAGCCGAGCACCGCCTCGGGGCCCTGCGCGATGTCGAGCGGTTCGCTGTGCTCGGCGAGCACGGTGCCGGCGAGGTCGGTGACGGCGATGGTGGCGTGCGAGGCGCCGAGGTCGGCGGCCAACACGATGCGGGCGCCGGGGTTCAGCGCGAACTGCGACGGCGGCCTTCCGCCGGTCGAGGCGGCGTCGGCGACCGGGGAGACGAGGCCGAGCTCCATGAGCTCGTCGACTCGCGCCGCGATGGTGGAACGGGCGAGGCCCGTGCTCGCGGCGAGTGACGCGCGCGTTCGCGGCGCCCCGTCACGGAGCAACTGGAAGAGCTCGCTCGCGCCCGAGGCGCCGAGTGCCGAGCCGCGGCTGATGTCGACCATGCTCTGAGTAAAGCACACCACCTTGTCTTGCAGCTGTATCTCGAAGATGTAACGACTCCGGCAACTTTTGCCGAAGGACTAGCAAAAGATGCAGGACGTGTGCCACGATGTCCCCATGACAACGGACGTCATCGCCCCAGCCCGCACGATACGTGCCGGCTTCGTCGGCGGCGGATTCATGGCCACGGTTCATTCTCGGGCAGCTCGCGCCGCCGGGGCCGAACTCACGGGCGGTGCGTCCTCATCGGCGGACCGTGCTCGCGACGCAGCGCAACGCCTCGGATTCGCCACCGCCTTCGACTCCCTCGGCGATCTCCTCGCAGCCCCTGACATCGACGTCGTGCATGTCTGCACGCCGAACACGACCCATGCGGCGATCGCCCGCGCGGCGCTCGAGGCCGGCAAGCACGTGATCTGCGAGAAGCCGCTCGCGACCTCGGCGACGGATGCCGCGGAGCTCGCCGCACTCGCCGATGAACTCGGGCTCGTGGCCGCGGTGCCCTTCGTGTACCGCTTCCACCCGATGGCGCGAGAGGCGAGGGCGCGCGTCGCCCGCGGCGAGACCGGGCGCCTGCTCAGCGTGCAGGGCTCCTACCTGCAGGACTGGCTCGCGGGCCCCCGTGACGACGACTGGCGCGTCGACACCGCGCTCGGCGGGCCCTCGCGGGCGTTCGCCGACATCGGCTCGCACCTCGTCGACCTGCTCGAGTTCGTCTCGGGCGAGCGCATCACGCGACTGAACGCCTCGACGCGCACCGTCTACGAGGCCCGCGCCATGCACGACGACATCGCCACCGAAGACCTCGTCGCCGTCGTCGTCGAACTCGCATCCGGCGCCGTCGGCACGCTGCTCGTGTCGCAGGTCGCCCCCGGGCGCAAGAACGCCCTCACGATCGAACTCGCGGGCACCGACGCGAGCGTGCGCTTCGAGCAGGAGCGCCCCGAGATCCTCTGGCTCGGGCGCACCGACGCCTCGAGCGTCATCGAACGCGACCCGGCACGGCTCGCCGACGACGCCGCACGGCTCTCGCTCGTGCCCGCCGGTCACCCGATGGGCTACCAGGACGCGTTCAACGCCTTCGTCGCCGACGCCTACGCCGCGATCGGCGGGCCGACGCCCGAGGGGCTTCCCCGATTCGACGACGGATTGCGCGCGGTGCGCGTGACCGAGGCAGTGCTCGCCTCAGCGGCGAGCGGCAACTGGGTGGAGGTGCCCGCATGACCGCAGAGCAGTCGCAGGCCGCAGCAGGCCGCGGTGCCGTGCTCGACGGCGAGCCCGTGCTCGTCGCCACCGGACTCGAGAAGTCGTTCTTCGGCGTCACCGTGCTTCGCGGGGTCGGGCTCACGCTCCACCCGGGCGAGGTGCACGGGCTCGTCGGTGAGAACGGCGCCGGCAAGTCGACCTTCATGAAGATCCTCGCGGGCGTCTACGAACGCGACGGCGGCAGCATCACGCTCGGCGGCAACGAGGTGGCCTTCAGCCACCCCGTCCAGGCCGCGCAGGCCGGACTCGCCACCGTCTTCCAGGAGTTCAACCTCCTGCCCGAGCGCACCGTCGCTCAGAACGTCTTCCTCGGCCGCGAGCCGCGCCGCGCCGGCTTCGTCGACAAGAAGGCGATGATCGCCGAGACGCAGACGCTGCTCGCCGACCTCGGCATCGACTCCATCGACGCGGGTGCCCCGGTGCGCACGCTCACCGTCGCCGAGCAGCAGATCGTCGAGATCGTCAAGGCCCTCTCGGTCGACGCCCGCGTCATCCAGATGGACGAGCCGACGGCCGCGCTCGCCGACCACGAGGTCGAGCTGCTCTACACGATCGTGCGCCGACTCTCCGAGCGCGGCGTCGCGATCGTCTACGTCTCGCACCGGCTGAAGGAGATCTTCGACCTCTGCGACACGATCACCGTGCTGAAAGACGGAGCGCTCGTCTCGAGCGGCCCCGCCGCCGAGCTCGACACCGACGAGCTCGTGCGCCGCATGGTCGGTCGGCCGATCTCCGCCTACTTCCCGGCAGCAGAAGAGGGCACGGTCGTGGGGGAGCCTCGGCTCGAACTCCGCGGCGCGGGTAACGCCTACGTCGACGACATCGACCTCGAGCTTCGCGCCGGCGAGATCGTCGGCATCGCGGGCCTGCAGGGTTCGGGTCGCACCGAGCTCGTCGAGGCGCTCTTCGGCATCGCACCGTTCACGCGGGGTGAGCTGCGGCTCGACGGGCGGCCCGTGCACATGACCTCGGCGCGGCAGGCCGTCAAGGCCGGCGTCGCGCTCATCACCGAAGACCGCAAGGCCCAGGGCCTCGCCCTCAACCAGTCGATCGCCGACAACGCCCTCCTCGTCATCCGCTCGGTCTTCGCCCGGCGCACCACCGAGGCTCGGCGCGACCTCCCCGGCGTGCTCTCCTCGCTCGAGGTCGCGTCCCAGGGCGTCGACCAAGAAGTGCAGTATCTCTCGGGCGGCAACCAGCAGAAGGTCGTGCTCGCGAAGTGGCTCGCCACCAAGCCCCGAGTCGTGCTGCTCGACGAACCGACCCGCGGCATCGACGTCGGTGCGAAGGTCGCCGTCTACACGCTCATGCGCCGACTCGCGAAGGAAGGAGTCGCCATCCTCATGATCTCCTCCGAACTGCCCGAGGTGATCGGCATGTCCGACCGCATCATCGTCATGCACGACGGCCGCGCTTCAGCTGAGCTGCCGGCCCGCAGCGACGAGGCCACGATCCTCTCGGCTGCCACCGGAACGCTCAAGGTCGGCGGCACGGCGATCGGCGGCGCTCCGACAGGCTCAGCGAACAGTTCAGAAGAGGAGGCGGGCCGATGAGCACCGCTGCTGCGACATCCGTTCGCCGAGGCCGTCGTCGTCGCCTCGACGCGAGTCTGATCGTGGGCATCGCCCTCGTCGGCGTGATCATCATCGGCGCGATCCTCGTCGCGAGCGTCGGCCGCAACTTCTTCAGCGCCGGCAACATCCGCGACATCCTGACCGGCATGAGCGTGCTCGGCTTCGTCGCGATCGGCCAGACGCTCGTGATCCTGTGCGCCTCGCTCGACCTGTCGGTGCCGTACGTCATCAGCCTCTCGAGCCTCATTGCCGCAGACCTCATGGCCGGCAACCCGGCGAACATCCCCTTCGCGGTGCTGGTCGTCGTCATCGTCGCGGGCCTCATCGGCCTCGCGAACGGCCTCATCGTCACCAAGCTCAAGGTCAACGGCTTCATCGCGACGCTCGGCACCGGGCTCATCATCAAGGGCTATCTCGACTCGAACTACAAGGGCACGAGCGGCGAGGTGCCGTGGGAGTTCCAGCTGATCGGCGCGACCGGCGTCGGACCCGTGCCTGTGTCGACCCTCATCATGCTCGCGGTGGCCGTGCTCGGCGCGTTCTTCCTCGCCCGCACCCGGGTCGGCAACCACATGTTCGCCGTCGGCGGCAACGAGCAGGTCGCGCGCCTCTCCGGCATCCGCACCGCCCGCCCCATCATCGTCGCCCACGTGCTGTGCTCGATCACGGCGGCGTTCGCCGGGCTCCTCCTCGCGAGCCGGCTCGGCGTCGGCAGCCCCACCGTCGGCATCCAGGGCGGCTACGACCTGCTCTCGATCGCCGCGGTCGTGCTCGGCGGCACCCTGCTCATGGGCGGTCGCGGCTCGATCTGGGGCACCATCGGCGGCGTCGCGATCTTCGCGGTCGTCGACAACGTGATGAGCGTCATGCAGGTGAACCCCTTCCTGAAGGACGTCGTGCGCGGTGTCGTCATCGTCGCAGCGGTCGCCGTCTACACCAGCCGATCGCTCGACCGCAGGCGGCCGCGCTTCGGCACCGGATCGGCGGCGCCCGACACACCGGCCGACCGGAGTGCTCCGCCGCCCGCCGTCGCGCACGAGAAGGAGGCATCGGCATGACCGCCGTGACCACCCAGCAGCCCTCGGTCGGACAGCGTCTCGCCGGCTTCGGCCGCACGCTGATCAGCCCCAGGGGCGCCGTCTTCCTGCTGCTGATCGTGCTGCTCATCGCGATCACGCTGCTGAACCCGTCGTTCGCGGAGCCCTCGCAGTTCATCCGCTTCATCCAGCGCGTCGCCCCCGTCGCGATCGTCGCGATCGGCCAGTACTTCGTGATCGTCGGCGGCGAGTTCGACCTCTCCATGGGCTCCGTCGTCACCGCCCAGGTCGTGATCGCCGGCAACCTCATCGGACAAGACGAGTCGAAGTCGCTGCCCGTGCTGCTGTTCATGCTCGTGTTCGGCGCGTTCATCGGCCTCGTCAACGGCCTCATCGTCACGATGCTGAAGGTGCCGAGCTTCATCGCCACGCTCGGCATGATGCTCGCCCTGCTCGGCGCGACGCTCTACTGGACGGGCGGTGCCGCGACCGGCAACCCCGCCGACGGCTTCCGCGAGATCGGTCGTGGCGGCATCAGGGACCTGCCCGTCATCGACATCCTGCCCTGGTCGGTCGTGGTGCTCGTGGTCGTGCTCGTCATCGCGATCTGGTTCGCCCGTCGCCCGTTCGGCCGCACAATCATCGCCCTTGGCGACAACCCGACGACCGCCCGCTTCTCGGGCACCCGCAACTGGTGGGTGAAGACGTCGACGTTCATGATCTCCTCGCTCTCGGCGACCGTCGCCGGGGTGCTGCTCGTCGGCTACGCCGGCGTGCACCCGAGCGTCGGCCGCGGCTACGAGTTCACCGCGATCACCGCGGTCGTGCTCGGCGGCGTCGTGCTCGGCGGAGGCCGCGGCTGGGTCGTCGCCGCTGCGGCCGGTGCGTTCGCCCTCGAGGCGCTCTTCACGCTGCTGAACTTCGCCGGGGTGCCGTCGACCTACCGCGACGCGGTCCAGGGTGCGATCATCATCCTCGCCGTCGCGTACTCGGCGACCACCCTTCGCGCCCGTCGCAAGGGCCGCGCCCTCGAGGCGCCCGCCCCACTGATTTCGCCGGACCCCTCATCAGGGCCGTCGACTGAGACTTCGCCGGCACCGGCGGAGGAGCAGGATGCCGCGGCATCCGCTCGCCCTGCACCCATTCCCTCGACGCAGAGGGCTGACAACGAAACCAAGGGAGGTTCGTGATGCGACGCAGGTATACAGTGGCATCCGCCATGGT
Organism: Agromyces sp. CCNWLW203; assembly: GCF_036576125.1. Taxonomy (NCBI): domain Bacteria; kingdom Bacillati; phylum Actinomycetota; class Actinomycetes; order Micrococcales; family Microbacteriaceae; genus Agromyces; species Agromyces sp. CCNWLW203. The sequence continues at coordinate 438,198 of NZ_JAZHYX010000001.1, read as the reverse complement.
CGGCGCTCTCGCGCTCATGGCACTGGCAGGATGTACCACCGACCCCAACGTGGCCGCGCCGTCGGAAGACGCCGGAGCCACGGAGGAAGCGGTCGAGTGGTTCGACCAGGAGCTCTACGACAAGCAGTACGCAGAACGGTCCGTCGTGCCCGAGGGGCCCGAAGGCCAGCCGTGGCTGCAGCACATCAACGCCGAGATGACCGACACGTCGGCCTACGCGTCCACCGGGGCGAAGAAGGCGTGCTTCGCGAACGCCTCGATCTCCAACCCGTGGCGCCAGACCGGCTGGATCACGATGAACGAACAGCTGAAGGTGCTGCAGGAAGCGGGAGCGATCTCCGAGATGGAGACCCGCGACGCGCAGGACTCGGATGACACGCAGATCGCCGACATCGACTACTTCATCAATGAAGGCAACTGCGACATCTACCTCATCTCGCCGAACTCCACGGCGGCCATGACCCCGGCCGTCGAGCGTGCGTGCGACACCGGCAAGCCCGTCGTGGTCTTCGACCGCGGCGTGCAGACCGACTGCCCCGTCACGTTCATCCACCCCATCGGCGGATTCGCGTGGGGCATCGACACCGCGGAGTTCCTCATCGAGGAACTCGAGCCGGGTTCGAAGGTCGTCGCGCTCCGGATCCTCCCGGGCGTCGACGTGCTCGAACAGCGTTGGGCTGCGGCCGAGAAGCTCTTCTCGGAGAACGACATCGAGGCGGTCGACTACTTCACCGGAGCCGACCCCACCGAGATCAAGAAGATCATCTCCGACGAGCTCGCCAAGGGCGATGTCGACGGCATCTGGATGGACGCCGGTGACGGCGCCGTCGCCGCCATCGAGGCGTTCGAGGACGCCGGCGTCGACTACCCCGTCATGACGGGCGAAGACGAGATGAGCTTCCTGCGCAAGTGGAAGGAGACGGGGCTCACGGGTCTTGCACCGGTGTACTCCAACTTCCAGTGGCGCACCCCGCTGCTCGCCGCGCAGAAGATCTTCGCCGGCGAGGAGATCCCCAAGGAGTGGGTGCTGCCGCAGTCGCCGATCACCGCTGAAGAGGTCGACCAGTACCTCGAGGCGAACGACGGCATGCCCGACGGCCACTACGCGAAGTTCGGCGGCGAAGACCTGCCGGGTTACCCGCAGGTCTGGCAGGACCGCATCATCCCGTAACCAGCACCACCAGTACCACCCGTAGTACCCCCGCAGCAATTCAGGAGCGGAGGCGTGTCGCGGGCCCGATCACCCGATTGCGGTCCGCGACACGCCCATGCCAACCTGAATTGCTGCGGGTCCAACGACCGTCGGAAGCCCGGCATCCGCCGCAAGGAGGCAGCATGCGCCGCATCATCGGCGTCAACACCTGGGTCTGGACCTCACCGCTCGACGACGACTCGCTCGCCGAGATCGCCGCGAAGGCAGCGGGCATGGGGTTCGGATCGATCGAACTGCCGGTCGAGACGCCAGGCGACTGGTCACCGGATGCCGCGGCCGACGTGCTCCGCGAACACCGACTCGCCCCCGTGGTGGTCGGGGCGATGGGCCCGGGGCGCAACCTCATCGCGGCGCCCGGCTCGGAGATCGTCGCCACCCAGAACTACCTCGTGCACTGCGTCGGCGTCGCTGAGCAACTGGGCGCCCGCGTGGTCGCCGGCCCGTTCACGGCCGCCACCGGCCGCACCTGGCGCATGGACGCCGAGGAGCGCGCGGCCCGGTACCGCGAACTGCAGGACAGCCTCCGTCCGGTCGTGCGGGCGGCGGAGCGCAGCGGCGTGCGACTCGCGATCGAGCCGCTGAACCGCTACGAGACGAGCCTCGTCAACACCGTCGAGCAGGCGCTCGAGGCGCTCGGGCCGCTGCTCGGTCCCGGCCTCGGACTCGCCCTCGACAGCTATCACCTGAACATCGAGGAGCAGCGCGTCGGCGACGCGATCCGCCTCGCCGGCGAGCATCTCGCATACGTGCAGGTCTGCGGCAACGACCGCGGCGCGGTGGGCGACGACCACATCGACTGGCCGGCCTTTCTCGACGCCCTCGACGACGTCGGCTACTCGGGACCCCTCGGCCTCGAGTCCTTCACGGGCGACAACGACACGATCGCGGTCGCCGCCTCGGTCTGGCGACCGCTCGCGGCATCGCAAGACGAACTGGCGGCACGGAGCATCCGCTACCTGACCGCCCTGCAAGACGAACGGGAGCGAGCATGACCCCTTCAGCAACGGATGCCGCGGCATCTGCCACCCGCCCGGTCACCCTCTTCACAGGGCAGTGGGCCGACCTGCCGTTCGCGGAGGTCGCCCGTCTCGCCGCCGAGTGGGGTTACGACGGGCTCGAGATCGCCTGCTCGGGCGACCACCTCGACCTGAAGCGCGCGGAGGAGGAGCCCGGCTACCTCGATGAGCGCCGCGAGATCCTCGACCGTCACGGCCTGCAGGTCTTCGCGATCTCGAACCACCTCACGGGGCAGGCCGTGTGCGACGCCCCCATCGACTTCCGCCACGAGGCGATCCTGCGGCCCTACACCTGGGGCGACGGCGACGCCGAAGGGGTCCGGCAGCGCGCCGCGGAGGACATGAAGCGCTCGGCGCGCGTGGCCCGCGCCCTCGGGGTCGACACGGTCGTGGGATTCACGGGCTCCTCGATCTGGCCGTACGTCGCGATGTTCCCGCCCGTGCCGGCATCCGTGATCGACGCGGGCTTCGAGGACTTCGCCGCGCGCTGGAACCCGATCCTCGACGTCTTCGACGCCGAGGGCGTGCGGTTCGCGCACGAGGTGCACCCGTCGGAGATCGCGTACGACTATTGGAGCTCGGTGCGCACGCTCGAGGCGATCGGGCACCGCGAGGCGTTCGGGTTCAACTGGGACCCGTCGCACATGATGTGGCAGAACATCGACCCGGTCGGCTTCATCTGGGACTTCAAGGACCGCATCTACCACGTCGACTGCAAGGACACGCGGATGCGTCCGCAGAACGGCCGCGCGGGCGTGCTCGGCTCGCACCTACCGTGGGGCGATCCGCGTCGAGGCTGGGACTTCGTCTCGACGGGGCACGGCGACGTGCCGTGGGAGGACTCGTTCCGCGCGCTCGACGCGATCGGCTATGCCGGACCCATCTCGGTCGAGTGGGAGGATGCCGGCATGGACCGGCTGCACGGCGCGGCGGAGGCGGTCGGATTCATCCGCTCGCTGCTCTGGCCGAAGCCGACCGCCTCGTTCGACGCGGCGTTCTCCAACCAGTAGCCGACCCCGTACGATCGGGCCTGTGCGTCCCGCTCCGAACCAGACCCGTGCCCCGCGCCCCGACCGCGACCTCTCACGGCCGCTGCCGTCGGCGCTGAGCTGGACGGTGCTGGTGGTCTTCGCCGCGGCGCTCGCCGTCGCGGTCGTCGCCGTCGGCCTGCCCTGGTGGGTTCCGGCCTGGTATGGCGCGGTGAGCCTCGTGGCCTTCGTCGCCTACGGCCTCGACAAGCGGGCGGCGAAGCGTTGTGCGCCGCGCACCTCGGAGTCGGCGCTGCTCACGATGGGGTTCGTGGGCGGCTGGCCGGGCGCCCTCGTCGCCCAGCAGTTCTTTCGCCACAAGACGCGCAAGCGCAGCTTCCGCCGTGCCTTCTGGCTCAGCGTCGTGGTCAACGTGCTCGTGCTCGCCGCGTTCATCGCCCTGTTGAAGGCGGGCCTCGGCCTCTTCGACTACTCGGGAATGCTCCAGTAGTACGCCACGCCTCCGGGGTGCAGCTCGGTGATCGCCCAGTCGACCGAGCGGTCCCACGTCGGGTCGGTGTGGCCCGCGTAGAGGATCGTGATCGACCCGTCGAGTTCCGTCTCGACCGAGGTCACGACGCCGGTGTGGTCGCGGTCGCCCGAGTCGTCCCAGTCGAACTGCACGACGTCGCCGACCTTCACCGATGCGCGCTCGGCGTCGGTGAGTGCGGTCGCCCGCTCGGGGTGCTCCTCGAGGTAGTCGCGCATGGCGGTGGAGCTGATCCAGGCGTCGGCGTGGCCGTAGGCGTCGCCTGACTCGTCGTACCACCACTCCTCGTCTTCGGCCCAGCCCCGCGCGAGCAGGGTCTGGCTCGTGAAGTTCACGCAGTCGTTGTCGTCGAGGTAGCCGAAGGTGTCGCTCGCGGTGTCGTCCCAGTGCTCGAACGCGTAGGAGAGCTGGGCGGCGACGCCGTCGGAGTATGCCGAGAAGTCGGCGACACCGCTGTCGGCATCGGATGCCTCGCGGCCCGCGCCGCCCGCGTCGCGGGCGCCTGAGACGCTGTCGGCGGCATTCGCCGCTGAGGCGTCGCCGCTCTGCTGAACGGTCCACCAGGCGACGGCTCCGCCGCTCACGACGAGGGCGACGACGGCGATCGCTGCGAGAACGGTGGTACGACGGCGGCGGGAATCGGGCTGCGCGGGGGAGGGGGACATCGGTTCCAGCGTAGGAAGCCCGCCTGAGCAAACCCCGACCGCGAGGCAGTTCAGGCTGCGACGGTCAGTCCGCGACGCTCCAGTAGTAGACCTTCGTCTCGGGATGATTCGGGTGGTCGTCGACCGAGCGGTCCCACGTGGCATCCGTGTGGCCGCCGTAGTACACGTCGATCTCCCCGTCGTCGCCCTCGCGTACGGCGGTGACGACGGCGGTGTGGTCGCGATCGCCCGAGTCGTCCCAGTCGAACTGCACGATGTCGCCGGGCTTCACCTTCGCGCGCTGCGAGTCCGACAGCGCCGTGGCCCGCTCGGGACGGGAGGCGAGGTAGTCGCGGAACACCGTCGACGAGCGCCACGCGGCGGAGTGGGCGTACGCGTCACCGTCTTCGGAGTACCACCACTCGTCGTCGACCTCCCAGCCGCGCTCGATGAGCGACTGCGACGCGAAGTTCACGCAGTCGTCGACGCCGAGCACGCCGTAGCGCTCGCTCGAGTCGGCATCCCACCGGTCGCGCACGTACTCGAGCTGGCGCAGCACGGGCGCGGGCAGTTCGGGATCGAGTTCGAGCGCCGCCGCATTCGGGTCGCTGCCGTCGCCCCCTTGCGTGCCAGGGCCTTTCGGTGCCGCCGCAGCGACGGCGACCATGACGAGCCACACGACGAGCCAGACCACGAGCGCGACGGCGACAAGCGCTGCGCCGCCCACGACGAGGCGCCGCCGCAGGTAGGTCGCGGGCGCGGGGCGTGGGGGCGTCGTGCTCATCTCCTCCACCGTAAGCGTTGTTCTGACGTGCTGTGCGCCTACCCGCCCGCAGCGCAGTGCAGACGCATGCAGCATCCGCTCGCCGAAGTCATAGGGAACGCATAGCTCGACGCGGATACTGGAGATATGAGCAACGCCCCGGCCAGCCCCCACCGCGCCCCCGCGATCGCGAAGGGCGACGGCTCGATGGTGCGCGTGCTCGTGGTCGACGACGAGCACTCGCTCACCGAGCTGCTCAAGATGGCCCTCAAGTACGAGGGGTGGGACGTGCGCACCGCGAGCGACGGCCAGTCGGCGGTGAAGATCGCCCGCGAGTTCCGGCCCGACGCGATCGTGCTCGACATCATGCTGCCCGACATCGACGGCCTCGAGGTGCTCTCGCGCGTGCGCGCCGAGGGCACCGAGACCCCCGTGCTCTTCCTCACCGCGAAAGATTCCCTCGACGACCGCATCGCGGGCCTCACCGCGGGCGGCGACGACTACGTCACGAAGCCCTTCAGCCTCGAGGAGGTCGTGGCGCGCCTGCGCGGACTCATCCGCCGCTCGACCCTCACCCTCGCCCAGGCGAAGGACCCGGTGCTCGTCGTCGGCGACCTGACCCTCGACGAGGACTCCTACGAGGTCAGCCGCGGCGGCACGCCGATCGAGCTGACCGCGACCGAGTTCGAGCTGCTTCGCTTCCTCATGCGCAACCCCCGCCGCGTGCTCTCGAAGGCGCAGATCCTCGACCGCGTCTGGAGCTACGACTTCGGCGGCAAGGAGTCGGTGGTCGAGCTCTACATCTCGTACCTGCGCAAGAAGATCGACGCCGGACGCGCCCCGATGATCCACACGGTGCGCGGCGCCGGCTACATGCTGAAGGCCGCCGGATGACGCAGCCGGGCGATCCCGGTTACGCGGCGTCGGCCCGGGCGAACGCGACCGGCGCGGTGTCGGCGGTCGACGCGGGTCCGGACTTTCCCGTGGAGGCCGACCTTCCGCGCCGACGCGAATGGACGCTGCAGCGTCGGCTGTTGCTGGTGCTCGCTGGGCTCCTCGCGGCCGTCAGCGCCGTGGTCGGCGTGGTGAGCGTGAGCGTCTTCCACACTTCGTCGATGGCCGCAGTCGACGCCGACCTGCGTTCGGCGATGGACCGGGCCGAACTGAACCTCCAAGGCCCGGTGCCGTTCCCCGGCAGCGGTGAGGCGGCGACGCCGCTGCTCGATGTCGCAGGCCAATCGGCCGGCACGCTCGCGGCGGTCGTCCCCGATTCCGGCCAGGCCGACGCGGCCTACATCGCCGAGGACGCGCAGGGCATCCTGAAGCTGCCGTCGAGCGCGACGTCGACGCTCGCCGCCGTTCCCGACGACGGGCAGCCCCACACGATCGACATGGGACGTGGGCTCGGCGAGTTCCGCGCGCTGTCGGAGCGCAAGGACATCGCTCCCGAGACGCGTGTCGTGATCGCCCTGCCGCTCGCCGAGGTGGTGGCGGCCACGAGGGAGCTCGCCGTGACGATCGCCGTCGTCGCGCTTGCGGGCCTGGTGCTCGCGCTCGGATTCGGCTCACTCATCGTTCGACGTGCGCTGGCGCCGCTCTCGCGCATGACCGAGACCGCGCTGCACGTCTCGGAACTTCCCCTCGCCCGCGGCGACGTCGCGCTCGCCGAGCGTGTATCCGTCGACGACGAACACACCGAGGTCGGGCGCCTCGGCGGTGCGTTCAACCGCATGCTCGGGCACGTGGCATCCGCTCTGTCCGCTCGCGAGGAGAGCGAGCAGAAGGTGCGCCGCTTCGTCGCCGACGCCAGCCATGAACTGCGAACGCCGCTCGCGTCGATCCGCGGCTACGCCGAACTCACGAGGCTGCACGGCGGCGAACTGCCGCCCGACGTCGTGCACGCGATCGGCCGCATCGAGTCCGAGTCGGTGCGCATGACCGAGCTCGTCGAAGACCTGCTGCTGCTCGCCCGGCTCGACGAGGGGCGCGAGCTCGCGGCCCTGCCCGTCGATCTCGGCCGGGTCGTCGTCGAGGCGGTCGGCGATGCGCAGGCCGCCGGCCCCGGCCACGACTGGGAGGTACGGCTTCCGGATGCCGCGGCGGTCGTCGTCGGCGACGAGCCGCGCCTGCGGCAGGTCGTGACGAACCTGCTCGCAAACGCGCGCGTGCACACGCCCGACGGCACGTCGATCGTGGCCTCGCTCGAACGCGACGGCGACCACGTCGTGCTGACGGTCGAAGACGACGGCCCCGGCATCGCGCCGGCGCTCGCCGACTCGCTCTTCGAACGCTTCGCCAGGGGCGATTCCTCGCGATCGCGCATCGCCGGCAGCACCGGTCTCGGACTCGCGATCGTGAAGGCCGTCGTCGAGGCCCACCACGGCGACGTGTCGGTCTCGAGCGAGCCCGGCCGAACGGCGTTCGTCGTCGCGCTGCCGCTCGCCCCGTCAGCATAGGCTGGGAGCCACCGACCCCCACCCGCACCACCAGCCGTTACCCCGAGACGCCCATGAGCCTGCAGCAGACGATCACCCGCATCGCCGCCGAGCTCGGGCGCCCGGCCCTCGTCGAGGACCATCGACGCTCCGTCGTCGCCTACAGCCCGCACCCCGACGAGATCGACGAGGTGCGTCGCCGCTCGATCCTCGAGCACCGCGCCGATCCGGCGGTGCACACGTGGCTCAGCCGGCTCGGCGTCTACGCCGCGACCTCCGCGGTGCGCGTCCCGGGCAATCCCGAACTGGGCATGCTGCCGCGCGTCTGCGTGCCGATCGGCCGATCGGGCGTCGTGTTCGGCCACCTCTGGTTCATCGAGCCGGCCGAGGTCGTGCGGCCGCTCGACCTCGCTCGCGCGCGAGCCTCCGCAGAGCTGGTCGCCGACGAATGGGCTCGCGTCAGGATGTCCGAGGAAGGGGAGTCGGCCCGCGAGGCCGAGCTCGCCCGCGAACTCGTGCTCGGCCGCGCCGAGGTGCGGCGACGCCGTGCGGCAGACGAGCTCGTCGAATCCGGACGGTTCGAGAGCGGGCTGCTGCGCGTCTACGTGCTGACGACCGACGTACTGCCCGGGTCGCCGGCGGCCCAAGCCGACGAGTCGGTCGAGCGCTGGGCGCGCAAGGCGCGTCGTGCGCTCGGCGGTCGCGGCGTGCTCACCCTCGCCAGACGCGACCATGCTGCGGTCGTCGTTCCGTCGTCGACCGGACGCTTCGCCGATACCGACCGCATCGCCCGCGTGATCGCCGAATCGGCGGGCGGAGCGCTCGCGGTCTCCCTGCGGGTCGCCGTCGGCGGGGAGGCATCCGTCGCCATGGCCCGGGAGAGCTATCGGCAGGCGCGCCGTGCACTCGGCATCGCCGCCTCGTTCCGGTTGCAGGAGCGCGTGCTGCACTGGGACCGGCTCGGCGTGTACCGCGGACTGGACTCGGCATCGGCGGCAGGCCTCCGCTCCGGAGACTTCGAGCCCGGTCTCGAGCGACTCGCTGCGGAGCGCGACGGCGACGTGCTCATCGAGACGCTCGAGTCGTACCTCGCGGCCGCCGGACACGTGCAGACCGCTGCCGCGCGACTGGGGGTGCATCGCACCTCGCTCTACAACCGGCTGAATCGCGCGCAGCGGATCCTCGGCATCGACCTCGACGACGGTCTCGACCGTCTCGGCGTGCACATCTCGCTCCTGCTGCGCGCCGGCGAGGCGAGCAAGAGCGACGGGGCCCGCGAAGCCGGGTGACCGCCCGAGGCCGACCTCGACATCTGTCGATCGGCCCGCCGCTCCGGCGCGACGCCTGACGCGTGACCCGTGCTTCGGCTGTGCCTAGCCTGTGAGCCAGCGGGTGCTCGCTCGACCGAACGCAACGGCGAGCCGAAGGGCCCCGATCACGATCGAAGGAGCTCCACATGACCTCAGCGGCCCCCCATTCGGATCGGCGACGGCGCAATCGTGCCGTCGCCGTGGCATTGACGTCGGTGCTCGCCGGCGGACTCGTCGTCGCAGCGTCGCCGGCGTACGCGGCCTCGGCGCCCGAGATCGAGCCGACCTTCCAGGACGGCCTCTCGCAGGCCGTCTTCACGAAGGTCGCGTCCGAGTGGATCAACGAGGAGGCGTGGGTCGAGAGCGACGTGGACTCCGATCGCGACGGCAAGCCCGACCTCGTGCACATCGACGTGAGCCGGGTTCCGCAGACCGCCGACGGCCTCAAGGTGCCGGTGCTCATGGAGATGAGCCCGTACTACGCCGGCGGCACGCAGGTCACGAACTGGGGCGTCGACCACGAGATCGGCGCGCCGCCGACGGAGAAGGACGCGTGGCCCGCCTTCACGCCGACAAATCGCACGAGCCCGCGCATCTCTGGGTCGCTCGAGAACACATGGGTGCCGCGCGGCTACGCCGTCGTGCATGCCGAGGGCTTCGGCAGCGGCTGGTCGGAGGGCTGCCCGACCTCGGGCGGCCTGAACGAGTCCCTGGCGGGCAAGGCCGTGGTCGACTGGCTGAATGGACGCGCCACCGCGTACACGAGCATCGATCGTGCGACCGAGGTGACCGCGGACTGGACGACCGGTCGGGTCGGCATGATCGGCACCTCGTACAACGGCACGCTGCCGATCGGCGTGGCGAGCACGGGCGTCGAGGGTCTCGAGGCGATCGTGCCGGTCTCGGCGATCTCGAGCTGGTACAACTACTACCGTTCGAACGGCGCCGTCCGGGCGCCCGGCGGCTACCAGGGCGAAGACCTCGACGTGCTGGCCGACTACGTCTACACGCGATTCGACCAGGAGATCTGCCAGCCCGTCATCGACGAACTCCGCGCAAACCAAGATCGTGCGACCGGCGACTCCAGCCCGTTCTGGGACGAGCGCGACTACCTCGCCGACGCCGAGAAGATCACGGCCGCCACGCTCGTCGCCCACGGGCAGAACGACTGGAACGTGATGACGAAGAACGCCTCCGACCTGTACGAGGCGCTGAAGGCGAACGGCGTGCCCCACCAGCTCTACCTCCACCAGGGAGGCCACGGCGGCAACCCGAACGACACGCTCCTGAACCGCTGGTTCACGCGCTACCTCTACGACGTCGAGAACGGCGTGGAGCAGCTGCCGAAGGCGTACGTCGTCCGCGAGGACCGCACGCTCACCGAGTACCCCGAGTGGCCCGACCCGGCCATGGAGCAGGTCAAGCTGAAGTTCAGCCCGGCCGCCGCGGCCGACGGGGTCGGTGGCCTCGCCGTCTCGCGTGACGGCTCCCGCGCGACCGAGAACCTGGTCGACGACGCGAGCATCCGCGCGAACGCCCTCGCCGCGGCGGAGACGTCGCCGAACCGGCTCGCGTACCGCACCGAGGCACTCGGTGAGCCGCTGCGCCTCTCAGGCACGCCGTCGGTGTCGCTGAAGCTGTCGGTGGACCGCACCAAGGCCAACCTCACGGCACTGCTCGTCGAGTACCCCGCGACCGGAGCGCCGAAGATCATCACGCGCGGCTGGGCCGATGTCGAGAACCGCAGTTCGTCTGCCGTGACCGAGCCGATCACGCCGGGCACCGCCTACGGCTACGACTTCGACTTCGAGCCGAAGGACTACGTGTTCTCGGCCGGATCGCGGATCGGCGTCGTCATCATGTCGTCGGACTTCGAGTACACCGTGCGCCCGGCGGCCGGAACCGAGCTCACGCTCCAGCCGTCGGCCTCGACGGTGCACCTGCCGCTCGTCGGCGGGATGGACGCGCTGCAGGCTTCGCTCCGCGCGGCTGGATAGCAGCCGCAGCGCGTGACCGGCGCGGCTCGCACCGCGCCCGGCCGAAGGCCCGCACCCGGAAGCATCCGGGTGCGGGCCTTCTCGTCGCCGTCGGCTCAGCCCGTCGGCTCAGCCCGTCGGCTCAGCCCTGCGGCTTGCCCGTGATCTTGAATGAGCGGAGATCGATGTCGCCGACATTGCCGGCGACATCGACGGCGCGAGCCGAGATCTTGTGCTTGCCGTGCGCCCGGATGGCGAACGGCTCGGTGTAGGTCTGCCACGGGCCGCCGTCGATCGAGTACTCGACGAGGGCGACGCCCGAGGCGGGCTGGGGGTCGGGGTCGTTCGAGTTCACCGTCACGCGCACTTCGCCCTTGGCGGTGTACTCGTCGTGCTTGCCGTTGGCCTTGCCGGGGCGATCGCCCTTCGGCTTGCCGTTGCCGTTGCCGTTGTTGGCGCCCGTGCTCGAGTCGAAGACGATCTCGACCGTCGGCGCCGTCGTGTCGACCGGGCTGATGCGAACGTCGAGCGTGACTCCGGTGCCGTCATCGGACTCCGAGGCGAACGCCGGTGAGGGCGCGAGTGCGAGCAGGAGTCCCAGCGCCGCGGCCGAGGCGAGCGTCGACGAGCGCAGGGGCGTGCGTCGCGGCGTGCGCCGCCCGGGGGTCATCGCTGCACCTCCGCCACAGGGCTCTCCGCGCCGGTGCCGCCGGCGTCGCCGGCGCTGACGGTCTGCTCGGCCTCGCGACGGCCCGCCTCACGGGCCTGGTCGACGAGGTGCTCGATCTGCTTCGTGCGGCGACGACGGCCCCAGAAGAGGCCCGTGATCATGAGGGCGAGTGCGAGCACGATGAGGAGCTGCGGCCACGGGATCGCCCAGACCGCGACCTCGACCTCCATCGGGTCGAGTTCCGAGGCCTCCCCGTCGGGCGTGATGACGCCCTGGGTGATCGTCAACGGCAGGGCGACGAAGACGGTCGGCCAGACATCGGGCACTTGGATGCTCAGAGTGCGTCGGTCGCCGGGGAGCAGCTCGATCGGCTGGGCCTGCTCGGTGTCGGGAGCGGGGTAGACGGCTCCGCCGTGCTCGACCGACCCGCTGACCGTGAGCCGCACGTTGCCGGTGTTCTCGAGCAGGTACTCGAGCTCGACCCGACCCGGTTCGAACGGGTTCCACGAGGTGACGTAGTCGGGAGCAGGGGTGACCACGAGGCCCGGTTGCACGACGCCGGTCACGCGCGTCATCACGCGGAATCCGACGCGGCTCTCCACCCCGAGGCCGGCGCCGTCGCCGGCGCTCTCGGTGTAGATCGATGCGGCGATGCCGGCGGCGTGATCGCCGGGGGTCGCGTCGCCCGGCACCTCGATCGTGAACGGCAGCACGGCGGTGCCGCCGGGTGCGACCGTGACCTGCTCGTCGACGGAGATCCAGGTGCCGGCGTCGACCGACTCCGCGTCGGACGGGAGCATGTTGAACCGGCCGGTCGGAGTGAAGTACCCGTCGGCGGCGGTGATCGCGAACGTGACGTCGCGGTCGCCGAAGTTCCGAACCGCGAGGTGCTCGGTGGCGGTGGCACCGGGGTCGAGCTCGAGTTCGACCCACGACCTGCCGTCGGGGCCCGACTCGTCGGCCGGGCTCATCGCCCAGGTCACCGAGGACTCGGTCTCGGTCTCTTCGGCGGCCGCGGCCGCGGGCAGCGCGAGTGCGGTGATCCCGAGCAGGGCGAGGCTGGCGATGACGAGACGGAAGTGCTTCATGGCGCGACGTGTTCTCCGAGCGGGACGGGGGCGTCGGTGCTGGTCGACGCCTCGATCCCGACCCTAGTTCATTCGAGGGGGGAGATGGTGAGGTTACGTCGTGACCTGCTCGGCGCCGCGGTGACGACGAAGACCCGCACCCTCGGGGTGCGGGTCTTCGTTCGTGATCAGCGACTGAGGGTTCAGGCTTCGGCGATGCGCCGGAGCAGCTGGGCGAAGCCCCGCAGCTCCGCCTCGGGATGATCGACGAGCACCGCGTGCAGGCGCTGCTGGTTGCGCTCGCGCACCTCGCGGATCCGCGCCTCGGCGACCGGAGTCGCGACGAGCACGCGCACACGCCCGTCGCGCTCGTCGGCGCGGGTCTCGACGAGTCCGAGCTCCTCGAGCAGGCGCACCTGACGGCTGACCACCGACTTGTCCATCTCGAACATGTCGGCGAGCACGTGCGCGTTCGCGGACCCGAGTCGCACGATCGTCGAGAGCAGCTTGTAGGCCGCGGGCTGCAGGTCGGGGTGCACCTGCTGCGCCGCCTCCTTCCAGACGAGACGGGCCTTGCTGAACAGCACGCTCATCTGCACTTCGACGTCGGCGATGGCCTCGTCGAGCGGTGTGGAAGCCTCGGTCACGATGGTCATGCTATCGCCCGCCGCCCGTGGCGGAGGTGTCGTCGGCGCCGCGCTGACGCGGGGCCGTCGTCGCGGGGCGCGCGGCCGCGGCATCCGCTTCGACGAGCTGGATCGAGGAGGTGACGGGCGCGCCGATCTCGGCCTCTGCGAGGTCGATCGCGACCTGCTCGAACTCCTCCTTCAGCTGCTCGGCGGAGGTCTTCGTCGAGAGCGCCTTGTTCGGCAGGAAGGCGATGGCGATGACGCTCAGCACCGCGAGCGGCACGGCGATCCAGAAGACGTCGGCGATGCCGCTGCCGTAGGCGTTCTCGATGATGACGCGGATGCCCTCGGGCAGTTCGGAGACGTGGGGGATGCCGCCGCCGGCGAGGCCCTTCAGCGCCTCGACGTCTTCGGGCGAGGTGGGCGTGTAGCCCTTCAGCCCCGACGTGATGTGCGTGCCGACCTGCGTGGCGAGCAGCGAGCCCATGATGGTGACGCCGATCGTGCCCGCGATCGTGCGGAAGAAGTTCACGTTCGAGCTCGCGGCACCCAGCTGCGAGGCGGGAGTGTCGTTCTGCACGACGAGCGTCAGGTTCTGCATGACCATGCCGAGGCCGGCGCCGAGCACGACCATGTAGACGCTGACCCAGAGGTAGTCGGTGTCGTAGCTGAGCGTCGTCATGAGGTAGCTGCCGGCGACGACGAGCAGCGACCCGAAGAGCATGAAGCCCTTCCACTTGCCGAACTTGCTGATGAGTGCGCCGATGAGGATCGAGGCGCCCATCTGGCCGACGATCATCGGGATCGTCATGAGCCCGGACTCGGTGGGCGTCGCGCCGCGGGCGAGCTGGAAGTACTGCGCGAGGAAGACGCTGGTCGCGAACATCGCGACGCCGATCGAGACCGAGGCGATCACCGAGAGCGTGAAGGTGCGGTTCTTGAAGAGCGACATCGGCACGATGGGCTCGGCCACGAAGAACTCGGTCACGATGAAGCCGGCGATGGCGGCCGCCGAGACGCCGATCATGACGAAGCTCGTCATGGAGTCCCAGTCGAACTGGCTGCCGCCGAGCGAGACCCAGATGAGCAGCAGCGAGACGCCGACCGTGAGCAGTGCGATGCCGAGGTAGTCGATCTTCACGGCGCGCTTCGGCATGGGCGGCAGGTGGAGCGTGCGCTGGATGACGATGAGGGCGATGATCGCGAGCGGCACGGGAAGGAAGAAGTTGGCGCGCCAGCCCCAGGCGTCGGTCACGACGCCGCCGAGCAGCGGGCCGCCGATGGTCGCGACGGCCATGATGCCGCCGACGAAGCCCATGTACTTGCCGCGCTCGCGCGGCGAGATGATGACGGCGATGAGGATCATGACGAGCGACATGAGGCCGCCCGCGCCGAGGCCCTGGATCACGCGCACGGCGATGAGGGTCGACGTGTCCTGTGCGAAGCCCGCGATCGCCGTGCCGACGACGAACAGGCCGATCGACGTGATGAGCAGCGCCTTGCGGTTCACGAGGTCGGCGAGCTTGCCCCAGATCGGGGTCGAGACGGCCATGGCGAGCAGGCTCGCGGTGATAACCCACGTGTAGGCGGTCTGGTCGCCGCCGAGGTCGGCGATGATGAGCGGCATCGAGGTCGAGACGACCGTGCCGGAGATGACGGCGACGAACATCGCCACGACGAGGCCCGAGATGGCGATGATCACCTCGCGCGGGGTGCGTTGTGCCGGCACGGCCGGCACTGCACCGGTCGCTGGCTTTTCTGCCACTGAAGTCACGTGTTTCCTTACGTCATACAAGTTGATATTCGTCAACTATATATAATTGGTTGCATTGAGTCAACTTTGGACCTCGGTCAACTATTCCCGCGCCGTTCGACCTTCGACGAAGCGGCCCTCGACAACTGTCGAAGGATCATGCGCGGTTGCTCGACACTTGGTCGATGACTGGTCGCCGAGCTGGTTCCTAGGCTGTGAGGCACCGCGCCACCCATGCGGCGATCCTCAGCCCACGACGCAACGCAGCGCCGCTGGCCATCCAGATGAAGGGAACCATCGCATGAACGCCCGACCCCTCGCCCCGCCCCTGACGCCCCGGGCCTCCACGCCGCGTGCGCGGGGCCGTCGCGCCGCCGCCCTCGCGCTCTCCGCAGTGCTGACGACCGGCCTGACCGTCACCGCGGCCCAGGCCGCCAACGCCGACGAGCCCGCCGTCGGCAGCTCGACGCTCGTGCCCATCCAGGTCACCGGCGACCCGTCCGAGCGCTTCTCGCTCGTCATCCTCGGCGACGGCTACACGGCCGAGGAGCAGCCGCTGTTCCGCGAGCAGATCGAGGAGCACCTCGAGACCATGTGGAGCATCGAGCCGTACAAGAGCTACCGCAACTACTTCAACGTGTACGCGGTCGAGATCATCTCGGGGGAGTCGGGCGTCAGCTGCGACTCCTCGCTCGATTCGCCGCGGCGTACGACACCGCTCAAGATGGCGTTCTGGGGCGGATGCAACCCGAACAGCGTGCAGCGACTGCTCACGGTCAACAACTCGCTCGCCCGCCAGTACGCGGCGGCGGCGCCCGAGGTCGACCAGATCCTCGCGATCGCCAACAGCGACACCTACGGTGGCGCGGGCGGAAGCTACGCGACCGCGAGCGGCGGCAACTCCCTCTCCGCGCTGATCTCGCCCCACGAGATCGGCCACTCGCTCGGCGGCCTCGCCGACGAGTACGACTACTACTCGCGCGGGGTCACCACGGGCGACTACACGGGCCCCGAACCCCGGTCGGCCACGCACACGCTGCTGACCGCCGAGGAGATGGCCGCACAGCAGGTCAAGTGGTGGCGCTGGCTCGGCGAGCCGAGCGAGGCCGGGGGCACGATCGGCGTCCACGAGGGCGGCATGTACTACTCGACCGGCGTCTTCCGCCCCAGCCGGCACTCGATGATGAAGACCCTCGGCTACCAGATGGACCAGGTGGGCCGCGAGATCATGACCGAGCGCATCTCCTCCAAGGTGCCGCTCATCGCGGCGGCGCCCGCTGACGGCGCGTCGGTCCCCGACGACGGCGTGATCTCCATCGACGTCGCCCACCCCGTCTACCACGAGCTCGACATCGAGTGGACGGTCGGCGGCAAGGCCGTGCCGAACCCCCACAACACCACGCACCTCGAATTGAAGAAGACGCCGGCCAAGCCCGGTGACGTCGTGACGGTCACGGTCGTCGACAACACGCCGTTCGTGCGCGACCCCGCGCTCCGCGACGCCCCGTCGATGACCCAGACGCGGACGTGGACCGTCGGCGCCGAAGCGCCGGCGTCGAGCGACGTCGAGCCGGCCTTCACCGAGTCGACCCGCACCGACCGCCCCGTCGGCTCGCTCGACGTGCTCTACGTCGAGACCACGCACCGCCCCGACCGCCTCTTCGAGGTCACGTGGACCGTCGACGGCGAGCGCGTCGGCAACCCGCACGACGCGCGCACCCTCGAGCTCGCCGACCTCGGGCTCGCTGCCGGCACGCACACGGTCACCGCGACGGTCTCCGACTCGAAGCGCCACGGCGCGGCCTCCGAGACGCTGACCTGGACGGTCGACGCGGCCGGCCCCTCGGTCGAGGCGGTCATCTCCGCTCCGGTCGAGACGACCGTCGGTGACAACGGCGAGCCGCACTACGTCGTCGACGAGTCGTTCACGATGAAGCTCACCGCGACCGACGACCAGGCGGGCGCCCTCGTCACCGAGTTCCGCCTCGACGGCGACGGCTGGCACAACTACTACGGCTGGCCGACCGACGCGGACGCCCCGTTCCTGTTCACCCCCACGGGCACGAACGTCGACGACCTCGTCTACGGCAACCTCGGCACGGGCGGCATGTCGCTCTCGCCGTTCCAGCCGCGCGAGCCGGGCTACGGCGCGCACCGAGTCGAGTACCGCTCGACGGATGCCGCGGGCAACATCGGTCCGGTGCAGGCGTTCACCGTCGAGGTGCGCCCCTGAGCTGGCCGATGCGCCGCGCCGGCGCATCGTCGCGCGACTGATCGCACAGGGCGCCCGGGTCAGACGACCCGGGCGCCCTGCCGATTTGGCGGATGCCGCGGCATCCGTTAGCCTGTACGGAGCCGAAGACCGCTGGTTGTCGTGCGCCCGCTGTGTTGATCACAGCGTGACGCGACCGAAGTCTTGCGAAAGCAAGGGCCCGCGCAGGTGTGACGAAGACTTCCGGGAGACCGGCCGAGCTCCGCGCAACTGCGCCGGAGCTTTTTTGTTGCCCGCAGCACCTCGCCACTTGAGCCGCGATCCGAAGCCGTGCACCGCCATCGCGATGCATGTTGAGACACAAGGAGTGGCCATGGCGAACAAGGAAGCCTCGGTTGCCGAACTCACGAACCTGTTCGAGAGCTCGACCGCCGTTCTGCTGACCGAATACCGCGGCCTGACGGTTGCCCAGCTCAAGCAGCTGCGCAACGACATCCGTCAGGACGCGAACTACGCCGTGGTGAAGAACACGCTGACCAAGATCGCCGCGAACAACGCGGGTATCTCGACGCTGGACGCCGACCTCGTCGGTCCGTCCGCCGTCGCCTTCGTGCACGGCGACTTCGTCGCCACCGCCAAGGCCGTTCGTGACTTCGCCAAGGCAAACCCGAATCTTGTGATCAAGGGCGGCGTCTTCGAGGGCAAGGCCCTCAACGCCGACGAGGTCAACAAGTACGCCTCGCTCGAGAGCCGTGAGGTTCTGCTGGCGAAGGCAGCGGGAATGATGAAGGCGACGATGGGCAAGGCTGCCGCCACCATCGACGCGCTTCGCGAAAAGCTGGAGACCGCGGCCGCGTAAGCGCCCGACGTTCTCGTTCTACAACACCAAGAAATCTAGGAGATACATCATGGCGAAGCTCACCACTGAAGAGCTGCTCGAGCAGTTTTCGGGTCTGACGCTTGTCGAGCTCAGCGAGTTCGTGAAGGCGTTCGAAGAGAAGTTCGAGGTCACCGCGGCCGCTCCCGTCGCCGCTGCCGGTGGCGCTGGCGCTGCTGCTGAAGAGGTTGAGGAGAAGGACTCCTTCGACGTCATCCTCGAGGCTGCCGGCGACAAGAAGATCCAGGTCATCAAGACCGTCCGCGAGCTCACCTCGCTCGGTCTCGGCGAGGCCAAGGCCGTCGTCGACGGTGCTCCCAAGGCCGTGCTCGAGGGCGCGAACAAGGAGACCGCCGACAAGGCGAAGGAGGCCCTCGAGGCCGCCGGCGCCACCGTCACCCTCAAGTAATCCGGCGCGCTCGTTCGAGCGCACCTGCTTGAGGTGACTCGCGTCACCTGAATCACACGGATGCCCCGTGGCTCACGAGCCACGGGGCATCCGTCGTTCTGCGCCCGCCCGCTCAGCGCGGAGCGGCCGTCGAACTCGCGCGAACGACGAGGCGGGTCGGCATCGGTGCGCCCGAGTCGGGGAGCGGGTCGGCGACCTCGCCCTCGCCGAGGAGGCGCAGCACGACCTCCACCGCCGACCGGCCCTGCTCGCCCGGGTACTGCTCGATCGTCGTGAGGTCGAACATCTCGGCGTACTCGTGTCCGTCGACGCCGACGACCGAGAGCTCCCTGGGCACGGCGATGCCGAGGCGCTCGGCCGCGCGCATGGCGCCGAACGCCACCTCGTCGGATGCCGCGAACACCGCGGTCGGTCGAGGGCCGGGGTGCCCGAGCAGCTGCAGGGCGGCGCGATAGCCGCCGGGCATGGTCATCTCGGTCTCGACGATGTCGGCGGGCGACGGCACCTTGCCGACGGCGCCCATCGCGTCGAGGAACCCGTGTCGTCGCCGGCCCGGCACCGAGTCGGGGTGCGCGCGGGCTCCGCTGCCCGCGAGGTGCGCGATACGGGTGTGGCCGAGGTGCAGCAGGTGCTCGGTCGCGAGCTGGCCGACCGCTCGGTCATCGACCGAGAGCCGCGCCGAAGTGCCCCCCGTGCCGCCGAGGCACACGAGTGGCTTCTCGCGGCGCTCGAGCGCGGCGACCTCACTCTCGTCGAGATCGACCCCCACCGCGATGACGGCGTCGACCCGCTTGCGGGCGAGGAAGAACTCGAACACCCGAGTGCGCTCGGGGCCGCGCTCGGAGAGGTTGTAGAGGGTCAGGTCGTAGCCGGCCGTGAGCAGGGCGCGCTCGATGCCCTCGAGCACCTCGCCGAAGAACCAGCGGTTGACGAACGGGATGACGACCCCGATGTTCTTGGTTCGCCCGGTGACGAGACTCGCGGCGTCGGGGGAGGCGATGTAGCCGATCTCCGCTGCGGCGGACTCGACCCGTCGGCGCGCCGCGTCGGCGACATAGCCCTTGCCCGAGAGCGCGCGGGAGGCAGTGGCCTTCGAGACGCCGGCGAGGCGTGCGACATCGCCGATGGCGGCCATGCGAGCCTCCCTCCGTCGGGCTGGTTCGAAGCAGAGTGTACTGCCCGGTGTGGTCGATGTGGAACCGGTTCCTGCTCGAGCCCCCAATCCGACGCAGCGACCGATCGGCACGGTGAGAGCGCTCTCGGCTAGCTCATGCGGCAGTGCGCGGGAGTGGCCGAACCGTGACCTCCGATCCCTTGTGACGAGGGCGGAGGGTGTTCTAGCGTTGAGGCTGGAACCGGTTCCCGGCTTCGCCTGCACCACATTCACTCGACGAGGAGATGACATGAGAATCAGACGGCATCGCCGTTGGATGGCCCCCGTGGTGGCGGCCGCGGCGGTTGGACTCGCCCTCACGGGCTGCACCGGAGACATCGCGGAGGAGGACGCGGCCGACGTCGATTGCACCGACTACGAGGAGTACGGCACCTTCGAAGACGCCGAGGTCAGCGTCGCCGGCACCATCCTCGACCTCGAGGCCGATCGCCTCATCGAGTCGTGGGCCGACTTCGAGACCTGCACCGGCATCTCCGTCGACTATCAGGGATCGAGTGAGTTCGAGGCGCAGATCGCCGTGCTCGCCGAGGGTGGCAACGCCCCCGACGTCGGCATCGTGCCGCAGCCCGGTCTGCTCGCACGGCTCGCCACCGGCGGCTGGCTGATCCCGGCCTCGGAGTCGGTCGAGGCCAACGTCGACGAGTGGTGGTCCGAAGACTGGAAGCAGTACGGAACCCACGACGGCACCTTCTACGCAGCGCCGCTCATGGCCAGCATCAAGGGCTACATCTGGTACTCGCCGGCGGAGTTCGAGGAGAAGGGCTACGAGATCCCGAAGACCCTCGACGAGCTCACCGAGCTCTCCGCGACGATCGCGGCCGAGGGCGACCACAAGCCCTGGTGCGTCGGCCTCGAGTCGGGCGACGCCACGGGCTGGCCGGGCACCGACTGGATCGAGGACTACATGCTGCGCCTCCACGGCGCCGACGTGTACGACCAGTGGGTCACCCACGGCATCCCGTTCAACGACCCGCAGGTCGCCGAGGCCTTCGACGCGGTCGGTGAATACCTGAAGAACGACGAGATGGTCAACGGCGGCATCGGCGACGTGTCGACGCAGGTCACCGAGGCGTTCCAGACCGCCGGCCTGCCGATTCTCGACGGCGAGTGCTCGCTGCACCACCAGGCCTCGTTCTACGAGACCTTCTGGAACCCCGAGGGCGGCGACGAGAACACCGTCGCGTCCGACGGCAGCGTGTTCGCGTTCCTCCTCCCGCCGGTCAACGCCGACGACCCGCTGTCCGTCACGGGCGGCGGCGAGTTCCCGGTCGCGTTCCGCGACGCCGAAGAGGTCGAGGCGTTCCGCACCTACCTCTCGAGCGACACGTGGGCCAACAACCGGGTGAGCCTCGGCGGCGTCATCAGCGCCAACAAGGGTCTTGACCCGCAGGTCGCATCGAGCGAGTTGCTGACGCAGTCGATCGAGATCCTGCAGGACCCCGAGACCACGTTCCGGTTCGACGGTTCCGACCTGATGCCGGGTGCCGTCGGCGCCGATTCCTTCTGGAAGGGCATCGTCGCCTGGGTCACGGGTGGAGAGACCGCGCAAGTGCTCGACACCATCGAGTCGAGCTGGCCGCAGGGTTAGCTGGCGCGACTCACGCCCGAGGGGCATGATCGGAGGGCGGGGATTCGAAGTCCCCGCCCTCCGTCACCCGCCTTCGACCCGACTCCGGTTTTCAACGACGAACATTGGGAGGCACGATGACCACCGCCGATCTGCTCGGCAAGCTCCTTCAGGTGGTGATGGGGCTCGCGGTGTTCGCCGCGGTCATCGGCCTCCTCATCTTCTTCATCGACAAGGCCCCGAAGAAGGGCCGCGACTACTGGCAGCTCGGGCTCTTCCTGCTGCCGGCGATGCTCTTCATCGCGATCGGCCTCGTGTACCCGGCGATCCGCACGAGCCTCCTGGCGTTCCAAGACGCGAGCGGTGACTGGACCCTCGACAACTTCGTCTGGACGTTCACGCAGCCGGCGGCCATCCGTACGCTGATCAACACGATCATCTGGGTGCTGCTCGTGCCGACCATCTCGACGGCGGTCGGTCTCGCCTACGCCGTGTTCATCGACAAGTCACGGGGCGAGCGCTATTACAAGGTCATCCTCTTCATGCCCATCGCGATCTCATTCGTCGGCGCGGGCGTCATCTGGAGCTTCGTGTACGACTACAACGGAGTCGGCGAGCAGATCGGCCTGCTGAACGCCCTCGTCGTCGCGGCCGGCGGCGAACCGGTGCAGTGGTTGCAGACCGATCCGATCAACACCTTCCTCCTGATCG
Source organism: Agromyces sp. CCNWLW203 (assembly GCF_036576125.1). Classification (NCBI taxonomy): domain Bacteria; kingdom Bacillati; phylum Actinomycetota; class Actinomycetes; order Micrococcales; family Microbacteriaceae; genus Agromyces; species Agromyces sp. CCNWLW203. The sequence goes on along the minus strand of NZ_JAZHYX010000001.1, from coordinate 416,254 downwards.
TCGTCATGATCTGGATCCAGACCGGCTTCGCCATGGTGCTCCTGAGCGCGGCCATCAAGGGAGTGCCGACCGAGCAGATCGAGGCGGCGCAGCTCGACGGCACGAACGGCTGGCAGCGCTTCCTGAACGTCACTGTTCCGGGAATCCGCGGTGCTCTCGTCGTGGTGCTCACGACGATCTCGATCGCGACGCTGAAGGTCTTCGACATCGTCCGCACGATGACCGCCGGAAACTTCAACACGAGCGTCATCGCCAACGAGATGTACACCCAGGCGTTCCGGGCGAGCGAGGTGGGGCGCGGTTCGGCACTCGCGCTGATCCTCTTCGTGCTCGTGCTCCCGATCGTCATCTACAACGTCAACGTGCTCCGCAAGCAGAGGGAGATCCGATGAGCAGCGTCGCCCCCGCCGATCTCCCGGTCGGTGAGAACCTCGGCTCCATCGAGGCCGCCGAGCGCAGTGAGTACGGCCCCAAGACGGCCCGTGTGAAGAAACGGCTGACCTCGCGCACCGCGACGATCATCTCGCTCATCATCGCGGTGCTCTGGACCATCCCGACCTTCGGCCTGCTCGTCTCGTCGTTCCGGCCAGCAGAGCTGATCCGCACCACCGGGTGGTGGACGATCTTCCAGAACCCGGGGTTCACGCTCGACAACTACCGCGACGTGCTGCTCTCGACATCGTCGTCGTCGCCGCAGCTCGGCGCGTACATCGTGAACTCGATCGCGATCGCCGTGCTGGCCACGTTGATCCCGCTCGTCTTCGCCTCGATGGCCGCGTACGCGTTCGCGTGGATCCGGTTCAAATGGGTCAACTGGCTGTTCATCTTCGTGTTCGCGTTGCAGATCATTCCGCTGCAGATGGCGCTCGTGCCGCTGCTGCAGATCTTCTCGACGTGGCTCCGGCCCATGCAGGCCTGGTTGCACGACGTGGTGCCGATCATCCCCGAGCAGAATTACCTGCCCCTGTGGCTCGCGCATTCGATGTTCGCCCTGCCACTCGCGATCTTCCTGCTGCACAACTTCATCTCCGAGATTCCCTCCGACGTCATCGAGGCCGCACGGGTCGACGGCGCGACGCACGGGCAGATCTTCTTCCGCATCGTGCTGCCGCTCGCGACGCCCGCGCTCGCGTCGTTTGCGATCTTCCAGTTCATCTGGGTGTGGAACGACCTGCTCGTCGCGCTGATCTTCTCGGGCGGCACGCAAGACGTCGCCCCGCTCACCCAGCGATTGGCAGAGATGGTCGGCACGCGCGGTCAGGACTGGCAGCGCCTCACCGCGGCCGCGTTCATCTCGATCGTGATCCCGCTCGCGGTCTTCTTCGGGTTGCAGCGCTACTTCGTGCGCGGCCTGCTCGCGGGTTCCACGAAGGGGTAGCCGGCTCGGGCGCCGGCGGATGTCGTGGACGAGAGCCGCGGCATCCGCTGCGCTCTGCTCTGCTCGCGGCGAACGACGGGTGACGTGTGCGAGGGGCGGCATAGGGTGATGCCATGAGCATGCACGGGGGAGCGCCACGCGGCGGCGGAACCGGCGGCGGCGGTCGCGGCGGCGGGGGCGGCAGCGCCGGAGGGGGTTCCCGCCGGGTGTTCGCCGCCGACGAGGAGGCGCAGCGCGCCGCGAACGCCGAGGCGCCGCAGGTGCCGAATCTGCTCGGCCGCATCGCCGAACTGTTCGCTCCGCACAAGGCCGCGCTCATCACGACGATCGCGCTCGTGCTCGTCGGGGCGGCGCTCGCCATCATCCCGCCGCTGCTCACCCAGCGCGCGTTCGACGACGGGCTGTTCCCGGTCGACGCGAGCGGCGAGGCATCCGGACCGAACCTGCCGGTGCTCACGTGGCTCGTCATCGCGATGATCGCCGTCTTCATCGTCTCGGCGCTGCTCGGCGTCTGGCAGACGTGGCTCACCGCGACGATCGGCAACAACGTCATGGGCGCGCTGCGCGTGCGTCTCTTCACGCACCTGCAGGCCATGGAGCTGAGCTTTTTCACGCGCACGAAGACGGGCGTCATCCAGTCGCGACTGCAGAACGACGTCGGCGGCGTCGCCGGCGTGCTCACGAACACCGTGTCGAGCGTGCTCGGCAACACCGTCACCGTGATCTCGGCGTTCATCGCGATGCTGATCCTCAACTGGCAGCTCACGATCATCGCGCTCGTGCTCATGCCGTTCATGGTGATCGCGCAGCGCCGGGTCGGCCAGGTGCGGGCGCGCATCGCGGGCAAGACGCAGGAGTCGCTGTCGGAGATGACGGCGATCACGCAGGAGACGTTGAGCGTCTCGGGCATCCTGCTGTCGAAGAGCTTCACCCGGCAGAAGAGCGAGATCGAGCGCTACGCCGACGAGAACCAGAACCAGATCCACCTGCAGGTCAAGCAGCAGATGACCGGTCAGTGGTTCTTCGCGATGGTCAACATCTTCATGTCGTCGATTCCCGCGATCGTCTACCTGGTCGCCGGTTGGCTCGTCACCGGCGGGGCAGCGGATGTCACGGCGGGCACGATCGTCGCATTCACGACCGTGCAGGCGCGCCTGCTGTTCCCGCTCATGGGGCTCATGCGCGTCGCGCTCGACCTGCAGACCTCGAGCGCCCTGTTCGCCCGCATCTTCGAGTACCTCGACCTGAAGCCGGCGATCGTCGACAAGCCCGACGCGGTGCCGGTGCCGACGGGCTCGGCGCTCGGGCGGGTCGAGTTCGACGAGGTGTCGTTCCGCTACCCCGACGCCGACGACGACTCGCGCCCCACGCTCGATGCCGTGAGCTTCACGATCGAACCCGGTCAGTTCGCGGCGTTCGTGGGGCCGTCGGGCGCGGGCAAGACGACGGTCTCCTATCTCGTGCCGCGGTTGTACGAGGCATCCGGCGGTGTCGTGCGCTTCGCGGGCGTCGACGTGCGCGATCTCGATCAGGAGTCGCTCATCTCGCACATCGGCATCGTGAGCCAGGAGACGTACCTCTTCCACGCGACGATCGGCGAGAACCTGCGGTACGCGCGGCCCGATGCGAGCGATGCCGAGCTCGAGGTGGCGGCACGGGCGGCCAACATCCACGAGACCATCGCGTCATTCCCAGAGGGGTACGACACGGTCGTCGGCGAACGCGGCTACCGGCTCTCGGGCGGCGAGAAGCAGCGCATCGCGATCGCACGGGTGCTGTTGAAGGATCCCGCGGTGCTCGTGCTCGACGAGGCGACGAGCGCGCTCGACACGATCTCGGAGCGCGTCGTGCAGCAGGCGCTCGACGACGCCTCGCGCGGGCGAACGACCATCGCGATCGCGCACCGGCTCTCGACGGTCGTCTCGGCCGATGTCATCTTCGTCGTCGTCGCCGGCCGCATCGTCGAGCAGGGTACGCACGCCGAACTCGTCGGCGCCGAGGGCGTCTACGCCTCGCTGTACCGGCAGCAGGAGGAGCGTTCGGTGCTCGAGCCCTGAGCGGCTGAATCCGCGATTCGGGGGACACGGATTCGCTCGTACCTCTTGCGACCGGTGCACCCTGCGCCGCTAGAGTGTGGAGCAATTGCCGGGGGGCTGAGGGGGGCGACGTGTCGACGACGGAACGAGACGCGCCTCCTGAAATGCCGTCGGACGCCGATGCCGCAGCACCGCCACCGGCGGCTCCGCCCGGGCGGAGCCGCGATTCGCGGGAGCCGCGCGAGCCGAGAGAGCGGAAACTGCGCGGTTCGAAGCCGCGCAGGGTCGGCCTCAGCATCCAGTCGAAGCTGCTCATCATGCTGCTCGGGGTGAGCCTCGTCTCGTCGGTGATCGTCGGCATCATCGGCTTCGTGAGCGGGCGGGAGTCGCTGCGGGCCGCCGCGGTCGACCAGCTCACCACGATCCGCGAACTGCGCACTGGCGAGCTCGAGCGGGTGTTCGGAGGTGTGCAGACCGGGGTCACCCTCGACTCGCGCAACCTCAGCGCCCAGAACGCGTCGGTCGCCCTGAACGCGGCGTTCGCCGAGGCGCAGTCGCGCCCGCTCAGCGATGCGCAGCGGGCGGAGCTCGAGGCGTACTACGACGACGAATTCAATGCCGCGCTGTCGGCTCGCGCCGGCGGCACCTATGCGGCCGGCGCATTCATCCCAGAGTCGGTCGCCGGCCAGTACCTGCAGTACGAGTACACCTCGAAGGTCTACCGATTCCCGGGCGGCGAACTCGACTTCGAGGCGGCCATCGCCGCCGGAGATGCCGGCGACGGCAGCCCGTGGTCGGCCGCGCGCGAGCGGTACCACGACTACTTCGAGCGGATCATCGCCGCGTCGGGCTACGACGACGTGCTGCTGCTCGACACCGAGGGCAATGTCGTCTACACCGCCTACTCCGGTCCCGATCTCGGCATGAACATCACGACCGGGCCGTTGAAGGACTCCGGACTCGCCGAGGCGTACCGAGAGGTGATGGCCACGAACTCGGTCAACGCGCTCGCGACGACCGATTACGAGCGGTACATCCCGTCGCTCAACGTGCCCGCGATCTGGGTGGTCTCGCCCGTCGGCAATTCGGAGAGCGTGACCGGCGCCCTGGCGGTGCAGATTCCCATCAACATCATCAACGACGTGCTCACGGGCGACGAGCGCTGGAAGGAGCAGGGTCTCGGCGACACCGGCGAGGTCTACATCGTCGGCAGCGACGACCTGATGCGCAGCAACTCGCGCCTGCTCATCGAAGACCCCGAGGAGTTCGAGAAGGCCGCGGTGGCCAACGGAACTCCGGCGGATCTCGCCGCACGCGAGGTGGAGGTCGGCGGCACGGTGCTGCTGCAACCGGTCACCACCGAATCGGTGCGCCTCGCCCAGCAGGGCAAGTCCGGCACCACGATCTCGAGAGGGTACCTGGGTCGCGAGAACATCACCGCGTACACCCCGGTCGACATCGACGGGCTCAACTGGGTCGCAGTCGCCCGCATCGATACCGCAGAGGCGTTCGCGCCGGTGGCCGACTTCACGCGCAACCTGGTGATCTCGACCCTCGCGATCCTGCTCGCGGTGAGCGTGCTGTCGATGCTGCTCGCCCAGGTGTTCACCCGGCCGGTGCGCCATCTCTCCGATGCGGTGCGCCGGGTCGCGGGCGGCGACCTCACCGTGCAGGTGCCCGCGGGGTCGCGCGACGAGTTCGGCGACCTCGGCAACGCCTTCAACGACATGAGCTCGAGCCTGCGCATCAAGCAGGAGCTCATCGACGAGCAGCGCACTGAGAACGAGCGCCTGCTGCACACGCTCATGCCAGAGACCGTGGCGAAGCGCTATCAGGACGGCGAGGAGACGATCTCCGAGGTGCACCAGGATGTCTCGGTCATCTTCGCCGAGCTCATCGGCTTCGACGACTTCACGGCATCGCTGTCGAGCGAGGAGGAGCTCGCGCAGCTCAACTCGCTCATGCGCGGCTTCGACGAGGCGGCCGAGCGCACGGGAGTGGAGAAGGTGCGGACGCTCCGAGGCGGGTACCTCGCGAGCTCCGGTCTCATCGTGCCGCGGGTCGACAACGTGCGGCGGGCGGTCGAGTTCGCCACCGAGCTGCGCTCGGTCATCGAGCGGTTCAACGCGGGCAACGACGCATCCGTAGAGCTGCGCGCCGGCATCGCGACGGGCACCGTGACGAGCGGGCTCGTCGGGCGCACGAGCCTCGCCTACGACCTCTGGGGCGACGCCGTGAACCTGGCGTATCGGGTGCGCAGCGTCGACGGCAGGCCCGGCATCTACGTGAGCCAGGCGGTGAAGGACCGCCTGCAGGACGGGGTGCGCATCGTCTCGGCGGGCACGATCGAGACCGCGGGCGGCGCCGAGACCGTGTGGCGGGTGGAGTAGCCCGTGGACGAGCTCTTCGGAGAGGGCTGGCTGGTCTGGGGAATCGTGCTCGCCCTCGGCGTGCCGGTGCTGCTCGTCGTGCTCACCGAGGTGCTCGGCTGGCTGACGCGGCGGGGCAGTGCGGCCGCCGGTCCGGTGCGGCTCCTGCGCAACTGGGTGGTGCCGGTCGGTGCCCTCTTCGGACTGCTGGTCTTCGCGCTCCAGTCGCCCGCAGAGCAGGTGTGGGCCCGCGTCGTCGCCACGGTGCTCGGCTTCCTCGTCATCCTGCTGGTGCTGAGCGCGCTCAACGTCGCCCTCTTCGCGAACGCGAAGCCCGGCAGCTGGCGCGAGCGCATCCCGTCGATCTTCGTCGACCTGGGCCGGCTCGTGCTCATCGTCGTGGGTGTCGCGGTGCTCTTCTCCTGGGTGTGGGACGCGGATGTCGGCGGGCTCATCGCCGCGCTCGGCGTCACGTCGATCGTCATCGGCCTCGCCCTGCAGAACGCGGTCGGCGGCATCATCTCGGGCCTGCTGCTGCTGTTCGAGCAGCCGTTCAAGCTCGGCGACTGGCTCGACACCGGCAGTGTGCGCGGACGGGTCATCGAGGTGAACTGGCGGGCCGTGCACATCGACACCGGCGCCGGCGTGCAGATCGTACCGAACGCCTCGCTCGCGAACGCCTCGTTCACGAACCTCAGCCTGCCGACCGAGTTGCACCGCGCCATCGCGACGGTGACTTTTTCGACCGACGATCCGCCGCACGAAGTCATCGACCTCGTCGTCGATGTGGCGCGCGGGCTGCCGATGGCGGCACCGGGCGAGCAGCCCGCCGCGCGTTACCTGGGCGCGGCGAAGTACGAGGTCGAGGTTCCGGTCTCCGGTCCGGCGGCAGCGGATGACGCGGTGTCGCTCCTGCTCGCGTGGCTCTGGTACGCGGCGCGGCGGCGCGGCCTTTCGCTCGACGGCGACTCGACCGATCCCGTCGCCGAGCCGTCGCGACTCGCGGAGGCGCTCGAGCTCATCGCGCCGGCGTTCCGGTTGAGCCCCGACGACCGTGAGCGGCTCGCACCATCGTGTCGCCTCGAGCGGTACGGCACGGGGGAGATCGTGCAGGAGCCCGACCGGGTGCCCGACCTCCTCAAGGTCGTCGTCGACGGGCGGCTGGCCCTGTCGATCGTCACCGATCGGGGCGCGATCGAGTCGGGGAGCGCCGACGTCGGCGAGTCGGTCGGGCAGACGGTGCTCACCCGCGAGCCGTCGTTCGTGCGGGCCGTCGCGGCCGAGGTCACCACGATCCTCGTGATGCCGCTCGCGGTGATCGACGAGATCGTGCGGTCGAACCCGGCGGTGGCGCGCGACATCGGCCAGGCCATCGAGAATCGGCGGCGCGCGGCATCCGATGCCCTCGCGGCCGCCGGCATCGTGCGCGGGGCGCTGGGCGGACGACGGTAGGCGCGCTGCGACATCCCGATCCGCATCGGGGGGAGAACCCTCCCCGGTGTCGGGTGAGCCCCGTGGGCCGGCGAGCCCTCGCTCGCAAATATGGTTGGAGACGAGCCGCCGCCCGTCGCGACCTCCGCTCGATTGGAATCACTGAGAATGTCACGCACGTCGACCGCGCCCGCAGGGCCGCGCCCGCCTTTGGCGACGGCGCTCTTCGCCCGCCGCACCTGGAAGGAGTTCGCCTTCATCTGGACGGCGCTGCCGGTGGCGATGCTCGAGCTCACCTACCTCTCCTTCGCCTTCCTGCTGGGCCTACTGGCCGCCCTCAGTTATGTCGGCATCTCGATCGCCGAGGCGTTCGCCACCGGTTCGCGAAAGCTCGGAACCCTGTCGATCCGGCTCGCGAGACGTCAGCTGGGCCTCGAGATCGCCGACCCGCCGTCGTCGGTGACGCACGCGTCCGACGCCGACTGGAGCACCCGCATGCGCGATCTCGCCACCTCGCGAACCATCGGGTTCCCGCTCCTGCACCTGCCGCTCGCGGTGCTCAGCTGGTCGGGTTCGACGATCGTCCTGGCGCTCGGTGCCGGGCTCTCGACGGAGTGGCTCGTGCAACTGGTCGGGCCCGGTCAGGTGCAGATCTTCGGCTACGTGGCCGACACGCCGCTCATGCACGTCGTGTTCACCGTCTCGGGCGTGCTGATCCTCCTCTTCGTCTGGCCCGCGGTGAACCGAGGCTTGGCCGGCTTCCACGGCAACGTGATCGCCCGGATGCTCGGGCGCACGCCCGCCGAGGAACGGATCATGGAGCTCACGGACTCGCGCCGCGCTGCGGTGACCGACGCCGACGCCACTCTGCGCCGCATCGAGCGCGACCTGCACGACGGCACCCAGGCGCGCCTCGTCGGGCTCGCGATGTCGCTCGGTGACGCCCACGAGCGGCTCGCTCGCGGCGACGACCCCGCCACGGTCGTCGCGCTCGTCGAGTCGGCGCGCACCGCCGCCACCTCGACGCTCGCCGAACTGCGCGACCTCGCGAAGGGCATCCATCCGCCCGTGCTCGACGCGGGGCTCGAGGCCGCGCTCGCCTCGGTGGCGGCGGGCTCGCCGGTGCCGGTCGAGCTCGACTGCCGCATCGAGGGCCGGCCGTCGGCCGTCGTCGAGACGATCGCCTATTTCAGCGTGCTCGAACTGCTCGGCAACGTCGTGAAGCACTCCGGCGCCGGGCGCGCGGAGGTCGCCGTCGTGCAGCGGGGGGACCGTCTCGTCGTCACGGTCGCCGATGACGGCCGCGGCGGTGCCCACGTCGGGTTCCGCGACGAGTCGGGTTCCGGCACCGGCCTCGCGGGCCTCACCGGTCGAGCCCGGTCGGTCGACGGCTCGCTCACCGTCGAGAGCCCCGACGGCGGCCCGACCCGCGTGACGATCGACCTGCCCATGGTGGTCGCCTGATGCGCGTCGCCGTCGCCGAGGACTCCGCGATCATCCGCGACGGACTCGTGGCCCTGCTCGTCGGCCGCGGCGTCGAGGTGACCGGGGCCGTCGGCGACGGCGACAGTCTCATCGCCCTGGTCGCCCAGGATCCGCCAGATGTCGTCATCTCCGACATCCGCATGCCGCCCGGCCACACCGATGAGGGCCTGCGCGCGGCGCTGCGCATCAAGCGCGAGCACCCGGCGACCGGGGTGCTGCTCTTCTCGCAGTATGCGGAGACCCGGTACGCGCGCACGCTGCTCGACGCGAGCTCCGAGGGGGTCGGGTACCTGCTCAAGGACCGGGTCGCCGACGTCTCGACCTTCATCGAGTCGGTGCGCCAGGTCGCGGCCGGCCACGTCGTGCTCGACCCCGAGGTCGTGACCTCGCTGCTCGGTCGGCGGCGCGCCGACGGCCCGCTCGCCATGCTCACTGAACGAGAGCTCGAGATCCTGCGGCTGATGGCCGAGGGGCGATCCAATTCGGCGATCGCCGTCGCGCTCTTCCTCTCGCCGGGCACCGTCGAGAAGCACATCACCTCGATCTTCGGCAAGCTCGCGCTGCCGGCGTCGTCGGATGACCACCGCCGGGTGCTCGCGGTGCTCCGCTACCTCGCCGCGGGACACACGGCGGCCGAGTGAGCCGGCGCCGTTCGAACGGGCGGCTCGCTACGTGCGCTCTTCGAGCATGCCGGTCATGAGGTCGATCTCCGAGGTCTGGCTGTCGACGATCGACTGGGCGAGGGCGACGACGACGGGGTTCGTCGAGCGCGCGAGCACCGCGTCGGCCATCTCGACCGCGCCCTGGTGGTGGGCGATCATGAGCTCGAGGAAGCGGCGCTCGGCGTCGACGCCCGTGAGACCGCGAAGCTCTTCCACCTGAGCCGGTGTCGCGAGGCCCGGCATGGGCGCACCGGGCACGTGCGCGTCGGGGTCGGATGCCGCGTGGTCGCCGTGACCGATCGCTCCGTCGATCGCGGGGCGGGTCATCCACGTCATCGAAGGCTCGGACCCGGCCTGCGAGAGGCCCCACTCGGCGAGCCATCCGTACATCTGGCCGGCCTGCTGGGCCTGCGTCGTCGCGATATCGTAGCCGAGCAGTCGCACCTCGTCGTCGTCGGTCGCGTCGCGCACGATCATCGCGAGCTCGACGCCCTGCAGGTGGTGCACCTGCATGTCGCGGGCGAAGCCGGCCTCGGCGCTCGTCGTCGTGGGCGTCGGCTCGGCGAGCGTCGAGAGGCGGCCGATCGAGAACGCTACGGCGGCCACGACGACGAGGGCGACGGATGCCGCGGCGATGACGACCGCCCGGCCGCCCCGGCGTCGCGGGGACGCAGGGCCGACGGGTTCATCGACGGCGACCGCGTCGGCGGCGTCGTGGTCGACGTCGCCGGCGGTCATCGGATCGGGGACTCCCGTCACGACACCTTGCCGGGGGCGTCGAAGGCGCCGGTGCAGAGCGCGCCGGGCTCCGGCACGTTCTGGCTCTTCCAGTACTCCTCGAAGAAGGCGGGGATGCGCTCGTCGTCGGCGCTATCGAGGGCGAGCTGCGTGTTCCAGCCGCTCAGCACGATCGGCGAGGGGAGGTCTTCGAAGGGCGAGAGCACGACGTACGTCGACGGCAGGTGCGACTTCAGCGCTTCGAGTTCGGCCGCGGGCAGCTCGGAGTCGTAGGTCACCCAGATCGCGCCGTGCTCGAGCGAGTGCACGGCGTTCTCGTTCGGCACCGGCTGCTCGTAGACGCCGCAGTTCAGCCACGCCTGGTTGTGCTCGCCGCCGGCGGGCGGGGTCTGGGCGTAGTCGACGACGCCCTCGACGTGACCGGCGCCGTTCTCGAAGGTCTCGACGCCCTCGATCTTCGAACCGTCGCCGCCCGCGCTGTACGAGACGGGCTGCGGGGTCAGCACGATCGCCGCGACGATGAGGCCCACGACGGCGACGCCGCCGACGACCGCCGACCAGATGCCGATGCGACGGTTGCGCTTCGCCTTGGCCTCGCGCTTCTTGAACTCGGCGAGCTTGCGCTCGCGTTCAGCGGCGCGCTGCTGCTTGACGGTGTTCTGCTGCTTCACCTTGGGGGGAACGGGCGGGGTCGCGCTCACACGTAGGCCTCTCTCGCATGGTTGTCGCTTCAATCTTATGAAGGTACACGCTGGGAGAATGCCGGGTCGAGGCATCCGCTCGCCCCTTCGTCGCGGTCGCCCGACGGGATAGAGTGGCCACGTGATCCTCTCGCTGTGTTGTCCCTGTCGCTGACACGACCGACCCCACGCACGCACTCCGTTCGCCGCTCCCGTTCGCCGGCCGCGCCGAACGAGCCGACAGAAGGACCTCACCATGAAGTACGCAGACACCATCGTCGATCTCGTCGGCGACACCCCGCTCGTGAAGCTGCACCACGTCACCGAGGGCGTGACGCAGGCGACGGTGCTCGTCAAGCTCGAATACCTGAACCCCGGCGGCTCCTCGAAGGACCGCATCGCGGGGCGCATCATCGACGCCGCCGAACGCGAGGGCAAGCTGAAGCCGGGCGGCACGATCGTCGAGCCGACCTCGGGCAACACCGGCGTCGGCCTCGCGCTCGTGGCGCAGCAGCGCGGCTACAAGTGCATCTTCGTCTGCCCCGACAAGGTCGGCGAAGACAAGCGCAACGTGCTCACCGCCTACGGCGCCGAGGTCGTCGTGACGCCGACCGCGGTCGCGCCCGACAGCCCCGAGTCGTACTACGGGGTCTCCGACCGGCTCGCCCGCGAGATCCCCGGCGCGTTCAAGCCCGACCAGTACTCGAACCCCAACGGCCCGCGTTCGCATTACGAGACCACCGGCCCCGAGATCTGGCGCGACACCGAGGGCAAGGTCACGCATTTCGTCGCCGGCGTCGGCACCGGCGGCACGATCACCGGCACCGGTCGGTATCTGCGTGAGGTGTCCGAAGATCGTGTGCGCATCATCGGCGCCGACCCCGAGGGCTCGGTCTACTCGGGCGGCACCGGCCGCCCCTACCTCGTCGAGGGCGTGGGCGAGGACTTCTGGCCGACGGCGTACGACCCCGCCGTGCCGCACGAGATCATCGCCGTCTCCGACGCCGAGTCGTTCGCAATGACCCGGCGCCTCGCCCGTGAAGAGGGCATCCTCGTCGGCGGCTCGAGCGGCATGGCGGTCGTCGCCGCACTGAAGGCCGCCGCATCCGCCGGCCCCGACGACGTGTTCGTGGTGCTGCTGCCCGACGGCGGTCGCGGCTACCTCGGCAAGATATTCAACGACAAGTGGATGCGCGCCTACGGCTTCTCGAACGCGCCCGCCGGCCACACGATCGCCGAACTGCTCGCCGCGAAGGCCGACCGCACGGCGCCCCTCGTCTACGTGCACCCGAACGACACCGTGCGCGAGGCCATCGACCGCATGACCGAGACCGGCGTCTCGCAGCTGCTCGTGCTGACCGCCGAGCCGCCCGTCGTGCTCGGCGAGGTGCTCGGCGCGCTGCATGAGGAAGCGCTGCTCGACCTCGTCTTCTCGGGGCAGGTCAAACTCACCGACAAGGTCTCGGGAGTCGTGGGGGAGTCGCTGCCGCTCATCGGGGTCAATGAGCCCGTGGCATCCGCTCGCTCGTCGTTCTCGTCGACGCCCGCGATGCTCGTGACCGACGGCGGCAAGGCGCTCGGCGTGATCACCCGCACCGACCTGCTCGCCTACCTCTCGGCCTGACCGGCCGGGCACAGCACCAGACGCTTCACAGGAGATTCGACATGCACGACCACGCTCGCTTCGACACCCTCGCGATCCACGCGGGGCAGGAGTTCGACCCGACCACCGGCGCCGTGATCCCGCCGATCTACCAGACCTCGACGTACGTGCAAGACGGCATCGGCGGGCTCCGCGGCGGCTACGAGTACTCCCGCGGCGGCAACCCCACGCGCACCGCGCTCGAGACCCAGCTCGCGGCTCTCGAAGGCGGCGAGACGGGCCTGTCGTTCGCCTCGGGCCTCGCCGCCGAAGACGCGCTGCTTCGCACCGTGCTCGCGCCCGGCGACCACGTCGTCATCGGCAACGACGTCTACGGCGGCACGCACCGGCTCATTCGCCGGGTGCACGGCGCCTGGGGTGTGCGGCACACGACCGTCGACACGAGCGACCTCGACGCGGTGCAAGCCGCGATCGAACCGTCGACGAAGGTGCTCTGGATCGAGACCCCGTCGAACCCCCTCATGAAGATCTCGGATGTCGCGGCGCTCGCCGAGCTCGGCCGCGCCGCGGGCGTGCTCGTGGTCGTCGACAACACCTTCGCCTCGCCCGCGCTGCAGCAGCCGCTCGCGCTCGGCGCCGACGTCGTCGTGCACTCGACGACGAAGTACCTCGGCGGCCACTCCGACGTCGTCGGCGGTGCGCTCGTGTTCGGTGCGAGGCTCGGCGACGCATCATCCGCAGCGGCCACGGCCGGCGGCGCCTCGGGTCGTACCGAGCTCGCCGACCTCGCCGAGCGTGTGACGTTCACCCAGTTCGCGGCGGGCGCGGTCTCGGGCCCGTTCGACGCGTTCCTCACCTCGCGCGGCATCAAGACGCTCGGGGTGCGCATGGAGCGGCACAGCTCGAACGCCCTCGCGATCGCGCGACGCCTCGAGGAGCACGCCGGCATCGAGCGCGTCTTCTACCCGGGCCTCGAGTCGCACCCCGGGCACGAGCTCGCTGCTCGGCAGATGTCGGGCTTCGGCGGCATGCTCTCGATCTCGCTCGCGGCCGGCGGCGAGGCCGCGCGGCGGTTCGCGGAGTCGACCGAGCTCTTCCAGCTCGCCGAGTCGCTCGGCGGGGTCGAGTCGCTCGTCAACTACCCGTCGGAGATGACGCACGCCTCGGTGAAGGGCACCGACGCCGAGGTGCCCGAATCGATCGTGCGCCTGTCGGTCGGCATCGAGGACGTCGCCGACCTGCTCGCCGACATCGACGGGGCGCTCGCCCGGCTGTAGCGGTTCGAGTCGCTCCCGGTGGTCGGTACTCGACCGGCGTTCATCACGCCGGCCGACCCCCTCGACCGGCGTTCGCGGTGGGAGAATGGGAGCAGGCGCACGGCACGAACCGGCGCCTCGGGAGATGAACTCTCATGGTCTGGTTCTGGATCACTGTGGTCGTCGTCGCGATCCTCGCGATCGTCCTCTTCTTCATGTCGGTGAAGGTCGTGAAGCAGTACGAGCGGGGCGTGGTGCTGCGCTTCGGCCGATTGCACAGCGTGCGCGAACCCGGCATCCGCTTCATCATCCCGATCGTCGACGTGATGACGAAGGTGTCGCTGCGCATCGTGACGCTGCCCATTCAGTCGCAGGGCATCATCACGAAGGACAACGTCACGGTCGGGGTCTCGGCCGTGGCCTACTACCGGGTCGCTGACGCGGTGAAGTCGGTGATCGCGATCGAGAACGTGAAGTCCGCGATCGAACAGATCGCGCAGACCACGCTCCGACGTGTCGTCGGTCAGCACCACCTCGACGAGACGCTCGCCGACACGGCCGCGCTCAACGCCAACATCCGCGAGATCCTGGATGTCACGACGCTCGACTGGGGCGTCGAGGTGACGCTCGTCGAGCTGAAGGACATCCTGCTGCCCGACTCGATGAAGCGGGCCATGGCGAAGCAGGCCGAGGCCGAGCGCGAGAAGCGGGCGAAGATCATCGCCGCCGAGGGCGAGTCGCTCGCGGCCGTGCAGCTCGGCGTCGCGAGCGACACGCTGATGTCGCATCCGCTCGCCCTGCAGCTGCGCACCCTGCAGACCCTCGTCGAGGTCGGGGTCGACAAGAACACGCTCGTTCTCTTCCCGGCGCCGCTCCTGGCCTCGATCGGGGAGCTCACGAGCTTCATCGATCGGGAGGCGGCGGTCGCAGAGTCTCACGGACACTAGGCACGCAGCTAGACGGGCGCGATGCCGTTCCGGTACGCCCAGATGACGATCTGCACCCGGTCGCGGAGCGAGAGCTTGGTGAGCACCCGGCCGATGTGCGTCTTCACCGTCGCCTCGGCGAGGTAGACGGATCGGGCGATCTCGGCGTTGCCGAGGCCCTGCGCCACGAGCCGTACGATCTCGAGTTCGCGCTCGGTCAGGCTCGCCTCGGCGGCCGCGCGCCGACCGGGATCGGGGATCCTGGGAAGCATCAGCTCGACGAACCGGCTCGTCGTCGATGGGGCGAGCACGGCATCGCCGCGGTGCACTGCTCGGATCGCCGCGGCCAGCTCGTCGACCGAGGCGTCCTTCAACAGGAACCCGGATGCCCCGGCGCGCAGCGCCCCGAAGACGTACTCGTCGGCATCGAACGTCGTGAGCACGAGCACCCGTGTGTGGGCGTGATGTTCGAGGATCTCGCGGGTCGCGTCGACGCCGTCGAGCTGCGGCATCCTGATGTCCATCAGCACGACATCGGGGGAGAGGCGCGCCGTCGCGCGCACGGACTCGGCACCCGTCGCGGCCTCGCCGACGACTTCGAGGTCGGCCTGGGCATCGACGCTCGCGACGATGCCGGCTCGCACGAGGTCCTGGTCGTCGACGACGAGCACGCGGATCATGGGGTGGGCTCCGCCCGCGTCGGCACCGTGGCGGTCACCGTGAAGCTGCCGTCATCTGCGTCGACGGTCGTGAGGCTGCCGCCGACCGCACGCAGTCGTTCGCCCATGCCCAGCAGCCCGAGCCCGGGCTCGATCGTCTCGGCGCCGCCCCGCACGCGCACCCGATCGTTCGTGATGATCACGGACAGTCGATCGTCGTCCCACCTCATCAAGAGGTCGACGGTCGCGCCGGGGTGCGCGTGCTTGGCGACGTTGGTGAGCGCCTCCTGCACGACACGGTAGATCGCAACCTGCGCGGCCGCCCCGATCGGAGTGGCCGTGCCCTCCGACGAAGGCGCGATGACGAAACCGAGCGAACGCGCCCGCTCGATCAGCTCGGGGAGTTCGGCGAGGGTCGGCTGCGGGAGCGGCCGCGCATCGGGCGAAGCCTCGTCGTCGCGGATGCCTCGGAGCAGCACCCTGATCTCGTGCAGGGAATCGCGTGCGGTGTCTTCGATCACGGTGAGCGCCGAGGTCGCTCGCGCCGCGTCGAACCTGGCGACCCGTGACTGCCCGACGATCACCGCGAGGGAGTGGGCGAGCACGTCATGCATGTCGCGCGAGATGCGAGCACGCTCCTCGAACGCAGCGAGCGCCTCGCGCTGTGCGCGCTCGCGGCGTTCGCTCTCGGCCCGCTGTTCGGCGAGTTCTGTCGCCAGCAGCTGGGAGCGTCGCAGGAGGCCCATCGTCCACGCGCACAGCACGACCGCGGTGAAGAGCACGAAGAGCAGCCACGGCGACGGCCCGAATCCGGAGTCGACGACGATCGGGTCTGCGGCGTAGCGGCCCGCCGCGGCGACGGACCCGACGAGCCCGATCACGAGCGGCATCCAGCGTGTTGCGTACGCGGTCGCGGCGTAGACCGCGATCACGAACACGAGCGACGACGGCAGGACGAAGAACAGGCCCGTGACGACGGCCTCGCCGCCGACGCACGCCGCGATCACGAGCAGTGCAGCCGACGGGTGCGAGCGCCGCCACAGCAGTGCGGCATGTCCGACGACGGCGAGCGCGACCACGATCCAGGCGCCCGGGGCCGGGATCGATGTGAACGCGACCAGCGCCGTCGGCGGCAGCAGCACCGTCGCGGCAACGGCGGCGATGAGTACGTCGTGGCGCATCGGTGTCATGGTCACACCTCCAACCTATGGGGCGACATTCGCAGAGGCGCGAGCATGCTCGGCATCGCGAGTCGAACCACGAGCGTCGATGAAGGTGAGGGTCGCGGTGAGCATCACCACTCCGAGCGCGAGCCACGTGCCGTAGACGCAGAGCACCATCAGGGTCGCCCCATCGCTTGCGAACACGACGGAACCCGCCGCGACTCCGGTCGCCTGCGCCAGCAACCCGAACACCATGAGGAACCCCATGCTGAGCAGCGCCATCGACGCGCACCAGCCGCCGGTGACGAGCAGCCATGCAGGGAGGGGCACGCGCCGTGACGAGGTCAAGAGCAGCACGAGCACGAGTGCTGCCCCGAACGACACGAGTTCCATCACCGGGAAGCCGGCGGCGGAGTCGACCCCGGGGTTCGAGTCACCCTGTATCCACCACACCAGTTTCAGGAGGGGATAGGGAACGGCGAAGGCGACGGCGCACCACGCCACAACGACTCGTGTGCGAGCGGATGCCGCGGGGCCGGCGGCGTCGTGGAAACGACCGGCGGGGAGTCGCCATGCCCAGGCGACGGTGACGAGTGCGGCGAGGAGGCTCGCGGCCCGTGCGGTCGCGCCGGGCCAGTCGACGGTCGCGAAGTCGCCGGACGGGATGCCCGTTGCCCAGAAGAAGGCGCGGAACCCGTCGAGGACGACCCCTCCCGATGCGCCGAAGAAGAACACCGCCGCGGCCCAGCCGAGCATGCCCGCCACACGCGTTCCGCTCGTCGAGCCCGTCATCCGCGCAACGAGCAGCGACGCGAGCACCAGGGTCACGGCGATGAGGGCGAGCCAACGAGGCGGGAAGATCCGCGCGTAGTCGTCGGTGGGGCCGATCGTGAGGGCTGCGGCGGCGGCGAGCGCGGCAACGGCAGCGGCGCCGATCGTGGCGGCGATGAGGATCGGACCCGCCGTTCGAGTGCGTTTCGTGATCATGCGCCCAGCCCAGCCGATGCCGACCCGGTGCACATCCACCGAGGGTCGCGGCGACATGCGACCTTGGTAGCTGAGCTCGTGGCAGTAATTCGACGATGTGTGTCATTCCTGCCAGCGGTGAGCGTCGGCGGCATACCCCAGAATGAGCGAGTGACTTCGAACCAGACCGCCGTCGCCGCCGGCGCGGCACCCGCCGGCCCCGCGGCATCCGGCACCTCGGCGACCGCTGAATCCGTACCGCACCGCGGCAGCCTCGGGCTGGTGCAGGGCACGGCGCTCTACATCGCGAGCGTGCTCGGCACCGGCATCCTCGTGCTGCCCGGTCTCGCCGCATCGGCCGCCGGCCCGGCCTCGATCGTGGCCGTCGCCGCCGTGCTCGTGCTGTCGATTCCGCTCGCCGGCACCTTCGCTGCGCTCTCCGCGCGCTACCCCGACGCCGGCGGCGTGGCGAGCTTCGTTCGCCGTGCGCTCGGCGGCACCGCCGCCCGGATGACCGGGTACTGGTTCTACTTCGGCGTCTGCGTGGGCGCGCCAGTGCTCGCCGTGCTCGGCGGCGAGTACGTCGTCGCGGTGCTCGGCATCGACCGGTCGGCCGTGCCGATCATCGGCTTCGCCGTCTTCGTGCCCCCGTTCGTCATCAACTGGTTCGGCGTTCGCGTCGCCGGGTGGGTGCAGTTCGTGCTGACCGGCCTGCTGATCGCCGTCGTGGTGGGCGTCGTGGCAGCCACGTTCCCCGCGGTCGAGGTCTCGAACTTCGAACCGTTCCTGCCCAACGGCTGGAGCGGGGTGGGGGTCGCGATCAGCCTCTTCGTCTGGGCGTTCGCCGGCTGGGAGGTCGGCACCCACATCGCGGGGGAGTTCAGGAACCCTCGGCGCACCATCCCGCTCGCCACGGCGATCGCCGTGGCCGTCGTGGGTGTCGCCTACCTCGCGCTGCAGTTCGTCACCGTCGCGGTGCTCGGCGATCGGGCGGGCGACAGCCAGGTGCCCTTGCTCGATCTCGTCGAGACGACCGCGCCCGGCATCGGTCCGGTGCTCGTGGCGATCATCGCAGCCATCGTCACCGTCGGCGTCATGAACGCCTACCTGCCGGCGTTCGGCAAGCTCGGCGCCGCGCTCGGGCGCGACGGCGACCTGCCGAGGTTCTTCGCCAGGGGTGCAGCCGACGGCGAGGTGCCGCGCCGGGCGCTCGCGCTCACCGGCGTGCTGATCGTCGTCTACTTCGGGCTCATGCTGCTGAACGACCTCGACCTCACCGGGTTCATCCTCATTCACACGAGCAACATGGTGGCGATCTACGCCGCGGGAATGCTCGCCGCGACCCTGCTGCTGAAGCGCTGGTCGTTCGGCTGGTGGCTCGCGGTCGTCGCAACGATCATGACGGCCGGGCTCCTCGTGCTCGCGTGGGCGAACCTCCTGGTGCCGCTCGTGCTCGCCGCCGCTGCGGTGCTCGTGACGGTCGTGCGCCGGCTGCGCGCTCGCCGACGCGGCGTACCGATCACGGCACCGCTCATCCACCCCGCCCAGACGGCCCACCACAGCTCCGAGGAGCACGCATGACCGAGTACCGCGCCCATTTCGACGCCGACATCGCCTTCGTCAACGGGGGCGGGCTCCGCGCCGAGGCGTTCCGGCTCGACCTGCCGTCGCCGCAGCTCACCGAGGCCGAGATCGGCGAGCTGCTCGTGCGCCACCTCGGGCTCGCGCTCGTCGGCAACGTCACGCTCTCGAACCTCGAGATCGTCGAAGAGGCGCACCGGGGTTCGCGGGGCGTGGGCGCCGCGGCATCCGCTGGGTCAGGAGACGGCTCGCAGCGCGGCCGCCTCATCGATCTCAGCCACGTGATCAGCGAGGGGCTCGTGACCTACCCGGGCATCCCGGCGCCGGTGATCACGCCGCACCTCACGCGCGAGGCGTCGCGCGAGCACTACGCGGCGGGCACCGAGTTCGAGATCGACGTCATCGCGATGGCCGGCAACACGGGCACCTACCTCGACAGCCCGTTCCACCGCTACGAGGGCGGCGGCGACCTCGCGAGCCTGTCGCTCGAGACGCTCGTCGGCATTCCGGCCGAGGTCTTCAGGGTGACGGATGCCGCGGAGCGCGGCATTCCCGCAGAGGTCTTCTTCGATCGCGAGCTCGCGGGCACTGCGGTGCTGCTGCACACGGGGTGGAGCCGCCACTTCGGCACGCCGGAGTACGGGCACGGCGCGCCGTTCCTCAGCGAGGCCGGCGCGCAGCACCTCGCCGACGCCGGGGTCGCGATCGTCGGCATCGATTCGCTCAACATCGACGACACCGAGTCGGGCGGCACGCGGCCGGCGCACTCGATCCTGCTCGCGGCGGGCATCCATGTCGTCGAGCACCTCACGGCGCTGGGCGACGTTCCCGTTCGCGGCGCCCGGTTCACGGCGGTGCCGCCGCGCGTCGCCGGGTTCGGCACGTTCCCGGTGCGCGCGTTCGCGGAGGTGCCGGCCGCGTCGTAGCCGGTTCGGCTTGAGGCCACCGGCAGCACCCGGTGCCACGGAAGCGGTGGGTGACTAGCTCGCCGCGGCCGGCGTCGGTGCATCGATCGCCAGTTTCACGCCGACGGCGCCGAGCAGGGTCCCGGTGACCCACCGCTGCCAGCGAATCCACGACGGCCTGCGCTGGAGGAACACGGCGACCGAGCCCGCCGCGAGGATGATCGCCCCGTTCACGGCCACGGCCACCACGATCTGGATGGCGCCGAGCTGGAACCCCTGGGCGATCACGTCGCCCGCGCCGTGATCGATGAACTGCGGGATCAGCGCGAGGTACATGAGCGCCGCCTTCGGATTCAGCAGATTCGTCACGAGCCCCATGCGGAAGAGCTTGCCGCTCGAATCCCTGGGAAGCTCTCGTGCTTCGAACAGCGACATGCCACCGGGGCGGAGGGTCTTGTACGCCAGCCAGATCAGGTAGGCCGCACCGGCCACCTTGAGCGCGGTGTAGAGCCAGGGAACGATGATGAAGATCGCCGCGAGCCCGAGGTTCGCCATCGTCATGTAGACGACGAATCCGACCGCAGTGCCGGCGAGTGACATCATGCCCGCACGCCACCCCTGGCTGATGCTGCGCGACACCAGATAGACCATGTTGGGCCCTGGCGTGAGCGCCATTCCCAGTTCGACGAGCGCGATGCCCGAGGCGGCGGCGAGCGAGATCACAGACGGCCTTTCGTGTGACGGATGCTGCGGGCATCTCCCTCGACGCACTGCTGTTCGCCCAAGCTATGGCACGGGTCGGTGCCGCGCAAAGTCCGCGGGGCGTCGTGTCTGGCATCCGGCGCCCGTGTGCGTGAGGATGGACAGATGATCGCACCCGCGTACGCACTCCGCGACGGCAACACGATTCCCGCGATCGGACTCGGCACCTACGGGCTCGACGACCAGGCCGGCATCGACGCGATCACCGCCGGCATCGCCGACGGGTACCGCCTCATCGACACGGCCTTCAACTACGGCAACGAAGAGGCCGTCGGCGAGGCGATCCGCCGTACCGACGTCGATCGCAGCGACCTCGTGATCGCGACGAAGCTGCCGGGCAAGCACCACGGCTTCGACGAGACGATCGCGAGCTTCGAGCAGTCGCGCTCGCGGCTCGACCTCGACTGGGTCGACCTGTACCTGATCCACTGGCCGCTGCCGCGCCTCGGCAAGTACGTCGAGAGCTGGCGGGCGATGATCTCGCTGCGCGAGAAGGGGCTCGTGCGCTCGATCGGCGTCTCGAACTTCACGCCCGAGATGCTGACCCGGCTGATCGACGGCACGGGCATCGTGCCGGTCGTGAACCAGGTCGAGCTGCACCCCTACTTCCCGCAGGAGGAGCTGCGCGCCTTCCACGACGCGCACGACATCCGCACCGTGAGCTGGAGTCCGCTCGCCAAGCGCACCGAGCTGCTGCAGGAACCGGTCGTCGCCGAGGTCGCCGCCGCACACGGCGTCACTCCGGCGCAGGCAGTGCTGCGATGGCACGTCGAGCTCGAGGCCGTGCCGATTCCGAAGTCGTCGGATGCCGCGCGCCGCCGTGAGAACCTCGACGTCTTCGGGTTCTCGCTCACGACCGAAGAGGTCGACGCCATCTCCGCGTTGTCGCGCGGGCGCATCTGGGGCGGCGACCCCGAGACGCACGAGGAGTTCTGAGCGGCTGACGCCGAGCGTCGCCCGTCGGGCCGAATTCACCTCGCGTCAAGCTGCCGTTTCGCGGCATCCGCGAGTCTCGTCGCATGACACCACTGCTGAAGGGTGCCGCGACGGCATCCGTCGCCGCCCTGCTCCTCGCCGCCGCGCCCGCAGCCTGGGCCGCCTCGCCCGGCCACGCCGGCAGCACCCCGGCCGGTGACGCGCCGGCCGTCGTCACGACCGACAACGAGACGCCTGTGCTCTACGACGACGAGGCGGGCGGCAACGCCGTCGGCGACGACCCCGCGATCTGGGTGCACCCGGGCGACGCCGACGAGTCGATCGTCATCGTCACGGCGAAGGAGGGGGGCCTGCGCGTGTACGACCTCGGCACCGACGAGCTGCAGTCGCTGCCGGCCACCGTCGCGCCGCGCGCCGACGGCACCGAGGGCCGCTACAACAATGTCGACATCGCCTACGGCATCGAGCTCGGCGGTGAGCTCGTCGACGTCGCCGTCGTCTCCGACCGCTACAACGACCAGCTGCGCTTCTTCGCGATCGATCCCGACGGCGCGGAGGCGGAGACCCCGCTCGTCGAGGTGACCGCCGCCGAGCAGCCGTTCCTCTTCAGCGCCGACCGTGCGACCGTCGACGAGGGGCACACCGCCTACGGCGTCGCCGTCTGGCAGCCGGTCGCGGGTGCCGACGCCCGCGCCGTCATCACGCAGGAGGGCGCCACGACGCTCGCGACCGCCCGCATCGTCGAGATCGACGGCGCGCTCGGGTACGACGAGATCGCCACGACCGACATGCCGGCCTCGTTCCCGCTGCCCGACGGCACCGTCTGGACCCCGTGCGACGAGCCGGGCATCGAACCGCACCTCGAGGGCCTCACGGTCGACCAGCGCACCGGCGTGCTGTACGCGGCGCAGGAGGATGTCGGCCTCTGGCGCCTGCAGCTCCCGCTCGGCTCGGCCGAGCCGCGGCTCATCGACCGGGTGACGGACTACGGCATCCACGACGTGTACGACCCCGAGACCGAGGAGTGCGCGCCCGTCGACGCCGACGACGAGGGCTTCGGCGGCTCGGTGCTCGAAGCCGACGCCGAGGGCGTCGATCTCTACTACGGCCCCGGTGCGACCGGGTACCTCATCGTCTCGAGCCAGGGCGACGACACCTTCGCCGTGTACGAGCGGCAGGGACGCAACCGCCTCGTCGGCACGTTCGGCATCGACGGCGTGGAGGGTGCCGATGCGATCAACGGCTCCGACGGGCTCGCCGTCACCAACCGCGTCGTCGGCGACTACCGAGAGGGCCTGCTCGTCACCCACGACGAGCCCGAGACCGGCGACGGCGTCGACGGCGACCGCGACGCGACGAACTTCTCGTACGTCGACTGGGCCGACATCGCGGAGGCGCTGTACCTGAAGGTCAGCACCGCGGCCGGCAACGACCCGCGGTTCCGGTAGTCGAGCGAGCGGATGCCCCGGGCAGCGGCCCGGGGCATCCAGCATGCGCTCTCCGGCATTCGGTCCGCTTGAGTTCAAGTCCCCTTGAAGTCGTAGGCTCGACAGAGTGACCGAACCAACAGCTCCGACGCCTGCGCCGCCCTCGACCGACCACGAGGTGACGGCGGCTTCGGCCGTGCCGGGCGCCGCGGCATCCGCTGCGCCGATCGTGCCGACGGGCCCGGTGCCGGCCTCTGGGCCGCTGTCGAAGCCCTACCGCTGGCTCTCGATCGGCATGTTCTCACTCATCTTCCTCGCGGCGTTCGAGGCGATGGCCGTGACGACGATCATGCCGCTCGTGGCCGAGCAGCTCGACGGCGAGTCGCTCTTCGCCCTCGCCTTCGCCGTGCCGCTCGCCGCCGGAATCATCGGCATGGTCATCGCCGGCAACTGGACCGACCGGTCGGGGCCGCTCCCGTCGCTGCTGGTCTCGGCGGCGCTGTTCGTCGTCGGCCTCGTCATCGCCGGCACCGCGGTGAACATGGAGGTCTTCATCGTCGGCCGCTTCGTGCACGGCCTCTCGGGTGCCGCGGTCATCGTGCCGCTGTACGTGATCGTCGGCCGGGTCTACCCCGAGGCGCTGCGGGCCCGGGTGTTCGCGGGCTTCGCCGCGGCCTGGGTGATCCCCTCGATCGTCGGCCCGGCGCTCGCCGGAGTCGTCGCCGAGGCGATCAGCTGGCACTGGGTGTTCCTCGGCGTCATCGTGCTCGTCGTGCCGGCCGCCGCGATGATGCTGCCGCCCGTGCTGCGCGTGCGCGACCAGGTGCAGGGCGACCCGTCGGTGCAGTGGAGCATCAGCCGCGTGGGCTGGTCGGTGCTCGTGGCGGCCGCGGCCCTCGGGGTGTCGCTCGCGAAGGAGCTCGGCGACCCGTGGCGGTGGGTCGTCGCGATCGCCGCGATCGCCCTCGCCGCCTACGCCGCCCGGCCGCTGCTGCCGAAGGGCACCCTGAGCGCCGCGCGCGGCATGCCGGCGACCGTGCTGCTGAAGCTCATCGTGGCCGGCGCGTTCTTCGGCAGCGAGATCTACCTGCCCTACCTCTTCATCGAGAACTACGACTTCTCGCCGAGCCTGGCCGGCGCGGTGCTGACGGGCGCCGGTGTCTCGTGGGCGGCTGCGTCATGGCTGCAGGGGCGGCTCGACCGCGTGTCGAACACGCAGGCCGTCGTGATCGGAACGGTGCTGCTCGCGATCTCGCTCGCGATCGTGTTCGTCGTGGCATTCTTCACGCTCGCACCGGCGATCGCCTTCGTCGCGTGGACCCTCGCGGGCGGCGCCATGGGCTTCATGTACCCGAGGTTCTCGGTCGCCGTGCTCGCCCTCTCGCCGGTCTCGGCGCAGGGCTTCAACAGCGCGGCCCTGACGATCTCCGAGTCGCTCGGCGCCGCCGTCGCACTCGCGATCACCGCCCTCGTCTCGAGTGCGCTCGGCGCAGGGATGTTCGCGGCCGACTTCGCCGTCACCGTGGTGATCGCGATCGTGGCGGTGCTGCTCGCGTCGCGCGTGCGGCCCCGCGGCGAGGCATCCGTCAGCTGACGTCGGTGTCGCCGGTGGGTCTGTCGCCGGTGGGCGGGCGCGGCGCCTCGAGTCCGCGCCCGAGCAGGAACTCGAGCATCGGGATCGCAGGCTGTTCGAGCATCGGCCCGTGCCCGAATTCCCAGTCGGCATCGGAGGCGCGCAGCGTGTGCCCTGAGATGACCGCCCGGATCGGGGTCGGCGCCTTGGCCGCGAGGTAGAGCGCGACCGCGCCGCTCGTGCGCTCGGGAAGGGCGGGCTCGGCTCCGATCTCGTGTGCGAGGAGCAGGTGGGCCGCGACCGCTCGGGAGAGGAGGCTGACGCGTGCGGGCTGGCCGAGACGGATCGCCACGGCGAAAGCGCGCAGTCGGTCGGCGGCGGGCTCGCGTGGTGCGGCGGCTGTCTGGTCGTCGTCGGCGGGCCGCTCGGGTTCGGGATGGCGGCGCCTGCGCACACTCGCGGCGAACGCCGCTGCGAGGCGGTCGCCGGTGGCCGTATCGAGGTCGGCTGCGTCGAGCAGTGACGCTGAGCGATCGATCACGTCGGCGGTCGCGTCGCGCCAGTCGGAAGACACGTCGGACTCCCGCCCGCGGTCGCCCTGGCTGAGCGGGAGATAGCGCATGAAGTCGGCCACTTCGGATCCTCAACGGTCGGCGTCCGCACCGGAGCGGTGCTGGCAGCACGATACCGCGACCAGCATGCTGCGGCTTCCGTCGAGGGTCGATCGGAGCGATCGGCAGGCCCGAGACCCGATGTGACCGTCACACGTGTGACGGTCACATTCCGTGCGGGCATGTGCATAATGGATGCGCGGTCGCGTGTGACCGTGCACATGCCGAGAACATGATCGAGGGTGAACGTGTCCGAGCCGCAGGCCCCGCGTGGGCGCGCACCGAGCATTCGCGATGTCGCGCGCCTCGCAGGGGTGTCGCACCAGACCGTCTCCCGCGTGCTCAACCACCATCCCAGCATCCGCCCCGAGACGAAGCAGCGCGTGCTCGACGTCATGGCCGAGCTGCAGTACAAGCCCAACCGGGCGGCGAGGGCCCTCGTCACGAGTCGTTCACGCACGATCGGCGTGCTCTCCGCGTCGAGCACGCAGTACGGCCCGGCGTCGAGCATCGCCGCGATCGAGGCGGCGGCTCGCGTGGCCGGCTACTGGGTGTCGACCGCCAACATCGACTCCTCCGATGCCGCGTCGATCTCCGACGGGCTCGCCCACCTGGCGGCCCAGGGCATCGAAGGGCTCGTCGTGATCGCGCCGCAGGTGCGCGTCTTCGAGACCATCGCGCAGCTCTCGATCGACGTGCCGTACGTGACCATGCAGTCGACCGGCCACGAGGTCGGGCGCACGCTCTCCGTCGACCAGATCGCGGGCGCTCGCCTCGCCACCCGCCACCTCATCGAGCTCGGCCACCGCAACATCTACCATCTCGCCGGGCCACAGGACTGGATCGAGGCCGAGGCGCGCATGCGCGGCTTCCTCGAGGAGATGAGCGCGCAGGACGTGCCGACGACCGCGCCGATCCTCGGCGACTGGACCGCGAACTTCGGCTACCATGCCGGCCGCGAGCTGCTGACGGTGCGCGACTTCACGGCGATCTTCGCCTCGAACGACCAGATGGCGCTCGGGCTCATGCACGCGGTGCGCGATGCCGGGCTCGACATCCCCGGAGACGTCTCGATCATCGGATTCGACGACGTGCCCGAGGCGGCGCACTTCTGGCCGCCCCTGACCACGGTGCGCCAGGACTTCGCGGAGCTCGGGCGCCGGTGCGTCGCGCTCCTGCTCGGCGATCGCGATCCATCCGCCCCCGAGTACGTGGCCACGATCACGCCCGAGCTCGTCATCCGGGGCTCGACCGGCGCTCCGGCATTCTGACCGGCGCTTCGGCAATCCGGCACTTCAGCAATCCGACGGCCGCTCCCGGCAGATTTCGCCGTCGTTACGATTCCGTGACCAACCGGAGTTGACAGGACGATCCGGGATCGGGCTAACATGAGCAACGCCATGTGAACGGTCACATCGATTCGGAACATGGCCCGCCGAACCCTGACGAAGGAGTCTCCAGTGCACACCGCCGCCGTTCCGACGCCGCGCCGCGACACGCGCGCCGGCTCGATCGGCGGATGCACGACGGCATCGGGGCAGGGCGCATGAGCACCTACGGGCCGCAGGTCGAGGTCGCCATCGCGAGGGTGCGCGCCGACGTCGCACGCCTGCACGCCGAGCTCGCCCGCTACGACCTCGTCGTCTGGACCGGCGGCAACGTGTCGGGCCGGGTACCCGGCGCGGAGCTCTTCGTGATCAAGCCGAGCGGCGTGAGCTACGACGACCTCGCGCCCGAGAACATGATCCTCTGCGACCTCGACGGCAACGTCATCGAGGGCACCCCGGGCGCTGAGCGCAGCCCGTCCTCCGACACCGCGGCGCACGCCTACGTGTATCGCAACATGCCAGAGGTCGGCGGCGTGGTGCACACGCACTCGCCGTACGCGACCGCCTGGGCGGCGCGGGGCGAAGAGATCCCGTGCGTGATCACGGCGATGGCCGACGAGTTCGGCGGCCCCATTCCGGTCGGTCCGTTCGCGATCATCGGCGACGACTCGATCGGGCGCGGCATCGTCGAGACGCTGACGGGTCACCGCAGCCGCGCCGTGCTGATGCAGAACCACGGCCCGTTCACGATCGGCGTCTCGGCGAAGGACGCGGTGAAGGCCGCGGTCATGGTCGAGGATGTCGCGCGCACCGTGCACCTCGCTCGCGAGGCCGGCCCGCTGATCCCGATTCCGCAGGAGTCGATCGACCGGCTCTTCGACCGTTACCAGAACGTCTACGGGCAGACGATCGATGCCCGTCGCCAGAAACACCCAACCTGAGACTTGCGACCGCCTTCTGCGGCCGGCGCGAGGGAGACGACCGATGAGGACGCGGCCGACTCCGACTGTCACCAAGACAACGACGTCCCAATGAATGACACAGTGAAAGGAAACACCGTGAAGAACACGAAGAAGGTGCTTCTCGCAACGCTCGCGGCCGGCTCGATGCTCGCGCTCGCCGCATGCTCGGGCGGCGCCGGCGGCGAAGGCGACGGCGGCGGCGAAGGCGGCCTCATCGGCGTCGCGATGCCGACCAAGAGCTCGGAGCGCTGGATCCAGGACGGCGACGCCGTCAAGGAGCAGCTCGAGGAGCAGGGCTTCACCGTCGACCTGCAGTACGCAGAGGACGACATCCCCACCCAGGTCTCGCAGATCGAGAACATGATCACCAAGGGTGCCGAAGCCCTGATCATCGCCTCGATCGACGGCACCACGCTCACGAGCGTGCTGCAGGACGCCGCTGACGCGGAGATCCCCGTCATCGCCTACGACCGCCTCATCCGCGACACCGAGAACGTCGACTACTACGCGTCGTTCGACAACTTCGTCGTCGGCCAGCAGCAGGCGTGGTCGGTGCTCAACGGCCTCGGCCTGACCGAGCTCGACGGCACCCCGATCGAGGGCGCGCCCGCCGGGCCGTTCAACATCGAGCTGTTCGCCGGCTCGCTCGACGACAACAACGCGTTCTTCTTCTTCGACGGCGCGATGGACGTGCTCCAGCCGCTCATCGATGACGGAACGCTCGTCGTGAAGTCGGGTCAGACCGACATCGAGCAGGTCGCGACGCTCCGCTGGGACGGCGAGACCGCTCAGAGCCGCATGGAGGACATCCTCACGGCTGACTACTCCGACGGCTCGACGGTGAGCGCAGTGCTCTCGCCGTACGACGGAATCTCGCGCGGCATCATCTCGGCTCTCACCGACGCCGGCTACACGGTCGGCGCCGAATGGCCGATCATCTCGGGCCAGGACGCTGAGATCGACTCGGTCAAGGCGATCAACTCGGGTGAGCAGTTCGCGACCATCTTCAAGGACACCCGCCAGCTCGCCTCGGTCGCCGTCGACATGGCCGCCGCGATCCTGAACGGTGAAGAGGTCGAGGTCAACAACACCGAGGACTACGACAACGGCGTGAAGGTCGTCCCGTCGTACCTCCTCGAGTCGCAGATCGTCGTCAAGGACAACATCACCGAGGTCCTCGTCGACAGCGGCTACTGGACCGAAGAGGAAATCAACGGCTAGTCGGTTCGGCATGGCGACCGGCCGGTGGGGGTACTACGGTATCCCCACCGGCAGGTCCCGTCACCCGGCAATGGAGCAGGAGCAGCAGGAGCAGAGATGACCACAGACATTCTCGAGATGCGCGGCATCACGAAGACGTTCCCGGGCGTGAAGGCGCTCGCCAACGTCAACCTCTCCGTCGCACGCGGTGAAGTGCACGCGATCTGCGGCGAGAACGGCGCCGGCAAGTCGACCCTCATGAAGGTGCTCTCGGGCGTCTATCCGCACGGCACCTACGACGGTGACATCGTCTTCGAGAACGAGACGGTCGAGTTCCGCGACCTCACCGACAGCGAGGCCAAGGGCATCGTCATCATCCACCAGGAGCTCGCCCTCAGCCCCTACCTCTCGATCGCCGAGAACATCTTCCTCAACAACGAGCAGAAGGGCCGCGGCGGACTGATCGACTGGAACAAGACGAACTTCGAAGCTTCGAAGCTCCTCGCCCGCGTCGGCCTCCGCGAGAACCCGACGACGAAGATCATGGACATCGGCGTCGGCAAGCAGCAGCTCGTCGAGATCGCGAAGGCGCTCTCGAAAGAGGTGAAGCTCCTCATTCTCGACGAGCCGACCGCGGCGCTCAACGACGAGGACTCCGATCACCTGCTCGACCTGATCCTGCACCTCAAGGGCCAGGGCATCACGTCGATCATCATCAGCCACAAGCTCAACGAGATCAAGAAGGTCGCCGACTCGGTCACCGTCATCCGCGACGGCAAGACCATCGAGACGATCGCGAAGAACGACGTCACCGAAGACCGCATCATCAAGGACATGGTCGGCCGGGACCTCGAGCACCGCTACCCCGACCACACGCCCCACATCGGCGAGGAACTGCTGCGGGTCGAGGACTGGACGGCCCATCACCCGCAGGACACGTCGCGGGTGATGGTCGACAAGGTCAACCTCAACGTGCGCGCCGGTGAGATCGTCGGCATCGCCGGACTCATGGGCGCGGGGCGCACCGAGTTCGCGATGAGCCTGTTCGGACAGTCGTACGGCTCGAAGATCTCGGGGCGCGTGTTCCTGCGCGGCAAGGAGATCAAGACGCGCACGGTCGCCGAGGCGATCGAGCACGGCATCGCCTATGCGACCGAAGACCGCAAGACCTATGGCCTCAACCTCATCGAGGACATCAAGCGCAACATCTCGATGGCGTCGCTGAAGAAGCTCGAGAAGTACGGCCTCGTGCACGACAACGAGGAGTTCAAGGTCGCCAACGAGTACCGCACCTCGATGAACATCAAGGCGCCGAACGTGCTCGTGAAGACCGGCAAGCTCTCGGGCGGCAACCAGCAGAAGGTCGTGCTGTCGAAGTGGATCTACTCCGACCCCGACGTCCTGATCCTCGACGAGCCCACCCGCGGCATCGACGTCGGCGCCAAGTACGAGATCTACTCGATCATCAATCGCCTCGCGGCACAGGGCAAGGGCATCATCGTGATCTCGTCCGAGCTGCCCGAACTCCTCGGCATCTCCGATCGCGTCTACGCGCTCTCCGAGGGCCGCATCACGGGTGAACTCCCGATCGCCGAGGCCACGCCCGAAGCGATGCTCAAGCTCATGACCATGGAAAAGCCCCGCTGACGCCGGCGGACCACCAGGAGAATCCCATGTCGAATCCCACACCGACCCAGACCCCCACCGGGCCGACCGGCGAATCGAACGCCGTCGGAGGCAACATCAACCCGACCGACAACCGGTTCACGCAGTGGCTCAGCCACATCCTCGCCGACCTCGGCAAGAACGGCATCTTCATCGCGCTCATCGCGGTGGTCGTGCTGTTCGCGATCCTCACCGACGGCATCCTGCTGCGGCCGCAGAACATCTCGAACCTGATCGTGCAGAACGGGTACATCCTCGTGCTCGCGATCGGCATGGTGATGGTGATCATCGCAGGCCACATCGACCTCTCGGTCGGTTCGGTGGCCGCGTTCGTCGGAGCCTGCTCGGGCGTGTTCGCCGTGCAGTGGGGCCTGCCATGGTGGCTCTCGGTCATCCTGTCGCTCGCGATCGGCGCGCTCGTCGGCGTCTGGCAGGGCTTCTGGATCGCCTACGTGGGCATCCCGGCGTTCATCGTGACGCTGGCGGGCATGCTCATCTTCCGCGGCCTCGCCCTCGTCGTGCTCGGCAACGCGAACATCGGTTCGTTCCCGGTCGAGTACCGCGCGCTCGGCAACGGGTTCCTCACCGACGTCTTCGGGGAGTTCGAGATCGATCCGCTCACGCTCGGCGTGGGTGCGATCGCCATCATCGCCCTGATCGTGCAGCAGGTGCGAACCCGTCGCGGTCGCCAGAAGTACGGCCAAGAGGTCGAGCCCATCGCCTGGTTCATCATCAAGCTCGTGCTCGTCTCGGCCGCGATCGGCTTCTTCGCCTACTCGCTCGCCTCGTACAAGGGCATCCCGATCACGCTGATCATCCTCGCGGTGCTCGTGCTGGTCTACGGCATCGTCATGAACCGCACGGTCTTCGGTCGTCACATCTACGCGATCGGCGGCAACCGCCACGCGGCCGAGCTGTCGGGCATCAAGACCCGTCGGGTCGACTTCTGGCTGTTCGTCAACATGGGCACCCTCGCGGCGCTCGCCGGCCTGATCTTCACCGCCCGACTGAACCTCGCCGGCCCGAAGGCCGGTGACGGCTTCGAGCTCGAGGCGATCTCGGCGGCGTTCATCGGCGGCGCGGCCGTGCAGGGCGGTGTCGGCACCATCGGCGGTGCGATCATCGGTGGTCTGATCATCGGCGTGCTCAACAACGGCATGTCGATCATGGGCATCGGCATCGAGTGGCAGCAGGCCGTCAAGGGCCTCGTGCTGCTGCTCGCGGTCGCCTTCGACGTCTACAACAAGCGTCGCGCAGGCGGCGGCCAGTAGCAGTACCCGCGAACGGGCGGATGTCGCGTGCAGGTCACGCGGCAGCCGCCCGTTCGTCGTCTCTGCAGGTCAGCGGATGCCGCGGCATCCGATGCTCGAATCTCGACCTCACGGGTTGAGACACGAGTTCGTGAACGCTAACATGGGACTCCGTTAGCGCTAACGAAGCAGGCGCCAGAACGTACCGACAGGGGAGTCACCATGCCCGATGCCATCGAGCAGCACGCCGGCGGCGTCGACGGGTTCGCGCCGGAGATCGAGGCGGCCATCGCGAAGGTGCGCGACGACGTCTCGCGCCTCCACGGCGAGCTGACCCGCTACGGCCTCGTTGTGTGGACGGGCGGCAACGTCTCGGGCCGGGTGCCCGGCGCCGAGCTCTTCGTGATCAAGCCGAGCGGCGTCTCCTACGACGACCTCTCGCCCGAGAACATGATCCTCTGCGACCTCGACGGCAACGTGATCCCGGGCACGCCCGGCTCCGACCGCAGCCCGTCGAGCGACACCGCGGCGCACGCCTACGTGTACCGCAACATGCCCGACGTCGGCGGCGTCGTGCACACGCACTCGACCTTCGCCGTCGCGTGGGCCGCACGCGGTGAAGAGATCCCGTGCGTGATCACCGCGATGGCCGACGAGTTCGGCGGCCCCATTCCGATCGGCCCGTTCGCGATCATCGGCGACGACTCGATCGGGCGCGGCATCGTCGAGACGCTGAGCGGCCACCGTTCGCCCGCAGTGCTGATGCAGAACCACGGACCGTTCACGATCGGCGCCGACGCGAAGGCCGCGGTCAAGTCGGCCGTCATGGTCGAGGATGTCGCGCGCACTGTTCACTTCGCCCGTGAGGCCGGGCCCCTGATCCCCATTCCGCAGGAGACGATCGACCGGCTCTACGACCGGTACCAGAACGTCTACGGGCAGACCCGAGAGGCGCGTTCATGACCGAGACCACCGACCCGCAGGCGCAGGCGGCGCAGCAAGCGATCGCTGGTGCACGCGCCGCCATCCTCGAGGGACGCACCTCGCTCGGCATCGAGTTCGGCTCGACCCGCATCAAGGCCTGCCTCGTCGGCGAAGATCCCACGGTCGTGCTCGCTGTCGGCAGCCACGAGTGGGAGAACCGCTTCGAGGGTCGCGTGTGGACCTACTCGCTCGACGACGTGTGGTCGGGCCTGCAGGCGGCGTACGCCGACCTCGTCGCCGACCTGCGCCGCCGCTACGACGTCACGCCGTCGACCTTCGGCGCGATCGGCGTCTCGGCGATGATGCACGGCTACCTCGCCTTCGACGCGAACGACGAGCTGCTCGTGCCGTTCCGCACGTGGCGCAACACCTCGACCGGGCCGGCCGCGGCCGAGCTCAGCGAGCAGTTCGGCGTGAACATCCCGCTGCGCTGGTCGATCGCGCACCTGCACCAGGCGATCCTCGACGACGAGCCGCATGTCGGGCAGCTCGACTTCGTCACGACGCTCGCGGGCTACGTGCACTGGCGCCTCACGGGCCGCAAGGTGCTCGGCGTCGGCGACGCCTCGGGCATGTTCCCGATCGACTCGGCGACGTATGACTACGACGCCTCGCTCATCGAGGTCTACGGGCGGCTCGTCGCCGAGCGCGCACCCGAGGTGCGACTCACCGACCTGCTGCCCGCGGTGCTGCCCGCAGGCCGCGCGGCCGGCGAACTCACCCCTGAGGGCGCCTCGTTGCTCGACCCGACGGGTGCGCTCCGACCCGGCGCGCCGCTCTGCCCGCCCGAGGGCGACGCCGGCACGGGCATGGTCGCGACCGGCTCGGTCGCCCCGCGCTCCGGCAACGTCAGCGCCGGCACGTCGATCTTCGCGATGGTCGTGCTCGAGCGCCCGCTCGCGCACGCGCACCACGAGCTCGATCTCGTGACCACCCCGGCGGGCGACCCCGTGGCGATGGTGCACTGCAACAACGGCGCGAGCGAGCTCGCGGCTTGGGCGGGCCTGTTCGGCGAGTTCGCCGGTGCCGCCGGGCTCTCGGTCGACACCGACACGGTGTTCGAGGTGCTGCTGCGGCAGGCACTCGACGGCGAGGCCGACGCCGGCGGACTGCTCGCCTACAACCACCTGGCCGGCGAACCGATCGCAGGGCTCACCGAGGGGCGACCGCTCGTCGTGCGCACGCCCGACAGCCGCCTCACGCTCGCGAACTTCATGCGCGCCCAGGTCTACGGCGTCTACGGCACGCTCAGCCTCGGCATTCGGGTGCTCGCCTCCGAGGGCGTCGAACTCGACCGCATGCTCGCCCACGGCGGCATCTTCCGCACCGCGGGCGTCGCCCAGCGGTTCCTTGCCGGAGCGCTCGACGCGCCGGTCGCCGTCGGCGAGACGGCGTCGGAGGGCGGGGCCTGGGGCATCGCCGTGCTCGCGTCGTACCTGTCGTCGGCCGCCGAGATCGACCTGGCCGGTTACCTCGACGAGCGCGTGTTCGCGAACGCCGAGTTCGAGACCGTCGACCCTGAGCCGGCGGATGTCGCCGGCTTCGCCGCCTTCCTCGACCGCTACCGGGCGGGGCTGGCCGTCGAGGCCGCCGCCGTCGACGCGCTCTGACGCACTCCATCACCCGCACTCACGAACCTCGCAACTTCACTCACGAACCTCGCACCAGGGAGAACCGCATGACCCGCACCCCGCTCACCACTTCGCTCGACGGCTACGAGGTCTGGTTCCTCACCGGCAGCCAGAACCTCTACGGCGAAGAGACGCTCCGCCAGGTGGCCGCGCAATCGCAGCAGATTGCCGAGACGCTCGGCGATGCCGCCGGCGTGCCTGTGAAGGTCGTCTGGCAGCCCGTGCTGAAGGACTCCGACTCGATCCGCCGCATGGCCCTCGAGGCCAACGCCGCCGACCACGTCATCGGCCTCATCACGTGGATGCACACCTTCAGCCCGGCCAAGATGTGGATCGCCGGCCTCGACGCCCTGCAGAAGCCGCTCCTGCACCTGCACACCCAGGCCAACGTCGAACTGCCGTGGGGCGAGATCGACTTCGACTTCATGAATCTCAACCAGGCCGCGCACGGCGACCGTGAGTTCGGGTACATCCAGACCCGGCTCGGCGTCGCCCGCAAGACCGTCGTCGGCCACGTGACCGACCCGCGCGTGCAGGGCGAGATCGGCACCTGGCAGCGGGCGGCGGCGGGCCTCGCGGCATCCCGCAGCCTGAAGCTCGCTCGCTTCGGCGACAACATGCGCTACGTTGCCGTCACCGAGGGCGACAAGACCGAGGCCGAGCTGCGGTTCGGCGTGCAGGTCAACACGTGGGGCGTCAACGAGCTCGCCGAGGCCGTGCACGCGGCATCCGATGCCGAGATCGACCTGCTCACGGCCGAGTACGAAGACCTCTACGACGTCGTGCCCGAGCTGCGCAAGGCCGGCGAGCGTCACGAGAGCCTGCGCTACGGCGCGGCGATCGAGCTGGGCCTCCGCTCGTTCCTCGAAGAGGGCGGGTTCGGCGCGTTCACGACGAGCTTCGAAGACCTCGGCGCGCTGCGGCAGCTGCCGGGTCTCGCGGTGCAGCGGCTCATGGCCGAGGGCTACGGCTTCGGCGCCGAGGGCGACTGGAAGACCGCCGTGCTCGTGCGCATCGCGAGCGTCATGGGCGCCGGCCTGCCCGGTGGCGCCTCGCTCATGGAGGACTACACCTACGACATGACGCCCGGCGACGAGCTGATCCTCGGCGCGCACATGCTCGAGGTCTCGCCGTCGCTGACAACTGCCCGACCGAGCCTCGAGGTGCACCCGCTCGGCATCGGCGGCAAGGAGGACCCGGTGCGTCTCGTCTTCACCGCCGACCCCGGCCCTGCCGTCGTCGTCGCGATGAGCGACATGCGCGACCGGTTCCGCCTCACGGCGAACGTCGTCGAGAACGTGGCGCCGCGGCATCCGCTGCCGAACCTGCCCGTCGGACGCGCCGTCTGGAAGCCCGCCCCCGACTTCGCCACGAGCGCCGCGGCATGGCTCACGGCTGGCGCCGCGCACCACACGGTCATGTCGACCGCCGTCGGCGTCGAGGTGTTCCGCGACTTCGCCGAGATGTCGAAGACCGAGCTGCTCGTCATCGACGAGTCGACCACGCTGCCCGGCTTCCAGCACGAAGTACGCTGGAACCAGGCTTACTACCGACTGGCGCAGGGCCTCTGATCGGGGCGATTCATGGCTGGGCGGGCATCGCGGGGGAGTGAGGCGGCGGGTGACGCTGTCGGCGCGCCGGGCGAGGTCGTGCCGGGCTCGGATGCCGCGCCCGACGCGCCGCCCGCCGAGGCTCCCGGCACCGGCGTGCCGACGATGTTCGACGTCGCGCGTCGCGCCGGCGTCTCGCACCAGACCGTGTCGCGGGTGCTCAACGACCTCACGGGCGTCGCGGCGTCGACGAAGGCGCGGGTCGAGCAGGCGATCGCCGAGCTCAACTACACGCCGTCGCCGGCGGCGCGGGCCATGGCGAAGCGTCGCTCGGGCAACCTCGGGCTGATCCAGGCGGGGAGGCCCGACTACGGGCCGTCGAGCGCCGCGCTCGGCTTCAACGAGGCGGCGCACGAGGCGGGCTACACGGTCAGCCAGGCGAGCATGCGTTCCCTCGACCCCGACGTGCTGCGGCAGGCCGTGCACCGGCTCGCGCTGCAGCGGGTCGAGGCGATCGTGCTCATCTCGGGCGAACGCGAGGGCGTCGGCGTGCTCA
Organism: Agromyces sp. CCNWLW203; assembly: GCF_036576125.1. NCBI lineage: Bacteria > Bacillati > Actinomycetota > Actinomycetes > Micrococcales > Microbacteriaceae > Agromyces > Agromyces sp. CCNWLW203. Next base: position 379,981 of record NZ_JAZHYX010000001.1, on the reverse strand, counting down.
GCGGCATCGACGCGGGCGTGCCGCTCGTCGTCGTCGCCTCGGAGCCGGCGCCCGGGCTGCACCGGGTCGCGATGGACCAGTACGAGGGTGCGCGCCTCGCCACGCGGCACCTCATCGAGCTCGGCCATCGCGAGATCCGCCACATCGCCGGGCCGCCCGAGTCGATGGATGCCGCTGAGCGACGCCGCGGCTGGGCCGACGTAATGAGTGAGCACGGGCTCGCGGCGCACGAGCCGATCGAGGGCGACTGGCTCGCGGCATCCGGATACGAGGCCGGCCTTCGCCTCGCCGCCGACCGCGACGTGACCGCCGTCTTCAGCGCCAACGACCAGATGTCGCTCGGCCTGCTGCACGCCTACCGTGAGGCCGGCGTGCAGGTGCCCGGCGACGTGAGCGTCATCGGCTTCGACGACATCCCCGAGGCGGCGCACTTCGCCCCGCCGCTGACGACCATGCGGCAGGACTTCGACGTGCTCGGGCGCGACGTGCTCGCCGCCGTGCTCGCCGTGCTCCGCGGCGAAGCGGATGCCGCCGACCGCACGTCGCGCGTGCCCGAACTCGTTGCCCGGGCGAGCACCGCGCCGCCCGCCCGCGGCTGACGCCCGCTCGCGCGCGTCCGCCGCGGCCGCACGCTTGCCGCGGCCGCCGCCCCATCGGGGGTCGGGACCACTCGTGTCGCGACGGAACATGGATGTCGTTGATCCGGTGCGACACGAGCGGTCCCGACTCGTCCTCCACACGCGTCGGGCGACCCAGCGCCCACACAGGCACCGATGTCGCCCCGGCTACCGTCGCCGCGACCCCAGATCATCTCTTCATGCAAGAACTCGACGAACGATTCGACGTCGCTGCCGTGGTCGGCGACGGACTCATCCGTGCTTGTGACCTGCGCGAGCTCGGCGTGCATCCGTCGAGCGTGCAACGGCTCGAGCGTGCCGGAGTCCTCGTGCGCGTTCGCGCCGGTGTGTATGCGAAGCGCGACGAGTGGAACGCCCTGACGCCCGATGACCGATATCGCCGGCTCATCGTCGCGACGGCGGGAGCCGCGAGGCATCCGCTCACCGTCTCGCACCGTGCCGCTGCGGCCATGCACCGGTTGCCGATGCTCGGCCCTGCGCCGACGCTCGTCGAGACGGCCGCCCAGGGCCGTACCGGCGGTCGCCGCACCGCCCACGTCGCGACGCGGAGGGCCGGGCCGCCGCCGACCGTCACGATGATCGACGGCGTGGCATGCACGTCGCTGCTGCGCACCCTCGTCGATGTCGCCGTGAGCGAGCCGCTCGTGCATTCGGTGCCGATGCTCGATGTCGCGCTCGCGCGCCCCGACATCACGAGGCGGGCGCTGGCGCTCGAACTCGAGCGGGTCAGCCCGACGAGGGGCCGCGCGAAGGCGGAGCACGCGATCGCGTTCGCCGATCATCGCGCCGGCAGCCCCGGCGAATCCGTCAGCAGGGTGCGCATCCACGAGCTCGGCTTCGAGGCGCCCGAGCTGCAGGTGCGGTTCGACAAGATTCTCGGTTCGTACGCGCTCGTCGACTTCTACTGGCGGGGCATCCGGCTGATCGGCGAATTCGATGGGCGGCTCAAGTACTCGCGCAGTCGCTCGGTCAGCGGACTCGACCCCGCGCAGGTGGTCTACGAGGAGAAGCTGCGCGAAGATGCGCTGCGTCGAGTCGGCGAGCGGATGGCGCGCTGGGGCTGGTCGACTGCGTGGGCGCCGCGTGAGCTGCACCGGCTGCTCACCGGGTTCGGCGTGCCGACCCGGCGGTGACACGGCGGCGTTCGGGACCACTCGTTTCGCACCGGACACACGACATCGTGCGTCCCGTGCGAAACGAGTGGTCCCGAACGGGAAGCCGGGCCGGCGGAGCCGGCCCGCGGCTACGCCTGCTGGCTGTAGTCGGGCAGCTCCTGCAGGGTCCAGCGGTTGCCGTCGGGGTCCTTCAGCGTGACGAAGCGGCCCCAGGCCTGGTCGTCGACGCCGTCGGCCTCGACGCCCCTGGCGCGGAGCTCGGCGAGCGCCGCGTCGGCGTCGGCGACGACGACCTGGATCACGTCGAGCGATCCCGGCTGCACCTCGCTCCCGAGTCCCTCGCCGATCGCGATCGAGCAGGCCGACCCCGGCGGCGTCAGCTGCACGAAGCGCAGGCTCTCGTTGACGCGCTGGTCATGGTCGGCGTTGAAGCCGAGCTTGTCGACGTAGAACTCTTTCGCGCGGTCGACGTCGGTGACGGGCACGAAGATGAGCTCGATCTTCCAGTCCATGGTGACTCCTCAAAGGGGTGCGGGTGGTGCGATCCGTTCCATCGAATCGCCTGCTTCGACGGTAGGCAACGAAGCGGTCAGTTTCCGTCCGCAATCGAACGACCAGCGGATGCCGCGACGTCCGAGTGGAAGGATGGACGCATGGCATTGCACATCACGGGGGAGCAGGCCGCCGACGAGCTGCTCAGCGACGACGCGTTCGCGCTGCTCACGGGAATGCTCCTCGACCAGCAGGTGACCATGGAGTCGGCGTTCGCCGGGCCCGAGAAGATCCGCTCGCGCATCGGCTCGATCGACCCCGAGACGATCGCGGGCTACGACCCCGAGGCCTTCGTCGAGGTGTTCAAGCAGACGCCGGCGGTGCACCGCTTCCCGGGCTCGATGGCCGGTCGAGTGCAGGCGCTCGCGGCGGCGATCGTCGAGGAGTGGGGCGGCGAGGCATCCGCTCTCTGGACCAAGGGCGAGCCGTCGGGCGCTGAAGTGCTCAAGCGGCTGAAGGCGCTGCCGGGGTTCGGCGACCAGAAGGCGAAGATCTTCCTCGCGCTGCTCGGCAAGCAGTGCGGTCTCACGGCGCCGGGCTGGCGCGAGGCCGCCGGAGCCTACGGCGAAGAGGGGGCGTTCCGCTCGGTCGCCGACATCGTCGACGCCGAGTCGCTCACCAAGGTACGGGCGACGAAGCAGGCCGCGAAGGCCGCGGCCAAGGCCTCGAAGGCCTGAGCCGCGGCCCCTCGCGCGTCAGTTGCACGACTTGGCGCCGTAGTCGGCCGCGCTGGTCGAGGTCACCACTTCACCGTCGATCACGGCCGAGGCACTGATCGTCGTTTCACCGGCGGGCACCTCCGCGAGCCGCGTACTGAAGGTGTGGAACGCGTGCTTGCCCGGGGCCACGCCCGTGAACGACTTCTCTCCGTACGCCGTCTGCACCACGAGGTCGACGGGAACGTCGTCGTCGTTGCTGACGCGCACCGAGATGTAGGCCTTCGATCCGATGCACCGCGGCTCCGCCGTCACCGCCAGCTCCAGCGCGGGCGCTGCGGCCGGCAGGCCGAAGACCTCGACCTCGGCGAGGTTCAGCGCGTAGGTCACGTTGTCGAGCTGGATTCTGACGTAGCGGCCAGTCGCCTCGGTCGGCGTGGTCGTCGGGCGGCCCGCCTGCGAGTTCACCACCGTCGACCAGACGCCGTCGGCGGCGAGGTCGTCGGCCGTGAGCGGCCGGTTCGGGAACGGCTCGGGCGAGACCGCGATCGTGTAGTCCGTGAGGCGGGCGGTGCAGCAGTCGACGCGGTTCCAGACCGCGGTTTCGGTCAGGTCGTACTGCGCGCCCAGGTCGACCTGCCACCACGGGCTGGGCTCGTTGCCGGCGGTGTTCGACAGATTCGCGCCCGTGCCGATGGTGTTGCCGTCGATCGCCTTCTCGGCACCGTAGGTGAAGCCGCCGTCGAGCGGCCACGTCGACGACTGCGTCGCAGTCTTGTCGAGGGCCACGTTCGTCGGCTGCTCGGGAAACGTGAAGGTGTAGCTCTGCCCCGCCGTCGTCGGGAAGGAGACCTTGTCGGCGCCGTCAGCCGTCACGGCGACGACGTTGCCGTCGGCATCCTTCACCGTCGCCTCGGCGAGGCCCGGGTAGTGGCCGGTGAACTCGCCGCCGCCTCGCGCAGTCACCCCGAACTCGGTGGCGGACCCGTCGGTCCACGCCAGGTCGACCACGAAGTTGCCGCGGGCGACGAGCCCGTCGACCTGACCGCTCCGCCATGCGCTCGGCAGCGCCGGGAGGAACTGCGTGTACCCGGCCTGGCTCTGCACGAGCATCTCCGTCATGCCCGCGGTGAGACCGAAGTTGCCGTCGATCTGGAACGGCGGGTGCGAGTCGAGCAGGTTGTCGAGCAGGCCGTTGGTGTTGCCTGCGAACATCGCGCGCACCATCGAGTAGGTGTCGTCGGCGAGGCCGGTGCGGGCGTACATGTTGATCTTCATCGCCTTCGACCACCCGGTTCCGTTGAAGCCGCGCTGCTCCAGCGACGTGATGGCCGCGTCCATCCACTCGGGTGTGTCCTGGTTGATCAGGGTGCCCGGGAACAGCCCGATGAGCTGCGAGGTGTGGCGGTGCACCGATCCCTGGTTCGCACTGCCGCCGGCACCGAAGTTCCAGATGGCCTCTTCGGGCAGGCTTCCGGCCTGGGCCCGGCCGAGCGTCGTCTCCTCGAACCACTCCTTGACCTGGCCCTGGCTGCCGATCAGGATCGGGTCGAGCTGGCCCTGCTTCTCCTGCCACACGGCTCGCAGGTCGGCGTCGACATCCAGGCGTTCGGATGCCTCGATCGCCATGTCGTACAGTTCCCACACGATCGACTGGTCGTAGGCGGTGCCGACCGCAGTCGGCCCGTGCTCCGCCGAGACGCCGGGCGCGACCGTGAGCCGGCCCTGAGTGTCGCTGTACCAGAGGTACTCGTTCCAGAAGGCGGCCATCTCCTTGAGCATCGGGTAGGCGCTCTCGCGCAGGAACTGCTCGTCGCCCGTGAAGCGGTAGTAGTCGTAGATGTTCTGCAGCGCCCACGACGAGCCGCCGACGTTCCAGCCGTACTCCTGCGAGCCGATCGGCGCCGTGTGCCCGAACGGGTTCACCTGGGTGTTGATGAGGAAGCCCTTGCCGGACCCGACGGGCGTCGTTGCGAAGTCCTCGGTCGCGACGGCAGCAGACCGTTCGGCGGTGAGTCGGCCGGGAACGACGAGCGACTCCACGTACTCGTTGAAGGGAACCTGCGTCTCGGCGAGGTTGGTCGTCATGGCCGGCCAGTAGTTCATCTGCACGTTGACGTTGAAGTGGTAGTCGCCGCCCCAGAACCGGCCGGCATCGCCGACCATCCAGAGGCCGACGAGGTTCGTGGGCAGGTCACCGGCCCGTGAGCCGGCGATGCTCAGGTAGCGACCGAACTGGTAGACCAGCTCGTCGACCGCGAGGTCGTACTCGCCCGCACGGTAGTTGCGCATGAGCTGATCGGTCGGCACGTCGGGTACCTCACCGCCGACGTCGAACTGCACCCGGTCGAAGAGCTCCCGGTAGTCGGCGAGGTGGCGCTCGAGCAGCGTGCCGTAGCCGCTCGTTGTCGCGGCGTCGACCCGCTGGGTGATCTCGCCATGAGGATCGTCGCCGCGGTAGGAGGGGTACACGTTCTCGTAGTTCGTGCCCGTCGAGTACACGAGGGTGACGGTGTCGGCGCCGGTGACGGTGAGGGTCGTGCCGTCGCTGCTCGTGACGGTGCCGCCCTCGTTGGCCAGCTTGACCTGCATCTCGGCCTTCATCTGGTTGTCGTCGACCTGGCCGGCGAGCGTGATGCGCTGCTCCCCGGCATCCGCTGTGCTCGTCGTGGTGAGGCCCGCCGCGGCCGTCGCTGAGGTCGTGAACGAGAGCTTGCCGGCCTCCGACGCGCGCAGGCGCACGACCGCGACCTGGTCGGGGTAGCTCACGAAGTACTCGCGCTCGTAGTGCACGCCTCCGTGGTCGAAGTTCACCGACGAGACGCCGGTGCGCAGGTCGAGGTCGCGCACGTAGTTCGAGACCGCCGTGTCGACGATGCCGGCCGCGGCGAAGTCGAGCGAGATGTCGCCGAAGTCCTGGTACTGGCCCATGCCCGTGCCGTTGCCGAACATGAGGCTCGTCAGCTGCTGGTTCGCGCCGCCGGTTCCGGTCGCCGGAAGGCCGAAGACGTAGGCCGACTTGTCGTCGAGCGCCTCACGGTAGCTGTTGAGCTGCTCGGGCGTGACGGCGGTCGCCCGGTTGCCGCCGATGTAGGTTCGGCCGGCCGCCGGCCCGCCCCGCCAGAGGGTCTTCTCGTTGACGTGCAGGCGGTCCTTGCTCGGCTGCCCGTACGCCATCAGCCCGGTCGAGCCGTTGCCCTGCACCAGGGCCTCGTTCTCCCAGTTCGCGACCGGTTTGGTGTACCACATGCGCAGCGCATTGCCATCGGCCTGGGGCAGGTCTGACGCCGAGATCGAGATCCGGTCATCGGATGTCTCGGCGCTCGCGGCCGGTGCGCCGATGACGGCGAAACCGCTCACAAGTGCGATGACCGCCGCAGTGGCGGTGATTCTTCGGGAATGACGCGCGTGCATGGGAGACTCCTTCGTCTGACCTCTAGACGTACCGGCCGAGTTAGTAGAGCATATAAACAAAGTCGGCCGAGGTCGAGGAAACTCGAGTTCCACCTCCGCCGCACTGCGCTGCAGCGTGCAGCGTGCAGTGCTCAGACGAAGGAGTCCCAGCGTGCAGCTGAACCGTCCGCGCCGTCTCACGGCAACCATCGCAGCCGTGGCCGTCATCGCAGGCCTCACCCTCGTCGCGTCGCCGGGTGCGAACGCGGCCGAGCCGCCGCCCGCCGCCGCGTCGAACGTCGACCCCCTCGCGAACGCCACTGTCTCGCAGAGCTCGAAGCTCGACGGCGACGCCTCGCCGAGCTGGGGACCCGAGCTCGCGATCGACGGCGACACGAGCGGCGTCTCGCCGGCGATCACGCACACCGCGTTCGAGGCCAACCCGTGGTGGCAGGCCGACCTCGGCTCCGTGCACGACGTCGAGAGCGTCGTCGTGTGGAACCGCACCGACTGCTGCACCGATCGTCTCGCCTCCTTCTCGGTGTTCCTCTCGGCCGAGCCGTTCACGTCGACCGATCCCGACGTCGTGCGCGCACAGCCAGGCATCGAGGAGCACAGGATCACCACGGCGCCGTCGCGGTTCGTCACCATCCCGGTCGAGCTCGACGCCCGCTACCTGCGAATCCAGATCGAGGGAGAGGGCATCCTGTCGCTCGCCGAGGTGCAGTTGCTGCCCACCGGTCACTCCACGTCGATGAGCCGCACCACGGTGCCGGCGTTCGACACGTGGGCGGATGCCGCGGGGTCGCTCACCCTCGACGAGTCGACCCGTGTCGTGATCGACCCGGCCTCACGCGATCTCGCAGCGGTCGCGTTCGGCGACGCCGAGTTCGCGTCGAAGAAGACGACCGCCGAGACCGCGCAGGTCTTCGCCCGCGACCTCGCCGAGGTGTCGGGACTCGACCCCGAGGTGGGCACCGGCACCCCGCGTGCCGGCGACGTCGTCTTCGACCTCGAGGACACGAGTGGCACCGAGCAGTCGACCGGACGCGACGGCTACGCACTGCGCATCGCCGACGGCGTCGTTCGGGTGAGCGCGAACACCACGAGCGGCCTGTACTACGGCGGTCGCAGCGTCCTGCAGGCGCTTCGCGCCCATGACGACCACCGCACGCTCGGCAACGGCAGCGGCCTCGACGTGCCCAGCATGGCGTTGCGCGCCAACACCATCGACGTGTCGCGCGAGTACTGGGAACCGCGCAACGTCGAAGACGTGATTCGCCAGATGGGGTGGCAGAAGCAGAACGTGCTCATCTTCCACTTCGACGACGCCGAGTACTTCCGGCTGAACAGCCCGGCGTATCCGGGCCTCGCCGACCCCGCGTTCAGCTACGACCGCGAACAGATCCAGCGCTTCGTCGAGCTCGGCGCCGAGCACAACGTCACCGTGGTGCCCGCGTTCGAGTACCCGGCGCACGTGTCGGCCAAAGCCTCCTACTTCCACATCGGCATGGGCGACGGCCCGCTCGAGGTCGAGCCCGGCTACGGCGAGCGCGACACCGGTGCCGATGCCACGAACACGTGCGGGCAGCCCTACACGCACAGCCACCTCGAGCCCGACTTCACGCTGAACTTCATGAACCCGAAGGCGATGCGCGTCTCGAAGGAGATGCTCGACGAGTTCGTGCCGTGGTTCGACGCCCCCTGGGTGCACATCGGCGGCGACGAGGTGCCGAGCCAGCTGAACAATTGCCCGGCACTGCAGGCGTGGTTCGCCCAGCAGCCCGACATCAAGACGCTCGCCGATGTCGAGGCCTCGTTCATCAACGAGCTCGACGCGCACCTCGAGGGCATGGGCAAGCGAACGGTCGCCTACAACGGTTTCGAGAACGGCGTGCCGGCCGGCACCCGGCCGAAAGTCGACACCGATGTGATCGTGCAACTGTGGACGGGCCCGAACAACCCCGCGAGCCTCGCCGCCTACGACAAGATCATGGGCAACGGGTCGCACTACTACCTCGTGCCCGCACGAGTCGGCGGCTCGACGTATCCGAACGTGGGAGCGATCTTCAGCGCCACCGCGGCGGCGATGCACGTCGACCCTGCCAACCCGAGGCACCTCGGGCTCGGCATGCACATCTGGGGAGACGACCTCGGCTGGGCCGAGGGGCAGTACCTCGAGAGCATCGCCTACCTACCGAGGTCGGCGACGGCCGAGCGCACCTGGAACGCCGGCCCGCCCGCGACCGGTGAGACGCTCGCGACCTTCACGGCACGGCTGGCGGCGATCGGCACTGCGCCCGACTACTCCGGTGTCGTGCCCGTCTCGCCGACCGACGACGGCCGGCCCATCCACGACTGGGTGGCCGCCGACACGGCCTTCCCGGCCGGCACGTTCGATGCGCATTCCACGTCGAACCGTCGGCCGCTCACCGAGGTGTGCGGGCTCAACGGCATGACGCCGCTGTTCTCGAACGTCTCGAACGCGACCGATCCCGTGCAGGGCGCGGTGAAGCAGCTCGGCGGAAACGGTGCCGCCGCGGGCTGGCACATGGGCGCCGCCGAGGTCTCGGGCGACTGGAGCTATGCGGTCAACGTGAAGGTGCCGGCATCCGTCACCGGTCGGGTGCAGCTGCTCGACTCTCGTTCGGGCGCGTGGCTGAAGCCCGACGCCGACGGCCTGCTCGGCACGCAGGCGAGCTCGATCGACTTCGCGCTCGCCGGCTCGGGTCAGGTGGGCTTCGTGAACAACGGCAACGCGGTCCCGTTCTCGTACGCAGCGCCGCGCGATCAGTGGGTGCAACTCGTGTTCGTCTCGTCGGCCGGGTCGAGCGTGCTGTACGCGAACGGCGCCCAGGTCGGTTCCGTGGGCTCGACGCTGCCGCTGCCACGCGCCTGGTTCGCCGCCCCGCGACTCGTGCAGCTGCAGGGCATGCAGGTCTACGCCGAGGCGCTGTCGAGCGACGAGGTGGCCGCGCAGTACGGCACCGGCGTGCCGGTGGTGCCCGAGGCGAACTGCCAGCCGCGATTCGTGCCCGAGCCTCCCGCCGAGCTGAAGGATGTCGTGGAGTTCGAACCAGGCGTCGAGGTCGAGGTCGATCAGCGCTGCTTGGGCGGCAAGGTCTTCGTGACCGCTCGAGTGCACAACCTCGAGAGCGTGCCGATCGGCGTGGTGATCAGCACCGCCTACGGCGACAAGCGGTTCGCGGCGGTCGCTGCCGGCAAGAACGCCGCGCACGCGTTCAACACCCGTTCGGCCTCGATCGACGCCGGCGCCGTGGTGGTCACCGCCACCCTCGATGACGGCAGCGGCCCGGTCAGCGGCGAGTACAGGGTCGAGTACCCCGAGCACTCCTGCTGATCACCCGACGAGGAACCCCGCGACCGCGAGCGCCATCGGCTTCGGCTCCCAGGCGTGATCGGCCGCGGCCACCGTGCCGCGGAACGCGTGGGGCAGGCTCGCCATGAGCGAGTCGGCGGCGGGCGTCATCAGGTCGATCGCCTGCTCGCCGACGAGCACGAGCGTCGGCTGCGTGACGCCCGCCCAGAGTGCCGGCCGCGCGGCGCTCTGCGTCCAGGCGAGCACCTCGGCGTCGGGCTCGAGGCTCGGCCCCATCGCCGTCATGGTCGGCCAGCCGGGGCTCGCCTTCGCGCCCGCGAGCCATTCGGGCGGCATGTCCTTCATGAAGTACTCGATCGTCGCGTCGCCGTCGCCGGCCGCGATGCGCTCGCGCAGCCCCGCGAGGAATTCGGTGCCGTCGGTGCCGAGCTCGGGGCCGAGCGGCACCTCCCACAGCACGAGCTTCGAGACCGCGAGACCGGATGCCGCGGCCGCGAGTGCGATCGCACCGCCCGACGAGCTGCCGACGAGGGCGACGGCGTCGTCGGCGCCCTCGGTCGCGATATCGATGAGTGCGCGCAGGTCGTCGAGCGTCTGCTCGAGCGTGATGGGCGGCGAGGCGACGCTCTCGCCGCGCCCGCGCCGGTCGTAGTGGAAGACGGTGAACCCGTGGCGCGCGAGCTCCTTCGCCATCTCGACGCTCGCCGGGTCGAATGCGCGGAACGCCATCGCCCCGTCGACGAGGATGACGGGCGGCCCTGCGCCCTGACGGTCGTAGGCGATGCGCGTGCCGTCGGCAGAGGTCACGTATTCGGTCATCGTCGACTCCTCACTTCCGTGGGGTCAGGCTACCGAGCACGTGCGATCGCCGCATCCGTCGACGCCCTTCGCGAGCAGGCCCCGCAAGAGGTCAGCCGAGGCGAGCGGATGCCGCGACCGCGAGCGTCTCGGCCGCCGCGAGCGCGGTGTCGACCGACTCGTCGGGCGTGATCACCGCGAACAGGTAGGCGCTCCCGCCCGTGATCTGCACGACGGTGCCGCCGGTGGTGCCGGCCCGGCCGATGCCCACGAAGGCGGGCAGCGCGGTGCCCTGCTCGAGCGCGGCGACGGGTTCGTGCACGCCGTTCAGGTAGTCGTCGGTGAACTCGCCGGCGGGCAGCACCGAGACGAGCAGGGTCGTGCCGCCCGACTCCCATTCGCATTCGGCGAAGCCCTCGCCGAAGTCGGAGCCGGTGGGCGCCGGCACGGCCGCGCCGAACACTTCGGCGAGTTCGCCGGCGGACACGAGCGCGCAGGCCTCGCTCGCGCCCGCCGGCGCGGCGCCGGCGCCGGCTTCGCCGCATTGCTCGCCGATCGCCGCCGCGATGGTGTCGAGATGAGCGACCGATTCGGGTTTCGCCTGCGTCTCGAGCACCTCGGCGAGGGCCTCCTCCTGTGCCGCACGGTCGACGCCCGCGGCATCCGCTGCCGTCACCGCCGAGCCGAAGATGCTCGCGACGGCCGCCCACTCCTCGGTCACCGTCGGCGGCGGGTCGAGGGACTGCAAGCCCGCATCGATCGTGCGTGCGGAGTCGAGCAGCGTGTTCGGGTCGAAGTTCGCGTTGAGCTCGGTGAGGGTGCCGGCGAGCTCGGTGAGCCCGGCGCACGACGAGTCGACGGATGCCTCGGGCGGCGCTGAGCTCGCGGGCGACTCGTTCGCCCCGGGAGTTGCGGCCGGCGAGCCGCTGCTGCAGGCGGTGAGTGCGAGCACGGCGAGGCCGAGCAGCGCTGCCGTGGCGGTGCGCATCAGCGTTCCTCTGTTCGGGTTGCCGCGTCGAGGCCCGCGGAGGCCGCGATGACGGGGCCGCGTCGCAGCCGGCGCAGGCCGACGAGGGCGCCACCCGCGAGCAGCAGGGCGAGACCCGCTGACGCCGGCCCGAGGTCGGTGCCGCTCTCGGCGAGCCGCTCGCCCGCGGCGGCCGGTGCCGGCGCGGCGCCGGCTGGGGCCGCACCGGGAGCCGGCGGCACCGGCGGGTCGACGGGCTCGATCGGATCGACCGGGTCGACGGGATCGACCGGCTCGCCGGCGAAGGTCAGCGTGCGGGTGATGTAGTCGGCGGGATCTTCGACCGGCGCCCCCGAGCCGCAGCTCACCGCCATCACGATGACGTCGCCGGGCTCACTCGCGACCGGGGTCGGCACGACGAACGAGAAGTTGCCGCTCGCGTCGGCAGCGGTGTCGTCGAAGTGGGTCACCGCCGGCGGGCCCGGAAAGTCGACGGCGATGAAGACGGCTTCGGCCGCGTCGCATCCGCTGCCGTTCACCGTGAACGACTCGCCGGGCACGACCCCTGCGGAGGGAGTGAGCACGGCGGTGAGCGGTGCTCCGGCGTAGGTCAGCGCGCCGAAGCCGATGACGGTCTGCGCGCCGTCGCAGGTGACCGTCACGCCGAACTGGGCGATCGGCGGGGTGATCTCGGGCAGCTCACCGGGGGCGCCGTGCACCGCGACGGTGGCGCTGAACGCGCCGGTGCCGTCGGCCGTCACCGTCGTCGTCTTCGAGCTCGAGGCGCCCCCGATCGCCGGGATCCACGTGCCCACGACGACCTCGCCGCCGGCGGGGCATCCGGCACCGGTCACATCGATGGTGCCGCCCGGCACCACCACGGTCGGGGTGAACGATGCGGTCGGCGCCGCCATCGCGGCCTGCGCCGGGAGCAGCACTGCGGCCAGCGCGAGCGCAGAGGCTGCACCGAGGGTGGCGAGTCGTAGGGGTCGCATGGGTTCCGTTCCTCAGGTGGTCGATGGGCACAGGTGCCCTACGCTTGATGCCACCAGCCCGGCGGGCGGCTGTCATCCGTAGCGACTACGGGAGTGTGAGCGAAGATGCACCTCAGGCCGCTCGAACTCGCCTCGCTCATCGAGGCCGTTTCGGGAGCCGACGCGCAGAGCGTGCTCGTCACCGGCGAGGCCGGGGCGGGCAAGAGCTGGCTGCTCGAATGCCTGCGCGACCGGCTCGGTGCGGGGCCGAGCGCACCGCTCCTCCTCACGGCGAGCGGCCACGCGGCCGAGCAGCAATTGCCGTTCGCGGCACTGCACCAGTTGCTCGAGCCCTGCCTCGATAACCTCGACACCCTCGTCGAACCGCAGCGGCTCGCGCTCGCCGGGGCGCTCGCGCTCGAGGTCGCGACGCCGCACGAGCGGTTCGCGGTCGCCTTGGGCGTGAAGACGCTGCTCGAGGCCACTGCGGTCGAGCGACCCGTGGTGCTCGTCGTCGACGACCTGCACTGGGTCGACGAGTCGACGCGCCAGGTGCTGCTCTTCCTCGCTCGGCGGCTGCAGGGCACGCGGGTGTCGCTCGTGTGCGCCGCCCGGCCGCCGGTCGACCTCGACGTCGCCGACGCCTTCGACCGACGCATGCCGCTCACCGCCCTCGACGACGCGCAGAGCCGCGAGCTGCTGCGGCAGCGCTACCCCGAGCTCGGCACCATCGCGGCCGGCCGAGTACTCTCGCTCGCTCGCGGACTGCCGCTCGCGCTCGTGCAGTTGCCCGCTGAGCTCGACCCGCAGCAGCGGCGCGACGAGCAGCCGCTGCCTGACGTGCTGCCCACCGGCGACCGCCTCGCGCAGCTCTACGCCACCCGCCTCGCTGCGCTCGACGAACCGGCGACGATGGCCGCGCTCGCCGTGTGCCTCGCGCCGCTCGACCGCGATGAGGCCGAGCAGGTGCTGTCGCAGCTCGGGCTCGACGCGACGGCGCTCGACGAGCCGCAGCGGCTCGGGCTCATCGAGGTTCGCAGTGATCGGTTCGAACCGGGCCATCCGACGCTCGGGCCCGTGCTCATCGCCGCCGCTACGCACGAGCAGCGGGCGGCGGCGCACCGCGCGCTCGCAACCGTCTTCGCCGGCGACGTCGAGCGAGTGGCGCTGCACGTCTGGGCCGAGCCCGGGGCCGACCCGCAACGGGTGGCGAGTGCGCTCGACGCGGCGGCGCAGAGCGCAGCCGCGCGGTTCGCCTACCCCGAGGCCGCCGAGTTCTGGGAGCGGGCGATCGCCGCGGCATCCGACAGCCCGAAGGTGCCCGAGTGGCAGGCAGCCGCCTTCGAGGCGTATTCGCGCATCGGCGCGCGCGCCCCGGCGCTGCGACTCGTCGAGGCGATGATGGCCTCGAGCGATGACGCGGTGCAGCTCGCCCGCTGGCAGATCGACAAGCTGCGGCTCGGCTTCTGGACCGACGCCGACCGGTCGCGCGACGACCGCAGCGTCGAGCTCGCGGCCGCGGCGGCCGCGCGCGAACCCGGGGTCGCGGCCGAGCTCGTCGTGACCCACGCGATCGAACTCGCGGTGTTCGGCGAGTTCGCCGCCGCAGCCGAGCTGCTCGAGCGCGCACACGCCGCCGGCGTGATCGACCGCTCCCGCACCGACGCCGCGCCGAGCCTCGTCGACGAGTTCATCCGCGTGATGCTCGCCGACGACGCGGGCCTCGATCTCGGCTCTTGGCGCGAGCGGATGCTGCGCGCCGACCCCGGCACGGCGAGCGGGGCGTTCCCCTTCATCACCCTGCAGCTCGCGTGGCACGGGCGCACCGACGACGCCCTCGCCCTCGTCGCCCACTTCGCCGCCGCCGCCGCAGCCACGAACGTCGCCGGCCCGCGCACCACTGCGCTCGCGGTCGAGGCGGTCGTCGACGTCGTCACCGGGCGGTGGGATGCCGCGGCTACCCGGTTCGCGGAGTGCGAGCAGCTCTGCATCGACACCGGCATTCTCGGGCCGCTCAGCTACATCCGGTTGCGGCACGCGTGGCTGCTCGCGGCGCGGGGCGCCACCGACGAGGCCCTCGCGCTGTGCGAGCTCGCGGTGCCCGATGCCGAGCGCACGACACCCCTCTTCCGCCACATGCTGTGGTGCGCGCAGGGTCTCGCGAAGCTCAGCGCCGGGGAGCTCACCGAGGCGATCGCCGTGCTCGACGCGGCGGCCGAGCTCGAGGAGCGCGTCGGCATCGTGCAGCCGGGCTACAGCTCGCGGTTCGGCGACTGGTTCGAGGCGCGGTGGCGATATCGCGATCCGGATGTCGCGGGCCAGCGCCGCGCGCTCGAGCGCTTCGAGTCGCGCATCCATGCCGGAGACAACCCCGCGACCGCGATCGCGCTGCGCTGCCGGGCACTGCTCGCGCCGGTGGCCGACGTCGACGCGGCGTTCGGGGCGGCGCTCGACGCTGCGCTGGGTGCGCACGATCGGCTCGGCGATCCGTACCAGGCGGCGCGCACCACGTTGCTCTACGGCATGCGGCTGCGCCGGGCGCGACGCAAGGCCGATGCCCGAGGGCCGCTGCGCGAGGCGGCCGACGCCTTCGATGCGCTGGGGGCGTTCGCTTGGGCGGCGGGTGCGCGATCAGAGCTCGCGGCGTGCGGCGAGCGTCGGCCCGCGACCACGCCGGGCGACCCGCTCGCCGAGCTGACGCTACGCGAGAACGAGATCGCGAGGCTCATCGCGGCGGGCCTCTCGTCGGCGGCCGCGGCGGCGAGGCTGAGTGTCTCGGTGCGCACCGTCGACTCGCACCTCGCGTCGATCTACCGCAAGCTCGGCGTGCATGGGCGAGCGGGGCTCGTGGAGTTCGTCGGGCGGTGAGCGCCGGCATCCGCTGCAGTGTCGGTGGGTGGTGGCAGTATTGAGGTCACAACACCATATGTAGGGGTCGGTCGGGCGTAGCACCCCCAAGGGTTCCGATTCGCGACACGCCCGGCATTCGTCCACAGGGCAAGAGATTTCGATGACGGCGGTTGTGGATAACCCAGGGCGAAGCCGCGAGAATCCGCCGGTCACCGAGGCATCCGCTGTTCATAACCCGTGGATAACCCCGTGGATAACTACACGAATGTAACTACAGCATGTTGTGGCAGTCGAGTTCTACGAACACTAGATGTAGTATTGAAGTACGAAATGCAACACCGGGGGACGGGCTCCTCCAGAGCCTGAGAACGAGGGGAAAACAATGACGGTCACGGTCTACACCAAGCCTTCTTGCGTCCAGTGCAACGCGACGTATCGCGCCCTCGACAGTAAGGGCATCGAGTACGAAGTGCTCGACCTCTCTGTCGACGAGAACGCCCTTGCGCAGGTCAAAGAGCTGGGCTACCTGCAGGCCCCGGTCGTCATCACCGACGAAGGCCACTGGTCGGGATTCCGTCCCGACAAGATCGACGAACTCGCCTCTCGCCTCGCATAAGAGGCGCCGGTGAACTCGGGGGAGTGAACCGGTGGAGAACGCAGTCGCGAAGGACGCACCATGACGAATCTGGTCTACTTCTCGAGCGTCTCGGGCAACACGAAGCGCTTCATCGAGAAGCTCGGCCGCTCTGCGGCCCGCATCCCGCTGCATGCGCGTGAAGCAGCATTGCACGTCGACGAGCCCTACGTGCTCGTCGTGCCGACCTATGGCGGCGGCGACGGCAAGGGTGCCGTTCCGAAGCAGGTCATCCGCTTCCTGAACGACCCCGACAATCGCTCGAACATCCGCGGCGTCATCAGCGCGGGCAACACCAACTTCGGTACGGCCTTCGGTCTGGCCGGCGACATCATCGCCGCCAAGACCGGGGTGCCGCACCTCTACCGCTTCGAAGTATTCGGAACACCAGACGACGTTCGCGCCGTCAACGATGGATTGGACGCATTTTGGCAAACACAGCGACAACTGACGGCGTAGCGCTCATCGACGCACCGCGATCGGCGAGCGGCATGGACTACCACTCGCTCAACGCGATGCTGAACCTCTACGGCCCGAACGGCGAGATCCAGTTCGACAAAGACCGTGAGGCGGCGCGCGAGTACTTCCTGCAGCACGTCAACCAGAACACCGTCTTCTTCCACTCGCTGAAAGAGCGCCTCGACTACCTCGTCGAGAAGGAGTACTACGAGCAGGCCGTGCTCGACCAGTACTCGTTCGAGTTCATCACGAAGCTCAACGACCTGGCGTACTCGAAGAAGTTCCGCTTCGAGACGTTCCTCGGCGCGTTCAAGTACTACACGAGCTACACGCTGAAGACGTTCGACGGCAAGCGCTACCTCGAGCGCTTCGAAGACCGCGTCGTCATGACGGCCCTCGGCCTCGCCCAGGGCGACGAGAAGCTCGCCGTCAACCTCGTCGAAGAGATCATCGGCGGCCGCTTCCAGCCGGCCACCCCCACCTTCCTGAACACGGGCAAGGCCCAGCGCGGCGAGCTCGTCTCCTGCTTCCTGCTGCGCATCGAAGACAACATGGAGTCGATCTCGCGCGGCATCAACTCCGCCCTGCAGCTCTCGAAGCGCGGCGGCGGCGTGGCGCTCTCGCTCTCGAACATCCGCGAGGCCGGCGCCCCGATCAAGCAGATCGAGAACCAGTCGAGCGGCATCATCCCCGTGATGAAGCTCCTCGAAGACTCCTTCAGCTACGCCAACCAGCTCGGTGCCCGCCAGGGCGCCGGAGCGGTGTACCTGAACGCGCACCACCCCGACATCATGCGGTTCCTCGACACCAAGCGCGAGAACGCCGACGAGAAGATCCGCATCAAGACGCTGTCGCTCGGCGTTGTCGTGCCCGACATCACGTTCGAGCTCGCCAAGAACGGCGAAGACATGTACCTCTTCTCGCCGTACGACGTCGAGAAGGTCTACGGCAAGCCGTTCGGCGACATCTCGGTCACCGAGAAGTACCGCGAGATGGTCGACAACCCGCGCATCAAGAAGACCAAGATCAACGCGCGCGAATTCTTCCAGACGATCGCCGAGATCCAGTTCGAGAGCGGCTACCCGTACATCGTGTTCGAAGACACGGTGAACAAGGCGAACCCCATCAAGGGCCGCATCAACATGTCGAACCTGTGCTCCGAGATCCTGCAGGTCAACACGCCGACGACGTACAACGAAGACCTCAGCTACAACGAGATCGGTAAAGACATCTCGTGCAACCTCGGCTCGCTGAACATCGCGCTCACGATGGACTCGCCCGACTTCGGCAAGACGGTCGACACCGCCATCCGCGGCCTGACCGCCGTGTCGAACATGAGTCACATCACGTCGGTGCGTTCGATCGAAGACGGCAACGACAAGTCGCACGCCATCGGCCTCGGCCAGATGAACCTGCACGGCTACCTCGCTCGTGAGCGCATCTTCTACGGCAGCGAAGAGGGCATCGACTTCACGAACATCTACTTCTACACGGTGCTGTTCCACGCGCTGAAGGCGTCGAACGCCATCGCCAAGGAGCGCGGCGAGACCTTCGTCGGCTTCGAAGACTCGAAGTACGCTTCGGGCGAGTTCTTCGACAAGTACACGGATGCCGCGTGGGTGCCCGCGACCGCCAAGGTCACGCAGCTCTTCGCCGACTCCAACGTGCACATCCCGACGCAGGAGGATTGGAAGGCGCTGAAGGCCTCCATCCAGGAGCACGGCATCTACAACCAGAACCTGCAGGCCGTGCCGCCGACCGGTTCGATCTCGTACATCAACAACTCGACCGCCTCGATCCACCCGATCGCTTCGAAGATCGAGATTCGCAAAGAGGGCAAGCTCGGTCGCGTGTACTACCCGGCTGCGTTCATGACGAACGACAACCTCGAGTACTACCAGGACGCCTACGAGATCGGCTACGAGAAGGTCATCGACACCTACGCCGCGGCGACGCAGCACGTCGACCAGGGCCTTTCGCTCACGCTGTTCTTCAAGGACACGGCGACGACGCGCGACATCAACAAGGCGCAGATCTACGCATGGAAGAAGGGGATCAAGACGATCTACTACATCCGCCTGCGTCAGATGGCCCTCGAGGGGACTGAGCTGGAAATGTGCGTCTCATGTGCCCTGTGACGCCGGTCGAGTAGCGAAGCGTATCGAGACCCGCCGCCGCGCGGCATCCGCACCCTTTCAGAAGGACTTGAAATGACTCTCACCGATCCTGTGAACTCGGCTCAGAACGACCCCGCGCACACGGGCGGCAAGCTGAAGCTCGTCAGCCACGTCAACGCGATCAACTGGAACAAGATCCAGGACGACAAGGACCTCGAGGTCTGGAACCGTCTGGTCAACAACTTCTGGCTGCCCGAGAAGGTGCCGCTGTCGAACGACATCCAGTCGTGGAACACACTGACGCCCGACGAGCAGCAGCTCACGATGCGCGTGTTCACCGGGCTCACGCTGCTCGACACGATCCAGGGCACGGTCGGCGCGGTCTCGCTCATCCCCGACGCGATCACGCCGCACGAAGAGGCCGTCTACACGAACATCGCGTTCATGGAGTCGGTGCACGCGAAGAGCTACTCGTCGATCTTCTCGACGCTGTGCTCGACGAAGGACATCGACGACGCCTTCCGCTGGTCGGTCGAGAACGAGAACCTTCAGAAGAAGGCCGCGATCGTCATGGAGTACTACCAGGGCGACTCCCCGCTGAAGCGCAAGGTGGCCTCGACGCTGCTCGAGTCCTTCCTGTTCTACTCGGGCTTCTACCTGCCGATGTACTGGTCGTCGCGGGCGAAGCTCACCAACACCGCTGACATGATCCGCCTCATCATCCGCGACGAGGCCGTGCACGGGTACTACATCGGCTACAAGTTCCAGAAGGGTCTCGAAGGTCTCTCGCAGGCCGAGCGCGACGACCTGAAGGACTACACGTTCTCGCTGCTCTACGAGCTCTACGACAACGAGGTGCAGTACACGCAAGACCTCTACGACGGCGTCGGCCTGACCGAAGACGTCAAGAAGTTTCTGCACTACAACGCCAACAAGGCACTCATGAACCTCGGTTACGAGCCGATGTTCCCGAAGACCGTCACCGACGTGAACCCGGCGATCCTTTCGGCGCTCTCGCCCAACGCAGATGAGAACCACGACTTCTTCTCGGGGTCGGGCTCGTCGTACGTGATCGGCAAGGCCGTCGTGACTGAGGACGAGGACTGGGACTTCTAGTTGGCTTTGCGGTTATTTTCCGTCGTTCGGTAAGCCCGTATTCGAAAGATGAGGCGTGGATGTGACTCCCGACTTCAAGACCATCGAAGTTGCGTTAGACGATCTGCTCTTCGATCCGAACAACTTTCGGTTCCAAGATGAACCCGGATATATTGCCGCGGATCCGACTAGATTCGCCGAGCGCAAAGTTCAGGACCGAGCTGCTCAGCGCCTGCGAAGCGAAGGCATCGTTGAGCTAAAGAACTCGATCCTCGCCAACGGATTCTTGACCGTGGAACGGATTGTCGTCCGCGCCTACGGCGAGGATGCATCGAAATTCCTCGTTGTCGAAGGAAACCGTCGGCTGGCCGCGCTGAAATGGATCCGAGACGACTATGACGCGGGGGTGCCGGTCAGCACCGAGCTCGTCGAGTTATTTGGCGCCGTCCCCGTTCTTGAGATCACGTCGCAAGACACCGAAAGCGCGTATCTGGCGATCATGGGCGTTCGTCATGTCGGCGGCATCAAAGAGTGGGGCGGATATCAGCGAGCGAAACTAGTAACAGAGCTGCGCGACAGTCACGAGTTCGACACTCAAGAGGTCGCCAGTCGTCTCGGAATGTCGGCCCACGAGGTCAACCGCCGTTACCGCGCGTTCAAAGCGTTGCAACAAATGCAGAACGATGAGGAGTATGGAGAGCTTGCATCGTCCTCCATGTATCCAATCTTTCATGAAGCTCTCGCTATCCCCGCGGTTCGTGAGTGGCTCGAATGGAACGAATCGAAGTCGCAATTCGCCTCGGACGAACAATTGCATCTGTTCTACGACCTCATTACTCCAACGCCCGTCGAGGACGATGAGGACGCAGGGGATCCGCAGCCGGCCAAAATGCCCACCTACCTTCAGGTGCGTGAACTCAAGTCGATTCTTCACAACGGCGAGGCGAAGCGAGTTCTCTTCGATAGGGATCGAAGCTTCAACGACGCGTTGGGGATTGCAAAGGCGGAAGAGATCTCGCAGTCCTGGAGGACGCAGCTTGCGGAAGCTATCTCCGTGATGAACACCATCGGAGCCTTGGAACTTGCGGCGATGACCGATACGGACGTTGAGAGCCTCAAGAAGGTCAAATCCCTGTCCGAATCTCTTATCGGGCTGCACAAGAAGCTCACGTCCAAGTAGCTATGCAGGGTCCGGCCGCAGCAGCGATGATCGTTGTCGAGCAATTCGAAGTGACTCGGTCGCCGGTGAGCGCGCTAGAGCTTCTGCTTGAGATCGCGTACTCGCAGTCATGGCTCGTCGATCTATCCGACGCCGAGGCAACAGAGAAGTGCACCAACTGGGCACCGCGGTTTCTCGATCGGCTACGACGCGAGTACAACACTCGGATCCAAGATGGCAGGCCGACGCGGTTTGAGTTCAACTCCTCTTCAGAAATGCACGTTCAGGGAGCCTGCTTCCCGGAGCCGTCCGACTCTCCTGAGCTGAAGGCAGCCAAGGTCCGGCGAGCGTCGGGCGGTGCATATCTTGAGCTACTCAGGTCTGTTACGCCGCGCGAGTTTGAAGGCGTTTGCCGCGGGGTATTGTCTCTGCTCGGCTGTGAAGACCCCGTCCTCACACGCGCCTCGAACGATCAGGGCATTGATTTCTTCGGCACACTTTCGCTCGAAGGGCGCATGATCAAAGGCCTCGGGTTGCCGTCCGTCGATAAGAACTTCCGCGTATGGCTGGTCGGACAAGCTAAGCAGTATTCGGCCGCTGTCTCGACGCCGGAGCTGCGCGAGCTTGCAGGCGCTGTTGCGTTGGCGCGAGCCAGCACATTCGCGGATGACGGGTCGGCCCTCACCCGACTCGATGTCCGCGTTTTTGATCCGGTCTTCTATTTGTTCTTAGCAGCCGGCCCCCTTAGTGCGGACAGCCGTCGGTTGGCCTCCCGCTCAGGAATCATCGCTCTCGATGGTGAGAGCGTCGCGACCCTTCTTGCCGATTCGGGCGTTGGGGTTGTCGAAGGAGAGTACGACTCCAACGAAGCCATGAGGTGGATTGGCGCTCAACTTAGCTAGGGAGCTCCTCGATAGGGAATGGTGATGAGCTCCGGCCACCCTGGAGCCGCGAGCCCGGCTGTGTAGGAGAATGCCGCTTACGCCAGTTCCGCGTCGGTAAGCACATGCCAAGTGGCCCAGCCGTGGCGGTGAACAAGGAGATTCATATCGGCAAGAGCTTGGCCCCGTCGATTGCTCATGAGGCGAGCGTATCGACCACGTCCGCACATCTCGCTGAGTGGAACGCTGATCGCCTCTTGCTCAGTCGCTAACCGCTTCCTTCGGCGGATTGAACATGAACTCGATGCGGATGCCGTTGTCGTCTTCGACGAACGACGCGTAGTAGCGGTCGCTGAAGCGCGTGAACACCTTCGGGCCGCTGACCGCCGTCCAGCCGGCGTCGACCGCGATCGCGTGCAGGCGGTCGACGGTCTCGCGTGAATCGACGGGGAAGGCGAGGTGCTGCCATCCGACCTTGCCGTGGTGGTGCGGACCGCTGCCCGGCTCTCGAGTCGGGAAGAGGATGAGCTCATCTTCGCCCAGGGACGAGGAAACACTGTTGTCGGCGTCCTGCCGCGTGCAGCCGAGCGCGACCATCACCGGATCGAACTGGGCGATGGAGCGGGGCAGGTCTTCAACGGAGAGTCCGAGATGGTCGAAGAGGCGCATCCGGCCATCCTATGAGGCACGATTTCAGAGTGGAAACCCCTGCCGCAGCGTTCATCGACCGCACCCTCCGAGCCGAGAGATCGGACGAGCGCGCGAGCGCGGATGCCACGAGGATCTCCGGCGGCCTGCGGTTCTACGGCGCATCGGTAGGAGCGGTACGGGGCGCCGTGAGAGACGCGTGGCGGCGGCATCCGGAACTGTCTCATGACGAGGTCACCGCACTCGCATCTGAGCTGTGGGCCGAGCCGGTGTACGAGCGCCGGCTCGCCGCGGTCGTGTTGCTGCAGGGGCAGGTGCCGACGCTGCTCGTCAGTGACTTCACCCGCCTCGAGCAGCTGCTGCGGTCGGCCGGCACGCGAGAGCTCGTCGATCCACTCGTCGCCGACGTCGTGAGGCCGCTGCTCGAACGCCTCGATGGCGCCGATGCGGAGCGTGCGCGACGCATCGTCGATCGGTGGGCGAGCGAGGGCCTGACGCCGGAATCATGACCGCGGATGTCCCGCGCCGCGACCAGCCCCGATGCCATGATGTGAGCACGTTTCAGAACACAATCGGGGGATATACGTGAACAGAGATCGCGTGAGGGTGTCGGGGCTCCTCGCTACGGCCATGGTGTCGATCGTCGTCGTGGTGGGGCTCGCGGGATGCGCCGAGGGCACCGACCCAGTAGATCGGGCCCAGGCGCAGGTCACCGCGAAGGAGAAGGCGGTGGTGAACGCCCAAGCCGAGTTCGACGCGGCATCCGCGGAGTTCTGCGGCGCGAGCCGCGACTACATCGACGCGCTCGATGTGTACGGCGACGTGCTGCACGACACCGAGACCACCGTCGGCGACGTGCAGACGGCCGGCACCGACCTCGCCGACCCTCGCGATGAAGCACTCGAAGGCGCCCAAGCCGCGGTCGATGCGCAGCAGGCCCTCGTGACCGCCCAGCAGGAACTCGTCGACGCGCAGGTCGCGCTCGCCGCGGCCGAGGCCGGGCCGACCGGCACGCCGTCTGTCGTTCCGACCGAGGTTCCGACCAGCACGCCGTTGGCACCTGCCTCCTCCGTCGACCGGGTGAAGCAGGCCGAAGCCGACTTCGATGACGCGCAAGCAGCCGTCACCCCGCAGACACCGCTGGTCGAGGCATCCGAGCAGTTCAACAGTGCGGTCGTCGCCCTCGAGATGGCGTGGCTCAGGCTCTTCGCCGATGCCGGCTGTCTCACCGACGACCAGCAGGTGCAGGCCATCGCGGCGGTCAGCGCGTACACATATGCACTGCAACAGGACCTCGCCACGGCCGGGTATTACACCGGCGCCGTTGACGGGGTGTCGGGGCCGCTGACCGTGCAGGCGATCGAAGACCTGCAGGAGGCGAACGGACTGCCGGTGACGGGCACGGTCGACAAGGCGACCGCCGAGGCGCTCCAGGCCGAATTGGTGGCGCTCGGCGGCGCTGCCGCGCAGGAGTCGCTGGCGTCGACGGCTGCCGTGCAGCAGACGCTGAAGCTCGCCGGCTTCTGGGACGGACCGGTCGACGGCGTGTGGACCGACGAGCTCACCGCGGCGCTGCAGGCGCTGCAGACCGAGCTCGGCGTCGAGTCGACCGGCGCGGTCGACGCGGCGACGATCACGGCATTCAACCGCGCGCTCGCCGAGCTCACTGCTCCGGAAGCCTCGCCGAGCCCGTCGGCGACACCGACGAGTCCGCCCGCCGGCTGAGGCGCGCGATCAACGAGATTGAACGTTCTCGCTGGACCAAGTACGGCGTCGCGTATGAATCACTCCAGATCAGGTAAGGCCGAATGAACTCAGTTACCGGAAGCGGTCACACGCACGAATCCGATCCGACGCCGGAGGCGCTCCCGTACCCTTCGCCTGAAGGATGGCTGCCCGATGCGCAGTACTTCCCGACGTCTGCGATGTGGGCCACGGGCGGTCTCGCGGTAGCGGTCGGCATCGGCTCGGTGCAGTTCACAGTGGTCGGCTCACTGGTGTGGAGTGTCGTCTTCGCTGTGGTCTTCGGGTTGCTGGCGCTGACCGCGATGGTGTTCGGCCTCTTCGCCGTGCGCCGGAGCCCTCCGCAGCTGATCAATGCCGTGACGCTCGGTCGAGCCACGGTGAAGCCGGTCGACGACTGGGTGCACTTCTGCCGTGAACGCCCAGTGCGGATCTGGAGCGTGCTGTGGCTGATCCTGATGGGGCTCGGCACCGGTGTGCTGCTCGGGCTCGCGATGCCGGGCGTGCTGGGCGCACCCGGCGGCCTCTGGTGGTTGTTCCTGTTCGTTCCGTTGCTCGTGCTCTGCCTCGTGCCCATCGGGGCCGGGGTGCTCCAGCTCGTACTCGACGGCAAGAACTCCTCGTTCGGCAGGATCCCAGTCGGTCTCACCCTCAGCCGTCATGGCGTGGCGCGGTATCTGGTCGCCGGGGGCGTGCGATGGGTGCCATGGGAGACGATCGCCGGCGTTGAGGCGCAGATCCACTCTCGCATCAGCATCAGGCGTATCGGCAAGGCCGAGCCGTTGGAGTTCACCGCTGGCGTCTTCGAGCAGGACGCGGTGCTGCTCTACTGTGCGGTGCGTTTCTACGCCGAGCATCCCGAATTGCGCAAGGAGCTCAGCACGATCGTGGCGCAGCGCCGCTTCGAGAGCTGGGATCGCGCACTCAGCCGTCGCTGAGTCAGGGGCGCGCGTCGAAACGGCGCCGGTAGCTCGACGGTGTGCTGCCGAATGCTGAAGCGAAGTTCTGGCGAAGCGTGACCGGGTTGCCGAAGCCGCACGAGGCAGCGATCTGGTCGACCGGAAGGTCAGTGGTCTCGAGCATGCGGCGGGCCTCATCGAGACGCCGGGACCGCACCCATGCTGCGGGTGTCGAGCCGGTCGTGGCCCGGAAAGCCCGAATGAACGAGCGACGACTCATGTGCGCCACCTCAGCGAGTCGTTCGACGCTGAGTTCCTCGTCGAGGTGCGACAGCGCCCAGGCGGAGGTCGCAGCGATCGGGTCGCTGCCGGCGCCGACCGGTATCGGCCGTTCGATGTACTGCGCCTGCCCGCCCTCACGATGCGGCGCCACGACGAGACTGCGAGCGACTCGGTTGGCGGCATCGGCTCCGAGGCGGGTGCGAACGACGTGCAGGCATGCATCGAGGCCCGACGCCGTGCCGGCGGAGGTGAGCACGTCTCCGTGGTCGAGGTAGAGCACTGATGCATCGACCGTGATGTCGGGATGGCGGGCGGCGAGGTGCTCGGCGGAGTGCCAATGCGTCACGGCACTGCGCCCTGAAAGCAGGCCCGCATCGGCCACCGCGATGGCGCCCAGACACAGGCCGGCGACGGTGGTCCCACGATCGTGTGCGTCGACGAGCGTCCGGCGGAATGCCGGGCGTGGGGCGCGGCCGTCGTCGACCCAGGACGGCACCACCACGACGTCTGCATCTTCGGCGGCACTCAGCCCTCGGATGCCGCCGATGCTGTAGCCCTCGGCGGTCTGAATCGATCCGGCGCGGTCTGAAAACAGCACGGTCTGCCATTCGGCGAGGCCCTGGCGAGCGACCTCGTCGAACACCATCTGCGGTACCGCCAGATGGAACATGGTGATGCCGTCGAAGGCATAGATCGCGATCTTCATGGTTCCTCCGTTTGGCCTGTTTTCATCATAACGCGGCATTCGTGCCAATGGCATTCGGGGGTGCGACGCATCAGGATCGTAAGGTCGCGGCAATCGCGACTCCCCGGATCACCAGGAGTAGATGACCATGAGCACCCCCCGCCGCGCACTGATCCTCGTCGACGTGCAGCAGGAGTACTTCGAAGGACCGCTGGAGATCCAGTACCCGCCGCACGCGGACTCGCTGCCGAAGATCGTCGCAGCGATCGACGCGGCGACGTCTGCGGGAATTCCCGTGGCCGTATTCCAGCACGCGTCCGGAGACGACGCGCCGGTGTTCAACCCGACCATGCAGGGGTTCCAGCTGCACCCGGAGGTCGCGCAGCGCCAGAGCCTTGATTGGAAGGCGATGACCAAGCAGTTCGGTACCGTCTTCGCCGGCACCGACCTGCTCGAGTGGCTGCGCGAGCACGACGTCGACACGATCACGCTCGTCGGGTACATGACGAACAACTGCATCCTCGCCTCGGCTGCCGAGGCGGAGACCCACGGCCTGGCCGCGGAAGTGCTCTCGGACGCCACCGGTGCCATCAACATCGCGAATGACGCCGGCTTCGCCGACGCCAAGACGGTGCACACCACGCTCATGGCCCTGCTCAACTCGAACTTCGCCGCCGTCGCCACCACCGACGACTGGACTCATGCCCTCGGCGAGGGCACGGCCCTCCCGAAGGACAACCTGCCCGGTTCCGCGCTGCGCGGTGCGCAGATGGCCGGCTGAGGCACGGCCAGGGTTGGTCACACTCCTGACGGCTCGGCCCGCACGTGCGAGACTGCCCCGGTGACGGACATCGAGATGGCGAGCATCGACGGCGGCACGGTCGCCCTGCACGATGCCCGCCGAAAGGTGCGCTGGAGCGTCGAGCTCGAGCCGTTCGAGATCGGGGTGTACCTGGTGACGCAGGAGCAACTCGCCGAGCTGCTCGGCGAGACGGCGACGCATCCCCGGCGCCCGGCGACCGACGTGAGCTGGCTGCGGGCGATCCGCTTCTGCAACGCGGCATCCGAGTGGGAGGGGCTCGAGCCCGCCTACACGTACGACGGCGAAGAGGTCACGTGGCACGTCGATTCCGACGGGTTCCGCCTGCCGACCGAGGCCGAGTGGGAGTTCGCGTGCCGGGCCGGCTCGACGCGCCCGCACTACGGTCCGCTCGACGAGGTCGCCTGGACGAGCGCCGACGGCGTGACCTCACCGCAAGACGTGGGCGGCAAGCATCCGAACCTCAATGGGCTCTTCGACACCCTCGGCAACGTGTGGGAGTGGTGCTGGGACCTGCTCGACCCCGCCCGTTACGACGAGTACCGCGTGTTCCGCGGCGGCGGGTTCGCCGACGACGCGTGGAGCGTGCGCGCCTCAGTGCGCCGCGGCGGCGCCCCGCGCATGCACCACCCCGACGTCGGGTTCCGTGTCGCGCGCGGCGGCTTCGAGACAACGGATGCCGCGCAGGGCTGGTCTGCCGCTGCGGACCTCGAGCGGGCAGCCGTCGACGGGCCGCTGCCCTCGGGGTGGACGCCGCGCGGCGCGTGACGTCTTCGGCGGGTCAGCGGCGTCGAACGGCGGCGACCCAGTCGGCATACCTCTGAACGCCGTGGTCAGCGGACGGCCCCGGAAGGATGGTGCCGTCGCGGAGCGCCTTGCCGAAGCCGCCGGGGAGCGGAACCTCCAAGATCGGGCCCTTGGCTCCGATCGCCTCGGCATACGCCCGCACCATGTGAGCCATACGGAGTTCTTCGGGGCCGGCGAGATCGGCAGGTCGCCCGGCGGGCTGGCCCTCGGCGAGAGTCACGAGGCGTTCACCGACCTCGCGGGCGGCGACCGGTTGGGAGATCATCTTGGGAACGAGCGTGATCGCACCGAACCGCATCTGCCCGAAGAGCTGCTGGGCGAACTCGTGAAACTGGGTGGCGCGAAGGATCGTGCACGGCACGGGGCCGGCGCTCACGACCTGCTCCTGCCGCTGCTTCCCGGCGTAGTAGCCGAAGGGTGCTCGGTCGCTGCCGACGATCGAGAGCGCGAGGTGGTGGGGCACACCCGCGGTCTTCTCCGCGGACAGCAGGTTGTTCGTCGTGGTCTCGTAGAACTCGATCGACTTCTTCGCCGACTGCGTCGACACGGAAGCGACGTCGATGACCGCCGCCATTCCGTCGATCGCGCGGGCGAGGCCGGAGCCGGTCATGAGATCCACACCGGTCGAGCGGGAGAGGATGACGACGTCATGTCCACGCTCGCGCGCGACAGCGACGACATGGCGGCCCACGGTTCCGGTTCCCCCGGCGACGGCGATTCTCATTCGTGCGTCCTCTCGATTCAGTTCGACCTTCACCAGTAAAGACCCACGAACGGGGCGACTTGTGACAGTCAGCCCATCTCGGGCGGCGGCGCCTCACCGGTGTACATGCCGTACGTGCGGTCGGCGGCGGCCTTGGCGACATCCGCTGCGGTACCGTCGTGCTGCTGCGCTGCCGCCCACGCGTCGGCCGAGCGCCGCATGAATGCCTTGCCCTCGTCGGTCGCCACCCACGCCGCGGCCTCTTCGGGGGCGATGCCTGCCTCGCCGCCGGCGAAGTGCAGGGCGAGGCCGAGCAGGCCCTGGTCCCAGCCGATGCCGGTCGCAGACGGGCCGAACTGCTCCCAGAAGCCCTCGGGGATGCTCGCCGCGGTCGCGATGTTCTCGAGTTCGAGGCGAGTCGACGAGGCATCCACCGCGACGAGTCTGACGTTCACGATCGCGGGCTCGCCCATGCCCATGCCCCAGGTGACGGTGTAGCCGGCCCGGCCGCCCGCGGGCGGATCGCAGCGGCGGATCTCGCCGCCCGCATTGCCTTCGAACTGGTAGCTGCCGCCGAGCCGCAGCTCGCCGCTGATCGGCAGGAACCAGCGCGGGATGCGCTCGGCCGAGGTCACGGCATCCCACACGTCGTCGATGGGGGAGGGATAGGTCTGGGCGAGCGTCTGCACGTAGGCGGGCGCGTCGTCGACCTCTTTCGTCTCGATGCTGCGGGTGACGGCGTCGATCTGCGCGTTCACGTCAACCATTTCGATGCTCCTTCGCTTTTACGGTCGCGGCGGGTGGACGGGAGTCGTCGGGCCGTCGCTCGGGGATGGGTCGCTGCGCTCGGGCTCGCCGTCGGCCTGTCGGTCGGCATCGGCTGCCTTCCGCTGCGCCAGCCGGCCGCGTGCGAGCTCGGTGCCGAGAGCGTCGAGCTTCGGTTGCCAGAAGCCGCGGAAGGTGTCGAACCAGGCGTCGGCCTGGGCCAGCGGCGCGGGGTCGACGGCGTACAGCCGCCGTGCCCCGTCGGGTCGCACGGTCACGAAGCCCGACTCGCGCAGCACCCGCAGGTGCTGCGACACGGCAGGCTGGGAGATGCCGAACTCCGCCTGGATGACGCGGCCGACGTCACCGGCCGGCGCTTCTCCATCGGCGATCAGTTCGAGGATGCGGCGTCGCACGGGATCTCCGAGGACATCGAGCGCGTGCATACGAGCATGATTGCATCTTGACTTATATAAGTCAACGGTTAATGAATGCTGCGGCGACGGCTCTCAGCGTCCCCAGTAACCCTCAGAGTCCCCAGTAGTGGGCCGCGGCGGACCCCTGCGCGTTGCTCGCGACCGCCCTGACAGAGACATAGGACCAGGGTCCGGGGCCGACTGGGCACGGCACCGGAATGCTGGCGGTGCCCGACGAGCCGCCCGATGCGATGAGGCTGTAGCCGCCGCTCGCCTGGTAGTCGCCGTCGGTCAGGGCGTAGAAGATCTCGACCGTGTTGCCCTCACGCGCCTGCCAGCCGAAGTCGAGCCAGACGGTCTGGCCGGTCGGGTTCTCCCCGCAGCTCCCGCGCTCGCCCGGATGCATCCCGATGATCCCGGGGCTGTCAGGGTGCGCACTCCAGACCGGCCCAGCGGAAGGGTCGCCACCAGAAGGGCCGCCTCCGCCCGAGGCATCCGCTTGCGCTTCCGCAGCCTGCTTCGCGGCGGCCGCGGCGGCGTCGGCCGCCGCCTGGCCGGCCGCCTGGGCCGCGACGACGGCGTCGGAGGCGGTCTTCACGAGTGCGAGCGCCGCCGCGACGTCATCCGCCGCGGCAAGATCGGCGACCGCCTGGGCGAGCGATTCGCTCGACGTGCCGGCGAGCGGACTCGCACTGATGAGCGCCCCGGCCTGGGCTTCGGCGCTGGCCACGAGACCTTCCAAAGCGTCGGCGACGGCAGCGACGGCCGTCGCCACATCATCGAGGTCGCCGTCGGCGATCGCAAAGGCGAGCGTCACGCGCGCGGCGTCGAACGTCGCGGCGGCATCCGGATGCACGGCGGCAGCGAGTGAGCCGGTGAGTCCGGCGTATCCGGCATTGAGCTGCGCCGCCGAGCTCTTCGCCCCGGCGAGGGCTTCAGCCGCCGCCTGCTGCTCGGTGGCAGCCTGCTTCGCCGCGACCTCGAGGGAGAGCTGCCGGTTGTGCTCATCGACGGCGACCGCGCCGACCGGGATGGAGATGGCACCGAGCACGATGACGGCGCCGGCCGCGGCCGCCGCGACCTTCACCCGGGTCGGGTACGCCCTGAATCGACCGACGATCTTCGTCGCGAACGCCTGCTTCATCGAGCCCTGACCATGGCGACAAGCATGCCATTTGCGCGACACCGGCAGAACCATGCGAGAGGGCCGGATGCCGCGGGGCATCCGGCCCGCTCGCCGCAGGGGCGTGACTACATCAGATCGCCGCAGTTGGCGGCCGGGGTGTTGAACGAACCCTCGAAGGTGCTGCCGTCGGCGCTGCTGCCGGTCAGGGCGAGTGTGCCGGCGGCGATCGACGCCGCTCGGGTCGCGAACGCGGCCGAGGCGGAGGCGCCGGCGGCGATCGAGATGCTCTTGCCGCCGTACGGGGTCTGGATCGCGACCGCCGCGCGCTGGTCGCCGGCGTTCTGCACCGTGACGACGAGCTGCACCTTGCCGGCGACGCACCGGGTCGTGGCCGCGGCGTCGAGCTCGAGGTCGCCGTGCAGTTCGACGGGCTCCGAGGCAGAAGTGGCCACGAGGGCATCGCGGTAGCCGTCGTAGCTCGCGGTGACCGATGCGATGCCGGCGGGAGCGGTGACGGCGGCCGTGCCGTTCTGCAGCGGCACGGTGGTGCTCCAGTCGCCGCCCGAGAACGTGACCGTCCCCGTGACTTCACCGTCGTCGGCGGCGACCACCTCGGCCGTGACGTCACGGCCGTCGGCGGTCAGCGTCGTGGTCGACGCGACGGCCGTGATGCCGGTCCAGTCGTGCATGGCCGTGAGCACCGTCTGCGGCACGCTGACGAACGCGCCGTGCCGGGGGCTCGCCGGCAGTCCGCCGACCGGGCGCACGTTCCAGCTCGAGCGCTGCGAGATGCGGTCGCTTTGAGAACTCGAGGCGATCTCGGTGCCCGTCGTCGCGAAGGCGCGATAGCCGCCTGCGCCGTAGTTGTCGACGAGGAACACGTAGCCGTCGCCCGACGCGTTGTTGGGGTCGCCCTCGTTGAGCTTCACGATCTCGGGTCCTTCGCCCGACTGGCCGGTCTCGAGGCTCGTCATGCGGGTGTCGGTGAGCTGCCACGTCGTTTCGGGGTCGGCGCTCCAACTCGAGGAGGTCGTCGGCGCGGTGAGCACCTTCGAGCGCTCGAGGAAGATGTCTTTACCGGCCTCGAGCGTGCCTGCGGCACCGCCCTCCTCGTTCTTCGTGAAGCGGTAGTAGTAGTCGCCGATCCTGGTGACCGTCGAGTCGATGCGGGCGTACCCCGTGTCCTGCCACGTCGCGGGCGGTGAGGTGAAGGTTCTGAAGTCGCGGGTCAGCACCGAGAACATGCGGGCGTAAAGCTTGTCGGTGTTGGTGTGCGAGGCATCCGAGTAGAGGCGCGACGCGAAGAACACGACGTACGACTGCAGTTCGTCGTCCCTGTACGCCTCGGGCGCCCAGGTCATGCCGGCCTCGGGCTGGTTGATCGTGATGCCGGTGTCGATGCCGTTCGTGCGCGTCCAGTGCACGAGGTCGACCGATTCCCAGACCTCGATCTTGAGGCTGCCCGCCGACTGGGCGGGGCCCCAGCCCGTGCCGCAGCCGATGCAGAGGTCGGTGGCGACCATGTAGTACTTGTCGCCGTCGTGCGATCGCAGGATGTACGGGTCGCGCAGTCCCGTGGTGTCCGTCGTCGAGGTGATCACGGCGGCGCCGCCGTTGACCGGCGAGAAGGTGAAGAAGTCGTTGCCCGAGGTCGCGGCCTGGTAGATCTTCTCGTCGCTGTCGGACTTGAAGTAGGCGGCGGCGTACCCTGCGTCGGGTGCCGAGCGCGCGTGCTCGGCGACGGTCACGGTGAAGGTCTTCTCGACCGTCGACTGGCCGAGCACCGCGTGCGCGGTGAGCGTGACCTCGCGGTCGCCGGCGCCGTAGGCGGGTCGATCGACGAGACCGCCGCCCTCGAACGGGTCGGGGGCGCCGACCGCGGGAGCGGTGTAGCCGGGGTCGGTCGGCGAGACGAGCGCGGGGTCGGAGGACGCCCACGTGATGGTCGCACCGTTGACCGATCCGGTCGTGGCGAGCGGCAGGTTCTCGGTCGTGCGGGCCGCGAGCGAGATCGCCTCGAGGTCGGCCGACGCCGAGGCGGCGAGCACGGTGAGGTCGAAGGCGATCGTGGTGCTGAGCGAGGTCGTGGCCGTGACGGTCACGGGTGTGTCGGTGGTGACGGCGCGCGAGACGACGCCGGTGTTCGAGATCACCGACGGGTCGCTCGAGGCCCAGCTCAGCGTGACGCCGTTGACGGAGGCAGGCAGGGAGAGGTTCTGCGAGACGGCATCGGCCGAGGGGTTGCCCGCGAGCACGGTCGGGAGCAGGTCGGCGCGCAGCATGGCATCGGTCGTCGCCGACTTCGCGGCCGCCGTCGGCATGCTCTCGGAGACCTGCGCCTGGCTCAGGGCGACGTCCCAGAACTTCACGTCGGTGACATCCGCCTGCAGCATCGGGTCGGGCGCGTAGAGCGAGCGGCCGAGGTAGCCGAGTGTCGTGCCGGTCGGAACGATCGAACTCAGCGAGTACGCGTGCGTGGTCGTCGAGATCTGCACGCCGTCGCGGTACAGGGTGAGGGCGTTGCCGCTGCCGACCAAGGTCAGCGTCGTGAAGCCCCGGTTGGGGCCGCCGCCGTTCGGCAGGCGCACCTCGCCGTTGCTCGTGCCGGTCTTCACCCTGATTCCCGAGAGCACCGCGTTGGCATAGGAGGACTCGCTCGAGCGCGGGTTCACGAACACGTGGTTGCCGAGCGCGGTGGTGTTCCAGGCGCCGACGCCGTCGCCGATCACCCAGCCGAACTGGTTGCCTGCCGTCTGGCTCGAGACCGTGTACTCGACCGTGAAGTCGTTGTCGGAAGCGGTCACGAGACCCTTGGGCAGCGCGGCGTACCCGTTCCTCTCGAACCGGAGCACGGCGTCGCCGCCGGCATCGGCGAACGAGCCGTCGGCGAGCCCGGTGAGTGCGGCGTTGCGGCCGTTGCCCGAGATGTCGAGCAGGGTGCCGCCCGCATGCGACATGTCGTAATGAGCGGTGACCGGGGGCAGTTCTGCGGCGGATGCGGCGAGTGGCGCGGTCGCGCACAGGCCGGCGACCAGGGTGCCGGTGAGGGCTGCGGCGAGCAGCCGCCCGGCACGAGATCGGGAGAGGACGGCAGACGGGCGCATGGGTCTCCTTGCAGTCGCCATTGACGGAGGCCGACGAAGAGAAACGCCGGATCGCGAGAATGTTACCGGACACATTGCCGGAAATCCAAGGATCGATGACGAAGCGACCGTGTGCCGAAATCTTCTGGCACCACTTCTCGACTCTGTGCTACGGTCTGGCGTTACCGGTAACAAGAGCGCCATCGCCGGTCCGCCCCGCCACCGAAGCCGTAGGTCCGAGGAGCTGTCAATGTCGACGCATGCCGCCACCGTCCGCGCGTTCCGCGCAGGCACCCCCGCCCTCAATGGTGCAAAGCCGAGACCGGCTCGCACCACCGCCGTCGCCGCGATCGCCGCGATCGGCGCGCTCATCGGCGGGCTCGTCACGTCGGCGGCGCCGGCCGCCGCCGCGACGAGCGAACTCAGCATCGAGGCATCCAAGGTGCTCGAGCTGAACTTCGACGGCGACCTCGCCGACTCGAGCACCAATGCCGCGAACGTCGGCCTGCAGAAGGGCGTCGCCGGCTACGCCGCCGGCATCGACGGCCAGGCGTTCTCGTTCAACGGCGCCACGGCGCTGAACGTCGGAACGGCCTCGTACCTTCAGCCGCAGGACCTCACCGTCTCGTTCTGGTACAACCCGAGCGCCGCCATGAGCGGCGAGCAGACGTTCGCCTGGAGCAAGACGACGTACAACTCCGATGGCTGGTACCTCACCTCCGAGAACGCCACCACGCCGCTCGCGCTCTCCATCGGCCCTTCGGCCGGCCAGCCCTACAAAGTCGCCGTCGAGGCCGACCGCGCGGCCTTCTTCCCGGCCGGGCAGTGGACGCATGTCGTCGCGAGCTACGACCATGAGAGCAAGGCCGTCGCCTTCTACCGCAACGGCATCCGCCAGCCCGCGATCGTGAAGGTCGCCGTCAGCGAGACCGCCTCGGGAGTGCTCGGCGCCGAGGGCACGAGCACCAAGACCATCGGCTACAACGGCCCGACCTACAACGGCTCGCACCTGAACGGTCTTCTCGACGAGTACGCGCTGTTCGACGGGGTCGCCACCGTCGCCGACGTCGTGACGCTCACGCAGCGGGGCACTCCCGGCTTCGACCCGGCCACCGTCGCGCGCGGCGATCTCGACGCGGTCGAACTCCCCGAGAGCGCTGCCGTCGACTTCTCGGTGCCGAGCACCGGCGCCGGTGGCAGCGAGATCGAATGGACCTCCTCCGACGAATCCGTCATCTCGATCGACGGAGACATGGCGCGCGTCACCCGCCCCGACGGCGCCGCAGCTCCGGTGCGGCTCAGCGCGAGCGCCAGCTACGGCGGCAGCGCAGCGGTCACGCGCGACTTCGATCTCGTCGTGCAACCCGCCGGCGAGGCATCCGCCCAGTACCTCTCGGATGCCGGCCTCGAGAACGTGACGCTCGCCGACGACTACCTCCTGAATGCGAACCAGAAGACGATCGACTACCTGCTGAGCCTCGATCCGGAGAAGTTCCTCTACTCCTGGTACGTGCAGGCCGGGCTCACCCCGACGACCGCGACCGGATACGGCGGGTGGGAGCGCTCGACCAGCACCCGGTTCCAGGGCCACTTCTTCGGCCACTACATCTCTTCGCTGTCGCAGGCCTACGCGACCACGACGGATGCCTCGATCAAGGCGCAACTGCTCGCGAAGCTCACGGACGCGATCGAAGGCCTCGAGCGCTGTCAGGATGCCTGGGCGGCCGCGAATCCCGCCAGCGCCGGGTACGTCGCGCCGTTCCCGCTGAACGCGCTGCCGAGCGGCCGCGACGGACTGCTCGTGCCGTTCTACAACCTGCACAAGGTGCTCGCGGGGCTCATCGACGCGCACCAGTACGCGCCCGCCGACGTCTCGTCGAAGGCCCTCTCCGTTGCATCCGGATTCGGCTCCTGGGTCAAGAACTACGCGGCGTCACTCGCGAACCCCGCCGTGATCCTGAACACCGAGTACGGCGGCATGAACGAGGCGCTCTACGAGCTCTTCAGCATCACGAGGAGCCCCGACCACAAGCGCGCGGCCGAGTACTTCGACGAGGTGCCGCTCTTCCAGGCGCTCGCGAACGGTCAGGACGTGCTGAACGGCAAGCACGCCAACACGACCATCCCGAAGCTCGTCGGCGCACTCAAGCGCTACACCCTCTTCATGGACGATGAAGCGCTCTACGCCACCCTCACGCAGGCCGAGAAGGACGCGCTGCCGATGTACCGTGCCGCGGCCGAGAACTTCTGGCAGATCGTGATCGACGACCACACCTACGCCAACGGGGCGAACAGCCACTCCGAGCACTTCCACGGGGCCGACACGCTGTACCAGTTCGCGACCAACGGCGTCACCTCCGGCTACGGCGAGAACTCCACCGCCGAGGGCTGCAACGAGTACAACATGCTGAAGCTCAGCCATGCCCTGTTCGCGGTGACGAAAGAGGTGAAGTACGCCGACTACTACGAGTCGACGTTCATCAACTCGATCCTCGCCTCGCAGAGTCCCGAGACGGGCATGGTCACCTACTTCCAGCCGCAGACCTCGGGCTACGCGAAGATCTTCGGCACGCCGCTCGACCAGTTCTGGTGCGACCACGGCACGGGCATCGAGAGCTTCACGAAGCTCGGCGACTCGATCTACTTCAGCGACGAGACATCCGTCTACGTGAATCAGTTCCGCAGCTCGGAGCTGCGCTCTGAGCCGCAGAACCTGCGCCTCACGCAGACGGCCGACGTGCCGGCGAGCCCGACCGTGCGGTTGTCGGTCGCGGCCCTCGACGGCGGGGCGGTCGGCGCGGGCACGATGCTGAAGCTGCGCGTGCCGAGCTGGGTCGCCTCGGCACCGACCCTCACGGTCAACGGCGAGGTGACGGATGCCTCGGCGCTCACGAGCGACGGCTACGTCACGCTGCCCGTCGCCGCCGGAGACGAGATCGAATACGCCCTGCAGGCGAAGGTCACCGTCGACGACGGCACCGAGAACCCGAACTGGGTCGCCTTCAAGTACGGCCCCGTGCTGCTCGCGACCGAGCTCAGCCGCAACAACGTCGCGGCGAGCTACACCGCGGGCGTGCTCGTGCAGATGGGCGTCGCCGACAAGTCGCTGAGCTCCGACGTCGTCGTGGCCGACGCGGCCGCGTGGAAGGCGAACGCGGTGACGAACATCGCGCGCATCGCCGACGGGGTGAACGCGAACGGCATGACCACGATGCGGTTCAAGCTGCACGGCGTCGACGCGACCTCGGCCGCGCTCACCTTCGAGCCGTACTACAGCCTCTACGGCGCCCGCTACGCGACCTACATGACCCTTGTGCAACCCGACTCGGCCGAAGCGCAGGCGCTGATCCTGAAGCAGAAGCAGCAGTTGCGCGTCGACGAGACGACGATCGACTCGCTCACCTCGTTCGACGACAACAACAGCGAGGCCGACAAGAACTACGAGTTCTCGAATTCGACTGTCGGCGTGTTCAACGGCAACAGCTTCCGGCACGCGCCGCCTGCCGCCGGGGCGTTCTTCCAGTACGACATGGTCGTCGACCCCTCGCTGCCGGCGAACTACCTCGCCGCCAGGTACTACGGCGGCGACAACGGGCGCACCTTCGACGTATACCTCAACGACGTGCTGCTGAAGCACGAGCGGGTGACGAACGCGAACGGGGCGACGAGCTGGTACCTCCAGTACGACGAGATCCCGCAGGGGATCCTCGACGGCATCGCCGCCGAAGACAGCTACAAGCGCGACCAGGCGGGCGAATACGTGCTGGATGCCGCGGGGCAGAAGATCCCCGTCGTCACCGTTCGCTTCCAGAGCAACGGCACGAGCTACGTCGGCGGACTGTTCGGCCTGTACACCTCGTCGACGAAGGACTACGACGCGGTTGCCGAGCTCTCGAAGCTCGAGGTCGCCGGCGGCACGCTGTCGCCCGAACTGGCCGCGGGCACGCACGAGTACACCGCGACCGTGCCGCTCGACGCGGCGACTGTGCAGCTCGACCTCGACCCGGCCGTGGCGAGCGGGCTCGTCTCCGTCGACGGCATCCTCATCGACGACACCGAGCCGCGCACGGTGACGCTCGCCTCGGGGGACGCCCCCACGATCGTGTCGATCGAGGCGTCCGCGCAGGATCACACGACGAAGGTCACCTACGCCCTGCAGATCGTGCGCGCTGCACCGGAGCCCGAACTCGCGGTGTCGGGCGTAGCGAGCACCCGGTGCGTGGCGGGCAAGGTCGTGGTGGTCGTGAAGGCGAGCAACGGGGGCGAAGTGCCGGTGGAATACGTCGCGGCATCCGCTCACGGCACCGCGACCGGAACCCTCGCAGCCGGCGCCTCGGTGACGAAGGCCTTCTCGAGCCGAGCAGCGTCGATCGACGCCGGTGCGGCGACGGTCACCGCCACCGCGACGGTCGACGGCGTGCCCCGTTCCACCGAGATCGCAGCCGCATACGCGGCCCGAGACTGCGGCTGAACGCGAACTGGAGCATGGAGATGGCGCGAATGGCAGGGGTGATCGGCATGGGAGCACGACGGTCGCGTTCGAGGGCGCCGCACCTCGACGCCCTTCGGAGCCACCTGCATCCTCACGATCGTCCCGCAGGTGCTGCGGGCGAGACCATGGCCCCCCGAAGGGCCGTGAGAGGCGAGGAGCCGACCCCGGTCATGCTCTCGAGCCTGAAAGCGAACGTGTCAGCACCCCCGCTGCACGCCGATTCGGTTCGGCCGACGCCGGCCGAGGAACTGGAGAAATCATGATCAGCAAAGGTGCTGCAGCGCGCTGCGCTGCGGGCGTGCTCGGCGGGCTCATGCTCGTCGGGGTCGGAACCGCGGCGTTCGCCGCCTACCCCGACCCCGAAGGCAGCTCGGGCGTCGACGTCAAGGTCGACATCGCCGAGGTGCAGAACGGCGCGCTGAGCCTGACGGTGGAGAACACCGAGACGGCACTGACCGAGACCGGCTCGACGGCGGAGTACCGCCAGTTCACCGGCGCCCTCCCGAACGTCACCGTCACCGACACGCGCACCGAGGTGCCCTCGGGCGTCTTCTGGTACGTGACGGGCCAGGCGAGCGACTTCGTGGGTGCGGCGGGTCAGCCGTCGATCACCCCCGACCACCTCGGCTGGTCGCCGGCGCTCGTGACCACGGGCAACGGCGAGGTCGCCGCGGGCGACGAGGTGAAGACATCGCTCGATGCGGCGCCGAACAACGTTGGCCTGACCGGTGAGGAACTGCTCGCCCTCGCGCTCGACTCCGCGAGTGCGACCGCGGCGTCCGGCCAGTGGACGGCCGGCGCGAACCTCGTGCTGAAGACGCCGGTCGATGTCGCTCCGGGTGGCTACACGTCGTTGCTGACGCTGTCGCTCTTCGAAGACGCCCTCTGACCCGGCCCGGAACGCGGTCGGGTCGGCGCGACATCGCCGGCCCGGCCGCACCCTCGGCCCCCATCTCACCGACCGCCTCTCTCCGACCAGGACTCGCCGTGAACACAACTCGACTTCGAGCCGCGCTCGCCGCCCTCGCGACCGCGGCCGGCGCGGTCGCGCTGATCGCTACCGCGACCCCGGCAGCGGCCGACGAGGCCGCCGCGGTGTCGTGGTCGGTCACGCCGGCCGACGCATCCGGGCCTGACGGGCGAGTGGCCATCGAGCACTCGCTCGACGCTGGTGCGACGATCGACGATCACTTCGCGGTGCGCAACCTCGGCACCGAGGCGGTCTCGTTCCGGGTCGCGGCCGCCGACGGGTTCTACAACCGCAACGGCCGATTCGACATGCTGCCGTCCGACCAGGAGTCGGTGGACGCCGGCACCTGGATCACCCTTGCCGAAAGCGTCACGGTGGAGCCCGGTGGCACGGTCGTCGTTCCCTTCACGATCTCGGTTCCCGACAACGCGGAGCCGGGTGACCACGCTGCAGGCATCGCCGCCTCCGTACTGTCGCTCAAGCAGGGCGAGGGCGCAGAGGTCGGCGTGGAGAGCCGCGTCGGGTTCCGCGTGATGACCCGCGTGACGGGCGAGCTCGCCCCGGCCTTCTCGGCTCAGGACGTGCGCACCGACTACCGCACCTCGTGGAACCCGCTCGAACCCGGACGCATCGACGTCTCCTTCGACGTGGTCAACGAGGGCAACACGCGGCTCGAGGTGGGTGGGGTGCTCGATCTCGCCGGGCAGCACGTCCCGTTCCCCGACGAGAGCGCAGGTCCGCAGGAGATCCTGCCGGGGGAGCGTCACACCTTCTCGCTCGTCGTCGACCAGGTGTGGCCGCTCTTCGCCTTCCCGGGCGAGATCGCCCTGGCACCCTCGATCACCACGGCCGACGGTCAGTCGACTGAGGTCGCGCCGGCATCCACGCCGGTGTTCGTCTGGGCGATTCCGTGGCCGCAGCTGCTCGTGCTCGCCGGGTTCGCACTCATCACGATGGCCGTCGTCTGGCGCCGCGGTCGCTCGGTACGTCGCGTCGAGGAACTGGTCAGGCAGGCGCGTGAAGCAGGCCGTCGCGACGCGGTTCCCGAGAGCGGAGCCTGAGCCGGCCGGTCTCGTCCCATTTGCGTATCAAAGGAGAACGCGTGTTCGAAACGAAGTTCGCACTCAGATCGGTATCACTCATCACCGCGGGCCTGCTGGCCGGCATCGGCGTGTTCGCGACGACGAGCGTCGCGCAGGCGGCCGACGAATGGAATCCCGAGTCGTCGTACACGACGACCGACAACGGTGACGGCACCTACTCGGTTCCGCTGCTCAACGCCGATGTGCCGGATGTCAGCGTCGAGCGGGTCCCGGCGTCGCAGAACGACGAGGGGCGCGATGTCTACTACATGATCAGCACCACCATGCAGCTGAGCCCCGGCGCACCGATCATGAAGTCGTACGACCTCGTCAACTGGGAGATCGTGAACTACGCGTTCGACCGCCTCGACATCGGCGACGCCGCCTCGCTCCGCAACGGCTCGAACTCATACGGGCAGGGGCAGTGGGCCTCGTCGCTGCGCTTCCACGACGGCACCTTCTACGTGCTCATCAACTCGCTGAACCTGGGCGGCGCCTACATCTACCGCACCGACGACATCGAGAACGGACCGTGGACGAGGACGGCACTCGGCCGGAGCCTCCACGACCCGTCGCTCTTCTTCGACGACGCCGAAGGCGGAACGCCGTACATCATCTACGGCGGCGTCAGCGCCGTGCGGCTGAACCCGACGCTGACCGCGATCGAGCAGGACTTTCCGAACTTCATCCAGCGCAGCGACTACGCGAGCCACCCGTACGTCGGCAGCAGCGGTCTCTTCGAGGGCGCCCAGGCGTTCTACATCGACGGCCAGTACTACGTGGTGATGATCACCTGGCCGAGCACGGGCCGCCAGGTGGCCATGTTCCGCTCGAGCGAGCTGCTCGGACGACTCGCCGCCACGCCCGCGCCCTACGAGTCCCGTGGCGCGCTGAACTCGAACGGATTCGCCCAGGGCAGCCTCGTGCCCATCGCGAATGACGCGGGCGATGACGACTGGTACGGGTTCTTCTTCCGCGACACCTTTCCGATCGGCCGCATCCCTGCGCTGATCCCGGCGACGTGGAGCGACGGGTGGCCGACGTTCGGCGACAACGGCGTGGTGCCGGTCGACGGCGTCTTCGAGAAGCCGATCGAGCTCACCCCCGAGCAGGAGCGCTTGGAGCGGCTCAAGAGCATCGTCGCGTCCGACGACTTCGACAACGACGCACCGCATCGTGCGTACCAGGACGAGCAATGGACGCTGCCGACGCCGCCCGACCTCGACGAGTCGCTCCTCGGCGTCGAGCTCTTCGGCAATCCGGGGGCCGAGTCCGGAAGCACCGACGGCTGGACCGTCAACGACACCGCGACACTCTCGACGACCACCGATGCGCACAGCGGCTCGACGGCCATCGCGGTCACCGGGCGCTCGACCACTGGCTCCGGTCCGGCGCAGAACGTCACCGGCAAGGTGCAGCACGGCGTGACGTACGACATCTCGGCCTGGGTCAGATACGACAACCCTGCCAGCCCGGCGACCAAGCCGTTCTACCTCACCGCCCGGTACGGCGGGAGCAGTACGACGTACGCCAACCTCACCTCGGCGACCACACTGACTCGCGGCACCTGGGGCAAGGTTTCGGGCTCCTTCACGATTCCGGCGGGGCAGGCGCTCTCGGATGTGCGCATCTTCATCGAGACCCCGTGGACGAGCACGCCGTCGACGGATCCCGACACGCACCTGATGGACTTCACGGTCGACGACGCGTCACTCGTCGGGCGCCCCGTCACCACCGAGCTGCCGCATCCCGACGAGATCGCCCCGAACGGATCGAACCTCGACCTGGCGTGGGAGTGGAACCACGCGCCCGACAATCGGTACTGGTCGCTCACCGATCGCGAGGGCTGGCTGCGGATGACGGCCGGCAAGGTCGTGACCGGTGCATACACGCACCGCGGCTCGGCCGGCGAGCTCACCTGGCTCGAAGAAGCTCGCAACACGCTGTCGCAGCGCACCTTCGGCCCCCGGCAGTCGGTCGAGACGAAGCTCGACATCTCCGGCATGAACGACGGCGACGTCGCCGGTCTCGCGGCATACAACCGGGACTTCTCGTACGTTGCGGTCAAGCGCGTCGAAGGTGTGAACACCGTGGGGGTCGTCCATCGTGGCCAGCCCTTCGCGGCGTCGATCGACCAGTCGGCGATCGAGAGCTTCCTACCGGGTCGCACCGCGGCACTCGGGGATGCGTCAGAGGTGCACCTCAAGGCGGACCTCGACTTCGCTCGCACGCCGGGGCAGCTGTTCACGACCTTCCGCTACAGCCTCGACGGGCTCACGTGGAGCAGCCTCGGCGACCCCGTCGGACCGCTCCGGCTCGACGGAGGACTGACGCACTTCATGGGCCACCGGGTCGGCCTCTTCAACTACGCGACCCAGCAGGCCGGCGGTCACGTCGACGTCGACCGTTTCCTGCTGAGCGACACGCTGACGTCGCAGAACCAGCCGCTCGACGACGGCGACCTGGATGCCGCGATCGCCCACGCCGAGTCGCTCGACTCGATCGACTACCCCGCCGAGGCGTGGGCATCGATGCTCGCCGCGCTCGCCGACGCCCGATCGGCAGCGGCCGCCCCAGTCGGCACGCAGAATCAGCTCGACGCCCCCGAGCGGGCGCTCAGCCTGCAGCTCGCCCGGCTCGCAACGCTGCAGGTGCCCGCACCGTCACTCGACGTCGAGCTGACGGCCGGCACCCGTTGCGTGGCGGGAAAGGCGGTCGTCACCGTGCGCGCGAGCAACGCCGAGGAGGTGCCGATCACGGTCGCCTTCGAGACGGCGTACGGCAGCAGGTCCTTCGCCTCGGTCGCCCCCGGCGGGAATGCGGTGCACGCGTTC
Organism: Agromyces sp. CCNWLW203; assembly: GCF_036576125.1. Taxonomy (NCBI): domain Bacteria; kingdom Bacillati; phylum Actinomycetota; class Actinomycetes; order Micrococcales; family Microbacteriaceae; genus Agromyces; species Agromyces sp. CCNWLW203. The sequence goes on along the minus strand of NZ_JAZHYX010000001.1, from coordinate 336,998 downwards.
ACGACACGCCTCACGAGCGTGCCCGAGGGCGCGGCATCCGCTCGATTCTCGGCGACCATCGACGGCGAAACCGTTTCTGCAGAGAGCGAGGCCGGGTACCCGGCCCGCGCGTGCAATTGATCTGGGCGGGCGGACCCGGTCGATCCGGGTCCGTACCGCTCGGAACCCGGTCCCGAGGCCGACCTCGGGACCGGGGCTCGAACGTCCCACGACACGAACATCAAGGAGGATTCGTGGAACTGCAACAGGAACGGCGCAGACGCGTGCCGAGGCGGACCCTGGCCGGACTCGCCCTGGCAGCGCTCATGACCGCATCATTCGCTGCGGCGACGACATCGTACGCCGCCGACGAGGAGCTCATCCTGAACGGCGGCTTCGAGAACGGCACGACCAGTTGGATCGTGAACAACGGCAACGGAACCGACGGCGGCACGCTCGCCACGACGACGGATGCCTACTCGGGATCGAGCGCGGCCGTCATCACCGGGCGCGCCACCACCGGCTCCGGACCGATGCAGGACCTGACCGGCAAGGTGGCGGCAGGTCAGACCTACACGCTCAAGGCCAGGATCAAGTACGACAACGCCAACGGGCCCGCGACGAAGCAGTTCTTCGCCACGATGCACTACGGCGGCAGTACGTACACGAACCTCGTCAGCGTCACGGCGACGAAGGGGCAGTGGGCGTTCATCAACGGCAGCTTCACGATCCCCGCCGGGCAGAGCGTGGCGACCGCCCGCGTCTTCTTCGAGACGCCGTGGACGCAGACGCCGTCGACGGCGCCCGACACGCACCTGATGGACTTCACCCTCGACGACGTCTCGATGGTCGGCGCACCGCCGCCCCCGCCGGCGTCAAGGACCGTCGAGGTCGAGGGCCGGCTGCCGGGTGACCACAACCCGCTGCTCGGGCACAAGTTCGGAGCCGACGGCTTCGGCTTCGTCGACAAGGGTCGCGTGTACATGTACATGACGAACGACACCCAGGGCTACGCACCCAACCCGGCCACGGGTGTCTCTCCGCAGATCAACTACGGTGCGATCAACCAGGTGACCCTCATCTCGTCGACCGACATGGTGAACTGGACGGATCACGGCGAGATCCAGGTCGCAGGGCCGAACGGCGTCGCCCCGTTCACGAACAACTCGTGGGCCCCTGGCATGGCCAAGCAGGTCGTCGACGGCGTGGAGAAGTACTACCTCTACTACGCCAACGGCGGCGGATCGAGCAACGTGCTGACGGGTGCGAGCCCGCTCGGCCCGTGGACGAGCGAGCGCACGAGCACGCTGATCAACGGCAGCACCCCTGGTGCACAGGGCGTCTCCTGGCTCTTCGACCCGGCACCGCTGGTCGACGACGACGGCGAGGAGTACCTCTTCTTCGGCGGCGGCCCCGCGTCGACGAGCATGCCGGCTGCGGAGCGCTTCAACAATCCGAAGAACATCCGCGTCATCGAGCTCGGCGACGACATGGTCTCGACGGAGGGTACAGCGGCCGTCGTCGACGCACCGGTGGCCTTCGAGGCGGCGCAGGTGTTCAAGCGCGGCGAGAAGTACTACCTCTCGTACTCGTCGCACTTCGGCGGCACCGACTTCGGCGGCAGCCAGACGCCGTTGCCCGGCTACCCGGGCGGCGGCCAGATCGGCTACATGATGTCGGAGGATCCGATGTCGTGGCCGAAGGAGGCCTACGCCGGCGTCATGTTCCCGAACCAGTCCCAGTTCTTCGGATCGGGCACCGGCGGCAACAACCACCAGTCCGTCTTCGAGTACGAGGGCAAGTACTACTTCACCTACCACGCACCGACATTGAACAAGCGCATCAACGGCGACTCCACGCAGGGGTACCGCAGCCCGCACATCGAGGAGCTGACGTTCAAGGAGGACGGCACCGTCAACCAGGTCGTCGGCACCTACGCTGGTGTCGATCAGGTGCGGGACTTCGATCCCTACCGGGTGTTCGAAGGCGAGACCCTCGGCTGGACGAAGGGCGTCACGACGGCCAAGACCGATGGCGGATCCACCGAGTTCGGCGCCTCGGCCCCGAACCTCGTGGTGACGGACATCGACGCCGGCGACTGGACCGGCCTGTCGTCGGTGGCGTTCGGTGAGAACGGCGCGGCGACGGTCACGGCGAAGATGAAGCCCCTGCAGTCCGGCGGCGCGATCCAGGTGCGCCTCGACTCCGACGACGGGCCCGTGGTCGGCACGATCGATGTCGACGGCGCCACGGGCGCGTGGGCGGAGGTGACCGCCGACCTCGAGGGGGCGACGGGCACGCACGACGTCTACTTCACCTACAGCGGTGCCACCGGCGACCTGTTCGAGCTCGACACCCTGGCGTTCACCGCGGGCGAGGCAGCCCCGTCGCTCGACGTCGCGGTGACCGCAGGCACCCGATGCATCGCCGGCAATGCGGTCGTGACGGTGCAGGCGAGGAACAACGACGAGGTGCCGGTCTCGCTCGTCGTCGAGTCGTCGTTCGGCACCAAGTCGTTCGCGTCGGTCGCTCCGGGCAAGAACGCGGTGCACGTGTTCACCACCCGTCAGCAGGCCGTGCCGGCTGCCGCGGTCGCCGTGGACGCGACGGCGACCGTCGACGGTGTGGCGACGGCCGTGTCGCTGAGCGCGCCGTACGACGCGCGGTCCTGTGGCTGAGTGAGAACGGCGGCCCGCGCCTTCGCGCTCTCGCTCATCGAATGAGGGGAGCCCGAAGGCGCGGGTCGCCGCGTCTCCGTGCGCCGGGCGAATAGGCTGTTGCCCGTCGGTCGTGCCGGATCGCGCGGGACCGACTGGCCGGAGCACGACGAGTGCGCCGAGACATCCGCGAGACAGGAGACGGCCGTGAGTGACGTCGAGACTGGGGAGCGCCCCGAGAAGCTCGGCATCCGCGAGGTCGCCGCGCTCGCCGGCGTCTCGCACATGACCGTCTCGCGCGTGCTGAACGGGCACCCCAACATCCGCCCGGCCACCCGCCAGCGCGTGCTCGACGTCATTCAAGAACTCGACTTCAAGCCCAACAGTGCGGCGCGTGCGCTCGCGACCCAGCGCACCCAGCGCATCGGCGTCATCGTCGACAGCGCCGTCGAGTTCGGGCCGACCAGCACGCTGCGGGGCTTCGAGTTCGCGGCCCGCTCGAGCGGCTACTCCGTGGCATCCGTCGCACTGCAAGACGACGCGAACCTGACGCCCGAGACGGCGGTGGGCCACCTGATCGCCGAGGGCGTCGACGCACTCTGCGTCGTCGCGCCGCGTTCGTCGTCGGTGTCGGCGCTGCGGCGCATCTCGATCGACGTGCCGGTGCTCGTCGTGAAGGCCGCGAAGGACCCGACCTTCCTCACCGTCAGCGTCGATCAGCAGCTCGGCACCACGCTCGCGGTCGACCACCTGGTCTCACTCGGGCATCGCGACATCCTGCACCTCGCCGGCCCGCTCGACTGGCTCGACGCCCGCGGTCGCGAGCGCGCCTTCCACACCCGCATCGAGCAGTGGGGCCTGAAGGCCCGGCCCATCGTCGTGGGCGACTGGACCAGCGATTTCGGCTACGACTACGCCGTCGGCCTGAAGGGCGTGCCCGAGTACACGGCGATGTTCGTCGCGAACGACGAGATGGCGCTCGGCGTCGTGCACGGCTTCCACGATCGCGGCATCCGGGTACCCGAAGACGTGAGCGTCGTCGGCTTCGACGACCTGCCGCTCTCACGCCACTTCCTGCCGCCGCTCACGACCGTGCGCCAGGACTTCCACGCGCTCGGCGTGAAGGCGATGGAGGTGCTGCGCGCCGCGCTCGAGGGCCGCGAGATCCCGCAGCGCTCGAAGATCCCGAGCGAGCTGGTCGTGCGCGCGTCGACCGCGCCGCCGAGGGCATCATGAGGGCGACGGATGCCGCGGCGCGACCCGTCGTCGAGATGACCGGCATCACCGTGGTGATCGAGGGAACCCCGGTGCTGCACGGCGTCGACCTGCGATTGTTCGGCGGCGAGATCCACGCGCTCATGGGCGGCAACGGTGCCGGCAAGTCGTCGATGGTGAAGGCGCTCACCGGTGCGTACCGCATCGACTCCGGCGAAGTGCGCATCGACGGCGAGCCGGTCGCGCTCTCCGGACCCGCCGCGGCCGAAGCAGCCGGCGTCGCCGCCGCCTTCCAGGATGTCGACCTGTGCGGCAACCTCTCGATCGCCGAGAACATCATGATCGGTCACGAGGAGCGGCGCTGGTACGGCATCTCGTGGCGAGCAACGCGGCTGCGGGCCGTGGAGGTGCTCGACGAGCTGGGGCTCGGCGACCTCGACCCCAAGCTGACGGTGGCGGCGTTGCCACCGGCCATCCAACAGCTCGTCGCGATCGCGCGGGCGCTCGTGACCCAGCCCAAGGTGCTCGTGCTCGACGAGCCGACCTCGAGTCTCGACGCCGACGAGGTGGCCACCCTCTTCCGCGCCCTGCGGCGCCTGCGCGAGCATGGGGTGGCGATTCTCTTCGTCTCGCACTTCCTCGAGCAGGTCTATGCGATCAGCGATCGCATCACGGTGCTGCGCGACGGCCGGGGTCAGGGGGAGTACCCGACCAGAGAACTCGACCGGGCCGAACTGATCTCGAAGATGATCGGCAAGGACCTCACCGAGCTGCGCCGCATCGGGTCGGAGCGGCGGGCCCACCGTGCGGAGCCGACGGGCGAGCCCGTGTACCGCGTGGTCGGCCTCGGCCGTCGGGGCGACTTCGACGCCACCGACTTCGAGTTGCACCGCGGCGAGGTGGTCGGGCTCGGCGGCCTTCGCGGGTCGGGTCGGAGCGAGTTCGGCCAGTTGCTCGGGGGCGTCGTTCGGGGCGACTCGGGTACGGTGCAGATCGATGGCCGCAAGGTCGTGCTGTCGAGCCCCGCGGCGGCGCTGCGTCACCGCATCGCGTTCGCGAGCGAAGACCGCCGTGATGGGGGCATCATCGAGGAGCTGAGCGTGCGCGATAACATCGTGCTCGCACTGCAGGCGATCCGGGGTTGGGCGCGACCGATCTCGCACGCCGAGCGGGACGCGCTGGTCGACCGGTTCATGGAGTCGTTCGACATCGTCGCGCCCGGGCCGGATGCACCGGCCAAGCAGCTCTCGGGCGGCAACCAGCAGAAGGTGCTGCTCGCGAGATGGCTCGCCACGCGGCCGCACGTGCTCGTGCTCGACGAGCCGACGCGCGGTGTCGACATCGCGGCGAAGGTCGAGATCCAGGCCCGTGTGGCCGAGATGGCGAGGGACGGTGTGGCCGTCGTGTTCATCTCCTCCGAGCTCGATGAAGTGGTGCGGCTCAGCGATCGCATCGCGATCCTCAAGGACCGCCGCAAGATCGGCGAGGTGAGCAACGGGCCAGGGCTCAGCGTGGACACGATCATCGAGATGATCGCGGCGGCCGACGACGACGACGCGTAGCGCGGCGTCGAGCGCTTGCGCCGCCGTTTCCGGAACGTTATGTTTCCGGGAACAATCTGTCTTGCGCTTCTCCAATTGTTCCCGGTAACATTCTGGCAGCGGCACGCATCGAGCGGAGCTGCAATCACACACAGACCGCGCAAGCGGGTGGAAGCCGGCAGCAGTGCCGGATCTCAAGGAGGAGATCACATGTCAGTTCAGAGGCGATTCGCGAAGATCCTCGGCCTGGCGGCCGTCGGCGCGATCAGCATCAGCCTCGCCGCGTGCTCGAGCGGCGGCGACAGCGGTTCCAGTGGTGGCGAGGGCGACCTCACCACGGTCGGATTCGTCGCGGTGGGCCCCGAGGGCGCCTGGCGCGAGGCGAACGAGACCAACATCCAGGACACCTTCACCAAGGAAGCCGGCTTCGACCTGAAGTACGCACCGGCCACGAACCTCGACCAGAAGTCGCAGATCGACGCATTCACGTCGTTCGTCGACGAGGGCGTCGACGTGATCCTGCTCTCGGCCACCGAGGCATCCGGCTGGGAGGACTCGCTCGCTCGCGCCCAGGAGGCCGAGATCCCCGTGATCCTGCTCGACCGCGGCATCGAGCCCGACGACGACAGCCTCTACGTGACCCGTATCGCCCCCGACAACGTCGAGGTCGCGACCGAGGTCGGCGCCTGGGCCGTCGAGGCCCTTCCCGAGGGTGGCAACTACATCACCCTCGAAGGCCCCGCCGGCGTCGGCGTCGTCAACGAGCGCAACAAGGGCTGGGATGCCTCGGTCGACGGCTCCAGCCTCGTCGAGGTCGCAGCTCAGACGGCGAACTGGTCGGCCGAAGAGGGCAAGAGCGTCACCGAGACGCTGCTCAAGGCCAACGGCAACAACATCCAGCTGATCTTCGCCCAGAACGACGAGATGGGTCTCGGCGCGGCACAGGCCGTCGAAGAGGCCGGCCTCACGCCGGGCGTCGACGTGAAGATCGCGACGATCGACGGCACGCTCGCCGCCATGGAGGCGCTCGCCGACGGTCAGCTCAGCTACGTGCACGAGTACAACCCGCTGTTCGGTGAGACCGCGCTCGAGGTCGTCGAGAAGGCGCTCGCCGGCGACTCCGTCGAGTCCTACATCATCGTGCCGAGCGAGGCGTTCGACTCGGCCGAGGCAGCACAGGCCGTGCTCGCCGACCGCAAGTACTGACGGTCGCCGCACCGCACTCGCGGTGAACGACGACTGAGGTGCGGGGCCGGCTGCCACAGCGGCCCCGCATCGTCGTCCCACGGCCGGGGGGGGGGGGGGGGGGGGGGGGGGGGGGGCGGGGGGGGCCCGGGGGCGGCCGGGGCGCCCCCCCCCGCCCCCGCCCCCCCCGGCCCGCCCCCCCCCCCCCCCCCCCCCCCCCCCCCCCCCCCCCCCCCCCCCCCCCCCCCCCCCCCCCCCGGCCGGAGCACAGAAATGCGACTGTCATGACTGAAGCACTGCCCCTCATCGAGATGCGCGACATCTCGATCGAATTCCCGGGCGTCAAAGCGCTCGACGGCGTGGACTTCCGCCTCTTCCAGGGCGAGGTCCACGCGCTCATGGGCGAGAACGGCGCCGGCAAGTCGACGCTCATCAAGGCGCTCACCGGCGTCTACAAGATCGACGGCGGCTCCATCGTCGTCGCCGGCCAGGAGCGCCAGTTCCACGGCACCGGCGACGCGCAGAGCGCCGGCATCTCGACCGTCTACCAAGAGGTCAATCTCGTCACCAACCTCTCCATCGGCGAGAACGTGATGCTCGGCCACGAGGTGCGCGGTGCGTTCGGCGTCAACTGGCGAGCCACACACCGGGCCGCGACGGAAGCGCTCGCGACGCTCGGCCTCGAGCACCTCGACACGCACAAGCCGCTGTCGACGCTCTCGATCGCGATGCAGCAGCTCGTCGCGATCAGCCGCGCGATGGCCATCAAGGCGAAGGTGCTCATCCTCGACGAGCCGACGTCGAGCCTCGACGCAGCTGAGGTCGAGGGCCTCTTCCGCGTGATGCGGGTGCTCCGCGACCAGGGCGTCGCGATCCTGTTCGTGTCGCACTTCCTCGACCAGATCTATGCGATCAGCGATCGGCTCACCATCCTGCGGAACGGTCGCTACGAGGGCGAGTACCTCACCCGCGAACTCGACCGTCACGAGCTGATCTCGAAGATGATCGGCAAGGATCTCAGCACGCTCTCGTCCCTCGGCGGCAACCGCCGCGCCGAGGATCGCGACTACGCCGCCGAAGAGCCGCTGCTCTCGGCGAAGGGAATCGCCCGGCGCGGCTCCATCGAACCCACCGACCTCGACATCCACCGCGGCGAGGTGATCGGCTTCGCCGGCCTGCTCGGCTCGGGCCGCACCGAACTCGCGCGCCTGCTCTACGGCGCCGACCGCGCCGACGAGGGCGAGATCACCCTGCAGGGCGCGCGCGTCGACATCAAGAGCCCGGCCGACGGCCTCGGCAAGCGCATCGCGTTCTCGACCGAGAATCGCCGAGACGAGGGCATCATCGGCGACCTGACCGTTCGAGAGAACATGATCCTCGCGGTGCAGGCCGAGCGCGGGTGGGCCCGGCCCATCCCGCGCAAGGAGCAGGACGAACTCGTCGAGAAGTACATCACCGCGCTGAACGTGCGGCCCGCCGACCCGAACCGGCTGATCAAGAACCTCTCCGGCGGCAACCAGCAGAAGGTGCTGCTCGGCCGCTGGCTCGCGACCACGCCCGAGCTGCTGATCCTCGACGAGCCGACGCGCGGCATCGACGTCGGCGCGAAGGCCGAGATCCAGGAGGCCGTCGCGGCGCTCGCCGAAGACGGCGTCTCGGTCGTCTTCATCTCCTCCGAACTCGAGGAGGTCGTGCGCCTGAGCGAGCGCATCATCGTGCTGAAGGACCACCAGAAGATCGGCGAGATCGTCAACGGCCCGACGGTCACCGCGCAGCAGGTCGTCGATGTCATCGCGGCACATGGTGTCGAGGCGGCGTCGCACAGTGGCATCATCGATGCCGAGGCAGGTCTGCACTCGAGCGACGGCACGCAGGAGAGCGCCCATGCGCTCACTGCGGCGAAGGAGGAATCATGAGCACCGCTGCTCGATGGTCATGGCTGCGCGAACTCATTCGCAAGCCGTTCTTCTGGGGGCTGATCGCGATCGTCGCGCTGCTCGCCCTCAACGTGCTGAAAGACCCCAACTACCTGGCGATCACCGTCAATCCGGTCAACGGCCACCTCGTCGGCAACGTCATCGACATCCTGCGGGCGTCGGCGCCGATCCTGATGATCGCGGTCGGCATGTCGCTCGTCATCGCGACCGGCGGCATCGACCTCTCGGTCGGCTCGGTGATGGCCGTCTCGGGCGCCGTCGCGATGGTGTTCATGAAGGAGGCGGGGGAGTCGGGCTCGCTCGGCGTCGCGCTCGGCGCGATCGGCCTCGCCCTGCTCGTCAGCGCGGTGCTCGGCGCGGTGAACGGCGTGCTGGTCGCGTACGTCGGCCTGCAGCCGTTCATCAGCACGCTCATCATGATGCTCGCCGGCCGCGGCATCGCGAAGGTGATCACCGAGGGGCAGAACACCTCGGCCACGAACGACCCGTTCCGCTGGATCGCGAACGGGTTCGTCTTCGGCCTTCCCGTCGTCTTCCTCCTCGCGATCGCGATCGTGCTCGTTGTCGGCTTCGTGGTTCGCCGCAGCGCGCTCGGCCTCATGATCGAGGCGATCGGCATCAACCCGAAGGCGAGCCGCATGGCGGGCATCAAGCCGAACGGCCTGCTGCTGACCGTCTACATCCTGAGCGCCGTGCTGGCCGGCATCGCCGGCATCATGTCGGTCGGCACCGTGATGACGGTCGACGTCTCGCGCACCGGCTACCAGATGGAGCTCGACGCGATCCTCGCCGTCGTCATCGGCGGCACCTCGCTCGCCGGCGGCAAGTTCTCGATCACCGGCGCGGTCGTCGGCGGCCTCCTCATCGCGACCCTCGACAAGACCATCGTCTTCCTCGGCATCTCGTCGTCGGCCACTCCCGCCTTCAAGGCGATCGTCATCGTCGTGCTGTGCCTCCTGCAGTCCGAACGGGTGCGCAGTTGGTTCGTGCAACGCCGTAGGCCCCCGCAGGGGCGGATGACGCCGATCCCCGCCCCGGTGAAGCAGGAGAACCAGGAGGTGACGGCATGACCGCCGTGCAGACCCCGCGGGCCGGGGCGCCCGCCGAGGCATCCGCAGTCTCGAAGCTCGTTGCCCGCGTGAAGCGCGTCGTGGCATCGAACCCGTCGGTGCTGCCGACGGTCGCTGCGATCGTCATCTTCATCAGCATGGTGATCTACGGCGAAGTGGCCTACGGCCGCATCGTGCAGGCCAACACGCTGTCGAACCTGCTCATCAACAACGCGCACCTCATCATCCTCGCGGTGGCGATGACGTTCGTGATCCTCACGGGCGGCATCGACCTGTCGGTCGGCTCGATCATCGCGCTCTCGAGCGTCGCCGGAGTGATGCTCTCCAACGCCGGCTGGGATCCGCTCGTCGTGATCGTGCTGATGATCGTCATCGGCACGGTGTTCGGGCTGGCCAGCGGCATCCTGATCCAGTACTTCAACGTGCAGCCGTTCATCGCGACGCTCGCGATGATGTTCCTCGGCCGAGGCCTCGCGGCCCTGCTCAGCACCCAGCCCGAGCGGCTGCCCGAGGATTCGCCGATCCGGTGGCTCGGCGAGCAGTTCAAGGTGGTCGACGGCGAGAAGGTGAACGACCTGGTGGTCACCCCCGGTGTCGTGATCGCACTCCTCGTCGTGCTCGCCGCGTTCTTCGTGCTGCACCGCACACGCACCGGGCGCACCGTGTACGCGATCGGCGGCTCCGAGAGCTCGTCGGCGCTCATGGGCCTCGCGGTGCCGCGCACCAAGGTGCTCGTGTACGTCATCAGCGGCACGCTCTCGGGCGTCGCCGCCGTGGTGTACACCTCGCGGCTCGGCATCGCGCAGAACATCACCGGCATCGGGTGGGAGCTCGACGCGATCGCCGCGACCGTGATCGGCGGCACGCTGCTCACCGGCGGCTACGGGTACGTGCTCGGCTCGGTGGTCGGCGCCCTCGTGCTCGGGCTGATGAACGTGCTGATCACGCGTGACGGCGGCATCCCGCCCGAGATGACGACGATCATCACGGGCGGCATCCTGCTGGTCTTCGTGCTGCTGCAGCGTGCAGTGACGTCGAAGCGGCATACCTAGCCGCAGTTCCCGTGAAGAAGGGCCGGATGCCTCGTGGCATCCGGCCCTTCCGTCGAACCACGGCGACTGGGCGACTCGACGACCGCGATCGATGGGGAGTGCTGCCCATTCTCCCGGCGCCGCTGCGCGTGGTGTGATCGGCGTGCGCGAAAGGGGCGCAACAGACGCCGGCGCCGCTCCGGCGCTCGAGATTGGGGAATGCGAACATGAAGAAGTTCCGACGGGGAATTGCCGGAGGCGCGGTGGCGCTCGCGATCGCAGGCCTCTGCGCCATCGCGCCGGCGACCGCTGCGACCGCCTACAGCGGCACGACGGGCAAGGGCTGCACGGCCTATCAGTACTCGCGCGGCGGCTACGCCACGTGCGTCGGTCAGCTCCAGCGGATGCTGAACGGAGTGCAGTCGGCGTACGGCCTGGGCAGCGCCCTCGCCGTCGACAACTCGTTCGGCCCCGCCACCGATTCGCAGGTGCGCAGGTTCCAGAGTTGGGTGCACATCACCTCCGACGGCATCGTCGGACGCAACACGTGGAACACGCTCTGCTCGTACGCCGGTCAGGTCAACTTCGCCTACGCGGGCTCGAGTGCGGCGAAGCGCACGGCGTGGCAGGCCGCGTACGACGCCGGATGCTACGTCGAGAAGCCCGCCTCGGGATCGCCCGGGTACGTCACCATCTCGAAGTACTAGTCGCCACGTCGACGTGTGGAGGGCGGGTGGCGCGCGCCACCCGCCCTCCGGCGTTCAACCGAGCGACGCGTTCATCGCGCCGGCTCCGCGAGCACCCGGCCGCTGACGGCCAGCGCGAGGCTTCGCGGCATGAACCGCACGAGGGTGCTGGTGAGGGCGTTGGCCCGGCCCGAGACGACGCTCGCCGGCGGCCGCCGCCGGTCGAGACGGCGCATGGTGAGTGCCACGACCTGCTCGGGCGTCTGGAAGCGGCCGACCGCGGCATCGCGGGTGCCGACGACGTCGAAGAACTCGGTGCTCGTCGCGCCGGGGCTGAGTGCGAGCACCCGCAACGACGATGCGCGGGTCTCGTGGGCGAGCGCTTCGGTGTAGTTCAGCACGAACGACTTGGATGCCCCGTAGACCGCCATGTCGGGGCACGGCTGGTACGCGGCGACGCTCGCGACGTTCACGAGGGCGCCTCGCCCGTCGGCGACGAGGTCGGGCAGGAACTCGCGGGTGATCGCCACGAGTGAGGCGATGTTCAGCTGCACCATCTCGGCGATGCGCCCCGCATCGGACTCGACGAAGGCACCCTTGACGCCGAAGCCGGCGTTGTTGACGAGCGTCTGGATCCGGATGCCCCGGTCGTGGAGTGCCGCTCGCAGCGCGGTGTGGGCGTCGGGCTGCGCGAGGTCGAGTGCGATCGGCGTAGCGCGCACGCCGTGCTCGCGCTCGATGCGCTCGGCCAGTTCGCGGAGTCGTGCTTCGCGGCGGGCGACGAGCACGACGTCGGCGCCACGACGAGCGAAGGCGATCGCGAACTCGGCGCCGAGGCCCGAGCTCGCGCCGGTGATCAGGGCAGTGGTTCCGGTGAAGTCAGTGGTCATGTGAGCCAATGTAGACAGTGACAGCATTGTTGTCAATGTCTACTTTCGGATAGAGTGCACGAGTGACCGAACGTGCGTACCACCACGGCAACCTGCGTCAGGAGCTCCTCGAGCGCGCGTGGGCGACGATCGACGGCGACGGCCTCGACGCCCTGTCGCTGCGCCAGCTCGCACGAGACGTGGGCGTCAGCCACGGGGCATCCGCTCGCCATTTCGCCGATCGCACCGCGCTGCTCGACGCCATCGCGGTCACGGGCTTCACGCGCATGAACGACGCGCTCGCCGCGGCGGTGACGAGCGAAACGACGTTCGCCGGGCAGTTGCATGCCGCGGGCCTCGCCTACATCGGGTTCGCGGTCGATCACCCGGCGATCCTCGACCTCATGTACAAGGCGAAGCACCACCCCGATGCATCGCCCGAACTCGCTGCGCTCAGCCGGGCGAGCATGGTCGTCGTGAACGAACTCGTCGGCGAGGCGCAGGCGCGGGGCGAGGTTCGATCGGGCGACATCGAACGCCAGTCGCTCGTCGTCTTCGCCGCGGTGCACGGCGTCGCCGCGCTCGCCACCGACGACCTGCTCGACGGGGTGCACTGGCGTGACGCCGCCGAGGCGACGATCGATGCCGTGCTCAGCTCGCTGACCGGTGTCGACGCGCCGTGACCCGCGCCGTCAGGCGTCGGTCGCGCGCATGCCCGCCGAGCCCAGCACCCGCTCGACCGTGAGCTCGAGCACCACCCGCTGCGGGTTCGGGCGCGGCTGCCGGTAGCGCGCGGCGTAGAGCTCGACCGCGAGCGCGACCGCCTCAGGATCATCGTGCACGCGCGCCGGGCCCTCGAAGCTGATCCAGCGCCCGCCGTCGACCGTGTTGACGCTGGCGCGCCCGCTGCGCTCGGCGTTCAGGAACTTCTGCGAACCACGACCGCCGATGACGCGCACGACCCCGTCGAGATAGGTGATGCCGACCGGCACCGAGTGCACGCGCCCCTGCCGGTCGAGGGTCGAGAGCGTCGCGAGGTGGTACTCCGAGAGGAACTCTCGAGCGGTGTCGGTCAGCACTTCGCGCCTTTCAGGCAGGGGGATCGCGGGAGATCAGCCCCGCCCACCAAGTCTACGAACGAGCGGATGCCGCGGAGCACCCGCCGTCACCAGCCGTCGATGACCGACATGAACCCCGCGAACGCGAAGAGGCCCGGCACGACGTAGAGGAAGGCGAGCAGGGCGTACCAGCCGACGGCGCCGAGCACCGACCACACGCCGGTGCGCCGATCGCGGATGCCGAGCCGTCGGCCGTCGGGTCCGATGATCGGTCGCGGTTCGACCCACGCGATCTTCGGGTTCTGGCGGTTCGCCGCGATCTTGGCGAGCACCCTCGGAACGTCCTGCCCGGGCACGCGCTCGTCGAGATAGCGCCGCGACTTCGAGATGATGCGCGGAGCCACTGCCGTGAGGATCGCGTGCGCGGACTCCCAGACCTCCGCCTCGGAGAAGTCGGCGGCGCGCGGGCTGAAGAAGACGAGGGTGTCGTCGACGATCTCGACGTTGTACAGGTGGGCGCGGTCGATGAGGGCCGCCATGACATCGGGAGTCAGCACGTAGAGCGCCTCCTTCCCGTACGTCTGCGGCGCATACACCCGGAACCACCGGTCGAAGTCGCCCTCCAGCGACATCCGCTGCTCGCGTTCGAAGCCGACGGGCAGGTCGCCGCCGAGGCGGCCATCGGATGTCGCGTCGAGGATGAGGTGCGGCAGCGGTGCCGGCAACCGGACCGCGAGGTAGTGCCAGGTGGCCGAGCGGCCCGAGCGGCGGGAGGTGAGGTTGCCGAGCTCGACACCCGGCGCGACGAATCGCGGGTACTCGCGAACGGCGGTGCGCTCGACCGTGATGATCGAGGAGAACGTCGCCACGGGGCTCGGCTTCGGTTCGAAACCGTTGGCGAGTGCGGTCAGGGTCTGCCGCCACTCCCTCATCCGCGCTCGCGGCGACGGCGGCCGGGATGCCCATCGCCGCAGCAGGAACGCGCCGAAGAGCCAGGCGGCGAGCACGGCGACCGTGGCGATCAGCTCACCGATGTCGGCGGCGCCGGCGGCACCGTCTTGGAACACGTCGACGCGGATACCGGTGCGCACGAAGGCGATGAAGAGGAACCACAGGATCAGGCAGTCGTTGACGTGCACGAGCACCTGACGCTTCGTGGGCACCCACTTCGGCCGCGACTCGCGCCGCACGGTCGCCATCGCGGCGGCCACCTCCGCGTCCGAAGCGTGCAGCCAGCGCACGTCGATCGTGGCGGCGAGTTCGGTGGCGCGAGTCGGCGGGTGGCTCATGTCTCAGTCCTGAGGTTGCGTACGGCCGTGAGGTCGCGTACGGCGCGGGGCGAACGTCCAGTAGATCATGCCGCCGGCATGGGGCGGTGGAGCGGGATCGCCTCAGGCCAGCCGCACCGCCTCCTCGACGAGCTCGGCGAGGGTGAAGGCGGCGCCGCGCGTCGAGGCATCCCGCCACTGCTCGCTCGTGAGGCCCTGTCGCACCCGGTCGCGATAGCGGTCGAAGTCGGCGGGTTCGTTCGCCCGCGGGTCGAAGCCGTACCGTGCGCCGATCGCGTCGACGGCGCCGATGATGCGTGCGCCTGCGGCATCCGCCCCCGTGCCCGCTGCCGCGCCGGCCGCGACCGATGACGCGATGAGCACGGCGATCGGATCGGCGAGCACATGCGGTGACGTGAGCACCGCCCGCAGCGTCGCAAGCGCTCGGCGCGGAGACCGCGCGTCGAGGTGGACCTTCGCGGCGACCACTCCCGACATCAGCAGCACCCAGCCGTGCCCCGACCGCTCCGCGAGCGTGTGCGCCGACGCCGTGAACCGCAGGGCCTCGTCGTGATCACCGCGAGAGCGGTAGACCTGGGCGGCGATCAGGGCGACCATCGCCTGCGTGCTCGGCGGAGCTCCGTCGAGATGATCCTGCGCGCTGCGGATGCGCTCGACCGCGGCTCGGGTGCCGTCGGGGGTCAAGGTGGCGAGGTAGGCGAGGAACGCGAACGACAACGCGACGAGGCCGACGTCGTGCGCCTCCCGCGAGCACTCCAGCGCCTCTTCGAGCACGGTGGCCGCCTCGTCCATCGAACCGAGCTGGTACGCGAGGATTCCGTGGCCGAGTCGTGCCTGCGACTCCACCGATGCCGGTGCGCGCCCCGGCACCGAGGCGGCTCGCCTCGCATCGGTGAGAGCGGATGCCTGTGCGCCCGAGGTGAGACCCATCCACGCCATACCCGCGGCGATGCACAGCGCACTCGTGCGATCGCCGTCGTCGATCGCATGCTCGAACGCCGCCGCGATGTCGGCCCGCTCCGCCTCGATGCGTTGCCTGGCCGCATCGGCCTCGTTCGTCGTCAGTTCGTGGAATGCGGCGAGGGTTCGCTCGGCGAACCACCTCGTATGACGCTCCCGTGCGCCACTCGAGTCGTCTGATCCGGTCGGGCCGTTTGCGTTCGTCGGGTCGTCGTTCGGCGCATGCACGTGCCGATGCACGACCTCGGGGACACGGAAGAGCGCGAGGTCGCCGCGCGACTCGGCCGCCACGAGCGACCAGCCGAGGAGCGCGTCGAGGTCGGCCGGTGCGGTCGGGCCGGCGATGGCGATGGCGCTCTCGCGGGTGAACGGCCCGCGGAAGTCGCAGAGGCGTTCGAGCGTCTCGCGCTGGCCGGGGGCGAGCAGGGCGAGCGTGGCCGAGAGTGCCGTCGCCAGCGGGCCGCGATCGCCGCCGGCTGCCGGCGACAGCTCGTCGATCACCGAAGCGAACGGCGCCTGCGCCGCGCGCGCTGCCGCGAGTTCGATCGCGAGCGGCAGGTGGCCGAGCGCCGCCATCAGCTCGGAGAGTTCGGCGGCCTCGCCGGGGGATGCGGCGTGGCCCGACCGAAGGGCGAACAGCGCCCGCGCATCGGCGGGGCTCAGCGCGCCGACGCGGTGCACGCTCTCGCCCGGAACGCCCAGCGATCGGCGCGCGGTGACCACGGCGGTCACCTCCGGCGATCGTTCGAGCAGGCTGGCGAGGCCGGCAGCGGTGGTCTCCACGTCGTCGTCGGCGCCGTCGAGGACGATGGTGCCGCGAAGCGGTCTCAGTCGTGCGGCGACGCTGTCGAGCGTCTCGTCGCGAGCGCCGACGGCGAGGGACAGGTCTCGCAACCACCCGCCGCCGGCGCAGAACCAGACGTGCTCCTGCGTGGCTGCAGCAGTGCCGCGGGCCCACTCGACGACGAGCCGGGTCTTGCCGACGCCGGCCGGCCCGGCCAGCGTGACGAGCCGCGAGAGCCGCAGGGCCGCGGCCAGGCGGGCCTCGTCCTCCGGTCGGGACTGGTACGCGGCGAGCGGGGCCGGGACCCCGATGCGTCGCGTGGCCGCTGCGGGAGAGAGATCGTGCGCGCTCGCGCCGGTCGCGATGCCTCGTTGCCGGACCTGCGCCCGACCGGCGAGGAGGAGCGCTCGCAGCTCCGGATCATCGGGATCGTGCGCCAGGGCACGCTCCACGACGACGGGTGCGAGCGGATGGCCCGGGTGCGCGTCGACCGCTCGCACGACGGCCCGGCGCAGCGCCGTCCGCGCCTCGGCGCGCGCGTCGTGGAGGAACGGCGAAGTGCCGGCTCCCTCGAACGCCACCGCGCCGATCACGGTGACGAGATCGTCGAGCGCATCGTCACCAGGTGCAGCGGACGACTCGGCGATCCGATGCACCGACCAGAGATCGACCTCGAGGGTCGGGCCCGCGTGCAGCAGGTACCCCTGGCGCCCGCCCCGGAGGTGCGGACCGAGCGGGGTCGAGCGCAGGCGCGAGATATTCGCACGGAGGGCGGAGCGCACGCCGGGCGATGACTCACCCCAGACCTCGCGCAGCAGCGTCTCGGCTGGTCGGAGCCGGCCCCGCGCTGCCACGAGGGCCGCAAGCAGCGCCCGGGCGCGGGGTCCGCCGAGGGGGATGTCGTCGCCGTCGACACTCGCCGAGAATGTCCCGAACGCGCGCACGCGCACGATCGGATCGGTGGCGGGCGACGCGTGAATCATTGCAGAATCATTGCAGAGCCTTCGTTCGCCCGCGAATGGAGCACCGGCGCGCAGGCTGTGGTCATGCAGATGATTCATGACGATACAACCGCCGTCTCCTTCGACACGTCGCTCGGCCGCGTTGTCGCCCGTGTGACGGGCGAGGGCCCGATCGCGGTGCTGTGGCACGGCATGTTCGTCGACGGCCGAAGCTGGGATCCCGTGATTCCCCGCTTGCGGCAGCGTCGCCGGCTCGTCGTGCTCGATGCGCCGGGGTACGGTGCGAGCGACGCACTCGAACGCCTCTCCACGATCGAGGAGTGCGCCGAGGTCGCCGTGCAGATCGTCGACCAGTTGCCCGGCACCGGGCCGGTGGACTGGCTCGGCGCCGCGTGGGGCGGGCACGTCGGCATGGCCGCGGCCGCACTGTTCCCGGGCTCGCTCCGATCACTCGTGGCGATCAGCTCGCCGGTCGAGCCGATCGATCGTTTCTTCAGACTCAAGCTCATCATCGCGAGCGGCGCGCTGGCGCGCCTCGGACCGATCGCGCACCTGCGGCACGCGGTGCACGGGGCGCAGTTGACGAAGGCGAATCAGCACAACGCAGACATGACCGCGATCATCGACGACGCGATGACCGGCGTCGAACCCGAAGCGCTCGCACGAACCGTGACCTCGTTCATCATCAATCGAACGGATGCCACGCACCGCCTGCCGCGCATCCACGTGCCCGCCCTGCTGGTGGCGGGAGACGACCGAGGGGAGTGGTCGCCCGAGATCATGGCGGAGGCGGCCGATCGCATCCCGAACGCCAGGACCGCGGTCGTCAACGGCGCTCGAACGCTCGTGCAGGTCGAGCAGCCCGAGGCCACGGCGAACGCGGTGGAGGCGTTCTGGGACTCACTGTGATGCCGTGCGACGGCTCGGGGTGAGAGGCATCCGTCGCATGGTGCCGATGGCGGCTCATTCCGTGAGTTTGGCATCCTGCTTCGGGATGACGACCTGCTTGACGATGAGGAGGACGGAGGCGGTGACCGGAATCGCGATCAAGGCGCCGAGAAGCCCGAGGAGCGTGCCGCCGACGAGCGCCCCGATGACGACCAGCGCGCCGGGCACCGAGATCGCGCGGTTCATGACCTTCGGCGTGAGCACGTAGGCCTCGAGCTGCATGTACGCGAAGTAGACCGCGGCGAAGATCAGGGCAGGCAGCCAGCCCGAGAAGAGCGCGAGCACCGTGGCGAGACCCCAGTACAGCACCGACCCGACGAGTGGGATCAGGGTGATGCAGAACGCGATGACCGCCATCAGCATCGGGAAGGGCAGTTGCAGCACGAGGTGGAGCACGAACGCGACGATCGCGTTGCAGAATGCCAGCGCCACCATGCCCATGAGATAGCCGCCGACCGAATCGGTGATCTGCTCGGTCATCGATGCGACGCGCTCTCGACTGTATGCGGGTGCGAAGCGATTGAAACCGGCCTTGATCGCCGGAAGCGATGCGAGGAAGTACAGGCTCAGCACCAGCACGATGACCACTCCCGAGAGGGTCGAGGCGATCGTCATCCCCACCTGGAGCACGCCCTTGCCGATCGTCGCGATGTGCGTCGGCTGCGTGAGGAACGCGGTGACCTGCTGCATGAGGCTGCTCGCCTCGGTGCCGAGGGTGTCGTGCAGCCAGGTGTAGACGCTCGACTGCTCGAAGGCGTGGATCGTCTTCGGAAGGTCGGCGATGATCTGCGTGGTCTGATCGACCACGGTCGGCACGATGAGGAACGTCACCCCGACGACGATGAGCGCGAACGTGGCGTAGACGATGACGATGCCCCACGGGCGGCGCACGCCGCGTCGTTCGAGCCAGCGCACGACGGGGTCGAGCCCGAGGGCGGCGAACAGGGCGAATGCCACGTAGATGAGCACCGTCGACAACTGGGAGAACGCCGTACCCGCCGCGATGGCGACCAGGCCGCCGAGCGTCACGATGAAACCCGAGGTGAAGGGGCGATTGAGTGTCGTGGTCGTCTTCGTCGTGGCGGGAGCGGTGTCGGTCGTGATCGTGGATGGAGCCACGGTCTCGGGGTCAGTCATCGCGGGGGATCCTCGTCTCGTTTCGCGACCGAGTGCCAGCCTCGGGCGATGGCGGTGGCATCGCGGCTCAATCCGGCCCCGAGCACCATTCCGATGGCGATCGCGATGAGCGAGGCGAACGTCTGGAGAATGGTGCTCATCGCGCCGGCCGTGCCCGAGGCCGCTTCGCTGAGGCCGATGAAGCCCATGGAACCGGGAACCAGCAGCCAGTACGCGCACGTGAGCATGATGCCCTTCGAAGGAGCGCCCTTCAGTCGTCCGGCCAGGTTGACGGCCGGGATCACGAGGAGCGCGCCGACCAATCCCGACAACTCGGGCCCGAGCACGAGATTGCCGAGCAGTTGGGCCGAGTAGGCGACGACGAGGGCGTACAGAATCCAGGCGAGCGAACGACGAGGGGCGGCAGAGAAGAAGTAGTAGCCGAGCCCGACCAGCGCGATGCCGGCCCACGGCGCCCATGCGCCGAGCTGCACCGGGGTGTCGCCGCTCGGAGCTGAGACGCCCGCCACTGACATGCCCGCGAAGACCCCGAAGACGAGCAGCCCGAGGCGGGCGATGCCGAAGACCAGTCGGCTGGCGCCCGCCATCATCTGCCCGGAGGTGAGTTCGACGGCGGCAACGGTGAGCGTCAGCCCGGGCAGGAACGAGACGAGGGAAGGTGCGACGAGCCTGATCACGTCGTCGTGCACGAGCGGGCCGATCAGCAGCGAGACGAGCAGCGTGACGGCGAATGCCGTGAACGCCGGCAGGATGAGCGAGAGCGTCGAGATTCGGCTACCCACCTGCACGATGGTGCCGACGACCGCTCCGAGCGCGACGTAGATCGGCAGGGCGCTCACCGTCGGGTTGAGCACCAAGCCGAAGCCGACGGTGAGCAGGGTGTAGCCGACGACGGTCAGTACCGGGCCGAACCGGGAATCCGCCCTCCTGATCTGCGTGATCGACGAGATGACGGACTCGGGACCGGCGCGATCCCTGACCGAGTGCCGGACGAGCCGCTCGACGGCGTCGGCCTGGTCGAGCCGCAGTGCACTCTCGTTCGCGGGAAAGATCGAGGTCTGCGACGGCGCCGTGCTCGGGTCCTCGACGAGCACCAGTGTCGGGAGCACGAACACGCGGAGCTCGGGTCGGCCATAGCGATCGGCGATGCGCTTCAGGATGTCCTCGACGTCGCTCGTGGCCTGCGATGAATCCAGCAGCGCTGCACCGATCTCCCCGAGCATCTCGGGCACGCCCATCACGCCGCCCGCTGAGACCTCGATCGCCGGCTCGTTGCGGAAGGCGGAGGCTGCCGCACGAATGCGATCAGCGAGTCCCGACATCCAGCTTCTCGTTCTGCGACCCGAGCGCGAGCCGGACGAAGTCGTCACCGTTGCCGCTCGCCCCGAGGCCGACACCCGCATTCTCGCCGATGAACAGACGGTGCCGGCTGGCGACCCTGATCGCGTCGTCCCTCGTGGAGCACCCGAGCTTGCGGTACAGGGCCTTGAGCTGCGACTTGATGGTGTTCGGGGAGACGTGGAACGCGGAGGCGATGGCCGCCGTTGTCGGGTGGGTGGGCAGTGCGTTCAGCACCCGGAGCTCGCCGGGCGTCAGGATCGGGCGCGTCTTCAGGTCGAAGGTCGTGAGGTCATGCGTCGCGGAGTCGAACTCGGCGAGCTCCGTACTCGAGAGGTGCGCCCTCACGTGCTCGATGAGCTGCCGCGGCATGGTTGCGAGCAGTCTGCGGATGTTTCCCGTGACGGCCAGACGTTGGATCTGTTCGGCGGTGCGCTGATCGAGGTCGGCGCCCTGCGCCACTTCGAGCCAACCCCAGAACAACGTCGCCTTGGCGCGCTGGCTCGGGCTGAGTGCGCGGTCGCCGGCGAGCCGCCGGATCTCGTTCGCTGCGACATCGAAGCGCGAGTCGTGCAATGCCAGACGGATGACGGCGAACCTCGTCATGTTGCCGGTTCGCGCGTTCGACGTCGCGATGTCCCATGCGGCCGTCGAGTCGCCGAGGGCGCATAGCGCCTCGATGAAGGTCGATGCGATCACGTCGGAGGCGACGGAACCATGCTGGACCGGGTGGGCGTCATTGGCCAGCCGGATCGCTTCGAGGGCCTCGCCCGGCCGCTGCGCGGCCAAGAGGGAGCGCGCTCGAGCAAGGAGGGCGAAGGGCCAGGTCATCAGCACACTGTCGTACCGCTCGAGTTCCGCAAGCCGCTGATCGACGTCATCCGACATGCGCTCGACCGCGATGAGCGCCGCTGCGACTCCTTCGGTCATCGCGCTCGCGGTGCGGTGCGACCCGGTCGGGGGCGGTTGTTCGGCGACCTCGGCGAGAGCCACGTCCGCTTCGTCGAGCGAGCCGCGAAGCGCGTGGGCGAGCGCGGCGCGGCCGATCGCGAGCCGCTCGGCGTGGCGCTGGTTCGACAGCTTGCCCAATTGGCGTGCCGTGCCGAATTCGAGCAGCGCGCGAGCGGAGTCGCCCGAGGCGAGCAGGGTGGAGCCGATCTCGTAGTGGTAGAACCAGAGCTGTCCGTCGGCTCGTTCACGCGATTCCACGCGGATGTCGAGGATTCGATCCTCGAGCCGTCGGGCGTAGACGAGTGCTGCCGCCACGTCGCCGCTGAACCGGAACGAGATCATCTGCATGAGCGTGAACACGTCGAGTTCGTCTGCGCTCATGGTTCGCGCCGAATCGGGATCGATGAGCGGCTTGAACGGGCGAGTCGTTCGAGCAAGCACCGGGGTCATGCGGTGCCCGAACCGAAGGATCGGGAAGCGTTCGAGCACCTTGCTGGGCAGCCCGTCCACCGCTGACGCGAGCACTTCGTAGTGTTCGTGGTACAGCGGCAGGATGTTCGCCACCGCGACCCTCGCGATCATGTCCGGGTTACCGGAGGCTGTGGCTCGTTCCAGTTCGTCCAGCGCCTTGACTTCATCGGTCAGATTCATTCGTGCTTCCCCCGGTTCACACCATCGATCCTGCGAAGCCCCGCGGCCGGTCCGCTCCCTCGAATACGCCGCGGAGAAGGTACAGATGAGCCACTCGGGCGAGCAGAGCTCGTCGAGTGCTGAGCGCTCGGGCTCCGGCCTATTTCTTCCTCGGTCGGAACCACGGGAAGAGCGATCCGATCGCAACCCCGGCCAGAAGCACTGCCAGGAACCATCCCCAGGCGGGCATCGTGAAGTTCAGGAAGAGGAAGCTCAGTGTGGCGGGCGCAACGTTCGAGAACACGAAGGTGAGTGCAGCCACGGCGATGATGATCGCGATGATGACCTTGCCGTTGGACGAAGCGCTCTGACTACCCGTCCCCGATATGACAGGTTCCTTGCTGTTCATGTTTCCCCCCGAAACACTTCTGCTGACGTAACGCCGGGCGTATATCCGGCCCTGCGGCGCAGTCTATCAACGCGCTGCCGTCCGGCGTCCAGCCCCGGAATTGCGCGGGTGAAGGCCGGGTGAGAGGGGGGTGACGCGTCGGATGACGCCCAGGGGGAATTCGGTTGCGATTCCCGAAAGCCCTCTTCGCCCCGGCATAGTGTCGCCGCCATGACCACTGGAACGCATGCGCCTCAGAGAATGATCGTTCGCAACGTCCGTGTCTTCGACGGAATCAGCGATCGCACGCTCGACAACGTGGATGTGCTCGTCGAGGGTGCACACATCCTCGCAGTCTCCACCTCGCCCGTGGCCGGCGACGCGTCCGACGGCGTCATCGAGATCCAGGGCAACGGAAAGCTCCTCATGCCGGGGCTCAGCGACGCCCACGTGCACCTCATGGGCAACGCCAACAACATGATGGACTTCCTGCAGGGCCCGACCGGCGTGCTCTACGGCAACACGATCGCCGAGGCGAAGCGGATGCTGCTCCGCGGCTTCACGACCGTTCGCGACATGGGCGGCGACACGGCGCCCATCAAGGCGCTCATCGATCGGGGGAGCTTCGAGGGCCCGCGCATCTTCCCGAGCCAGGCCATGATCTCCCAGACCTCCGGCCACGCGGACTTCTCCTTCGTCTACGACGTGCCGGAGGAGTTCGGCGGCAAGCCGAGCCGCACCGATGACATCCACTTCACTCGCATCGCCGACGGTGTTCCGCGCGTGCTCGCCGCCGTGCGCGAACAGCTTCGCCAGGGCGCCACGCAGATCAAGCTCACGCTCGGCGGCGGCGCCGCCTCGATGTACGACCCGCTGAACACCCTGCAGTACACTCCCGACGAGATCCGGGCGGCCGTGCAGGCGGCGAGCGACTACGGCACCTACGTCGCGACCCACGTGTACACGCCCGCCGGTATCGCCCGGGCGATCGACGCCGGCGTCAGCTCGATCGAGCACGGTCATCTCGCCGACGAGGAGACGATCAAACGCGTCGCGGACGCGAACATCTGGCTCTCGATGCAGCCGTTCGCCGAAGACGACCACCACTATCCCGATCCCGTGCGCGCCGGCAAGAACACCGAGATCTGCCACGGGACCGAGCAGGTCTACGGCTGGGCGAAGCAGCACGGTGTCAAGACCGCGTGGGGAACAGACCTCCTGCTCGAGCCGCAATCGGCACCACGCCAGAGCGAGATGGCGGCTCGTCTCGGCGAGTTCTACAGCAACGTCGAAGCGCTGAAGATGCTCACCTCGGGCAACGCGTCGCTCTTCGAGCTCGCAGGCGAGCGCAACACGTATCGCGGCGGCAAGCTCGGCGTCATCGCCGAGGGCGCGTGGGCCGACATGATCCTCGTCGACGGCGACCCCACCAGCGACATCTCGCTGATCGGCGACCCCGACACGAACTTCAAGCTCATCGTCAAGAACGGGCAGATCGTCAAGAACACGTTGTGACGCCGGGGGCGTTCGACGCCGTCGAACGCCCTCAGGCGAGTGCTCGAAGGGGGAGAGTGAATGTCATCGTCCACAGGGTCCACAGGGGATGACCCGATCGAACGAAACGGCTCGCAGGCCACCACGCGGCGGGGGGTCGCGGCGGGTGACGTGCTGCTGGAGGCATCCGGAATCGGCGTCGACGCGTCGTGGGGGCACATCTACGGCCCCATCGACCTGACCGTTCGCGCGAAGGGCGTGACCGTTCTGGTCGGGGCCGGCGGGCGAGGCAGGACGTCGCTCCTCCTCACCCTCGCCGGGCGGATGAAGCCCTCGACCGGAACACTGACCTCATTCGGCCGCGAGAACGACGCCCATCACCTCTTCGACCAGGCGAACGTGGCCAACATCGACGAGGTCGACGGGATCACGCAGACGATCCGCGTCCACGACATCGTGACCGAGCAGGTGCGCTGGGCTGCGCCGTGGTACGGGTGGGTGCCGCAGTCGACGCAAGACGACCTGGAGCGCATCTGCCGCCCGGTGTTCGGCGACTACACACTCCCCACGATGGACGCCATGGTCGAAGAGCTGCCGGAGTTCACCGCCGCGCTCTTCCGTATCGCGGTCGCGAACATCAGGAAGCCCGAGATCCTCGTCGTCGGCGGTATCGACACGCTCCACAGCGTTCGCAACGCGCACAAGCTGCTCGAACGGCTCGTGGCCCTCGGCCACGAGCAGACCGTCATCACGGCCGACGTGAACGGTGCCTTCCCCGGCAGCGGAGCGCGCGAGTACATCGACGTCCCGAATCTGACGGACCAGGAGTTCGCCACCCTCGAGCAGGAGGCTCTCAGCCGATGATCGCCGCATTCTCACCCGGAAGCGACTTCAAGCGCTACTACCGCGGCCGCATGCCCCGGCTCGCCCTCATCGTGATCATCATCATGCCGCTGATGTACTGCGCGCTCTATCTCTGGGCGTTCTGGAACCCGTTCGGCGAGGTGAACAAGCTGCCGGTCGCCATCATCAACCTCGACGAGGGCGCGACGGTCGACGGACAACGAACCGATGCCGGTGCCGACGTCGTCACGGGCCTCATCGCGTCGAAGCAGCTCGATCTGCACGAGGTCGACGAGCAGGAGGGCGTCGACGGCCTGGCGCACGGGCGCTTCTACTTCACCATCACGATTCCCGAGGACTTCAGCGAATCGGTGACCTCGGCGGCGACCGACAATGCGCACCAGGCGAAGCTGATCTTCACCTACAACGATGCGAACAACTACCTCGCGACCGTCATCGGTCAGGATGCCGCGGCCGAAGCCATCAACCAGGTCAGCGCACAGGTCGGCGAGCAGGTCTTCCAGACCGTGCTGGGTCTCGCCGAGGGCACGATTCCGAAGCTGCGGGAAGCGGCCGCCCAGGTCGACGAGCTCAACGCCGGGATGCAGACGGCGAACGAGGGCGCGCAGGAGCTCGCCGACAACCTCGTCACGGCGAAGGACGGCTCTGCGACCCTCGCGGGCGCACTCGACGAGCTCGACGACGCCGTGAACGACGCCGTGACCCGCGCCGAGTCGATCGTCGACAGCTCGGGGATGACGGGCACCGAACTGCGACAGGTCGTGCAGCGCGTGACCGCGAACACCGATCAGGCTGCTGCCGCACTCGACCGGGTCGCTTCGGCGAGGGATGAGGCCGTCGATCGGCTGGACACGATCATCGCCGAGCTCGCCGCAGGCGACGAGGTGCAGCAGGACGTCGCGAACCGCCTCACGGAGGTTCGGGACTTCATCCTCGACAACTGGATCTCGCAGGATCTGGCGCTGACCTTCGCCGCCATCCAGCAGGATGTGGACCTCATCGCCTCCGAGCTGGACAACCCGAACAGCCGGGTGAGCGTCATCCTCCGTTCGGTCGAGAACGGCGGAGTGCAGCGCGACCTCGGCGAGGTGCGGGCCGCCGCCGGTCAGCTTCGCTCGGGCGCCGACGAGCTGTCGTCCGGGCTCGTCCAGCTCAGCGACGGCGCGAGCCAGCTCGCGGCAGGCACGCCGCTCCTCGCGGCCGGCACCGACCAGCTCGCCGGTGCGGTCGACGAGGGCATGCAGTTCATCCCGTCCTGGAGCAAAGAGGAGCAGGGCAACTTCATCAAGGCGCTCGCCGATCCCGTCGCGCTCGAAGAGGTGACCAACAACGAGGCGAAGACCTTCGCGTACGGCTTCGCACCGTTCTTCATGGGACTCGGGCTGTTCGTCGGTTCGCTCATCGCGTGGATGCTCTTCACGCCGCTGCAGGCGCGACCGCTCGCGCAGGGGCTCGGGTCGTTCCGCGTCGTGCTCGCCTCCTACGCGCCGACGCTGTTCGTCGGCATCCTGCAGGCACTCATCCTGTTCCTGGTGCTGTACTTCGGCCTCGGGCTGCATCCGGTGCACGCCGGGGGAACGCTCGCGTTCATGTTCCTGATGGTCGCGATGTTCCTGGCGCTGATACAGATGTTCAACGCACTGTTCGGTCCTGCCGTCGGCAGGGTGGCGACACTCGTGTTCCTCATGATCATGCTGACGTCGGCCGGCGGCATCTATCCGGTTCCCGTGACCTCGGTGCCGTTCCAGTACCTGCACTGGATCGACCCGATGACCTTCACCGTGACGGGTCTCCGGCAGCTGATCCTCGGCGGGGTCGACTCCAGGCTGTGGACGTCGATCGTCGTGATCCTGGTGCTCACCGTCGCCTTCATCGCCGTCTCGACGTGGGCTGCCCGCCGGAACCGCCAATACAACATGGACCGCCTCTACCCGCCGGTCGAGGTCTAGGAGGGCGATCAGGCACAACTGACCATCCGCACGAACCACGCACGTCGTACACGCAAGATCAGGAGCGAAAAGTGACCATCAACACCAGCAAGGCGCGCCAGAACACCAACATCGACCCCACGATCAGTGTGAACCCGGTATTCGTCCGCCCCGGTGAGGCTACCGAGTTCGACAAGTTCGTGATGCCCGAGCAGCCCAGCCTGCCCGAGACCGCGTATCAGATCGTTCACGACGAGGCGATCCTCGACGGCAACTCGCGGCTGAACCTGGCGACGTTCGTCTCGACGTGGATGGACGACGAGGCGAAGAAGCTCTACGCCGAAGCCGCCGACAAGAACATGATCGACAAGGACGAGTACCCCGCCACGGCGGCGATCGAGGATCGCTGCTGGCGGATGCTCGCCGACCTCTGGCACGTGCCCGACACGAGCGACACGATCGGAACGTCGACGATCGGGTCCTCCGAGGCGTGCATGCTCGGCGGCCTCGCGCTCAAGCGGCTGTGGCAGGAGAAGCGCAAGGCCGAGGGCAAATCGACCGAGAAGCCGAACCTGATCATGTCGGCCGCCGTGCAGGTGGTCTGGGAGAAGTTCTGCAACTACTGGGACATCGAACCCCGGTACGTGCCGGTCACCCGTGAGCACATGGTGCTCGACGGGTTCGAGCTGGAGAAGTACGTCGACGAGAACACGATCGGCGTCGTCGCGATCCTCGGCCAGACCTTCACGGGTGCCTACGAGCCGGTCGAGGCCATCGCGGCGAAGCTCGACGAGATCCAGGCGAACACGGGCCTCGACGTCAAGATCCACGTCGACGGGGCATCCGGAGCCATGGTGGCCCCGTTCTGCCAGCCCGAGCTGAAGTGGGACTTCCAGATCGACCGGGTGAACTCCATCAGCACGTCCGGCCACAAGTACGGGCTCGTCTATCCCGGTGTGGGCTGGGTCATCTGGCGCAACACCGCCGTGCTGCCCGAGAGCATGATCTTCCACGTCAGCTACCTCGGCGGCGACATGCCGACCCTGGCGCTGAACTTCTCCCGCCCCGGCGCGCAGGTGCTGCTGCAGTACTACCAGTTCCTCCGCCTCGGCCGTGAAGGCTACCGGGAAGTGCAGCAGAACTCGATCGACGTCGCAACCTACCTCTCGTCGGAGATCGAGAAGATCGGTCCGTTCGAGCTCGTCAGCAAGGGCGACACCATCCCCGTGTTCGCATGGGTGCTGAAGGACGGCTACACCGACACGTGGAGCCTCTACGACCTCGCCGACCGACTGCGGATGAAGGGCTGGCTCGTGCCCGCCTATCCGATGGCCGACAACCTGTCGGACATGACCCTGCAGCGCATCGTGGTCAAGGTCGGACTCAGTCGAGACCTGGCATCCGCCCTCCTCGCGGACATCAGGGGCGAGGTGGCGTTCCTCGAGGCGCTGACCGCGCCGCTGCCTCGGGAGGCGAGCAGCGGGTCGCACTTCCACCATTGATCGCCGGTGCGGGGAGGCGTCGACGCGACGACCTCCCCGCGCATGGTGGATCGAGAACGGTACGCACTTGAGAGAGGTGGAGCACGCGACCATGAGCGTGGCAGCGACGAGCACGGAACGGCACCGAATGTCGTTCCTCATCCCGACACTGACGAAGCAGTGCTGGGGGTTCATGATCGGCTCCGCCTTCTTCGCGCTCGGGTCCGCGCCCGGCCTGAGCGAAGCGCTCGGCACCGCAGGTTCCAACATCCTGTTCTTCATCGGCGCGTGGTTCTTCACCACCGCGGGTCTGATCCAGCTGTTCCTGAGCGGGGCCGTCGCGGTACCGGTGCCGTACCCGCCCGGGCGGATGGTGCGTGCCGAATGGCTCACCGCCGCGACGCAGTCCTTCGGAACGCTCATGTTCAACGTGAGCACCAGTGCCGCGCTGTACGCGAAGGCGATCTCCTCGCAGGAGCACTTCGTCTGGAACCCCGACGCCGGCGGTTCGGTCGCGTTCCTCGTGAGCGGTTTCTTCGCCTTCGTCGCGTATTCACGCGTGTCTCGCCTCTGGGAGCCGGGGAAGGTGGGGTGGTGGTCCGTGCTCATCAACTTCATCGGATGCGTCGCGTTCGGCATCTCGGCCGTCGGTTCGTACATCTTGGCGAACGGCAGCTCCCTCAGCGGTCCGCTTGCGAGCTGGGGCACGTTCATCGGGGCGATCTGCTTCCTGCTCGCCTCGCTCGTCGTGCTGCCGCAGTGGCGCCGCTCGAAGTCCATCGCATGAACGTGCTGAGGAACCGGCGTCGTCGGGGCCTCGACGACGAGTCCTTCGCACTGGCCGTGGGGGCGGTCGCCTTCGTGATCACCGCGGTGGTCGCTGCGTTCGTCTTCTGGGGGCGCGAGCTCCCGATCGACGGGCGAGGGTCGCTGGGCGACTTCACGGCGATCGCCGGCGCCGCGGCGGCTTCGATCGCGTTCGCCGTCGCCCGAATGGTGCCACGTCGCGGCGAGCGTGCCGGCGTCGCCGTAGCCCGCCGTGAACGCTATCGCTGGTTCGACCTCGTCGCGCTCTCGCTCGCCCACGGCGCGATCGCACTGCTCGGATGGATCGGCATCGCGACCATCATGGAGCACAGCTTCATCGGAGCGACCGTCTACGCCTCGCCCGCGGTCGTGATCACCTCGGCGGCGACCGCGTTGTCGGCCTATCTCTCGGTGCTGAGCGCAGTGAACCTCTCCCCGCGCCAGCTCTCGCTCGTGCTCGCCGTGTTCCTCGTCGTCGGCGTGACCACGGCGATGCTGAGCTCCGCCGACCCGCTCTGGTGGCAGATGAACCTCTCCGCGCTCGGCATCACCCACGACATCTCGTCACTCACCTTCAATCTCACCTTGATCGTGTCGGGCGTCATCATCACGACGATCGCCAGGTTCGGCACGGCGACGCTGCCGTCGGGCACGACGGTGCAGCGTCGTCGGCGAGCCACGATCCGCGTGCTGTTCGTGCTCATCGGCGTGCTCCTGGCCTGCGTCGGCATCTTCCCGGTCGACCGGTTCTTCCTCATCCACAACACGGTCGCCACCGGGATGGCCGTCGCCTTCGCGGCGTTGGTCATCGGCTTGCCGTGGCTCATCCCGACCATGCCGAGGGCTTTCGTGGTGCTCGGTTTCGTCTACGTCGGTGTGGTCGTCGTGCTGGCGGTGCTCTTCGCGGCAGGCATCTACAACCTCACCGCCGTCGAGCTCGTGTCCTCGCTCCTGATCTTCAGCTGGATCATCCTGTTCCTCCGCAACGTCCAGACGAACGCCCAGCTCGAGGAGGTGCGCTGATGCTCCAGGTGCTCGCCGAACTGCTCACCATCGGCATCGCGATCGCCATCAGCCCGCTCGCGATCGTCGCCGTCATCCTGATGGCGACCGCCGGGAAGGGGCGCACGAACGGCACGGCGTTCATCCTCGGCTGCTACACCTTCGCCATCGTGTTCGTCGGCCTGCTCGTCATCATCGGACGTGCCGCCGGCGCCGACGAACCCGACAGCGGCCCGCACGTCACCATCGACGTCATCGAGATCGTCCTCGGCGTCGGCCTGCTCGTGCTGGCCATCATGCAGTGGCGGCAGAGGTCGGCGACCGGCACCCCGAAATGGATGGAGAGCCTCGACGGGCTGACCCTGTGGAAGGCGTTCTTCGTCGGCATCCTGATCTCGGGTCCGCTCTCGCCGAAGGACCTGCCCCTGCTCGCCGCGGCCGGAGGGCGGATCTCCCAGGCCGCCCTCCCGATCGAGGAGGTGGTGGGGGTCATCCTCATCTTCGGGGTCATCGGGGTGGCTGCGGTCGCGGTGCCATGGCTCTTCAGCGTCATCTCACCCGGCACCGTTGAGGCGCGGCTGACGGGCCCCCGCACCTGGCTCGTCTCGAACCACGCGGTGATCATGACCGTCTTGTTCGTCATTCTCGGCTTCAAGCTGATCGGCTCCGGCGTGGCCGATCTCGCCGGCTGAGGGAGGCTCAGGATGTCGGTGGAACTGCTGGTCGTCGTCATCGCGGGCGTCTTCGTGGTCGTCTTCGCGAACTCGCTCTCGAAGCGCACTGGCGTCGCCGGTCCGCTCATCCTCCTGGCCGTGGGCGTTGCGGTCAGCTTCATACCCGCGGTCTCGGCGGTCTCGATCGCGCCGGCACTGGTTCTGACGGGAGTGCTGCCGCCGTTGCTCTTCTCGGCGGCGGTCTCGGCTCCCGCGATCGAGTTCCGCCGAGATCTCAGTGCGATCAGCGGCCTGTCGGTGCTCCTCGTCATCATCAGTTCCCTCGTGCTCGGGTGCGTGTTCGTCTGGGTGATTCCCGAGATCGGCTTCCCGCTCGCGGTCGCGCTCGGCGCGATCCTGAGCCCGACCGACGCGGTCGCCACCTCGATCGTGCGCAAGCTCGGCGTGCCTCGACGAGTGGTGACGGTGCTCGAGGGCGAGAGCCTCCTCAACGACGCCACGGCGCTCGTACTGCTCCGCACGGCGATCGTGGCCGCGGCATCCGGATTCTCACTGCTGGCCACCCTCGGCTCGTTCGCCTGGGCCGTCATCTCCGCGCTCGTGATCGGAACGCTGGCCGGCCTCCTCGCCCTGCGGCTGCGGGCCTGGACGACGAGCGCCACGGCCAACACGGCGCTCGGCCTGACAGTTCCCTATCTCGCCTTCCTGCCCACCGAAGCCGTCGGCGGCTCGGGTCTCGTCGCGGCGGTCGCCGCCGGCGTGGTCTGCGGCCAGGGGGCGGTGAGATGGCTCACACCCGAGCAACGCATCTCCGACAAGCTCAACTGGCGCACGATCGAGTTCCTCCTCGAGGGCGCGGTCTTCCTCGTGATGGGCCTCGAGCTCTACGGCATCGTGGAGAACAACCTCGCCGCCGACGAGGGGCTCCTGCGCGGCGTCTGGATCGCGGCACTCGCGTTCGTGATCCTCATCGTCGTTCGTGCCGCCTACGTCATCCCGATGCTCAGGGCACACTCCGAGCGAGTGACGCGCCAGGTGCAGAGCCGGCTCGATGCCGTCTCGACCACGGCGAAACGAAAGCGGAGCCCGAAGCGCATCGGGCGGATGCGTGCCGACATCGATTACTTCGACTCCTCGCCGCTCACATGGAAGCACAACACGATCATCATCTGGGCGGGGATGCGCGGCGCCGTCACGCTGGCTGCGGCCCAGACGCTGCCGGATGACACGCCGGCCCGGGACCTGCTCGTGTTCATCGCCTTTCTCGTGGCGGCGGGCAGCCTGCTGCTGCAGGGGCTCACGCTTCCTGTGCTCGCGCGCCTGCTGCGGCTCCGCTCGGCGGGAGGGAGCGGGCTGCCCCGCGAGGAGATCCGTGCGCTCGACGGTCAGCTTCGCGACGCCGCGGAGGCGGCGATCGACAGCAGGTCGTTGCTGAGCGGCGACCGGACCGGATTCTCCGACGAGCTCTACTCGCTCCCGCGATCCCGATTCGTCGTGCCCCTCGACCCGCATGACGCACAGGGTGCGCCGGATGCGCTCGAGTTCGAGCTCGCCGTGGTGGGGGTGATGCGCGCACGACTCCACGAGCTCGGCCGATCGGGGCGGCACAGCACGACCGCGCTGCGCTACGTGCTCGACGAGCTCGATGCGTACGAGATCAGCGTGAAACTCCACCTCGAGAGCGAGAAGTGACCATGGAACCGAACTCGGCGCCGCTCATCGGCATCGGACTCGCGGTCGTGTCGGCGGCGGCACTCTCGATCGGCAATCTGCTGCAGGCGCGAGGTGTGCGCTCGATGGAGGCCGATGCAGCCCGCGGAGTCGACGGGTCCAAGGTGATCGAACTCGTGCGCAACCATGCCTGGGTGCTCGGCGGGCTCATGCTGATCGTGGCGATCGTGCTGCAGATGGGCAGTCTCTCGTTCGCGCCCCTCATCATCGTGCAGCCGATCGGGGTCGCGGCGCTCGTCTTCACGGTGCTGCTGACCACGATCGCCGCGAAGCGGGCACCGACCGTGCAGGTGGTGCGTGCGATCGCGACCTGCGTACTGGGCGTCGCGGCGTTCGTCACCGTCGCAGCACTCGTCAGCACGCAGCACTCCATCACCGACGTGCAGCTCATCGCGGTGCTCGTGGTGCTCGTCAGCGTGCTCGCGGCGACGGGCCTCGTGCTGGTGGTCGGCCGAAACCGCCCGACGCCACCCGTCTTCTGGGTGTTGCTCGGCGGCGTGTTCTCGGCATTCGTCGCGACGCTCGGCAAGACGGTGATCCTGCGGGTGCAGGCGGCGCTCGCCTCGCGCGAGATCTCGTTCGACGTGACGAACCTGCTCACCATCGGCTGCCTCATCGGCATCGGCGTCGCGGGGGCGCTCTCCATCTACTTCGTGCAGCGCGCGCACGCCTCCAATCGCCCCGAGGTCGTCGTCGCTGGCCTGACCGTCGTCGACCCCGCGGTCGCGGTCGTGCTCGGCATCACCATCCTCGGCGAGGCCAGTTCCGCACCGGCGTGGGCGATCGTCGCGTTCGTCGTCGCCGGTGCGGTGTCGATCGGCGGGGTCTTCGCCCTGTCGCGAGCGGAGGCCGGCCGTGTCGCCGCCCCAGGCTGACGGCACGGCGGGCGGATGGCTCCGCGCCCTCGTTCGCTCGAACCGCGCGCCCATCGTATGGGATCGGGTGGTGCTCACCTCGATCGGCATCACCGCGCCGGTCGGCATCGCACTCCTCATCGCCCCGCACGAGCCTGCCGTCGTGGGCGCGGGTTCGCTCGCATCGATGGGGGCGCTCGTCGCTTCAGCGACCGACGTCGGCGCGGTCGGCATCGAGCGCGTGCACCGGATGACGCTGACCTCCGTGTCGGCAGCGCTGGGATTCGCCCTCGGCACGCTCGTCTACGGTCACTCGGTGGCGACCTTCATCGCGGTGGTCGGGGCCGCACTGGTCTCGGGCCTCTCCGGTGCGATCAGTGCCACCGCGTCGAGGGCCGGGCTCTTCTTCCTCATGTACGCGGTCACCGCGGCGAATGCCGAATTCGGTCTCGGATCGCCGTGGGTGGCGCCCCTCATCTTCTTCGCCGGCGCGATGTGGCGACTGCTGCTGACCGTCGCGGTCGCCGGCGCGGTCGGGAGGACGCTCTCGCCCGAGCGGCGTGCCGTCGCCGCGGTCTACCTGGCGATCGCCGGGCAACTCGGGGCGACCGGCGCGAGCGAGAGACGGGCGGCGGCGACCGCCGTGACCGCGGCGCTCGATGAGGCGTACGACGTCATGGTCGCGGCCGAGACGGCGATCGCGGCTCGCGATGTGCGCTGGCAGTCCCTCGTGACGATGCTGAACGCCTCGGCGCCCGTCGTCGACGCGATGATCGCGTCGACGCAGCACGGGACGCCCGCCGACGAGGCGACCATCGGGTGCCTTCGGGCCCTCGCCCGTTGGGTCGAGAACCCGACGGGCCCAGTGCCCGAGCCACCCGATCCTCCCGCCTCGCTCGAGCTCGCGGCATCCACCGCCGATCGTGCACTGCTCGGGTCGTCGGTCGACCGTGCCGTGCGCGTCGCCGCACAGCTCGCCGCGGCGAGCGGCCGACGGTATGGGCGGGTGGGCGACATCCCTCTCCCGACGAAGCCGTCGGTCGTCGAACGACTGCGCAGGGCGGAACGCTCGCTCACGACCGGAAGCGAGACCTGGTTCGCGATCTTCAGGCTCGTGCTCTGCATGGCGCTCGCGCAGGCGGTGTGCCTCGTGCTGCACCTCGATCGCCCGTACCTCGTGATGCTCACGGTCGCCCAGGTGATGAAGCCCGACTTCGGCTCCGTCTTCGCTCGCGCCGTGCAGCGCGGGTCGGGCACGGTGGTCGGGGTGGTCATCGGTTCCCTCGTCGTCGTCGTAGTGCCGAGCGGTGGATGGCAGGTGCTCGTGATCGCGGTGCTCGCCGGTGCCATCCCGATCATGATGCCGCGCAACTACGGCCTGTACTCGATCGTCACGACACCGCTCGCCGTCATCCTCGTCGAGGTGCATGCCGGTGCGAGTGCCCAGATCGTCGGGGCCCGGCTGCTCGACACGCTCGTGGGGTGCGTCATCGTGCTCGTGTTCGGGTACCTGTTGTGGCCGTCGACGTGGCATGCGCCGCGTCACCTCGCCGCCGGGGTCGCCGACGCCGTTCAGTCGATCGAGCGCTACCTGGGGATCGCCCTTGGCCGTCGACCGGCCGAGATGGCCGCAGCCGGCACGGTGAGCGACGCTCCCGCGACCGGCGGGCCAGACGACGACCGTGCGCGCCTCGCAGCCCGCCGGGCGACCTACCGCGAACTGTCCGACCTCCGAACGCGCGTCGCGAAGTCACTGGCCGAACCGCCGGCGATCAGCTCGGCCGCTGCCTCGTGGATGCCGGAGATCACGGCGCTGGAGGCGGTGACCGATGCCGTCACCGCGGCGGCGACGACCACGGCGGCCACAGGTGAAGCGGTCGACCGAAGCGACGTCGAGGGGTCGCGCAGGGTGCTGGCCGACCTGGCGGCTGCCATCGTCGAGGCTCGTCCGCCCGGCGCCGTGTCCGTGCCGACGACGGGCCCTCTGACCGGCCTCGGCGACGCGCTCTCGACGGCACGTGCGGTGTTGCCGCCTCACGGCCGAACGTCGGGGACGCATCACCGGCACGGAACGGCGGCCCCGGACGGGGCCGCCTGATGCAGTGTCGTACCGAGGCTCAGTCGGTGAGCCGTGCGCGGAGCCCCGCGAGCTCGGAGTCCGAGAGCCCGCCTGACTGGAGATAGCCCGCTGCGCCTCCGTGCTCGCCGTCGATCCATGCGAGCGCCTGCTCGATCGCTTCGGGCGGGGTGCCGGTCACGAACGTGCGCAGCTCGGGAGTCAGGGGAAGGCCGAACGACGCGACCATGTGCAGCATTCCGTCGGCCCACGGCCCGGCGAGGTTGTCCTGCGAAGCCGCGTAGTCGGCCACGACGGCGGCGCGCTCGACTCCGGCAGCATCGAGCATGAGTGCGGTGGCGACACCGGTTCGGTCCTTGCCGGCGGTGCAGTGCACGAGAACCGCGGTGGGCGAGTCATCCGTCGATGCCGCGATGCGGCGGCCGACCTCGGCGAACTGGGGAGCGCCGTGCTGCAGCATTCCCACGTACAGCTCGCCCAGCGTCGGCAGCGACGCCATCGCGTCGGCGATCTCGGGTGTCGATGACGTCGAGGCGCCGCCCTTCAGGAGTTGCTGGGCCATGTCGGCCATGGCGCCCTCGAGCAGTTGCAGGTCGACGAGCTCGAACGGCCGCGATGTCGGAACCCGGTCAGGTGCCGCCTCGCGCTCGCCCGGTGTGCGGAAGTCGACGATCACGCCGATGTCGGTGGCCGCGAGGTCGTCGATTCCGGCCGGCGTCAGGGTGCCGAGGGCTTCGGAGCGGAAGAGCACGCCATAGCGGGTCGTGCCGCCTGCAGCGAGCGGCATGCCGCCGGTGTCGCGAAAGTTGTACAGTCCGTCGATGGGCATGGCGATCATCCTTTCATCGGGCGATGCCTGGCTCATCAGGCGCGTTGCTTGCCGAACGAGAAGGCCCGGACGATGTTGATGATGCCGAGCACGACGAGCGAGATGCCGAGCAGCCACCAGAGCACCGCGGCACCCCACATGGGCGAGAACAACAGCATGATGCCGGCGGCGATGCTGACGATCGCGAAGAAGACCGACCAGCCCTTCGACGCGGAGTCACGGAGCGACGACAGTGCGACGATGCCCTCCACGATCCACATGATGCCGACGACGATGCCGAGGAACACGGCGAGCCAGGCCTTCGTCTGCGCGAGGTTCATGAAGGCGATCACGCCCGCGAGGACGAAGACGATGCCGAGCACGATGTGACCGGCCCGCGACCAGCCGCCCCTGCCCCGGACGAAGATGCCGATGCCCGCATAGACGAGCCCCGCGGCGATCGCGTAGATGGCGATGAGCGCTGTGACGCCGATCGCCGTCTTCGCGGGCCAGAGAAGGATCAGGACTCCGACGATGAGGGCGAGCACTCCGGCGATGCCGAGGGACGTGCGGACCACGTTGGCGGCGGCGGGGGTGTCGGTCGTTGTCGTCATTCGTGACGTCCTTCCGGGTTCAGCGAGCCGATCAGGCGTGGGGACCACGCATGGGTCGATCACGCGTGCGGCGTGTCACGACAGCTTGGCGAGCGAACCGTGACCGCGCACCCGGTCGGGTGAAAGATCACCCGGCCCGTCACCTCGGGCGTCACTCGACGAGCTTGCCCGCCACCGAGACCTCGTCGCGCATGAGCGCCGCGATCTCCTCGGGGATCGGCGGGATCGCCTCGCGCGTCACGCCGGTCGAGGGCGACCACACGAGGTTCACCTGCAGCGCGGCATCCGTCTCGGGGAAGTCGCTGCGGTTGTGGGCGCCGCGGGTCTCGCGCCGTTCGCGCGCCGCCTCCATCGTGGCGCGGGCGGCGAGCGCAGCCGACTTCAGGTCGAAGGCGTGCGCGAGGTCCTGGTAGCCGGCGATGTCGGGATGCACGCCGATCTCGGCCATGCGGGCCTCGATCGCGTCGAGCTCGGCGAGGCCGGCGACGAGACCCTGCTCGTCGCGCACGACGCCGGCGTGCTCGGTCATGGTGTCGCGGATGGCGCGCTGCAGGGCGCGCACGTTCTCGGTGCCGTCGGAGTCGAGCAGCGAGTCGATCTCGTCACGAGCGGTCTGCACCGCGGCGGCCGAGCGCTGCTGCGCACTGAGCGAGCGCGAGTACGACGCCGCGGCCTGCCCGACGATGCGTCCGAAGACGAGCAGTTCGATGAGCGAGTTGCCGCCCAGTCGGTTGGCGCCATGAAGGCCACTGGATGCCTCGCCGATGGCGTAGAGGCCGGGCACGTCGGTGCCGTGGTCGTCGGGTCGCACCCACACGCCGCCCATCGAGTAGTGCGCGGTCGGCGCGATCTCGATCGGCTGCTTCGTGATGTCGAGCATCTGCAACTCGAGCATCGTCTGGTAGACGCGGGGGAGGCGCTGCATGATCGTCTCGCGCGGCAGGTGCGAGACGTCGAGCCAGACACCGCCGTTGGGGGTGCCGCGGCCCTCCTTGATCTCGGTGTAGGCGGCGAGTGCCACGCGGTCGCGCGTCGAGAGCTCCATGCGCTCGGGGTCGTACTTCGCCATGAAGCGCTCGCCGAGGCCGTTGGTGAGGATGCCGCCCTCGCCCCGGGCCGCTTCGCTGATGAGGGTGCCGGCCGCGTTCTCGGGCTCGATGATGCCCGACGGGTGGAACTGCACGAGCTCGGGGTCGCGCACCCGGCCGCCCGCCTCGACCGCGAGGCGCCAGGAGTCGCCCGTGTTCTCGTCACGGCGCGACGAGGTGCGGCGCCAGATGCGGTTGTGGCCGCCCGCGGCGAGGATCACCGCGTCGGCGTGGATGAGGTAGCGGGTGCCGTCTTCGAGGTCGAAGCCGTAGGCGCCGAAGACCGCGCCGTC
This sequence comes from Agromyces sp. CCNWLW203, assembly GCF_036576125.1. NCBI lineage: Bacteria > Bacillati > Actinomycetota > Actinomycetes > Micrococcales > Microbacteriaceae > Agromyces > Agromyces sp. CCNWLW203. The sequence continues at coordinate 298,668 of NZ_JAZHYX010000001.1, read as the reverse complement.
GTCGTTCACGAGGAGGCGCGTGACGTACACCGTGTCGAGGATCGGCACGTTCAGTTGTGCCGCGCGGTTGACCAGCGTGCGCTGGATCTCGAGCCCCGTGTAGTCGCCCGCGAAGGCCGTGCGGCGATAGGTGTGGGCGCCGAAGAAGCGCTGCGAGATGCGGCCGTCGTCTTCACGGGCGAACGGCATGCCGTAGCGCTCGAGGTCGTCGATGCCGCGCGCTGCGCCTTCGGTCACCGTGACGACGGTGCGCGGGTCGGCGAGCAGGTAGCTCTCCTTCAGCGTGTCGGCGGCGTGCTGCTGCCAGCTGTCGTCGGGGTCCATCGTCGACAGTGCGGCGTTGATGCCGCCGGCCGCGAGCGAGGTGTGGGCGTCCTGCTTCGGGCGTTTGCCAAGGGCCAGCACGTCGACGCCGGCTTCGGCGAGTTCGATGGCGGCGCGAAGGCCCGAACCGCCCGTGCCGATCACGAGGACGGTCGTGGAGATCTGGCGTTCTGACGGGACATTGCCTGAGGTGCTCATGCCGACAACGCTAGGTTCGCGCATTGGATTACTCCAATGCATATATGTCGTCGCGTCGATGCGCAACGGCTATCGAGCGGGTGCGCTCCTTGCCGGCGCTCTCAACGAGTTGCGGATGCCTCGCGCTCGTCATCGAACGTCTCGCGGGCGTCGAGGATGTCGTCGTGGTGCGCGGCCGCCCAGCGTGCGAGTTCGATGACCGGCACCGAGAGCGAGCGGCCGAGCTCCGTCGCCGCGTACTCGACCCGCGGCGGGATCTCGGGATAGCTCGTGCGCGTGACGAGCCCGTCGCGTTCGAGGCTCCGCACAGTCTGGGTGAGCATGCGGTGCGAGATGCCGTCGATCTTGCGCTGCAGTTCGGTGAACCGCAGCGGCCCGTCGTGCAGCACGCCGATGACGAGCATGCTCCACTTATCGCCGACGCGGGCGAGGGTCTCGCGGATGACGCGGCTCGCGGGGTTGTCGACGCTGCACGCCTCGACGCCCTCGTGCCCCGGCTCGGCCCCGACAGGTGCGGTCGAGAGCGCTCTGGCGGGTTCTGTGGTCATGGGCGGGACGCTATCAGCTCGTGCGTGACGCACGCTGAGTAACCGGAGGGGCGATGCATCCGCCGACCGCATGGATGTCTCGGTGTCGATGCGCGTACGTTGTCGATATGAACCTCGAGCAACTGCGCAGCTTCGTCGAGGTGGCCCGGTTCGGCAACTTCACGCGGGCCGCCGAAGAGCTCTACCTCGCCCAGCCCTCGCTCAGCCGCCAGATCGCCGCGCTCGAGCACGATCTCGGCGCCGAGCTCTTCCACCGCGCCCGCGGCGGCAGCACGCTGACGACGGCGGGGGAGTCGCTGCTGCCCCTCGCCCGCCGTATGCTCGCGGACGCCGAGTCGGTGCGCCGCGAGCTCGCCGAGCTCGCCGGGCTCGAGCGCGGTCGGGTGCGGCTCGGAGCCACGCCGACCCTCTGCATCAGCCTCGTCGCAGAGGTGCTGAGCGCGTTCCACGCGGAGCATCCGGCCATCGAACTGCACCTCTCGGAACAGGGCTCGCGACGACTGCTCGACGAACTCGCGAGCGGCGAGCTCGACCTCGCGCTCATCACCACGTCGGATGCGACCTCCGCTGATCGCTTCACGGTGACGCCGCTGCTCGTCGAGGAGCTCGTGGTGATCTCGTCTGCCGGTGCGCCGCCGATCACGACTCGCGACACGATCGAGCTGGCGGATGTCGCGGCGTTGCCGCAGATCGTCTTCAGCTCGAGTTACGACCTGCGAAGCGCCACCGACGCGGCGTTCCGTGCGGCGGGGCTCACGCCCGACGTGGTGCTCGAGGGGGCGGAGATGGACGCCGTGCTGCGGTTCGTCGAGCGAGGCCTCGGCGTCGCGGTCGTGCCGGCGATGGTGCTCATCGACCGTCCGGGCCTGCGCTCGGTGCGGCTCGGTGCCCCTGCGCCGGACCGGCCGTCGCTCGACCGCACGATCAGCGTCGCTCGCCCGGCCGATGTCGCGCCGACCGCGGCGGTCGAGGTCATGCGACGCACGATCACCGAGAGTGCCACGGCGTTCGCGGCCAGGGCCGGGGCGACGATGCGGCTCGCGGCTCAGCCTGCCGGTTCTTGACGCGATTCCCGGTGACCTGTGCTGGCTACGTCCCGGAACGGCGGGCGCTGAACAGCACGGCGAGGGCGACCGAGGCGACGGCCTGGAAGGCGAGCCACACGCTCCCGGCTGCGGAGGCGCCCAGGCTCGCCATGATGAGCGTCGCGATGGAGATGGCGAGCCATGCGATGTCGTAAGTCGCAAGGAGGACGACGTGCCTCCGCTCCGGGCGCCTGCTCGCGAGGATCTCGGTGACTCCGGAGGTCACAAGCAGGAGTGCGGTGACGAGGACGAGCCAGTACGGCGCGGCCAGCCAGCCGGCGAACGGAACCGCGAACACGCCATAGGCCGCGGCGAGCGCCAGCTTGAAGCATCCGTCGGCGAGAACCCCGGCGCCAATCGCTCGTGGGCCACTGGCGGTGCCACGGACGGGGCCGCGAGTGCTCATGAGCGATCCTTCGGTCGGCTGGCGAGCCCATACGCCGCGCCCGCGGCATCGGGATGATCGGCAACGGCGAGAAGGGCGCTCGCGAGGTCTGCCCGGTGCACCACGCCCATCGCGTTCGCGCCCTGCACGAGTTCGTAGGCGCCGCCTGGGCGGTCGACCAGATAGCCGGGTCGCACGACGGACCAGTCGATGTCGTCTGCGCTGCTCCTGAGGGTCGCCTCCATCTGCTCCAGATCTGCGTACAACCGCCGTCCCGTCCATCTGACGAGGGGGCGCACGGTCGCTCTGAACCAGACGGGTTCGCCGGTGGCGGTGCGGAGCACTGGGGATGCCGACGCGGCGATCAGCCTGCGTGCCCCTGCTCGACGCATTGCGGCGATCACGTGCTTCATGCCGTCGGCGCAGACGGGAGTGCGGTCGCGATTCGACTTCTTCCCGAGAGTGGAGATGACGAGATCCGTGCCGGAGGGCAAGGTGAAGCCATCGTCTCGTACAACGTCGGCGTGCAGGATCTCAGCCTCGACAGCCAGGTCGCCTGGAGCGCTGCGGCACACCGCGGTGACCCGGTGGCCCGCGCCCACCGCCTGTTCCACGACGAGCCGACCGGTTCTTCCATTCGCGCCGATGACGACGATATGCATTCTTCCCTCCAGGGTGCTCAGGAATGCGACGGCATTCATTCGAATAGTACAGTTTGACTACTGACATCGCTTTTGACGTCGACCGGGGAGCAGATCAGGATGAGGAAATGACGGCAACTCGACTGCTGCTCCTCGGAGCTGTGCGTGAGCGCGGGAGCGCGCACGGCTACCAGGTCCGCCGCGACCTGGAGTCATGGGGCGTGCAGCTCTGGGGCAGTGTTCAGCAGGGTTCCGTCTATCACGGACTCCGGAAGCTGCATGACGACGGCTTCCTGCGGCAAGCGGAGACGGAGCGCGGTGATGCCGGGCCGGCGCGCACGAGCTACACGCTCACCCCGCGCGGCGAAGAGGCCTTCCGAGAACTCCTGGGAACTGCCCTCAGCTCCGACAAGGCAGACCTGCCGATGACGATCGCCGGCATCGGGTTCATGACGGAACTGACCCGGGAACACGCACTGGAACTGCTGCGCACGCGCGTGCGCTCATATCTGGAGTGGCGAGCTCGTGTCGTCGAACCGTACGAGCGGGCGCCCGATGACGACTGGCAGCACCACGTGGAGGCGATTCGTCTCTGGGCCCACACCGCCGACAGCGCCCTCGATTGGACCCGGGCGCTCATCGGGCGACTGGAATCTGGCGCTTACGTCATGGCAGGTGAGGGTTGACCATCGACGCGACGCGTCGCCTCGCCAAGGCCCTCCCACGTCGCGACCACGACCGCGGCGGCGTGTTCGGGCGTGAGGCCGTCGTCGGCCGCGGCCCCGCTCTCGCGCCGGTTCCGGATCGTCGCGGCGAGGATCGAGATGAGCGCACGGTGCCGCTCCTGCAGCATCCGCCCCTCGTCGTGCGCCGGGCGCCGGGTCGGGCCGCGTCGAACGCGATCCGTCAACCCATTCCGCCGAGGGGGTCGCCTCGATACGCTGAGCGTGCAGGCGAAGAGAGGAATTCTCATGACGATCGACGATGACGACATCACCCTCGAGCCCGGCGCCGAGGGCGAAGGCACCGCTGACGGCGGCGCCAACCCGAAGGGTCACGACGGCGGGGCCGACGGATCGGCCGGCGGCGAAGGCGGCGAAGGCACGGCCGACGGCGGCGCCAACCCCGGCGGACACGACGGCGGCGCCGACGGGTCCGCTTCCGCGGGCGAAGGGGTCGCCGACGGCGGCGCGAACCCCGGCGGGCACGACGGCGGCGCCGACGGTTCGGCGTAGTGAACAGGCCGGAGCGCGGGCCCGTCGAGCGGCCCGCGCTTTCGCGCTGCATCCGGGTGCCGGCTGACGAGTTCGCCGAACGGCACTGGGGCCGCGCGCCGCTGCTCTCGGTGGCGAACGAACTCGACGGCGAACGCGGCTTCGACGACCTCTTCTCGGTCGCCGCCGTCGACGAGCTCATCACGCGTCGCGGCGTTCGCACGCCGTTCATCCGCATGGCGAACGAGGGCTCGGTGCTCGCGGCATCCGCGTACACCGCCTCGGGTGGTTTCGGCGCCGAGATCGCCGACCAGGTCTCGAGCGACAAGGTGCTCGACGAGTTCGCCGGCGGCGCGACGATCGTGCTGCAGGGGCTGCACCGGCTGTGGCCGCCGATCATCGACTTTACGCGCGAGCTCGTCGACGAGCTGGGTCATCCGGCGCAGGTCAATGCCTACGTGACCCCGCCGTCGTCGCAGGGGTTCGACCCGCACTACGACACCCACGACGTCTTCGTACTGCAGATCTCGGGCGAGAAGCACTGGCGCATCCACGCACCCGTGCACGTCGATCCGCTGCGCACCCAGCCGTGGGAGCAGCATCGCGGCGCCGTCGCGCGGGCGGCCGCGGGCGAGCCCGTCATCGATGCCGTGCTGCGTCCCGGAGACGCGTTGTACCTGCCGCGCGGCTGGATCCATTCGGCGACCGCGCTCGGCGCGACATCCGTGCACCTGACCGTCGGCATGTCGGCGTACACGCGTGCCGACCTCGTCGACGCGCTGCTCCGCCAGGTCGGCGACAACCCCGCGCTCCGCGAGTCGCTGCCGCTCGGCATCGACGTGCGCGACCCCGAGGCGCTCGCGCCGATCGTCGCGCAGACCGTCGAGGCGCTGATCGAGACACTGCGGCAGACGGATGCCGCGCGGCCGGCCGTCGTACTCGGCAACCGGTTCGACACCGAGACCCGAGCGGAACCGGTGGCACCGCTCGCGACGCTCGACGCGCTCGCAACCGTCGCCGCGACGACGCCCGTGCGGTGGCGCGGCTCGCTGCCCGTGCGCGTCACGACGCTCGACGACCGGGTGCGCATCGTGGGGCGCACGAAGACGGTGTCGCTGCCGGTCGAGGCGGAGCCGGCCGTGCGCCGACTCGCGACGGGCGAACCGGTCACGCCCGGCGACCTGCCCGGCCTCGACGCCGAGAGTGCGATCGTCGTGGTGCGCCGCCTCGTGCGCGAGGGATTCGTGGTGGCGCCCGCGTGACCCTCGCCGTCGAGCACTGGGCCCCGTGCAGCGATCGCGCTCGCGAGCGGCACGACCCGCTCGTGGGCACCGGCCCGCGCGGCCTGCGCTGGTTCCTCATCGAGGTGGCGGGCAGTTGGGGGCAGAACGCCCTGCTCGACGCTCCCTTCGACCGTGAGCTCGGGCGCGCCCTGGTGCGGCGCATCGAGGGCGCCGGCATGCGGCCGCTCGCGATCCGCCGCACCGGTCGGCGCGCCGCCCCGACGACGCAGCGATGGGCGATCGTCGATTCGCGGCCGGGTCACGAGCGCGTCGTATGGGGCGAGGTAGCGGATGCCGCGGCGCTGCTCGACGTGCCGCTCGACGGATCGACGGGCACGATCTCGACGCGGCCCGTCTACTGCGTCTGCACGCACGCCCGGCACGACCGATGCTGCGCAGTGCGGGGCCGGCGGGTGGTCGCCGCGCTCGCCGAGGCGCGCCCCGACGAGACGTGGGAGTGCTCGCACCTCGGCGGCGACCGGTTCGCCGGAACCATGGTGGTCTTCCCGCACGGCCTCTACTACGGGTACGCCGACGACGGCGACCCCGTGCGCATCGCCGACGCGTTCGACGCGGGCCGCCTCGTGCCGGAGCGGTATCGAGGGCGGAGTTCCCTGACGCATCCGGTGCAGGCCGCGCAGCACTTCGCCCGCGAGGCGTACGGCGACGAGCGGATCGAGGCGTACACGCCGATCGCCGAGGAGGCGACCGAGACGGGGTGGCGGGTTCGGCTGGCCGGCGCCGGCGGCGCCGCCAGTGCGGTTGACGGCGCCGCCGGCGAGGTCGAGGACATCATCGTCGAGGTCGACGAGGCGCAGTCGGAACCCCTGCTGTCGACGTGCGCCGCGACGCGCTTCGTGCGGGTGCGGCAGTACGTGCTTCGTTCGATCGGCGTGGCTGCGTGAGCCGGTCGATCCGCCCGCGCTCCTGCGTGCCGCCTGCGAATCCGGCCCCCGCACTCACGTTTCCCGCATTTCCGGAGTATCTTGGCGACACGCGTTATATCGCGTTGTAGACGAAGGCGACCAACGGGGCGGGGTGATGCACGTGACCGGCATCGAAGCGATCATGATCGGGCTCGGAGCGATCGTGCTGCTCTCGATCGGCGTGATGGTGACGGTCGTGCTCGTCGTGCGGGCACTCGTGCGCCGGGTTCGCCGGAGTCGAACGTTCGGGGCGACGACGCTTCGCGCCCGCGCCCGAGTGAGTCACGGACCGGCACGATCGGTGCTCGCGTTGCGCGTGCGACTCGACGACGCGCTGAGCAGCGGACGCGCCGCCGTCGAGCTCACCGGTCAGCCGCGCGGGGCACGCGGCTCGCGCGGCGAGCTGCTGCGACTCTTCCGCCGCATCGACGACGAGGGCGGCGTGCTCGACCTGCAACTGCGGTTGATGGAGTCCGAGACGAGTTCCGCCGTGCTCGCCGACGAGATCCCGGCGGCTCGTCGCCGCGTCGAACAGGTCGAGGCGCTCGTCCGCCAGGTGCGCGATGCCGTGGCATCCGGTCTCTCGGGCACGACCGACGATGCACTGCACGCCCTCGGCTCCGATGTCGACCGCGAGGTCGCGGCACTGCAGGCGGGCATCGACGAGCTGCAGGCACTGAACCGACGCGACGGCCGCGTCGGCGCCCCGCGACCACCCACGACCTCCACCGTTCGAACTGAGGGGAACCGACCATGAGCACCAGCAACAGCAACTCGGCGCGGATGCGCACGATCTTCCGCAGCAAGACCACGAAGGCGCTCGACCGCATGGAAGATCCGCGGGAGACGCTCGACGACAGCTACGACCAGCAGGTGAAACTGCTGCAGCAGGTGCGGGTGGCGGTCGCCGACGTCGCGACCGCGAAGAAGCGCATCGAGCTGCAGGGCGAGGAGATGGGCGCGCGCTACCAGCGCCTCGGCTCGCAGGCCGCCGAAGCGCTCGCGCAGGGGCGTGAAGACCTGGCGCGAGCCGCACTCGAGCGTCGCGCCATGCTCGAAGGACAGGTCGCGCAACTGCAGCAGCAGTTCACCGCCCTCGATCGCCAGACGGCGCAGCTGCAAGACCGGGAGCGACGCCTGACCGATCAGGTGGCTGCGTTCCGCATCGAGAAGGAGACCATCAAGGCGACCTACACGGCCTCCGAGGCGCAGGTTCGCGCCAATGAGTCAGTGTCGGGCATCAGCAACACGATCACGGATGTCGGTTCGAGCCTCGATCGCGCGCGCGATCGCGTCGCCCAGATGCAGGCCCGCGCGGCCGCGACCGACGAACTGCTCGCCAGCGGCGCGCTGACCGACCTCACGGCCGCGCCCGACGCCGACATCGAGCGTCAGCTCGCCGCCGTCTCGGCCCAGGCCGAGATCGAACGACAGTTGCAGGCACTGAAGGGCGGCACCGCAACCGAGCGGCCAGCGGCCGACGGATGGTTGAGCATCGGGCGAGCAGGATGATCGTCTGCACATCGTGAACGACTGATGCGGCAGTCGCTGCACGCGGGTACTGTGAAGGAGCGGGTCGTCGCCGACCGGACTCGAACGAGTCGACGGTCGTCGACCCGGTGGGAACCCTGCACCCACGCCTGAACGGAGCGCGACACCTTGTCCTGGCATGACGATTTCGACGACGACGACGAGTACGGCGAGCGTCGCCCGAATCGAGCGCCGGTCTCGAAGTGGCGGCTCGTGCGACGCGCCGCGGCCTACATCGGCGTCGTGGTCGGGGCCATCGCCCTCGTGGTCGGTGCGGTCTTCGCGGTGAATCTCGTCGGCACGGCGGCGAACCCCGCCGGGTTCGCGGCGCCCGACGCTTATGGACCGGCGGTCGCGATGCCGCCCGTGACCACCCTGTCCGGCGCCGACGACGACGGCGAACAGACCGAAGTCGCCGACGCGACCGGCACCGAGACGCTCGAGGAGCCGACCGGGCTCTCGGGTTCGAAGCTCGCACCTCTGTCGTCGGTCGATCCGGAGTGGATCGCGAGCATCGCCGACGCCACCGGCATTCCCGAGCGAGCACTCTCGGCCTACGCACTCGCGCACGTCATGATCGCCGAGGAGGAAGCCGAGTGCGGCCTCGACTGGGCGACGATCGCCGCGATCGGAGCGATCGAATCGGAGCATGGCAGCCATGGCTCGTCGAAGCTCGGCGACGACGGCCTCACGAAGCCCGCGATCATCGGCCCCGCGCTCGACGGCGGCGAGAACGTCGCGAAGATCGAAGACACCGACGGGGGTGCGCTCGACGGCGACACCACGTGGGACCGCGCCGTCGGGCCGATGCAGTTCATTCCGTCGGCCTGGGAGAAGTGGGGCGCCGACGCGAACGGCGACGGTGCCGCCGACCCGCACCAGATCGACGACGCGGCCCTGTCGACCGCGCGGTACCTCTGCGCGTCGGGTTCGATGACGAGCTCCGAAGGCTGGCGAGCGGCCGTCTACTCGTACAACCACGACAACGACTACGTCGACCAAGTCGCCACCGTCGCGCTCGAGTTCGCGGAGTCGGTCGGCTAGCGGGCTCGTGCCCTCATCGCGGCGAGCCGGCTCCAGATCGTCGCGCCGACGATGACCACCGCCGCCGCGATCGCCATGACCGCGGTGAAGGTCGACGGCGGCGCGTCCGTGAGCCGGGCGATCGCGATCCACGACAGGCCCCAGGCCAGTGAGAGGGTCGGGGCGATGCGGCCACGGTCCCAGACGGCGAGCCAGGCCCCGATGACGCCGACGACGGCGAGCACCGCGACGGCCCACGCCTCGGGCGGGAGCCCCCAGCCGTCGAAGCCGGCCGCCACCAGCACGGCGGTGAGGTTCGCCGCGGTGGCGACGCAGACCCAGCCGAGATAGAGGCCGATCGTGCCATCCGTCAGCACGATCTCGACGAGGCCGGCCGCACGGGTCGCCAGGCAGCCCCGGAACGCCATGATGAGCACGACGAGCAGCGCCACGATGACGGGAACGCTGAGCGCGAGCTGGTCGAACTGGATCGCGAGGATCCACGCGGCGTTCAGCACGAGCGATGCGGCGACGAGGTACCCGACACGGCGCTGCCGCTCTTCGGTGCGCTGTGCCGGGAGGAACTGCCACACCGCGTACGCCACCAGCCCCACGTAGACGACCGACCAGATGCTGAAGGCACCGCCGCCCGGCGCGAGGAGCGTCGCATCGGCGGCGAGCGCCCCGCCCGAGGCATCCTGGATCCGCGTGCCGCCGGCTGCGCCCGACCCCACGAACGCTCCGATCACCGCGAGGATTGCACTCGCCGCGACCGTGATCTGCCGCGTGAGGTCGCCGCGGGGCGTGGACAGTTCTGCCGAGGTGCTCGTCATTGTCGCTCCGGGTGGGTCACGCGTACCCGACCGTGATGGGCCGGTTGGAGGAACCGTATTGCCCGTTCGACGGGTGCGCAAGCAACACCATGGGGCTTGACATGGCCCCTGCCTGCCAAGGACCCGGAGTGTCAGAGCTGTTGCGAGAGATCCACGTCCCAGTCGAGTTGGGTGGCATCCGCTGTGGAGAACGCCGTCGCGCGGATCGCGCCGACCGACGCCGCCTTCGCCGCCTTGTCGTACATCGCGAGGGTCGTGTCGGGCTCGACGAGCTCATCGTCGTGGGCCTCACGCGACGACGCGGACTCGACCGAGGTCGTGTCGGCGCACCATCCGACGGTCATTCGCACGCGGGCGATGGAGCCGTCGTCGCCGCGATACGGGACTTCGACGAGATCGAGTTGCCGCTGACGCGCCAGGGCGAGGCCATAGTCGAGAACGGCGTCGGCGAGATCATCACCGGTGAGGAAGGAACCGAGCCGATTGATGAGCAACTTCATGTGAACCCCCGTGCGCTCGATCTCGTCGATCGGGCCGAGAACAGTCCAACACGCCGAGTCGCGATGCGTCAGGGGCTTGACCTGGGAGGCGGCAGCGGCAACGGGTCGATCCGGTGCGTGAGGCTGAAACACGTCGCCGGCCCGTCCATGGGACGAGCCGGCGACTGAGGCGCGCGTCGACTCAGACGCGAGCTCCACGAGCCGCGACGTTGCCGAGCGCGTCGGCGTCGAGGGCGAAGAGGTCGCGCGAACCGGCGGTGGCTGCACCGGCGAGGCCCGAGGCCTGCGGCAGCAGCTGCTCGGCGTAGAACCGGGCGAGCGGCAGCTGCGTCTCGGCGATGCCGTCGCCGTCGAGGCCGCGAGCGGCGAGCGCCGACTTGGCCATGAGCCACCCACCGACGACGAGGCCCCAGATGCGCTGGTACGGGGTCGAGCCCGAGAGCACGGCGTTCGGATCGGTGGCGCCGGTGCGGAGCATCCACGCCGTCGTCTGCTCGAGCGCGTCGAGCTGGGCGTTCAGCTGCGTGCGGATCGACGCGAACTCCTCGCCCGCGCCGGCCAGTTCGCCGTCGAGCTCGCGCATGGTGGCGATGAACTCGAGAGCGGATGCACCGTCGCGAACCGGGAGCTTCCGGCCGACGAGGTCGGCGGCCTGCACGCCGTTCGTGCCCTCGTAGATCGCCGCGATGCGCACGTCGCGGTAGTGCTGCGCAGCACCCGTCTCCTCGATGAAGCCCATGCCGCCGTGGATCTGCAGCGCGAGCGAGGTGAGCTCGTTGCCGAGGTCGGTGCCGAACGACTTGTTGATCGGGGTGAGCAGGCCGACGATCTCGGTCGCCCGGGCGCGCACGGCGGCGTCGGGGTGGTGCGTCGACACGTCGGTGTAGGTCGCGGTCAGCAGCATCATGCGACGCATCGCGGCGATGTACGCCTTCTGCGTCATGAGCATGCGGCGCACGTCGGGGAAGTCGATGATGGGGGAGTCCTGGGTCGCGCCGATCGCGCGGCCCTGGATGCGCTCGCGGGCGTAGTCGAGCGACTGCTGGTAGGCGCGCTCGGAGACCGCGAGGCCCTGCATGCCCACCGAGAGGCGGGCGCTGTTCATCATGACGAACATGATGCGCATGCCGATATTCTCTTCGCCGACGAGGTAGCCGGTCGCGTCTTCGTACGACAGCACGCACGTGGGCGAGCCGTGAATGCCCATCTTGTGCTCGACACCGACGGTGTGCACGCCGTTGCGCTCGCCGAGCGAGCCGTCGGCGTTCATGAGGAACTTCGGCACGATGAAGATCGAGATGCCCTTGGTGCCGGCCGGCGCATCGGGGGTGCGGGCGAGCACGAGGTGCACGATCTGCTCGCTGAGGTCGTGGTCGCCGAAGGTGATGAAGATCTTCTGGCCAGTGATGCCGTAGGTGCCGTCGTCGCGCTTCACGGCCTTCGTCGTGAGGGCGCCGACGTCGGTGCCGGCGTGCGGCTCGGTGAGGTTCATGGTGCCGGCCCATTCCCCGGAGACCATCTTCGGCAGCCACTGCTGCTTCTGCTCGTCGCTGCCGTAGTGCAGCAGCGCCTCGATCGCGCCCTGCGTGAGCAGCGGTGCGAGTGCGAAGGCCATGTTGGCGGTCGCCATGAGCTCTTGGAGCGCGAGGCCGACGGTGCGCGGGAACCCGCCGCCGCCGAACGCCTCGGGCAGCGGCACCGAGCCCCAGCCTGCGTCGACGTAGGCCGAGTAGGCCTCCTTGAACCCGGTGGCCGTGGTGACGGTGCCGTCGGGGTTCAGCTTCGACCCCTCGAGGTCGCCGGCGCGGTTGGTCGGAGCGACGACTTCGGCCATGAAGTTGCCGGCCTCGTCGAGGATCTCGGTGACGGTCTCGAGGTCGGCGTGCTCGAATCCGGGCAGCTGTGCCACGGCGTCGTAGTCGACGACATGCTCGAGGGCGAAGGCGATATCTGCAACAGGGGGTCGGAATCCACTCATGCCCGCAGCGTAAGCCCGGCACCTCGCAACACGGCGGGAACTGTGCGGGTTCCACGATCGCGAGCGAGCGGTGTGCGGGCCGGTTTGGCGGCATCCCACAAATCAGGCCTCCTTTCGGGCAAGCAAGTGCTTGGTTAGGATGAGGCAACTCGTCGAAGGAGCGGAATGAAGATCGTCGTCCTGGTCAAGGAAGTCCCCGACACGTACGGGGATCGGAAGCTCGACCTGCAGACCGGCCTCGCCGATCGCGCGGCGAGTGAGACGGTGCTCGACGAGATCAGCGAGCGCGCGCTCGAAGTGGCGCTCTCGTACGCCGACTCCCACCCCGATACCGAGGTCGTGGTGCTGTCCATGTCGCCCGGGTCTGCCGCGGCCACTGTGCGAAAGGGCCTCGCGATGGGCGCGGCCGGCGCCGTGCAGGTCGTCGACGAGGCGCTCCTCGGCGCCGACCTCGGCCTCACCGCCGAGGTACTCGCGGCGGCGCTGCAGCGCATCGGCTTCGACCTCGTGATCGCCGGCAACCAGTCGACCGACGGTTCGGGCGGGGTGCTCCCGGCGATGATCGCCGAGCTCCTCGACGTGCCGAACGCGACGAGCCTGAACTCGGTCGAGATCGACGGCGCCGAACTCCGCGGCGAACGAGCGACCGATCACGGCACGATGCAGGTGTCGGCGTCGCTGCCGGCGGTGATCTCCATCACCGAGGCCCTGCCCGACGCCCGGTTCCCGAACTTCAAGGGCATCATGGCCGCCAAGAAGAAGCCGTTCGAGACGCTCTCGCTCGCCGACCTCGGCGTCGACGCCGAGACCATCGAGGCGTCGCGTTCGATCGTGATCTCCCTCGGCGAGAAGCCGCCCCGTTCGGCGGGCACCAAGATCGTCGACGAGGGTGACGCCGGCGAGCGCCTCGCCGAGTACCTCATCCAGAACCGGCTCGCGTAAGGGACCACGATGACTGACTACTCCGCAGACTCGATCCTCGTGCTCCTCGACGTCACGCCGTCGGGCACGCTCGCCAAGAGCGCCGCCGGCCTTCTCGGCGCCGCCGCCGGTGTCGGCACCCCCGTCGCCCTGATCGTCGCGGCCCCGGGCGAGGGTGAGCAGGCAGCAGCGGATGCCGCCGCCTTCGGCGCCGCCCACGTGCTCGTCGCCGAGCACGCCGAGGCCGGCACCGCGCTCACCGTGCCGGGCGCCGACGCGCTCGCCGCGGCCGCCGAACTCGTGCGACCCGACGCGATCCTCGTGTCGAACTCGATCGAGGGCCGCGAGGTCGCCGCTCGCTACGCCGCCCGCTCGCGGTCGGGCATCGCGGTCGACGCGGTCGGGGTCTCGCGCGACGCCGAGGGCATCGTCGCCCACCACTCGGTGTACGGCGGCGCCTACAACGTCGACTCCGCCGTCACGTGGGGTGCGCCCGTCATCACCGTGCGCGAGGGCTCGATCGACGCCCGTGCCGAGGCGCAGCCCGCCTCGGTCGAGCGACTCGAGGTCGCGGCATCCGGTCGGAAGGCCGCCGTCATCGGCGCGTTCGAGGAAGAGGTCGTGGCGTCGTCGCGCCCCGAGCTGCGGGGTGCGGCGAAGGTCGTCTCGGGCGGTCGCGGACTCGGCTCGGAAGACAAGTTCGCACTCGTCGACCAGCTCGCCGACGTGCTCGGCGCCGCCGTCGGCGCATCGCGCGCCGCGGTCGACGCGGGCTACATCCCGCAGTCGCACCAGGTCGGCCAGACCGGCGTCTCGGTGTCGCCGCAGCTCTACATCGCGCTCGGCATCTCGGGCGCGATCCAGCACCGTGCCGGCATGCAGACCGCGAAGACGATCGTCGCGATCAACAAGGACGCCGACGCCCCGATCTTCGAGATCGCCGACTTCGGCATCGTCGGCGACCTGTTCACGGTCGTGCCGCAGCTGATCGCGGCGCTCGAGGCGCGGAAGGCGTAGCGGGCGATGGCGACGTACGGGCGAACGACACGGCAGGGCCTGCCCCGCGTCGCCGGCGGTGAGCTCTGGCCCCCCGTGTTCGAGATCGAGGCCGGAGCTGCGGCTCCGGCAGCGCCCGCCGAGCCGAGCGCTCCGGTGCCGGTCGCGGAGGTCTCGGAAACGGTGGCGGCGACTGCCGCCGTCGCTCCGGCTGCTGTTGCCGTCGACGCGGTGGCACCGACCGCTCGGGCGATGCGGCGCGGACTGCCTCGCGTGCCCGGCGGCGAGCCGTGGCCGCCGGCCTCTGCGGCTCCGGTCTTGGCGACGGTGGCTGCGGCCGAAGCACCGGTGACGACCGCAACGGGTATGCCAGCCGCCGCTGCGCCCGTCGAACCGCTCACGGCAGCGGCGACCGCGGCGCCGGTGTCGTCGGCCGCCGGTGGCGCTGCGCTCCGCCGAGGGCTCCCGCGCACGCCCGACGGCGAGCCCTGGCCGCCCGCCGGATCGGCGCCGGCGAGGCCCGAGCGCGTGGCCGCGGCATCCGTGGCCGCGGCAGCCCCACAGCCGGCACCCGAACCGCTCGCGACACCCGAACCGGTCGCGATCCCCGAACCGGTCGCCGCGCCCGTGGCCGCCGCCGCGCCGGCACCTCGGCGCACCCCGATGCAGCCGCCGCGTCGCCCGGCCGCGGTCGCCGCGGCATCCGCTCGCCCTGCCGCCGAGCCGTGGCCCAAGCTGTACGGGCCGTACACCCGTGCGGAGTGGGCCGGCGCGCTCGTCATCGGCGGCTTCGGACTGCTGCTCGCCGCGACCGGCGTGGTCGTCGTCGTCAACTGGCTGCTCGGCCTCGCGCCGATGCAGGACTTCATCGCGCGCTACCCGGGCGAGTACCACCTGCCCGAATCGGCGCCGGTCGGGATTCCGGCGTGGATCGGCTGGCAGCACTTCTTCAACGTGTTCCTGATCGTGCTCATCATCCGCTCGGGTCTCGAGGTGCGCACGCAGAAGCGGCCGACCGCGTTCTGGTCTCCGCGCTGGAACGCGAAGCGCAAGATCAGCCTCTCGCTCTGGTTCCACCAGTCGCTCGACATCCTGTGGATCGTCAACGGCGCGGTGTTCGTCGTGCTGCTGTTCGTGACCGGGCAGTGGATGCGGATCGTGCCGACGAGCTGGGAGGTCTTCCCGAACGCGGTGTCGGCGATGCTGCAGTACCTCTCGCTCGACTGGCCGACCGAGAACGGCTGGGTGAACTACAACAGCCTGCAGCAGATCGCCTACTTCGTCACGGTCTTCGTCGCCGCACCGCTCGCCGTCATCACGGGCGTGCGCATGTCGGGCCTCTGGCCGAAGAACGCCAAGACGCTGAACCGCATCTACCCGGTGGAGTGGGCGCGCGCCGTGCACTTCCCCGTGATGCTCTATTTCGTGCTGTTCATCATCGTGCACGTCGGCCTCGTGTTCGCGACGGGGGCGCTGCGCAACCTGAACCACATGTACGCGAGTCAAGACGTCGTGAACTGGACCGGGTTCTGGATCTTCGTGGCCTCGCTCGTCGTGATCGCCGCCGTGTGGGTCGCCGCGCGGCCGCTCGTGCTCGCGCCGATCGCCCGGCTCTTCGGCAAGGTCAGCGGGCGCTGAAGTGGGCGACGGCTCCGAACGGCGCGACCAGATCGTCGTCATCGCGACGCGGCTCATCGCCGCGCGCGGCTACTCGGCGACGACGGTGCGCGACATCGCCGACGAGGCCGGCATCCTCTCGGGCAGCCTCTACCACCACTTCGCCTCGAAGGAGGCGGTGCTGCACGAGATCCTGCACGGGTTCCAGCACGACACGCTCTCGGCGTTCGAGCGCATCGCCGCGAGCGGGGGCAGCGCCCGCGAGCGGCTCGATCAGCTGATCACCCATTCGTTCCTCACGATCGAGCAGCGGCCCGACGACGTGCGCATCTACCAGAACGAGACCGGGTTCCTCATGACCCAGCCGGGGTTCGAGTTCCTCGCCGAGGGGGCCGCGCGCATCGAGGAGATCTGGCTCGAGCAGATCCGCGAGGGGCAGGCCGCCGGCGTGTTCCGCGACTCGATCGATCCGCGCCTCGCATTCCGGTTCATCCGCGACGCCGTGTGGTCGACGGTGTTCTGGTTCCGGCCGGGAGGCAGCCACACCGCGGCGAGCGTGAGCGCGAACTATCTCGACCTGCTGCACCGCGGCATGCTCACGGACGAGCCCGAGTCGGGCTCGCCGTTGCCCGAATCGCCGGCCGTCGGCGTTCACGCCGTCGGCTGACGCCGACGCCGTCGGCTGACCTCAGCGGCCGAGCAACCGCCGGCCGACGATCATGCGCATGATCTCGTTCGTACCCTCGAGGATCTGGTGCACGCGCAGGTCGCGGACGACCCGTTCGATGCCGAACTCGGCGAGATAGCCGTAGCCGCCGTGCAGCTGCAACGCGCTGTTGGCGACGGTGAACGAGGCATCCGTTGCGAAGCGCTTCGCCATCGCGCATCTCGAGGTGGCATCGGCATGCCCGGCATCGAGCGCGTCGGCGGCGTCGTGCACGAGCAGGCGGGCGGCGTGCAGCTCGGTCGCCATGTCGGCGAGGGTGTAGACGACCGACTGGTGGTCGGCGAGCGCGTGCCCGAAGGTCTCGCGCTCCTTCACGTAGCGGATCGTCTGGTCGAGCGCCCACTGCGCGCCGCCGATCGAGCATGCGGCGATGTTCACGCGCCCGCCGTCGAGCCCCGACATGGCGACCCCGAAGCCGTCGCCCTCTGCGCCGAGGCGGTTGCCCACGGGCACCCGCACGTCTTCGAGCACGACCTGCCGTGTCGGTTGCGCATTCCAGCCCATCTTCTTCTCGTCGGGGCCGAATGAGAGACCGGATGCCGCGGCGGGCACGATGATCGCGCTGATGCCGCGCGGCCCGCGCTCCCCGGTGCGGGCGAAGACCAGGTAGACCGCGGCCGCCCCGGCGCCCGAGATGAACTGCTTCACGCCGTTGACCACGTAGTCATCGCCCTCGCGCCTGGCGGTCGTCGTGATCGCCGCGGCATCCGACCCCGCCGACGGCTCGGTGAGGCAGTAGCTGCCGCGGTTCACGAACGTGGTGAGCGCCGGAAGCCACTGCTCGCGCTGCCGCTCGTCGCCGTAGCGGTCGATCATCCACGCGACCATGTTGTGGATCGAGACGTAGGCCGCGATCGCGGTGTCGCCGCGGGCGAGTTCCTCGAAGATCAGTGCGGCGGTGAAGCGGCCGAGCTCCGAGCCGCCGACGTCCTCGTGCACGTAGATCCCGCCGAGTCCGAGGCGGCCGGCGTGTTCGAGCGTCTCGACCGGGAACGTCTTCGTCTGGTCGCGTTCGTTCGCGAAGGGGGCGAGCTCGGCGGCTGTGAAGTCGCGGACCGCGCCGACGATCGCGAGCTGGTCTTCGGTGAGTGCGTTCGCCATGGTTCACCTCATCGTGCGGGTGAGTGCTTCGGTGCAAGCCCAACGTATCCTGCTCGGTATCGGATGCGCTCGCAGGTGCGCGGGAATGCCGCGCAACGCCGCCCGTCGTACGATGACAGTGTCGACCCTTGAGGAGGCCCATGGCCCAGGTCCGCGTGCTCGGGATCGCGCTCGACGCGGCGCAACAGCACATCGTGCTGCTGAAGCCGGTGCTCGACGAGCCGGGCACGGGGCGAGTGCTGCCGGTCTGGATCGGCCTCCAGGAGGCGACCTCGATCCTCATCGCGCTGGAGGGGCGGCAGGCGGCGCGCCCCCTGTCGCACGACCTCATCACGACGTTGTTCGGGGCGGTGGGGGCGTCGATCCAGCGCGTCGAGGTCACGCGCATCGAGCAGGGCACGTTCTACGCGGAGATCACGCTGACCACCCCGACAGGCCCGCAGGTGATCGATGCACGACCCTCTGACGCGATCGCGCTCGCCCTGCGGGCGAACGCCGACATCCAGGTCGCCGACGCGGTGCTCGACGAGGCCGGCATCCCCGCCGAGTTGGTCGATTTCGACACCGAGGGCGACGATGCCGCCCAGCTCGACGAGTTCAAGCGGTTCCTCGAAGACGTCGACCCCGAGGATTTCCAGGGCTGAACGCCGCCGTCACCGTTGCGAGAGCGCCCAGATCGCGAGCTCGACGCGGTTGCGGGCGCCGAGCTTCGTCATGAGGCTCGCGACGTGCGTCTTCACCGTGCTGAGCGAGATGTGCAGCTCGCCGGCGATCTCGGTGTTGCCGAGGCCGCGGGCGACGGCCGCGAGCACCTCGCGCTCGCGAGTGGTCAGCGGTTCGGCGGGCTGGGCGGGAGTCGAGCCCGATGAGGTGCCCGACGCCGACCCCGCCGCACCCGAAGAACCCGCTGGTTCCGTGCCGGCGAAGGCCTCGAGCAGCCGCATTGTCACGTTCGGCGCGATGAGCGCGTCGCCACGGGCGGCGGCGTGCACGGCCTCGGCGAGCATGGCCGGTCCGGCGTCCTTCAGGAGGAAGCCGCGGGCCCCGGCCCGCAGCGCCGCGTAGACGTACTCGTCGAGGTCGAAGGTCGTGATCACGACGACGGGGATCGGCTCCGCGACATCCGGGCCCGCGAGCGCCCTGGTCGCCTCGAGGCCGTCGGTGCCGGGCATGCGGATGTCGAGGAGGCAGACGTCGGGCCGCAGGCGTCGCGCGAGGGCGATCGCCTCGGCGCCGTCGGCGGCCTCGGCGATGACCTCGATGCCCGGCTGCGTGTCGAGCAGCACCCGGAGCCCGGTGCGCACGAGCTCCTGGTCGTCGGCGATCAGCACGCGCACGGTCATCTCGACCACCCGCTGCGGGGGAGTGCCGCGGTCACGGTCCACCCGCCCTCGGCGGCTGGGCCGGCCGAGCAGGTGCCGCCGAGCAGCGTCGCGCGCTCGATCATTCCGATGATGCCGAACCCCGGCGAAGCGGATGCCGCGGCATCCCCGTCATCGTGCACGTCGAGCCTGATGCCGCCGTCGTCGACCTGCACGGCCACCTCGATGCGCGTCGCACCTCGAGCGTGCCGCCGTGCGTTCGTGACCGACTCCTGCGCCATGCGGTAGACGGCGGCCCCGATCGTGGGCGGCACGGAGGCGGAGTCACCCGTGAGGCGCACCTCGACGCGCGGGGCGCCGGCAGTGGGAGCGGCGGCGCCGGCAGTGGGAGCGTCGGCGGCGGTCGAGGCGAGCCCGCGAAGATCGCCGAGGGCTGGCCCCGGCGCGAGCTCCGCGGCATCCGCTCGTCGCAGCACCCGCACGATCGAGCGCATCTCGGCGAGGGTGAGCGAGGCCTCGCGCTCGATCGTCTGCAGTGCGGTGACCGCGCCGGCGGGGTCGGTGGCGGCCAGCGCGGTGCCGGCCTGCGCCTGAATGGCGATCGCCGAGACGTGGTGCGCCACGGTGTCGTGCAAGTCGCGCGCGAGCTGCACGCGCTCGTCGACCTTCACCCGGTCGAGCTCGCGGGCCCGCGACGCCGCCCGCCAGCGGAACGCCGCGCCGAGCGAGATCGTGGCGACGAGCACGGCGGCGCCGCCGATGAGGTCGGTGAGCATCATCGGCCCGAAGGCCAGCGAGAGCGTGGTGGAGGCGACGAGCAGTGCCGCGCCGACGATGCGGGCCCGGCCGTCGCCCCAGCGGAACGCGGCGTAGACGAGCAGGAGCATGTAGGCGGTCGTCACGAACTGCGGGTCGCCGCCCGTCGCCGCGCCGACGACCCCACCGGTGCCGAACGCGATGACGAGCATGAGCATCGGCCGCGTTCGCCGCCAGAGCAGGGTCGGCACGAGCGCGATGAGCACGACGGCCCAGAGCCAGCGCCACGCCATCTCGGTGCGCAGCGCCGCCTCGATCAGCACGAGCGGCGGGATCACGGCGACCAGCACCCAGTCGCGCCAGACACGGCGGGGCGGCGGCGGCGAGGCGGCCGGCGCATGCCACATCGCGCGTGCGGGGCTCGTCATGCCACTCATCGTAGGGCTGCCGCGCCGCCCACGGATCGGCCGGAAGCACGGAACATGCCGCGCGCATCACGGCGCCGGATGACGACCTCGGCGACGGCGAGGTTGATCACCCATCCCGCGGCCATGAGCACCGCTCGCTCGTTCACGTCGGGCATGCCGAAGAGCAGGAGCCACGGCGTCAAGGTGAACGCCTGCGTGCCGGCGGCGAGGCCGATCGCGTAGCCGCGGGTCATCCAGGCGCTGTGCGAGCGGATGTCGCCGCGCCGGATCGCGATGAACGCGACGACGATGCTCGCGGCCATCGCCGTGCCGAACACGAGGCGGATGACGCCGAGCGCCTGCCCATCGGAGGCGGGGAGGTCGGAGAACAGCGTCATCCAGAGGCCCGACACGGCGGCGAGGAAGCCCGCCGGTGCCGCGATGCGCCCGGCGATGCGGTGCCAGCGGTATCGGCGCAGCGACGGCGCGAACTGCAGGGCGCCGAGCAGCGCGAAGACCGTCGCGCCGACGATGTGCACGACGACGGGTGCCGGGAAGACCACGAACCGCGCGTTGTCGGCCGTCACGACGGGGTCGCTCGCGAGTTCGGTGAGCCGCAGGCTGCCAGCGACGACGGGCACGAGGCTGAGCAGGATGAGGCCGGCGGGCGCGAGCCATTCGCGGATGGGGTGCGCCGTCGTGCGCGGCACGGTGGGGCGAGCGGATGCTTCGGTCATGCCCCGATACTCGCCGGAACTGCGGTGCGCGACATCGGGCGATCGGCTCGACTCGCCTCGTACCTTCGGCCGAGGCAAGCGCCGCCGCCTCCGTCGGTCGAGTAGGCGCGCCAGCGCCGCCGCCTCCGTCGGTCGAGTAGGCGCGCCAGCGCCGTATCGAGACCACGCCCGCGCGAGAATGGCTGACATGGATGCCTCGCTCCCCGCCCTCACCGAGATGCCAGCGCCGCAGTACGTGATGACCGCCGAGGGGCGGCGCATCGCCACCTACCTGTGGGGCGACGACGACGCACCGACCGTGATGGCCGTGCACGGCTTCGCCTCGAGCTGCCGCGACAACTGGGTGAACACCGGCTGGGTGCGCGACCTCACCCGCGCCGGCTACCGCGTGCTCGGGGTCGACCAGCTCGGGCACGGCGCGAGCGACAAGCCGCACGATGCGGCCGAGTACAGCATGGACGCGCTCGTGAACGACCTCGTCACGGTGCTCGACACGTATCTGCTCGACACCGTCGTCTATGCGGGTTACTCCCTCGGCGCACGCGTGGGCTGGCAGCTCGCCGTGCAGGCGCCCCACCACGTCGTGCGCGCGGTGCTCGGCGGCATCCCCGACGGGCGTCCGCTCGCGCGACTGCAGATCGAGCAGGTGCGCGCCTACGCCGAGCACGGCACTCCGATCGAGGACCGCGTCACGCAGAACTACGTCACCCTCACTGAGCGGGTGCCAGGCAACGAGCTGCTCGCGCTCGTCGCGCTCGCCGAGGGGATGCGCCTCGGCGACGCCGACCCCGACGTCTCCCACCCGCCGCGCCAGCCCGTGCTCTTCGCGACCGGCAGCGAAGATGCGATCCTCGAGCAGTCGAAGCTGTTGGCGGCGGCCACGCCGAACGGCACCTTCCTCGAGCTGCCGGGGCGCCATCACTTCAATGCGCCGGGGTCACGGGACTTCCGCCGGGGCGCGATCGAGTTCTTCGGCGGGCCGGCCTGATCCGACCGCGGTCGGTCATGTTCGATCGCGGGCGATCAGTCGGCTGACTGGCCGGATGCCGCGGCTCGCGCGGCCTCGGCCGCCCGCTCCACCCACTTCGGCGTCTCGCCGTAGCGCTGGAACGGCACGAGAACGCCGGCGGCGCTGTCGTCGATGAGCTGGGCGAGCCGCCGCTCGCGGGTCGCCTCCTGCTTTGCGCTGAGCACCCAGTGCGCGACCACCCGGCGGTAGGTCGGCGTCGCGGCCTGCCAGAAGGCGGATGCCGCGAGGTTTGCCTCGATGCGGGCCGCGGCCTCGGCCGGCAGCTCCTGGTCGGGGTTCTCGTGGGAGTAGATGCCCGACCGATCTTCACGCCGGCGCTCGAACGCGGCGATGCCGGCCTCGTGCATGCGCCCCTCGGCGGTGAGCTTCTCGACGAGGGCGATGTTGACGCTCGACCACGTGCTCGTGGCCTTGCGCGGGGTCCACCGCTGGCGACGGGCGTCGTCGTCGATGCGCTGGGAGACCGAGTCGATCCAGCCGAAGCAGAGGGCCTCGGGCACCGCCTGCTCCCACGTCAGCCCGTGATCGGGCACGTGCTTCTTGTAGAGCCCCATCCAGAGTTCGGTCTCGGTGTCGTGGTTGGCCTCGAGCCACGCCCGGAACTCCTCGGGCGAGGCGAAGAAGCGCGCGGGGCGCTCTGGGGTGCCGCCGGGCGTGCCGATCTCGGTGGTCATGCCCCGAGTCTGCCAGCACCCGCTGACGCGCCTGCCGCGACGCGTTCGCACGTCCACGAGCCTGATGCGCACGAGGGCAGCGAGGACTAGCTTGGAGGCGTGTCCGCACCCGCGATCGACGCACGCGCGACCCACGCCGCCGGCGTGGAGCGCCTGCTCGCGAGCTACCGGGCCGTGCCGTCCGGCTCGCTGGTGCGGCTCGCCAAGCGCACCTCGAACCTCTTCCGATCGAGGGCGGCGACGGATGCCCCGGGCCTCGACACCTCGGGCCTGACGCACGTCATCTCGCTCGACGTCGAGGGGCGCACTGCCGATGTCGCGGGCATGTGCACCTATGAGGACCTCGTCGCGGCGACGCTGCCGTTCGGGCTCGCGCCGCTCGTCGTGCCGCAGCTGAAGACGATCACCCTCGGCGGCGCGGTCACCGGCCTCGGCATCGAATCGACGTCGTTCCGGAACGGGCTGCCGCACGAGTCGGTGCTCGAGATGGACCTCCTCACGGGGGCCGGGGAGGTGCTCACGGCTTCGCCGACCGAGCACGCCGACCTGTTCCGCGCCTTCCCGAACTCGTACGGCACGCTCGGCTACGCGGTGCGCCTGCGGATCGAGCTCGAGCCCGTGCTGCCGTTCGTGGAGCTCACGCACGTGCGGTTCCACGCCATCGCCGACCTCGTCGACGCGATGACGGGCATCGTCGAATCGGGCCAGCATGACGGTGTGGACGTCGATTACCTCGACGGCGTCGTGTTCAGCGCCGACAAGTCGTACCTCTGCCTCGGCCGGCGCACCGCGGCATCCGGACCCGTCAGCGACTACACCGGGCAGCGCGTCTTCTATCGCTCCATTCAGCACGGCGACGGCGAAACCCACGACCGGCTGACGACCCACGACTACCTCTGGCGGTGGGACACCGACTGGTTCTGGTGCTCCGAGGCGTTCGGCGCGCAGCATCCGCTCGTTCGCCGCCTGTGGCCGCGCCGGTACCGACGCAGCCGCTCCTACGCGAAGCTCATGCGCCTCGAACGCCGCTACGACCTCGGCAACCGCATCGAGGCGCTCAAGGGGTTGCCGCCGCGCGAACGCGTCATCCAAGACGTCGAGGTGCCGATCGAGCGATGCGCGGAGTTCCTCGACTGGTTCCTCGAGCACGTGCCGATCGAGCCGATCTGGCTGTGCCCGCTGCGGCTGCGCGGTGACGATGCCTGGCCGCTCTACCCGCTCGAGCCGCACCGCACCTACGTCAACGTCGGCTTCTGGTCGACGGTGCCGGTCGGCGCGAGCGAGGGCGAGACGAACCGGCGCATCGAACGCGAGGTCAGCGCGCTCGACGGCCACAAGTCGCTCTATTCCGACGCGTTCTACGAGCGCGCCGAGTTCGACGCCCTCTACGGCGGCGACGCGTATCGAGCCGCCAAGGCGCGGTACGACCCCGATTCACGACTCCTCGACCTCTACGCGAAGGCGGTGCAACGACGATGACCACGACCAAGGGCACGGCGGCGGAGGCGGCAGCACCCGAGACGCCCGAGAACCATGAGGCGACGGATGCCTCGGGCAAGCTCACCCTCGCCGAGATCCTCGAGATCTTCGCCGGTGGCAGGCTGCCGCTGCGCTTCACGGCCTACGACGGCAGTTCGGCCGGGCCGGCCGACGCGGCGCTCGGCATCGAGCTGAAGAGCCCGCGCGG
Source organism: Agromyces sp. CCNWLW203 (assembly GCF_036576125.1). Classification (NCBI taxonomy): domain Bacteria; kingdom Bacillati; phylum Actinomycetota; class Actinomycetes; order Micrococcales; family Microbacteriaceae; genus Agromyces; species Agromyces sp. CCNWLW203. Next base: position 274,225 of record NZ_JAZHYX010000001.1, on the reverse strand, counting down.
CACCACCTACCTCGCCACCGGACGCGGCGACCTCGGTCTCGCCCGTGCCTATGTCGCGGGCGACCTCGACATCCACGGCGTGCATCCCGGCGACCCGTACGAGCTGCTGAAGGCGCTCGCCGACGAACTCGTCTTCAAGCTGCCGCCGCCGCGCACGATGGCCCATGTCATCCGCTCGATCGGGCTCGAACACCTGCGCCCGATCGCGCCGCCGCCGCAGGAGGCACCGCCGCGCTGGCGCCGCGTCGCCGAGGGGCTGCGGCACTCGAAGCACCGCGACGCCGAGGCGATCCACCACCACTACGACGTCTCGAACACCTTCTACGAGTGGGTGCTCGGTCCCTCCATGACCTACACGTGCGCGTGCTACCCCGACGCAGCTGCCTCGCTCGACGAGGCGCAGGAGAACAAGTACCGGCTCGTGTTCGAGAAGCTTCGCCTGCAGCCGGGCGACCGGCTGCTCGACGTCGGCTGCGGATGGGGCGGAATGGTGCGCTACGCCGCGCGGCGCGGCATCCGTGCCCTCGGTGTCACGCTGTCGGCGGAGCAGACGGCCTGGGCGCAGCAGGCCATCGTCGACGAGGGGCTCGGCGAGCTCGCCGAGGTGCGGTACGGCGACTACCGCGACATCACCGAGTCGGGATTCGACGCGGTCTCGTCGATCGGCCTGCTCGAGCACATCGGCGTGAAGAACTACGCGTCGTACTTCACCTTCCTGCAGTCGCGGCTGCGCACGGGCGGGCTGCTGCTGAACCACTGCATCACGCGCCCCGACAACCGATCGGAGCCCTCGGCGAAGGGCTTCATCGACCGCTACGTCTTCCCCGACGGGGAGCTCACCGGATCGGGCCGCATCATCACCGAGGCGCAAGACGTGGGGCTCGAGCTCATGCATGAAGAGAACCTGCGGCTGCACTATGCGATGACGCTGCGCGACTGGTGCGCGAACCTCGTCGCGCACTGGGACGAGGCGGTCGCCGAGGTCGGGCTGCCGACCGCGAAGGTGTGGGGGCTCTACATGGCCGGGTCGCGGCTCGCGTTCGAGACGGGCGGCATCCAGCTGCACCAGGTGCTCGCCGTGCGACCCGACGAACGCGGCGGCACGGGCGACCTGCCGTTGCGGCCGTGGTGGACGGCCTGAACGCTTGAACGCCTGAGCCTCGCGTGATCGACCACCGACGCGGTGCCCCGACGCGTTCGCGCCCGGCCGATGGGCATCGGCCGGGCGCGAGTCGATCAGCTCCAGTGGATCAGGGAGCGATCGCGATCGAGAAGATGTGCATCGTCGCGTTGGTCGGCAGCACGACGAAGTCGACCGTCTTGCCCGCCGTCAGCGGCACAGAGTGCGCGAACATGCGGTACTGGTAGGCGGCATCGCCGTACCCGCTCGGCCGGTTGCGTCCGTTCGTCGAGATCGCGAGTTCGGCACCGTGCGCGTTCTCGTCGTGGAACGACCAGTTCGGGAATCCGATCGCGCCCGAGCTCGTCGTGCCGTCGGTGTAGAAGACGGTCGCGGTGCCGGTCGCGCCGAGGCTGGAGCCCGATCCCAGGAAGACGAGTCGCTGCCCCTGCCCGCTGATGCGGAGTGCCTGCCCCGCCGCCGTGACGTTGTCGGCGGTGCCGGGCTGCGACGCCGGCATCGTGAGCGTGGCGCCGAGCGCCTCGAGCGTCGCTCCCGGCGCTGCGCCGACCGCTGCGAGCTGCTCCGCCGAGAACGTGTTGCCCTCGCCGTCGAAGTTGCCCGCAGTCGTCTGCGACAGGGCCGTGATGCCCACGTTGTTGAAGAGCGCGGCGAGCGAGTCGGTGGGCGGTGTCGTCGGCATCGCACGCACGCCGGTCGCGCTGCCCGCGCCGTCGCCGCCCTTGTAGGTGACGGTGGCCGTGAAGATGCGCAGCGCGAAGCCGGGGCGCTTCTCGGGGATGCGGATCTGGAAGGTCGCGGTCTGCTCGCGGCCGGGCTTGATCGCGTCGAGCTTCTGGCTCGAGGGCACGACCTGCCAGCCGACCGGGCCGGCGAAGGAGGCGACGACCGAACTCATCTTCTCTGCCGAGTCGTTCGACACCGTGATCTGGACGTCGGCGATCGCCGGGCCGTCGAGTCCGATCTCGGGAACCGTGACGGTGATCTCGGGTGCGGGCGCGGCCGCATCGGATGCCTCGGGCGCAGGTTCGTCCGTCTTCGAGGACTCCGGCGCGGGAGCGGTCGATTCGGGCGTCTCGGCGGCCGGGGCATCCGTCTCGGGTGCCTCGCTCGCCGGGGCATCCGTTTCGGGTGCCTCGGTGGACGGAGCCTCGGTCGTCGCGGGCGACTGCGTCGTCGCCGGCGACTCCTCGGCGAACGCACCCGCCGCGGTCGACCAGGTGGATGCCGCGAGCACGAGCACGCCGGCGATGGCGGCCCGGCGAAGGAACTTCTTGGACATGGGATCTCCTCTCAGCTGATCGATCAGACGACGGCGGGCATGGTGGATCGCACGGAATCGAGGCCGAGGCGCAGCTTCTTCCACTCGCCTCGCGTGAAGTCAGGAACTTCGACGGGCTTGCCGCCCTTCTCGAGCGACGTCACGCTCAGCGGCACGGGTGCGCACCAGGCGGCGGAGTCGTAGACATCGATGTCGGGCACGAGACCCGAGCGCATCTGCTGCACGATCCGCCACTGCAGGATGTAGTCCATGCCGCCGTGGCCGCCGCCGGCGGCCGGGCCCTCGAGGTCTTTCCATAGCCAGTGGTCGAACTCCGTGCGCATCGCGCTCGCTCCGCGCCAGGTGTCGCCGCCGTGGTACGGCTCGGCGTAGATGCGGGCGCCCGTCGAGTCGGCGCCGACGTAGTCCTCGAAGATGCCGCGGCTGCCCTCGAGCGTGTTGATGCGACTGTAGGGGCGCGCCTGGCTCACGTTGTGCTCGGCGCGGATCGTGCGGCCGTTCGCGGTCGTGATCATGCACGTGACGAGGTCGCCGTTGATGTACTCCTCCTGCCACGACCGGTGGTCGCGCGGCACGAACCGCTCGCGGTAGTCGGCGAGGCCGCGAGCTGCGGTCGCCGTCGCGGTCAGCGTCTGCATGCGGTCGCCCCGGTTGATGTCCATGGCAGCTGCGATGGGGGCGAGCCCGTGCATGGGGTAGAAGCTCGCGGTGCTCCGCGTGTGCCAGAGCCGGCGCCAGTCGTCGGTGTAGTAGCCGTCGTTGAACAGCAGCGCGCGCAGGTCGTGCAGGTAGCCGCCGTGGCCGCTCGTGACCTCGCCGAAGACGCCCTCGTGCGCCATCTTCAGCATCGCGAGTTCGTTGCGGCCGTAATTGCAGTTCTCAGCGAGGAACAGGTGCTTGCGCGTGCGTTCGGAGGTGTCGACGAGGTCCCAGAGCTCGTCGAGCTCGGTTGCGATCGGCAACTCGATCGCCGCGTGGGCCCCGGCGAGCAGGGCCGCCTTGCCGTGCGCGTGGTGGAACTCCCACGGCGTCGCGACATAGACCAGGTCGAGCTCTTCGGTGTCGAGCATCTGCTGGAACGACTCGTCGCTGCCGCCGTACTCGCGCGGCCGCGGCTTGCCCTTGCCGGCGACCCGGTTGGCCGCATTGGTGGCCCGGTCGGCACGGATGTCGCACACCGCCGTGACGGCGGTGCCGGGCACGTCGACCCAGCCGTTCAGCATGCCCATGCCGCGGTTGCCGAGGCCGATGAGGCCGATCCTGACGACATCGACGGCTTCGAAGGGCTCGTTCGCCATCGAGGTCGCGCCGCCCTTCCGGTCGGGGGTGCTCGCGGCGTGCGCGATCGATGGGACGACGGCGGTGACGGCGACGCCGGCGAGGATCCCGCCGAGGAGGTTCCGCCGGCTGAAGCCGAATGCCCCCGGATCTCGATCAGCGCTGATCGAGCCCTCCGTCGGGCGAGGGGTGGTGAGAAAACGCGTCATGACACTCTCCAGGTGGGTCAGGGAATGCTCGGTGAAGCTCGGTATCCCATACCTTCGTAGCCTGATCGTTTCGTGTCAAGAGTTGACTGAATATTGCGTATATCAATCACAAGTGATCAGTCAAAATGAGTGCCGACTCCAGCTCGTCGCGACCGTCGATCGAGTGAATCGGTCACCATTGTGTGCGGAAATACAGGCTGATCTGGGAGAGAGCCGGACACGACGCGACTGCTCGCCGAGGGTGCGCCGTGAGTGGAGCGTGCTCGTTTGCTCGTTCGCGGCGCGCGCAGGCGGTCGGGATGCTCAGGAACTCGAGGCATCCGCGCTCGCCGCGGCGATGCACGCCTCGAGCGCGACCCACGCGAGCATCGCGCACTTGACCCGCATGACGTACTTCGAGACGCCGTGGAAGGCGATCGCGTCCCCGAGCAGCTCCTCGTCGGCCTCGCCGGCGCCCTGCGAGCGCATCATGGTGCGGAACCCGTCTATGAGCTCACGCACCCGGTCGAGGTCGGCGCCCGCAGCGAGCTCGGTCAGCGCCGAGGCCGAGGCCATCGAGATGCTGCAACCGTCGCCGGTCCAGCCGATCGCCTCGATCGCGGTACCCGATGCGTCGAGGCGGACACCCATCGTGATCTCGTCGCCGCACGTGGGGTTCAGCTCGTGGTGCGTCGCGTGCGGCTCGGCGAGCTCACCGTCGCCCAGGCGTCGCCTCGAGTGGTCGAGGATCAGCTCCTGGTAGAGCCCCGACAGGTCGCTCATGCGTCGACCCCGAAGAAGCCGCGCACCTCGGCGAGCGCCGCGGCGAAGCGGCGCACCTCGTCGGCGGTCGTGTAGACGTAGGCGCTCGCGCGCGTGGTCGCCCGGAGTCCGAGCCGCCGGTGGAGGGGCTGGGCGCAGTGGTGCCCGACGCGCACGGCGATGCCCCGCGAGTCGAGGAACTGGCCGACGTCGTGCGCGTGCACGCCCGGCACGTCGACGCTCGCGAGTGCTGCCCGCGGGTTGCCCGGGGGAGGGCCGACGAGCCGCACGCCGGCGACACGGGACGTCTCTTCCACGAGCAGCTCGGCGAGTGCCTCCTCGTGCGCGTGCACGTTCTTCATGCCGAGGCCGTCGAGGTAGCGCACCGCCTCGGCGAGGGCGATCGCTTGCGACACCGGCTGCGTGCCTGCCTCGAAGCGCTGCGGTGCCGGCAGGAACGCCGCCGACTCCATCGTCACGGTGGTGATCGTGGACCCGCCCGTGCGTGCGGGCGGCAGCGCGTCGAGCAGGTGCGCCTTGCCGTAGAGCACGCCGATGCCGGTCGGGCCGAGCATCTTGTGCGACGAGAACGCGGCGAAGTCGACGTCGAGCTCGGCGAAGTCGACGGAGCGGTGCGGCACCGACTGGCACGCGTCGAGCATGACGAGCGCACCGTGGCGGTGGGCGAGCTCGACGACCTCCGCCGCGGGGGCGAGGAAGCCGGTGACGTTCGAGACGTGCCCGAAGGCGACGAGCCGGGTGCGCGGCCCGATGACGGATGCCGCGTCGTCGATCGTCCACGTGCCGTCGTCGTTCACGGGGATCCAGCGCAGCGTCGCGCCGGTCTTCGCCGCGAGGCGCTGCCACGGGATCAGGTCGGCGTGGTGCTCGGCCTCGGTGACGACGATCTCGTCGCCGGCCGCGAGCCGGTAGATCTCGGCCTCTGGCCCGCCGAGGCCGGCCGCGGCATCCGCCATGCCGAGCGCGACCATGTTGATCGCGTCCGTCGCGTTCGAGGCCCAGACGATCTCGCGGGTGCCGGCGCCCACGAAGCGGGCGACCGTCTCGCGCGCCTCCTCGAACGCGGTCGTCGACGTGCCGACGAGGGTCGACGCGCCCCGGTGCACGGCGGCGTTCGCGTGCTCGAGGTAGGCGCGCTCGGCGTCGAGCACGGCGACCGGTCGCTGGGCGGTCGCGCCGGAGTCGAGATAGGCGAGCGGATGCCCGTTCAGCTCCTGGTCGAGGTACGGGAAGTCCCGCCGGAGCTGCGCCGGCAGCAGACCGTCGATGGTCGTCGTTCGATCGAGGGTCACTGTTCCTCCCAGCGGGCCGCGCCGGCAGGTGCCGGCACCCTTCCAGTCTGACGCAGTTTCGATCGGTGATCGCCGTGAGACGGGTCATCCGTCATCTCGCCGCTCGGAATGCGTTCGACGCGTCGCTTCGGATACCGTGGCGGTATGCCCCGGAGCGTGAGTGAGCGCGGCGACCGCGACGACGAGGTCGACCTGCTGATCGACGCGTGGTCGCACCGACTGCCCGGGGTGGACCTGACGCCGCTCGACGTCATGTCGCGGCTCCGGCGCGTGGCGAATCGCCTCGGGCGGCTGCGGGCGGCGGCCTTCAGCGGTGCGGGGCTCGCGGTCTGGGAGTTCGACGTGCTGGCCGCGCTCCGCCGCGAGGAGCCGCCGCACGAGTTCAGCCCGGCCCAGCTCATCGAGGCGACCATGATCGGCAGCGCCGCCATGACGAACCGGCTCGACAACCTCACGCGCCGAGGCCTCGTCGAGCGCCGGCCGAATCCGCGCGACGGCCGCAGCGTGCTCGTGCGGCTCACCGACGAGGGCGCGACCCGGGTCGACGCGGCCATGCGCACGCTCGCCGAACGCGAGGCCGAAGAGCTCCGCGGGCTCAGCCGCGAGGAGCAGGCGACCCTCGCGGCCCTGCTGCGACGACTCGCGCAGGACCCGGAGTGAGGGCAGTGGATGCCGCGGCATCCGCTCAGTCGATCGTGTGGGAGGTTGAGGGCATGACGTTCGCGACCCTCGAAGCCGGCGATTCCACCTTCGTGCTGCGACGTGCGCAGCGCGGCGACCTCGTCGGCCTCGTCGCGCTGATCGCCGCGGATTCTCTGCGCGCCGCCGAGGAGACCCCCGACCCCGACGGCGCCGCGCCCTACGAGCGTGCGTTCGAAGCCATCGACGCCGATGCCGCGCAGACATTGACGGTGCTCGAGGCCGCCGACGGCCGGGTGGTCGGCACCATGCAGCTCACCGTCATCCCGGGGCTCGCGCGGCGCGGGGCGATGCGGATGCAGATCGAGGCGGTGCGCGTGGCGGAGGAACTACGCGGCCTGGGGCTCGGCTCGGCGATGATCGAGTGGGCGGTCGGCCACGCCCGCGAGCAGGGCGTGTCGCTCGTGCAATTGACGTCGGATGCGCGCCGGGCCGATGCGCATCGCTTCTACGAGCGGCTCGGCTTCGCGGCATCCCATGTAGGGTTCAAGCTCTTCCTCTGAGTGCTGAACTCCGTCGGGCCGCTGAACTCCGTCTCGCGGGGGATCCGCGAGCGGGCGCGCCTGGCTAGCGTGGATCGCGTGAGCGATGAACGTGCCGAGCCGGCCCTCTCGACGACACCCGACCACGCCGTGCCGCAGGCAGCGCCCGAAACGGAGGCGGGGCCCGCAACCGCCGAGGCAGTAGCCCTCCCCACCGCGCCGACGCGCGTGCCATGGGCGGCCGTCGCCGTCTTCGCGGTCGTCTCGTGCGGGCTCGCCTGGGCCGTCGCCTCGCCCCTGTGGGTGCGCGGGCTCGGCATGGCCGACCCGTTGCTGCCGCTGATCGCGACCGCCATGATGCTCAGCCCGGCGATCGCGACGGTCGCCGCGCTCCTCGTGGAACGGCGACAGCGCGGGCGGCGCGGAGCCCGCGGCATCCTGCGCGATCTCGGCATGTGGCCCTTGCGGCCCGTCGGCCGCACCCTCGGCATGTCGGCGGCCGCGATCGTCGTGCTGCCGCTGCTCATCGCGGTCGGGCTCGTCGTGGTCGGCCTGCTCGATCTCGCCCGCTTCGACCTCGTCGGCTTCTCGGGGTTCGCCGAACAACTCGACTCGATGCTCCCTCCCGGCACGCCGGCACCGCCGATCTTGCTGCTCGTCGTCATGCAGCTCGTCATGATCCCGGTCGGCGCGATCCTCAACGCGCCGTTCGCGTTCGGTGAGGAGATCGGATGGCGCGGCTGGCTGCTGCCGGCGCTGCGGCCGCTCGGCGTCTGGCCGGCGCTCCTCGTCTCCGGTGCGTTCTGGGGCTTCTGGCACTCGCCGCTCATTCTGCTCGGCTACAACTTCGGGCTCACCGACCTCACGGGCGTGCTGCTCATGATGCTCACCTGCATGGTGCTCGGCGTGCTGCTCGGATGGACCAGGCTTCGCACCGGCTCGGTGTGGCCCGCCGTGTTCGGGCACGGAGCGTTCAATGCGGCGGCCGGGCTCGGCGCTCTCGTCGTCGCCGCCGACTCGCCGGTGCCGCCGGCGTGGCTCGCCGGACCGGCCGGACTCATCACGTGCGCCGTGATGGCCGTGCTCGTCGCGGTACTCGTGGCGGCCGGCCAGTTCCGCCGCGACCGGCTGGGCGCCCGTCTCGGCTGACGCCTACCGCTGATCGAACCAGCGCAGCACGCGCATCGCCCGCAGCGTGTTCCACCGGCTCGGCTCGCCCTCCGGAGCGTCGACCGCGAAGAAGACCTGGCCGTTCCACGGGGTGCTAGCGAGCCAGCGGCCGTCGTCGCCGCGCTGCGAGGCCACGAGCTCGACGGCGTCGGCGACCCGCGGGTCGGGGCGATCGTGGGCCGAGCGGAAGTAGTCGAGCGCGCGCAGCACGTCGTAGGTCCAGTACGGCGGGAACTTCAGGTTCGCGTACCGGGGGAGCACGATCTCGCCGGTCGAGCGTCGGCGGAACAGCTCGCGTTCGAGCAGGTACTCCTCGCCGAGACGGCGGGATGCCGCGATCTCGGGCGGCGCGCCCGGCACCGCCTGCTCGTACGCCGCGAGCCCCTCGAGCACGCACAGCGTCGAGTCGAACGACGAGCGGGTCGACTCCTCGATCGGTTCGCAGTTCCAGCCGCCGTCGGGGAGCTGCTCCTGCAGCAGCCGATCGATGATGCGTTCGCTGCCGGCACCCAGCTCGCCGAAGTAGACGGCGAGCGCGAGCACGCCGCCGTTCACGCATTCTTCGACCTCGCCGTGGAAGAACGGCAGGTCGCCCCACTCGCGCCAGACGACGCCGTCGCGAACCCGGGCGATCGCTGCGCGGGCCTGCGGGGCCTCCGGGTCGATGCCGAGTCGTCGCAGCAGGTGGAGGGTCCACATCACGCTCCGGCGGTCGCCGTCGATGCCGTACTCCTGGCCGCCCCAGTAGCCGTCGTCGGCCTGCAGTGCCAGCAGGCGCGCGCCCCATCCCTCCGTGGCGACGCGGGCGCGCTCGCGATCGACCTCATCGGGCGGTGCGTCGAGCAGGTCGTGCATGACCTGCCAGCGGATCGCCGGATCGGAGTCGAGCAGCCACTCGGTGACATCCATGCGCAGGTCTGCGGCTCAGGCGTCGAGCGGCACGTAGTCGAGCTCGAGGAAGTCCTCGACCTCGGGAACCCAGCGGTCCTGCACGAAGGCGACGTGCGCCGGGTGCTCGTTGTAGGCGTCGTAGGCGGCCTGGTCGGCGAACTCCATCGAAAAGCCGTACGAGAACCCGTTCTTCGAACTCACCTGACGGAGCTGCTCGAAGCGCTCCACGCCCGGGATCGCGGCGAGCGCCTCGGCGTCGGAGAGGAAGGAGGCCTCCTCGGCCGAGCCCGAGGCGTGGTGCAGGCGGAAGGCGACGGTGTGACGGATCATCTGCTCACTCTATGGCCGTGACGGGCCTCGCCGGCCGCCGAGTTCCGACGGAGTGTTGACGGAAAAAATCGCCCTCCCTAGCGTTGGGCAGCAATTGCTGAAGCCTCGACGAGGAGTGTTCAATGCCAACCAGATTCCGTCTCGCCGCTGCCGTGACGGTGGCCGTGCTCGCCTTCGCGGCGGCGCCGGTCGCCGCCTCGGCCACCGAGCAGGCACCAGCCGCGCCATCTCCCGGCTCCACGGCCACCGGCTCCACCGCGCTCGTCGCGATGCCGGCGAACCTCGCTCTCGATGCCGTCGCCACGGCCTCGTCGACCGAGCTCGACGAAGCGCGATTCGCGCCGACGCAGGTCAACGACGGCGATGTCTCGACGCGATGGTCGTCGAAGTACGTCGACGCGAGCTGGCTGCAGCTCGAGCTCGCCGAGCCCGCCGACGTCGCGACCGTCGTGATCGACTGGCCGAACGCGTGCGCGCGATCGTTCCGCATCGAGACCTCGGTCGACGGCGTCTCGTGGACGACCGAGGCCGAGCGCAGCGCGCAGGCCACCTGCCCGCGCATCGACGAGATCAACATCGACGTCGACGAGCCCGTCGGGTTCGTGCGCATGCAGGGCGTGACTCGCTGGTCGACGTGGGGGTACTCGATCTCGGAGTTCCGCGTCTACGACCAGCCGCTGCCCGAGCCCGAGCCGCAGCTGCCGCTCGTGCCGGCGCCCGTCTCGCTCGAGCGCGCCGAGGGCGAGTTCGTGCTCGCCGATGACGTCGCGATCGCGGCATCCGGTGATGCTCTCGACGCGGCCGAGTACCTCGCCGAGCTGATGCGGCCCTCGACCGGATTCGAACTGCCGATCGTCGCCGCAGGCGACGCCGGCGAGCGCGCCATCGAGATCTCGGTCGCCGAAGGCCTCGCACCCGCCGGGCACGAGGCCGAGGGCTACACCCTCGACGTGACGGCGGCCGGCATCGAGCTCGCCGCCGACACCCCGGCCGGCGCGCTGAACGGGGTGCAGACGCTGCGACAGCTGCTGCCGGCGTGGGTCGAGTCCGACCATGTCGCCGACGTGCCGTGGTCGGTGCCGTTCGTCGCGATCAGCGACTACCCCCGCTTCGAGCACCGCGGCCTCATGGTCGACTCGGCGCGCAGCTTCTACACCGTCGACGAGATGAAGCGCCTCATCGACAGCGCGGCGCCGCTGAAGCTCAACCGCCTGCACCTGCACCTGACCGACGACCAGGGCTGGCGCCTCGCGATGGACGTGCCGGCCGAGAACCCCTCGGGCATCGACTACGACGCCCTCACCACGATCAGCGGCGCGACCGCGATGACGTACAGCCCGACGGGCGCCCTCATGGGCACCGAGCTCGGGCACACGGGCTTCTATACGAAGGACGACTACCGCGAGATCGTCGCGTACGCGGGCGAGAACGGCATGACCGTGATCCCCGAGATCGACCTGCCCGGTCACACGAACGCCGCCCTGCACGCGATTCCGCAGCTGAACTCGGCGGGGTCGAACCCGAAGCCGCTGCCGGGCGAGACCACCGCCCCGCACCAGGGCACGGGCCAGGTCGGCATCTCGACGTTCGATGCGAACAACGAGCACACGTACACGTTCATCACCGAGGTGCTGCGCCAGGTCGCCGAGCTCACGCCGGGCGAGTACCTGCACATCGGCGGTGACGAGGCGCACACGACCTCGCACGAGGACTACGTCGAGATGGTGGACTTCGCGACGGCGACGGTCGCCGACCTCGGCAAGACCGTCGTGGGCTGGAACGAGTACGCGAGCACGAACCTGCCGCAGGATGCCGCGGTCGTGCAGCTCTGGACCGGCGACGGGGCATCCACGCGCGCCGCGGTGGACACCCGCGGCGCGAAGGTGATCCTGTCGCCCGCGAACAAGACGTACATGCCCCAGAAGCAGGACTCCCGCCAGCCGCTCGGCGGCACGTGGGCGTGCGGCGGGCCGTGCACGCTCGAGAACGCGTACAACTGGAACCCGGCGACCCAGATCGCGGGCGTCGCCGAGGAGTCGATCCTCGGCGTCGAGGCGGCGTTCTGGGGCGAGTTCATCCGCGGCGTCGACCAGGCGCAGTTCTACACCTTCCCCCGCCTGCTGGCGACGGCCGAGGCGGGCTGGACCCCGCAGGACGGCAAGGTGCTCGCGGAGTTCATCGACCGGGTCGGGCAGCTGGGCCCGCGCATGACCGCGCAGGGCGTCAACGTCTTCCCGACCGCGACGGTCGACTGGCGCATCGACGCCGCACCCGACGTCGCGGGCGGCGGTGAGTCTGCAGTCGGGTCGCCGGTCGGCATCGGATGGCGCGTGATGGCGCCCGACACGGCGGCAGCGGATGTCACGGCCGAACTCGTGTGGGACGACGGGCAGCGCCAGCCGGTCGAGCTGACCGGCACTGCCGTGACCGACATCGCCGCGATGACGATCAACTCGGCCTACACGGGCGCCTCGAGCCGGACCTTCGAGTCGGCGGGCGTTCACGTCGGGCAGCTCGAGGTGTCGGTCGCCGGCGGTGAGCCGGTCGTGGCGGGTGAGGTCTCGGTGACCGTGGTCGATGCCGGGCTCGCCCTCGAGACCGTGGTGACGAGCAGGTGCGTCGCGTCGAAGGCCGTGCTCTCGGTGCGGGCGACGAACGGCGAGGACGTGCCGCTCGCGGTGACGTTCACGTCGCCGTACGGTGCGAAGGCCTTCGAGACCGTTGCGGCGGGCAAGAACGCGTTCCACGTGTTCTCGACCCGCCTGGCCGAGTTGCCGGCCGGCGAGGTGACGGTCGAGGCGACCGCCGTGGTCGACGGTGCTGCGGTCTCCACCGCCTCGACCTTGCCCTACGAGGCACGGAGGTGCGGGTGACGGCATGATCCGCTGAACGGGCGATCGGCGCTGCCGGTCGCTCCGTGAACGAAGGGCACGAGGGTCGTCGACCTCGTGCCCTTCGTCGTCGGCTTCGCGCGGTCTCTCGCTCGAGGCATCTTCATCCGCATCACGGTGGATTTCGAACCGAATTATGTCGGAGTGTTGACGGAAAAAATCAGCCCTCCTAGCGTGTCCGTTGTGACCCTGCCCAGTGGAGTGCATGCACTCGTCAGACGGACCCATGAAGACCGGGTCCTCCAGGTGCTGCGCGAGCACGGTGCGATGACGCGCGGCGAGCTCGCCACGCGCATCGGCCTCTCGCGCACCACCCTCTCGGAGATCGCCTCGCAGCTGCTCGAGCGCGGTGTGATCTCGGTCTCGGCCGACGAGACGCCGCGCCTCGGCCGGGGGCGCCCTGCCGAGAAGCTCACGCTCGACCCCGCGGCCGGGCAGTACCTCGGCGTCGACTTCGGTCGCCGACGGGTTCGCATCGTCGTCGCGAACGCCGCCCATGACCTGATCGCCTCCGACGCCGTCGCCTACGACGCGGCAGCATCGTGGGGCGAGCGCATCGCCGCCGCCTTCGACCTCATCGACCGCATGGGCGTCGAGGGTGAGCTGCACTTCGAGGGCGTGCTCGGCGTCGGCATCGGGTTCCCCGGGCCGTTCTCGCCGCGAGTGCCGCACGAACCGTCGGAGCCCGTCGCCGAAGCGCGCCGCGCCGGCGCCGTCCTCATGCGCACCGCGTTCGTCGAGCGCTTCGATGCGCCCGTGCTGCTCGACAACAACACGCGCCTCGCCGGACTCGCCGAGGCCACCTGGGACACCGCGGCCGGGGCGGACCACCTGCTCTACCTGCGCCTCTCCGACGGCATCGGCGGCGGCCTCGTCGTCGGCGGGCGCCTCGTCACGGGCGCCTCCGGGCTGGCCGGCGAGTTCGGCCACATCAGCCTCGACGGCAACGGCGAGCTCTGCCGGTGCGGCAAGCGCGGCTGCCTCGAGACCGTCGCCTCGATCGAGGCGATCCTGCGGCGATGCACCGACGCGGGCGTGCCCACGGCCTCGCTCGACGAACTGGCGGATGCCGCGGGCAAGGGCGATCCCATCGTCATCGGCGTGCTCCGTGACGCCGGCGAGGCGATCGGACGGGTGCTCGGCTCGCTCGCGGTGGCCCTGAATCCGTCGGAGATCGTGATCGGCGGTGAGATCGCCCACGTCTCCGACGTGATCCTCGAGCAGGTCGCCGCGACCACGGCCTACGAGCTGCTGCCGGTCGGCGAGTACGCCCCGACGATCCGCACCGCCTCGCTCGGCGACGAGGGCGGCGCTATCGGCGCCATCATCGCCATCTTCCAGAATTCCCCCCTGCTGGCCGGCTACCAGTCGGCGACCGACGTCGCACCCGCGACCGCCCCATTGCGAAGGAGCAGCAACTGATGTCCCCCCTGAACGAAGGAGTTCGCGTGAACGAAGGAGTTCTCGCATGGTCGCAGTGACCGACGCCACCGTGCGCCAGACCTCCGCGCAACGCACGACGACCCCGAAGGGCCGATCGCCGCGTCGCCGGATGCTCGCCCTGAACCTCATCAGCGTCGCCGCCGGCATCCTGCTCTGGTGGGCGCTCTCCGCCGCCGGCCTGCGCCTGCCGTCGCCCGTCGAGGTCGCCGTGCGCGCGTGGGAGCTGCTCATCGACGGCACGCTCATCGCCGACCTCCTCGCGAGCCTCAGCCGAGTGCTCATCGGCTTCGCGCTCGGCACCCTCGTCGCGATCCCCGTCGGCTTCATGATGGGCTGGTACGCCTGGGCACGCGGGCTCATCGAGCCGTGGATCCAGTTCTTCCGCACCATCCCGCCGCTCGCGATCATTCCGCTCGCGATCGTGCTGCTCGGCATCGGCGAGGTCCCGAAGATCTTCGTCATCTTCCTCGCGGCGTTCTTCGCGTGCGTGATCTCGACGTTCCAAGGTGTCGTGAGCATCGACCGCACCCTGATCAACGCCGCTCGAGTGCTCGGTGCGAAGGACGCAGCCATCTTCCTCAGGGTCGTGGTGCCGGCATCCGTGCCGTTCATCCTGGTCGGCATGCGCGTCGGCCTCGGTGCCGCGTGGGCGACGCTCGTCGCCGCCGAACTCATCGCAGCGCAGCTGGGGCTCGGCGCCCGCATGCAGCAGGCGCAGCTGTACTACGACCTGCCGACGATCTTCGTCGGCCTCATCGTGATCGGCATCCTCGGCCTCCTGATGGACCGCCTGCTGCTGCTCGCCGAGAAGAAGCTCACCGGATGGCAGGAACGACGATGACCACGACCGCCCAGCTCACCGACGCCCGCATCTCGGTGCGCCACGTGCGCAAGACCTTCGACCTGAAGGGCGAGGAGTTCGTCGCCCTGGGCGACGTCTCGCTCGACGTCGCCGACAACGAGTTCGTGACCGTCGTCGGGCCGTCGGGCTGCGGCAAGTCGACGCTCATGAACATCCTCGCGGGACTCGATGAGCCCACCGCGGGGCAGGCGCTCGTCGATGGTCGTGCCGTCGACGGACCCGGCCCTGAACGCGGCGTCATCTTCCAGCAGTACGCCCTCTTCCCATGGCTCACGGTGCGCAAGAACGTCGAGTTCGGACTGAAGACGGCGGGCCTCCCCGCGAAGGAACGACGCGAGAAGGCCGAGCACTTCATCGAGATGGTCGGGCTCACCGAGTTCGCCGACGCACTGCCCAAGATGCTCTCGGGCGGCATGAAGCAGCGCTGCGCGATCGCCCGCGCCTATGCCGTGAATCCCAGCATCCTGCTCATGGACGAGCCGTTCGGCGCGCTCGACGCCCTCACCCGGGTGAAGCTGCAGGAGCAGCTGCTCGACACCTGGAGCCGGGACAAGCGCACCGTCGTGTTCATCACGCACGACGTCGACGAGGCGGTGTTCCTCGCGAACCGCGTCGTCGTCATGGCCGCACGGCCCGGGCGCATCTTCGAGATCGTCGAGGTCGACCTGCCGTACCCGCGCACCGAGGAGATGCGACTCAGCCCAGAGTTCGCGGCGCTGCGCAACCGCGTCTGGAACGCGGTCTACCACCAGAACCACTGACACCCACCAGCACGACCCCCGATCGCTGTCGACCGACAGCACGACATCAAGGAAGATCTCATGACCCACTCATCCCGTCAGCGCGGCGTCTTCGCCGCCGCTGCAGCCGTCGTCGCCCTCGCCCTCTCAGGTTGCGCGCCCAGCGCGGCCGGAGGTTCTGACGAGGCCGGCGCTCCCGCCGAACTCGAGAAGGTGCGCTTCGGCTACATCGCCGACTTCAACGGCGCGAGCATCGCCGCGATCGCCGAAGACCAGGGCCTGTGGGAGAAGCACGGCATCGACGTCGAGACGCCCGTCTTCACGAACGGTCCGCTGCAGATCCAGGCGCTCGGCACCAACGACCTCGACTTCGGCTACATCGGCCCGGGCGCGATGTGGCTGCCCGCCTCCGGTCAGGCGAAGGTGGCCGCCATCAACGCGCTCGGCAACGCCGACCGGGTGATCGCGCAACCGGGCATCACCTCCATCGAAGACCTGAAGGGCAAGAAGGTCGCGGTGCCCGAGGGCACGTCCGGCGACATGATCCTCACCATGGCGTTGAAGGACGCCGGAATGACGATGGACGACGTCGAGAAGGTCGCCATGGATCCGGCGACCGTGGTCGCGGCCTTCTCGGCCGGGCAGGTCGACGCCGCGGGCATCTGGTATCCGCTCATCGACACGATCCAGCAGCAGGTGCCCGAACTCGAGATCCTCGCCGAGAACGAGGACTTCGCCGACCAGGTCGCCTTCCCGAGCGCCTTCGTCGCGAGCCCTGCCTTCGTCGAAGAGAACCCCGAACTGACGAAGCAGGTGATCGCCGTCATCCGCGAGGCCATCGACTTCCGCGTGGAGAACATGGACGAGGCGATCGAGCTCACCGCGACGATGACCAAGCTCAAGCCCGAAGACCTCGCGGCCGAGGCTGCGAACGCCAAATACCTGACCTCGGCCGAGCTCACCGAACTCACCGAGGACGGCACCGTCACGACGTGGCTCACGAGCCTCAACGAGTACTTCGTGAGCGCCGGCAAGCTCGAGTCGCCGACCGACCCCACCGAGTACTACCTGGGCGACCAGTTCGTGGAGGCCGGCAAGTAGGGCCGAACGGCACTGCTGCCCGCCGGTCGCGCGGCGGAGCTCCGGCTCCGTCGCGCGCCGGTCGGCAGCGGATGACCCGGCCGACCCCGCACGCACGAGACGAATGAGATCCATGAGCACCACCGAACGCCGCCCGAACATCCTGCTGATCCTGACCGACGACCACGCCTCGCACGCCATCGGAGCGTATGGCTCGGTCGTCAATCGCACCCCGCGGATCGACGAGATCGCCGAGGCGGGCGTACGCGTCGACAATTGCTTCTGCACGAACGCCTTGTGCACGCCGAGCCGGGCGTCGATCCTCACGGGCACCTACAGCCACGTGAACGGGGTCACGACCCTCGAGACGCCGATCGACGCGTCGCAGCCGACGTTCGTCTCGCAGCTTCGCGAGTCGGGGTACCGCACCGGCATCGTCGGCAAGTGGCACATGGGGGAGGGCCCCGGGCACGATCCGCAGGGCTTCGACCACTGGGCCGTGCTGCGCGACCAGGGCGAGTACTTCGATCCGCAGATCCTGACCGAAGACGGGGTTCGCATCGTCGAGGGCTACGCGACGGACGTGATCACGGATCTCTCGTTGGAGTGGCTCGAGTCCCTCGAGGGGGATGAGCCGTGGTGCCTGCTGATCCATCACAAGGCACCGCATCGGCCGTGGGAGCCCGACGAGCGGCACAAGGGCATGTACTCCGAGCCGATCCCGGTGCCGGCGACGTTCGGCGACGACTACCGCACCCGGTCGTCGGCCGCGCATCGTGCCGCGATGCGGATCGCCGATCACCTGACGCTGACCGACCTGAAGCAGGCGCCGCCCGAGGGCCTCGACTACGAGCAGGCGGCGCTCTGGAAGTACCAGCGCTACATGGAGGACTACCTCGCCTGCGTGGCATCCGTCGACGACAACGTGGGCCGGGTCATCGACTGGCTCCGCGATCGCGGCCAGTTCGACGACACCCTCACGATGTACACCTCGGACCAGGGGTTCTTCCTCGGCGATCACGGCTGGTTCGACAAGCGCTTCATGTACGACGAGTCACTCCGGATGCCGCTGCTCATCAGTTGCCCGTCACGCATTCCGCACCGCGAGGAACCGCTGGAACAGATCGTCACGAACGTCGACTTCGCGCAGACCATCCTCGACGGTGTCGGGCTGGCGTCGCACCCGCGGATGCAGGGCCTGAGCTTCTGGCCGCAGCTGACCGACGAACCGGCACGACCGACGCGGCCCGCGATGTACTACCGCTATTTCGAGAACGACGACGTCAACCACCACGCGTTCGCCCACTACGGAGTGCGCACCGACCGGCACAAGCTCATCTACTTCTACAACGACGGCCTCGGCCTGCCGGGTGCGTCCCCGCACCGCTACCCGCCGGAGTGGGAGCTCTACGACCTCGAGGCCGACCCCGAAGAGCTGAACAACGTGTACTTCGACCCCGCGTACGCCGAGCTTCGCGAAGAACTGAAGGTCACGCTCTGGCGACTCCAGGCCGACCTCCTCGACACCCCGCACTCGGCGCAGCCACGACCCGAGGGGCTCGCAGCCTCAACCGAGGCGGCATCCCAAGACGAGCGACTCGTCGTCGGCTGACCGCTCAGGCCGCGACGACCTCGAGCCCGAGCCAGTCGGCGAGGCTCGCGACCTCATCGTCGACGGCGTGGCGGATGTCGCGGCTGAACGGCACGTCTTCATGCACCGCGTTGACCGTGAGCGTGCCCGCCTTGCGGTCGGCCTTCGCGTCGAGCTTGCCGACGAGGCGGTCGCCGTGCAGGATCGGCAGGGCGAAGTAGCCCCACCGGCGGGCTGCGGCGGGCTTGTACATCTCGAGCACGTACTCGAAGTCGAAGAGCTGCTGTGCCCGCACGCGGTCGTAGGTCAGCCGGTCGAACGGTGAGAGCAGCGCGGTTCGACCGGCGAACGGCCGGCCGAGGGCCGCGGGGTCGACCCGCCAGACGCCGGGCACGCCCTCGACGATCGCCGGCTCGCCGGCGAGGCCCACATCGACGGGTTCGAGCGGCATCTTCGTCGACTTCTCGCGGGCGATGCCGAGGGCCGCCAACCGGCGTTCGTTGCGTCGCTGCAGGGCTTCGTCGGCCGGCATCACAGGGGACGCGAGCGACTCGGCGGGGTAGACGCGATCGGCGGGCGCCCAGAGCCGCTCGCGCCCTCGCCGGGCCGCGATCGCGACCTCGCCGCGCAGCGCGAGCAGCTCGAGCATGCGACCGACGTTCTGGTTGTGGGTCCACCCGCTCGACTGCCACGCCACCGCGCTCGTGTCGGGGATCTCGCGGGAGAGCAGCGGTTCGGGGGAGCCGGCGAGGCGGCGGAGGATGTCGCGGCGGAACGACGCGTTCTGCTCGAGCCACTCTCGCGACCGCTGCCACGTCGGCCACGACGCCATGTCGGCGCGATGCAGCGCGAGGTCTTCGATCGGGCGGATGAGCGCGTCGACCTCGAACAGCGTGCGCTCCTGCTCGAGGGCGCGAACGAGGTCGCCCGGCCGATACGCGTTGCCGAGGCGGCTCCACGCCACGAGGTCCGCGTTCGGTGCGATCGCCGCCGTCGGGTCGACCTGCAGCAGCGTCAGCTGCCGCACGACCCCGAGCAGCTCGGTCGGTCGAGGGGCGTCGAGCAGTTGCGCGCGAATCGCGACGCGTCGCGCCTCGCTGCGATCGAGACGATGCGGCTCCATGGGGCCACGGTACTCATCGCATCCGACGCCGGCCCGTCAGCTTGGGCTTGCGCACCGCTTCGCGATACGGTGCCGTCGTCGATGCGAGCCCGCCGACGAGAGGAGCCAGCATGACGGAGCAACAACTGCCGAGTGCCATCCGGGCGTTCGTCGATTCGACGAACCTCGGCGACTCGGACGGATTCGTGGCGGCGTTCGCGCCCGATGCCTACCTGAAGGACATGTCGCGGGAGTTCCACGGGCGCGATGGCGTCGCGAGTTGGAACAAGACCGACAACATCGGCCGGCAGGAGCGGTTCGAGGTGCTGAGCGTGCGGGCGGGCGACGCGCCTGATGAATACGTCGTCAGTGTCGCGGTCTCGGGCAATGGCTACAACGGGCCCGCAGACTTCGCCTTTCAGCTGTCGGGCGGACTGATCTCGCGGTTCGTCATCTCCTGAGCGACTCGCCATCGTGCGCGCGATTCGTGCGGCGCCCGGCAACCCTCGTCGACGCCCGTAGCGCAGGGCGTCGCAACGCCGCGCTCGCGGCGAATGCCACCGCCATGCCCAGCAGGGCTCCGGCAGCCACATCGTGCGGGTAGTGCACGCCCTCGGCCACCCGTGCGCTCGCGACGACGCCCGCGAGCAGTGCGGCCGCCCAGGGCACCCAGCTGCGATGGGTCACGACGACGATCGCGGCGAAGAGGGCGAACGCGACGGTCGAGTGGTTCGAGGGGAACGACCAGTCGTCCGCGGGCGGGCACTCCGCCACCGCGACGACATCGCGGCACGGACGGTCCTGGGCGACCACGAGCTTCAGCCCCTCACTCGCGAGATACGCGAGCGCCGTCCCGAGCGCCGCAGCGCCGCCCGCGGCGAAGCGCGCGACATCCGTGCGCCACGCTCGCAGGAGCGCGATCGCGAGCAGGGCGGCGAGGGGGAAGAGCCCGGCAAGCGCCGGCACGTCGATGCCCGGCCAGCGCGACGTCGTCGGAGCGATCGCCTCGAAGAGCACCACGCTCAGGCTGCCGGGAAACGGAAGGAACATCACGAGTGCGGCGAGCCCGCCGACGACGAGCACGGGTGCGGTGAGCCAGGGCGAGTGCTTCATCCGCTCGACGCTACCGACGGGGCGATCGCCGATCGTCAGCCGTGAGATGCATTCGAGGTCAGCCGACAGTCTGATCCAGCCAGCCCAACGGGCGGTTGCTGCGGATCACCCCGCCCGGGTCCACACGCTGCTTGACGGCGGCGAGGCGCTCGAGCACGTCGGGGTCGTAGGCGCCGGCGAGCGTCGCCCCCGAACCGAGGAAGGAGGGCAGCGGCCGCCCGCCGGGGTGCTTCGCGACGAGTTCGCGGAGGGGCGCGAACGCCGCGTCGACGTCGATCGTCGGATCGAAGAGCAGCACTCCCGCGCTCACCAGGCCGTCGGCCTGCATCGCGCCGACGACGGCGCGGTCGGCCCCGAGCTCGTCGGCGATCGCGCCGCCGAGGAGGCGGATGCCGCAGCGCATGAGCCCGCGATCGGCGCCGCTGAGGAACGCGTCGACGAACTCGCGAGCGAACGCGGCATCGAGACCGGTGATGGCGGCGCCGAACTCGGCCGACGGCATGGGGTCGACCGGCTCGGCCGCGACAGCGGCGAGCCCGCCGATCGTGAAGTTCGTGAGCGCGTCGGCGATCGGCTCGGCGACCGAGGTGATGCGATCGGCGAACGCGCGCCCGGTCGCCTCGTCGCCGAGGTGCACGAGGTTCACTGTCGCGACGGTGCGGCCGCGCAGGTGCGGCGGCAGGTGCTCGACATCGGGGAAGCGCATCATGCCGATGTCGACGCCGAGTTCGGGCTCGTCGCGGGCGAGTTCGAGCGCGGCCGTGATGACGGCCTCGGCCGACTCCGCGGGGAAGGTCAGGCCGCCGCCGAAGATCGCGTCACCGGGATAGAGGGCGAGCTCGATCTCGGTGACGATGCCGAAGAGCCCGCCGCCGCCGCGCAGCGCCCAGATGAGCTCGGCGTCGTCGGCATCGCTCACCCGATGCACGACGCCTGCCGCGTCGACGAGCTCGACGGAGATGATCGACCGGGCAGTGATGCCGTACCGGCGGCTGAACATCGAGTGCCCGCCGGCGATCGCGAGCGCGACGACATTGACCTCGGCGTTCGAGCCCGCGAGCGCGACGAGGCCGGTGCCGTCGAGCTCGTCGAGCGCCCGGCCCCAATTGACGCCCGCCCCGGCGCGCAGCACCCGCGCCTGCGTGTCGACGGCGAGGGAGTCGAATCGCGCCGGCCGAACGAGCACGACCCCGCGCAGGTCGCCGTTCGCGCCGTGGCCGTTGGGCTGCACGGTGACGCCGAGCCCGGCCGCAGCCGCGAAGCGGAGGATCGCCTGCAGGTCCGCGACATCCGCCGGCTCTGCGATCGCCGCAGGGTGCTGGTCGACGCTGAGGTTCCATGGGCGCCGCGCCGCCTCGTAGTCGGTGTCGCCCGGGAGCAGGAGCGTGCCGGTGAGTTCGGCGCGAAGTGCGAGCAGTTCGGATGCGGAGGTCATCGCGGTCCTTTCGTCGGGGTCAACCTAGCGGAGACCTCCGACGGCGTCACTCCCAGTCGACGCCTGGGCCGAGCAGCGCACGCCAGACCCAGTCGGCGCCGACCTCGACCGACGGACGCGGGTCCCGTAGGAGCCACGCTTCGACCACTCCGAGCGCGGAGCCCGTGATGCCCGCGGCGATGATGTCGAGCGGCAGGCCGCCGTACGCCCCGGAGTCGGCCGAAACGAAGCCGGCACGCACGATCGCGTCGATGCGGCCGCGGAGCCGGGCGAGCACCACGGCCGACCCCGTCGCCCCGAAGACCGAGCGATACAGCTCGGCGTGCTCGTCGACGTGCTGGAGGAAGACGATGAGCGCCTGCGGCGGGCCGCTCGGCGGTTCGTAGCGATCGGGCAGCATCGTGGCGGCCGTCTCAGCAGCCGCGTCGAGCGCGTCGGCGAGCAGGGTCTCCTTGTCGGAGTAGTGCTGGTAGAAGCTGCTGCGGTTCACGCCGGCACGCGCGGTGATCTCGGCGATCGTCACCTCGTCGAGCGGCCGCTCCCGAGCGAGCTCGAGCAGGGCGCTCTGCAGGCGTCGCCGCGTTCGCTCCACCCTGACGTCCATAGGGGGATTCTGCCAGCTCCGGATGTCCCGAAGCGTCAAGATTTCCAACAGATGTCGGTTATCCTCGAGAGGGCTCGATGAAGCGCCGATTCCCCGACACTTCATGAAGGGCACCTCGGCTCCATGGCTGAACTTCTGTACCGCATCGGTCGATTCTCGGCACGACGAGCATGGCTCGTGCTCGTCGGATGGCTCGGCGTGCTCGCCCTCGCAGGCGGCGCCTTCCTCGCCTTTGGCGGCACGCTCACGCAGAGCATGTCGATCCCCGGTACCGAGACCGAGCGGGTCACCGAGCAGCTCGACGCCCGGCTCGACGGTCTCGGCGGAGCCAACGGCACCGTGGTCTTCCAGACCGATGATGGCGAGGCGCTGACCGAGGCGCAGCGCGAGGAGATCTCCGCGCTCCTCGCCGACATCGCCGAGATCGACGGCGTCGCGGAGGTCGTCGACCCGTTCGCCGCGGCATCCGCTCGCGATGACCAAGCCGGCCAGCTCGCGGATGGCACCGCGCAGATCGAGGCCGGCCGCGCCGAACTCGACGCGGGCCAGGCGCAGCTCGACGCCGCGAGCGCCCAGCTCGCGGCGGGCCAGGCGCAGCTCGACGCGGCGGTCGAGCAGGCGAAGGCCGCCGGCGTCTACGAACAGGCCGCCCCGCAGTTCGACGCGCAGCAGGCTCAGCTCGACGCGGGCACCGCGGAGCTCGACGCCCAGCAGGCACAGCTCGACGACGGCCGAGCCCAGCTCGACGAGTCGGCCGCCGAACTCGACGACGGAGAGCGGCTGATGGACGCCGCCGCCGAGATCCGCACGGTGTCGACCGACGAGTCCACCGCGATCGGCGTCGTCATGTTCGAGGACGATCTCTTCTCGCTCTCGAGCGAGCTGAAGGCCGAGGTCGCGGCCGCGCTCGACGGCGCCGACATCGACGGCGTGAACGTCGACTACTCCTCGGAGATCGCCGCCTCGATCGACGGGCTCATCGGCATCGGCGAGATCGTCGGCGTGCTGATCGCCGCCCTCGTGCTCATCATCGTGTTCCGCGCGCTCCTGCCCGCGACGCTGCCGATCATCTCCTCGTTCATCGGCGTCGGCATCGGCGTCGCCGGGTCGCTCGCCTTCTCGGACGTCGTCGACATGTCGTCGGTCACGCCCGTGCTCGGCGTCATGCTGGGCCTCGCCGTCGGCATCGACTACGCGCTCTTCATCATCAACCGGCACCGGCGCCAGGTGCTCGCCGGCATGGAGCTGCGCGAGTCGATCCAGCTCGCCAACGGCACCGCGGGCAACGCCGTCGTCTTCGCCGGCTCGACCGTGCTCGTGGCCCTGCTCGCCCTGAACGTCACCGGCATCCCGTTCCTCGGCATCATGGGCACCGTCGGCGCGGTCTGCGTGCTCGTCGCCGTGCTCATCGCGGTCACGCTCACCCCGGCGCTCCTCGGGCTGATCGGCGTGCGCGTGCTCGGAAAGCGCGCTCGCGCCGAGATCGGCCACGAGTCGCACGCGGCGCCGAAGCTCGTCGCCATGCCGACGTGGCGGGCGATCGTCACGGCAGTGGTCTCGATCGTGCTGCTCCTCGTCATCGCGATTCCGGCGCTCTCGATGCGGCTCGGCCTGCCCGACGGGGCATCCGAGTCGCCGGATGCCACGACCTACCAGGCCTACACTGCGGTCTCCGACGCCTTCGGCGCCGGCCAGAACGGACCCCTGCTCGTGACCGCGACGCTGCCCGACGCGGTCGCCGAAGACGAGGTCGCCGCCACCCAGGCCGACCTCGCCGAGTGGCTCATGAGCGTCGACGACGTCGTCGCCGTGGCTCCTGCGGGCGTCTCCGACGAGCGCGACTTCTTCGCCTTCCAGGTCGTGCCGAGCGACGGGCCGTCGAGCGAGTCGACCGAGGCCCTCGTGCACGAGCTGCGCGGCCAGTCGCCGATCGACGGCGACGCGGCATCCGCTGCCCAGCTCGACGGCGTCGAGCTCGGAGTCGCGGGCGGGGCGAGCGGCAACATCGACATCTCGGCGAAGCTCGCCGGGGTGTTGCCGCTCTACCTCGCGGTCGTCGTGGGCCTCTCGCTCATCATCCTGATCCTCGTGTTCCGCTCGATCCTGGTACCGCTCATCGCGACCGCCGGCTTCGTGCTCTCACTGTTCGCGGCGTTCGGCGCGACGGTGGCGATCTTCCAGTGGGGCTGGCTCGGCGAGGTGTTCGGCGTGCACAACCCGGGGCCGGTGCTGAACTTCGCGCCGATCATCGTCATGGGCGTGCTGTTCGGCCTCGCGATGGACTACCAGCTGTTCCTCGTCTCCGGCATGCGCGAGGCGTACGTGCACGGCACTCCCGCGCGCCTCGCGGTCGTCGCGGGCCTCCGCGGCGGGCGAGCCGTCGTCACCGCGGCGGCGATCATCATGGCGGCCGTGTTCGGCGGCTTCGTCTTCTCGCACCTCACGATGGTGCGGCCGCTCGGCTTCGGCCTCGCGATCGGCGTGCTGTTCGACGCGTTCATCGTGCGCATGCTGCTGACGCCCGCGATCATGCACCTGCTCGGTCCGGCCGCGTGGTGGCTGCCGAAGTGGCTCGACCGCCTGCTGCCCGATGTCGACGTCGAGGGCGCGGCGCTCGAGCGGAGCCACCCGGTGCACGGGGCTCCTGCGAGCGGCGCGGCGACGGGCGAGACGACGGCCAGGGCCGGCGACACGGCGACGGATGCCTCGACCGGCGACGTGAAGATCGGCGACGCGGAGCCCGACGAAGCGGCGGGGCTCAGCGCAGATCGAGGCGCATGAGCACGCGCGGGAACCCGCTGATGACCGACTGGGTGTCTGAGGCCTTCGTGAACCCGGCGCGTTCGAACAGTGCGCGGGTGCCGACGTAGGCCATGGTCAGGTCGACCTTCTCGCCCTGATTGTCGACGGGGTAGCCCTCGATCGCCGGCGCACCGTGGGCGCGTGCGAACTCGACCGCGCCTGCGAGCAGGTGGTGGCTGATGCCGCTCTTGCGGTGCCCGGGCCGCACGCGGATGCACCACACCGACCACACGTCGAGGTCATCGACGTGGGGGATCTTGCGGTTCTTCGCGAAGCTCGTGTCGGCGCGCGGATGCACCCCGGCCCAGCCGACGACCTCGTCGCCGTCGTACGCGAGCACGCCGGGCGGCGGGTCGAGCGCGCAGAGCTCGCGCACCCGATCGGCACGCGCAGGCCCGCGCAGCTCGACGTTCTCTTTCGATGAGAGCAGTCGGTAGCTCAGGCAGAAGCACACGTTCGACGCAGGGTTCTTCGGCCCGACGACGGCCGCGACGTCGTCGAACTCGGTCGCGGGGCGTACCTCGATCGGCATGCCGTCAGCCTGCCACCGCCAGCCGACATCCGGAACCGTGCGACGCGCACAGTGATCTCATGCCAGCTCGAGCACGCTCCAGACGATCTCGCCGAGCTCGTCGGTCGTCGAGTGGTCGCGGCGGAAGCCGAGCTTGTCGAGCACTCGGAACGACGGCGTGTTCCACGCGCGCACGGTCGACCAGAGCCGCTCACGGCCCGTCGCGCGCGCCGCGGCGACCACGGCGGTCGCCGCCTCGGTGGCGTAGCCGTTGCCGTGCGCGCTCCGCAGCAGCTCGTACGCGAGTTCGGGCTCGTCGAGGTTCGAGCGACCGATGACGAGCCCGCAGTATCCGAGGAACCCGGCCCTGTCGTGGCGGCGAAGCGTCAGGAGGTGGATGCCGCGACCCGGGGCGCTCTCACGCGCACCGCGGATCTCCTCCGTCGCCTCCTCGAGGGTCGGCGTCGCGTCGCCGCGCTCGCCCACGAGCAGCCGGTAACCCGGCGCATCCGATTCCTCCCAGAGGCGGAGTGACAGTCGTTCGGTGCGCAGGGCGAAGGGCATCGGTTCGTAGGGCATCGATTCACTCTCGCATCGCGGTGCCGGCGTGGCAAGATCGCGGCCCGGGCCGTCGGGGCCCTTGACGAGCGGGCATGTCAGGCATATATTCACCCTCATGGGTGAATATCAACTCGACACCGTGCTGAGCGCCATCGCCGATCCCACGCGACGCGCGATCCTCGACCGCCTCCTCGTCTCCGACGCTCGCGTCACCGACCTCGCGAGCGAGTTTCCGATCTCGCTGAACTCCACGAGCAAGCACATCAAGGTGCTCGAACGCGCCCGGCTCGTCGAGCGGCACGTGCGCGGCCGCGACCACGTGCTGTCGCTGCGTGCCGAAGCCCTCGGCGACGCGGTCGCGTGGATGACGCAGTATCGCGACTTCTGGGAGCAGCGCCTTGCCGCGCTCGAGGCCTTCATGCTGGGAGACGGTGAGGACACGACGGGCAGCGGGGGAGAGCGATGAACGCCGCGGTCGTGACGGTCAGCCGTCGCATCGCGGCATCCGCTGAGCGCCTCTTCGACGCCTGGCTCGACCCGAAGAGCCTCGCCGTGTGGATGCACCGCGACGGCAGTGCGCCGTCGGGCGCGGTGGCCGACCGCCGGGTCGGGGGCGCCTTCGCGATCACGATGAACGACCCGGGCGGCTCCTTCGTGCACGCCGGCAACTACACCGTGATCGACCGGCCGCACACGCTCGAGTTCACGTGGCGCTCGATCGCCACGCACCAGACCGATTCGCTCGTGCGCGTCACCTTCACGCCCGACGGCGACGCCACGGTGGTCGAGGTGCGCCACGAGCGACTGCCCGACGCGGCGGCCGTGCAGCGGCACACCGAGGGCTGGACCGAGATCATCGACCGATTCGCCCGAACACTCGCAGAGAACGGAGCTTCATGATGCTGCTCGACGGCAAGGTGGCCGTGATCCACGGCGGCGGCGGGTCCATCGGGGCCGCGACCGCACGGGTGTTCGCGCGAGAGGGTGCCCGATTGTTCCTGGCCGGTCGGAGCCTCCCGCGACTCGAGGCCGCGGCGGTCGAGGCGCGCGAGCTCGGGGCATCCGTCGACATCGCGGTCGTCGACGCGATGGACCAGGCGGCCGTCGACCGGCACGTCGACGAGGTGACGGATGCCGCGGGGCGCATCGACATCGCCCTGAACGCCGTCGGCTTCGACCACGTGCAGGGCCTGCCGATCGCCGAGACCTCCCTCGCCGACTACCTGCACCCCGTCACCGGGTACCTGCAGACGAACTTCGTCACGGCCAAGGCCGTCTCGCGGCCCATGCTCGCGCAGGGCGGCGGCGTGATCCTCACGATCTCGACCCCGGGCGCGCGGCTCGCGGGCACGGGGCTCATCGGCAACGCCGCACAGAGCGCCGGGCTCGAGGGCTTCTCGCGGGCGCTCGCCGGTGAGCTCGGCCCGAGCGGCGTGCGGGTCGTCTGCGTACGCCCGCACGCGATGGCCGATGCCTACGAGACCTCGTACACGGGGGAGATGTTCGGCCGTATCGCGGCGGCGGGCGGCATGGGGCGCGACGAGTGGCTCGCCGGCCTCGCGGGCACGACCCTGCTCGGCCGGCTGCCGTCGCTCGCCGAGGTCGCGGAGTACCTCGCGTTCGCGGCATCCGATCGGGCGCGCTCGATGACCGGCGTGATCTCGAACCTCACGGCCGGTGCGCTCGTCGACTGACTCGGGGCGCTCTGACTGGGGTGCGCGTCGTCTGACGACGGCGCTCCGCGTCTACCCGAGTGCGACGAGCAGGCTCAGCACGGCGAGCACCGCGACGACCGGGGTCATGGTGTAGCGCTCGGGTCTGCTGCGCGAGATCGCGTTCATCGGGATGCCGATCACGAAGTACGCGAACACGACCCACATGCCGATGGTCGAGACTGCGTCGGAGACGACGTCGATGACGCCTGCGCGGTCGAGGGCGATCACCGCGATGACCGCGTAGATCACGATCGAGATCGCGCTGCCGATTCGGAGCCGCGCGGGCAGCACGCGGTGGTGACCGCCCCACGCGAACCTGCCGATCGGCGCACCGAGGGCGAGCGCGAGCTGGAAGACGGCGAGTGCGGCGAGGATCACGCAGAGCACGATGGCGGCGAGCATGCCGTGAGCCTATCGGGCGGCCATCGGCGTCGGCCCGCGACATCCGTCTCGTTCGAAATCGATTGACAAACGATAGAGAAGTCACGAAACTCGATATATGCGAACGATCGAACGAGTCATCGTGCCCCTGCGAGTGCTGCTCGTGCTCGTCTTCGTCGGGCTGCTGGTGGCCCAGCTGTTCAGCCTGCCCGGCCAGTTCTCGCACATGGCGAGCGAGCAGCCCGAGAGCGGATTCATCCCGTGGCTGCTGCTGACCTTCGGGATCCTCGAGGTGCTGTGCTTCCAGGTCGTCATCGTCTGCACGTGGCGACTGCTGACCCTCGTCAGGTCCGACCGCATCTTCAGCGAGGAGGCGTTCGCCTGGGTCGACGGCATCGTCTGGGCGATGGTCGTCGCGTGGCTGCTGCTCGCCGGAGTGGCCGGCTACTTCGTGGCAATCATCTACTTCACGCCCGAGCTGCGCGACCCCGGCATCCCGATCGTCTTGACGGGCATGGTGCTCATCGGTGCGGTGCTCGTGCTGACCATGGTCGTGATGCGCGCGCTGCTCCGTCAGGCGACCCTGCTGCGCAGCGACCTCGAGGACGTGATCTGATGCCGATCATCGTGCGCATCGACGTCGAGCTGGCCAAGCGCAAGATGAGCGTGGGGGAGTTCGCCGATCGCATCGGGCTCACGCCTGCGAACGTCGCGGTGCTGAAGAACGGCCGCGCCAAGGCCGTGCGCTTCACGACGCTCGATGCGATGTGCCGCGTGCTCGAATGCCAGCCCGGCGACCTCCTCGAGTGGGTCGAGGAGGTCGCCGGGGAGGCGGGGCAGGGAGACGCCTGACGCGGTTTCCTGGTCAGGACGCCGGAGTCGGAGTCGGAGTCGATGCGGTTGCCGCCGCAGCGAGCACCGACCGGACGCCCCGCGGCGCCCGGCCGAGCGCCGCGCGCACCCCATCGGTCGGGAGCACGTTCCGGCCGTCCAGGGTCTCGCGGCACAGCTCGGTGAGCAGGGTCGCGACATCCTCGCCGTCTTCGGCGGCGATGGCGGCGTGGAACTCGTCGAACCCCATCGGCACGTAGACGATCTCGCGGCCCGTGGTCTCCGACAGCATGACGGCGATCTCGGCGAACGTCAGCGACTCCGGCCCGGTCACCTCGTGCACGCGGTGCTCGTGGTCGGGGCCCGCGCCCGTGAGTGCCTCGACGGCGACCGCCGCCACGTCGTCCACGTCGACGAACGGCTCTCGCACGTCGCCGGCCGGAAGCGCCAGCACTCCCGTGACGGCCGCATCGCTCAGCACGCCCTCGGTGAAGTTCTGCGCGAACCAGCTCGCACGCACGATGGTCGCGGGCACGGTCGACGCCAGCAGGATGTCTTCACAGCGTCGTGCCCCGTCCTCCCCGCGGCCCGAGAGCAGCACGATGCGCTGCACGCCGGCCTCGTGCGCGACTTCGGCGAGGCGAGTGATGGCGGCCTCGGAGCCGGGTGCTGCGAGGTCGGGCACGTAGGCCGCGTACAGGCGGTCGACGCCCTGCAGCGCTGCGGCCCAGTGCTCCGGATGCTCCCAGTCGAACACCGGGGTGGTGCGACGGGCCAAGCGGCGAACGCGGTGGCCCCGCGCCTCGAGCAGGTCGGCGACGCGCCGGCCGGTCTTGCCGGTGGATCCGATGACGGCGAATTCCAGTGACATGAGCGTGTCCTTTCGGTGGGTGGTGCATCCACTCTCAGGTCGCGCCGCCGGATGTGCAATCGCTCAATCACCGCATTCATATGCCGTTCGTCCAGAAGTCCGGACGTCCGGTCGAACGGCATGACACGCTGGACGCATGGTCAACCCGCGCACTCCCGTCGCCGGCGATCTGCTCGGCGACGGGCTCCACCTGCTTCGCTTCACCGGCGCGCTCTACTGCCGCGCCGAGCTCACTGCGCCGTGGGGCGTGGAGTTCCCCGCGCTCGAGGGATTCATGATGCTGCCGGTCGTGCTCGCGGGCAGATGCATCCTCGAGATCGATGGCACGCGGCATCCGCTCGAAGCCGGCAGTGCGGCGCTCATCACGCGCGGCGCATCGCACCGAATGCTGAGTGCAGCGGATGCCTCGAGCGCGCCCCTGTTCGACATCCCCGTCGAGCAGGTCAGCGACACCTACGAGCACATGCGCTTCGGGGGAGGAGGCGATCGCGCCCAGGTCGCCTATGCCGCACTGCAGGTCGACGGTGCACTCTCGGCGCGATTGATCGAGGAACTTCCGCCGCTCATTCGGGTGGACGCCTGGGATGACGGCGAGGCTGGGGCGTTCCAGACCGTGCTGCGACTGCTCGCGCGAGAGGCGGAGGCCATCCAGCCCGGCGGCGAGGCGGTCATGACGAGCCTGGCCGACGTGCTCGTCGTGCAGGTGCTTCGCTCGTGGCTCCGCACGAGCGAACCGTCCGAGACCGGATGGCTCACCGCCCTCCGCGACCCGCACGTCGGGCGTGCCCTCGGCCGCATGCACGCCACGCTCGACCACGACTGGACGCTGGTCGAGCTCGCGCGTGAGGCGAACATGTCGCGGTCGGCGTTCGCCGATCGGTTCACGACTCTCGTCGGCGAATCGCCGATGCGCTACCTCGCGGGCTGGCGCCTGCAGCAGGCGCGCGCCGAGCTCATGAGCACGACCGATTCGATCGCGTCGATCTCGAGGCGGGTCGGCTACTCCTCGGAGGCGTCATTCGGACGGGCGTTCAAGCGGCAGCACGGTTCGACGCCCGGTGCCGTTCGGCGCGAGGGCCAACAGTTCGGTCTCGCGGCGCTGCGACCGGCGCCGACCGGCGCGTGAACCCCGCTACTCCGCGTTCCGCGCCACGGTCAGCTCGGCCGACTGGATGACCGCTTCGACGCCGAGGGCGAAGAGGTCTTCGTCCTTCAGGTCGGCGAGCTCGCTGTTGAAGGCCGTGATCAGCGGGAACCGGCGCGGGTCGGCGAGGATGGGGCCGTCGAACCAAGGGCCTGGTTCGGGGCCGTCTCCACGCTCGGCTCGGCCTCGGGCGATGCCCGCGGCGCTCGAGAGTACGTGCGAGGCGAGCAGTGCGTAGTGCCGCACGACATCGTCGCCCTCGAGGCCGGCCTCCGCGAACGACTCGAGCATGATCTCGATGGCCTCGAGCTCGCCGGGTCCGTGGGTCGTGAGCACGATGGCCTCGGCGCCGACGGCCGGGTGCGCGGAGTAGAACGTCAGCGTGGCGCGGGCGAGCTGTCTCAGCCGTTCGCGCCAATCGAGCTTCTCTGCGTCGATCGAGGCGATGGCGCGCAGCGTCAGCTCGTCGAGGAGCGCCTCCATCAGCTGTTCCTTGCTGCGGAAATGGCGGTAGATCGCGGTGGGATCGGCACCGAGCTGCGTGCCGAGCTCGCGCACCGAGATCGTCGGGGTCGCAGAGGTCGCCGCGAGCTCGAGGCCCGCCGCCACAATCGATTCACGGTCGAGGCGGGCCCGGCCGGTCGATGCGCGCGCGGCACCGCCGCGGGTGGAGTCAGTCGCAGTCAAGTCGCCCTCTTCATCCTCGAAGTTCGAAGTCCATCGTGCCACGCTCCGCGGTTCGTCGGACCGTGGAGCGCGCTCGACAACGTCAGCATAACGAATACGAGAGCAATGTTGTCAACACAGTTGACAGCGGTGCTGGACCGTCGCTAACGTCACCTTCACCAACCCGTTCGACGAGGAAGCGAGGGCGACGTGTCAGCTGCCGACGTGCTGTTCACCGGAGGGGCCGTGTTCACTGGAACCGGCCGACCGAGAAAAGGCCACGTCGTGGCCGTCACCGGCGATCGCATCACGGCGGTCGTTCCCGAGTCCGAGGCGCAGGCGCTCATCGGCGAGGGGACGCAGGTCATCCAGCTCGACGGGGCCCTGCTGAGCCCCGGCTTCCAAGACGCGCACGTGCACCCGATCGGTGCCGGCGTCGAGCTGCTCATGTGCAACCTCACCGAGGCGGAGAGCGCCGAACAGGCAGTCGCCGCGGTGAAGGCGTACGCAGATGCCAACCCCGACGAGGCATGGATCCTCGGCGGCGGCTGGTCGATGGACCAGTACCCGGGCGGTGCCCCCGTGCGCGCGCTGCTCGACGCGGTCGTGCCCGACCGCCCCGTCGTGCTCTCGAGCCGCGACCACCACAGCGTGTGGGCGAACACCGCCGCCATCGCGCTCGCGGGGCTCGACGGGTCGACCCCCGACCCCGTCGACGGGCGCATCGAGCGCGAGGCCGACGGGTTCCCGGCCGGCACCTTCCACGAGGGTGCCGAGCATCTCTTCAACCGGGTGCGCCCCGGCGTCGACGCCGACTTCGCCTACGCCGGACTGCTGCGCGCGCAGGAGGAATTGGTCGCGCTCGGCATCACCGGCTGGCAGGACGCGATGATCGGCAGCCTCGCGGGCATCGAGGACCTCGACGCGATCTACCGCCGCGCGGTCGCCGAGGGCACTCTGCGCGTGCACGTCGTCGGTGCCCAGTGGTGGGAGCGCGACGGCGGCATCGAGCAGGTCACCCGCATGCTCGCGCGTCGCGACGAACTCGTCGCCGCCGGCACGACGGAGCGCTACTCGCTCGGCACGACGAAGATCATGGTCGACGGCGTGGCCGAGAACCAGACCGCCGCGATGCTCACGCCCTACCGAGACAGCCACGGCCATGACACCGACAACACGGGGCTCTCGTTCGTCGACCCCGCCTTCCTGAAGCAGGTCGTGACCGAGCTCGACGCCGCCGGCATGCAGGTGCACTTCCACGCCCTCGGCGACCGCGCCGTGCGGGAGGCGCTCGACGCGATCGAGGCGGCACGCACGGCCAACGGTCCGACCGACGGCCGTCACCACCTCGCCCACCTCCAGATCGTCGAGGAGTCGGAGACCGCCCGCTTCGCCCCGCTCGACGCGGTCGCCAACCTGCAGGCGCTCTGGGCGACCCATGAGGATCAGATCGACGACCTGACGCTGCCGTTCCTGCAGGACGGCGCCGAGGCTCGCCAGTACCCCTTCGGCGACCTCGTGCGCCACGGTGCCCGTCTCGCCGCGGGCAGCGACTGGCCGGTGTCGAGCGCCGATCCGATGGACGCGATTCACATCGCCGTCACCCGCGTCGCGCCCGGCCTCGACGCCGAGCCCCTCGGCGGCGAGCACCAGCGACTCGACCTCGAGACGGCGATGGCGGCGTACACCTCGGGCACCGCGTACGTGAACCACCGCGACCACGACACCGGGTACATCCGCGAGGGGTACCTCGCGAACCTCGTCGTGCTCGAACCGAACCCCTTCAGCCTCCCCGAGGCGGAGATCCACCGCGCGACGGTGACCTCCACCTGGATCGAGGGCACGCCAGCATTCACCCGCACTGCCTGACCAAGAGGAGCCCCCCAAATGTCATCGTCCCCCGTCATGCCCTCCCGAGGCAACGGTCGTCGCGTCGCGTCGATCGTCGCCGCCGGGCTGGGAGCAGCACTCGTCCTGACCGGCTGCTCCGGCGCCGAACCCGAGAAGGCCCAGCCCGCCGAGTGGGAGCTCACGGCGACGACCGATGCACCCTCGGGTGATCTCGAGTCGTTCACGTGGGCGAACTACGCCGAGCCCTACTCGCTCGACTACGCGTACGCGTTCGACTACGCCGACAACATGGTGCTCGCCAACGTCTGCGAGTCGCTCATGCGCCTGAACCCCGACTGGACGCTGTCGCCCGGCCTCGCGGAGTCGGTCTCGCACCCGACCCCCGAGACCTGGGTCTACGAGATCCGCGACGGCGTGAGCTTCCACGACGGCGCTCCGCTGACCGCTGCCGACGTCGTGGCGTCGATGAACCGCCACCTCGACCCCGCCGTGGGCTCGTCGTGGTACTCGACCTACCAGAACGTCGCCTCGATCGAGCAGACCGGCGACATGCAGGTCACCGTCACGATGATCGGCCCCGACTCGCAGTTCAACCTCGGCATGGGCGGCTCCGCCGGTGTCATCGAGTCCGCCGCGACGCTCGACGAGAAGGGCGCCGACTACGGCAACTCGACCGGCGGTGTGAACTGCACCGGCCCGTTCAGCTTCGGCGAATGGCAGTCGGGCGAGTCCATCACCCTCGAACGCTACGACGGCTACTGGGACCCCGAGCTCACCGCGCGCTCGGCAGAAGTGAAGTTCATCTTCATGAACGACGCCAACGCGCGCACCAACGCCCTCAAGTCGGGCGAGGTCGACGGCGGCTGGATGATTCCGGCCGACGCCGTGCCCCAGCTCCTCGACTCCGACCAGGGCGACATGCTCTTCGGCTTGAACACGGCCGTCAACAACCTGATCATCTCCGACCTCGAGGGCCCGCTCGGCGACGTGCGCGTGCGCCAGGCGCTGCTCATGGCGCTCGACCGCCAGGGCATCGTCGACGCGGCGGTCAAGGGCTACGGCACCACGACCGACGTGCTGACGACCGAGTCGGTGTGGGACGGCGCGAGCGACGCGGCGATCGCCTCCGCATTCGGCGACGTCGAGGAGTACCCCTACGACATCGAAGCAGCCAAGAAGCTCATCGAGGAAGCGGGCGTCGCCGGCGAGGAGCTCACCTATGTGACGGCCCCGATCAGCAGCGACTTCAACGTCTACGCACAGGCCACCGCGGCCGCAGCCGAGTCGATCGGCCTGAAGGTCAACATCGAGACCGTCACGCCGAACGCCTACACGGCGCTGTTCTCCGACCCGACGGCTCGCGAGGGCGTCGACCTGTTCTACACCTCGTGGTACCTCTCGAGTCCCGACCCGCTCGAGATGTACAGCGTGCTGCGCACCGATGAGTTCAGCAACTACGGTGGCTGGTCGAACCCCGAGTTCGACGCCGTCGTGAACGACGCGCTCGCGATCGAGGACCCCGCCGCGCGTTCGGAGAAGACCGCGGAGGCGCAGCAGATCGCGAACGAGGAACTGCCGTGGCTGCCGATGTTCGAGGCGCCCGTGACGCTGTTCATGGGCGAGCGCATCACCGGTGTCGCCCCGTCGGTCGCCTTCCTGTACTACCCCTGGGCAGCGACC
Organism: Agromyces sp. CCNWLW203; assembly: GCF_036576125.1. Taxonomy (NCBI): domain Bacteria; kingdom Bacillati; phylum Actinomycetota; class Actinomycetes; order Micrococcales; family Microbacteriaceae; genus Agromyces; species Agromyces sp. CCNWLW203. The sequence goes on along the minus strand of NZ_JAZHYX010000001.1, from coordinate 238,815 downwards.
ATTGGTGCACGCTAGCACCGACGGGCGCAGTCTGGTCCACCTCGGCGGAGCGGGGGTCTCTCGATGACCACGCTCCGCCGGGTGGCGGGCAAGCTCGGCGCCCTGCTCCTCACGCTCTTCCTCGCTTCACTGCTCGTGTTCTTCTCGCGGTTCCTCGTGCCGGGCGATCCGATCAGCTTCCTGCTGCGCGGCCGCAAGCCGAGCCCCGAGGCCGTGGCGCAGGTCACCGCCCAGTACGGGCTCGACCTGCCGCCCTGGCAGCAGTACCTGAACTGGCTGACCGGCGTGCTGCAGGGCGACTTCGGTCGCTCGCTGCAGTATCGGCAGGATGTCTCGCAGGTGATCGGCGATCGACTGCCCGTGACCCTCGGGCTCGTCGTCATGGCCGGCACGATGATCGCGATCGTCGGCCTCACCGCGGGCATCGTGGCATCCCTGAATCGCGGCAAGGTGCTCGACCGCGCCGTGCTCATCGGGCTCACCGTGCTGGGCGCCATCCCGTCGTTCGTCGGCTCCATCGTGCTGATCGCGATCTTCGCGGTGCAGCTCGGCTGGTTCCCGTCGTTCGGGTCGGGCGAGGGGTTCTGGGACACGATCTACCACCTCGTGCTGCCGTCGATCGCGCTCGCGATCGTGTTCGTCGTGCTCGTCGGCAAGGTCACCCGCTCCTCGATGGTCGAGCAGCTCGGCCGTGAGCACGTCGAGGTCGCGACGAGTCGCGGCCTGAAGCGCGGCACGGTCATCCGTCGCCACGTCTTCCGCAACTCGATCGGCCCGATCCTCACCGTCAGCGGCGTGCTCGTGGCGGGCCTGCTCGTCGCGAGCTCGATCGTCGAGGCGGCGTTCGGCCTCGCCGGCATCGGCTCGCTCCTCGTGGCCTCGGTCGACCGTCTCGACTTCCCGGTCGTGCAGGCGATCGTGCTGCTCATCGTCACGGCGTTCGTCGTGGTGAACGCCATCATCGATGTGCTCGAACCCTGGATCGACCCCCGAGCCGCTGCAGGAGCTGGTGCCCGATGACCACCCCGACCATGGCCATGAAGGTGCTGCGGGCGCCGCGCGCGCGGCGCTCGAGCACCACGTTCCTCATCAGCGTCGTGTTCCTCGGCGTCGTGACCCTCGCGGCGATCTTCGCCCCGCTGATCGCGCCGTATCCGCCGAACCAGGTCGACCTGCTGAACATCCAGGCCGGCCCGAGCCCGGCGCACTGGCTCGGCACCGACGCGCTCGGTCGCGACACCCTCAGCCGCATGATGTTCGGAGCGCGCACCGCGCTGCTCGCACCGCTGCTCGTCGTGATCTTCTCGACGGTCGTCGGCATCCTCCTCGGCCTGCTGGCCGGCTGGCGTGGCGGCTGGATCGACTCGGTGCTCGGCCGCATCTTCGACGTGATCTTCGCCTTCCCGGCGTTGCTCCTCGCGATCATGGCGGTCGCGCTCTTCGGCAAGGGCCTCGTCGCCCCCGTGGTCGCCATGACCATCGCCTATGCCCCGTTCGTCGCGAGGCTCACCCGGTCGCTCATCGCCTCCGAGCGATCGCGGCCCTACGTCGCCGCGTATCGCGTGCAGGGATTCGGCGGCTCGTTCATCGCGCTCCGCCGGGTGCTGCCGAACGTCATGCCGATCGTCGGCGCGCAGTCGACGCTGAACTTCGGTTACGTGCTCGCGGAGCTGGCCGCCCTCTCGTTCCTCGGCCTCGGCGTCCAGGCGCCCATGGCCGACTGGGGCGCGATGGTGAACGAGGCGCAGTCGGGCCTCATCGGCGGCTACTTCCTTCCCGCACTCGTGCCCGCGGTCGCGATCGTCGCCGTCGTCGTCGCGGTCAACGTGATCGGCGAAGAACTCTCGGACCGCATCGGAGGCGAGATCCCCGCATGACACTCCTCGACATCTCCGAGCTCACGCTCGACCTGCCGAACGGCAAGCGACTGCTCGACGGCATCAGCCTGACGGTCGCCGACGGCGAGACCGTCGGCCTCGTCGGCGAGTCCGGCTCGGGCAAGTCGCTCACGGCTCGCTCCGTGCTCGGCCTGCTGCCGAGCCGCGCGACCATGGGCGGTTCGGTGCAGCTGCTCGACCAGTCGGTGCTCGGCGCGAGCCGCAAGCAGTTGCTGGGCCTCCGCCGCACCCGTGCGTCGATGATCTTCCAGGACCCTCGGGCGGGCATCAACCCGATGCGCACGGTCGGCGACCACCTCACTGAGACGATGCGACTCTGCGAGGGCCGCTCGGCGGCCGACGCGAGAGCGGTCGCCATCTCGCTCATGGAGGCGGTGCGCCTGCCGCGCCCCGAAGAGCACCTGCACCAGTACCCGCACGAACTCTCGGGCGGCATGCTGCAGCGGGTCATGATCGCGGGCGCGCTCACGAGCTCGCCGCGGCTGCTCATCTGCGACGAGCCGACGACCGCGCTCGACGTCACGACGCAGGCCGAGATCATCGGCGTGCTCGCCGAGCAGCGCGCGAGCCGCGGCATGGGCATGCTGTTCATCACCCACGACCTGAACCTCGCCGCCGCGATCTGCGATCGCGTCTACGTCATGAGCGCGGGCCGAGTCGAGGAGCAGGGCGACGCCCGTCAGGTGTTCCGCAACCCGCAGGCGGCGTACACGAAGCGACTCGTGGCGGCAACGCCCACGATCGTCGTCGCGCGCGGCTCGGGCGCGTCGGTCGATGCGGGCACGGATGCCGCGGCGCCGACGATCTCGGACGCGGCGGTTCCGGCGACGACCGTCGAAGCGGCATCCGCTTCGCCGTCGGTCGCGGTGCCTGCGAGCGAGCCGATGCTCTCGGCGACCGGCATCTCGAAGACCTACGTGCGCCGGGGCAAGGAGCCGGTGCACGCGGTCATCGACGCCTCGATCGAGATCCCACGGGGCGGCGCCCTCGGCGTCGTCGGCGAATCGGGCTCGGGCAAGTCGACGTTCGCCCGCATGATCGTGGGCCTCGAGCAGGCGGATGCCGGCGACATCCGCATCGCCGGGCGGGTTCGCACCTCGGTGCCGAGCTCGCGCGTCGAACGGCTCGAGCACGCGCGATCGGTGCAGATGGTCTTCCAGGACCCGTACCTCTCGCTCGACCCGCGCATCACCGCGGGCAAGGCGATCGAAGACGCGATGCGACTGCACCGGCGCCTCAGCACGACGGATGCGCGCGAGCGAGTGCTCGAGCTGCTCGAGCAGGTGGGCCTCGGCGACGTGCACGCCCAGGCGCGCCCGCGCACCCTCTCGGGCGGACAGCGGCAGCGCGTCGCGCTCGCCCGGGCGCTCGCGATCGAGCCCGACGTGCTCGTGATGGACGAGGCGACGAGCGCGCTCGACGTGTCGGTGCAGGCGCAGGTGCTCTCCCTCGTCGAGGAGATCCGCCGTGAGCGCGGCCTCACGGTGCTCTTCATCAGTCACGACCTCGCCGTCGTGCGCCGCCTCTGCGACGAGACGGTCGTCATGAAGACCGGCGAGATCGTCGAGCGCGGACGCACGGTCGAACTGCTCGGCAACCCGCAGCATCCCTACACGAGACTGCTCATCGACTCCGTGCCGCGGCCCGAGTGGAACCTCGAGGCCGTGGCCGCGGAGGCGAGCGCGCTCGACGTCGAACGCGCGCCGGGCGGAGTCGGCTCGTGAACCAGCGCGCGAGTCGTACGGAGCCGGTGCCCGAAGACGACTGATTGCAGTTGTCAGATCGGGCCGAGTTCGGGGCCGTGCGTCTCCATGAGGTGGGTGCGCAGGGCCTCGGCGAAGCCGGCCGGGTCGTCGGCGCGCAGCCGTTCGACGAGGGCGCGATGCTCGTCGATGACCTGGTCGGGCCGCTCGAAGAGCGCATCGCGGTGGGCGCTCAGCAGCAGGCGCTGTCGCGCGGTGAGCCGGTCGCCGATCTCGGTGAGGGTGCGATTGCCGCCGGCCTCGACGAACGATCGGTGGAAGGCGATCGTCAGCGTCACGAAGCCGTCGAGGTCGCGCGCTTCGAGGGCGGCGCGCTGCGCCTCGAGGCCTGGCTCGAGCCGGTCGGCGAGGGCACGGCGGGCTTCGGTGCCGGCCCGGCGCACCCCGGCGGACTCGAGGATCAGCCGCGCGTCGGCGAGGTCGGCGATCTCCCCGTCGCTGAGCGAGCGAACGAGCGCACCGCGCTTCGGGTAGATCGTGATCCAGCCCTCGTCCTGCAGTCGGGTGAGCGCGGCCCGCACGGGGGTGCGGCTCATGCCGAGCTCGGCGGCGAGCTCGTTCTCGCTGAGCATCGTGTCGGGCCGGTGGGTGCCGTCCAGGATCCCGGCGCGGATCGCGGTGCGGGCCCGCTCTGCTGCGCTGTCGACGGTCGGCATCCCACCATCATGGCGCTGCATCGGCCCCGCTGCATCCGCTGCCCCGGTCTCGTGCGCGACGAACGTCACGAGGCGTCGTCTTCGCCGGCTGCCAGAGGTGTCACGGATGCCTCGTGGGAGTCGCTGCCCGAGGCATCCGCTCGCCGTGCTGCACGGCTGCGCCACCGGTGGACACCCCACGCTCCCGCCAGCGCCGCGACCGCGACCGCGGCGAAGACGAGGTCGGAGACGCCCGCGGTGCGTTCGAGCACCCAGCTCTCGACCGCGAACTGCTGCGAGGCGCCGAGCACGCCGCCCAGCGAGGCGGTGCCCTCGGTGGCGATGAGCAGCACGCCGATGCCGATGCCGAGGAGGCCGCCGACGATCTGCGTCCACGTGTTCGTCCAGCGTCCGATGCGCACCGTGCGGGGGCGCAGCAGGCCGCGGAGCCGCGGCGACCGCGACCACGCGAAGGCCAGCAGGAAGAGCGGCACGGTCATGCCGAGCGCGAAGACGGCGAGCACGATGCCGCCGTACAGCGGCTGGCCGCCGAGGGCCGCGAGCGCCAGCACCGAGCCGAGCAGCGGCCCGGCGCAGACCCCGGCGAGTCCGTAGACGGTGCCGAGCAGGTACACGGATGCCACGCCGGTGCCCTCGGCCGCCCCGCTGCGCGTGAACGCGGGCAACGGGGTGCCGCTGAGCTGCACGGCGCCGAGCACGATGATCACGATCGCGGCGACCGTGACGAGCATCGTGCGGTTCGTGCTAACGAAGGCGCCGACGGTGCCGGCGAGCACGCCGATGGGCACGAGCGTCGTGATGAGCCCGAGGTAGAAAACGCCGGTGCGGGCGATCAGGCGGCTCGGACTCGTGAACGCGTAGGCGAAGAACGCCGGCAGCAGCATCACCGAGCACGGGCTCAGCAGGGTGAGGATGCCTCCGACGAGGGCACCCGCGAGCCCGAGGTCGATCACTCGCCCGCCGTGGCCAGCTGCTCGTCGAGGAGTGCGCGGAAGTTGTCGATCGGCTGTGCGCCGGCGATGGCCTGGTCGCCCGCGACGAAGAACGGCACGCTCGTGACGCCGAGCTTCTGCGCCTCCGCCGTGCTGGCGAGCACGGCATCGCGGAGGTCGGCGCGGTCGAGGTCCTGCTCGAACTTCGCGAGGTCGGGCACGCCCGCCTCGGTCGCGAAGCCGATGAGCTTCTCGCGCGGCATGTCGGGGTGGCCCTTCTCGGGCGCGGCGGCGAAGACGGCCTCGAGGTACTCGGGGAACCTGCCCTGCTCGCCGGCGGCTCGAGCGGCCACGGCGGCGTCGATCGACTCCTCGCCGAAGAACGCGACGTCGCGGAACTCGTAGCGCACGAGGCCCGCGTCGACGTATTCATCGAAGATCGTCGGCAACGTCTGGTTCGTCACGACCGCGCAGAAGGGGCAGCGGAAGTCGGCCCATTCGACGAGCACGACGGGAGCGTCGACGTCGCCGATCGCGAGCGGGTCGTTCGGGTCTCGCGTGGCGATCTCGGCGCCGGTGCCCGAGCCAGTGCCCGAGCCGGTGCCCGACTCGGCCGTGCCGGCTTCGTCGGTCGCGGTGGGCTGCGTCGAGTCAGTGGCGGCCTGCCCGGCGTTCGGCACCGACTGCGCGATCACGACGACGAGCAGGAACGCCGTCACGGCGCCGAGCACGACGTTCAGGATGCGCGCGAGGCGGAGCTTGCGCGCGAGCGGGTGGACGGGCTTCGGTGCAGGGGAGTTCGACATCGCGGCCTAGGATACATGTTGAATCCCAGACCGACCTGTCAGGCCGCGAGCACCGCGTCGAGGCTCTCGCGCACGATCGCGAGGCCGGCGCGCAGCTCGTCGTCGGTGATCGTGAGCGCGGGCAGGAACTTCAGCACCTCGTCGAAGGCCCCCGACGTCTCGATCACGAGGCCGCGCGTGAACGCCTCCTTCGAGATGCGGCCGGCGAGCGTGCGGTCGCCGTCGCAGGCGAGGCCGTACATCAGGCCGCGGCCGCGCGGAACGAGGCCCAGCTCGGGGCGGGCGGCAGCGATGGCGTCGAGCTCGGCGCGCAGGAGCGCCGACTTCGCGTCGACGGCGTCGGTGAATGCGGAGTCGGCCCAGTAGGTCTCGAGCGCGACGCGCGCCGACACGAAGGCGAGGTTGTTGCCGCGGAACGTGCCGGTGTGGGCGCCGGGCTTCCACACGTCGACGTCGGGGCGCAGCAGCACGAGTGACATCGGCAGGCCCGAGCCCGAGATCGACTTCGACACCGTCACGATGTCGGGCACGATGCCGGCGGCCTCGAAGGCGAAGAAGGCGCCGGTGCGGCCGACGCCTGCCTGGATCTCGTCGAGGATGAGCAGGATGCCGTGGTCGGCGGTCAGCGCGCGGAGACGCTGCAGCCAGGGCACGCTCGCGACGTTGATGCCGCCCTCGCCCTGCACCGCCTCGACGATGACGGCGGCGGGCAGGTCGAGGCCCGATCCGGGGTCGTCGAGCATCTTCTCGAACAGGTCGAGCGTGTCGACCCCCGCGCCGAGGTACCCGTCGAACGGCAGGCGGGTGACGCCTCCGAGCGGCATGCCCGCGGCCTCGCGGTACGTGCTGTTGCCGGTCGCGGCGAGGGCGCCGACGCTCAGCCCGTGGAATCCGTTCGTGAACGCGACGACGTTGGTGCGGCCGGTGGCCTGGCGTGCGACCTTCAGGGCCGCCTCGACGGCGTTCGCCCCGGTCGGCCCGGTGAACTGCAGTTTGTGATCGAGGCCGCGCGGCTCGAGCACGTACCGCTCGAACGCCTCGATGAACGCGCGCTTGGCCGAGGTCGCCATGTCGAGCCCGTGGATGATGCCGTCGCGCTCGAGGTATTCGATGAGCGCGCGGGTGAAGACGGGGTTGTTGTGCCCGTAATTCAAGACGCCCGCGCCCGCGAAGAAGTCGAGGTACTCGCGGCCGTCGGCGTCGATCAGCTTGGAGCCGTTCGCCCGGTCGAAGACGGTGGGGAAGGCGCGGACGTAGCCGCGCACCTCCGACTCGCGGCGGTCGAAGACGTCAAGGTTCGCGGCGTCGCTCATTGCGGGCTGGCTCCTTCTCAGGTGGGTGCGGTGACTCGAGCCTAGATCGTCCAGCTGGGCAGTCGGTGCGGAGTCGATACCGGCGCACGCGTGCAACAGCTGCGGGGAGGAGGGGCGAACGGCGCGCGCGATCGAAGAACGGCGAGCCGCGGCATCCGCTGATCTCAGGCGTTCTCGAGCTCTGAGATCACGACCTTCTTCTGTCGCATCATCACCTGGATCTGCTCGGGCCGCCGGGTCAGCTCGCCCATGTTCGCGGGGATGATCTGCCAGCTGACGCCGAAGCGGTCCTTGCACCAGCCGCACTGCTCCGACTCGGGCACGTGCGAGAGCTTCGACCAGTAGTCGTCGATCTCGGCCTGATCGGCGCACTCGACGACGAAGGAGATCGATTCGTTGAAGGTGAAGAGCGGCCCGCCGTCGAGGCAGACGAAGTCGACGCCGTTCAGCGTGAACTGGCCGTTCAGCACCTTGCCCGACATGCCCGCGAAGTGCTCGTCGAGCGATTCGTCGGGGTACTCGTCGATCTGCCTGATGCGGGAGTTCGGGAAGACGTCGACGTAGTACGCCATGGCCTCACGGGCCTGATCGTCGAACCACAGGCACGGCTGGATGGGTGAGAGCTCGGCCATCGGGAACCTCCTCGTTCGGGCTGACGCTTCGTCGGCCACGGTACGCCTCGCCGCCGACAGCGTCGAGGGGCAGGAGTCGCGGGCCGACTCGTCAGAGCGGCAGCGGGCGGTCGTCGACGATGGTCTTCATGACAAGGGTGGACTCGACGCGGCGGACGCCGGGCAGCGCCGAGAGCCGTTCATCCCACAGTCGCTGGTACGCCGGCAGGTCGGGCACGGCGACGCGCAGCAGGTAGTCGGGGTCGCCGAACAGACGCAGTGCCTGGATCACCTCGGGGATCTCCGCGACGGCCGCGTCGAAGGCCGGGATCGTAGCCCGGTTCGCCTGGTCCATCGTGACGAACACGAGCGCGCCGAAGCCGAGCCCGACCACCTCCGGGTCGATCACTGCGCGGTAGCCCGAGATGGCCCCGGATGCCTCGAGCGCATGCAGCCGGCGGTGGGTCGGCGACATGCTCAGCTGCACGCGCGCGGCGAGGTCGGTGAGGCTCAGCCGCCCGTCCTGCTGGAGTTCAGCAAGGATTCTCCGATCGATGGCATCCATGAGGTGGATTCTTCCACGTGGCGGCGTGATTCGGGGTGAATATGGCAGCGGCTTCTGTCGCTCCACTCGTCGTGTTCGTCGTATTCGCCGGAAGGAGGCCGTCGTGAACACGCAACTGCTGCTCGCCTGCTGGGCGATGATGACGTTCATGGTGCTCGTGCCGGGCCCCGACTGGGCGTACATCATCGCCTCGGGCCTGCGTGATCGAAGCATCCTGCCGGCCCTCTCCGGAATCCTCATCGGCTACCTCGCCGCGGTCTTCGCCGTCGCGGTCGGGGTGGGCGCTGCAGTGGCGGCCCTGCCGTGGGTGCTCATCGCGCTCACCTTCGCGGCGGCGGCGTACCTGCTGTACCTCGGCGTGCGCGTGCTGATGGAGCCGCCCGGACTGGGTGCTGCCGGGGGTGACGAGGCGACCGGCGGGGCGCCGACACGACCGTGGCTCCGTCTCGTGCAGGGCGCCGGCGTGAGCGGACTGAACCCGAAGGGGCTGCTCGTGCTCGTCGTGCTGCTGCCGCAGTTCACGGATGCCGCGGGCGCCTGGCCGATCCCGCTGCAGCTCGCCGTGCTCGGCCTCATCTTCGTCGGCAGTTGCGGGGTCGTCTACTTCGCCGTGGGCATGGGCGCTCGCACGGTGCTGCGCGCCCGGCCGTCGGCCATACGGCTCGTCTCACGCATCTCGGGCGCGGCAATGGTCGTGCTCGCCGTGGCGCTCGTCGTGGAGCAGGTCGGGCACCTCACCGCCGGGTGAACCCCGCTCGCCCGGCGAAGGGTCAGGCGATCTCGGGGTCGACGTCGATGAGCACCTTGCCGACGGTGCCCGCCTCGACGGCGTCGTGCGCCTCGGCCGTGCGCTCGAGCGGAAAACGGGTGATCGGAAGACCGGCGTCCTCGCCGACGGGCAGCGCGCCGTCGGCCAGAGCGCGGCCGATGTCCTCCGCCGCAGCCGAGAGGGCGTCCTGCCCGACGGTGTAGAGCAGCAGGAACTGGTAGCGCACGTTGAGCGCGAAATGCCGGCGCACGTCGAGGGTCATGTCGGCACCGCCGTCGGTCGCGTACACGGAGATCGTCCCGTGGTTCGCGATGACCCGCGAGTTGAGCTCGGCATTCCGGGCAGGCGAGACCTCGACGACCTGGTCGACGCCGTGCGGGGCGATCGAGCGGATCGCGGCGGCAGCGTCGTCGGTGCGGTAGTTCACGACGTGGTGGGCTCCGGCCGCGGTCGCGAGCGCGGCCTTCTCGGGCGAGCTCACCGTCGTGATGACCGTGGCTCCCGACCAACGGGCGAGCTGGATGGCCGCATGCCCGACGGCGCCGGCACCACCGGCGACGAGCACCGCGCGGCCGTCGAGCGTGCCTGGGCCGAGTCGGGACGGACCGGCCTCGGAGACGGTGAGCGCGCGGTGCGCCGTCATGGCGGGCACGCCGAGTGTGGCGCCGAGGTCGAAGCTCGCGGTATCGGGCAGCGGCACGACGTGCTCGGCCGAGAGGACCGCGAACTGCTGCGCGGTGCCCGACGGGCGTTCGTGCGCGGCGAGGTAGGCCCAGACCCGGTCGCCCACCTCGAACCCGGCAACACCGGGGCCGACAGCGTCGATCACGCCGGCGCCGTCCTGGTTCGGCACGACCTCCGCGAACGGGGCCGCAGCGCCCGGCCGTGCACCGACCCTCGCCTTCCAGTCGGTCGGGTTGACGCCCGACACCGCGATGCGCACGCGCACCTCGCCGGCGCCGGGTTCAGCCACCTCCCGCTCGACGAGGTGCAACACGGACGAGTCCCCGGTCTTGGCATACGTGATCGCTCTCATGCAGTGGCCAACGCGGCGGGCGCCGAGAACCTTCCGACCCCGGCGCCGGACGGCGGCCGCTCAGGCGGCGTCGGTAGAGTTGGCGCGCGGCTCGAGGCATCCGTCTCGCCGAACCTCTCCACCTCTTCACCGCAAGGACACCCGTGAGCCTGATCCGCCTGAACGACGTCAGCATCGAGTTCGACGGCCGCCCGGTGCTGAAGGAGGCGTTCCTGAAGCTCAAGCAGGGCGACCGGGTCGGCCTCATCGGCAAGAACGGCACGGGCAAGACGAGCCTGCTCGAGGTCGTGCTCGGGCGCAGGGAGCCGAGCGGCGGCACGCGCGACGTCACCCTCGGCACCACGATCGGGTACTTCTCGCAGTTCTCGGAGCTCGACGGCGAGCAGTCCATCCAGCAGATCCTGAGCGGGCACTTCGCCCAGGTGCACGAGACTCAGGCTCGGCTCGACGAGATCGGCATGGCGCTCGTCGAGCCGATGGCGGATGACGCGATGACGCGACTCTTGACCGAGCAGGGCGAGCTCTTCGAGCGCATGGACCACATCGGCGGCTGGACCTACGAGACCACGATCGACACCGTGCTCACGAGGCTCGGCTTCGACGAGGAGCGACGTGCGCTGTCGGTCGGCCGGCTGTCGGGCGGATGGCGCAACCGCGCCGCGCTCGCTCAGATCCTCGTGCAGTCGCCCGACGTGCTGCTGCTCGACGAGCCGACGAACTTCCTCGACCTCGACGGCGTGAAGTGGATCGAGAACTGGCTCTCGGGCTTCGCGGGCGCCGTGCTCGTGGTCTCGCACGACCGCCAGTTCCTCGACGGGGTCGTCACCCGCATCATCGAACTCGAGAACTACCGCCTGCAGGAGTACGAGGGCGACTACTCCGCGTACGTGCACGCGAAGCAGTCGCGGCTGAAGATGCTCGAGAAGCAGTTCGCGCACGAAGAGGAGCTACTGGCCTACGAGCAGGCGGCATCGGCCGCGCGCCGCGAGGCCGCCCGCAACCCGTCGAACGCGGTCGCCCGCCGCCTCGCCGACATCAAGAAGCGGCAGGCGCCGCGCCCCATCGACCAGATCATCACGGGCATCTACGAGGGGCTGCGGGTCAGCAACGACCTACTGACCGTGACGGGACTCACGAAGAGCTTCGGCGGTGCGCCGCTGTTCGAAGGTCTCTCGTTCGACCTGCGAAGGGGTGATCGGGTCGCGGTGCTCGGTTCCAACGGCTCGGGCAAGTCGACGCTGCTCGACGTGCTGACGGGCGAGACCGAGGCGGACTTCGGCACGGTGCGCTGGGCCAAGGGCGCCAGGTACGTCTCGTACAACCGGGTCTACGCCGAGCTCGACCTCGAAGATACGGTCGGGCACGCCGTGAACGCCTACCCCGACTCCCTCGCCTTCACGGCGACGAAGAAGAGCGTCGGCCGATTCCTCGCGATGCTGCAGTTCTCGGAGGCCGACCTGAAGCAGAAGATCGGCACGCTCTCGGGCGGGCAGCGGGCGCGCGTCGCAATCGCGCAGTGCCTGCTGTCGGGGGCTGCGGTGATCGTGCTCGACGAGCCGACGAACCACCTCGACATCACCTCGACGCAGGTCATGGAGCGGGCGCTCACGCATTTTCCGGGCGCCGTCATCGTCGTGTCGCACGACCGGTTCTTCGTCGACAAGCTCGCCGACCGGCTGCTCGTGTTCGATGGCACGCCGAACGTGATCGAGACGGCGGCGACCGGGGCGCTCTGAGTCCGGCCCCGCCGGCGGATCTCGATACGCTCGCTGGCGCTCGCTACTCGATCGGCTGGTCCCGCGCAGCCTGCGCCGCCCGGCGCCGTTCGAGCCCCTCGAGCAGCAGGTCGAGTCCGAACTCGAACTCCGTCTGGTCGTCGCACCAGCCGAGGGTCGACTCGGGGTCGTCGTGCACGACCTCGGCGAGCATCGCGGCCAGATGCGGGGCGAGTGCCGCCAGTTGCTCGAGTTCGCGGGGTGCGGGGGCGGCCCCGTCGTCGCTGAGCTCCTGCACGTAGCCGTACATGCGGCTGCCCATCGCGTGCAGCGAGTGGTGGATGAGGTCGTGCGACATGCCGCCGGCCCGCATGATGCCGACGACGCCGTCGACATGGCGCATCGCGCCCGGTCCCGAGGCGCCGCGCGCGTTCATGACGTTCGGCAGCCACGGATGCCGCAGCAGCACCCGCCTCGCCCCGAGGATGCGTTCGCGGAGTGCCGACGTCCAGCTCGCGGCATCCGTCGCCGGGGGAGTTGTGAACCCGCCGACCTCGAGCTCGATCTCGGCGAAGACGACCTCGACGAGTCCGTCGAGGATCGCATCCTTGTTCGGCAGGTGGTAGTAGATCGACATCGCCTCGACGCCGAGCTGCTCGGCGAGGGCGCGCATCGTGAGCGCCTCGATGCCGTCACGATCGGCGAGTTGCAGCGCCGCCTGCAGCACGCTCTCGCGAGTGAGTTGGGGGCGCACGACTGACCGCTGCGGCATGCCCTCACCTTACAGCGTCAGGCAATCGTCCGCCGGGACTGGACATAGGGGCGTCGTCGGCGTATCTTACGCCGTAAGTCTTACAACGTAAGGGAGCCGTTTCATGTCCATCGAATCGCGCCGGCCGGCGGCATCCGCCACTACTCGAACGACCATGCGTGCTGCTGTCACCGAACGCTTCGGCGCTCCCGAGGTCGTGCACGTTGCCGAAGTGCCGAAGCCGGAACCCGGGCCCGGCGAGCTCCTCGTGCGCGTGCGCGCCTCGACGGTGAGCATCGCCGACCACCGGCTGCGGAGCCGCAGCGTGCCGCGCGGCCTCGGCCTCGCGGTCGGGCCGGTCATCGGCTTCCTCCGCCCCAGGAAGCCGGTGCTGGGCATGGAAGCCGCCGGCGTCGTCGAGCGCATCGGTGAGGGCGTCGCACGGTTCATGCCCGGAGACGAGGTCATCGTGATGCACGGTGCGCGCATGGGCTGCCATGCCGAGTTCGTCGTCGTCGAGGCTGACGGCGACGTCGCGCCGAAGCCGGCGAACCTCTCGTTCGAGGAGGCCGCCGCGATCGTCTTCGGCGGGCACACCGCCCTGCGGTTCCTCGACTCAGTGACGGTCGGGCCGGGCAGCCGGGTGCTCGTCAACGGCGCCTCGGGCGCGGTCGGTTCGGCGGCCGTGCAACTCGCGGCGGCACGGGGCGCGCACGTGACCGCGGTGACGAGCGGGCGCAATACCGAACTCGTGCGTTCGCTCGGCGCGAGCGAGGTCGTCGACTATACCCGCGAGGACTTCGCGGCGGGCTCCGGGTCAGGCGCTTCCGCCGACGCCTCGCGCTACGACGTGATCGTGGAGTGCGTCGGCAACGCGCCGTTCGGCCGCGTCGCACATCTGCTGCGGCCGGGCGGCGCGCTGCTGCTCGTCATCGCCGATCTGCCGAGCATACTCGCGGCGGGCATGCAGTCGCGCCGGAGCGGTCTCGTGGTCGACCACCGCGGCGGCTCCATGCGGCGAGCAGGAATGGAGCGTCTCGCGGCGCTCGCCGAGTCAGGGGCGCTTCGTCCGGTCATCGACCGCGTCTTCGACCTCGACGAGATCGTCGAGGCGCACCGCTACGTCGACACCGGTCGCAAGCGGGGGAGCGTGGTGCTGCGGGTCGGGTGAGCGACCGGAGGGCCGAGCGCTCTTCCGCGATCACGCCTGAGCGGTGACGGTGCGCAACCATTCCTGCGCGCGCTCCACGAGGGCTTTCGCGGATGGTGTCTCCTTCGCCCAATTCGAGAATCCATGCGGCGCACCCTCGACGACATCCGTCGTCACGGGCACACCTGCGTCCCGGAGCGCGTCGGCGTACGCGCGGTCCTCTTCCGCGAACAGTTCGATGTCGCCCCACGTGATGAAGGCCGGCGGGAGGCCGGAGACGTCGGTGCGGCGGCCGGGAACGGCATACTCCGGAGCGGTTGCGGCGCCGGTCGCCGTGCCGAGGTGGCCGGACCAGCCTTCCCGATTCGACTCGTTGTCCCACACGAAGTGCCTCAGAGCGTCCAGCTCCCGTCGCGCGGCCGTGCGGTCATCGAGCATCGGCGCGAAGAGCCACTGCCCGCACGGCGCCGCCCCGCCCTCGTCGTGGATTCGTTGGACCAGTCCTGCCGCGAGCCCCGCCCCGGCGCTCTCGCCGCCGATGACGATGCGCTTCGAGTCGATGCCCAGCTCGGTTGCGTGCTCGAGGAGCCAGCGCCACGCCGACAGCACATCGTCGTGGGCTGCGGGGAAGGGATGCTCCGGGGCGAATCGATAGTTCGCCGACACGATCACGATTCCCAACCGCTCTGCCGTGGACAGGCACAGCGCCTCGTCCTGCTTCGCGTCACCGAAGAGCAGGCCGCCGCCATGAATCCACAACAAGGCGGCGCCGCTGCGCGCACCCGTCGGCGTGTAGAGGCGGATCCGGGTCGATCCGGTCCGCTCGTTCGTCACGTGCACGGCACTCGACGTCGGCACACGCAGCAGGCGCACCGCGATTCGCACGAGCCAGCGCGGCGCTGACACCTCTGCACGCCTCATCGGCTCTCGCAGCTCCGGGAGTACGAGCTGAAGATCCATCGGACAAATCCCTTCGTCGACCCGAGCAGGCTGCTCCACAGTACCGGCAACCGGACAACAGTGTCCGATATCGCTGCTGCACGCCTCGACAGTCCATCACCCGATCAGCGCCCGAACACGAGCGTGCGCAGCACCACCTCGCTCAGCGGGTCGCGCGCTCGAGGAGTTCGAGGATGTGCACGTACGACTCGCCGGTCGCGCGCGTCATGCCGATCTCGCACGTGCGGTTGCACGAGGCGTGCGCGTCGAAGTCGCGTTCGGCGAGCTCCGCGGCCTCGGCCGCCGTCGCCGACGCCGTCAGTTCGGGGTGGAGCATGCCGCGGTCGCCGGCGAAGGCGCAGCAGCCCCAGGCGTCGGGCACCACCGCGTCGACCGCGACCGCCGTCGCGAGCTGCCGCAGGTGGTCGTTCGAGCCGAGCCGCGTGCTCGAGCACGTCGGATGCAGCGCGAGCGAGTCGAGCCGTTCGCCGACGTCGAGGGCGGGCAACAGCCGCTCGGCCGCGAAGTCGACGGCGTCGACGATGCGGAGCGAGACCGGTGCGCCGTCGAGCTCCCCGACGTTCTCGAGCGCGTGCACGAGGCCCTCGGTGCACGAGGAGTTGTCGCAGACGATCGGCAGGCGCCCGCCGTCGGATGCGGCGAGCAGGGCGCGCACCGTCTTCTCGATCGCGGTCGCGTAGCCGGCCGCGAGGCCCTTCGACTTCCACGGCGTGCCGCAGCACAGCCCGTCGATGCCGGCGGGCGTGACGAGCTCGACGCCCGCCCGCTCGCAGAGCAGGCGGAACGCGGATGCCGCGCCGATGCCGTCGTCGGCCGGGCCGAACATCGAGCCGACGCAGGCCGAGAAGAAGACGACGTCGCCGTTCGGCGCCGAGGCGTGCGCGCGCTTCGCCCCGCCGCGCGGCAGGTCGCCCGTCCACTGCGGCACGACGTCGGTGCCGAGCACTGCCCGCCCGGCGGCGCTCGCCGCCGCCGCGATCGGCGGCACGGCCTTCGCGGCGGTGAGGGCGAGCGCGGCGCCCCTCGACACCGGCGCCCAGGTCTTCGCGAGACCTGCGGCGATCGTGCGGGTCGGCCCGTTCGCCTCCTGTTCCCGCAGGCGCCGCACGAGGTCGCCCGTGTTGATCATCACCGGGCACGCCGTCTGGCACATGCCGTCGGCGGCGCAGGTCTCGACCGAGGCGTACTCCTCGGCATCCGCGAGGCGGGCATCGAGCTCGGGGTCGCCCGCCGCCCTCGCCGCGGCTCGCGCTCGGCGCACGGCGATGCGCTGACGCGGGGTGATCGTGACGTCCTTGCTCGGGCAGACGGGCTCGCAGTATCCGCACTCGACGCAGCGGTCGACCTCGGACTCGACCTCGGGCGTGAGCTTCAGGTGCTCGAGGTGCGCGGTCGGTGAATCGGTGAGCAGCACGCCGGGATTCAGCACGCCGGCGGGGTCGCAGAGCGCCTTGACCTTGCGCATGACGCCGTAGAGCTCGGCGCCGAACTGGCGTTCGACGAACGGCGCCATGATGCGGCCCGTGCCGTGCTCGGCCTTGAGCGTGCCGCCGGCGCCGAGCACGAGCTCGACGAGTTCCTCGGTGAATCGCTCCTGCCGCGGGATCGCGTCGGGGGTGGTGAAGTCCTCGGTGAGGAGGAAGTGGATGTTGCCGTCCTTCGCATGCCCGAAGATGACTGCGTCGGCGTAGCCGTGGCGGTCGAAGAGGGTCTGCAGGGCCGCGCAGGTCGCCGCCAGCTGTTCGACGGGCACTGCGATGTCCTCGAGCAGCGCGGTGGTGCCCGGTCGCCGGGCGCCGGCGATCGCCGCATACAGGCCCTTGCGGAAATGCCAGAGCCGGGCTCGCTCCTTGGGGTCGCGAGTGGCCTCGAGCGCGGGTGCGCCGGCCGCCGCGAGGGCTGCGGCGGCCAGGGCGAGCTGCCTGGCGAGGTCGTCGTCGTCGCGGCCGTGGTACTCCACGAGCAGTGCCGCGTGCCCCTCGATCACGACGTCGTCGATGATGCCGGATGCCGCGGGGTCGGCCTGGATCACGCGGAGCGACGCCGCGTCCATCAGTTCGAGCGTGGCGGCGCCAGTGTCGACGAGGACCGGCAGGATGCCGGTGGCCGCGTCGAGCGAGGGGAACACGACGAGCGCCGTGGCGATGCTGGAGGCGATCGGCACGGTGTCGAAGACCGCTTCGGCGACGAACCCGAGGGTGCCCTCGCTGCCGACCATGAGGTGCGCGAGGATCTCGACGGGTTCGGTGAAGTCGAGCAGCGAGTTCAGGCCGTAGCCCATCGTGTTCTTTCCGCGATACTGGCGCTCGACCTCGGCTCGCAGGTCGGGACGGCTGCGAACGAGGTCGCGGAGGCGCCCGAGGCCGGCGTGCAGCACGGGCTCGGCGGCGGCGAGCCGCCGATCGGCATCGGGCGCCGAGGTGTCGACGACGGTGCCGCTCGGCAGCACGATGGTCAGCCCCGCGAGCGTGCGGTAGCTGTTGTGATGGGTGCCGCACGCCATGCCGCTCGAGTTGTTGGCGATCACTCCGCCGACGGTCGCGGCGATCTCGCTGGCCGGGTCGGGCCCGAGCTTCCGGCCGTGGCGGAGCAGCCGGGCGTTGACCTGCCGGACCGTCGCTCCGGGTTGCACGCGCACACGGTCGCCGCCGGCCTCGACCTGGATGCGGCGGAACGCGGTGCGCGTGTCGAGCAGGATGCCTTCGGTCGATGCCTGGCCCGAGAGGCTCGTGCCGCCCGAGCGCACGGTGACCCCGAGCCCCGTCTCTGCCGCGAAGCGGAGCGCCGCCGCGACCTGCTCGACGCTGCGAGGCGTGACCACGGCGGAGGGCGTCAGCAGCACGTGCGAGGCGTCGACTCCCGCGACGATGCGATCGAACTCGGTGACCGAGACATCCGCGGCCGCCAGCGCCGTCGGGACCGTTGACGGAGGCGAGGCCGAGGCTGCGTTGTCGAGCGCGAAGCGGAGGCCGGCGGCGAGACGGGCGTCGCCGGGTTCGACGGCGGAGCGGTGTGCGGTGGCTGGCACGGTCATGCGGTTCGGCTTCCTGTGGCGGCGGGGCTGCTGGTGGCGCTGACGCGGATCGCCGACAGTGCGGCGACGATCACGCAGATGACGGCGGTCGCGACGAAGGTCGCCGGTGCGGTCGGGTCGTCGGTGAGGAGGAGGATCGCGGCGGGGACGGCGCTGCCGCCGGCCGCACCGCAGGCGACGAGCACGCCCGTCGCCTTCGCCGCTTCGGTCTCATCGAGGCGATCGAGCGCGAGGCCGACCGTGAGGGCATACGTCGGGGCGAGGCCGACCACGGCGAGGGCGATGGCGACGAGGCCGAACGTCGGGGCCGCCGGGGTGACGACTGCGGCGAGGGCGAGCATCGCGGCGGCGGTGACGAGGCCCATCAGCAGGGCGGTTCGCGCCGTGGCACCGCTCCGCAGCATCGCCGACGAGACGAATCGGCCGACCGCCATGAGCGCCCAGAACACCGAGGTGCCGATCGCGGCAGCGGCGGGATCGACCTGCAGGAGTTCGGCGGGGATCACGGCCGACCATCCGGCGAAGACGGTCTCGACCCCGACGTAGAGGGGAAGCGCGATCGCGAGCGGCAGCAGGGCGAGCAGGCTCGCACGTCGAAGGCCGCGTGGTCGCTCGCCGCGGACGGGGGCGGGCGCCGCGATGCCGCGCGCGCCGGCGACAAGCGCGATGGCGGCGGCGACCTGCGCGGCGGCGACCACGAGGAGCACGAGCGGCGGCCGCCCGGTGCCCGCCGCGGCAGCGACGAGGAAGGGCGTGAGCGCCGCGGTCACGGCGACCGTCGCCGTGAGCGCGGTGAGGACGGCGGCCGTCGAGGTCGTCGAGACCGCCTTCGAGGCGAGGCTCGCGGATGCCTCGGTGAGCCCGAACCCGAGGCCGGCGACGGCCGCGAAGACGATGAAGGCCGTCGCGGTGGGGGCGAGGGCGGCGCCGCCGAGGGCGATCGCCTGCACGAGGCATCCGATCGCCGCAAGGTGCATGGCTCGCACCCGACGCAGCTGGAGGCCCGACGCGAGCACGCCGACGAGCAGGCCGCCGAAGAGAGCGGGCACCGCTGACGCGACGGATGCGCCGACCGCCTGCTCGACCGACGGCAGCACGGCGGGGATGGCCGCCGCGGTGGCACCCATGCCGGCGAACGCGGCGTGGAGTCCCCGAACCGCCGGGGTCACGGGCGGCGCGCGCGGAGGTGGTGGACCGCCGCGTAGGTGTTGCGGATCGCCTCCATCGACTGGTCGTAGCTGGCCTGCGCGACGCCGATGAAGACGCAGTCGACGACCATGAGCTGGGCGATGCGGCTGCCGAGCGCGCCCGAGCGGAACCCGGTCTCGCGGGCCGCGGTGGTCAGCACGATGTCGGCGTGCTCGGCGATCGTGGAGTGGTCGTGATTGGTGATCGCGATCGTCGTGGCGCCCGAGGCGCGCGCGATGGCGAGGAACTCGATCGTGTCGACGGTGCCGCCGCTGTGCGAGACGGCGATCGCCACGGTGCCGGGCCGCAGCGTCGCCGCCGAGGTCCATGCGGCGTGCGGGTCCGACCAGTTCAGCGCCGTGCGACCGATGCGGGTGAGCTTCTGCTGCAGGTCGAGGCCGACGAACGAGCTCGCCCCGACGCCGAAGATGTCGACGCGAGCGGAGGTGCCGACCGCGTCGACGGCGGCCTTCAGCGCGACGATGTCGAGCCCCTTCGCGGTGTCGGCGATCGAGAGCGTCTCGGCCATCGAGACCTTCGCCACGATGTCGTCGAGCGTGTCGTCGCGGTCGATGTCGCCCGAGATCTCCGGCAGCCCGGCGGCCTGGAACGTCTCGCGGGCGACGTCGCGGAGCACGTCCATGCGGAGGTCCTTGAAGTGCTCGTAGCCCATCCGCTTGCAGAAGCGCACGACCGAGGTGGTCGAGGTGTTGCAGCGGGCGGCGAGTTCGGCGATCGAGAGTTCGGCGATCGTCGCGGGCTCCGCGACGAACAGCGAGGCGATGCGCTGCTCGCTCGGGCGCAATTCGGGCAGGATCGCCCGGATGCGCACGAGCACCGGGCGACGGCCGGGCTCGTCGGCCCTGAGCTCGTGAGTGGGCATCAGTCTCCTCGTCGATTGTCGATGCCCCGTCGGGGGCTGACACCACCCTAGGAGAAATTTTGTTACACGCCTAGCCAATGTGATGTACTTTTATGACCTACTGAGATCACCGATGCTCTTCGACCCGGCGCACACAGCGCAGTACCACCGGACGAGGCGCACATAGCCCTGAGGAGTTCCCCCATGAACGGAGGCAACCGCGGTGTACGCGGCGCCCTCGCAGCGGTCGGCCTGGCAGCGGCCGTCGCATTGACGATCACCGGCTGCAGCCCGGCGAAGCCCGCGCCGACCGACGAGGGCACGGCCGGAGGCGCGCTCGTCATCGGCGTCACGAGCGACCCCGACACGCTCTTCCCCTGGAAGGCCACCCAGTTCCAGGCCGTCAACGTGCTGCAGAACCTCTATGGCACCCTGACCGAGTTCGACGCCGACCTCAATGTCGTGCCCGGCCTCGCCGAGTCGTGGGAGGCGTCGGAGGACGGCCTCACCGTGACCTTCAAGCTGCGCGAAGGCGTCACCTTCGCCGACGGTTCGACCTTCGGCTCCGAAGACGTGAAGTTCTCGCTCGAGGCCATCCAGGCCGAGGCGACCGCCGCCGTCTCGCGCACCTCGCTCGCGTCGGTCGCCGCCATCGAGGCGCCCGACGAGCAGACCGTCGTGCTCACGCTGACCGCGCCCGACGCAGCCCTGCCGGCGAACCTCGCCGTCATCAACATGGCGATGCTCTCGTCGGACGACACCGAGGCCGACCTCAACACGACGCCGAACGGCACCGGGCCGTTCGTGCTCGAGGACCGCAAGGCCAGCCAGTCGCTGACGCTCGCCAAGAACGACGCCTACTGGGGCGACGCCGCGAAGCTCGACACCGTCGAGTTCCGCGTGATCCCCGACGAGTCCTCGATCGTCTCGGCCATGCAGTCGGGCAACGTGCAGCTCGCAGTCTTCGACGACCCGCTCGTCGCGCAGACCGCCGAGAGCGGCACCGTCACCGTCGAGAAGACCCCCCAGCTCAGCTACCACGCACTGCAGCTGAACGCGCGTCGCGGCGACCTCGCCGACGTCAACGTGCGCCTCGCGATCCAGTGCGCCGTCGACCGCCAGGAGGTGCTCGACACCGCCGCCCTCGGCGAGGGCGAGGTGACCGGTCCGATCACGTCGCCGGCGTACCGCTCCGACCCCGACGCCCGGCCCTGCCCCGAGCGCGACCTCGACCAGGCCGCGGAGTACCTCGACAAGGCCGGCAAGTCCGACGGCGTGACGATCAAGACGATCGTCTCGCAGGGCGAGTATGCGACGAGCGTCAACGAGGCGCAGAACCTGAAGGCTCAGCTGGCCGAGGCGAACATCACCCTCGAGCTCGAGGTGCTCGAGTCGGGCGCCTTCGTCGACCGCTGGATCGCCGCCGACTTCGACGCGGCCGTCGCCCTGAACGGCGGACGCCCCGACCCCGACGGCATGTACGGCCGCTACTTCACGAGCACGGGCAACCTGAACCAGGTCGCCGGCTACAGCTCTCCCGAACTCGATGCGCTGTTCGCCGAGGGCAAGCAGAGCTCCGACCCCGATGAGCGCAAGGACATCTACGCGCAGATCTCGGAGCACCTCGAAGACAACGCCGCGTGGGTCTGGCTCTTCACGAGCTACTCCTACACCGCTGCGTCGTCCGAGGTGCAGGGCTTCACGCCCATGGCCAACGGCTCGCTGCAGTACCTCCGCACCACGACGGTCAACTAAGACCCCGAACGGCGCGGCGTCCCCACACTCACGTCGCGCCGTTCGGCCCAACCCACGGAAGACCATGCTTCGACGACTCTTCAGGAACCCGGTGCTCCGGCGCATCCTCGCCGCACTGGCGACGCTGCTCGGCGTTGCGGTGTTCGTCTTCATCATGTTGCGGGCGATCCCCGGCAACCAGATCACGGCCGGCCTCGGCACCGAGGCCGCGGCCCTCACACCCGCGCAACAGCAGCAGCTCGAGGCGTACTACGGTCTCGACCAGCCGCTCATCGTGCAGTTCTTCAGCTGGCTCGGCAACATCTTCACCGGCAACCTCGGCTTCTCGGCCCGCGCGCAGCAGAGCGTGCTCGAGCTGACGGCGCAGTCGCTTCCGGTGACCATCGAGCTCGCCATCTTCTCGATCGTGCTCGCGCTCCTCATCGGCATCCCGCTCGGGATGCTGTCGGCGTCGAGGCCCGACTCTCCCCGTGACGCCTTCGGGCAGGTCGTCGGCCTCGCCGGGCTCTCGATCCCCGCGTTCCTGCTCGCGACGACGCTCCTCGCCGTGCTCGCCTCGAGCTTCGGGTTCAACCCCAACGGCGAGGGCTACGCCTACCTCGTCGACGACCCGTGGTTGAACCTGCAGCAGATGCTCCTGCCGTCGATCGTGCTCGGCTTCGGCATCGCGGCCCCCATCATGCGCACGACGCGCACGGCCGTGCTCGAGATCCGCTCGAACGACTTCATCCGCACGGCGAAGGCGAAGGGCGTTCCGCCCCGCCGGCTCCAGGCCAAGCATGTGCTCGGCAACGCGCTCGTGCCGATCGTCACGATGACCGGCCTGCAGTTCGGCTACCTGCTCGGCGGCGCCGTCGTGGTCGAGCAGATCTTCTCGCTGCCGGGCATCGGCCGTCAGGTGCTGCTCGGCATCCAGCAGAAGGAGTACGCACTCGTGCAGAGCACCGTGCTGATCATCGCGCTCTCGTTCGTGATCGTGAACCTGCTGACCGATGTGCTCTACCGCATGATCGACCCGAGGGTGCGTGCCGCATGACCGACATCACTCAGACCGCGACCCTCGCTCCCGGCGGCGGGCGGACCATGGAGCGGGTGCGCCTGCTCCTCCGCAGCCGGAGCGGCCTCGTCGGCCTCGTCATCATCATCGTGCTGGGCGTGCTCAGCCTGCTCTCGGCGTTCGGCCTGCTGCCCTACGACCCGATCGCGCAGGATCCGCCGGCGCGACTGCAGCCGCCGTCGGCCGAGCACTGGTTCGGCACCGACCAGTTCGGCCGCGACGTCTTCTCGCGCGTGGCGGCGGGTGTCGCCAACTCGGCGCTCATCTCGCTCGTCGCGGTGGCGTTCGCCACCCTCGTGGGAACGTTCTGCGGGCTCGTCGCCGGGTTCTACCGCGGCGTCTCCGACGGCGTGATCTCGGGCGTCACGAACGTGCTGTTCGCGTTCCCACCGCTGCTCCTCGCGCTGTCGCTCGCCTCGGTCTTCGATCGCAACTGGTTCACGATCGCCGTGGCCATCGCGATCGTCTACGTGCCGATCTTCATCCGCGTGACCCGCGGGCCCGTGCTCTCCCTCCGCGAGATCGAGTACGTGAAGGCCGCGACGAGCACGGGGCAGAGCCGCTCGATGGTGATGTTCCGGCACGTGCTGCCCAACATCACGTCGATCATCATCGTGCAGGTCACGCTCTCGCTCTCGTGGGCCGTGCTGACCGAGGCGTCGCTCAGCTTCCTTGGACTCGGCACCCCGCCGCCGGCCCCGTCGCTCGGCTCCATGATCTTCGAGGCGCGCACGCTCATCGGCATCGCGCCGTGGACCATGATCGCGCCCGGCGCGGTCGTCGTCCTCCTCGTCGTCGGACTGAACCTGCTCGGTGACGGTCTCCGCGACGCACTCGACCCCAGAAACAGAGGAAAGAAATGACGCTCGACGACGACCTGGCGGACCTCGCCACCGAGGCGAGCAACCCGCGCTACGCCGAGCTCGACCGCATGAGCGTGGCGGAGATCGCCGCGGCCATGAACGAGGCCGACGCCACGGTCCCCGGCGCGGTCGAACGCGCCCTCCCGCAGATCGTTCCGGCGATCGAAGCGGCGAGCGAGCGGATGTCGCGTGGCGGGCGACTGGTCTACGTGGGCGCCGGCACCCCCGGTCGCATCGCCGTGGTCGACGCCTCGGAGTGCCCGCCGACGTTCAGCACGCCGCCCGAGCTGGTCTTCGCGATCATGGCGGGCGGCTCGTCGGCGATCGTCACTCCGACGGAGGGTGCTGAAGACGACGCCGACGCCGGTGCCGCCGCGATCGACGAGGCGAGGATCGGCCCGCTCGACACGGTCATCGGCATCGCGTCGAGCGGTCGCACGCCGTACGTGATCGCGGCCGTCGAACGGGCTCGCGAGCTCGGCGCCCTCACGGTGGGCCTCTCGTGCAACGTCGACACGGCGCTGAGCTCCGCCGCCGAGTTCCCGATCGAGGTGGCCGTCGGCCCCGAGGTGCTCACGGGCTCGACGCGGCTGAAGGCGGGCACGGCGCAGAAGCTCGTGCTCAACATGTTCTCGACGATCGTGATGGTGCGCCAGGGCAAGACCTACGGCAGCTTCATGGTCGACCTGAAGCCCACGAACCACAAGCTCCGCGACCGCGCGGTGCGGATGGTGGCCGAGATCGCCGGGGTGCCGCGCGAGCGGGCGGCTGCCACCCTCGACGGCAACGACTACGACGTGAAGACCTCGGTGCTCGTGCTCGCTCGCGGCCTCTCGCAGTCAGAGGCCGAGGCGCGCCTGGCTGCAGCAGGCGGCCGGCTCCGGCCCGCGATGGAAGGTGCATGATGCGTGTTCTCGGCATGATCTCCGGCA
Organism: Agromyces sp. CCNWLW203; assembly: GCF_036576125.1. Lineage (NCBI taxonomy): Bacteria > Bacillati > Actinomycetota > Actinomycetes > Micrococcales > Microbacteriaceae > Agromyces > Agromyces sp. CCNWLW203. Next base: position 214,199 of record NZ_JAZHYX010000001.1, on the reverse strand, counting down.
CCTCGCACGACGGCATCGACGTCGCCGTCGTCGAGTTCTCCGAGCGCGACGGCGTGCTCTCGGGGCGTGTGCTCCACGACGCCACGACGTCGTACGCGCCGGCCCTGCGCGAGCGGCTGATCGCCGCCCTGCCGCCGGCGCAGACGACGCTCGCCGAGATCTGCGAGCTCGACACGCTCATCGGCCAGGCGTTCGCCGAAGCGGCCCTCGCCGCTCGCGATGCGGTCGGCGGGGTCGACGCGGTCACCTCGCACGGGCAGACCGTCTACCACTGGGTCGACGGCGCGCACGCGCTCGGCACGCTGCAGATCGGCCAGCCCGCGTGGATCGCCGAACGGCTGGGCGTGCCCGTCGTCTCCGATGTGCGCATCCGCGACATCGTCGCCGGCGGCCACGGCGCACCGCTCGTCTCCTTCCTCGACGAGCTGCTGCTCCGCGGGCGTTCGGGTGTCTCGGCCGCACTGAACCTCGGCGGCATCTCCAACATGACCGTCGTCGGCGAGGGCTCGCTCGTCGCCTACGACATCGGCCCGGCGAACGCCCTCGTCGACGCGGTCGTCGTCGACGAGGCGCTGAACGACCTCGGCTATGACGACGACGCCCGAATCGCATCGGGCGGCACGGTCGACGACGAACTGCTCGCACTGCTCCTCTCCGACCCCTACTACGCGCTGACGGCGCCGAAGAGCACGGGCAAGGAGCACTTCCACCTCGCCTACGTGCGCGACGCCGAGACGCGGCTCGGCCGCTCGCTCGCGGTCGCCGACCTCGTGCGCACCCTCACCGAGCTCACGGTGCAGTCGGTCGCCCGCGACGTGCGTTCGGCCGGCATCGGCTTCCTCGCCGTCTCGGGCGGCGGATGCCGCAATCCGCTGATCCTCGACGGGCTCCGCGCTGCGCTTCCCGACGTCGAGGTGGTGCTCGCCGACGAGCTCGGAGCCCCGGCCGACAGCAAGGAGGCCATCGCCTTCGCCCTCATCGGCTGGTGCACCCTGCACGGCATCCCGGCGACCGTTCCCGGCGGCACCGGTGCCCGCGCCCCCCGCATCCTCGGCACCATCACCCCGGGCGACGGCGCGCTCGTGCTGCCGAAGCCGGTCGACGGTCTCCGGTCGCTCGTGCTCGAGGCGGGTCGCTGAACCATGCCCGTGACGCTTCGCCCCGCGACGAGCGACGACCGCGACGCGATCGTCGCCGTCTTCCTCGCCTGCTGGCGTGAGAGCTACGTCGGCGTGCTGCCGGCTGCGGCGATCGAGGCGATGACGGATGACCGTGCGCAGGCGCTCTGGCGCCGGGTGCTCGCCTCGACCGAGGGCACGGTGCTCGTCGCCGAGCACGACGGCCTCGTGCAGGGCGTCGCGCGGTTCGCGCCCGGGCAGGAGGGCGATGGCGGTGCGGTGCATTCGCTCTACGTCTCGCCCGACGCCAGGGGGCTCGGCCTCGGCACGCGCCTGCTCGATGCCGCGTTCGACTCCCTCAGCGACGGCGGCGCGGAATCCGTGGCGCTCTGGGTCTTCGCGGCGAACGCGCCGTCGATCGCGTTCTACCGGGGCCGTGGATGGCTGCCCGACGGGGGAGCGCGCACGCAGGCGGAGTTCGGCGAGCCGGAGCTTCGACTCCGCCGTGGTGGACGGGGGCCGGCATGACCCGGCTCGTCGAACTCCGGGTGCACCGGGTGCCGAGCGCGCTCGTGCGACCCTTCGTCACGGCGATCCGCCGCGTAGACGAGATCGACGTGATGCTCGTCGAGGCGGTCGACGGCGACGGGCGCAGCGGATGGGGCGAGGCGCCCACGAGCTGGCGCGTGACCGGGGAGAGCCCCGAGAGTGTTCGGGCGGCCGTCGCGGGTCCGATCGCCGAGGCCGTGCTCGGGGTCCCGATCGTCGAGCACGAGCGGTGGGCCGCCGCCATCGCCGCAGCGGTCGTCGGCAACAGCTCGGCGAGGAGCGCCGTGGAGTGCGCCCTGACCGACCTGGCCGCGCAGACCGCCGGATGCCGCGTCGCCGACCTCTTCGGCGCCGAGCACGGCATCGCACACGTGCGCACCGACATGACGCTCTCGGCGGGCTCCGTCGACGGACTCGTGGCACGTGCCCGTGCACACGTCGACGATGGGTTCGGCTGCATCAAGGTCAAGGCGGCGGCCGAGGATGCGGTCGTGCCGGCCCTCGTGGCACTGCGCGACGAGCTCGGACCGGAGGTCGTGCTGCGCGTGGACGCGAACCAGGCATGGAGGCGCGGCGCCGCGATCCGGGTCATCCGCGAGGCCGAGGATGCGGGCGTCGGCCTCGAACTCGTCGAGCAGCCCGTGGCCGCCGCAGATCTCGACGGCCTCGCCGAGGTGACGGCCGCCGTCGACACCCCGATCCTCGCTGACGAGTCGGTCTGGACGAGCCTCGACCTGCGCCGCATCGTGCGCCGCCGAGCCGCCGACCTCGTCAACATCAAGCTCGCCAAGACCGGCGGCCCCGCCGAGGCGCTGCGCCTCGCGGCCGAGGCTCGGGCCGCGGGCGTCGAGGTGCTCGTCGGCTGCATGATGGAGAGCGCCGTGGGCGTCGCCTCCGCCGCATCGCTCGCCGCTGCGATCCGCCCGGGAGCGGTGCACGACCTCGACGCCGGACTGTGGCTGCATACTTCGCCCGTCGACGGCGGGCTCGAGTATGCGGGCGATCGAGCCGTGCTCGCGGATGCTCCGGGTCTCGGCATCCTCGGGCTCGCCGGGCAGGTGGCCGCATGAGCGCCCACGAGATCCTCCTCGCCGCCGCCGAGGCGATCATCGCGCCGGGCACCGGGGCGCCTGCCGGCTGCGTGATCGGCATCGACCTCGACGGAGCACGACACGTCGCCGCGGCGGGCCGCGCCGCGCCCGAGCGGCCCGTCGCCGCAGCGATGCGTCGCGGCACGCTGCACGATCTCGCCTCGGTGAGCAAGGTCGTCGGCACGACCACGGCGCTGCACCGTCTCGCCTCGATGGGCGAGCTCGCGTTCGACGACCTCGTCACGAGGTTCGTGCCGAGCTACGGCGGAGACGCCGAAACGAGCATCCGCGACCTCTTGCAGCACCGCGCCGGGCTCTGGGAGTGGCAGCCGCTCTACCTCGCCCCGGGCGACGATCCGCTCGCCACGATCGACGCGCTGCCGCTCCGGTACGCCGCGCGCAGCGAGCGGCACTACTCCGACCTCGGGTTCATGCACCTCGGCCGGGTCGTCGAGGCCGTGGCCGGGCAGCCGCTCGACCTGGCCGTGCGCGAGCTCGTCGCGCGCCCGCTCGGCATCCGCTCGCTCGGCTACGGTCCCGTCGGGGTCGAGGCCGCGACGAGTTCCCGCGGAGACGAGGCCGAACGCCGCATGGTCGCCACGGGGCATCCGTACCCCGTGGCATGGAGCGATCCGGGCTTCGCCTGGCGCACCGGGCCCGTCAACGGCGAGGCCAACGACGGCAACTGCTTCCACGCCTTCGGCGGCGTCGCCGGGCACGCGGGGCTCTTCGGGTCCGTCGACGACGTGCTCGACGTCGCGGCCGCGCTCAGCCGAGCCGATGAACGGCCCGAGCTCTGGAACCCCGACGTCACGGCCGACCTCGTCGGGGCCGGACCCGACGCCGAACAGGCGCTCGGCTGGCGGCGGCGCGAACTCACCGTGCAGGGCGAGCGGATGCCGCTGCTCTGGCACCCCGGATTCACCGGCTGCGCCGTGGGCTTCGTGCCCGGGCGCGGCATCGCCGTGGCCTTCGCGAGCAATCGCCTGCTCGCGGCCGAGCCGGAACCCACCGACATCCTCTGGCAGCGCGTGCTCGACGCGCTCGCCTCGACCCTCAGCACACAGGAGTGAACGCGAACATGACCACGAACGAACCGGTGCTCCGTATCAGCGGCCTCTCGATCGCCTTCCGCTCGGGTGGCGAGCTCGTCACCGCCGTCGACGACGTCTCGATCGACGTCGCGGCCGGCGAGACCGTCGCGATCGTGGGCGAGTCGGGCTCGGGCAAGTCGACCACCGCCGCCGCGATCAACCGGCTGCTGCCGGAGAACGGCGTCATCACCGCGGGCAGCATCCGCTTCGAGGGCCGGGAGATCACCGAGCTCGGCGAGAACGAGCTCGTGAAGCTCCGCGGCGCGGGCATCGGCCTCGTGCCGCAGGACCCGATGTCGAACCTCAATCCGCTCATGCGGGTCGGCGAGCAGATCGGCGAGGCGCTCGAGGTGCACGGGTACGGCACCGGCGACGCCGTGCGAGCCCGCGTGGTCGAGCTGCTCGAGCTCGTCGGCATCCCCGACCCCGAGCAGCGCTCGCGGCAGTATCCGCACGAGTTCTCGGGCGGCATGCGCCAGCGCGCCCTCATCGCCATGGGTCTCGCCTGCCAGCCGCGGCTGCTCATCGCCGACGAGCCGACGTCGGCCCTCGACGTGACGGTGCAGCGCCGCATCCTCGACCAGCTCGACCAGCTGACCGGCGAGATGGACACCGCGGTCTTCCTCATCACGCACGACCTCGCCCTCGCCGCCGAGCGAGCCGATCGCATCGTCGTCATGTTCCGCGGCCGCATCGTCGAGACCGGCACCTCGCAGGAGGTGCTCGAGAATCCGCAGCACGACTACACGAAGCAGCTCCTCGCTGCCGCGCCGAGCCTCGCCTCTCGACGGGAGCCCCTGCCGATCCGCGGCGGCGAGGCCGACGCCGTGCCCCTCGTGGAGGTCAGCGACCTCCGCAAGGAGTTCCACCTCCGGTCACCGAAGGCGGGGGAGCCGACCACGTTCACGGCGGTCGACGGCGTGAGCTTCACGATCCCGCGCGGCAAGACGGTCTCGATCGTGGGGGAGTCGGGGTCGGGCAAGTCCACGACGGCCAACCTCGTGCTCGGGCTCGAGCAGATCACCTCGGGCCGCATCGCCTTCGACGGCACCGACCTGACCGCCCTGAAGCGCCGCGAGCTCTTCGCCTTCCGGCGCCGCGTGCAGCCCGTCTTCCAGAACCCGTACGCCTCGCTCGATCCGCGGTACACGGTCGAGGAGTCGATCGCCGAGCCGCTCAAGGTGCACCGCATCGGCAACGCCGCGAGCCGCCGCACGCGGGTCGCGCAGCTGCTCGAGCAGGTCGCCCTCCCGACGGCGATGTCCTCGCGCCTCCCGCACGAGCTCTCGGGCGGCCAGCGCCAGCGCGTCGCGATCGCCCGTGCCCTCGCCCTCGAGCCCGAGCTCGTCGTGCTCGACGAGGCCGTCTCGGCGCTCGACGTGCTCGTGCAGGCGCAGATCCTCGAGCTGCTCGCCGGTCTGCAGGCCCGCCTCGGCCTCAGCTACCTCTTCATCAGCCACGACCTCGCGGTCGTGCGCATGATCTCCGACGAGGTGCACGTGATGCAGCGCGGCCGCATCGTCGAGAGCGGCACGCCCGAGCAGATCTTCGACGACCCGCAGGACCCGTACACCCGCGAACTCCTCGCGGCGATCCCCGGGGCAACCTTGGCGTCGTGAGCCATCGGGCGCCGGCGAGGATCTCGATACGCTCGCCGGCGCTCGCTCCTCGATCGGCGGGTGCTCGACGCGCCGGCTACCCGACCGGCGCACGCCCGAACACGAGCGTTCGCAGCAGCACCTCGAGCGAGGCCTGCACCCGGGCATCCGTCCACGACACCGGGTCCTCGACGGCCTTGACCTCATAACCCCGGCAGTACAGGTACAGGATGTCGGCGATGTGGGCGGCCGTGTCGAGATCGACGGATGTCCCGTCGTGCTCGACGTGCTCGGCACCGTCGAGGAACTTCTCGTACGTGGCATCCGTCACCCCTCGCACGACGCGGTAGGCGCGCTCGTTCGCACCGTGCACGTCGGCGATGACCTCGATCCAGAGGCTGCGCAGCACGTTCTCCTCGGGGTCGGAGGTGCACATCCACCGGGTGAGGGCGGCGAGGCGTTCGATGCCGACGAGGTCGCCGAGGTGCTCGCGCCGCTCGACGTCCCACTGCGTGCGGGCGTGGTCGAGGGCGTTGGCCATGAGGTGGGCGCGCGAGGGTACGAAGTTCGTGATGTACGCGGTCGAGCGGCCGAGGCGCTCGGCGACGGCGCGCAGGGTGACGGCGCGCGTGCCGCGCTCGCGGGCGACCTCGACGGTCGCTCGGGCGATGTCGGCGAGGCGTTCGTCGGTATCGACGTCGATCGGCACGGGGCGTCCCTTCCTTCGGTTGACAGCCTGCCAGCTCGCCGCTACGTTTCAAAACACTGTTGTAAAACACGTCGATATGTCGTCGTCGAACCCCATCCGAGAGGACCCCGCATGACCGCGAACGGCGGAGTCTCGTTCTGGCTGCAGCAGGTCGGCCTGCCGACCCCGCGCCCGGCACTGCCCGGCGACCTCGACGTCGACGTCGCGATCGTCGGCGCCGGCTACACCGGTCTCTGGGCGGCGTACTACCTGAAGCGCGACCAGCCCGACCTGCGCGTGGCCGTGCTCGAGCGGCGCTTCGCCGGGTACGGCGCTTCGGGCCGCAACGGCGGCTGGCTGACCAACTCCGTCACCGGCGGCCGCGAGCAGTACGTGACGTCCCGCGGCCGCGACGCCGCGATCGCCCAGCAGGTGGCGCTCAACGAGACCGTCGACGAGGTCGTCGCGGTCGCCGCGGCCGAGGGCATCGACGCCGACGTGCACAAGGGCGGCGAGCTCGAAGTCGCCTACACGCCCGCCCAGCTCGCCCGGCTGAAGGCGTACGCCGCCGCCGAGCAGTCGTGGCCCGCGACCGATGTCCAGCTCCTCGACGCGAAGGCGGCGGCAGCCCGCGTGAACGTCGCAGGCATCCTCGGTGCCGCCTGGCACCCGCACTGCGCACGCATCCACCCCGCGAAGCTCGCCCTCGGCCTCGCCGCGGCGGTCGAGCGCCTCGGGGTCACGATCTACGAAGACACGACGGTCACCGAGATCCGACCGGGCGAGGCCCGCACCGACCACGGCACCGTGCGCGCCGCCCACGTGCTGCGCGCCACCGAGGGCTTCACGCCCGACCTGCGCGGCGAGCACCGCACGTGGCTGCCGATGAACTCGTCGCTCATCGTGACCGAGCCGCTCGCGGCATCCGTCTGGAGCGAGATCGGCTGGAACGGCCGCGAGACCCTCGGCGACATGGCGCACGTCTACATGTACGCGCAGCGCACCGCCGACGACCGCATCGCGTTCGGCGGCCGCGGCGTGCCGTACCGCTACGGCTCGCGCGTCGACCACGACGGCCGCACCCAGCGGGCCACGATCGAGAGCCTCGGCGCGCTGCTCGCGCGCTTCTTCCCGATGGCAGCGGATGCCGCGATCGAGCACGCCTGGTCGGGAGTGCTCGGCGTTCCCCGCGACTGGGCGGCCACCGTCGGCCACGACCGCACCACCGGGCTCGGCTGGGCCGGCGGCTACGTCGGCACCGGCGTGACCGCGACGAACCTCGCCGGGCGAACCCTCCGCGACCTCGTGCTCGGACGTGACACCGAGCTCACCCGTCTGCCGTGGGTCGGGCACCGCGCCCGCAAGTGGGAGGTCGAGCCGCTCCGCTGGCTGGCCGTGCAGGCCATCTACGGCGCATATCACGCGGCCGACCGCGCCGAGCTGCGCGGCCGCGCGACCACCTCGCCGCTCGCCCGAATCGCCGACCTCGTCGCGGGGCGCTGACCGACTGGCGGTGACGATGACCCGAGACCCCGCCCTTGTGATGCATGCCTGTGGTGCGTCAGGGTGTCGGCATGCACTTCGCGGGCGAACTCACTCCTGAGCAGTTCTGGGCAGTCGTCGACGACGTCGACGAGCAGATCCGGCGCACGTTCGTGGAGCGGCCGGTCTATGCGGTTCGCGGATGGCCCGGGCGCACGATCCTCTCCGAGTGGGCGGTGGGCGACGGCGGCATCCGCTCGCTGATGTTCCTTCCGGAGGGGTTCGAGGGCGCGGATGTCGAGGGTGCACACGCCAGCCCCCGAGTCGGCGTGTTCGCCGCTGGATTCGCGCGCTGCGCGGTGGTATCTGAGCGACGCGCTCAGGACCTTGCACCTCGCCTCATCCGAGCGTGTCGTTCGGCACGAGCGGAGCGCGCTCGAGTTCATCGAGCAACGCGTTGCCTGCGGCATCCGTCGTCACCTGCTCGCCGAGCCGCGCCGCCGCTTGCCGGTAGCGCGCATCGCCGAGCACCCGGGTGACCGCCTGCGCGATCCGCTGCGACGATGAGCGGCGAGAGATCGCGACGCCCGCGCCGCGCTCCGTGACCCGTACGGCGTTGTCGGCCTGGTCGCGGCCGTGATGCAGCACGACGAGCGGAAGCCCCGCGGCGAGGGTCTTGATGACCGTGCCGTGGCCGCCGTGGGTCACGACGAGGCTCGCGCCCCGCATCACGAGACGATGCGGGGCGGATGCCACGACGCTGACGTTCTCGGGAGCGCGGATCGCCCTCGGCTCGACGGCCGGCCCGGTCGTCACGACCCCGCGAACCGGGAGGCCGCCGAGCGCGTCCGCGATGCGCTGCAGGCATTCCACGTGGTTCTGGAACGTCGACGACATCGCGACGAGCACGAGCGGGTCGTCGCCGGCGGGCGGCGTCCACGGCGTCTCCGACGCCCAGTCGGGGTCGTCGAGGATCGGTCCGACGTACCGGGCGTTGGCAGGCAGCTCGGCCGGGAAGTCGAACGCGGCCGACGTCAGCACGAGCTGCCGGCGCGCGTGCTGCATCTGGTTCCACATCGTCGCGACCGGGTCGAGGCCGTGGTCGGTGCGAACGGCATTCAGCGGCGCAAGTGCGAAGTGGTCGAAGAGGCGCCTGCCCGCCGCCCCGAACGCCCGGTCGCGGAGCGCGCCCGTCGCTCCGTGCCCCGGTTTGAGCCCGACGCCGAACGGCGGCATGCCCTTCGCGGGCAGCGCGTACGTGTTCGGGATCAGCAGGTCGAACGGCACGCCGCGCGACTCGGCCGCGATCATGGCCCCGACGGCGAACGAGGAGACCACCACGAGGTCGGGGCCGAGCTCGTCGATCGCAGCGATCGTGTCGGCGGCCTGCATCGGCGCCGGGCCGACGATCATCTGCTCGGCCATGCCCTTCGCGATGCCGGGCGGGGTGCGGATCGCCCAGTCGTCGAACGGCTCCGTCACGCGCCCGGTCGTCGGCCGGAACGTCGCGCCGACCGCGACCACCGCGTGCTCGAGCGGGTCGTCGGCGAGCACGACGACACGATGACCGCGGGCGACGAGCCGCCGCGCGACGCCGATCTCGGGAGGCACGGTGCCGCCGGCGTCGGTGAGCACGAACAGGTAGCTGCGAACGGAGTCGCTCATGCCCGGCAGGCTACGCCCGACGGGGGCTCGCGGCATCCGTGCTGGCGCTGAGGCTCGAATCGCTCGGTCCACGGCTCGACTCGCACTCGGCGGCGATCGGCGCGACAATGGGGTGGATCGAAGGGGCACGGCATGGCAGAGCTGAATACGGAATCGACGACGGATGCATCGGCGGCGCCGACGCCCGCTGCCGCCCCCGCACCCCAGGCCTCCGCACCTCACGGCCCCGGGCATCACGCGCTCGGCTGCCCCGAGTGCTTCGAGGAGCTGCAGCGCAACCACGACTGGTGGAAGGCGCGGCCCGAGGGCGCGCGACTCGTCGGCCTCGTCGTCGCGCGCGACGACATGCCCTCGGTCGTGGAGCAGCGGAACGACCTCGCCGACTTCGGTGTCGCGATCCTCGACTTCAAGCACCCGGCCGCCGAGGCTCCCGAGACCTGGGAGCAGCGCCTCGCCCGCCTGTTCGACACGCTGCGCGCCGGAGACGTGCTCGTCGTGGCGAACGAGCGCGCCCTCGGCCGGAATCGCGACGAGGTCACCCGCACGATCCGCACCCTCGCCCGGCACAACCTCGTGGTCAAGGTGCTGAGCCACGGCGCGCCGCACCTCGAGGACGCGCGCGCCTGAGCCGCGTCCGCGTGCGCAAGGGCTGGCCGTCGCCCGGCAGCCCGGAATAGTGTCGAGACATGAGCATCGACAACGGGCCTCAGCCGAACGTGTTCGACCTCGAGTCGGCCACCAAACAGAACGACACGTACCGCACCGTCGTATGGAGCGGCAAGTACCTGCAGGTGACGCTCATGTCGATTCCCGTGGGCGAGTCGATCGGGCTCGAGGTGCACCCCGAGACCGACCAGTTCCTCCGCCTCGACGCCGGCCGCGGTCGCGTGAAGATGGGGCCGTCGGAGCACGACCTTCCGATCCAGCAGGAGGTCTCCGACGGCTGGAGCATCCAGGTGCCGGCCGGCACGTGGCACGACGTCGAGAACATCGGCGACGAGCCCATGCGGCTCTATGTCGTGTACGCGCCCGTGCATCACTCGGCCGGCATCGTGCAGCCCACCAAGGCGGACGCCGAGAGGGATGAGGAGTCGGGCGTCGACGAGCCGCCCGCATGGGCCGTCGAGCCCGAGCAGGGGCTGCCCGACGAGCACGCCTGAGCCGTCGGTCCAGGCGGGCCGCCGCATCCTCACCGAGGGATCTCTGCCACCGGGTTCGCGCTGCTCTTCGGCGTGCTCGTGCTCGTGTTCGTGTTCGCGCCAGCCTTCCGTTCCCGCCCGGCCAGGTCGAGCCTCCTGATCGCTGAGAGCTTCCGGAACGGCACGCTCGCCGCCGCGATGAGCGTGAGCATCAGCGCGAGGTCGAACACCGCGAGCCACGCGCCGCGTGGCGACGTGAGGGCGAGCGCGGTGCTGCGCATCATCGATCCGAGCATCACGGCGACGAGGATCGAGACGCCGATGGCGAGGGCGCCGCAGATCGCTCGCGCCCACATCGGGCGGCCGCCGCCGAAGGCGTATCCGCCGCCGATCGCGATGAGTGCGATGAGCACGGCGCCGCCGCCGAGTCCCTGCGTGAGCAGACCCACGAGGCCCTCGGGAATGAGCATCGGCGCGATCGCGAAGGCGAGCGGGGAGGCGACGCACCAGCGCAGCATCCGGCGTTCGCGAGCGGATGCCGCGGGGCCGACCGTCGAAGCCCAGCCGATCGCCGCCCCGACGATGAGTCCGGGCAGCAGCACACCGACGAAGGTGCCCCAACTGAAGGCGGAGATCGTGCCGCTGAGTTCGGCCATCCAGGCCCGCAACGCGCCTGCCCACGCGAGGCCCGCGATGGCCCCGACCGAGATCAGCGCCCACCTGTTCATGCCGGCGCTGTCCCGATGCGACGTGCAGGACCGCCCGTCGCCGCCCGAGCGACGATTCGCTCGTCCATGATCCCTCCTCCATCGAACTGTCCTGACAGTAGGCTGGCGACAACCGCGAGACATCCGTGGGACCACGCAATCCAGGACTACGCGATCCAGGGACGGGCATGCGTACCGATTCGGAGCGATCTGCACCGGATGCCGCCGCCGAGGCGCACCGGCTGCTCGAGACCGCGCGGCGTGAAGCACGGGCCGGATCACGCGCCTCGGCCTGGGCGGCCTGCCGAGCTGCGGCGGCGATCGGGCGCCGTACGGGCGATGCCGTGGTCGTCGCAACTGCGGCGACCCTGCTCACCGACCGTGAGCTCGTCGAGTGGCGCACGGCGCCCGACCGGCAGGCGATGTGCGTCGAGGCGCTGCGGATGCTCGGCGCCCCCGGCGACGACGACCCGATCACGCGAGCGTTGCGGGAGCGCGTCGAGGCGCAGCTCGAGGCGCTGTCCACCGGCTGGGCGGAGCACGTCGCAGTGTCGCGGGAGCGGTTGTCGCCCGCAGACGTGGATGAGCGCTTCGCCTCGCTCCGGGTCGCGCATGGGCGCGCGGTCGGTCCTGGTGCAGCGGCTGCCCGGCTCGTGATGGCCGATGAGGCGATGGCGATCGGTCGCGCCGGCGATGACGACGAGGTGCTCGCGTACGGGCGCCTCTGGCGGCTCGACTCGCTCGTGCAGCTCGGGCGGCGCCTCGAGTTCAACACGACCCTCGGCGAGTTCAGCGGCCTGGTGGAGCGGCTGGCATCGCCGACCTGGACGTGGCGCCTGGCGAACGTGCACGCGTGCCTCGCGCTGCTGGAAGACCGCCTGGATGACGTGCCCGCCGCGGTCGCCGCCGCCGAACGCGCCGGCGTCGAGGCCGGGGTGTCGGATGCCGCGTTCTTCGACCTCATCCTGCGATCCCACGTCGCCCAGCGCACCGGAGTGGGAGTCGCGAGGGTCGAGGCGGAGGTGCGAGCGGTCATCGTGGACGGCCCGCTGTTGGCCCAGGGTTGGCGGGCGGTACTGCTGGCCGACCTCGGCCGCGCCGACGAGGCGGTCGCCGTCTGGCATACGCTCGCGCCGCACATCGCCGAGCTGCCGCCCGAGTCCAACGAGGTGCTGGTCGCGACGGTCGGCCACGCCCGGCTCGCCATCCTTGCTGATGATCGGGAGCGTGCAGCAGTGGTGCTCGAGCTCCTCCGTCCCTACGCACACCTCCATGTCGCGGGCCCGGCGACGACTCCCTATGGCGGGCCCGTGTCGCTCACGCTCGCGGCGCTCGCGAACTACCTCGGCGACCGCGTCGCTGCCCGGGACTGGGCTGATGACGCGCGCGAACGCGCCGAGGCGATGGGTGCCCCGTGGTTCGTCGCCTCGTCGCGCGCCGTGCTCCGGGGCGGAACGACCCTCGCGCCGCTCTCGCCACGGGAGACGGAGGTCGCCCGCCGGGTCGCGGCCGGCGACTCGAACCGTGCGATCGCCGATTCGCTGTTCCTCTCCGAGCGCACCGTCGAGCAGCACGTGCGGAACATCATGCACAAGCTCGCCCTGCCGAACCGGACGGCGGTTGCCACCTGGGTCGCTCGCTCCGGGCGCTGACCGCCCGGATCGCTCACGCCGAGCCGTCACGCGGCCGGGAGCCGCCGACGAGCAGGCGGATGCCCGCGCGCGCGAGCATGAGCACGAACACATCGACGAGTCGACGGCGCGGATTCGCACGCTGGCTCCCTCGGTCGGCAGGGCATGACGGGCATCGTCCCCGACAGCCTTCGCAGGCTACACCCGCGCGCGGATGCGACCCCGGAGGAACGGGAGCGCCGGTGCCCGGTACTCGAGCGCCGGAGCATGGTGCGGTTCGAGGGCGAACTCCGCACGCCCGAAGCGCCACATGCGGTTGAACAGGTAGACGCCGATCACCGCGGTCTCGTCGGCCGGCAGTTGCCAGGTGCCGTCGCCCCACTGCGCGGGTTGGCCGAGGCCACCGATCACGAGCGTCGGCCGAATGCGGCCGTAGAGCGCGAACCACGGCTTCCGGAGGGTCAGTTCGATGCGGCGGGTCGGCGCCGACGGCTCTGCGGAGGTCACGCGCCCACCCAGCTCGCATCGGCCATGAGGGCTTCGAGGTCGCCGAGCAGCCGTGCCGTATGGAATCCGTCGGCGGCGGCGTGATGGATCTGCACGGCGATCGGCAGCAGTGTGCGGCCCTCGCGCTCGACGTACCGGCCGAGCGTGAAGATCGGCAGCAGGTGGCTCGTGCCGCCGTCGATCTGCAGCGTGAATCCGGTGAAGCTCGTCCAGGGAAGGCTCGACACGTCGAACACGTTCGGCGGCAGCGGGCCTTGCGGGAACATCGTCGTCGCGCTCGCCGCAGTGGCGAGCAACTCGGCGGCCTGCTCATGGAAGCGGCCGAAGTCGGGGTCGTACGGCGCCCACACCGCCGCGAACGTCTCGCGTTCGGCGTTGAACACCGTGAACGCCGGGTGCACCACGGGCCAGCTCGCGGCCTCGCCGGCGTCGGTCAGCGCCATGCGGAACTCCTGGTGCCGATTCACGACCGTGGCGATCGCCCAGATCTGCGCGACGTAGGTCTTGCGCGAGGAGGAGCGAAGTGCGGCTGCGAACGCCGTCACGTCGATCTCGACGGTGATGGCGTAGGTGCACGGCACGCGGTGGCGGTAGTGCTCGAACGCCTCGCGCCGCGACCACGCGGCGAGGTCGATCAGGTCTGGGGCGGTCATCCCTCGATCGTCGCACGCTGCCGTGGTGCGCATGACGCGCGGCGCGACATCCGTCAGTCTTCGTCGGCGTTCGTGCCGGCCGCATTCGTCGCGGGCGCGTTCGTGGCGGGCATCGTCGAGAGTATCTCCCTGGCCTGCTCAGCGGCCCGGGCGATGCTCTCGCCCACGAAGTCCACGAAGCGCGCCATGTTCTGGAGGCGGTTGCCGGCCGGGGTGTCGCGTCCGAAGACGTTGACGCCGCGACGGGCGGCCTCGGCGAGCTCGGCGTTGGAGCGCGCCGCGGCGATCATCGACTGGTACCAGGCGTCGTTGTCGGCCGAGTAGCGCTCGCGGCGGCCCGTTTCGACCTCCCGGCGCACGAGCCCGATGGTCTCGAGCAGGGCGATCGCCTTGGAGACCGACGCCGCACTGACCTGGAGGCGCTGCACGAGCTCCGCCGCGGTCAGGCTGCCGGCGTCGGAGGTGTACAGGCAGGTGAGCACTGAGGCCGCCATGCGGGGCAGCCCCGACTGCATGAGGATCGTGATGAACGCCTCTTCGTAGTCGTGCACGGCGTCGGGGTCGCGACCGTGGGCCGGCGCAGGGGCGCCCTGGCCCCGTGGCGCAACCGGTTTGCGCTGGTGGGTGCGGCGCTCGGTGGCCCGCTGCGCGAGATCGGCGCGGTACGCCGCGGGGCCGCCGTTGCGCATCACCTCGCGGGTGATCGTCGAGGTCGGGCGATCGAGGCGCCTGGCGATCTCCGCATACGCGAGGTCGTCGGCGAGTCCCAGCGAGATCTGCTGGCGTTCGTGCTGGGTGAGCCTGCCTCCGGGCATGCGGCCTCCTTCATCGACGGATGTCCAGTATGACGTTCGTTCCAACACCATTGCAACGAGCCGCGGACGCAACATTGCGTTAGCAGCGCAGCCGTTGCAACGATTAACCTGCCATGACCAGCATTTTCACGAAGCGAATGCAATTCGTGTATTGCATGATTGATGAACGCAACGTAGCGTTACCAACATCCGAAACAACAGGAAGCAACACCGACTCGAAGGATTCATCATGCTGCAGAAGTTCGACACCCCCGCCCCCATCGCCGCCGTGCTCGACATCTCGGCGGGCCGCGTGCAGGTCATCGCCGCCGACCGGGCCGACACGACGATCGAGGTCCGCCCCGCCAACGCGTCGAAGAGCCGCGACGTGAAGATGGCAGACGACACCACGGTCGACTACCGAGACGGCGTGCTGCGCGTCGCGACGCCCGCCGGCAACCAGCTCCTCGGCCCGTCGGGATCGGTTGAGGTCACGGTGCAGGTGCCCGCCGGATCCCGCGTCGAGGCGAAGTCGGCCGCGGCCGAGTTCCGCGGCGTCGGACGCCTCGGCGACGTCGCGTTCGAGGGAGCCAATGGCACCGTCAAGATCGACGAGGCCGAGAGCGTGCGCCTGTCGGCCCTCGCCGGTGACGTCGTGATCGGCCGCCTCAACGGCCCGGCCGAGATCAGCACCATGAAGGGCGACATCCGCATCGCCGAGGCCGTGCGCGGCTCCGTCGTGCTGAGCGCGCAGGCCGGCAACCTGTCGGTCGGTGTCGTGCGCGGGGCATCCGCCACGCTCGACGCCGGCGCCACCTACGGCCGTGTGCAGAACGCGCTCAACAATACCAAGGGCGCTGACGCCGAACTCGCCATCCGGGCGACCACCGCGTACGGCGACATCGAGGCGCGGAGCCTTTGACCCGCCTACGCCGCATACGACGAGCCGCCGACGCCCTCACCGGGTGTCGGCGGCTCCTTCGTCCATCACAGCGAGCGTTGCCGGGTCCGCGCGCTACACGTGCCCGACGCCGAAGTTCCACGGTGCAGAAACCCAGCTCGTCGTGCCGTCGACCTCCCATGTGTTCACGGTGACCGAGTATGCGTTCTCGTAGTCGATCCCCTGCTGTTGCTCGCCGATCGGCTCGCCGGTCTCGACGCGCACCTGGTCATGCCCGTTGCCGTACCACGGCTCGCCCGACGCCGCTGCGAGCGCCTCGACATCGTCGCCTGGTCGGAAGCCGTTCACGGTGCGCACGTTCACGCCGTCAGCCACGACCGGCGAGGTGAAGCTCACCCTCACGTTCATCTCGATGGGGCCGCCGAGCTCGGTGCTGTCATCGTCGTCCGTGACGCGCAGCCCGTCCCAGACGTACTGGGTGGAGGGTCGGCTCTCGAGGCCGCCGGCACTCTCCGACTGCGCAGGCTCGGCGTCGAGCACAGTCGACAATTGGCTGACCAAGGTCGGTGCGTCGGCATCATATGAGAGCGTCATGACGATGACACCGGCCGCGTCGAGGAGGTCGAGGTGCTCGGGCCTCACCACGATCTCGGTGACCGTGGTGAGGGGGTCGACCGATGGCATCGAACTCGGCGTGGCGACGGCCTCGGGTGACGGTGTGACCTCAGCGGGTGCGCCGAATGTGCAACCCGACAAGGTGAAGGCTGTGAGTATCGTCACGATGACGATGGAACGGCGGGCGATGTCGTTCAATGGGACTCCGCTTCGAGTAGCGAGTGACAGGGTCGCAACACTCTATGGCGCCAGCCGTGCTCGCGGGTCCGGGTGGGCACTGAAGGCGCCGGTCTCGCTCTGGTGCTCGGTGTGCTCGGCAAATACGCTGCAGTGGTGATCACCGACCGAGACATCGCCCGCTGGCGACTGCACTCGCAGCTGCTCGCCGCCCCGGTTGCGACCGCCGCCGACGTAGTGCGCACCCTGACCGCCGTGCAGGCGGAGAACGCGTCGCAGTCGGCATGGGCGGTGGCCACGCGCACGCGCTCGCCCATGCCGGGCGATCTGGCCGACGAGCTCGCCGAGGGGAGGGTGCTCCGCATCCACGTGCTGCGCTCGACCTGGCACTACGTGCACGCCGATGACGCGCTCTGGCTCCAGGAACTCACCGCCCCACGCGTCATGCCGATCTTCGCGCAGCAGCTCCAGCCGATCGCAGGCCGGCTCGACGCCCTCGGCGACGCCGTCGAGGTGCTGCTCGCCGCATCGCCCGATCGCACCCGCGTCGAGATCTCCGACGCGCTCGCCGAGCGCGGCGAGCAGCTCACCGGTCAGTTGCTCATGCTGCTGCTCGGGCAGCTCGAGGTGCAGAGTCGGGTGTGCAGCGGCGTTCCGCGCAACGGCGAGCACACCTATGCGCGCTTCGCCGATCGCGTGCCGAACCCTCGCCGTCTCGAACGAGACGAGGCTCTTGCCGAACTCGCCCTGCGGTACTTCACCGCGCACGGCCCGGCCACCGATCGCGACCTCGCGTACTGGGCGACCCTCACCGTGACCGACGTGCGCCGCGGCATCGCCGCCGTGCGCGACCGGCTCGACTCCTTCGAGCACGACGGCCGCACCTTCTGGCACGCGCCAGGCGATGCCCCGGCATCCGCTGCGCCCACCGGCCATCTGCTGCAGGTGCTCGACGAGATGTACCGCGGCTACCAGGACTCCCGTTGGGTCATCGACGCCGACGGCGTGGTGCCGCGGGTGCGCGAGACCGCGATCGGAATGGCACTCGTCGACGCGCAGCTCGTCGCCGCCATGAAGCGCACGGTGACGGCGAAGGCGGTCACCTTCGCGGTGCACCCGCACCGCACCCTGTCGAAGCGCGAGGTCAGGGCGATCCAGGATGCCGCGGCGAGATACGCCGAGTTCCTCGGCGTCGAGGCGCGCGTGCTCTTCGACGCCGCCTGACGACGGCGACGGCGGCGAACGGCGGCGAACCGTGGCGAACGGCGGCGACCCCGTGACATCCGGCGCTCGAAGGCGCAGTCTGGAAGGCATGGGAACCGTGACGATCTCCTTCGAAATGACCCTCGACGGCGCGTTCGACCAGATGGAGCAGTGGTTCGACGACAACGACCCCGACCTCGTGCGCCACTCCGACGAACTCGTCTTCGGCGCCGACGCCGTGCTGCTCGGCCGCGAGAGCTACGAGTTCTTCCGCGAGTACTGGCCGAAGCAGACCGACGAGCGGGGCTTCGCCGCGCACTACAACGCGCTGCCGAAGTTCGTCGCCTCGTCGACGCTGACCGGCCCGCTCGACTGGAACGCGACGCTCATCGAGGGCGACGTGGCCGAGGCGGTGCGAGGCCTCCGCGAGCGGTACGGCTCGATCATCTCGCACGGCTACGGGCAGCTCGCGGCCACCCTCATGGGCGCCGGGCTCGTCGACGAGGTGCACGCGGGCATCCACCCGTTCATCGTCGGCAACGCCGAGGACCGGCTTCGCACGCCGCACCCGGTCGGCCTGAAGCTGCTCGAGGTGCAGGGCTCCGAGTCGGGCACCATCTTCGCGAGATACGCGCCGGCGTAGCGAACCCGACCGAGCGGAAGGCGGCGGCGAAGCGGCATCCGCTCGCCCGTCGCCTCTAACATGAGCGGGTGGACTTCTCCTTCGCCTTCACGCCCGATCTCATCGCCGTCTTCGTGACGCTGTTCGTGCTCGAGGTGGTGCTCGGCGTCGACAACGTCATCTTCATCTCGATCCTCGCGTCGAAGCTGCCGAAGGAGCAGCAGGCGCGCGCCCGCAACCTCGGCCTGACCCTCGCCATGGTCATCCGCGTCGTGCTCGTCTTCTTCGCCGGGTGGATCATCACGCTGAAGGAGGACGTCGTCGTCTGGTTCGGCATGGGCTTCTCGGTGAAGGACTTCATTCTCATCGCCGGTGGCCTGTTCCTCGTCTACAAGGCGGTCACCGAGATCCACCACAAGCTCGAGGGCGCCGAAGAGGAGCACGGCGGTGCGGCGCCGAAGCGCATCACGTTCAGCTCGGTGCTGCTGCAGATCCTCGCGCTCGACATCGTGTTCTCGCTCGACTCCGTCATCACGGCCGTCGGCATGACCGAGAACCTCGTCGTCATCGTCACGGTCGTCGTGCTCTCGTTCGGCATCATGCTCTTCGCGTCGCGCTTCATCTTCTCGTTCGTCAACCAGCACCCGACGGTGAAGATGCTCGCGCTGTCGTTCCTGCTGCTCATCGGCGTGTTCCTCATCGCCGAGGGCTTCGGCGTGCACATCGACAAGGCGCTCATCTACGCACCGATGGCGTTCGCGATCCTCGTCGAGGCGCTGAACCTCGTCGCTTCGTCGCGCAAGGCCAAGCGTGAGAAGCGCCGCCAGGAGGCCGTGCAACTGCGCCCGCAGTACCCCGACGTCGACGAGTCGGTCGCGGTGTCGGCCGCGCTCTCGACGGGTGAGCGCCGCGGTTCGGTCGGCCTGTCGAGCCGGCCGGTCGAGGGCGAGTCGGATGCCGCGGAGGAGCGCGCCGGGCTCGGCTGACCGTTAGCCGACCCGGGCGAGGAAGTCGAGCACGCGCCGCGTGAGCAACTCCGCCGCCGCAGGGTCGTAACTCGGCAGGCTCGAGTCGGCGAAGTAGTGCTCGTCGCCGGGGTAGAGGAAGAGCTCGGCGTCGTCGGCGAGCTCGACGAGCTCTCGGGCCGCGTCGACGTCGCCTTCGTCCATGAAGATCGGGTCGGCGTCGGCGCCGTGGATCTGCACCGGCACGCCGGCCGGCCACGAGCCGAACTCCGTGACGGGCATGCACGAGTAGAAGAACAGCGCGCCTCGCGCGCCGGACCGGGTCTGGGCGAGCTTCTGTGCGGGCACGACCCCGAGCGAGAATCCGCCGTAGACGAGTTCGTTCGTCAGGCCCTCTGTGGCGCGCTCGCCGCGCGCCATGATCTCGTCCCATCCGACCTCGCGGGCGTAGCCGACGCCCTCCTCGATCGTCGCGAACGTGCGCCCGTCGAAGAGATCGGGCGTGTGCACCGTGTGACCGGCGTCGCGCAGCTCGTCGGCGAAGGCGTGCAGTCCCGCGGTGGGGCCGAGCGCGTGGTGGAAGAGCAGTATCTCTGACATCGTTTCCCCGTTTCGAGAGCGGTCTGGCGATTCCGAACGCGAAGTTACTCGCCCGGTACGACATTGTCGACCGCGTGGACGCGAATGCCCTCCCGCTCTGGCGAGCGGGAGGGCACCCGGTCCGTCAAGCGACGAGCAACTCAGTTCGTCGCGTAGATGCCGAGCTCCCAGATCGAGTAGCCCCAGGTCGTCTTGCGGTCGATGCCCTGCATGCGCACGTACTGCACGGGCTCGCTCTCGGCGAAGGTGAAGACGTCGAGGGCGCAGGTCGAGTCGTCGACCGTGCGGATCGTCGTCCACGTCGTGCCGTCGGTCGAGGTCTGCAGCTCGTAGGCGTTGGCGCACGCCGACTCCCAGTTGAGCGTGATGCCGCGCACGACCGTCGGCTCGGCGAGCTTCACCTGCACCCACGAGTCGTCGCTGTAGCCCGATGCCCACCGCGTCGACGGCTTGTCGTCGTTGACGTTCTGGGCGCCGAACTGCGGCACCTCGGTGCTCGAGGCGGTCGCCGTGCCGCTGGGTGCGACGTTGGCCACATCGCCGGCCTCCCACATCGCGAGCGTGAACCCGATGCGACCGTGGAAGGCGTCGAGCACGCCGTCGGCGATGCGCACCTTGGCCTTGCCCCACGAGTTGTCGGGCGGGTCGACGACGACCGCTGCGGCCTGCGCCGCCGTGGCCTTCGCCGAGGCGGCGAGGGCGTCGGATGCCGCGGTGTCCCCGTCGATACGCGCCTGCACGGCGTCGAGCAGCTCGACCGTCGACTCGCCCCACAGGGCCGCCGCGTCGAGCCAGGGGCTCGAGTCGGCGACGAACGCCGGGTCGGTGGTGCCCGTGCGGATCGCCTCGGGGGCGTCGGCGATGAGCTGTGCGTAGCTGCGCAGCTCGGCCACGGCCGTCGCCTTGTCGCCGGCGCTCCAGGTGTCCCAGAACGCTGCGATGCGGGCCGTGAGCTCAGGCGCCTGCGGCTGCCACGGCGCCCCGAAGCTCGGTGCGAGGTGGTTGAGGTCGGCGAAGACGCGGAGCGCAGCGGCCGTCGCGGCATCCGCGTTCGCAAGGTAGTCGAGCGCCCGCGACCAGTTGTGCCCGGCGTCGTAGGCGGCGTCGTTCCAGGTGAAGTCGGCGACGCCGAAGATCGCGATCTTGCTGGCGGCGGCCTGGTTCATCGGGTTCGAGACGATGCCCGCGAGGTACTCGCCGAGGCCGGCCTCGCGCTTGTCGTACGGCGCGAGCAGCAGGCGGCCGGCGGTGTTGCCGTAGTCGTTGACCGGGTAGTTGTCCCAGAGGAAGGTCGGGCCGCCGAAGACCGTGGCGGCCTTCTGCGCCTGCGCGACCGTGACCGACTGGGGAACGACGCCCTCGCCGGTCCACATGACGACGATGTCCTCGTCCATGGTGCGGAGCGCCGTCTTGTAGCCGGAGTCTGCCGTGTTCGAGTACTCGGTCGGCACCATCTGCAGGGGGTGCACGCCGTCGTGCGTCTCGACGAACTCGCGCTGCACGCGGTCGAGGAATGCGGCCTGCGCGACACCGGCGGTGCGCGCGCTCGGGGCGCCGAACGTCGTGCGGTCGCCGTCGCAGTGCCAGCGCCCGTAGTCGATGTCGTCGAGCGGAATGTTGAACGCCCGAACGCCGAGGTCGTACATCTGCTGCAGCTTGGCGACGAGCGCCTCGTAGTCGCCGTCGCTCGAATAGCAGACGCTGTTTCCGGGCGAGAGGGCGAAGGTGAAGCGCACGTGGTCGGCGGTCGCCGCCGTCACGAGTTCGCCGAGCTCGGCGAGCTTGTCGGCGGGGTAGGGCTCGCGCCAGCGGTCGCGGTGGTAGGGGTCGTCCTTCGGGGCGTAGATGTAGGTGTTCGCCTTGACGTCGCCGTAGAACGCGAGCTGGTCGAGTCGCTCCTCGTGGGTCCAGGGAGCGCCGTAGAAGCCCTCGATCGTGCCGCGCAGCGGCATGGAGGGGAAGTCGCTGATCGAGGCGCCCGCGATGCGGTAGCCGCCGTCGTCGGTCGGCACGAACAGCTGGTCGAGGGTCTTGACGGCGTAGTACTGGCCGGCCGCGTCGGCGCCGCCGAGTGCGACGGTGCCGAGGGGCCCGGCGGATGCATCGACGAGGATCGCGTACCCCTCGGCCTGCGTCGGCGTCTCGGTGTCGCCGAGCGCGGTGTCGATGTCGGCACGTGTGGCGGCGCCGAGCCTGATCGTGAGCGGCGCCCGCTCGGTCGCCGTCGCGCGCTCGTCGATGCGGTCGACGCCGTGCTCGCCGAGCGTCTCGCGCAGTTCGGCGAGCGCCGCGGCATCCGTGTCGTCGTCGACGACGACCTCGACGCGCCCGGGCACGACGAGGTCGGAACCGGCGCGGGTGATCGACTGGGGCGTGGGGCTCACTGCAGGCAGCGGGCCCGTCGGCGGGGCTGCCGACGCCGAGAGCGGCGTCAGCATTCCCGCGATGGCCACGGCGGAGATCCCCGCCATGGCGAACGTCTTTCGAATTGTCTGCATCATTGCCTCCAACTGTTTCGACGGCTCGGAGTCAACGTGTGCCAGTGGTCGGCACAACTTTGTTGACTAAGTAAACTAAGCATTCTCGACGCTAGGTGATCCCAACTCCGAGCGTCAAGGGGCAAGATGTCTTCGTGCAGGCATCGGCACCCGACCCCGCCGGCACGACCGAGGAGACGATCACGTGAGCACCGCCGACCTGCAGCGCAAGTCCGATCTCTTGCGTCGCTTCGCGCGCAACGGCCAGTTCGAGATGCAGCCGGGCGTTCGGCGCGAGCACCTGCTGCGAGCGCTCGGCCTGATCGCACGCGAGCCCGCCCCCGTCACCCGAGCGGTCATCGCGCGGCGCACCGGCCTCACCTCGGCGACGGCGTCATCGCTCGTGGCCGAGCTCATCGCGCTCGGCCTCGTCGCCGAGACCGGTCGCGCCGAGAGCACCGGGGGCAAGCGCGCCACGCGCCTCGAGATCGAACACGACGCCTACCTCGTGGTGGTCGCCGTCGTACGCACGCGCGCGATCGACACCGCGCTCGTCGACCTCGCGGGGCGCGCCGTCGCCAGCCGTCGTGTCGACGTGACCGGCGGCATGGAGGTCTCGACCGTCGTCGATGCGATCCGCGAGCTCACCGCGGGGTTCGAGTCACGGGTGCTCGCTGCCTGCGTGCAGGTGCCCGGCGTCACCGCCGGGGGAGTCGTCGTCGACAGCGTGCAGCTCGGCTGGCGCGATGTGCCGCTCGCCGGCATCGTGACGGAGGCGATCGGCGCACCGGCATCCGTGGTGAACGACGTCGATGCCGAAGCGCTCACCGAGGCGGTCGATGCCGACGACGGCGCGATCCGCCTGGTGGTGCACCTCGGCGAGGGCGTCGGCGCCGCCGTCACGACGGGCGGCTCGCTCATGTCGGGCGCCACCGGCCGAGCCGGCGAGATCGGGCACGTTCGCGTGATCTACGAGGGCGCGCGCACCAAGTGCCGATGCGGGCTGTCGGGATGCCTCGAGTCGGCGACCTCGATGAGCGCGATGCTCGGCGACACCTACACCGACGAGCTCGACGAGCACGACACGACCCTGCTCGCCTCGACCGCGGAGGCCCGGGAGCGCATGGGCTTCGGGGCCCGCGCGCTCGCTCGGGCACTGCGCATCAGCTCGGCGCTGATCGACCCCCAGGAGATCGTCATCGCGGGCGCCGCGCCGGCGCTCGGCCCGCACTTCCTCGGCACGCTGCGCGACGAGTACGAGATGTACCCGGCCAAGGGAACGACGCAGGTGCCGATCCGCTACGGCCGCCCTGAACTCAGCGAGTACCTCGGACCGGCGCGCTTCGCGCTCGCCTCGGTGCTCGGCGACGCGCTGCCGCTCACGCAGGCGAGCTGAGCCGGCGCCGCGGGTCGCTCGGAACGATGTGCGGCCGCACCGGCGCGGGGAGCGAGCAGAATGGCAACATGGTCGAGATCTCGGACGCGGACTTCGAACGCATGGTCGGTGACGTCTTCGACGCACTGCCCGACGACATGGTGCGCGGCGTCGAGAACGTCGCGATCCTGATCGAGAACCAGCCGGTCGGCGAGCGGCCACGTCTGTTCGGGCTGTACAGCGGGCGCCCGTTGAAGACACGTGGGGTCTACGGCTTCGGTGAGCTGCCCGACCGCATCACGCTCTTCCAGAACAACATGCAGGAGCACAGCGCCGATCTCGAGTCCCTGCGCGCGCGAGTCCGCATCACGCTCGTGCACGAGATTGGTCACTACTTCGGTCTCGACGACGCGAAGCTCGGCGAGCTGGGCTGGGCGTAGACAGTTTCCCGGCTCGAGCGAGCCCGGCTCGAGCGATCGAGGCTCAGCCGAGCTCGTCGCGACGGCGCGTCAGCGCGGCGATCTCCGCGCTGTTGCCGGCGAGGGCGATGGCCCGGTCGTAGGCATCACGCGAGTCGTCGCGACGCCCGAGTCGCCGCAGCAGCTCGGCCCGGGTGGCGTGGAAGGCGTGGTAGCCGCTCAAGGCGTCGCCCAGTCGGTCGATGACCGGCAACGCGGCATCCGGCCCCTCGAGCTCGGCGACCGCGATGGCGCGGTTCAGGGCGACGATCGGCGAGGGGTCGAGCCGCACCAACTGGTCGTAGAGGGCGACGACCTGCGACCAGTCGGTGTCGCGGGCCTCTCGCGCATCGGTGTGCACGGCGTTGACGGCCGCGAGCAATTGGTAGCGACCCGGTGCGATTCCGGATGCCAGTCGCTCGCGCACCAGCCGATGGCCCTCGTCGATCAGAGCTTCCGACCAGAGTCCGCGGTCCTGTTCGCCGAGGGGCACGAGTTCGCCCGTCGTCGAGACGCGGGCGGGGCGGCGGGCCTCGGTGAGCAGCATGAGTGCCAGGAGTCCCGTCACCTCGCCATCGTCGGGCAGGAGCATTCGAATCAGCCGGGTGAGCCGGATCGCCTCGGCCGTCAGGTCGGCGCGCACCGGATCGGAGTCGGGGCCGGTTGCGAGGTACCCCTCGTTGAAGACGAGGTAGAGCACGGCGAGCACACCGGTGATACGTGCCGGCAGATCCTGCGCTGAAGGCACGCGGTACGGGATGCCGGCTGCCGCGATCTTGCCCTTCGCGCGGGTGATGCGGCGCGCCATGGCCGACTCCTGCACGAGGAACGCGCGTGCGATCTCGGGCACCGTGAGACCTCCGACGAGGCGCAGCGTGAGCGCGATGCGCGCCTCCATCGCGAGGGCGGGGTGGCAGCACGTGAAGATCAGTCGCAGCCGGTCGTCGTCGATCGCGCCGAGCGGCTCGGGCGGGGTGTCGTCGGTCAGCATCATCGCCTCCCGGTGCTTGTCGTGGCGCTTCTGCTCGCGCCTGATGCGGTCGATCGCCGTGCGGTTGGCGGTCGTGGTGAGCCAGGCGCCGGGGTTCGGCGGCACGCCGTCGGCCGGCCAGCGCTCGACCGCCGTCGCGAACGCCTCGGCCGCGGCCTCCTCGGCGATGTCGAGGTCGCCGAAGCGCTTGGCGAGCGACGCGACCACCCGAGCCCACTCGGCGTGGTGCGCCCGGGTGATGGCCTCGCGTGCGTCGATGGCGGTCACTGAACGATGTTCACACGAACAGGAGCGGTCGTACTTCGAGTCGGCGGTTGCAGGCCTTCGACCCGGCGGTCATGAGTTCGAGCGCGACGTCGAGGTCGGGCGCCTCGATGATCCAGAGGCCCGCCATGTGCTCCTTCGACTCGATGAAGGGTCCGTCGGTGAAGACCGGCTCCTCGCCGCGTGCGTCGATGACCGTCGACGTCTCGGGCGCGGCGAGTCCTGCGGCGAACACCCAGTGGCCACCCGCTCGGAGTCGCTCGTTGAACGCCCGGATGGCCGCCATCTCCTCCTCCGTGCCGGAGCCGGTCTTGTCGTCGATCACGGAAACCAAGTACTGCATCTCATACCTCCACGTGCCGTTCAGGGACATTCTGGTCTGCGTCGCCGCGCCGGGCTACGCGTACTGCGGCCGGCCTGCGGGCCGGAAGGTCTGCGCCATGATGCCGGTCTGGAACGTGCGCGACTCGAGCAGCTCGAGGGCGAAATCCGTGCCCTTGTCGGGAAAGAGTCGCGTGCCGGCGCCGACGATCACGGGGAAGACGATGAGCGTCATCTCGTCGACGAGCTCGCGTTCGAGCAGCCAGCGGATCAGCTGCCCGCTGCCGTGCACCTGCAGCTCACCGCCGGGCCGCGCCTTCAGCTCGCGGATGGACTTCTCGAGGTCGCCCGCGAGCACCGTCGTGTCGGCCCACTGCGGGTCGGTGATCGTGTTCGACGCCACGAACTTCGGGCGCGAGTTCAGGGAACTGACGAACGGGTCGTCGATGTCGTCCTTTCGAACACCGCCCCAGTACGCGGCGAAGAGGTCGAAGGTGCGGCGGCCGAAGAGGAACGCGTCGGCGCGCAGGTAGCAGTCGCCGATGTAGCGCTCGGCCTCATCGTCGTCGAACGCCATCGCCCAGCCGCCCCGGTCGAATCCGGGGTCGAGCTCGGGGTTGTTGCCGCCGTTGGCCTGCATCACGCCGTCGACGGTGACCTGGGTGTTGGTGATCAGTTTCATGATCGTTTCCCTTCTCGGGCCGCCCCTCGCGGGCGGCCTCTCACCCTTGCTACGAACAGCGTGGCCCGAATCGGACACCTCTGGCGAAATTCCCTCGAGCTGTCACAGATCGGGGCGCCGCCGTGTCGTATGTGTGAAGGGCATGAGAGGAGACGAACATGTCGGAGGTACGCAGCCACCGCACGGATCTCACGGGGCGGATGGCTGATCGGCTGGCGCAGACGACCGTCGGTCGGCGCAGCGGGGCCGTGATGCAGGAACTGCGTCATCGCGCGGTGCCGCTGCACTGGTCGAACCTGTTCGGCGTGGTCGCGCTGGCCTGCCTCGCGGTCATCACCGTGACGGGCGTGATGCTGATGTTCCACTACACGCCGTCGGGCGCGACGGTCGTCTACGAGGGGGCGTATCCGACGCTGCACGGCGCCGAGGTCTCGAAAGCGTTCGCCTCGACCATGCACATCTCGTTCGAGGTGCCGGGCGGGCTGGCCCTTCGGCAAGCACATCACTGGGCCGCGCTGCTGCTGCCGGCGGCGCTGCTGGCGCAGCTTCTGGTGACCTTCTTCACCGGCGCGTTCCGCCGTCCGCGCCGCGCGGGCTGGGTGGCGTTGTTCCTGCTGCTCATCGCGGCGCTCGCGGGCGGATGGAGCGGCTACGCGCTGCCCGACGACATGCTCTCGGGCACGGGCCTGCGCATCGTCGAGGGCATCACGCTCGGCATTCCGGTGGTCGGCACGCCGCTGAAGGACCTGCTGTTC
Organism: Agromyces sp. CCNWLW203; assembly: GCF_036576125.1. Classification (NCBI taxonomy): domain Bacteria; kingdom Bacillati; phylum Actinomycetota; class Actinomycetes; order Micrococcales; family Microbacteriaceae; genus Agromyces; species Agromyces sp. CCNWLW203. The sequence goes on along the minus strand of NZ_JAZHYX010000001.1, from coordinate 187,077 downwards.
GGCGGCCCGTTCCCGGGTGAGATCATCGAGCGCCTCTACCCGCTGCATCTCGTGGTCGTGCCGGCGATGATCGCGCTCCTCATCGTGCGCGTCGCGCTGCTGGCGCGGCACCGGCCGCCGCAGTTCGCCGGGCCCGGGCGAACCCGCGCCAACGTCGTAGGTGTCCCGCTCTTCCCGAACGCCGCCGCCCGGGCGGGCGGGCTCTTCCTGATCGTCTCGGGCCTGGTGATGCTGATCGCGGCGACCGTGACGATCAACCCGATCTGGCTGTACGGGCCGGCCTCACCCGGCGACGCGGGTGCCGGCAGTCAGCCCGACTGGTACACGGGCTTCCTCGACGGCGCGCTCCGGCTCGTGCCGCCGGGCTGGGAGGTCGTCGCGTTCGATCGCACGTGGACGCTGGCCGTGATCGTGCCGCTCGCGGTGATCGGCGCCTTCCTCCTGCTCGTGGCCGTGTACCCGTTCCTCGAGGAGCGCTTCACGGGCGACCGCGGTGAGCACCACCTGCTCGATCGCCCGCGCAACATGGCGACGAGAACCGGCATCGGCGTCGCGGGCCTCGCGTTCTACGGCACGCTCTGGGCGGCCGGTAGTGCGGATCTCATCGCGGACGCCTTCAGCCTCTCGATCGAGGGCGTGGTGCTGGCCCTGCAGGTCACGCTGATCGTCGGGCCGGCGATCGGTTTCACCATCGCCCAGCGGGTGTGCCTCGGCCTGCAGCAGAAGGACCGCGACCTCGTGCTGCACGGGTTCGAGACCGGTCGCATCGTTCGCCTGCCGGGGGGCGAGTACATCGAGGTGCACGAATCGGTCGACCGGTACGAGCAGTGGCGACTGATCGAGGCCGGGGCGCGTTCGTCGGAGTGACTCGGGCGGCGCCGCTCTGGCGCTCGGGTAACTCGTGGGAGTCGGGACCGCCGGCTGAGCGAGCGCCCAGGCGCGGATGGGGGATGGCGGGCGACCGCGCGTCTTCCGTAGGCTGTGCCGCATCGACGGGCACCTGTCGCCCGTCCTCCTCTGGGGTGGGGAGCGAGCATGGTCGACTGGTTCTACGAGACGAGCATCCTGATCACGCTGCCGCTGTTCGTGGGCGGGTTCGTGGTGGTCTCCTGCCTGGTCGTCGTCGCGCTCCGCCCCGTCGTGAACCGGCTCGTGACCGACTCGAAGGAGTGGGATCGCGCGCTCGCGCACGTGATCGGCACGTTCGGTGTCTTCTTCGGCATCCTGCTCGCGCTCGTCGCGGTGTCGGTCTACGAGAACTTCGCCTCGACGCGTCAGGCCGCGATCGAGGAGGCAGGCCGGGTCGGCGCGCTCTACCGGGCGACGACCGGTCTGCCCGACGAACAGGGCGACGAGATGCGACGGGCGCTCGACGCCTACATGCACGCGGTCATCGAGGTCGACTTCCCTGACCAGGCAGAGGGGGATCTCCCGACTGCCAGCGACGTGCAGGTCGAGGAGTTCGAGCGGCTGCTGCATGCCGTCGAGGCGGAGACCCGCGGTGATCAGGCGGAGTTCGAGCAGGCGCTCGCGACCTACGACGCCTTCATCGAGTCGCGCCGAGCGCGCATCGACGCCACCGCCCTCTCGCTGCCGCCGCTGTTCTGGGTGGTGATCTGGGTGGGCGCTGCCGTCAACGCAGTGCTGATCGCGTTCATCCACGTGACGAACCGGGGCCTGCACCTGCTCATGGCGGGCCTGCTCGCGGTCTTCATCGGCCTCGTGATCTTCGTCACGGCCGACACCGACCACCCGTTCGCCGGCGCGATCTCGATCGGGCCGGGCGCGTACGAGCGGGTGCTCGAGCAGATCATCGACGCGCGCGAGTAGCGCGCCGGCACTCGATCATCGACTGCAGCCCGCCCCTCGTAGGGGACGGGATCGACGCCCTCGCGCACGGACGCTCGCCTCTGGGTACCATGCGAACATGACACGGACGAATGCGGTCCTGCGCGGCAACCAGGCCTCCGACGAGCTCGGTCGCGGCGTGCTCATCTTCCTGTGGGTGTTCATCGCGGCCGAACTCGTCGTACCGGCGATCCTCGTGTTCCACCTTGCGACCGGCAATCCGCAGCAGGCGGGTGAGTGGGTGCTCGGTTCGATCGTCTGCATTCTGGTCGCCCTGCTTCTCCTGGCTGGGATGCACTCATCTGCCCGCGACACGCGACAGCTTCGCGCCAAGGGCGTACCCGGAACTGCCAGGGTGCTCTCGGTGGAGCCGCTGGAGGACGGGTACGCGGCGATTCTGCGCATCGATGTCGACGGCCTCGAGCCATTCGAGGCACGCGCTCGCTCCGGAGGATGGAACGGGCCCATCAAAGTCGGAGAGACCGTCGACGTGCTGGTCGACCCTTCCGACCGACTGTTCAGCGTCGTCGATCTCTGACCCGTGACGGGATCGACCTGAGTCAGGCGGGGTCGATCCGCAGCACGGTCTGCGATTCGCCGACGGTGAGGTCGTCGACGACACGGATGCCGCGGGCGAGCTCGTCGACGGCGCCGATCACGGTGCCGAACCGCTCACGGTCGCTGCACACGGCGGTGACGCTCACGAAGTGCGTGCCGAGATCCCAGGTGTAGGTCGCGAACGGCGGGCGACCGCCCTCTGGCAGCGGCATCGCGAGCTTCTCGCCGACGCCGAGGTAGTCGCCGCGGAACTCCTCGGTGTCGTCGTACTCGATCGGCATCGATGCCCGCGCCATCCGCATCTGGGGTGTCGCCTCCTGCACCTGCGCCATGACGACGAGCAGTTCGGGGTCGGCCTTCCAGACCCACACGAGCACGCGGCCCGCGGCCTTGCGCATCAGGAACGGAACGGCCTGGCTCATCGCCCACGCGCTGAAGCCGCTGCCGGCGCCGCCCGGCGCGGCCCCCGGCCCCTTGGCCTGCGACAGCAGCATCCGGATCGCCGCCTTGCGGTGCCGACGCCCGCGGAATCCGAGGGAGTCCGTAATGGGCATCCACTTGGAGAGGTCGGGCTCGGCATGAAGTCGGGGCACGCCCCAAGCCTACGAGGCGCAGGCCTACGAGTCGCGGGCCTACGAGTCGCAGTCCTCGCTCGACGTCGCGGCCACCGACGGCGGCAGCACGGTGAGCAGTGCCTTGACGACTTTGAAGAACTCCACGCCGGTGCCGCCGTCGCCGTTGCCGATGAGGGCGAACACGGCGCCGGAGCCCTCGAAGTACTGCACGTGCGCACCGTAGCCCGGCTCGGCGCCGCTGTGGTTGAGATCGAGGAGGCATCCGGTCGCCGGGTCGACGTGCACGCTCACGCCGAGCCCGTAGCCGTATCCCGCGTCGCTCGTGCCCGGGGCGCGATCGTCGATGCGCGCGGCCAGCATCTCGGGTGTGAGCCCGAATCCCTCGCCGAGCGCGAGCCCCCACGTGTGGAGGTCGTCGATCGTGGAGAGCATGGCACCGGCCGCCCAGCCCTCGTGGTTGGTCCAGTCGGTGGTGTCGGTTGGTTGGGGCAGCAGCGGGCAGAACTCGGAGTAGCCGCGGTTGAACGGCTCGGCCAGCACGGCATCGGGCGCGAAGCGGCTTCGGGTCATGCCGAGCGGCTCCATGAGGTGCTCGTCGATCAGCGTGCCGAGGTCGGTGCCGGTGGCGTGCTCGAGGATGCGCCCGAGCAGGAAGGTGTTGTACCCCGAGTAGGTGAAGCCCTCGCCGGGCCCGTAGGCCTCGCGCGGTGTCGCCGCACCGATCGCGATCACCTCGTCGGGCGTGATCGGCGAGTGCGGATCCGCGCAGATCCGGTCCATCTGCGCTTCGCCAGGAGGGCCGATGCCGCTCGACATGTTCATGAGCATGCGCACGGTGATCTCGTTCGCGAGCGGAAAGTCTGGGTACCACTCGTCGACCGTGTCGTCGAGCGTGAGGCCGGTCTCGCCGCCGCCGATGACCTGCAGGGCGACCGTGCCGACGACGGTCTTGGTGATGCTCCCGATCTTCGACTGGTTCGCGCGGTCCATCGCAACGTCCCCGTCGAGATCCGAGACGCCGCGGGCCGAGACCCACTCCTCCTGCCCCGGCACCCACAGGCCGACGATGACACCGGGCATTCCGGATGCCGCGAAGCCCTCGTCGAGGGCCGCCTCGAGTTGCCCGCGCAGTTCAGGATCGAGGGTGGTCGTGGCGGCGGTCGGCGGCGGGGCGTCGTTCGGCGCGGCACCGAGGCATCCGCTCAGTGAGGTGACGGTGAGCGTCGCGATCGCGACGGCCAGCCATTTCGATGTCCGCATGATCGGATCCGTCCTCATCCCCATGGGGCCTCGCACCGGTGGGGCGAGACGACGAGCAGCGGGCGCAGCAGCGCGCCGACCGCTTTCGAGACCTCCGCGGTCGCATCGCCGGTGCCGCCGTCGCCGTTGCCGAGCACGGCGAAGACAGCTTGGGTCGATGGGTAGAAGGCGACGTTCGATCCGTAGCCGGGCTCGGCGCCGGCGTGGGAGACGCTCAAGACGCAGCCGGTGGCGACGTCGAGCTCGAGGCCCGCGCCGAGGCCGTACGCGTTCCTCCCCGGTCCGGGGATCACCGCGACATCCGTATATCTTGCGGCCTGCAGTTCGCTGGTGACGCCGGCGCCATCGCCGAGTGCTTCGCCCCAGGTGCGCAGGTCGTCGAGCGTCGACACCATGCCGCCGCCCGCCCAGCTCTCGCCGTTCGACCAGTCGACGGTGTCGGCCGGCTCCCCGAGCTCGGGGCAGAAGTCGGAGTAACCGTGGGTCAGCGGTGCGGTGACCTGACCGTCGGGGGCGAACCGGCTCCGTTCCATGCCGAACGGCTCCGTGATGCGGTCGTGGACGAGCGTGCCGAGCGCGTCACCGGTGACCTGTTCGAGGATGCCGCCGAGCAGGAAGTAGTTCGTGTTGGCGTATTCGAATCCCGCGCCGGGAGCGAAGTCGGCGCGGGGCGTCGCCGCACCGACCGCGATGAGCTCGTCGGGTGTCGGCACGGCGTGCGGGGCGCTGCAGATGCGGTCGACCTGCGCCCGCCCGGCCTCGCCGGTGCCGCTCGAGTGGTTCAGCAGCATGCGCACCGTGATGTTCGTCGCCTCGGGGAACTCGGGGTACCACCGGTCGAGCGTGTCGTCGAGGCTCACGCCGAACTCGGGCTCGCCGATCACCTGCAGCATGACGGTCGAGACGATCGTCTTGGTGATGCTGCCGATCTTCTGCTGGTTGCCGCGCGCCATCGGCTCGTCGGTCTCGACGTCGGCGACGCCGCGCATCGACACCCATTCCTCCTCGCCGGGGATCCACACCCCGACGATCACCCCCGGCATTCCGGATGCCGCGAAACCCTCGTCGAGTGCCGTCTCGAGTTGTTCGCGCAGCCCTGAGTCCAGCCGAGCGGGGAGCGGAGGGTCATCGATCTCCGGGGCGCAGCCGCTCAGCACGAGCGCGGTGACGGCTGCGGCTGTGGCTGCCGCCCACTTGGAGTTCCGCATGGCCGGCCCCCTGCCGTCGCGCATGACGCGGTTCGAGAGCGAGTGCCCCCACCCGCGACATTACGCCGCGGGGAGGCGCCGATGCGGGTCGGCGGTGCCCCATTTCAGGGGTGGAGGATTCACGGGTGGTGGCGGGTTCAGGGGTGGTCGGCTCGTGCGTCGCCGCGAAGGGGCGTTCGCGATGAAGACCCCGCCGACGAGCACGAGCCCTCCGACGGTCTCCCACAGGTTCGGGACCTGCCCGAGCAGCAGGGCCGCCGAGGCCATCGCCACGACGGGTGCGAGGAGCACCCACGGCACCACCGACGCCGAGCGGTTGCGTGCGAGCAGGGCGTTGAAGATCGCGTAGCCCACGAGGGTGCAGAGGCCTGCCGTGTACAGCGTCGAGACGATCGGGCGCCAGCCGAAGGCCGCGATCCCTGCGGAGATCGCATCGGGCCCCTCGATCATCATCGACAGGCCGAAGGCCGGCAGCGGCACGACGAGCGACGACCACACCGTCAGCGACAGGGCGCCGAGTCGCCTCGCGGGCGCCACCGGGCCCGCCTTGCGCGAGATGACGTTGCCGATCGCCCACGAGAACGCGGCGAGCAGGCACAGCACGACGGCGAGGGCCGGCGCGTCGCCGCCGCGGCCGAAGGCCACGACGCCGAGTCCGACGGTGCCCACGAGCACGCCGATCGTCTGCAGGCGGGTGGGGCGCTCGCGCAGGGCGAGCGCCGCGACCACGATCGTCAGCACGACCTGGGCCTGGAGCAGCAGAGCCGCGATGCCGGGCTGCAGCCCGAGGGCCATCGAGGTGTAGAGCAGGCCGAATTGGCCCAGGCACATGAAGAGCCCGACCCCGACGACGGTCTTCCAGCTCGCGAGCGGACGCGGCACGATGAGCGCCGCGAGCGCGACCACGCCGAAGCGCACGGCCACGAAGAACAGCGGCGGGATGCCCTCCATGCCCCAGTCGATCACGACGAAGTTGAAGCCCCACAGGGTGGCCACGGCGGCGGCCAGCAGCATGTCGCGTCTCGTCATGGTTCAACAATCGCCCGAGGCATCCGGAAACACCAGCGATCATTTCTCTGCCTGATTCGGTAGCATCGCTGCATGATCGATCTCGAAGCCGTGGTCGCGCTGCGAGCGGTGGCCACGAACGGAAGCGTCGCAGCGGCGGCGGACTCGCTCGGCTTCACGCCGTCGGCCGTATCGCAGCAGATCAAGCGCCTCGAACGCGGCACCCGCATCGCCCTGCTCGAGCGGGTGGGCCGCGGCGTCGTGCTGACGGATGCCGGGCGCCACCTCGTGACTTCCTCGACGACCGTGCTCGCCGACCTCGAGCGCATCGAGGCCGACCTGCACCTCGCCGGCGGCGGGCCCGGCGGTGCCGGTGACGGGGGTGCCACGCGCCGCGTCACCGGCGAGGTGCGCATCGGTGCGTTCTCGACCGCGGTGCGCGGCATCCTCGTCGACGTGCTGCCGCACCTGCGCGACGAGCATCCCGAACTGCGGGTGCCGCTCCGCGAGAGCGAGCCGTGGGAGACCATCGCGCTCGTCGCGTCGGGTCAGCGCGACCTCGGCATCGTGCACCGCTGGGGCGGGGTCGCGCTCGCGATGCCCGATCACCTCGTCGAAACGCCCCTGTTCACGGATGTCGCGGACGTGATCCTGCGCCGTGAGCACCCGCTCGCGGGCCGCGCCGAGCTGAGCCCGACCGATCTCGCCGATCAGGCGTGGATCGCGACCTTCGACTCGACGATCTGCCGGCAGTGGCTGCGCCGGCTGTTCGACGGCGTCTCGAACGCGCCGCGCATCGTGCACGAGTCGATGGAGTTCGAGAACCACCTCGAGCTCGTGCGCGCGGGCCTCGGCGTCGCACTCGTGCCGCGCATGGGCCGGCCGCCGCTGCATCCCGACCTCGTCGCCATCCCGACCGTGCGGCCCGCGTCGACCCGCGGCGTCTCGGCGGTGCACCGCCTCAGCCAGGCCGACTCGCCCGCGTTGCAGACGGTGCTCGACGCGATCCGACGGTCCGTCGCAGAGAGCACCCGTGCAGAGAGCGGTCCCGCCATAGAGTGAGCCCAGCACTCGCTTGATCGAATGGGGACGACATGCCGAGCAACATCCGCACTGCCTTCTTGACCCTCGCCGTCGGTGCGCTCGTTGCCGGCTCCGCCGGCTGCGCGAGTCCGTCGAGTGACGCGTCGTCGTCGGAGACACCCGCCGCCGAGGCATCCGATGGCCGTCTCGTCGTCGTCGAAGACGGGCTCGGCGATGAGCTCGGCGAGCAACTTGCGGCCGCTGCGACCGAAGCCTTCGCCGGCATCAGTGCGCCCGGTGCCGTGATCGGGGTGCGAACGCCGGAGGGCACGTGGTCTGCGACGATCGGCTTCGAGGATTGGGACGAGACCGTGCCGATGGCGGCCGACGTCAACCACCGCGTCGGCAGCGTCACCAAGACGTTCACCGTCACTGCGCTCATGCAGCTCGCCGAGCAGGGCGATCTCTCGCTCGACGACCCGATCGAGAAGTACGTGCCGGGCATGCCGAACGGCGACGCGACGCTCTACGAACTCGGCGCCATGCGCAGCGGCATCCCCTCGTACACGTTCAACACCGAGTTCGAGCAGAAGCTGTTCAGCGACCCGGACTTCGTCTGGACGCCCGAGGCCCTCGTCGACATCGTTCGGGGCGAAGAGCCGATGTTCGCGCCGGGCACGAAGACCTTCTACTCGAACACCAATACCGTGCTGCTCGGCATGGTCATCGAGCAGGTCACGGGCGAGCCCATCGAAGACGTGCTGCAGGAGCAGATCTTCGAACCGCTCGGCCTCGACGGCACGATCTTCCCGACGGATGCCTCGTTCCCCGAGCCGCACGCGCAGGGGTACACGCTGCAGGGCGTCGACGACGGGGTACCCGTCGAGACCACCGACTGGAACCCGTCGTGGGGCTGGACGGCGGGCGCCATGATCTCCGACCTCGACGACCTGCTCACCTGGAGCGAGGTGCTGGCCACCGGCGACGGGATCCTCGCACCCGAGTGGCAGCAGCAGCGCATCGACTCGTTCGACTTCTCGCTGCGCGTGTACGTCGACGCCGACACGGATGCGCCGCAGAGCCCGGCTCGCGCCTACGGCCTCGGCATGGGCCTGGCACTCGGCTGGTACGGCCATGACGGCACGCTGCCCGGCTTCAACACGGTGCTGCAGCATCACCTCGAGTCGGGCACCACGCTCATCGTGATGGCCAACAGCGACATCAAGTCGGGAGAGTGCCCCGAGAGCGTTGGCACCATCGCCGGGGGTCGCACCGCCGGTGCGTGCAGCGATCCGGCCGTCTTCATCGGCAACGCGCTCGCCGACGTCGTGGGGCATCCGCTCGTCGAGGGGTGACACGCTCGCCGCTGAGCCGCCGGGCACAGCGATGTCGCCAGCGTTCGTCAGACTCCGAAGTCCGGTCGCGGCGGTGCCTTCGGCGTCTTGGGAAGACCGACCTGCAGAATCCGCTCGACCATGCGCACCGCGCGATCAGGCAGGAGGTCGGACGGGTAGTAGGACTCGTAGAGCGTCTCGGCGTCGTCGAGCGTTGTGACATCGCAGATTGCCAGGAGGTTCGCGATGTCGCGATCGTCGCGCCCGGGGCGGTTCGCTCGGAGTTTCATCACGAGCATCGCCTCGGCTGACGCCACCTGGATGACGACCGTGCCATCGTCGTGCAGCGTGTGCCATTCGGTCGCGGACGTTCCGTAGTCGGGGATGAAGCCCGACGCCTGCGCGTTGAGCCAGTCTTCGGGCCAACCGTTCACGGCGGCGATCGCCTTGCCCGCGGCGATCACCCGTTCGGCGTCGCCGATCGGCCTGGCGTCGATGTCGACCGTCGACTCGCGATCGAAGTAGCGCAGCGCGAGTGCGGCGCCGCCGATGATGCGCACGCCGGTCGGACCGTCGGACTCGCGGAGCTTCGCGATCAGTTGCCGGAGGCCGTCGATCAGGCCGTCGCGGTCGAATCGGGTGGTCACACGCTCACCAGCGTGTCCGCATCGATGAGCACGCCGCGTCGCAGGAACTCGGGCGGAACCCGGTGCAGCTCGGGCGTGAGCGTGTACGGGCCTTCACCGACCGCCCACCGTCGGCGCAGTGAACGTGCCGGGCTGTTCGCCCAGTCGGGAATAGGAAGGCCCTCGGCAACCAGGTGGTGCGCCACGAGCGCGGCGATCGCGGCATCCCACTGCTTGCTTCCCGTGGTTTCGGGCTCCGAGATCGTGAGCGCGAAACGCACAGCTCCGTGCTCCGCGAGCAGATTGTCACTGAGCTGGATGAATCGCCGCAGCGCACGGTCTTCACGACCATGGAGCACTGCGAAGCGGATGTCGGCGGCGACGGCCGCGGCGTCGTCGCGAACGCTCGGCACGGCGATGAGGCGATGCCCGGTCGCTCGGAGCGCTCGCTCGACCGCGTCGTACGACGGGTTCTGATGGCCTCGTTCGATCAGCGAGAGGTGCGATTGCGACAGCTCGGCACGGCGCCCGAGTGCGCCCTGCGTCAGACGACGGCTCTTGCGTGCCGTTCGGATCAAGCTACCTGCGCTCATCGATTTCACCTCCCAGTATTCGATCCATCTCATAATACGCCTGACTCTATCGGAGCGTCCAGGGGTCAAACTCTGCTCCTGAGAACTTCTTCGCGCCCGGGTGTCACACCCACGCGACATCCGGTGTCTTCATGTCGACGGATCATCCGGGAACCGAATCCCGGGCCGTCGACGCACAGGAGGACATGATGACCACCACCCAGACCCGCATTCAGCCGACCGAGCTCACCGGAGTCTTCGGACGGGTCGTGAAGGTCGCCGCGAAGCGCATGATCGGCCGGGTTCCCGACTCGATGGGCGTGCTCGCGCACCACCCCGCGCTCATGCGGGCATCGATGGGCATGGGCCGCAAGATCGAGGCGCTCGACGAGCTCGACGAGAACCTCGCGAGCTTCGCGGTGATGGCGACGGCGGCGTACATCGGGTGCAGCTGGTGCCTCGATTTCAACTACTACAAGACGCGCAACGAGGGCCTCGACGATGAGAAGGCGCGGCAGGTGCCGGTCTGGCGCGAGGCATCCGTCTTCACGCCGCTCGAACGGCAGGTCATGGAGTACGCGGAGGCGATGAGCCAGACCCCGCCCGCCGTGACCGACGAGCTGTCGGCGTCGCTCCTCGAGGCGCTCGGCCCGGCCGCGCTCATCGAGCTGACCGCCAAGGTCGCGTTCATGAACATGAGCTCGCGCATGAACGTCGCGCTCGGCATCCATTCCGAGGGCTATGCGGATGCCTGCGAGATGCCGCCGCTCGCCACACGGGCGGATGTCGCGGCATCCGTTGTAGGTTCGACAGCATGACCGACGATCCGTTCGTCACCCACCGCGGCCTGCTCTTCACCGTCGCGTACGAGATGCTCGGCTCGGCGGCCGATGCGGAGGACGTGCTGCAGGAGTCCTGGCTTCGGTGGAGCCAGGTCGACCGCAGCGAGGTGCTCGATGCGCGCGCGTACCTCGTGCGCATCGTCACCCGGCAGGCGCTGAACCAGTTGCGCACGATGTCGCGGCGGCGCGAGACGTACGTGGGGGAGTGGCTGCCCGAGCCGCTGCTCACGACTCCGGATGTCGCGGACGACGTCGAGCTCGCCGAGAGCGTGTCGATCGCGATGCTGACCGTGCTCGAGACGCTCGGCCCGACCGAGCGCGCGGTGTTCGTGCTGCGCGAGGTGTTCGACGTGCCGTACGACGAGATCGCGGCGGCGGTCGACAAGTCGCCGGCGGCGGTGCGGCAGATCGCCCACCGGGCGAAGGAGCACGTCGCCGCCCGTCGCCCCCGTGTGGCCGTCGACCGCGCCGAGCAGGAGGCGGTCGTCGCGAGGTTTCTCACGGCGGTCAACTCGGGCGACCTGCAGGGTCTGATGGACGTGCTCGCGCCCGACGTGGTCTCCGTCGCCGACGGCGGCGGACTCGTGAAGGGTGCCGCGCGCCGGCCGATCCAGGGTGCCGACAAGATCGCGCGCTACCTGCTCGGCGGTCTCGCGAAGCTCGGGCTGCCGTTCGAGGCGCGGCCGACGTGGGTGAACGGGCATCCCGCGATCCGCGGCGAGGTCGACGGCGAACTCGCGGGTGCGATCTGCTTCGAGGTCGAGGGCGGGCGCATCACGCGGATCTTCTCGATCGCCAACCCGAACAAGCTCGGGCGGATGGACGAGGCGGCGCAGCTGGTGCGGTGACGCCGTGGTCGTCCGGCGGCCGACCGGCGGTCGACGGCGAAGAGGGCCTCCGCGACGCGCGCTCGATGCGGCCGGAGCATCCGTTCACGACCGCGCCGTGTGGTTGACGGCGGGCGTGCCAGTCGAGGTGTAGCGGCCGCGTCGCTACCCGACCTCGTCGGCCGCAGCGAGTCGCTGCGCCTGCGTCGCCAGCGCACGGGAGAGTGCGGTGACCTCGTCGCCGAGGCCCGTCCAGTCGTCGGCCGCCTCGCCGAGGTAGCCGGCCCGTGCGCGCTCGAGCAGGGCCCGTTCGCCGGGCTCCAATTCGGCCGCCACGGATGCCGCGGCGACATCCTTCGGCACGATCTCACCGGTGCGCAGCGTCGTGACGATACGGGCGAAGGCGAGCAGCGTGTTGCGTTCGTCGCCCTCGATCTCCTCGAGGATGTCGGGAATGCTCGCGAGCATCGCTTGGCGCAGTTCGGCGGGCGGCACCGGGTCGACGACCTCGGCGAGCGGTCGGCCGCGCAGCACCCGGTGCGCGGTGTGCGCCGTCGCGAGCAGGATCGGCACGTCGGGGTCGATCGTCGGCTCGAGCGACAGGCCGTCTCGGATGTCTCGGCGCAACCATTCGCCGAACTGCAGATCGTGGGCGGCGGGCTCCGGCCAGCGGCGATCATCGCCGATGACGACGAACGTCACCTCGAGCGGTCGGCCACGGCTGCCGTCGGACAGCGTGAGTACGTGCCTCGACCCGCCCGAGGCGTCGAGCAGCACGCCCGTCAGCGCCTCGCGTTCGTCGGGGGTGAGTGAGCGGCGCGCCACGACGAGGACGTCGAGGTCACTGTCAGGGCGGAGACCGCCAGCGACGGCCGAGCCGTAGAGGTAGACGCCGATGATCTCGCCGGGGTCGGCCTCGTCGAGGTGGCCGAGCACGGGTGCGAGCTGCTCCTCCATGCCGCCACGCTAGCAAGGCAGCCCGACGCGACCGTGTCAGGAATTCGCGGCTGAGTGTCGCTGCGGCCTCTGTGGCGTGGCGTCCGCTCCCGCCACAGTGGTCGGATGAGCGAAATCACGATGACGGGTTCGATGAACGACACCACACAGACGAGCGTGCTGCGGGCCGCCGTCGAGGTCGACGGCGAGCGCGCCAGCTACCTGACCGCAGGGCACGACGGCCGGGTCGTGCTGCTGCTGCACGGAACGTATTGGAGCCGGGTCTGGCTTCCCGTGCTCGGCCGCCTCGCCGAGGCGGGGCTGCGGCCGATCGCCGTCGATCTTCCTGGTCTGGGGCGCTCGGGCGGCGAGCTCGACCTGCAGACCGCCACGGTTCCCGCCCTGGCCGACTGGGTGGTGCGCTTCGCGTCGGCCATGAACCTCTCGGGCCCGATCGCCCTGGTCGGCCACGACATCGGCGGTGCCGTCGCCCAGCACCTCGTCGCGCACGACCGGTTGGAGGTGAACCGGCTGGTTCTGGCGAACTCGGTCACCTTCGACTCCTGGCCTGTGGCCGGGGTGGCCCGCTTCCGCGACCCGCAGGTCATCGCGACCGTCGGCGCCGAGGAGCTGCTTGCTGCCCGCCGCGAGGCTGTGACGGCGGCGCTCGCCGGGGCTGCGACGGAGGCGCTGATCACGGAGTACCTCGACCCGTGGACCGATGCGCGGGTGCGCCGCTCCTGGATGGCCCTGGCCGGCGCGGCCGACAACCGCTACACCCGTGAACTCGTTCCCGCGCTGGCGCAATCGACGACGCCGAAGCTGCTGATCTGGGGCGAAGACGACGGCTTCCAGAAGCTCGAGTACGCCGAGCGGTTCGCGTCGGAGATTCCGCACACCACGCTCGTGACCATTCCCGACGCGGGGCACATCCCGATGGAGAACGCTCCGGGCGACGTCGCCCGGGCGCTGGTCGAGTTCCTCACGTAGCCCGGAGGTGATCGCCGGTTACGAGCGCTTGGCGTAGTCGTTCATCCCCTGCCAGTCGATGACGACGCATGCCTCGTCTCCCACCGTCCACGCGTCGTGGCCCGGCGGGATGACCATGATGTCGTCGGCGCCGAACTCGTTCTCTTCGCCGTCGTCCATGACGACCTTCATTCGGCCGGAGAGGACGTAGCCCGTGTGAGCGAACTGGCAGCTGTCGGTCTTCGCGATCGGCTTGACGTGCTTCGACCACTGCCAGCCGGGTTCGAAGGTGGCCCTGCCGACGGCGCCGGCCTCGACATCGACGAGCTCGAGTTTGCCCTTGCCGTCCTCGAACGGGCGTGTCTCTTCGGGTTGGTTCAGGCTCTTGCGGATCATGGCGGACATGGGGGCTCCTTCGCACCATTATTGAGTTAACCTCACTATGACAGTGGGCCCAGCGGCCGTCAACGAATCGCCGCATTGCGGCGAGCCCGGCCGCGTACGGCCATCTCGACGTCGAGGATCGTATCGATACGTCACCCTACGGATGAGAGGCGATCCATGGATCTTCCGCCCGGGCAGCGTGCCGTTCGCGGATTCCCCAGATTCGGCATCGACCGGGTGAGTCCGCCACCGAGAGCGCCCGAGGGCATGAACGTCGAGGTGAGCGGGCAGCTCGCTCGCCGTGTCTCCCTCGACCTGGACGAGTTGGCCCGACTGCCTCACCGCGAGGTCGACGCCGACTTCCACTGCGTTGCCGGCTGGTCGGCGATCGCGCTGCGATGGGAGGGCGTGTTGTTCCGCGACTTCTACCAGCTGGTCATCGAGCCCGCGCTCGCCGAGGGCGCGAGGGTGGAATACCTCGTCTTCGTCGGACTCGACGACTACCGTTCGATCGTGACGCTCGAGGACGCGCTCGCCGACGACGTGCTGATCGCCGACCGGCTCGACGGCAAGCCCCTTCCTCCGGAGCACGGCGCGCCAGTGCGGCTCGTGAGCCCCCGTCAGTACGGCTACATCAGCACCAAGCACCTCTGCCGAATCGAGCTGTACCGATCCGAGCCTGTCGGCTATTACCACCCGTGGAAGCCGGTGCAACGAGCATTGAGTGCGGTTCGACCTCACCGGCGCGCGAGGGTCGCACATGAGGAGCGCCGACGCCATCTGCCGTCGTGGCTGACGCGGCAGGTCTACCGGTTGGTCGTGAAGCTGCCGGCTCCGCCGCTGAAGTAGCAGGGCAGCTCCTCCGGCACGGATGCAGCGGACTGCGCGGCATCCGTCACGGCCTATTCGTCGATGATGGTGACGTCGATTCCCAGTGATCCGAGTGCATAGGAGGGGTGTCATGCAGTGGTGTCGCCGACGCGGCCTCCGTCAAGCAATCGCGATGTGAATGCGGCGATGTCTTCGCGCACCTGCGGGTGTGCTCTCGGATCGGGCTGTTCGACGTCGACGACCAGCGCGATCTGCTCGAGCGTCGGGCGCACGAGTTCTGCCGCAGTGGGCGACCAAGCGGCGAGGTGCGTTTCGAGATCGGCGAGGGTGAGGTCGGCGTGCCGGTAGACGCCGTTCACGGCGAACGCCATGCGGCCGTCGTTCGGCTGGTGGCGCAACGGCACCGTGTCGTACGCGGGCGCCAACGTGGCAGCAGCGTCGAACGGATGCAGCAGCGCGAGGTTCTTCGCGTGCAGGTCGACGTTGCCGATGGCGACGGCGAGCACGACCGTCTTGGCAAGGCGCTCGATGGAATCTGCCTCGGCGTGCATCCGCACCAGCGCGTGGATGCGGTCGAGCGTCACGCCGCCGCCCTGCTCCTGGTACTTCTGCGATCGCGGAACCCCGAGCGCCTGGCACATGTCCTCCTGGTGGACGCGGCCGGTCGGGGCGTCGACCGCTCGGTCGTAGCGTTCGATGACGAGGGTCGGAACATCGTCGAAGTCGTCGAGCCACGTGTCGTAGCTCGCGAGACCGAGCGCTCGGGCGATGCGCGCGCCGTACTCTTCGTCGAAGATCATCGTCGGATGCCTGGCGACCTCGGGCTTCAGAATGTGGGTCGACGGAAACCCGTCGTGCACGCGAAGCCAGTGGTTGTCGATGAGGGCGAGCACGATCTTCGGCTGCACGCCGTTCAGCGAGGTCTTGCCGGTCGCGAGGTCGTTGCCGAGCGGGAGCGCCACCGGGCTTCGCAGGAGCCGCCCGATCTCGGCTCGATCGACACGCGTGGTGTACGGAGTGCGCGGCTCGCCGGGTGCATCGGCATCGTAGATCTGGAGTGCACCCGCGACATCGCGACCGTAGCGGGCGAGCAGGCCGAGCACGTCGAACTCGGGTAATCGGGCCTGCGTGGCGAGGTCGGCGAGCAGGTCGCCCTCGGGGAGCAGCTCCGCGAAGAAGTTTCGCCGCCGGGCGATGTGCGACCGATTGCCGAACGGCACCAGCGGAATGGATGTCGATATCAGGGTGCTGCCGAGACCGAGTCGGCGGACGGCCGTGCTGTCGGCCTCGAAGTCGTATCGCCGCCAGCCGGCGCCGGTGAGTCGTCCGATCGGCTCACCGTAGAGTTCCACCACGAGTTCAGGCATCGTCGCCGCCTGGCTTCGGCACGTCGAGTTCTGCGTAGAGGCGCACGCCGGTGGCATCGAGCATCGCGAACAGTCGCTCGGTGAGCTTGCCCGGCTTGCCCGCCTCCATCTCGGAGACCCAACGCTGCGTGAGTCCCAGTTCGGCAGCCAACTCACGCTGGCTCAGGCCGCGCGCGCGCCGGCCCTGTTGCAGCATGAGGCCGAGCGACTCGGCGTTGGGCACGCGTCCGCGGTACTTCATGCGTTGCCTCCTCATTACAAATATGTAATGAGGCTACCGAACTACGTTTTCGTAGTCAACGAGGGTGACTACGTTTTCGTATTTGAATCAGGCTCGGCCCAGAAGTCGAGCACCCCATTCGGTGAACGAGCGAGGCGGACGGAAAGTTGGGGAGTCGCGTCGCGTTTCGGTCACATTCCGGCTACTCCTCGATAACGTCTTGCGCGAGGTGATGACCCGAGTGCCGGACACTGGCAGTATCCGATCATGGGTGTTCGAGCAGCCCGCTCCCGGGCGATCTTGTGTGCGGCGCTCGCGGTGAGTGCAGGTTTCTCCCTGACCGGCTGCGTTGGCGGCGTAGTGCTCGACGCCTGTCCGGCGATCGGCTATGGGTACAACGGTCCGGCCGTGGTTGAGTTCGAACCCGCATCACCGGGGTCAGCGGTGGTGACGGCATGCTTCGGTGCGGAGTGCGAGCCTGCCGAAGTCGATCAGGTCCGTGGTGAGTGGGCCGTGCCGCAGGAAGCGCCGTATCTGGGGCCGGACGTATACGGCGACGGTTCCGCACAGACGTTGCGACTCGTCGTGACCGATGGCACTCGCACCCTGGTCGACGACGAGTTCGAGATTCCCGTGACTGTGGAACGCACTGGGATATTCGGCCAGTGCACCGGGCCCTTCCGATACGAGCCGGTGCACGTTTCGCTCGGAGACTGAGCCCTGCGCTCACCGGCTGACCCGCAGTTCATGCGCACCTGAGCCCCACGATGCGTCGATCACTTCGCCGACAATTGTCGTGCGCGATCGGTACCCGCCACCCGACGAGTCCCGAGAAGGATGAGCGCGGCCAGCAGGCCGAGAAGCGCGCAACCGACGGCGACGAGCAATGCGCTCTGGAACCCCTGGGTCATCGCCGTGGCTGGACCGACCCCGCCCGTTTCGAGCACCGTCGCGGTGCGTGAGGCAGCGACCGTCGACAGCACGGCCAAGCCCAATGCTCCGCCGATCGTGAAGAAGGTGTCGGCGATGCCGGCGGCAAGGCCGGACTCTCCGTCGCGTACGCCCGAGAGGGCTGCGACCTGTGCGCCGACGAAGGCGGCTCCAAGGCCGGTGCCGAAGACCAGCAGCCCGAGGAACACGTTGCGGAAGAGCCCGCCGTCGACGGCCAGCTGGGTCAGCAGAAGGCTCCCTGCCGCGATGAGCGCCATCCCCGTCGCAGCGACCGGCCGGAACCCGCGCTTCGTAACGACGAACTGTCCCGCGAATGAGCCGACGACCGACATCACCGTCATGACCGCCGTCATCAGGCCGAACTGCACGGCCGAGGCGCCGAGCACCCGCTGTGCGTAGAGCGTCAGGATGAACAGCACGCCGTCAACCGTCATGCCCGCCACCAGCAGCACGATGTTGCCGCCGACGAGGCGACGGGAGCGGAAGATGCGCAACGGCACCAGAGGTGCTCTCGAACGCTTCTCGATGACGAGAAAGACCGCCATCAGCGCAGCCGAGGCGGCGAAGACGACCCACGTGCGTGGGCTCGCCCAGCCGGTGGCCGGCGCCTCGGTGATTCCATAGACGATCAAGACGAGTGCCAGGGTGACGGTCACCGCGCCGGCCACGTCGAAGGTGCGGGGGAGGGCCGGGTTGCGACTCTCACGGATCAAGACCCGGCACAGCACCAGCAGCGTGATGCCGATCGGCACGTTGATGAAGAAGATCCACTCCCATCCCCAATGGGCGGTGATCGGGCCGCCGAGCAGGAGGCCCGCTGTTCCGCCGACCCCGCCGATGCCGCCCCAGATTCCCAACGCCCGGTTCCGGTCGGGGCCTTCGGCGAACGTGACCAGCACGAGCGACAGCGCGGTCGGGGCCATGATGGCCGCGCCGGCACCTTGCGCTACACGGAACGCGAGCAGTGCCTCAGCTGACCACGCCAGCCCGCAGAGCAGTGAAGCGGCAGCGAACAGGGCGATGCCGATCATGAAGATGCGTCGTCGGCCGAGCAGGTCGGCCAGGCGGCCGCCGAAGAGGAGGAGGCCGCCGAACGTCAGGAGATAGGTGCTCAGCACCCACTGGACGCTGGCCTCCGTGAACCCCAATTGCGCTTGGATCTGCGGCACGGCGACATACACGATCGTGCCGTCGAGGATCACGACGAAGAACGCACTGCCGAGCACGGCCAGGAGGAGCCATCTTCGTGGATCCGGCGCCGCCGGGTCGGCCGCAGGTGTGAGTGCACTGATCGGGTTGCCCATGATGTGTCACCTCGATGTTGCTCGTTGGTGCGACTTTACAACTCATGAGTTAGTAATAACAACTTAAAGGTTGCTTTGTGCTCCTAACGCGTAGGCTGGGTGAATGGTTGGACAACGCACATACGACGACGGCTGCGGTATCGCCCGCGCGCTCGACATCGTCGGAGAGCGGTGGGCGCTCCTCGTGATTCGAGAGCTCCTGCTCGGCCCGAAGCGCTTCACCGACCTGCGGACCGGCCTGCCGGGGGTCAGCGCGAACATCCTGTCGCAGCGCCTGCGCGAACTCGAAGCATCCGGGGTGATCCTGCGCCGTCAACTGGAGCCGCCCGCCGGCTCCTCGGTCTATGAGCTGACGGATCGTGGCCGTGGCCTCGAGCACGTCATCGTCGACCTCGGGCGCTGGGGCGTGCAGAACACCCCATCGCAGCCCGACGCGTCCATCGGGGTCGACTCGGTGATCCTCTCCCTGCGAGCGCTCTTCGATCCGAAGGCAGCAGGCGACCTCCGCGCCGAGTACGAGCTGCGGCTCGACGGGTATCGGTTCAGGGCGGTGGTCGACGACGGCCGGATCGACCTGGCCCGCGGCGCTGCCGAACATGCCGACGCCGTCCTCGAGGCCACGCCCCGCCAACTGGACTCGCTGGTCTCGGGCGAAGTTTCGGTGACTGAACTGGTGCATTCCGGCGAGCTCACCGTCGAGGGTGACCTTGCCGCGGTCGAACGCTTCGCAGGGCTCTTCTCGGAGAGCTGATCAGCGCGACAGAAGAGGCCGGGCTTCAGCGACTGACCCGCAGATCCCTCCACCCGAACCCGCCGGCCTCAGGCGAACTCGCCCGAATCTGCTCCGCCGTGAACATGCGCCGCGGCCGCAGGTCGTCGGGCACGGATGCCGCGGGCGGCGAGGCATCCGTCACACCCTCGGCGAGCATGCGCACCTGGGCCTTCGCGACGAGCGGCACCTTCATGGTCCACTCGGTCACCTGCGCGAGCGCGTACTGCGCCCACACCGGCCACGGCACCACGACCACGCGGCGTCCGAGAACGGATGCCACGCGCCGCGCGACCTTCGACAGCAGGAGCTGCTCGGCGCCGACGACCGCGACGGTCTCACGCGGCATCCGCCCGTCGATCGCGGCAGCGAGGATGTCGGTGAGGTCGTCGATCTGGATGGGCCGGATGGGCTTCTCGCGGAAGCCGACCGTCGCGAATACCGGCAGGGTCTGCACGGTGTGGCTGAGGTGGTCGATGAGGTGATCGCCGCGTCCGTAGATCATGCCGGCCTTGAGGATCGTGTAGTCGAGGCTCGAGTCGCGGATCAGCTCTTCGGCCGCCCATTTCGACTCGTGGTACGGCGATCCGCAGTCGGGCCGCGCCCGCAGGAAGCTCAGCATGATGACCTTGCGCACCCCGGCGCGCTTGGCCGCCTCGATCACGGTCGCGGTGCCCTCGATGTGCACCCGCTGGTACGTCTGGTCGCCGATCTCGCGGTTGATGCCCGCGCAGTGCGCGACGACCTCGCACCCCTCGAACGCTCGCGTCAGCGCGTCGACGTCACTGGTGTCGACGCCGGTGCGGCGAGAGATGACGACGGATGCCTCGGGCCCGAGCCGTTCGGCCAGGTGGCGCCCGACGAACCCGGTGCCGCCGGTGATCGCGGTGCGCGGGTGGGGCATATGGCGAGTCTAGGTTGCGTTCGGGCGTGTCTCTGAAGATGAAGCCTTGGGCGACAGCGACGGTGGGGCAGGAGACAATCACGTCGCAAGGATTCATCGGCAAACCAAGGGGGATATGTCAATGGCGTTTGCTATTCGAGGTAAGCGGCTGGCAGCGGTGCCAACCGGCGCTCTGACATCTGCCTTCATTCTCTCCATCGTGATCGTGTGCATCACGGCTGTGATGCTTGGCGCGTCAATTGTGGCGGGCATTGGCGTTGCAACAAGTGGAGCCTCGAAGCTCTGGGTTGACATCGCCACTATGGTCGTGACGCTCGCATATGTTGCGCTGGAGATCTCATTCCTGATCGTCTTGTTCGGGGCCGTACTGGTGGTGAATTCGATCAGCGTGTTCGATACCGAGCGCTTCGAAAAGAGACAGGTTCGGGCGCTGCTGCGATCGCACACGGGCCGATGGGCGCTGCTGTGGTCTGTCGCGGTTGTCGCGGTCATCTCGACGGCATCTGTCGAGTTTTCAGGCGGGTATGTTGTCTGGCTTCTCATCCAGGGT
This sequence comes from Agromyces sp. CCNWLW203, assembly GCF_036576125.1. Taxonomy (NCBI): domain Bacteria; kingdom Bacillati; phylum Actinomycetota; class Actinomycetes; order Micrococcales; family Microbacteriaceae; genus Agromyces; species Agromyces sp. CCNWLW203. Next base: position 166,211 of record NZ_JAZHYX010000001.1, on the reverse strand, counting down.
GCTCTGGTCGCCGCTGGAGTCATGGCTTGCGTTGGACTGCGACGAATCCGCAGTTCGAGCAAGCAGCCGCTTCTTGCTGGCCTGACGCCCGAGCAGCAGGACCTCGTGGTCGTCAAGCCTCGAGCATCGCCCATGTGGAACGAGCCCCTCGTGATCCAAATCCTCGAAGCAGACGAGGCACGGAACTATGCCCATGTTGCACGGCAGAAGGCGAAGAGTCTGCAGATGTTCGGCCTGGGGATCTTCATCGTTGCAAGCGCCTTCATCGCCAACTCCGTGCAACTGATGTGGGAACTGCCCTCGGAGCGGTGGACAGGCCTCTTGCCGGCCGCCGTCATTCTCGCCGCGCTCGCTGGATGGGCACTTCAGGAGTCAGCGAAGCGATACAGCGTGCTCGCGGAGCGATACGAACTCAGGGCTGTCGAACTTGAAACCCCGATCCCGCCGTCGCGGTGGTGGGTGCGGCTTCGCGCGGCGAGGAAGTGAGACGGAGTGACAAGCCTCTGCTCATAGGCTGGCCATCATGAGCTTCCGAGCGGTGCTATTCGATTGGCGAGGCACTCTCGTGACGACCCGATCGGTGGGTGAATGGGTTGCCGATGGCCTCCGCCGTTCTGAACGCCACCCCGATGAGCGGGGGTGTTGACCGGGTGATGGGCTTGGTCGTCGGCGGCGCAGCCTGAGTTCAGTCGCTTGTCGTCGAGTTCAGTCGCAACTGAACATTGATGTATGGGTGGCCGCGGCGGCCGTCGATCATGCTGGCCTGGCGGATCGTCTAGTGAGACCCGAGTCGCGGATCAGCTCCTGATCTGCCCATTTCGACTCTTGGTACGCGGACCCGCAGTCGGTTCGCGCCCATAGGAAGCTCAGCATGATTGCATCTACAGATGCTCTCAATGGCTCGGCAGTCTGGCGACGGCATGTGCGCGGGCATCTAATCACCCGACAACGCGTCTTGACGCTCGCTCCGTTCAGCCATTAACACTTCATGGCCACCTTCGTAGCCGACACACGTCGCTTGCGTGTCCGCACCGATACCGAGTTGAAAGCGAATCTCCTGGGCAGCGGCTTGAGGCATCGTCATATCGGGCCAGGTCGCGTAGTAGGCCGTCTGGTAGTCCGGCGCGTTCACCATGATGCTTAGAGTGCCGAGTGATGCAACGTCCGAGTCTCGCAATGTGGAGATGTGCGCGGCAATCGCCTCAGGCCACAGGAAGTAATCGTCCTCGAGTAGCTCCGCCTGGGTCTGGAACAATGTCATGTTTGCTTGCGCGGCGGCCTTGACGCCAGCCGGGTCTGGCGAGCCCCCGTTGAGAAACTCGTCCTCGCTGGCTTTGAATGCGGCAGTGAGTGCCGCGGATGCCGCGTTACCGGGGCAGACAATATTCAGGTATCGCTCTGCGGCCTCTTCTTCTGTGAGCTGTACTGGCCCGGGGTCGACTGTTGCTGTGGGTTCCGCCGACGGCGAGGCCTCGTTGCGGTCGGCCGGCGCATCGCCCTGTGTGGGGCCGGAGCATGCGGACAGCGTAAGCAGGAATGTGGCCGTTAGGGCAATTGAAGTGACTCGTTGCTTGTTCATCGCTGGCCGATCTCACGGATTCGTTGCAGCGGGTTCCTCCCCACCAGTCTCCACTGTGGACCCGATGACGCGACGACGGGTCCAATTTCCTTGCCGTGTGCCTCGGACTGGGGTGGGCGCTCGTTGCGTATGATTTGGCACCGTCGTCGTCGATCGGGATGGGCCGGATGGGCTTCTCGCGGAAGCCGACCGTCGCGAATACCGGCAGGGTCTGCACGGTGTGGCTGAGGTGGTCGATGAGGTGGTCGCCGCGTCCGTAGATCATGCCGGCCTTGAGGATCGTGTAGTCGAGGCTCGAGTCGCGGATCAGCTCTTCGGCCGCCCATTTCGACTCGTGGTACGGCGATCCGCAGTCGGGCCGCGCCCGCAGGAAGCTCAGCATGATGACCTTGCGCACCCCGGCGCGCTTGGCCGCCTCGATCACGTTCGCGGTGCCCTCGATGTGCACCCGCTGGTAAGTCTGGTCGCCGATCTCGCGGTTGATGCCCGCGCAGTGCGCGACGACCTCGCACCCCTCGAACGCTCGCGTCAGCGCGTCGACGTCACTGGTGTCGACGCCGGTGCGGCGAGAGATGATGACGGATGCCTCGGGCCCGAGCCGTTCGGCCAGGTGGCGCCCGACGAACCCGGTGCCGCCGGTGATCGCGGTGCGGGACGAAAGGAGCATGCCTGCAAGGCTAGGGACTTCGTGCTCCGATATGGTCGCGGGTATGACCGCAGGCACCATAGTCCGCACGCTCACGGTAAATGACGGCACGACGGTCGCAGTACCGGAGAACGGCGTCGTCCTCTTTGTTGGCCCAAACAATGCGGGGAAGAGTCAAGTCCTGCGGGACATCTCTTCGCTTGTCACCTCCCGAAACGACCGAGGTGTCGTCGTTAGTGATGCGCGAGTGGACTACGTCGGGTCGGTCGACGAATTGTTAGCCAGGCTGACTGAAGATCGATCGATTATGAGCGCGTCCGGTGGGGCAGGCAAGGTGAAGCTCGGTGGTGCTGGCACCACACAGGACCTCTCGAACGTATTGAGCTGGTGGGGTGGGCGATCGAAGGAGATCGTTGCTGGCTACTTCGTCTTGCATGCGGACACCGAGAGCCGTCTGCAAGCCAGCCGACCAACGAACGCACTGAATTTGTATGAACAGGACCCGACTCACGCCTTGCACAGGTTGTACTTGCGCCGCGACCTAGAAGTGCGTCTCGACGCAATCAGCAGGGAAGCCTTCGACCAAGGGCTGATCCTTGATGTTTGGGCGGGAGGTGCGCAGTGGGCGCTGCGTGTCGGCGAGATTGACCCGCCCGACAGCCCGCGGCCCGACCAGGCCTATCTTGACGCAGTGCAGAAGCTCCCGCTGCTGCACGATCAGGGCGACGGTGTCCGGTCGATGATTGGACTCCTGCTTGGCATCATGACTGGTCACCAGACGATTTCACTTGTTGACGAGCCTGAAGCGTTCCTTCATCCGCCGCAGGCTCGTTTCTTGGCAAAGCTGCTTTCGGAAGACGCTGCTGCTTTGGGGCGTGCTGTTTTTCTTAGCACTCACAGCTCCGAAGTCGTACACGGTGTTCTTGAAGGACCTGCACCGACAACTGTTGTCCGCCTACGTCGCAATGGCGCCCACAATGAGGCAGCTGTCCTCGACAACGATGCGGTTCGGAGGTTGTGGAGTGATCCGCTGCTTCGATACTCCAACCTGCTTGACGGATTGTTTACTGACGCGGTCGTCATTTGCGAATCCGACGCGGACTGCAAGTTCTTTGCATCAATCCGCGACACACTTGCCCTCGCAGAGACTGAAACGCGCCGCCCGGACATTCTCTTCACGAGTTGTGGAGGAAAGCACCGGCTCCATGTGGGGGTCGAGGCGCTGAGGGCGGCTAGCGTGCCGGTCGCGGTGATCGGCGATTTCGACGTACTTAACGATTGGACGATGCTCTCGAGACTGATCTCTAAGGCTGGGGGTACTCTCTCGGAGTTTGAAGCCGATTGGAGGGTCCTAAACAGCGCACTTTCATCCAACTCCCGAACCCCGTCGGTCGCCGGGATGAAAGAAGCTGTCATCACCGCGTTTGAAACTGTCGCCGAGGTCACAACGAAGGGGCTTTCGCCCGTGCGTGAAGCGCTCAAGATCGAGAATGGCTGGGATCGAGTAAAGAACTCCGGGCTAGCCGGGCTACCAAAGGGCGACGCGTACAACGCCGCTATCAGATTGCTAAAGCGACTTCGCAATATCCAAATACACCTTGTCGCTGTTGGCGAGATGGAGGACTTTGTCCCGGCGGCGGGCGGCCATGGGCCAGCCTGGCTCGCCGAGGTACTAGAGCGGCGGCTCCACGAACGAAGCGACGGCGACGCTGCGCGCGATTTCTTCAAGGGCGTTGTTGATTCGATCGTTGTGCACGAGCCCCCCGCCTCAGCAACGCACTCTTCGACAGTTGGCTAGGCTCCGCTGTTTCGCCCCATCCATACGGTCGCGCAGACGACGCGTCAACGAGCGGGGATCACTGCGCCCGACGAGGGGCCGCACGGCCGCCGGCTGTTCTGCGGAAGCGACAGGGGCCCCAACATGCGCCTTGCAAGCCGCCCAGTGCGCACTGGCCCTTGGGTGTTGAGCGTCCGCAACCAAAGCCTGAAGGCGTCTTGCCGTTCGCATCGCTTTCCATGTCGGTGGTGGGAGCGAGCATTACCTGTAGACCCCCCGGCTCCAGTTCGGTAGGACGCAAACGAGGACTAGCGGCAACTCCGACGTCGGATCTAAGTTCTCAAATATGACCTGGCCTCCGATCGATCGCGACGACCTACGTGCCGCTTCGGCCAGTGCTGGTTTCGATCTCACTTTGCCCATCCTCATTCGTCGTTTGATAGCCGAGACCGCCACTGGATTGTTGGACCTGGACATGCCCGGCGAATCCGGGGTTGCGGCTGCCGGGTTCGACGGTGTGGCGACCACGAGCGGCGTCACTACGCATGTTCCAGGTGGGACATCCGTATGGGAACTATCCGTTGGTGGCAATGACACGAAGGCCAACGATGACTACAGCAAGCGAACGAAGGGGCCGCCTGGAACTAGGGCGCGAGATTGCACCTACGTCGAGGTGATCCTTGCACCTTGGACTAAGTCTCGAACATGGGCTGGCGACAAGAACAAACTGCGCCGCTGGCGGGAGGTCCGCGCCTACAACCTAGATCGAGTGCATCTCTGGCTCGAGTCGGCACCCGCGACCACTGCATGGCTCGCGGCAAAGCTCGGCAAGGCAATGCCCGGCGTGCGGGCGTTGCGGGAGTGGTGGACGGACACGTGGATTCCTTCCACTGAGCCTTCGCTCGGCATCGAGATCGTTCTTGCCGGCCGCGCTGACTCTATGAAGGCACTGGTCGACCGGATCGCTGCCGGTTCGCGAGTCACGTCCATCGGCGGCGGGTTGCGTTTAGAGGAAGCAATGGCCCTTGTAGCCGCCTCCTTGACTGTCTCCGATCAAGCGGTCTCCGAAACCTTGCTGGCAAGAACGCTCGTGGTGCACGACTACAACAGTCTTGAAAGACTTGTCGCCCAGCCCTCACCGTTGATCATCTTGTTGGCCGACCCGAGCCTTGCGCGAGACCTACCGGTGAATCACCCCCATCAACTCTTGGTACTCGCGCCTCCCGGTGACTCAACCGCTATCGAGGTTGAGCGACTTAGCTCAGACGCTGTGGCCAGAGCGTTCGCGGGCGAGCCCAGCGCTACGGAACTCGGCTACCTCGCCAGGCGCAGCTTGCTTGCGCTTCGCCGGCGACTTGCCGTGGTGCCGGGGTTATACACACCCGCGTGGGCGATCTCGCCGGGGCCATTGGTCCGCAGATTGTCCTTGACGGGTTCCTGGAGATCAGAGCAGGTCGGCGACCGCGCAATTCTGGAGGCGATCGCTAGCGAGCCCTACTCCCAGGTGTTGTTTCAAGCTCAAACGCTTCGAACTGGCGACGACATGCCGTTCTTGGACGTCGTACAAGATGAATGGTACGTGGTCGCCCGGGAGGACGCGTGGTCTCTTCTCGCTGGATCACTCACGATGGAGGACCTGCGTGCCGTGGAAGGGGGCGCCCTTCAAGTGTTCGAGGCCACCGACCCGGTCCTCGAACTTGACCCAGACGAGCGATGGAAAGCTTCGCTCAATGGTGTGTTTCGTCCACACTCCCCCTCGCTGCGCAGGGGGCTCGCGGAGTACGTTGCATTGGCCGGAGCGAGCGATTCAGTGATAAATGGGACCTCGAACAGGCACTCCGACTTTGCGCGGATGCTGGCTAGACGGATCTTTGAATCGGCAAACGGCGACTACACATACCAGCTGTGGTCATCGCTAACGGACGTCGTTGGCCTTCTCGCGGAAGGAGCGCCGGAGGAGTTCCTCGTAGCGATGCGCGCCGGTCTTACGGGTGCTTCCCCAATTCACGCTCAGATGTTTCAAGATTCGGAGGCGAATCAGGGTATCTTCGGCCGGAGCTCGCCCCACAGCTCGTTTCTTTGGGCATTGGAGGCGCTCGCGTGGTCGCCGGACTTCGTTGACGATGTTGTTCGCATCCTTGTCGCTCTCGATGCTCTCGACCCCGGAGGCGAACTGTCGAATCGACCGCGTGCAAGTCTTCTGGGCATTTTGAGTGTGTGGAGTCCGCAAACAAGCGCGCGACTCGAGCAACGGCTTCGCTGTATCGACCTAGTCGTTGATCGAGGTGAGGATGCTGCGGCGGTCTTGCTGGAACTGGTTCCCAATGGCCACGGGTGGCAAATGAGTCATTCGGGCCCAACGTTTCGAGACTGGCGAGCAGAAGTCTCGATGACCAACGGAGCCATTCGTGAGGCGCTCGATCACATTTCGGATGCCCTTATCGAAAGATTCGATCTCTCGTCTAGTCTCGCCCTCGCCGTCGTCCCGCGGCTCAACGACTTCGGATCAGATTTTCGAGTTGAGTTCGCCAACAAGCTCGCCGCTGTCGCTCCTGCCTGGGGCGCGTCGGACAGGGCGCTGGTGTACGAGTCGCTGCGAGAGTTCGTCGCAAAACACAAAGAGTACGCCGACGCGGCCTGGGCGCTGTCAGCCGCAGAGCTTGCGGAAATAGGAGCTCTTCGCGATCGTGTCGAGCCGTCAGAGCCATCGCTCAAGTACCGGTGGCTCTTCAAGCAAGCGTGGATCACGCTCGGCGATCTAGGCCGACGCGATGACTTGAGAGCGTTCGAGGCGGAGGTGGCAGCACGCCGCAGGTCAGCAGTCGAGGAGATCTTCTCGGCCGGTGGACTTGAAGGAGTAATCGATTTTGCAGCCCAAGTCGATCCCTGGCTGGTCGGCCTTTCCTTGGGCAACACCGAGGCTCCCGTTGAACGGGTCGTACTTGTCATGCTGCCCGGAGAATCTACGTCTGTGTCGTCGCTCGCGGCTGGCTTGTTTTCTGTGCGCTTGCGCCAAGAACCCTCGCTCGTCGACCAGCTATTGGAAGACTTCCCGGCCGCGGCTATCCAGGCATTCCTACTGCGCTATTTGCCCGATCAGGATGACGCGCAGCGGCGGTTGGACAGCCTTGCTCCGGAGGTTTCAGAGATCTACTGGCAGAACTTCAACTACTTCGGCTTGGGCCAGGAGTATTCGCAAGCGAAGGCAGCGGGCTGGAACCTTGTCGATGCTGGCCGCCCGGTCGCGGCACTGATGCTCAATCTGCTGTACTTGCGTGAAGGGCCGGCGGATGAAGAGACCGCCGAACTGTTCGCGACGGCGCTCGAGGCTCTACTGGCTAAACCAGAGCCGGACCCGGAGATCCAAAACCTGCAGCAGTACGAGTTGGAACGAGTGTTTTCCGCGCTGTCCGAGCATCGCGATCATCTGACGCCGCAGCGGGTCGTGGCTCTTGAGTGGCAGTTGCTGCCACTCTCCAGCTTGGATGGCCGCGCGCCAGCCCTGCACGCTGAGATCAGGAGCAATCCCGAGTTCTTTGTTGAGTTGGTCGTGGCCTGCTTCCGCCCAGCGCACGGTGTCCCTTCCGCTGAGTCCGGGCTGGGCGAGAGTGCGGACGGTGCGGAACCTGACGAGATCGATGAATCAACTGAGCAGCAAAGGGCTGTCGCTGGACGCGCATGGGAGGTGTTGCGGAGCTGCGACCAAGTCCCCGGAGTCCAGATTGACCGCAGCCACGATGTGCCAGCGCTAGAGCGCTGGATTTCCACGGCTCGCACCGGTCTTGCTGTGGCGGACCGTGTGGTCATCGGCGACCTGCAGATCGGCGAGCTCCTGAGTCATGCACCCCGAAACGAGGACGGCTCACCCTTCTCCCCGGCGCTTCGTGATCTGCTTGAACATCTTGCGAGCGATGAGATCATGCGCGGAATCGCGACAGGAATGTTCAACTCCCGCGGGATCACGTCAAGGGATCTCAATGAGGGTGGCGGCCAGGAATGGCAGTTGGTTGAGATGTATCGCGCCTACGCCGAGGAAGCAAGGTCATGGCCGCTTACGCGTCGGTTGCTTGAGGGAATTGCGGAGAGATACGAGGCAGATGCTCGGAGGGAGGATCTTTCAGCCGAACGACGCAAGCAAGGGCTTCGATAGTAACTGCGGAAGTCTGGGCCCTCGGACGACGGTCGTGCGATTAAGTGCGGGCAATGGCCCCACAACCTCGCTGGGGTTGAGGTGCGGGGGTTAGAGGCGCATCTGTACCGCCGTTGACAACGATAGGCCGGCGGGGTCACAACGCGCCCCGTAGCGCTGGGCGATGGCAGGCCAGACGTTCCTTCACAACACGAGAAGGTCAGATCGATGCCTTAGAGCGCTGGTCAGTCGGCTCGATCGACCTCAGGAATAGATGCATCCCCGACGACGGGTTGTTGTGAGGGAACGGCGTGCCATCGCCTTCGTGACGGCGGTCGAGTGCCACTGCTCGGGCTGCCGCTTCCTTCCGGGCTGGCATGTACTCTTCCGCAGAAATGGTCTTTCCTTCTCGGCCATCGAACCTTCGACTGAGGCTCTCTATTTCGCCCGTATTCCCGAACTTCGTGTGCGGTCGGTGGTGAAGGATGAGCCAAATCTCAAAGCAAGGGTTTGAGATCGCCAGTTTCACTCCGTTCCGTCGGGCAAGGTCCCTTGCTTCAATCAAATTTGGATGGTTCTTAGGCCATTCGACGTCGAAGAGACACCAACACTCGTCAACCTCTGCCTCCGCCAGTCGATCCGATGCCATTCGTACGAGCGTGAGAGGTACGCCGTGGTCGGGGTGAATCTGCAGCGAAAGCGCGGTGTTCGAGGAGACCTCAGGCAACGCCATGAGCCCCTTCACATAATCTGGCTCTGAGTTCTTGCCCTCGGTGAATACAACTACCGTTCTCCGCACGGGGCGGGTGCCGGCCCGCCGCTTTAGTGATGGGCTCTTCTTCGGTCTACCCACCGTTCAGCCGATCAGGCCAAGGGACCGCAGGAATGCGGCCTGATCGACTTGTGGCAATGCGCCGAAGCGGCCGTGTAGATATGCGCTCTCCAGGTTCTGAGATCGGCGGACTCTCTCTCCTGCAAACTCGGCCAATGCCCCCAACCGAGTCGAACCATCCGGCAGCTTTTCGGTCAGCCACACTTCATCGCGATTCAAGTGATTCAGAAGACTTGTGTCGTGGGACGTGAAGATGAGCTGCGCGCCAAACGGATTCATGACTGAGCTCTTGAAGATGTTCACCAGCTCAGCAGAAAGAGTTGGGTGAAGGCTCGCGTCCAACTCGTCAAAGACAACAGCGGACCCCTCTTGCAGCGCGCTGAGTACTGGCCCGATGAGGTGGAACCAGGTTCGCGTTCCTTCAGATTCATCGGCGAAATCGAGTGGGGCCGACATGGACGCGGTCTTGTGCACTAGCCGGACTCTCCGTTCGCGTCGAGGACTCGATCCATCCGGGTAGTCGACCTTCCTTTCATCAATCACTACGTCGTCAATTCCCAGATCAGCGAGACGCAACAGTGAGAGCGCGGCATCGCGCTGGCCGTTCGTTAGATCAACCTCAAGATCGTCAAAGAGCGTTGGTTGATCAAAGTTGTCGAACCATCGCATTGTCGACATATATCCAACTGGGTTGCGCCAGGCGCCGCCACCAGTTCGACGACGTCGGGGAAGCTGCCCCAGCGTCTGAATCTGCAAGATCTCATGCGCAAATTTGCGCACAAGAGGTTCATCAAAACGGCGTGCAACGGAAAGCGCCAGCGTCCTATCAGTCAGCAGTTCGCGCGTGCCGGATAGGCTACCCAAGCCCCGCTGTAGTTTTAGGCCCGCGTCGTCACGCTCGAACACTCGGCGACGTTTCTTCTCTGGGTAGTGGAACAGTGCTTCGTAGGAGACCTTCGCGGCGTCTAGTTCAAGCCTGTACTCGAAGCGCACACCGTCAACCATCGCCTCGAGGACGAATTCGCTGGTTTGTAACTTGTCAGGCCCGAATGCGAACGGCTCGGTGGGGATGTCGTCTTCCCAGAACCGAACCGAGTTCCGGACGGCGTCTCGAAGCCAGCCCATTGCAGAGACGACGTTCGACTTTCCCGAGGCGTTGGGCCCGAAAACGGCCGCGACGGCGAGCAATCCTTCGCCGATACTTTCTTGGAAGTGAACCTCGGGACGGTCGCGGTCGATGGCCACAAATGACAATTCGACCGGTGAGGCGATCGACCGATAGTTGCTGACCTCAAAACGAACTAGCACGAGCCCAGCGTAGTCTTGCATCCGCACGCAAGGAACGATTTTCGTTCTGTTTCGACGAAATTTGCCCCCTGTGACCGTTTCCCCTGCGATCTCGAGGGAATTTCGAGCTGGCGGGCCGGTTCTGTTCGACGAGGCTTGCGACCTCGGGAATACCCGCGCCCCCTCCGCGTTGAACTTGAGCGTACCCCGCTCAACTCTCCAGGAGGATTGGTGCCCGAAGACTTCAGCCCCGAAGCCGGCGCGAGCTCGTTCGACGAGTTTCTCGCCCGCTATCTCGCGGGTGAGCAGGCGCGTCAGGCTCGGTCGATCGACCTCAGCCGGTTCCTGACCGCCCGTACTCAAGGCATCCTGCGTCAAGCAGGACGCTTCGCGCTCGAGCGCGGCCAGACCGAGCTCGACGCCCTGCACATCCTGCGCGTGATCGTCGAAGACGAGAGCGTCACGCAGGCGATCGCCCGCATCGGCGTCGCCCCCGAGCGGCTCATCACCGCGACCGAGGCGCGACTGCCCGCTGCCGGTGACACCGCCGACATCAACGCGGCCACGATCACGCCGAGCGCCTCCCGCGCGCTGTTCCACAGCTACCAGGTGGCGCGCTCGGCCGGCTCGACCTACATCGACCCCGAGCACCTCTTCTTCGCGCTCGTGCTGGGGCAGGATGCCCCCGCCGGCCAGGTGCTCGCACGCGCCGGCGTCACCGCCGAGGCCCTCACGCAGGGCATGCGCGAGACGGTCGAAGCGGGCGAATTTCGAGACGGCGCTGGCGCGCCTCCTCAATCCGCGGACTCCGAGACCCCCATGCTCGACAAGTTCGGCACCGACCTCACCGAGCTGGCCGCGAACGGCGAGCTCGACCCCGTGATCGGCCGTGCCGACGAGATCGAGCAGACCATCGAGATCCTCAGCCGTCGCACCAAGAACAACCCGGTGCTGATCGGCGAGGCCGGCGTCGGCAAGACCGCGATCGTCGAGGGCCTCGCCCGCGCGATCGTCGAGGAGTCGGTGCCCGAGGCCCTGCTCGACAAGCGCGTCATCTCGCTCGACCTGCCCGGCATGCTGGCGGGCACCCGCTACCGCGGTGACTTCGAGGAGCGCCTCACCAAGACCATGGAGGAGATCGCCGCGCACAAGGGCGAGCTCATCATCTTCATCGATGAGATCCACACGGTGGTCGGCGCGGGCGGTTCTGGCGACGGCGGCACCGACGCGGGCAACATCCTGAAGCCGCGCCTCGCGCGCGGCGAGCTGCACCTCGTGGGTGCGACCACGCTCAAGGAATACCGCGCGATCGAGAAGGACCCCGCTCTCGAGCGCCGGTTCCAGCCGGTGCGCGTGGGGGAGCCCTCCATCGAAGACGCCGTGCTGATTCTGCACGGGCTGAAGCCCGCCTACGAGGAGCACCACGGCGTGCAGTACACGGATGCCGCGCTGCGCGCCTCCGTCGAGCTGAGCGCCCGCTACCTCACCGACCGCGTGCTGCCCGACAAGGCCATCGACCTCATCGACCAGGCCGGCGCGCGTCTGCGCCTGAAGCTCGGTATGAAGACGGATGTCTCCGCGCTCATCGCGCGACTCGCCGACCTCGAGGCCGACAAGAACGCCGCCGTGGGCGCCGAGCACTACGAAGAGGCCTCGCGCATCCGCGACGAGATCTCGAAGGTGCAGGCGAAGCTCGACGAGGCGACTGCTCGTTCGCAGGGGGGTTTCGAGACGGCCGCGGACGGCCTCCTCAACCAGCAGAGCACCGTGATCGACGAGGCCGAGATCGCCGCGGTGATCTCGCGGGCCACCGCCATTCCGGTGAACCGCCTCACCGAGAGCGAGCGCGAGCGCCTCGGCGACCTCGAGGGCGAGCTGCACGCGCGCGTCATCGGTCAAGACGACGCGGTCACCGCCGTCGCCAAGGCCGTGCGCCGCAGCCGCACCGGCATGGGCGACGCCAAGCGCCCGGTCGGGTCGTTCCTGTTCCTCGGACCGACGGGTGTCGGCAAGACCGAGCTGGCGCGTGCGCTGGCGTCGTCGCTCTTCGACGACGAGCAGGCGATCGTGCGCTTCGACATGAGCGAGTTCGGCGAGCGGCACACCGTGTCGCGACTCGTCGGTGCCCCTCCCGGCTATGTCGGTTACGACGAGGCCGGGCAGCTCACCGAGCGCGTGCGGCGCAACCCCTACTCGATCGTGCTGTTCGACGAGATCGAGAAGGCGCACCCCGACGTGTTCAACCTGCTGCTACAGGTGCTCGACGACGGACGCCTGACCGACGGCCAGGGGCGCACGGTCGACTTCCGCAACACTGTGATCGTGATGACCTCGAACCTCGGTTCGGAGTTCCTCGCGTCGCGTTCGGGTGCGCTCGGCTTCGTGGCATCCGCTGATGGCTCTGGTTTCGCGTCGCAAGACGACGTGCGCCAGCGCGTCATGGGCAAGGTGCGCGAGGCCATGCGCCCCGAGTTCCTGAACCGCATCGACGAGATCGTGCTGTTCCAGAAGCTCGACGAGCCGCAGCTCGCCCAGATCGTGCGCCTCATGCTCGGCGCGACCGAGAAGCGGCTCGCCGCGCGCGAGGTCGCCTTCGAGGTGACGGATGCCGCGGTGTCGCTGCTGGCCGAACGCGGCTACGAGCCCGAGTACGGTGCCCGGCCCCTGCGCCGCGTCATCCAGCGCGAGATCGACGACCGCATCAGCGACCTGTTCGTGAGCGGTGCGCTCGGCGACGGCGAGGGCGTGACGGTGGATGCCTCGGGCGGCGAGTTCGTCGTGGCATCCGTGCCCCGTGCGACCGTGACGGTGCCGCAAGCGGCGTAACCCACACAGCGGGTTGAGGAGGCGCGCCAGCGCCGTCTCGAAACCCCACGAGCTGGAATGGCCCGGTCCTCATCACGAGGACCGGGCCGTCGTCGTCTTCGGCTGCTGCGACGGCATTCGGGGGCGACCCTGATGCGGGAACGCGCCGACCGATGCATGCTTGACGAATGAGCGGCGCCCTACCCGAAGCCGACGACGACACCGGCGCCACCGGTGCGGTCGCCCCCGACCGGCCGGCGTTCGAGCTGAGGGCGCGCATCATCGAGACCGTCGTGCTCGTGGCATCCGTCATCGTGCTTCGCCTACTGGGCGTGCTGCTGCTGGTGGTCTCCTCAGAAGGGACGGGCGCGACCGGCGCGCTGGTTCTTCCTCTCGTCGCGATGGTCTTCGACCTGAACCTGCTGGTGTGGGTCGGGCTCATCGTGGCCGTGCAGTTCGGGCTGAGGTCGATGCGCCGGCCCGGGCGATGGGCGCTGATCGTGCTCGCCGCGCCCGTCGCCATCTTGGTCGCCACCACCGTGCGGAGCATCCCCAATCTCACGGGCTTCGGCTTCGGCGCGGTACTGGGCAACGGCATCGCGTGGATCGACGCCGGAATCCTCACCGTCGTCGTCGCGCTCGGCATCGCGTTCACCGCGGCGTTCCTCAGTCGGGAACGGCGATGGTCCGCGAGGATCGCGGGCGGGCTGCTCGCCCTGGGCGGCCTGCTCACCCTCGTGCTCGCCTGGCAGACCTTCGAAACGTACTTCACGCTGTGGGGTTCGCCGGTGGTGGTGACGCAGGCGCAAGAGGACCGGTACCTCATCACGGCTACGCTCACGCTCGTCGCCTACGTGGGTGCCATCGTCTTCGCCGCGATCAGCCGGCGGCGCGGCCTCATCATCACGTCGTGCATCGTCGGCTGCCTCGGCCTGATCATCGCGGTCGCGGCGCCGGTTCCGGCCGACCGGTTCTTCCCCGAGCAGGCGCCCCCGGCCGACGCGCCCCGCGGCCCGACCTGCATGGGCGAGGGCGATCCGAACTGCATCGGGGGATGACCACGAATGCCCGGCCTTCGCGGGCCGGGCGACGAGCTCATGAGTCCGAGCGGCGCTGATAGGCGAGGTCCATCTGTTCCTGCACCTCGACGAGCAGCTCCCGCATCGCCTGTTCGGCTGCGGTGGCATCGCCGTCGACGATCGCCTGGGCCGCGATCGTGTGCAAGTGTCGCGGCGGCGCCGTCTGCTGCTCGGGAATGGTGTCGTGCACGAGGTGCCCCGTGACGGGCAGCACCTCGGCGACGAGCTCCGAGAGTGCGAGGAACAGCTCGTTGCCCGACGCGGCGAGCAGCAGCCGGTGGAAGGCGACATCGTTGTGATGCAGGCGTTCGAGATCGGCCTCCACGCCCGCGTTCTCGAGCTGGGTGGCGTGGTAGAGCAGAGCGACACGATCGACGGATGCCGCGCGCGAGGCGGCATTGCGCGCAGCCACGGGTTCAACCGCAAGTCGCAGTTCGGTCAATGAGTGGATCTGCCGTTGACGGTCAGCACTGAGGAGTCGCCACCGGATGACTCGCGGGTCGAACACGTTCCACTGCGTTTCGGGCAGCACCGTGATGCCGACCTTGCGGCGCATGCTGATCAGCCGCATGGATTCGAGCACCTTGAGGGCCTCGCGCAGCACGGTGCGAGAGACGTCGAACTCGGTCTCCCAGTCTTCACTGCGGAAGACGTGGCCCGGGGGATAGCGCTGCTCGACGATGCTCAGGCCGATGCTGTCGAGCACGCCTGATTGGATCGTATTCCGTGCCATGCTCCCCGGTTTCTTCAAAGATCAGGTGAATTGCGTACGTCTACTTCTACACGAATCCGGGCATGAATGGCGCCAGCGACTCGAATTTGCTCAGTTCAAAAAGTATATGTAATACTTTTGGAAACGAGAGGGAGTCAACGTGTCAGAGGGCGAGCGCGCGACGAAGCTGCGCGATCAGGTGAACGGGTGCTGGATGGGCAAGGCGGTCGGGGGAACGCTCGGCCAGACCTTCGAGGGGCTGCAGGGGCCGATCGACGTCGACTACTACTTCCCGGTGCCGACCGAGATGGTGCCGAACGACGACCTCGACCTGCAGGTGCTGTTCGCCTGCAAGCTCGCCGAACTCGTCGAGCCGTCCGTCAGCCGGCACCTGCTGGCTCAGGCGTGGGCCGATCACGTGGCATTCCCGTGGAACGAGTACGGCGTCGGCATGCGCAACCTCGCCGAGGGCATCCTGCCCCCGCACACCGGTTCGTTCGACAACTGGTTCGCCGCGGGCGAGGGAGCCGCGATCCGCAGTGAACTGTGGGCGTGCCTGGCACCCGGCGATCCCGATCGTGCGGCCGCCTACGCCTACGAAGACGCGTGCTTCGACCACGCCGGAGTCGGCATCGACGCCGAGGTCTTCCTCGCCCGACTGCAGTCGCTCGCGTTCGTCGAAGACGACACCGACACGCTGCTCGACGGCGCACTGGCAGGCCTCTCGGCCGACAGCGAGATCCGCGCCGTCGTTCAGGACACGCGCGGCTGGGTGGCCGAGGGCCTGCACTGGCGCGAGGTGCGCGAGCGCATCATGGCGAAGTACGGGCGGTCCGACTTCACCGACGTGCGCCCGAACACCGGGTTCGTCGTGCTCGGCTGGCTCGCCGGCTCGAACTTCTCCGAGCGCATCACGATCTGCAACAACTGCGGGCAGGACACCGACAGCTCGACCGCATCGCTCGGCGCACTGCTCGGCATTCTCGACCCGACTGCCATCGACGAGCGCTGGCTGACCCCGATCGGCACCGACCTCGTGCTGAACGACGAGATCACCGGCATCACGCCGCCGCCGACCATCGACGGCTTCACCGATCTCGTGCTCGATCTCGCCGAGCGCCTCGAGGGTCGCTACCCCGACGTGCAGGAGGCCGACTTCGCTCCAGCCGACTATGCGATCCCGGTCGAACTCGGCTTCACGAACGGCGAGCACGGCAAATGGCAGGTCCGCGACTACACCGAACTGCCGCAGCTCGGCGGCGCGTCGCCCGCCGACCGCGTCGAGTTCCGCGAGACCACGCTGCCCGGTACGTGGGTGCACTTCCCGCGCGAGCAGTTCGAGGACTCGATCCTCGTCATGCGCTTGCGGTTCGACGCTCGTGGGCGCGACCGCGCGCGGCTCATGTTCAACTCGAGCGAGCACTTCCGCATCTGGCTCGACGGCGAGTTCTTGCACGGCTCGCAGGGCAGCCAGTACATGTTCCCCGCACCCGACAAGGCGCCGGCGGGCCAGTACATCGACCTCTCGCCGACGCCCGGCGTGCACGAGCTGCTCGTCGCCGTGAAGCGACCGCCCGCCGATCGCGACTACGCCGAGTGGATCATCGCACTCGTCGAACAGCCGAGCGCCATGTGGATCGAGCACGCGTTCCGGCCCGGCCGGGCCTGACCCGGCGCGCCTCGTCTCGCCGAACCCCAGCTACACCGCATCACCCTCACCGCAGAAGGAGAATCGAATAATGAAGTTCGACCGCAAACGTCGTCGCCTGGCGATCTCGATCGGCGCCCTCGCCATCACCGGCCTCATGCTCTCGGCATGCAGCGCGCCGGCCGAAGATGACGGCGGCCCCGTCACGCTCGACGTCTGGGGGTGGAATCCCGACGAGAAGAGCGCGCCGTCGTACTTCGATGCGTTCGAGGCCGAGAACCCCGACATCACGATCAACTACCGCTTCATCCAGGCGAGCGACTTCGTGAACACCGTGCGCCTCGCCGCCACCACGAAGGACGGGCCCGACGTGTTCGGCCTGCAGGTCGGCGTCTTCCCCGAGCAGTTCGCGCCGCTCACCGTGGATGTCGCGCCGTACCTCGAAGACGCCCTCGGCGCCGAGTGGAACGAGCAGCTGACGGGCGCCGACCAGTACGACGTCGACGGCAAGCAGGTCGCCGCCCCGTGGTACACCTCGGCCGCGGGATTCATGTGGGTCAACCAGGGCGTCGCCGACGAGCTGGGGCTCGCCGTGCCGACGACGCTCGACGAGCTCATTGCGTTCAACGCCGCCGCGAATGCGGCAGGCAAGCAGGGACTCGTGCAGGGCGCGAAAGACGGGTTCGCGAACCTCGACCTCTTCCAGATCGTCGCCAACCAGGTCGAGCCCGGCGTGTTCTACGACGCCCTCGACGGTGACGAGCCGTTCGACGGCGATGCGATGACCGCGTCGCTCGAGATCTGGCAGCAGCTCTTCACCGACGGAGCGGTGCAGGAGGGCGCGCTCGGATTCACCGCCTACCCCGACGCGAACGATGCGCGCATCACGGGCGAGGCCGCGATGATCCCGTTCGGCAGCTGGCAGTTCCGCGATGCGACCAACACGCGCACCGCCGAGTACGCCGAGACCTACGGCGACCCGGCGATCGCCGACACGGTGTTCATGCCCGTCGACTTCCCGGCGGTCACCGAAGACGCGACCGTCGGCTCGCTCTTCGGCGGGCCGGATGTCGGTTGGTCGGTGTCGGCGCAGAGTGACGCGAAGGACGCCGCAGGCCGGCTCGTCGCCTGGCTCACGACCTCCGACACTGCGGTCGAGCTGCTCGGCGAAGCCCTGCGACCGCCGGCACTCAAGGGATCGACGATCGACCTCAGCGACGTCAAGACGCCCGAGCAGGCCGCAGCGATCGAGTCGCTCGTCGAGCGAAGCGAAGACCTCGTCGGCCCGCGTGAAGTGGCCGACCCCGACGTGAAGTCGACGCTCATCGAGGTGCTCTCCTCGGTGGCGGCCGGCAGCACGACTCCGGCCGACGGCGCGGCGCAGGTGCAAGCCGCGATCGACGCCGCCTCCTGACACCGTCAGCCCGCCGCCCCGTCCGGGGCGGCGGGCTCCATCCCGGTCGGAAGAACCTATGGCAACCCTGCATTCCCCCGCAGTGAGGGGCGGGCGCCTTCGTGCGCTGCTCTACGTGCTGCCCGCGCTCATCGTCGTGGTCGGCATCGTCTACCTCGGCATCGGCTACAACGCCTACGTCAGCACGCTCGAGTGGAGCGGCATCGGCGACGATCGCCGCCCCGTCGGCATCGACAACTACATCGGGGTCTTCACCGACCCCGTGTTCTGGACGTCGCTCTCGCACGTCGCGATCTTCGCGGTCGTCACGATCGCCGCGCAGATGGCGATCGGCCTGACGATGGCGATCCTGCTCAGCGGGCGCATCTTCCTCGGCGGTGTGTACAAGGTCGTGATGTTCCTGCCGGTGGTGCTCTCGCCGGCCGCGATCGCCGTCGCGTTCCGCGACATCCTGAGCCCCGGCGGCGGGCTGAACGAGGCGCTCCGCGCCATCGGTCTCGACGGGCTCACCCGAGCATGGATCGCCGAGCCCGAGACCGCGCTCATGGCGATCGCCGTCATCAACATCTGGGCGTGGACGGGCTTCAGCTTCATCCTCTACCAGGCGGCTCTCGCTCAAGTCGACACCGACCTCATCGAGGCCGCCCAACTCGACGGCGCCGGCAAGTTGCGAACCCTGTGGAGCGTCGTCGTGCCCCAACTCTCGGGCACGCATGCGACGCTCGTGCTCATCGGCGTGATCGGCGCACTCAAGACGTTCGACATCGTCTATCTCACGACCGGCGGCGGGCCAGGCCGGAGCACCGAGTTCCTCACGACCTACATCTACAAGACGGCGATCGACGGATTCCAGGCCGGCTACGCCGCAGCGCTCTCGATGGTGCTCCTGCTGCTCTCGCTGCTGCTCACCCTCATCCAGATGCGCGCGAACCGCTTCGGAAGGAGCTGACGTGTTCGGACGACTCCGCACACGCGACCGTGTGGTGCTCCAGGTGCTCGCCACGCTGATCGCCATCCCGTTCGCCTACCCGATCATCGTGATCGTCGCGACGAGCTTCGAGGGGCAGGGGGCGATCGAGAACTACACGGCCGTGCTCACTCGCACGCCCTTCCTGCGCTTCCTGGCGAACAGCGCGATCATCGCCGGTGGCACGATCGTCATCACCTTCGTCTGCACGATGCTCGCGGCGTACGCGTTCAGCAAGCTCCGGTTCCCGGGCCGGCAGATGCTCTTCGTCGTCGTGCTCGGCGGGCTGGTGCTTCCCGCCATCGCGCTCATCGTGCCGATCTTCACCATCATGCTCGGACTCGGGCTCATGAACACGCACATCGCCGTGATCCTGCCGCTCGCCGCGATCACGATCCCGTTCACCGTGCTGCTCGCGAAGAACTTCCTCGACGGCGTGCCCGACGAGATCCTCGAAGCCGCGAAGATCGACGGCGCGAACACCCTCGGCACGCTCTTCTGGATCGTGCTACCGCTCGCTCGCCCGATCATCGCGGTGGTGCTCGTCTGGACGTTCCTGCAGTCGTGGAACGAGTTCTTCCTCCCGCTCCTCCTGTTGCAGAGCAGCGACATGCAGGCCGTCACCCAGGTGCCGCTCTACTTCACGAGCGAATACGGCAGCGACACCCCGAAGATCTTCGCGTCGCTCGTGCTGATCTCGCTTCCGGTGACGATCGCCTACCTCTCGCTGCAGAAGCTCTTCGAACGCGGCCTCACGGCGGGAGCCGTGAAGTGACCCGCGTCGCGATCGCTGCCGACGACCAGCAGCTCGAGCGCGCGCTGACCGCCGCCGTGGAGTCGGGCGGTGGGCTGCCCGTGCTGCTCGATGCCGAACCGACCGCGCTGGTCGCGGCGATCGCACCGAACGCGGTCGCCGAGGCGCTCGCCGCTGCCCCATCGATCCGGTGGGTGCAGCTCGGCGCGGCAGGCATCGACGGGTACACCGCGGCGGGCGTCATCGACCCCGGCCTCACCTGGACCTCGGCGAAGGGCGCCTATGCCCGGCCGGTCGCCGAGCACGCGCTGGCGCTCACCCTCTCAGCGCTTCGCCACTTCCCGGCGCGAGCGCGGGCGACGGCCTGGGCAGAACAATCAGGGCGCTCGTTGCACGGCCTGCACGTCGCGGTCATCGGTGGCGGCGGCATCGGCGCCGAGGTCGTCAGGCTGCTCTCGGTGTTCGACGTGCGGGTCACGGTCGTTCGCCGCGCAGTGCACGAGGTGCCGGGTGCCGACCGGGTGGTCGGATTCGACAGGCTCGACGACGTGCTGCCTGACGCCGACGTCGTCATCGTCGCAGCGGCGCTGACGCCCGAGACCCTCGGCATGTTCGACGGGCGCCGGCTGCGGCTGCTGAAGTCGTCGGCCGTGCTCGTGAACGTCGCCCGGGGGGCGCTCATCGACACCGACGCACTCGTCGCCGTGCTCGATGCAGGCCTGCTCGGCGCGGTCGGGCTCGACGTCACCGATCCCGAACCGCTGCCGACGGGGCATCCGCTCTGGAGCGACGACCGCGTGCTCATCACGCCGCACACCGCGGACACTCCCACGATGATCCGCGTCATGCTCGCCGAGCGGGTGGCCCAGAACGTGCAACGCTGGCGCCTCGGTGAACCGCTGATCGGCGTCGTCGACCCGGTTCGCGGGTACTGACTGCATCGGCGGTCGACCGCGGATGCCCGGCCTTCGTGATGGTCGGGCGTCTGCTGAACCCCTCAACCGCCCTCGCCCGACGCGGGGTCTTCGTAGGTGATGACTCCCGTGGCGTCCCTCTCGCGAACCGTGTGGTGCGAGCCGAGGGTCGCGGCGAGTTCCCGGCCGGCGTCGATCGCCTCGTCGCGACTCGCGAAGCTCTGCGACAACTCGGGCGAGCCCTCGACGGCGTTCTCCCATTGCCCGCGGTTCGAGCGGGTCTCCACATCTCCGTCAGCCATATTCAGCTCCCTCCTCTGGTGCGCTCGGCCCACGCGAACTCGTTCGACAGCCGGGTCAGGGACCATTCGCGGCCGCTGATGGGTTCAGGATGCTCCGGTCCGCGGTCGTCCACAACGGGGTTGCAGGCGAAGCAGAACGGCCACGATCTCACGTGCCGCCGAGTCGCGGGCGAGGAGAACGGCTCGAGTGTCGAGACCCGGTGCCGAAGTGCCGAGGTACCGGCCGATCGCAGACAGAATGCCCGGCCCGAATCCTGAGGGACGGGCATTCGTCCGCCGAGGGATGCGGCATCCGGCCGTGTGAACGACACCGTGCGTTCACCGTGCAGACGCATTCCCGTCACCGGCGAACGGTCGAGTACGAGCGACCCCCGTTCAGCCCGACAGGAGCGCCCGAATGTCGTTGCCCCGTCCCCTCCGCAGAAGCGCCGCGATGCTCGCCGCGCTCGCGGTCTCAGCCTCAGGAATCGCGCTCGCCGCGACGCCGTCGATCGCCCTCGGCGCTGAGCCCGGCGTCGTGATCAACGAGATCTGGTACGACGGATCGCCCGCCGACGCCATCGAGCTGTACAACTCGTCGGCAGCGGCGGTGGATGTCTCGGGCTGGAAGCTGCAGGACCAGGACAAGGACCCGCTGAAGACCGGCGAGATCCCGGCCGACACGACCATCGCACCCGGCGGGTACCTCGTGCTCGTCAAGGACGCGACGCCGCTCGGCTTCCCGTTCGGACTCGGCAAGGGCGATGCGGTGACCCTGTTCGACGCCGCCGGCACCGTCGTCGACGATCACGCCTACGAGGCGACGGCTCCACTCGCCGTCTGGTCGCGCTGCGCCGACGGCGGCGAGTGGGCCCACGCCACCGAGGTGACCCTCGGGGCGGCGAACGTCTGCACCCAGCCCGAGCCAGAGCCCGGCAGCGTGCTGCTCAACGAGATCGACTCCGGCCCGGCCGACTGGATCGAACTGATCAACCCCGGCGCGAGCGACCTCGACCTGTCGGGTTACGAGCTCCGCGACAACTCCGACGACCACCGCTGGTTCTTCGCGGCCGGCACGAGCATCGCAGCGGGGGCACGGCTCGTCGTCGAGGCATCCACTCCGGGAGTCGATCTGAACGGCGCCCCGCAGACCTTCACGGCGGCCATCGGCATCGGCGGGTCGGACTCCATCCGGCTCTACGACGATGCGGCAACGCTGCTCGACACCTACGCGTGGGCGGGACACCCCGCGATCGACGGCGACGAAGCGGCCGCGAGCTGGGCGCGCTGCCCCGACGCGACCGGCGGCTTCGCGCTCGCCAACGTCACGCCCGGTGAGCCCAACAGCTGCGTGCTGCCGTCGGTGGCCGTGAACGAAGTCGAGTCCAACGGCGACGCCGCCGACTGGGTCGAGGTCGTCAACACCGGCTCGCAGCCCCTCGACCTCACGGGCTGGACCCTCATGGACAGCGACCCGATCGGGCACGCCGCCGACGTCACACCGGTCGCGGCCGGCACGACCCTCGCGCCCGGCGCGTTCTTCGTCTTCGACGGAGGCACGCACTTCGGCTTCGGGCTCGGGGGAGCGGATGTCGCAAGCATCCGCAATGCCGCAGGCCTCACGGTCGTCGAGTACGCGTGGACCGACCACGCCGCGCTGACGTGGGCGCGCTGCCCCGACGGCACCGGTGCCTTCGGCGATGCATCCGTCGCCACCAAGGGCCAGCCGAACGCCTGCGGCGGTGGCCCGGTCGACCCCGTTGACCCGGATGTCGCGGTCTGGCCGGGTGCCGCAGACGTCACCGTGATCGACGAGACCCAGATGTTCGAGGGCGACTCCTCGGGTCTCGACGCGCAGCAGACGGCCGACGGCGTCGTGCTCTGGGCGGTCGACAACGGCACGGGCCTCTTCTGGAAGCTCGACGCGAGCGCCGACGGCCAGGTCGCCTTCGCCGACGGATGGGACGCGGGCAAGCGAGTGCGCTTCCAGCGCGACGCCGAGAACGCGGGTGCGGCAGGCCCCGACGCCGAGGGCATCACGGTCGACGACGCCGGGCGGCTCTACATCGCCTCCGAGCGCGACAACTCGAACAAGGGCGTCAACCAGAACGTGATTCTCGCGGTCGACCCCGAGGCCGACGGCCCCGACGTCGTCGCCGAGCAGGAGTGGGACCTCACGGCCTCGCTGCCGCAGGTCGCGGCGAACACGGGTCTCGAAGCGGTCGAATGGGTGCCGGATGCCGCGCTCGAAGGCCTGCTCGTCGACGCCACGACCGGCGCCCCGTACGAGGCGGCCGACCACCCGGGTCACGGGGACGGCCTGTTCTTCGTCGCCGTCGAAGACAACGGCGTCGTCTACGCCTACGCACTGAACGCCGACGGAACGAGCACGCAGATCTCGGCGATCGACCCCGGTCTCGGCGGCGTGATGGCGCTCGACTACGACACCGTGCTCGACCGGCTGTGGGCGCTCTGCGACAACGGCTGCGAGGGCCGCGGCGCCGGCATCACCTTCACGGGCGCGGCCCCGACGATCGAGCTCTTCGCCCGCCCCGCCGGCATGCCCAACCTCAACAACGAGGGCTTCGCCACGGCGCCCGAGTCGCTGTCGACGGTGGCTCCTGCGGCAGAGGCTGCGGAGACGGCCGCGCCGGAAGCGGCCCCGGCAGATGCTGCCCCGCTCGCTCGAGTGAGCCCGTTCGTGCAGGCGAGCGAGGTCGCGGATGCCGCGGCGACGGCGCGCCCCGCCTGGTGGTTCGCCGACGGCGAGCAGCCCGCAGCGCTGCGGGCCGGCACGGTGCCCGGCGCGGTGCCGGGAGAGGAGCCCGGCGAGCAGCCGGGGACCCCCGGCGGTGGCAGCGGCGGTGGCGGAACCGGCGACGGTCAGTCCGGGTCGGGCTCGGGAGCCGCCGGCGCACTCGCGTCAACGGGTGTCGATTCGAGCCTCATGACCCTCGGCCTGTTCGCGGCGCTCGCAGTCGCCCTCGGCGCGGGCCTGCTGCTCGTGCGACGACGTCGCAGCGCCTGACGCCGGTCGAGGAGCGAAGCGTATCGAGACCCCGGTACCGAAGTACCGGCCGATCGAGCAGAGAACGCCCGGCCCTCATCACGAGGGTCGGGCGGTCTGCGTCGGTGCGAGTGGTGCGATCAGCTCGGCAGCAGCACGCCGACCTGGTCCCTGATCTCCTGCACGAGCTCGTCGACGGTGCTCGAGATGTTCGCCGTGGCCGCCATGGTGACGAACATGACCGCCGAGACGACGCGCGCGAGGGTGGCGGCGTCGCGCTCGCCGAGGCGGTCGCCCCGGCGCAGCACGGCGGCGACGGCCGCTTCGGTCTGCAGGGTCAGCGTGAGCGCCTCGCGGTGGTGCGGCTCTTCGGGGTCGCCGAAGACGAGTTCGCGCAGGTACGTGCGCCCGTTGTCGATCTGGATGCGGTTGCAGTGCACGACCGGGCGCACGATCGCCATCACCGCGTCGAGCGCATCGGGCAGGCCCTCGGCGGCTGCGCGCCCCTCTTCGAGGGCGTCGGCGTAGGCGGAATTCTGCACGAGCAGGAGCAGCTCGCCCTTGGTCTTGGCGTACAGGAACAGGGTGCCCGCGCCGATGTCGGCCTTCTCGGCGATCTGCTGGGTCGTGACGTCGTCGACGCCGTGCTCGGCGAAGAGTTCGCGTGCGGCTGCGGTGATGCGCTCGAGCTTGACCTGCTTGTTCCGCTCGCGCCGACCGACCGGTGCCGTGGCCGATGCCATGCTGTCGCCCTCCAGGAATCGGATCTGACTGTGCTCAGTTCCGAGCATAATGCGGCAGCACTGCGCCATCCGTGACGTAGGTCAGCGCCTCGGATACCTCGTACGCGTGCGCCGCCGACGCGAACGCCGACAGCTCGTCGGACAGCTTCGCGATCGCGACACTGTCGAAGAACGACGAGCGAGCGGATGCATCGGCGAACCCGAGCATCACCGAGGCATGGAGCCGCTGGTCGGCGGGGTTGTCGTGAGCCACGTCGGGGGAGTCCCAGAGCTTCTCGTTCCAGGGCATGAATACCTCGGTGCGCAACTCCGTCAGGGCAGCCGCCGTCGCGAGCGCGGGCACGAACTCGTCGGTGAAGTACCTGCGGAACCGGCGGGTGCCGACGCCCTCGCGCCTCCGGAGGAAGACGAGGGCCCGCGCCCCGGTCTGATTGCCGCGGGCGACGTCGTACCAGCGGGTCGAGTTCGGCGGACCGGCGTAGAGCAGGGTGCGCCGGAACACGTTGATCTCGTCGGCGTAGGCGAGCCGGGTCTGCTTGCGGCCGATCAGCGGCGAGAAGACCGACTGGAACGTGACGTCGGCGACCCCGTCGATCCGGCGGTCGGCGGGGATCGCCGTCTCGATGCCCGGAGCGGCGGGCCACAGGCCGGGGTTCTCCGCGGCGAGATGGATCTGCCGGTACTCGTCCATTCCCGGCGTCGCCGAGATGATCTTCGAGTGCGGGCCCTTCCAGTGCTCAATGCCCTGCTGGCGCGGCTGGTCGGTGCGCATCCACAACAGGATCGAGGACGCGAACGCCTTCCTGGTGAATGGAATCGTGTTCGTCATGGCGAGTTCTCCTGGTCGATTCGGATGCCGCTCAGCGCGCGAGGAACCGGGCGGCGACGGGCGCGAAACGGTCGTGGAACTGGAAGATGCCGCCGTGACCCGAGTCGGGGTAGATGATGAGCTCCGACCCCGCGATGCGGCGGTGGAGGTCGTCGGAGAGCACCGAGGGCACCATGCGGTCGTGGTCGCCGTTGGCGATCAGGGTGGGCTGGGTGAGCTTCGAGAGGTCGGCGGGCGCTGAGCGGCCCCACTTCTTGATCGCCTTCAGCTGCGTCTGGAACGCCTTCACGCTGATCGGCGCGTCGCGGTCGACAGTTCGCTCCGCGAGCCGCGCGACGAACGCCTTGCCGGCGCGCTTGCCGGCCGGGTTCCGGTTGAAGAACAGGAACTCCTTCGGGTCCGACCGGGTCAGGGTCGCGCGCAGGATGTCGAAGAAGGTGACGCCGGCGACCTTGTCGATGCCCTCGCCACCGGCGGGGCCGGTGCCGGTCAGCACGAGCTTGCGCACGAGCTCGGGGTGCTTCGCGACGAGCGCCTGGGCGACCATGCCGCCGAGCGAGAACGAGAACACGTCGATCTGGTCGAGCCCGAGTGCGCGGATGAAGCTGTACGCGTCGTCGGCCATCGCCTCGACCGAGTCGGGCACCTCGCCGGTGGAAGCGCCGACGCCGCGGTTGTCGAACGTGATGACGTGGCGCTCCTTGGCGATGGCGTCGACGACGCGCGGGTCCCAGTTGTCGAGCGTCGCGGCGAGGTGCACGAAGAAGACGACCGGCACGCCGCCCTTCGGTCCCAGCTCGCGATATGCGTACGTGACGCCATCGGCGGCGATCGTGCGGGTCGGTGCCGTCGCGTACGACGTGACGGGTTCGCGCGCGGTGTCGGGGGTGGTGCTCATGAGGGTTCTCCTTTTCGTGAGTTGCCTCAATTATGAGTGAACTCAGCAATGTTGTCAAAACGGAAGCGCGCCCCCCGTTCTCGGGTCTAGCGGAACGGGGGAGACGGGTCGAGTGTTGGCGACAGCTCCGCATCGAACCCGACGAACGCGGATCGACGGCTTGGTGCCGCCTCGAGGAGGCCCCCGTGTCCTACGAGTTCCGTCCGAATGTCGCAGACGCCCCCGAGTCGCACCGGCCGACCCGGCTCGCGCTCGTGCTGTTCACCGTCGTGGCGATGATCGCCGTGCTCGCGACCCCGTCGGTCGCATTCGCGGCCGACGAGACGCAGCTGCGCTACGCCTGCGCCCAGAAGTCGAACGGGTTGCTGCGAGTGGCCTCGAGCGCGGGCGACTGCCGCCCGAAGCAGGAGACGCCCGTCACGATCTGGCCGGGCCCGACTTCGCTCTGCATCCAGCCCGACGGCTCGGTGCGCCGCTTCGCGTCGGCGAAGTCGTGCATGGGCGCGAAGCCTGCCGGCACGCTCCTCGACGTACCGACCACGAACGGCCAGCCCGCCTACTTCTGCGCTCCGAGCTCGGGCGTGCTGCGCCGGGTGAGCGCCGCGACCGCCTGCCTCACCACCGAGCAGCGCTACGTCATCGGCAACCATGCACTGAGCGGGCTCACCCTCTCGAACGACTCGCTGCTCGAGAACGAACCCGCGGTCTCGGTCGTCGGCACCCTCGGCCTCGTCGACGAGGACCCCGCCGCGACGCCTGGCTTCACGCTCGTCAGCGGCACCGGTGATGACGACAACGCGGCCTTCACGATCACCGCATCGACGCTGAAAACCGCGTCGAGCTTCGACTACGAGACCCAAGCGAGCTATTCGATCCGCGTGCGCGGCACCGACGGATACGGCGGCAGCCTCGAGCAGGTGTTCACGATCATGGTGCTCGACGTCGTCGAAGACGTGTCGCCGACCGCGGTCGCCGACACGGCGACCGTCGAGGAGGATGCTGCGCCGACGACCATCGACGTGCTCGCCAACGACCAGGACACCGACGGCGGGCCGATCTCGGTCAGCCAGGTCGATCAGCCCGCGAGCGGCAAGGTCGTGATCGCGGATGACGCGGCATCCGTCACCTACGAACCCGACGCCGGATTCTGCAACGCCCCACCCGGCACGACCGACGACGAATTCACGTACACGCTCGCGCCCGGGGGCTCGACGACGACGGTCGGCGTGAAGGTCACGTGCGTCGACGACCTGCCGGTCGCCGCCGACGACGCCGCCACGGTCGATGAGGATGCCGCCGCCACAGCGATCGACGTGCTCGCGAACGACGCCGATCTTGACGGCGGCCCGCGCTCCATCACGAGCGTCGTGCAGCCCGAGCACGGCACGGTCGTCATCACGGGCGGCGGCACCGGTCTCACGTACCAACCCGATGCCGCGTACTGCAACGCGCCGCCCGGTGGCGCGAACGACGTGTTCAGCTACACGCTGGCCCCCGGCGACGCGAACGCGCAGGTCTCGGTGAAGGTGATCTGCATCGCCGATGCGCCGGTCGCCGACGACGAGACGTTCGACGGCGCCTCGGCC
Organism: Agromyces sp. CCNWLW203; assembly: GCF_036576125.1. Classification (NCBI taxonomy): domain Bacteria; kingdom Bacillati; phylum Actinomycetota; class Actinomycetes; order Micrococcales; family Microbacteriaceae; genus Agromyces; species Agromyces sp. CCNWLW203. Next base: position 138,324 of record NZ_JAZHYX010000001.1, on the reverse strand, counting down.
GCGGTCGGCAACACGTTCCTCGTCATCGACGACCCGACCGACGGCGCAATCGACCCCCTACGCCCGCACCTCCTCGTCGCGGGCAACCTGCTCGACGGCGACACCGACGCCGACCCGGGCACCGAGCTCGCGATCGAGTCCGGTGTCACGCTGACCGAGCAGGGCGGCTTCGTCTACCTCGAGGCCGACGGGGACTTCGCCTATCTGCCACCGAACGACTGCACCGCCACCACCGACGGCTTCGACTACACGGTCACCGACCAGGGCGCCGCGAACGCGCTGAAGGACACCGGGCACGTGACCATCGCCATCAGCGACTGCGTCTGGTACGTCGACAACGCCGCCGAGGGCAACGACGGCAACGTGAGCAAGCCGTTCGACACGATCGCGCAGGCCGTGGAGGCGAGTAACACGGGCGACGACATCTTCGTCTTCGAGGGCGACGGCACCACGACCGGACACGCGACCGCGGTCAGGCTCGACGACGACCAGCAGCTCATCGGCGAGGCATCCGACCTGGTCGTCGACGGGCGCACTCTGCACATCGGCGACCCGACGGCGCGGCCGACGCTCACGGCGAACGCGCTCTTCGTGGTCGGCCTCGGCGTCGGCAACGTGGTCGCGGGGCTCGAGATCCGCCCGGGAGCCTTCGGCGGCGGCATCGGCACGTTCGACACCGTGAACGACCCGGCCGGCGACGTGCGCATCGACGACGTGCACCTCATCGACACCGTCTCCGACGGCTTCGGGTCGCCGCTCACCCTGCGGCACATGACCGGTACGAACGAGGTTGGCGACCTCGTGGTCGAGAACGACGGTGCGAACCCCGGCGTGCTCGTCGCCGACACCCCGTCGGTCGTCTTCGACCCGTCGGCGACCGTGGTCATCCGTGCGACGGGCGGCGCCTCGGCCCTGCTTGCGCAGCGCAGCGGCCTCGACGGCAGCCAGTTCGACACCGTCGTCGTCGACGACGGGAAGGGCGGGGTCTACCTGCAGGAGACGACCGGCGCGGTGGAATTTGACGACCTCGACCTGAACCTCGTCGACGGCACTCAGCCGGCGTTCCGCCTCATCAACACCGAACCCGTCACCGTGCCGGCGAGCGGCACCGCGACGCTCCACGCCACCGGCGGGCCCGCCGTCAGCCTCGCCGGATCGTCGGGTTCGTCGCTCTCGTTCGACAGCGTCACCTCGACGGGCAGCCCGACCTACGGCGTCTACATCCAGGAGTTCGGCACCGGCACCTTCGCTGCGGCTGCCGGAGAACTGTCGGATTCGACGCTCTCCGCCCTGCGGCTGATCGGCGGCGACGCCGACGTCTCGTACGGGGGAGCGATCGGCGACGGCGCGGCCGTCACCAACGTCGACATCTCGGGTCGCACGGGCGGCACCATCGCACTCTCGGGGGCCATCACCGACGGGCCGGATGCGGGCGGCGGCATCGTCATCGCGGGCAGCACCGGCGGGTCGACGGTGATCTCGGGCGCGACGAAGCACCTCGAGACGGGCGCGAGTCCGGGCGTCTCGTTCGGGTCGTCCAACGGGCACGCCCTCTCGATCACCGGTGGCGGCCTCGACGTCACGACGACGAGCGGGGTGCCGCTCGCCGCCTCCCTCTCGGGCACCATCGTCGTCACCGGCGAGGGCAACACGCTCTCGAGCACGACCGGCACCGGGCTCTCGATCGTGCTGACCGGAATCGGGGCCGACGACGTCACATTCCAGCGAATCTCCTCGAACGGGGCGCCCTCGGGCATCGTGCTGCTCGGCACGGGCATCGCGGGCGGCCTGCACGTCACGGGCGGCGGCAGCACCATCCAGGGCGGGGATGCCTCGGGCGGCACGATCGCCGCCACCTCAGGTGACGGCATCTCGCTGCTGAGCACGGCGGATGTCTCGTTCCGCAACATGCGCATTGAGAACAGCGCCGGCAACGGCATCGGGGGCGTCAGCGTCTCCGGGTTCTCGTTCCTCAGCGGCACGGTCACGGGGGCGGGCGACGCCGCCGGCGAAGACGGCATCGCCTTCGACGGGTCGAACGCCAACCTCTCGGGCGCGGTCGACATCTCGAACAGCGTGCTCACCTCGAACGAGGCATCCGGCATCTCGATCACGAACGCGGGCGGCACCATCTCGTCGGCGACCATCAGCGGCAACCGCATCTCGGATGCCGGCGACCTGCTCACTCCGGGATCGGCAGTGCTGCTGCAGGCCACCGGCACCACCGGCGGCGCCGCGACGATCACGAAGGCGACGATCTCGTCGAACGTGATCACCGACTTCCGCGCCGGGCACGGAATCAGACTCATCGGCGGCAACCAGGCGGGAGCCGCGAAGTCGACGCTCGGGATTCCCGGTAACGTCACGAACGTCGTCGCGGTGACCGGCAACCGCATGGACGGCGGCAGCGGCGGCATCGAGCAGCAGCCCGACGCGTTCGTCGACGTGCAGGTGCTCGGCGCTGCCGACGCCAACGTCGACGTGTCGACGAACGGCACGGATGCCGAGCCGATCCGCCACCTCGACTGCCAGGCGATCTCGCTGTTCACGGGCGGCGCGGCGAACGTCACGGCGAGGTTCGATGCCAACGTCATCGCAGCGGGCAGCCGGCCAGGATGTGCCGGAATCACCGCGAACGCGACCTCGCTCAACACGGTCGGTGCGACCGTCGCGGTACGCGTGACGAACAACAAGGTCAGCGCGACCGGCGGCCCCGGCATCTTCGTCGGTGCGTCGGGCGCGGGCATGGCCACGGCGAAGGTGACGGGCAACAACGTGCTCGCGCCGACCGCCGCGTTTGCGGGCATCTACGTCGCATCGGGCTCGCTCGCCGGGCCGGATTCCCCCGTCTGCGTGGCGATCACGGGCAACACGACCGCCGGCGGCAGCGGTGTGTTCCAGGCGACGGGCATCCAGCTCTCCAAGCTCTCGCTCGACCCGACGATCAACGACTTCGGCATCGAGGGGCTCCCGCTGGGGCAGACAAGCTCTCCCGGCGTCGAGAACTACATCAACGGGCTCAACGTGAGCGCGCCCGGCAGCGTCGGTGTCGGTGGCACCGTGCTCTCGTTGGCGACGAGCGGGTTCAGCTCGTGTACGAGCGGCCTGTGAGCGTCTCGCGCGACCGTGTCGCTGAAGCCCTCGTGCGCGCACCGGTCGAGGCGAGCGAGAGGGTGCGCATGCGCCATCCGTACCAGGCGATCGCGATGGTCGTGATCGCGTAGATCGTGAGGGCCTGCAGCACGTAGGCCGGGTAGTCGATGAGCCAGCGGGGCTCCGAGGCGTCGGTGCCGTAGGCGGGGTTGTCGCTCACGGATGGCACGACGGTGCCGACCCAGTAGCCGACGGCCTGCGCCGCCGCGTAGATGAGCACGGCGACGCCGAGTGCCAGCCAGGCGCTGCCCCTGCGCGTGCGCCACACCGCGCGGCTCTGCCCGATCGCTGATCGAGGCGTCCAACGCTCGGCGACCGGCGCCGCGACGGCGCTCATCCATGGAGCGGCGATGAAGGCCGCGACGAGCAGTGCGAGCAGTGCGAGCGTGCCGATCATGAGCAGTTGCCCGCTGCCTGCTCGGCTGCGCATGAGCTCGGGAGTCAGGAGCAGCGCGAGGAGCGGAAGGCAGGTGACGATGGCGAGGAGCCAGGTTCTGTGAAAGGTGACGACCGACATGTCTCGAATCTAGAAAACGCGGATGCCGCTCGGAATCCGGAAAACCCCCGTCTTGTCATTCCGGTGAACTGTCGAAGTGCCGAAGTGCCGAAGTGCCGAAGTGCCGAAGTGCCGAAGTGCCGACAGTTTCAACAGCAACCACCCGGCCGCCGCGACGCGGAACGCCCGGCCCCCGCGACGGGAGACCGGGCGTTCGCGCGTGTGCGTGCCGCGGGTTACGCCTGCTTCCGGCCCCGGCGCGCGGTGATCGCGAGCACGATGCCGACGGCGCCGACCACGAGGCCGGCGATGCCGAGTACGCGGGCGACCACGTCGTCGTCGGAGCCGGTCGTCTCGGCCGCGTCGGCGCTCGCCGTCTCGGACTCGTGATCCGACGAGGCATCCGCTTCGGCCGCGTGGCCGTGGCCGTCGGCGCTCGCCTCGGTGACCGTGACCGTGGGGGCGGGGTGCTCGGGCTCCTCCTCGCCCTCCTCGGCGATGGCGCTCCAGTCGGTCTGGCCCTCGGCGCACTCCTGCAGCACCGGGAAGGCCAGCGTCTCGCCCGCGGCATCCGCCGGCAGCTGCAGCGACAGCTCGATGACATCGCGCAGGTCGGTCGGCAGCGGGGTCACCGCCGTGTAGACGACCGAGCTCACCCGCTCGGTGATGTTGGCCCCGTGCGAGTCCTTGGTCGGCTCGTCGAGCTGCTCGACGACCTTCTCGATCGTCCAGCCCGGGTTGACCGTGGGCGTGACCCGGTCGATGCCCTCGGGCATCGTGAAGGTGAGCTTCGTCGTGGGGCTCTCGCCGCATCCGTGCGGGGTGCCGAAGCTCAGCACGGTGTACGCGCCGGCGGCGGTCGCGCTGGGTTCGACGACGACGTGGGCGCTCGCCGCGAGGGGCGCGGCGAGCGCGAGTGCGGTGCCCGCGCCGAGGGCGACGGCGGCGGCGAGGGTCGTGCGGATTCGGGTGTTCATGTCTCTGCTTTCAGGGTGTGCGAACGGACGACACCTCGAGGTGTGGTTCGGAGCGTTCGCGAATGCGGATGTGTCAGCGTGTCGCCGCGAGGGCGGCGAGGGGCCGACGCGGTGGTCCGCGATACCGCAGGGCGGTGCAGAGCAGTGAGGTGGCATCGGGGCCGACCCGTCGCGGGGCGGCCGGCTCGACGTGGGCGGTCAGCGGCGGCACGAGCGGCGCGGTGAGCACCACGAGGGCGATGCGGATGCCGCGACCCGCGAAGCGCACGGCGTCGAGCATGCGGTCGGCGAGGGCCACCGCGATGACCGTGAGCAGGGCTGCGACCGCGTGGGCCACGAGCATCGCGGGGCCGAAATGCTCGTCGTGCACGGGCGTGCCCGCCGAGAACAGCATCGCGGCGTCGCCGCCGTGGAGGTGCGGCTGACCGGCGCCCAGTGCCGACGCCGGACCGACGGTGATCGACCCGGCCTGAGGGGTGAGCGAGTAGAGCGCGTGCAGCGCGAGCTGGGCGCCGACTGCGGCGAACGCCGCACGCGGTGTGCTCCGCCGGTCGCCGACGACCAGCATCGCGAACGGCGCGGCGAGGGCGAGCGCCAGCGCGATCGTCACGAAGCCAGGAGGTGCGCCGCCCCCGATCGTGTGCGCGAGCGACGCGGAGACGATCGCGGTGCCGACGACGGCGAGCGCCCGTGCCACCTGCGCGCCGCGACCGATCTTCACCCTGCGATTCTATGGGCGCGTCGGCGACCGATGCGGGCGCAGTCGGATGTTCGACGTGCCCTTGTCCGAACGACTCCCGCCGGAGTTCACGTGACGTTCGCCGGTCGGCGACGAACCGTCCGCCGCTGCGAGTCGGCCCGTGCGTAGCGTCTCGAGCGTCGCGCACCGATCGGTGCGCCGTCCGCAACACATTCCGGAGGATTCATCCGCATGCCCATCTCGCGAAAGCCGGCCCTGCCCGGCGCGGTCGCAGTCGTGGTGGCGGCCGTCATCGCCGCCGCCGGTGCAGCCGCACCGGTCGCCTACGCCGACGACGCCCTCGCCGCACCGACCTTCAGCGTCGACGGCGGCCGTCACGTCGGCCCGACGACCGTCGAGCTGTCGGCACCGGCGGGCGCCGACATCCGCTACACGCTCGACGGCTCGATGCCGACCCTGACGAGCCCGCGCTACGAGGGCCCGATCACGATCGAGGAGTCCGCGAACCTGTCGGCCGTGTCGGTGCTCGGCGACGCGGTCTCCGCCGCCGAGATCGAGGGCTACCTCATCAAGACCGAGGAGGAGCCGCTGCTCTCGTTCGTCGTGATGAGCGACATCGAGACCACGAGTTACGACGAGGCCACTCGAGCCCGCTGGAACCACTACTTCGACACGATCACGTCGATCCAGGCGGAGCCCGACCTGATCCTCTCGAACGGCGACCAGATCGCCGACAACAACTACAACACCGGCCCGCACCACGAGGTCATCCGTTCGCTCCTGACCGACGGCCTCACGAGCCACGGCCTCGACGACACCAAGATGCTCGTCACCTTCGGCAACCACGACGACCGCCTGAACGTCATGACGCAGTACTACCCGACCGAGTGGTTCCCGCACGCGGGCGGCGGGTACTACGAGCAGGTCATCGAGGGCCACCACTTCCTGATCCTGAACACCGAGGCCTACGACGCGACGCAGCGCGCCTGGTTGCAGGGCAAGCTCGCCGAGATCAACGCGCAGCCGGGCTCGCTGAACACGCCCGTCTTCGTCGTCGCGCACCGGCCGCTGCCCGGCACCGTCAACGACGGCGCCCAGGCGTCGAACCCGACCATCGCCGCCGACCTCGCCGCCTACCCGCAGGCCGTGTTCATCTCGGGCCACTCGCACCTGAACGTCAACAGCGAGAAGTCGATCCACCAGAAGGACTTCACCGCGGTCAACGACGGCTCGATGTCGTACTCGCAGATTCCGCGCGACGCGTACCAGAACTACGGCCCGCACCTGATCGACAACTTCACCCTGCCGATTCCGCAGGCGATCTTCGTCGAGGTCTACGCCGACCGCACCGAGATCGACCGCATCGCGTTCAGCGCCGAGCCCCGGCGCACCTACGACGAGAACGGCGCCTGGTCGCCCTACCCGCCGACGGTGCCGACGCCGAGCGCCGGCGCGCTGGCGGGGCCCACCTGGACGGTGCGGCTCGACGGCTCGACGGCCGCCGAGGTGAAGGCGAACTTCGACTACACCGATGCCGCCCGCGCCGACCGCACGGCCCCCGTGCTCGGGGCCGAGCCGAGCGTTCGATCGACCGCCACGGGCCCGGTGCTGAGCGTTCCGCAGGCGAGCGACGACGAGCAGGTCTCCGGCTACGAGGTGAAGGTCACGGATGCCGCGACCGGCGCCGTCGCCCTGCCGTTCCGTGCCGGGGCGAAGGTGTCGAGCGACTTCTTCTTCGCGCCGATGCCGGCCGTGCTCGAGATCCCGCTCACGATCAAGCAGGGCCTGCAGCCCGCCTCGCCGATCGTCTCGCTCACCGACGGCCGCTCGTACGTCGCGACGGTGACCGCGGTCGACACCTGGGGCAACCGCTCGGCGACGACCTCGGTCGGATTCGTCGCCGGCTTCGACGGCGTGCCCGTCGAAGCCGAGACGCGCTGCCTCGGGTCGAAGGCCTACGTCACGGTGAAGGCCCTGAACGACGAGGCCGACCCGGTCGCCCTCGCGATGCAGACCGCCTACGGCGAGAAGTCGTTCACGAACGTCGTGCCCGGCAAGAACGCGGTGCACTCCTTCTCGGTGCGCGCCGCGAGCGTGCCGGCCGGCGAGGTCGCCGTGCAGGCGACCCGAGTCATCGGCGGCGCACCCGTGACCGTGACCACGACCGCGGCGTACGACGCTGCGACCTGCGACTGACCGAGCGCCAGAGCGCCTGAGCAATCGCGCAATCGAGTTCCGAACACCCGAACTCCCGAACCGAACCCGCACGAGAGAGAAGAGAACCCGAGATGAAGAGAATCACGAAGTCCGCCGCGGCCCGCGTCACCGCGGTGACCATGGGCGCGATGCTGCTGACGGCGGCCGCAGCCGCGGCGCACGCCGACGAGCTGGTCGGCGACGACAGCACCGTCGACGTCACCGTCGAGGTGGCCCCGCTGACGGAGCCCGGTGTGCTCGCGATGACCGTGGCCGCCAGCGAGGTCGCCCTCACCGAGGGCGACTCCGGCGAGCCGTCGGTGCGCGAGTTCACGGGGGAGCTCCCCACCGTCACGATCACCGACACCCGTACGGCCGAGGAGATCCCCGACGCCGCGGCCTGGTACGTGCTCGGCACGACCAGCGAGTTCGTCGGCGATGCCGGCCAGGCGCCCATCGGCGCCGGTCACCTCGGCTGGCGCCCGAACCTCATCGACGGCGGCGAGTCCGACCTCGTCGCCGTGGGCGACGAGGTCGTGACCGTGATCGACGCGCCCACGCAGGGCGGCAACAACAACGTCGGCCTCGTCGACCAGGAGTTGTTCGCCTCCGCCTGGGACTCCGAGGATGTCGCGGCCGACGGCGCGTGGACCGCGAACGCCGATCTGTTCCTCCGCACCTCGAGCGACGTCGCGCCCGGCAACTACCGGTCGACCCTCACCCTGTCGCTCTTCGAGTGACGGTTGCGAACCGGCGGGCGCGTCCTCCGCGCCCGCCGGTTCGGCCTCGGGCCCGGGTCACCCGAGCCTGTCGGCGTGGCGGTGCACCACGCGCCATCCGCTCGGCTCGCGGCGGTACACCTGGGTGGCCCGCAGCGTGAACGTGCGGGGTTCGCCGTCGACCGACGCCGAGGCCCGCTCGTAGCCCACGGTGTAGGCCGCCTCGCCCAGCACGTCGAAGGCGATGAGATCGAACGCGTAGTCGGTGCAGTTCGAGAAGCTCGTCGAGAGCTCCTCGAACGCATCGATCAGTTCGGCGCGATTCGAGGCGTTGCGCCAGGCGCCGAGCACGCTGACCGGCTCGTCTGCCGACCAGATCGCGCGGCGGGGGCCGTCGTCGCCGTCGAACATCGCGCGCTCGGCTCGCACGAACTCGCTCTGGAGCCAGATCAGGAAATCCTCACGATCGCTCATGGTCTCAGGATGCTCCGGTCGGCGGTCATCCACAATCGCCGGGTGCGCCCGAGTCGCGGCCGGCATGTCGAATGCCGCCTGCTCGCCCCCCGAAAGCGGGTGAGCATCCCTCAGGGTCACCCCTGTCGCGGCACGACGCCGCGTCACTAGACTCGCGCCAGGCAGGCTGCGGATCATGACTGAGCAGGCGATCGGAACGCGACGACGGCGGGCACCGGGTGCGGTGTTCGCGGTCGGTGCCGTGATCGCGCTCGGGGGCTGCAGTGCGAGCATCGGCGACGGTTCATCGCTCAGTTCGTGGTCGGCCTCGATCAGCACTCGGTGGCAGGCGTTCGTCGACGTCGTGCTCGTGCCCGTCGGCGATGCGCTGCTCGCCATGCTCGTCGCGTGGCTCGTGCTCGCGGTCGGTGCGCGGCTCGTGGCCCTGCTGCCTGGTGTGCGGAATCTCGCGATCCGGCGTCGCACGGGAGCCGTGCTGCGCCGAATCGGCTGGGTGCTCGTGGGTGTCACCCCCATCGTCATCGTGATCGCCACGGCGTACGCGAGCGACGGGTTCGCCGCGTGGCTCGTGGTCGCGCTGCCGCTCGCGCTCGTCGCGGTCGCGGTGCTCGGGCCGGGGCTCGCGAGCCGTTCGCGTCTCGACGCGAAGGTGATGGACTCCGACGGCTCGGTCAACACCGCGTGGTCGATCGACGCGCTCAACCAGGTGCGCAACGCGAACCTCGACGATCCGGCCGAGCGCGTCGAGCGGCCGAGCACCCCCGACCTCGGCGAGTTCATCGCGATCGCCGACCGGAGCGGCAGCGGCATCGCCTCGGCGATCGCCTGGCTGTTCCAGGTGCTGTTCAACTCGGCGCCGTGGATGCTGCAGGTCACCGTGCTCGACGAACGCTCGGGCATCGCGACCCTGCGACGCAACGGCCACCCTGTCGACGAGGTCGAACTCGGGCTCGAGTGGGAGTCGGCGCAGCCCGACCAGCACCGCAAGCTGCTCGCGCTCGCCGCGGGCTTCACCGCGATGACCATGGCCGAGCGCTACCCCGATGTGCGCGGGTTCTACCGGGCGAAGGGCTGGAGGTCCGTGGGCTTCCTCGGCCTCGCCCGCATGACGACTGACGACGAGCACCGTCACTACCTCAACCGGGCGATCGAGGAGGATCCGACGAGCATCCTCGCCGAGTACGACCGCGTCTTCGATCGGGTGGACGGCCTCGACGACCGTGCCGCGCACGAGGCGTTCCTCGACCGCATCGAGCCCATCGTGAACCAGGCGGCGTGGCTCTGCGGCGAGCCGCAGGTGTTCGACGACGTGCCGCCGAAGGTCTGGCACGCCTACGTGCGTACGGCAGCGGAGGTCGGCGGTGAGCGCCTCGACCCTTCGGACGTGCGCAGGGCATTCCGGCCGGTGCGCACCCGGCTCGACGCCCGCCGGCGTGCCCGCCCGACCGCGCCGGAGCCGCAGGCGATGCTGCTGCGCAGCCTGATGGCCTACCTCACGGCGGCCCGCAACTGGTCTGCCTTCGTCGACCTCGCCGAGGGCAGAGCGGGGTCGGGCACGACTGGCGAGGGAGCCGCCGCCGACGAGATCGCCGATGCCGCGAAGCGACGCGAGCGCATCCGCGATGCCGTCGTGCGGTACTTGGCGCTGCTCGAGCGGCAGACCGGTGGGCCGCGACGCGATCCGAACCGGGTGCTCGCGCGCATGCGCGCCAGGGCGGCACTCAGTTACGTGATCTTCACCCCCGGTGTCGCCGACGAATGGGCCGCAGCGGATGCCGCCGGCTCCGCCGCTTCACGCGGCTCGTCACGATTGCCGGCGAAGCAGGAGGTCGAGGCGCGGGCTGCCGCAGCCGCCCGCCGCTGGATGGAGGACGCGAACGGGTCGCTCGAGGTCGAGATCCGGTACTCCTGTGCGTGCTTCACCGCGAGGCGCGCCCTCGCGGCGGCCGCCCCCGAGGAGCACGACGCGCTCGTCGCGGAGGCGATCCGCGGCATCCGCTATGCCCGGCAGGTCGACTTCTACCAGCGCGAGGCCGCGCGCGACCCCGAGCTCATGCTGCTCGGCGGTGAGCCCCGTATGCGCGAGCTCGTGATCGCGCCGATCAGTTCGCCCTGGCAGATCGCCCGGTTCGCGGCGGTGCGCGAGCGGCTGGAGCAGCGCGGCATCTTCGACCCGGCGCGCATCGCCGACGCACCGGGTCTGCTCGGCCTCGACGACGCACTCGGCCTCGGCGCTGAGGACTTCGCGATGCTCGTCGACGCGTCCGAGATCCTCAAGACCGGCATGGCGACCGATGAGGGCTGTCTCACCGACACCGAACGGCTGCGCGCCGTGCGCTTCCTCGTCGACGGCGCGGACTTCTCGATCCGTGCGCTCGCCGGCCACTTCTCGCAGGGCTTCGACGAGCTGATCAGGTCGGTCGCGCGCGCGGTGCACTGGGTGCCGACCGCTGAGGAGTTCGAGGACATCGCCCGCTTCATGGTCGGCCTCCTCACGCACCTGAACGTCGCCGCCTTCGTCGAGCAGCCCGCGCCCCCGCCCGCGGCGGCCGCGGCGCCGAAGCCCGAGGCGCCCCAGGTGCCGGCGCACCTCTCGGGCGGCGCGTACGGTTCGTTCGCCTCGTGAGCCTCGTTCGCCCGTGGGAACGACGAAGCGCCGCCGGGCCGAGCCCGGCGGCGCTTCATGCTGACGTGCGAGCCGAGATCACTCGCAGGTGTAGGTGACGCCGTCGACTTCCCAGACGCCCGGGCCGACCTGGCTGCAGATGTCGGCCAGGCCGCCGACGAGGCTGGCGCTGGCCACGACCACGATGATGGTGACGATGATGCCGACCACGGTCAGGATCGCGCCGACGATGATGCCCGCGGTCGCGGGGGTGTTCTTGACGCCCGCCTTCTTCGACTGCGACTTGGCGATGATGCTGATGACGAGGCCGACGAGAGGCAGCACGATCGCGAGCACGAGACCGGCGATGCCGAGGCCCTTGCCGGGAACGGGGGCGTCGGGCGCGGTGGCGTACGCGGCTGCCGGGGCCGCGGGTGCGGCGGCGTAGGCGGGAGCGGACGGGGCCGGGGCGGCCTCCGGAGCTGCCGGGGCGGCGGGAGCGGCCGGCGCGGCGGGGGCCGCCGGTGCGGCGGCCGGCTCAGCCGGAGCAGCGGGCGGCGCGCCGACGTAGTCGGGGGCTGTGGGCGGGGTCGGAACGTTCGGGTCCTGCGGCTGGTTCGGATCGGTCATGATGCTCCTCTGTCGTGTGCTGCGCGGCCGTGGTGCTGTGGCGCCGTGGTGCTTGATGCTCCCGGACGATGATGCCAGTCGGGGCGGATTCGTGGGGAAGGCTCGCCTCCGACGGGAGAATCGGCCGTTCAACGGTGGAAACCGAACAGGATTCGGCTGCGCGCGTCGTGCTTGCTAGCATCCGCTGGTGCACATCCTCCGTCGGGTGATCGTCATCGTCGCCGTCACCGCCCTCGTTCTCATCGCCGCGTTCACCGGGGTCTACCTCTGGCAGCAGCCGATCCTCCTGACCGGCACCGGCTACGCCGCCCACAACGCGTGCGCCGTGACCGAGGTCGCCGGCCGCGACGACCCCGCCACCGACCTCCCGCCGAACCCGCTCGTGCCGTACCTGCAGTTCGACGTCGACGCCGATGCCGACCGCACCACGGGCTCGATCCTCGGCGCGATCGCGCACCAGACGGCCTGGTACACCGACGGCTTCGGCTGCACGCTCGCCGATCAGCGGCCCGAGCTCGAGGAGGCCACCGCGATCGACGCGGAGGGCAACCCCTTCGCCGAGGTCGCGGCGCCCGCCGCCGCGACGCCCGAGGCCGATGCGGCACTCGAGCAGGCGCTCGCCGCTGCGTTCGGCGACGAGCTCGCGGCATCCGACCAGGAAGCGCTCGGCACCCGCGGCGTCGTCATCGTGAAGGACGGCGAGCTCGTCGCCGAACGCTACGCCGACGGCTTCGACGCCGAGACGCCGCAGCTCGGCTGGTCGATGTCGAAGAGCGTCACCGAGCTGATGACGGGCATGCTCGTGAAGCAGGGCGTCGTCGGCCTCGACGACGATCACCTGCGACCCGAATGGACCGACGAGCGCGCCGACATCACCGTCGAAGACCTGCTGCGCATGCAGAGCGGCCTCGAGTGGGACGAGACCTACGACCTCGGCACGCCGATCACCCGCATGCTCTACCTCGAGCCCGACATGGGCGCCTACGTCGCGACCCTGCCCCTCGAGCACGAGCCCGGCACCGTGCAGGAGTACTCGAGCGGCAGCACGACCCTGCTCTGCTCCGTGCTCGCCGAGCGCACGGGCCACGGCGCCGACCTGCCGCGCCAGACGATCCTCGGCGCACTCGGCCTGTCGTCGGCCGTCTTCGAACCGGATGCCGCGGGCACGCCCGTGTGCTCGTCGTACCTCTGGGCGACGCCGCGCGACTGGGCCGCGCTCGGCCAGTTCGCCCTGCAGGACGGCCGATGGAACGGCGAGGAGCTCCTGCCGGAGGGCTGGATGGATGCGACCCTCACGAACGTCGACCACGACGAGACCGACGACCCGGGCTACGCGATGGGATTCCGCACGAACGAGCTGCCCGACGGCAGCCTGCGCTGGCCCGAGCTGCCCGCCGACACCTACTACATGAGCGGCCACGACGGACAGAAGGTCGTCATGGTGCCGTCGGAGCAGCTCGTCGTGGTGCGCATGGGCTTCACGCCCGCCGCCGACGGCGAGCCCTCGCAGCGGCAGCTGGTCGCCGACGCGATCGCCGCGCTCGGCTGACCGCAGCCGCCCGGCCTCGAAGCGAGCAGAATCGGAGAAGCACGGGCCGCGGACCGTGAATATCGTCGGTCGTATGAACACGGAAACGACCAAACTCACCACCATCGACTCGATCACCCTCGACGCGGCCGACCCCGATACGGCCGCGCGCTTCTACGCCGACGCCTTCGGGCTCGGCCCGCAGGTTCGACTGAGGGCAGCGGATGCCCCGTCGGCCGGGTTCCGCGGATTCACGATGTCGGTCATCGTGGCGCAGCCGGCCGACGTGACCTCGCTCTTCGACTCCGCCGTCGCCGCCGGGGCATCGGTGCTGAAGCCCGCCGAGAAGTCGTTGTGGGGCTTCGGCGGCGTCGTCCAGGCGCCCGACGGCGCGATCTGGCAGGTCGCGACCTCGTCGAAGAAGGACACGGGCCCCGCGACTCGCGCGATCGAGAACCTCGTGCTGCTGATCGGCGCCGAAGACGTGGGCGCGAGCAAGCGCTTCTACGTCGACCGCGGGCTGTCGGTCGCGAAGAGCTTCGGCAGCTACGTCGACTTCGCGACCCCGGGCAGCCCGATCGGGCTCGGCCTCTACAAGCGGCGCGCCCTCGCCAAGACCGTCGGCGTGGCCGCCGAGGGATCGGGCTCGCACCGTATCCGCATCAACGGCGACGCCGGCGCGTTCGCCGACCCCGACGGGTTCGAGTGGGCGGGCGCGGGGGAGTAGTCCACGGGCGGGGAGGGGGCCGAATCGGGTCGGCACTGAGAGAATCGAGACGGCGCTCCGTTCGGGGCGAGCACGCCGCCCAAGAGGAGCACGAATGACCGCCGCCGAAGCCACCACCCCCGGCCGACTCCGCCCCGTGTCCGAGGACGACCGGTTCGGCCGCCTGATCGAACGCCGCGATGGCGCGGACTTCCCGTACTACAACGGAGTGCCCGTCGAGCTCTCGGTGGTCAGGTGGATCATCGTGTGGCTCTCGGTCGCCGCCGGCATGGCGGCCCTCATGTTCATTCCGACGCCGAACAACCTCGGGGCGCTCCTGCCGCGAACCCTCTTCGTCGCGATCCCCCTCGGGGTGCTCGCCCTCGTCGCCGGTCGCGCCTGGACGGCGATCTTCCGCAAGGTTCGCCTCGTCGACGTCGGCAACATGTTCTTCTTCGCCGCGCTCAACATCGTGCTCACCTTCGTGATCGGCGGCATCGTGTCGCTGATCTTCCCGGTGTCGCCGAACGCGGCCATCACGAGCGCCGGGTCGGGAGGGGCCGTCGACACGATCGCGCTCTACGTGGGCAGCGGCATCCAGCTCATCGGTGAAGAGATCTTCGTCGTGCTGCCGTTCCTCGCGCTCATGTACTTCCTGTTCGCGAAGGCGGGTGTCTCGCGCAGGACCGCGGTCCTCCTCGCCTGGATCATCTCAGCGATCTGGTTCGGCGCGGCGCACCTGCCGACGTACGACTGGAACTGGGTCCAGGCCATCGTCGTCATCGGCTCGGCGCGCATCGCGCTCACCCTCGCCTTCATCCGCACGAAGAACCTCTGGGTGTCGGCGGGCGCGCACATCATCAACGACTGGGTGTTCATCACCGCGGCGGTGCTCACGGCCGCGGCGGTCGCGGGCAGCTGAGGCTCGCGCCGTCCCATCGAATCGGAGGTCGACATGGCACGCAGCGACGTTCCCACGAGCACCGCACCCCGCACGATCGCGAGACTCGCGCTCGCTGCAGGACTGGTCTTCGCCGGGGTGAGTCATCTCTTCTGGGCGCGCAAGGAGTTCCGCTCGCAGGTGCCGTCATGGGTGCCGATGGATGCCGACGGCGTCGTGGTCGCATCGGGCGCCGTCGAGATCGGGCTGGGAGCGGCACTCGTCGCGCTGCCCCGCGAGCGCCGGCGCATCGGCTGGATCGTCGCGGCGTTCTTCGTCGCCGTGTTCCCGGGCAACATCGCGCAGTTCACCGAGAAGCGAGCCGCATTCGGCCTCGATTCCGATCGCGCACGCGGCATTCGCCTGCTCTTCCAGCCGCTGCTCGTGGCGTTGGCGATCTGGTCGACCGCCGAGCCGCGGCGCTGACGAGGGCCCGGAGGCTGAGGGCATGCCCGTAATCGCCGACGCACGAGCCGAGCTCATCGCCCTGTGCGAGCGCGGCCTCGAATGGCACCCCGACGAGCCGAAGAACCGAGCGGATGCCTCGGGCCTCCGCCCGGCCGCGGTGCTCGTGCTCTTCGGAGTGCTCGACTCGGTGCCGAGCGGCAGCGGCGCAGCAGCCGGAGCTGTGCCGCGCGACCTCGACGTGCTGCTGCTGCGCCGTGCAGCGACCCTCGGCAGCCACGCGGGGCAGATCGCCTTCCCGGGTGGGCGGCTCGAGGCATCCGACACCGGGCCCATCGCCGCCGCGGTGCGCGAGGCCCGCGAGGAGACCGACGTCGACCCCGACGGCATCGAACCGCTCGGCACGCTGCCGCCCATGCCCGTGCCCGTGAGCAACCACCTCGTCACGCCGGTGCCGGCGTGGTGGACGCGGCCGTCGGAGGTCGCCGCGGTCGATCACGACGAATCCGTCGACGTGTTCCGGGTGCCGGTCGGCGAGATGCTCGACCCCGCGAACCGGGCGAACACCGAGCACGTGTTCGGCGGTCGGGCGTATCGCTCGCCCGCCTTCACCGTGGGCGGCCGCATCGTGTGGGGCTTCACCGCGCTCGTGCTCTCGCGCATGTTCGACGAGCTCGGCTGGGCCGAGTCGTGGAACCACGACCGCATCGTCGAGCCCGACGACCTGTAGGCGGTCGGCCGCACCGGTCGCGCCCGTCGCACCGGTCGCGCCCGTCGCACCGGCCGCGCCGGTCGTACCGATTGTGCCGGCCGCGGCGGTTACCCGTTCGGGTTGGTCGCGGCCCCGTCGAGCCAGAGGGTGTCGGTCGCGTCGCTGTGGGCGCCGTCGGTGCCGACGTGCTTGGTGCTGATCTGCGGGCCCTTCGTGATGACGTGCACGAGCGCCATCGCGTGGCCCTGGCCGAGGCCGTAGTCCTCCTTCAGCCAGGTCACGATCGGCGTCGCCTTCGTGCCCGGACCGAAGCCCTGCTCGGTCGCGAGTTCGACGAACTGCCGCGGCGTGAGGCCGGTCTTCTTCTCGATGTTGTCGAGGTAGGCCTGGAATGACATCTCGGTTCCCTTCGCGGATCGGATGCCGCGGCGGCATCCCTCTCGAACAGGCTCGTGTGCAGCGGCATCCGCTCGCCAGTGTTTCGAGCTGGGTCGAAATGCCGGCGACGAAGGCGTGTCAGAGGATCGCGTAGAACGCGGACTGGCCGAATCCGATGAACGCGCCCAGCACCTCGGCGCCGCCGAGCGCCGCGCCCGCGGCGGCGAACCCCTTCGGGGCGTCGCGGCGCAGGAGCACGATGAGCCCGAGCACGAGTGCGCCGATGCCGAGCACGAGCGAGAGTGCGGTGGCGATGAGGCTGATGCCGCTGATGAGCCCGTAGGCCGACGGCAGCCCGGCGTTGATCAGCAGCGGGGCGACGAGGCCGAGCAGCCGCGACATCAGCACGGCGGCGACGCCGACGGCGAAGGAGATCACGCCGAGGAGGCGGAAGTTCGTCGGCGAGCTCGGGGCGGCGGACGGTGCGGATTCGCTCATGCGCCCATCATGCCCGACGGGGGGCGGCGGCAACGGGTGTCGTCGGCTGGTGCAAGAGTGGGGGAATGCGTCGAATCGGAGCGATCTTCCAGCCTGCCTTCCCGCCCGAGCGGCTGCGGCCCGCCGTCGAAGCGGCCGAGGCTGCGGGCGTACCCGAGCTCTGGCTGTGGGAGGACTGCTTCCAGGAGTCGGCGTTCGCGACCGCGGCCGCTGCGCTGGCGTGGACCGAACGCCTGCGGGTCGGCATCGGCGTCGCACCCATGCCGCTTCGCAACGTCGCCGTCACGGCCATGGAGATCGCGACGATCGCCCGCATGTTCCCGGGCCGTGTCGTGCCGGGCGTCGGCCACGGCGTGCAGCGCTGGATGGCGCAGACCGGCAGCCGGGTCGCGTCGCCGCTCACCCTCATGCGCGAGTACGTGCCGGCGCTTCGGCAGTTGCTCGCGGGCAACGAGGTCACGGCCGACGGCCGCTACGTGAAGCTCGACCGGGTGAAGCTCGACTGGCCTCCCGCCGTCGTGCCGCTCGTGCACGCCGCCGGAGAGGGACCGAAGACCCTGCACCTCACCGGTGAGGTCGCCGACGGCACCGTGCTCACCGGCGGCACGAGCGTCGAGCGCGCCGCCGAGGCCGTCGCCGCGATCGCCGCGGGCCGCAGCGCCGCGGGCCGCGAGGGGCGCAGCGAGATCGTCGTCTACCTCATGGCGGCGTTCGGTGGCGACGATGCCGAGGCGCGCATCGCCCGTGAGCTGACCCAGTGGAACATGCCCGAAGACCAGCGCACCGCCGCCGTCGGCGACGCCTCGGCCGTGGCCGAGGTCGCCGAGCGCTACTTCGCGGCGGGCGTCGACGTGGTCGTGCTGCAGCCGACCTCCGACGAGCCCGACCTCGAGGGGTTCATGCGCGGGGTCGGCGAGGTCGCCCGCATCGTCGCGCACTGAGACCACCCGGTCGACACGACGACGAGAGCGGATGCCGCGGAGCCGCTGAGGCTTCGAGGCATCCGCTCTCTGTCAGGCTCTGCGCGTCAGGCGCTGCGTCGGCGGCGTACGACCAGTGCCGTGATGCCCGCTGCGAGGAGCAGCGCGGCGAGGAGCGCGGGCACGACGGCCTGCACACCGGTGCTCGCGAGACCCGTCTCCTCGCCCGGCGTCGCGGGGGCGGGGTCGATCGGGGTGGGCACGACCGGGGCATCCGTCGCCGTGTTCGTCACTGTCACGAGGGCCGACTCGCCGCCGGCGATCGTGATCGTCTCGGGGCTGAACACGGGCGTGCCCCACTCGACGCCGTCGACCGCGGGCAGGTCGATCTCGGTGAACTCGACGACCGTGCCGATGGGCAGAGTCTGCGGGCCGGCGACCACGACGCCGTCGGCGCGCACGACCAGGGTGCCGGTCACCGTCTCTTCGTCGAGCTCGTACCGGTACTGCACGGTGTACTCGGAGTCGGTGGGCACGAGCGCAGACGCCTCGCCGCCGAGCGCCTTCGCGACCGAGAAGCCGCCGACGGCGCTCGGCGTGTTCACGTTCGCCGTGTTGGTGACCGTCACGTGCACGACCTCGCCCGACGCGATCGTGACGATGTCGGGGCTGATCGTCGCCGGCCCCCACTGCACGCCCGGGATCATCGGCAGGTCGATCTCGCTCAGATGCACGACGGTGCCGTCGGGCAGGCCCTGGGGGCCGTTGGCGATGGTGCCGTCGGCGCGCAGCGACAGCGTGCCGGTGACCTGCCCGCCGTCGACCGCGTAGTCGTAGGCGAGGGTGAAGATGGTGTCGCCCGGCACGAGCGCCGCACCGTCGCCGGTCACGAGCTTCGCGGCACTGAAGCCGCCGCCGCAGCCGAGCGAACCGCCGCCCGTCCACGGGTAGTTGTGGTGTTCGTTGCCGGCGCCCGAGTAGCTCAGGTCGCCGCCGACGTGGACGCGCCCGTTCGTGCTCGCCGTCACGTCGGTCGTCGCGGTGGGAGCGAGCACCGAGCCCATGAACTGGCTCGAGCCGCCGATCAGCAGCGACGTGGCATCGGCGACGTTCCAGAGGATGCGGGATGCCGCGTTGCCGAAGTTCGGGCTCGAGAAGGCGTCGACGCGCTCGCCGTTCAGCGAGAAGTAGTTCGGCGCGAACGACACGTCTGCGCCCGTGACGTTGATGAGGATCGGAACGTCGGCGGGGATGGCCTCGAAGAAGACCTCGAAGGTCGTGGCGAGCGCCGCACCGTCGACCTCGAAGACCTGCATCGCGTCGCCGGGGGTACCTGTGAAGGTCACCCGTCCGAACGCGATCTCGGTCGTGCCGGTGGCGGCGCTCGCACCGAGCGTGGCCGAGGTGGCGTCGACGACGGACTGGAAGTCCTCATTGGGCGCCATGGCGGCGGCCCGGCCGAGGTCGCTCGTGAGCGCAGCCCCGTTGGTGTCGACGCTGCCGGTCGCCGAGCCGCCGACGGCGACCGCGCCGCCGCCGTCGAGGTTCGCTCCGACGTGCACGCTCGTGGTCGAGCCAACGGTGAGGTCGCCGCCGACCGCGAGCATGGTCGAACCGCCCGGGGGCACGATGCCCGAGCCGACGCCGACGGTGCCGACGTTGAACACCCCGCCGTTCACCTTGTCGAACACGGCGTTGCCCTGCACGAGCAGCAGGCCCTCGGACTCGGCGGAGCTGCCGATCGCACGGTAGTCGCCGCCCGCGAAGACCGCGACGTTCGAGTCGGTATAGGCCGGCGGCAGGTTGCCGATGCCCGGCATCTCGCCGGGCGGCGGGCAGAACGGCACGGGCGAAGCCGCGGCGGCCGCGGGGGCGGCAGGGGCGGCAGGGGCGGCGGCGGCCGGGGCGGCGCCGACCGCGACGGCGCCGGCCACGGCGAGGCCGGTCGCGGCGAGCGCGGCGAAGGTCGAGCGAAGCGGCAGGCGAGCGCGTTGGCGCGCGGAGGTTCGGGGGTTCACGGTTCTCCGGAGGTCGAAGGTCGAGACGACGGGTTCCGTCTCACTTGAAGAGATGCCGGAGCGACGCGATCGTGACGCGGAGAGTAAGGACTCTTGGCTTTCTCTCAGGTTCGACGACGGAGGGCTCGATCAGCCCGCAGCGGCGGCACCCGCGCGCGGGTCTCGCGCTCGAGGCCCTGCCGCCTCTAGGCTGTCGGCCATGCTCGCCGTCTTCCCCGTGATCCTGCTGGCCGCCATGGTGATCGCGCTGATCGACATCATCATGCGCGACGACTGGCAGGTGCGGCACCTGCCGAAGTTCGGGTGGATCCTCCTGGTCATCCTCCTGCCGCTCGTCGGCACGCTGCTGTGGTTCCTGCTCGGCCGCGAGTACGGCGGCGCATCGGCCGGCGAGGGCATCGGCTCGCTCATGGCTCAGCGCAGCGCGCAGGGTTCGCGCTCGCCGGTGCCACCCGCGCCGCAGCCCAGCACGACCGAGCAGCAACTCGCCGACCTCGACCGCGAGATCGAGTATTACCAGCGCCGTGCCGAGCTCGACCGCCTCAAGCGCGAAGCCGACGGCGACGCCGGAGCCGCCCGGTAGGCACTGCGCCAGGCTGGGCGACTCGGCCGCCTGTGGACAACTCCTGCGGTTGTCAGTGGGAGCTGCGAACATCGAACGGATGCCCACCTTCGCTGCGTACGACGGAACCGAACTCGCCTATCACGAGCACGGAGATGGAGCGGCATCGCAGCCGCTCGTCTGCGTTCCCGGGGGCCCGATGCACGACTCCCGCTATCTGGGAGACCTCGGCGGCCTCGCGGTGCTCCGCCCACTGATCATGTTCGACCCGCGGGGCACCGGCGCGTCCGGTGTTCCCTCAGACCTCTCGTCGTATCGATGCGACCGACTCGTCGACGACCTCGAGGCGCTGCGGGAGCATCTCGGGCTCGACCGGTTCGATCTGCTGGCCCATTCGGCGGGCACGAACCTCGCGCTCCTGTACGCGGCCAGGTACCCGCAGCGCATCGACCGACTCGTGCTCGTCACACCGAGCGCTGCGGCGCTCGGCCTGATGGTGACGGCGGCGACGCGGCTCTCGATCGCGGAGCTCCGATCGGGCGAGCCGTGGTTCGCCGCGGCATTCGCCGCGTTGCAGGCGATCGTGGCCGGCGGGGGTGACGACTGGGAGGCGATCGCCCCCTTCGCCTACGGGCGGTGGGATGCCGCGGCGCAAGCGCATCGAGCCGCCGACGAGCGTCATCGCAACGACGAGGCAGCGGCCGTGTTCGCCGCCGACGGCGCGTTCGATCCCGAGTCGACGCGTGCCGCGCTCGCCGGGCTCCGGGCCCCGGCGCTGCTCGTCGCCGGAGAGGTCGACCTCAACTCGCCGCCCGCGATGGTCGAAGAGATGGCCTCGGCGTTGCCTGTTGCCGACGTCGTGGTGCAAGCCGGCGCAGCCCACTTCCCCTGGCTCGACGACGCGGCGGCGTTCACCGCCACGGTCGACCGGTTCCTGAGCACCGCAGTGCAAGGTGCATCCGACTCATCAGTGCAGGTCGCTGCCGGGCGCTGAGATTCAGTCGGCGACACGCCCGGCAGCGGGCGCGGGGTTCACCTCGCGGTCGCCTCGAGGCCAGCTCCGAGACATCCGCGCCCGATTGCATGACGGTGCGACCCCGACGCGCGACCTCCGACCGCCAGCCCGGCGGATGAGAGCCTGCGCGCTTGCGTGGCCGCTCCGCCCCCTGCAACGAAGGACGCTCATGACCACGACGAAGAACGCGACGCGCTGGGGGAGACGGGGTGCGGTGTCGGCCGCCCTGCTCGCCATGCTCGCCGGGGTGCTCGCAGCACCCGCCCCGGCGCTCGCCGCCGCCGATGTGCCCGCCGAACCGGTGATCTCGACCGGCGCGACCACCTGGAAGTACCTCGACGACGGCAGCGACCCCGCGCGCGGTGCCTCGCCGCTGCGCGTCTGGACGACGACCGGTTTCAACGACAGCGACTGGAAGTCGGCGCAGGGCAGCTTCGGGGCCAAGGGCGGCAAGCTCGCGCCCGTCGGCCCGCTCACGCCGAAGACGCTGCTGAACCAGTACATCAATGGCACGTCCGCGCCCGACGTGCCGACCTTCTTCTTCCGCACGACCTTCGACCTCGCCGCGGGCGTCTCCGCCGAGGTCGGCTCGATCGTCGGCGACCTCGTCTACGACGACGGCGCAGTGGTCTGGATCAACGGCGAACGCGTCGCCGGCTTCGACGCCGACCGCGTGACCGAGACGACCAACGTCCAGTACGCGGGATCCGGCTCCTCCGACCCCGCGACCGGCCACTTCGAGGTCGACGGCGACGTGCTCGTCGACGGCACGAACACGGTCGCGATCGCGCTCTACCAGGACCGCGAGACGAGCTCCGACATCTACCTCGACATGACCTCGCTCCGGCTGCTGCCGGCCGGCGAGCCCGGCGTGCCCGTCGCGGTGCCCCCGACGCGCGTCATCATGACGCCGACCGAGACGCCCGAGACCTCGCAGTCGTTCTCGTGGCTCGCGGGCGACGTCTCGCACACGAGCGGCCAGGTGCAGATCCGCGCGGCGGCGGGCGGCGACATCCGCTCGGTCGATGCGTACGCGGCCGGAACCGTCAACGGCAACCCCAAGCAGCACTTCTCGGCGACGGTCGACGCGCTCGCCCCGGCGACCGCGTACTCGTACCGCGTCGGGCTCGAAGGAGCCTGGAGCGACTGGCACGAGTTCACGACCGCCGACCCGAACGACAGCGACTTCCAGTTCGTCTACTACGGCGACGCGCAGATCGGCCTCGACACCACGTGGCCGTCGGTCGTGAAGCAGGCCGAGGCCACCGCGCCCGACTCGATCGGCTCGGTGCACGCCGGCGACCTGATCAACACCGGCAGCAACGAGACCGAGTGGCTCAACTGGTTCAAGGGCATGGAGACCTCGGCCGCGACGACCAACGTCATGGCCGCTCCCGGCAACCACGAGTACTCGGGCGACAAGTTGCTGAAGTCGTGGAAGGCGAACTTCGAGTACCCGCACAACAACCCCACCACCGCGACCACGGGCGACCTCGCCCAGCTCGCGGTCGGTGACACGGATGTCGCGAAGCAGTACGCGGCCTACTTCGAGCACTGGACGCAGTTCGCCGCCGAGACGGTGTACTTCACCGACTACCAGGACATGCGCTTCATCACGCTGAACGCGACGCGCGACACGACCTTCCTCACCCCCGACGTGCTGCCCGCCTGTGCTGCGGCCGACTGCCCGTCGACGAAGGTCGCGCGGCTCTGGACCGAGTTCCAGGCGGCATGGCTCGACTACGTGCTCGAGTCGAGCCCCTCGAAATGGAACGTCGTGACCTTCCACCAGCCCGTCTACTCGACCTCGGCCGGACGCAACGAGCCCGTGCTTCGCGAGTTCTGGGTGCCGATCTTCCAGAAGCACGACATCGATCTCGTCATGATGGGCCACGACCACACCTACGCCCGCGGCTACAACAACGACGACGTCACCGAGACCCCCGGCATCACCGACGGCCCGGTCTACATCGTCTCGAACTCGGGTGCCAAGCACTACGAGCTCGAGACCGACGAGAAGAACGTGTGGACGAACAACAACGCCACGCAGGTGCTGCGCGGTGCGGGCGTCACGACCTACCAGGTCATCGACGTCTCGGGCGACGCCCTCGTCTACCGCTCCTACCTCGCGGAGAAGACCGCGGCCGCGACGACGGACCTGCCGATCGGCGCCGTCTACGACGAGTTCACGGTGACGAAGAAGGACGACGGACGCAAGTGGGTCACCGAGGCCGGCGTCACGCCGCCCGTCGAGCCCGAGCCCGGTACCGCTCCCGAGCCCGTCGACCCCGCTGAGCTGACCGACGCGACCCGCGGCGACATCACCGTGCCGGCGAAGGTGACCGTCGGCGTGCCCTTCACCGTCGGCCTCGGCGACGAGCAGGCGGGCGCCGAGGTCTGGGCGTGGCTGTACTCGGAGCCGACGCTGCTCGGCGCCGCCACGGCAGACGCCGGCGGCGAGTTCACGACCGTCGTGCCCGCCGCGACCACGCCCGGTGAGCACCGGCTCGTGGTGCAGGCGGCCGACGGCACGCTCATCGGCTGGGCGCCGGTGCAGGTCGGCGCGGCAGCCGGTGGCGGCAGCGGCGGCACGGAAGGCACCGGTTCGGCCGGCACCGGCAGCGTGAGCGGCGACCTCGCCAGCACGGGCGCCGAGGCATCCGCTGCGCTGTGGGCGGCCGGCGTGCTGCTCGCGCTCGGCGGTCTCGTGACCGCGATCGCGATCCGCCGTCGTAAGCAGTCGAGCGGTCCGGTCTCGCTGGGTTAGCAACCGAGCGGATGCCGCGGCTCGCGGCATCCGCTCGTGCACGTGCGAACGCCCGACCGGGAGACCGGTCGGGCGTTCTCGCGTTCGCCTAGCGCGCCGTCGCCCTGGCCACAGGGTCGGCGGCGTGCGTCGCGTGCACGAAGGCCGCGAGTTCGGCGGCCATGGCTTCGGGCTCCCAGCCGTGCTCGCTGCCGGGCATCGGCTTCCAGCTCGCTCCGGGGACGGCGGCGGCGATGGATTCGGCGGCCGGCGTCATGATGTCGTAGGTCGCCTCGCCGACCATCGCGAGCACTGGAATGCGGAGGCCGCCGAAGAGCTGCGCGTGCGGTGCCGACTCGGCCCACGCGAGCGATTCGCCGTCGGGGCGCAGGCTCGGCGCCTGCTCGATCATGGCGGGGATGCTGCGCACGATCTCGAGGATCTCGGGCGGCATGTCTTTCATGTACTCGTCGAGGGCGGCGGCGTTCTCGCCGGCGTCGATGCGCCGGTTCACCTCGTCGGCCCACTCGCGGGCGCCGCTGTTCGGCGGTGCGAGCGGCGCCTCCCAGAGCGCCAGCGCGGCGACGGGGAGCCCGTCGACCGCAGCACGCAGCGAGATCGAGCAGCCCGACGAGTGACCGCAGAGCGCGGCTCGACCGCCGACGACGTCGATGAGCGCCTCGATCGCCGCGAGTTCGCGTTCGAGCGTGATGACCCCCTCGACGGCGCTCTCACCGCGCCCGACGCGGTCGTACACGATCGCGGTGACGCCGCGGTCGGCCAGGAGCTCGGCCGTGCGGGTGGTGTCGGGGTCGACCTCGCGCCACGGGCCGGCGCCGACGACGAAGATGAGCGCCGGGCCGTCGCCGCGGCGGTCGTAGGCGACGCGGTCGCCGGCTGAGGTGGTCACGAACTCGGACATGAGATCCCCTTCTCGAAATGGACTGACCAGTTTGATTTTCTCAAACTAGACTGTCTAGCACGAAACGTCAAGGGAGAGTGTGCATGGCCGTCGCGAAGGCACCCACGCAATCGGAGCGCAAGCACCTCGCCATGCTCGCCGCGGCCGAGCAGTTGTTTCTGCGCCACGGCTACCTCGGCACGAGCATGGACGAGCTCGCCGAGCTCTCGCAGGTGTCGAAGCAGACGGTCTACGCCCACTTCGGCAGCAAGGAGGCGCTCTTCGTCGAACTCGTCTCGTCGATGACCGCCCGGGCGGGTGACGGCCTGCACGACCTCGACGAGGTGCCCGCGCCCGACGGTGACGTCGCCGGGTTCCTCGAGCGCTATGCCGCCGACGAGCTCACCGTCGTGATGACCCCGAGGCTGTTGCGGCTGCGCCGACTCGTCATCGGCGAGGTCGAGCGCTTTCCCGACCTCGCCAGGGCGCTCTACGAGAACGGGCCGGCACGCGCCATCCGCTCGCTCGCGGTCACGATCGCCGCGCTCGCCGAGCGCGGCCTGCTCTCGGTCGATGACGCGGTCGAAGCGGCGACGACCTTCAACTGGCTCGTCATGGGCGCCCCCATGAACGAGGCGATGCTGCTCGGCGACGACGCGATCCCCGATGCCGACGCACTGCGGCGGCATGCCGCGCACGCGGCGCGGGTGTTCGTCGCGACGTACGGCGCCGACCGGCACTGAGCACCCGCCGGCCGCCGCGACCGCGGCCCGCATGTCGGTCGCCGGTGGCAGACTGGGCCCGTGCTGCTCGATGAACTCGTGCTGACCGCCGACACCGTCACGTCGACCCGCTCGCGCCTCGCGAAGATCGAGGCGCTGGCCGAGCAGCTGCGCCGACTCGAGCCCGACGAGATCGCGCCGGCCATCGGGTTCCTCGTCGGCAAGCCGCGGCAGGGCCGCGTGGGCGTCGGATGGCGCGGGGTCGCCGCCGCGACCGGGCAGCCCGCCGAGCAGCCGACGATCACCGTGGGCGAACTCGACGCCGTGCTCGATCGGCTCGCCGCGGCATCCGGTGCCGGGTCGTCGGGCGAGCGAGCCCGCGAGCTCGCCGACCTGATCGGTCGTGCGACCGATCGCGAGCAGGGCTTCATCGGCCGGGTGCTGCTCGGCGAGGTGCGCACCGGGGCGCTCGAGGGCGTCGTCACCGACGCGATCGCCCGGGCGGCCGAACGACCGGTCGCCGTCGTGCGCCGCGCGGCGATGCTCTCGGGCGACCTCGGTGAGACCGCTCGGCTCGCGCTGACCGGCTCCGAGGCCGAACTCGAGGCCGTCGGCCTCGTCGTCGGGCGGCCCGTGCTGCCGATGCTCGCGGCCACGGCGTCGAGCGCGGCCGCCGCGCTCGAGACCACTGGCGAAGCCTCGGTCGAGTTCAAGCTCGACGGCGCGCGCATCCAGGTGCACCGCGCGGGCGACGAAGTGCGGGTCTTCACCCGCAACCTCGCCGACGTGACCCGGCGACTGCCCGAGGTCGTCGACGTCGTGCGACGACTGCCGGTGCACGACGTGATCCTCGACGGCGAGACGCTCTCGCTCGACGAAGACGGAGCGCCTCGGCCGTTCCAAGACACGATGTCGAGCTTCGGCGCCGAGTCCGCGCGCGAGACGGTGCTGCATCCGTGGTTCTTCGACGTGCTGCACGTCGACGGGCGCGACCTGCTCGACGAACCGCTCGCGACGAGACTCGCCGAGCTCGAACGCATCGCACCCGCGCACCGCATCCCCGGCGAGGTCACCGCCGACCCCGAGGTCGCCGAGCGGGTCTCGCGCGACGCGCTCGCCGCCGGCCAGGAGGGCGTGGTCGTCAAGGCCATCGGCTCGCCTTACGCGGCGGGCCGGCGCGGCTCGAGCTGGATCAAGGTCAAGCCCGTGCTCACCTACGACCTCGTCGTGCTCGCCTGCGAATGGGGTTCGGGCCGGCGCACGGGGTGGCTCTCGAACCTGCACCTCGGCGCGCTCGACCCGACCGGCGAGTTCGGCGAGCCCGGCGGATTCGTGATGGTCGGCAAGACCTTCAAGGGGCTCACCGACGAGCTGCTGCGTTGGCAGACCGAGCGCTTTCCGCAGATCGAGACCCGGCGCACCGACAACACGGTGTGGGTCGAGCCGGTCATCGTCGTCGAGATCGCGATCGACGGCGTGCAGCGCTCGAGCCGCTACCCGGGCGGCATCGCGCTGCGCTTCGCGAGGGTGAAGCGCTACCGCGACGACAAGACGGCGGCCGATGCCGACACGATCCAGACGCTCCGGGGCCTACTGCGCGTGTGACGCGGCCGAGCCCGCGGCGATTCACGGCGTGATCGAGTCGACGAAGGCATGCGCCTCGCTCGCGATCTCGCGCCACCGGTCGACGCCGTCGCCGAACGGCACGACCGCCCACTCCCGCATCGGCCGCCCGCGCATCACCATGTTGTCGAGCCCGAGCTCGTCGATGCGGGCCTCGGGCAGCTTCACCACGAGGCTGCCGCTGTTCGCCACGAACGCGAAGAGCTTGCCGCGCACCGAGACGCCGTCGGAGCCGAACATCCGGCCGATCGCGACGTCGGGTCGAGCGAGCAGCTCGGGTGCGAGCTCGTCGAGTCGCCGGCGGCCCGCCTCGCGTTCGGCCTTGGGCGCGTCGTTCATGCGAGGGGGGCCTCGGCGGCCATGTCGAAGCCCGTGACGGGGTCGCCCGCTCGTTCGAAGACGAGCTGCACGGCGCCCTTCGGGAACGCTTTCGGCGGTTCGGCGAGCGCGAACGCCGTCGGCACGAACCCCTCGGCCCAGAGCCGTTTTCCGGAACCTAGCACGATCGGGTACACCCACAGGTTGAGCCGATCGACGAGCCCCTCGGCGATGAGGGATCGCGTGAGGTCGCCGCTGCCGATCACGTGGATCTCGTCGAACCGGTCGCGAATCGCCGCCACCTCGGTCGCGACATCCCGCACCACGGTTGTGCCGGCCCAGCTCGGATCGCTCAGGGTGCGCGAGGCGACGAACTTCGGCACGGCGTTGAACTTCGCCGCGATCGGCTCCTCGTCGCTCACGTTCGGCCAGTAGCCGGCGAAGATGTCGTAGGTCGTGCGCCCGAGCAGCAGCGCCTGCAGGCGGTCGATGCCGGCGTCGATCGACTCGCCGGTCTCGTCGTCGAAGTACGCGCCCTGCCAGCCGCCCAGCTCGAATCCGCCCGAGGTGTCCTCCTCGGCGCCTCCCGGCCCCTGGTACACCCCGTCGAGGGTGATGAAGAGGTCGACGACGATGATTCCCATGATGTGCTCCTTCGCAGTGAACGGCGACGGATGCCGCCCCGTACTCGAACATCGAATGGGATGCCGTGCTTCGGCATCGGTTCTAATCTCCCGCATCGGCCGGGTCGATGGAACCCCCGATCCGGTCGCGATCGGGAGTGCGCATCACGGCCTGCGCTCGTGCACCGTGATCACGGTCGACACGAGCTCCACGCGCTCACTCGGCTCGAAGCCGGCGCGCCGAAGGGTCGCGACGTCGTCCTCGACGCCGGCGGCCCCGCGCGACACCACGACGACTCGGTCGACCGCCTCGAGGCGTTCGTCGAGTTCGCCGAGCGGCGCCGTGACGTCCCACAGGTGGTCGGTCGCGTCGTACGGGCGCACGAGTGCGAGGTCGACGAGGCCCTCGAAGCCGTGCGGATAGGCGTGCATCGCGAGACGTGGTCGTCGCGATGGGCGAACGGTCTCGTCGAACACGATGCCGTCGCCGGGTTCGGAGACCTCGTCGACGACCTCGGAGACCGCCTGCCAGTCGGTGCCGCCGTTCTTCCAGTACGGCGACCGCTGATCGAGGTAGGCGGGCAGTGCGAGCACCGCGATGACGGCGATGGCGACGACCCGCAGCCAGCGGCGGGGGAGAGCTGCGACGGCGATCGCGATCAGGATCGCCGCTCCGGGCGCGCAGAACGCGAGATAGCGGGGCGTGTAGCCGAGCGAGGCGACGGCCGCGACGAGCAGCAGGGCCGCGGTCGGCACGAGCGCCCACGCCGCGCCGAGCACGAGCAGCTGCCGATCAGCGGATGCCGCGACGCGGCGCTGCGGTACCGCGCGGGTGATGACGACGGCGACGGCCACCGTGATGCAGGCCAACGCCACGAGTGCGACCGGCTCGAACATGAACCACTGCCGGATGAGCACCGCCTCGGGCGTCACCTCGCGCGACGCCCTCGAGAACGCGATCTGGTCGCGCTGCATGACGGCCGCGACGCCGATCGGAACGGCGAGCAGGGCCGCGCCCGCCCAGGCGAGCAGGAAGGGCAGCAGACGGGGGCCGCGCGCCCGCCCCGCCCGGCGCAGCTCGAGGGCCACGACGACGGCGTGCACCGGAATGAGCAGTGCCGTGTAGAGGAAGAGGTAGCTCGCGAGCGCGAGCCCGACGGCGTAGACCCACCACCACGCCCGGCGCATGGGCGCGTCGAGCAGCCGCAGCGCGAGCAGCGTGAGCCAGACGGCGGCCGCGGTCGAGAACGCGAGCGAGCGGGCCTCCGTCGCGAGGAACGTCACGCGCGGCAGCACGGCGAAGATCACCGCGGCGATCACCGCCGTCTCGCGCGGTGCACGGCGGCGGACCAGCAGGTAGAGACCGGCGGATGCCGCGCCCACGGCCAGGCCCGAGGGCAGGCGGATCGCGAACGGCGAGTCGCCGGCGACGTCGATCCACAGGTGCAGCAGCACGTAGTAGAGCCCGTGCACGGCGTCGACCGTGCCGAGCATCGCCCAGAGGGAGGCCCAGTCGCGGCGCGCCGACATGATGCTCGCGGCCTCGTCGCCCCAGATCGACGGGATCCACGACCCGGCGACCACGACGACGGTCGTCGCGGCACCGATGACAACCGCCACGCGCCCATCCGGCCAGCGGGCGGTCGATCGGCTCCTCGTCACGGAGTCGGTGCCTGCGACGTGCTCCGACCTGACCATCAGGGCCATGATGCGCACTGATGCTCGCCTCCGCGAGGGGGTGGCGCTTCGGCCCGGAACCGTGCTCGGTCACGAGGCGAGCGCGGTGCGGATCTCCTCCTCGATGAGATCGGCGTTGATGGCCGCGCCCGCGAGGTTGCCGCCCCCTGCAGCGCCCGGCACGGACGCTGCGGGGTTCACGACGTTGCCCGCCGCCCAGAGACCGGCGACGCTCGTGCGACCCATCGGGTCGACCTCCACCCATTCGCCGCCGCCAGGCCCGAAGCCCTCGCCGGTCGCGGCGCCGAGCCCGACGAGCAGTCCGTCGTTCGGTACGAACGTCGGTCCGAGGAAGATCGAGTCGAGGGCCACCTCGGCTCCGTCGACGAGACGGATGCCTCGCAGCGTGCCGTCGTCATCGGAGAGCACGCGATCGACGGGGCGTCGCTCGACCTCGATGCCGCGGGCGAGAATGCCGGCGAGATCGTCGGCCGCGACATCCGTGTCGTTCAGGAAGAAGGTGACCGTCGGCGACCACTGGCGCAGCAGCTGCACCTGGTGCACGCTGCGCGGGCCGGTGGCGAGCACGCCGATGCGACGGTCGCGCACCTCCCAGCCGTCGCAGTAGGGGCAGACCACGGCGCCCCGGCCCCACTGCCCGGCGAGTCCGGGAATCGCGGGCAGCTCGTCTCGAAGCCCGGTGGCGACGAGCAGGCGGCGCGCGACGTGCACCTCGCCCGTGCCGAGGGTCACGCCGAAGCCGCGCTCGCCGGAGGCCCCGACGGCGGGCGCGACCGCGGCGACCTCGTCGCTGCGCACGACGCCCCCGTAGCGCTCGACCTCCGCACGGCCCGTGGCGAGCAGCTCCATCGGCGACCAGCCGTCACGGCCGAGCACGCCGTGCATGTGCGCCGCGAAGCGGTTGCGCGGGGCGCCGCCGTCGAGCACGAGCACCCGACGGCGGGCGCGCACGAGCATGAGCGCCGCGCTGAGTCCGGCGCTGCCGCCGCCGACGATGATGACATCCCAGGGTTCCTGTTGCATGACTCCAGCCTCGCGATAGCCTGAACGAAGCGCAACGACTGTTGCCGAAATGGCAAAGGATGGCTCGATGAACGACGACCTCGACACGATGCTCGGCGGCGTTGCACCGCGACTCCGCGAACTGCGGCTCCGCCGCGGGTACACGCTCGCCGACCTCGCCGCCGAGACCGGTATCTCGACGAGCACCCTCTCACGGCTCGAGTCGGGGCTGCGGCGACCGACGCTCGAACTGCTCATCCGCATCGCGGCGGCGTACCGGGCCAACCTCGACGACCTGGTCGGTGCGCCGCAGATCGCCGACCCACGGGTGCATCCGAAGCCGTTCTACCGCAACGGCAAGGCCATCATCCCGCTGACCCGGCAGAACCCCGACCTGCACGCCTTCAAGATGGTGCTGCCGGGGCATCCGCCCGACCAGCCCGTCGAACAGCGCGCGCACGACGGATACGACTGGATCTACGTGCTCAGCGGCCGGGTGCGGCTCGCGCTCGGCGGCGACGAGATCATCCTCGAAGCCGGCGAGGCAGCTGAGTTCGACACCCGGATGCCGCACGGCAGCGCGAGTGCGTCGACCGAGCCCGCCGAGATCCTGAACCTCCTGAGCGTGCAGGGCGAGCGCGTGCACGTGCGCACCGCGGAGTGACCGCGGCGCTCACGGGCGGGGGGCGACCGACTCCATGAACGGTCGGAGTGCGGCGACGGCGCGATCGACGATCTCGGCGGGCGCACCGGCGACGTCGACCGTGATGCCGGCCTCGTCGGGCGCGAGCGGTTCGAGCGTCGCGAGCTGCGAGTCGAGCAGGCTCGGCGGCATGAAGTGCCCGCTGCGCGCGCCCGAGCGAGCCGCGAGCAGCTCGTGCGAACCGTGCAGGTGCACGAACACGGTCGACGGCGCAGCGGCGCGCAACCGGTCGCGGTAGGCGCGCTTCAGGGCCGAACACGCCATCACGAGGCCCGTGTTCGCGGCTTCGAGCTCGGCGCCGACGACATCGAGCCACGGCTCGCGGTCGGCGTCGTCGAGTGCGGCTCCGGAGGCCATCTTCGCCACGTTCGCCGCCGGGTGCAGGTCGTCGGCGTCGCGGAACGGCAGCCCGAGCCGCTCGGCGAGCACGCGGCCCACGGTCGACTTTCCGGCCGCTGAGACGCCCATGACGGCGATGCGAATGCCCATCCCGTAATTCTGTCAGGTGCGCCGGCGGTCGGATCTCCGTGCGGGTGGTGCGCGCGACGGTGCGCCGCTAAGGTTAGGGTTACCTAACTCTGGAGGCCCGGTGGCGATCAGCAATATCGAGATCACGCACGCGACGACCGGTGTCGTCGAGGTCGAGGTGACACGTGCGGCCCGCATCTCCCCGCACTTCGTGCGGCTGACCGTGGCGGGCGACGACCTCGCAGGGTGGCGCCACCTCGGGTTCGACCAGTGGTTCCGGCTCGCGGTGCCGGTCGCCGATGGCACGCGGTTCGACAACCTCTCCGGCACATACGACATGGCGGGGTACCTGCGCTACCTCACCCTGCCGCGATCGACCCGGCCGGTCATCCGCAACTACACGGTGCGCGAGTTCCGCCCCGAGGAGCTCGAGCTCGACATCGACTTCGTGGTGCACGGCGACTCCGGCATCGCCGGACCCTGGGCCGACAGCCTGCCCCTCGGGGCAACCGTCGCCCTCATCGACCAGGGCTGCGGCTACCGCCCGGTCGACGCCGACCGCACGCTGCTCGTCGGCGACGAGAGCGCGCTGCCGGCGATCGTCGGCATCCTGCGCGACCTCCCGCGCGATGCGCGGGGCGACGCGCTCATCGAGTTGGCCGACCTCGACGACCGGCAGCACGTCGAGGCGCCCGACGGCGTCGACGTGCACTGGATCGTGCGCCGGCCGGGCGAGGCGCCCGGCGCAGCCGGCCTCGACCACCTCAGGCAGCTTCCCGAGTTCGCGGGCTCCGTGTACGCCTTCGCGGCCGGCGAGTCGAAGCTCGCGACGGGCACCCGCCGCCATCTCGTCGGCGAACGCGGGGTGCCGAAGGCCAACGTCACGTTCTGCGGGTACTGGCGAGCGAACTGACGGGCGCGTCTACTCGGCGAATTCCTGCACGATGACGTCGGATGCGTGGATGCAGACCATCCGCAGCCGGCTCGTGCCGATCGCGACGAAGCGGTGCCAGGTGTTCGCGGGCGCGGTCGCCGTGTCGCCCGCGGTCGCGACGAACTCCTGCTCGTCGATCGTGATGCGCACTTCGCCCTCGAGCACGATCCAGGTCTCGGGGTAGGGGTGGCGGTGCAGGCCCGGCCCCTGCCCCGGCTCGTTGTCGACGGAGAAGTACGAGACGGCGGCGCCGTGATCGCGCCCCTCGAAGCGGAGCGTCCGGCCGGAGCCGAGGCGGATCGCGTCGGCGGAGACGATCGGCGGGATCGACGTGGTGGTCGTCGTCGTGGTCTCGGCGGCGGTGGCGGTCGTGATGGTCATGAGTCGTCCTTTCATGGAATCGTTCGGCGGTTCCGATGGGAACAGGCTCCGCCAGCGGCATCCGCCTCGGTAGCATTTCGATGTGAATCGAAAGTTCGTGGACTTCCAGCTGGCACCCGACGACATCTCGGCGATCCGGTTCGGCGTCTCGCCGGGGCATGAGATGAGTCATGCGATGCGGGTGCTGCAGCGGCCCGAGGAGCAGCCCCTGCAGTGGGGCTGGCTGCGGAGCGTGCGCGACCGCGTGCCGCGAGACGCGTTCGAACTCATGGCCGTCATCATCGGCGAGGCCGGGTACTTCCCCGACTTCCTCACCGCGACCCCCACCTGGGACCTGACGCCGGCCGACGAGGCCGAGCGGCTCGGCGCGGTGCGCCCCGAGCTGCTGCGTGCCGACCTCACGAAGATGCTGGCCCGATCGACCGGCGCCCGGCACGACGCGATCGCCCGCATGATCGAGCGGCCGCTGCACGCACGAGCCATGATCGCCGAGGCGTGGAACGAGGTGTGGCAGGCCGTGCTCGAGCCCGTCTGGCCGCAGCTCGAACGGCTGCTGCGGGCCGACATCGCCGTGCGCTCACGCCGGATGGCGACCGGTGGCATCGCCGCGATGGCTGGCGGACTGCACGAGTCGGTCGCCTGGCAGAGCGATGTCGTGCGAGTGCGCATGCGGGCACACGAGGAACTCGTGGACTGCAGGGGGAGCGGACTCGTGCTCGTGCCGTCGGTGATGGGCGGCCTCGGCTGCGCGGTGCTCACCGAACCGCCCGCGCAGCCGACGATCTTCTACCCGGCGCAGGGAGTCACGGCGACGTGGGCGAAGGACCCCGCGGCCGCCTCCCGCTCGCTCGGCGCGCTCATCAGCGCGGCCCGGGCCGAGATCCTGCTCGCCGCGCACGACCCGCGCACCACGACCCAGGTCGCGGCCGACAGCGGCCTCGCCCTCTCGACCGCGTCGCACCACCTCACGGTGCTCCGCGAGAGCGGCCTGATCGCGAGCCGGCGCGAGGGCGCCCGCGTACTGCACGTGCGCACCCCACTCGGCGAGGCGCTCGTCGGCGCCACGATCTGAGACGAGCGGATGCCGCGGCTCGCGTCGCGGCATCCGCTCGGATTGCCCGGCCGTGCCCGACCGGGGATACTTCACGAGTGACCCTCGAATCCGCACCGAGCGCGATGCTCGACCCCCTCGGCCAGACACCGACCGGGCCCGCTGCGCCGCCCGTGCGCCGTTCACATGCCGCGGTCGCCTGGACCGTGGTCGGCGTCGCCCTCTTCCTGCTGCTGTCGGCGGCAGTGCTGGCGGCGACCGCGATCGCGAACCTCCGGTTCGACGCGGCGGTGGCGGCCCATCGCCTCGCCGTCGCCGAGGCCGCGGCGGCCGGTGAGTCGGCGGCCGCGGTCGAAGCGGATGCCGGTGCGACCGCCGAGATCGCGGCATCGGTGCTCGCCGCGCCCGACCCGCTCGTCGACACCGCGGCGAAGGCAACGCTGTCGGCAGCGGCCGGCGAGCTCGACGCGCTCATGGCCGCCCCGCCCGAGACGGAGATCGCCGAACCCGCCCGGCCGATGCCCCGCCCCGTGTGGTTCTCCGACCTCGACGCGGCTTCCGAACTGCTGAACGGGGAGACCGAGCGACTCGCCGGCATGGCCGCCGACGCCGACCAGTACGCCGCCGACCTCGCGACGGCCGACCACGAGGTCAGCGTCTCAGGCGACGCGTACATGGAGGCGATCGCCCCCGTCGCCGCCGCGGTCGAGGCCGCGAACGGATCGGCGCGCAACGTCGAGCGCATCGAGTACCGCAACAGCGTCGAGCAGCTCGCGAGCAGCACCTGGGGATACGACGCCGCCGCGCGCATGGACGCGTACGTCGTCGCGGCCGGCGCCCTGCAGTCGACGCACGCCGCCGAAGAGGCGGAGAAGGCGGGCCCGCTCTACGATCGCCGCGTCGCCGTCGAGACGTACGCCCGCTCGATCGCGGGCGGCGTGCTGCTCGAGTTCGACTGGGCCCCGATCGTCATCGGCTACGGCGACAACGGCTCGGCCGGCGGCACCGCGACGTGGGACACCTGGGAGGGGGGCCTGTCGACGATCACGCTCTCGAACAGCATCGCCGAGCAGTGGAACGACCCGGTCATGGTCGCGCTCGTCACGCACGAGGTCGGCCACGCGATCACCTCGAAGTGCTACGACCTCGTCGGCGAGTACGCCGACGACAACGAGCCCTGGGCCGTCGCGTGGGCGATCGGCATGGGCCACACCGACCCCAACGGCAACGGCGAATGGCTCTACGGCCGGCCCTCCGACGAGCTCATCGAGCGATCGAAGGGGTGCCGCTGAGCCGCTGAGGCGCCGCCCCTCCGACGAGCTCATCGAGCGATCGAAGGGGTGCCGCTGAGCCGCGACACCCCTCCGGCGAGCTCTCAGCGGGATGCCGCGTCGTAGCCCGCCTCGATCGTCGCGGTCACCGGGGTGCCGCTGAGCGTCGAGACGGTCACGGTGACCACGCCGGCGGGGATCGAGGTCTTCCGCGTGGTGAACGCGTGCACGGCGTTCGAGCCGGGCGCGACGGACGCGAACGACTTCGTGCCGTAGGCCGACGCGAACGCGACGGTGATCGGCACGGCCTCGTTGTTCGTCGCCTTCACGCTCACGAGCACCTTGCCGCCCATGATCCGCGTGCCGGCGACCACCGGCACGTTCAGGGTCGGATCCGGGTTCGGATCGATGGGCGTGACCTGCTGGTCTGCACCGTTGACCCGCACGGTGACGGGCCGGGCATCCGGCGCCCGGTCGGCCGTCACGGTGAAGGCTGTGACCTGCCCGTTCTGCCATTCGGCACTCACCTCGTAGCCGCCGCGGGCACGGAGGCCGGTGAACGAACCGCTGGCCTTCCACTCCTCTGGCAGGGCCGGGAGCAGGTGGATGACGCCGGCGTGGCTCTGCAGCAGCATCTCGGTCAGGGCCCCCGAGATGCCGAAATTGCCGTCCAACTGGAACGGCGGGTGGTTCGCGAACAGGTTCGTCAGCGTGCTGTACCGAAGCAGGCCACGCAACATGAAGCGCGCGCGCTCGCCGTCGCCGAGACGTGCGAACAGCGCGGCTCGCCACGGCCAGGTCCACGAGCGACGGCTGTCGCCCGAGACCGTTGCCTCGGTGAATGGCACGCCGTCACGCTCGCCGTTGCGGGCCTTCAGCGACACGAGGGCGGCCGCGGCCAGTTCGGGCGTCTCGCTCGTGATCTGTCGGCCGGGGTAGACCGCGAAGAGGTGCGAGGTATGGCGGTGCAGGTCGTTCGGGTCGTCCCGGTCGGTCTGCCACTCCTGCAGCTGGCCCCAGCTGCCGATCTTGTTCGGCGCGAGCCGCGACTGCAGGTCGGCGATCGTCGCCCGGTACTCGGGCTGCGGGGAGAGCGTCGCGGTGGCGTCGAGGTAGTTCTGGAACAGGTCCCAGATGATCTGCTGATCGTGCATGACGCCGTCTTCGCGCGGCCCGTGCTCGGGCGACCAGCCGTTGGGCGCCACGAGCGTGCCGTCGGGCAGTTCCTTCAGC
Organism: Agromyces sp. CCNWLW203; assembly: GCF_036576125.1. NCBI lineage: Bacteria > Bacillati > Actinomycetota > Actinomycetes > Micrococcales > Microbacteriaceae > Agromyces > Agromyces sp. CCNWLW203. The sequence continues at coordinate 101,018 of NZ_JAZHYX010000001.1, read as the reverse complement.
TCGTCCTCCCAGAAGTGGCAGATCTCCGTGATGAGCGGGAGGGCGACGTCTTCGAGGTAGGCGCGGTCCTGCGTGAAGGCCCAGTGCTCGTACACGTGCTGGGCGTACCAGGCGCTTGCGATGGTGTTCCACTCCCACGCGTTGCCGCCGAAGATCGACTGCGAGGTGCGGGCCGTCCAGCCCCTGACGTGCTGGCCGAACGCGTTCCTCGTCGCGACCCGGCTCGGCACCGCGACCTGCTCGATGAAGGCGACGAGCGCCGAGTGCGACTCCGAGAGGTTGGTCGTCTCGGCGCCCCAGTAGTTCATCTGCACGTTGATGTTCGTGTGGTAATCGGAGGCCCACGGCGGCTGGTTGCTGTTGTTCCAGAGCCCCTGCAGGTTCGCGGGCAGGCCGCCCGGGCGAGAGGAGCTGAGGAGCAGGTAGCGCCCGTAGTCGAAGAGCGCCTGCTCGAGCGTGGGGTCGGCCTCGCCCTTCTTGTAGCGCTCGAGACGCGCACTCGTGGGCAGCGCCAGCACCGCGGCATCCGTCTCGCCCCACTTCACGGTCGCCCGGTTCATGAGCTGCGACACCTGGGCGGTGTGCTCGGCGCGGAGGTCGGCGTAGGAGCGCGCCGCGGCCGCGTCGATCGCGGCGACGATGCCGGGCTCGGGCGCCGCGCCGCGCCATCCCTCAGCGGCGCTCAGCTTGTAGTCGGTGCGGGCGTCGAGCACGAGGGTCAGGGTGCCGCAGCCGTCGACGCGGAGCGTGTTGCCCTCGACCGTCACGGTGCCGTCGGCCTCCACGACCCGCACCGTGCAGGCGTGCTTCAGCGCGTTGGCCATGACTCCGCTGAACGAGAGTGCGGCGCCGACACCGGTGCCGGCGGCGGTCGAGGGCGCGGACTGACCGGAGGTCAGGGACAGGATGCCCGACATGCCCGACTCGGCATCGGTCGTGTAGCGCAGCACCATGACGTCGGCCGCGCGGCTCGCGAACGCCTCGCGGACGACCCGGCCGGCGACCGTGTCGAACCGGGTGACGTGCATGCCGACGGCCGTGTCGAGTCCGCGGCGGTATTCGGCGACCGTGCGCAGGGCGCGGGAGTCGAACGACGCTCCGACGAGGGCGACCTCGCCGATCGCGAACTGGGTCGCGCCCGACGCCGTCGCGAACGTGAAGCGGTATGAGCGATACGCCGTCCCGTTCGCGAAGGTGTAGGTCTTCGCCTCGCCTCGGGCGGCGAATGGCGCTCCGGGCTCGCGCGAGTCGAGCGCGACCCAGGCGACGCCGTCGGTCGAGCCTTCGAGCTGCCAGCGGGCGGGGTCCTGCTCGGGTGCGTCGGATGCCGCGGTGAGCACGTACGACGTCGCGGCGACGCCGTTCGGCAGGTCGAGCTGCCACTGCACGCCGTCACCGGGTTCGGCGACGCGCCACGCGGTGGTGGGGTCGCCGTCGACGCTGCGGGTGAGGTCGGTCGAGACATCCGTGCCGGCTGCTGCGCCGCTCGGCGACGAGACGTAGGCGAGTGCGCCGCCCGAGAGGCTGACGCCGCCGAGGGAGATCTCGGCGATCTGGAAGTGGCTGACGCCGGCCTTCGGCACGAAGGTGAACCGGTAGAACTTATACGCCGTGGTGTTCGTGAAGGTGTACTGCTTGGTCTGGCCGCGGCTCTCGAACGGTGCGCCGGTGCGGGCGTCGAGGGCGGTCCAGTTCGCACCGTCGGAGGAGCCCGACAGCGTCCACTCCTGCGGGTCGCGCAGCGGAACGTCGTTCGCGCTCGTGAAGCTGTAGCTCGAGACGGTCGCGGCCGTCGGCAGCTCGGCCTGCCAGAGCACCTGCGCGGGCGGCGAGATGATGCACCACTTGGTGCTCGCCTTCGCATCGATCGTGCGATCGACGTCTTCGGAGGCCGTCGAGACGTTGTACGGGCCGCCCGGCGAGGTCACTCGCGGGCCGGCGGCGAACGCGAAGCGCAGCGTGCCGAAGTCGCGGTACGAGCCGAAGCCGGTCACGCTCGTGTCGTACGCGCTGTTGGGCTGGCCCATGAGGGCGTTGTCGTAGTTGTTGACGCCGCCCCAGAGGCTCTGCTCGTTGAACTGCACCACCTCTTCGTCGGGATTCGCGAAGATCATGCCGCCGAGACGGCCGTTGCCGATCGGCAGTGCCTGCGACTCCCAGTTCGTCGCCGGCGTGCCGTACCAGAGCGACTTGGCCGAGAGTTCGGGGGCGGTGATCGCGGCTCGTCTCGCCGCGACCGTCGTGCCGAAGGCGGTGGTGAGCGGTGCGGCTGCGGCGGGCCGCGCGCCGACCAGGTCGCCGAGGAGCGGTGCCATCACGACGACACCGCCGATCTGGAGAACACGGCGGCGTTGGGGGTCGAAGGTGAAGTTCATCGATACTCCTGCGCATCATTGATCAGGTGTTTCAGGACAGAGAAGCGAGCCATGCTCGAACGAGCGGCGGTCAGAGCCCATTCTGTCCAAGGAGAGGTCAGATGTATAGGCCTGTTTTCAGTGGGCGTTGCGAGCGGCTCGCGCGTAGCGCTCGCTGTACGTCAGGAGGAGCGCTCGCAGCTCGTCGGGGGACTCGACGGTGAAGTCCATGCCGAGCATGCCGATGTAGGCGGCGATCGTGTCGAGGGAATCCGCGCCGGTGACGAGCACCGACTCGGCGTCGGAGACGGCTTCGACCACGCCGACCGCATGGTGGATGCGGGCGAGCACGGCATCCGCGGGCGCCGCGATCCGCAGCCGTGCGTGCACCTTCCAGCCGCTCTCGGCGATCGAGCGCATCGCGAAGGCCGTGTAGTCGCCGCCGGGCAGCGCGACGGGTTCGAACCGGCGCCGGGTCGGCATGCGCGGCTCGATCCAGTCGGCGCGGAACGTGCCCCATTCACCGCTCGACGGGTCGCGTGCCACGAGGTACCAGCGGCGGGCCCAGCTCAGCAGTCGGTACGGCTCGACGAGGCGGGCGTCGCCCTGGTAGTCGAACCGCATCCACTCGGCCCCCCGGATGGCGCTCGCCACCGCGGTGAGCACTGCGGCGTCGACCTCGGGATCGGGGGCGTCCGTGTCGTTGTTCTCGGGCGCGTGCTCGATCACGGTCGCGAGCGCCTCGACCGTGGGTCGCAGTCGCGACGGCAGCACCTGCTCGAGCTTCGTGAGCGCTCGCGTGCTCGACTCCTCGACTCCGGCGATGCCTGTCGCGGCCCGCAGGCCGATCGCGACGGCGACGGCCTCCTCGTCGTCGAGCAGCAGCGGCGGCAGCTTGGCGCCCGCGCCGAGGCGGTAGCCGCCTGCAGCACCGCGGGTGGCGTCGACGGGGTAGTCGAGCTCGCGCAGGCGGTCGATGTCGTTGCGGATGGTGCGGGGCGTCACGCCGAGCCGAGCGCCGAGTTCGGTGCTCGTCCAGTCGGGCCGGGTCTGCAGCAGGGCGAGCAGTGAGAGCAGTCGGGCGGCGGTGTCTGACATGGGTGAAAACTCGATCCATCATTAGGAACTGAATGTTCCTATATGCACCGTACCGTCGAGTTATGACGAACACCACCTCTCACACCGACATCCGCCCGTTCACGATCGACGTCGCCCAGGCCGACCTCGACGACCTCATGGAGCGACTTGCGCGCACTCGCCTGCCCCAGCCGGCACCCGCCGACGATTGGGACATGGGAACGCCGAACGCCTACCTCCGTGAGGCCGTCGAGGCGTGGCGTGTGTTCGACTGGCGCGCCGCCGAGGCGCGCATCAACGCCGTGCCGCACTTCATCACCGAGGTCGACGGCCAGCCCATCCACTTCATCCACGTGCGTTCGGAGCACCCCGGTGCGACGCCGTTGCTCCTGGCGCACACCTACCCCGGGTCATCCGTCGACTACCTCGACCTCATCGACCTGCTGGTCGACCCCGTCGCGCACGGCGGCCGCGCCGAAGACGCCTTCGACGTCGTGATCCCGGATGCCCCCGGCTACGGCTTCTCGAACCCGGTCGCCGAGCCCGGCTGGACCACCGCCCGCGTGGCCCGCGCCTACGACGAGCTCATGCGCCGGCTCGGATATGCCGAGTACGGCATCCACGGCTCCGACAACGGCGCGCTCGTCGCCCGCGACCTCGGGCTCGCGAAGCCCGAGGGCTTCCTCGGCCTGCACGTGCTGCAGCTCTTCTCGTTCCCGAGCGGCGACCCCGCCGAGTTCGAGCGGCTCGAACCGCAGGACTATGCAGGGCTCGAGCACATGCAGTGGTTCCAGTCGGTCGGCGGCTACAACACCATGAACGCGAGCCGGCCCCAGACCGTGGCCGTCGGGCTCAGCGACTCGCCGATCGCGCTGCTGGCCTACAGCGAGCTCTTCAACTCCTTCGGCAACGGCACCTCGCTCGTCACCCTCGAGCAGATCATCACCGAGGTGAGCGTCAACTGGTTCGCGAATGCCGCCGCCGGCATGAGCCGCAGCTACCTCGACAACGCACGCGCCGCCGCGTCAGAGCCGGAGGACGCCGCGCCGAAGGTGAACGACGCACCCACCGGCGTGGCCGTCTTCAAGGACGACTTCCAGACCATCAAGGTCTTCGCCGAGCGCGACAACTCGAACATCGTGCACTGGAGCCGCTTCGAGCAGGGCGGCCACTACGCGGCGCTCGAAGTGCCCGAGCTCGTCGCCGGCGACATCCGGGCGTTCTTCGCCGGGCTCCGCTGACGAGCGAATCCAGAGAGCGGATGCCGCGGCGCGCGCCGCGGCATCCGCTCTGCTGCTCCGTCTCGAGAGCCTGCCGTCAGTCGCGCACGCCGGCCTTGGGCTGCGAACCGGGCAGGAGAGAGGGCTGAGGCGACGCCGGCGCTTCGTCGGGATCCTCCGAGGTCGCGAGGTCGCGCACGTTCTTCTGGATCGCGACCACGGCGTAGAGCGACATCGCGAAGGAGACGCCGTAGACGAGCTTCTCGCTGATGGAGATGCTGCGGGCGTTGATGAGCCCGACGATGAGGAGGGTGAGCGCGGCGGCGAGCATCAGCCAGGCGATGCCGTAGTAGATGTTCGTGACCGGGATGTGCTCGGAGCGGTCGCGCACCGACTTCTGCACGGAGATCGCAGCGAACAGGCCCAGCAGGAGCAGCGAGAGGTAGTAGCCCTTCTCGTTCAGCTCCATGTCGGCGTTCAGGAGCGAGATGAGATAGGTGCCCATGCCGCTGGCGAGCGCCGCCCAGGACGCCCCGATGAACGCGGGCGAGGGCTTGATGGTGCGGTACTGGGTCATGATGGCGGCTCCTTCTGGTCGGGTCGCGGAATGCCCGGCTGAGCGCGGAGTTCGGAGCGCAAGCCGTCCAGCTACACGAACACTATCGGCGCGCGTCACGATCGTCATCGAGGGCGGCCCGCGCGAGCATCGTCGACCCGGCCACCGCGGCCGGCATCGCGATGATCGCGCCGAGCGGCACCATGAAGCACAGCTGGGTCGCGACGCCGAAGCCGAGCATCCGGGCGCGGTGGCCGCGGAGCGCAGCCTTGCGATCGGCCGCCGACATGCCGCGGGCCTCGAAGGCTCGCCCGGTGAGCTCACGGGCGAGCAGCCAGCCCGAGAGCGTGACGCCCAGCACCGGCGCGGCGATCGACCCGACGACCGGCACGAGGCCGATCAGGCCGACACCGAGCGCCGAGGCGACGCCGAGTGCGATGAGCGCGACGGCATCGGCAGCGGCTCGCCAGAAGCCGGCGCCCCGATCGGGCACCTCGCCGCCGAGCTCGAGCTCGACCGCTCGCCAGATGCGCTCGTAGAACGGATCGCCCACCGCGAGCGTGAGTGCGGTGAACGTGACGGCGGCGAGCAGCACGGCGCCCGCGAAGGTCACCGCGGCGATGGCGATGCGCAGCGACGTGGTCCAGAACTCGTCCCACCGCTCGGCGAAGGGCGTCGCCCACTCGACGATCGTCGGCAACTGGATGCCGAGTGCCACGAGCGCGCCGAGCACGATCGCGAAGACGATTGCCGCGGGAATCAGGCCGAGCAGCATGAGGCCCGGGCGGCGCCCCCAGAACCCGAAGCCCCGCAGCAGCAGGGCGGCGCCGGAGAGGAATCGCCTGAGCATCACCTCAGCCTACGGCGCGGCCGAGCGGCGGGCCGGGTTCGGCTCCCGCTCGACGTGCTCCCGCTTGACGCGCGCCCGCCGACGTGCTCGCATGGCGGCATGGAGCAAGCGAAGGTCGCGACATCCGAGCTCATCGACGACGACCGCCTCGACGACCTCGAGCGGGAGTTCGTCGGCCGCGTACGGGGGCGCGTGCTCGAGATCGGGGCAGGCGAGGGCGAGAACTTCGGCGCCCTGCACCTCGACGTCGAATGGGTCGGCCTCGAACCCGACGCCGAACGCCGCACGGAGCTCGCGCAGCGGGCGCGGGAGTGGGGGCATCGCGCCGAGCCGCTCGACGCGAAGGCCGAGGCGATTCCGCTGCCCGACCATTCCGTCGACGCCGTCGTCGCGACCTACGTGCTGTGCTCGGTGGCCGATCCGTCGATCGCACTGGCGGAGGTGCGCCGAGTGCTCGTGCCCGGCGGTCGGGTCGTCTTCGTCGACCACGTCGCGGCACCGCCGCGCACCGCGAAGCGAGTCGTGCAGCGCATCGCGACGCCGTTCACGGCGCGGTTCTGCCACGGATGCCACTGGGACCGCGACACCGCCCTGGCGCTCGCGGAGGCGGGGTTCGTCGGCGACGACGTACGGCCGTTCCGCGTGCGGTCGATGCCGTTCGGCCCCGTGCCCACCCTGCTCTTCGACGGCCACGCGCCGTGAGCTCGGCCAAGCCGGAAGCACCCGGGGCCCGAGGCATCCGCTGCCCGTCGACTAGCCTCGAAGCATGAGCCGCACCGTCTGGACCGTCATCGGCGTGATCGTCGCCGTCGTGATCGCCTGGTTCCTCGTCGACGTGCTGTTCAGCCTGCTCTGGTTCATCGGCAAGCTCGTGATCGTCGCCGTGGTCGCGGTCGTCGTGTTCTTCGTGCTGCGGGGCGTCTTCGGCCGCCGCGACGGGCCCGACTCGATCGAGCGCTGACCCCGCCCGCGCCCTCAACCAAGTCGGGACCACTCGTGTCGCACCGGACCCGGGATATCACCGGTCCGGTGCGACACGAGTGGTCCCGTCATGGGGCCACCGTGCTCAGGCCGCCGGTGCGGCCGCTGCCGCCTCGGCGTGCTCGGTCGCCCAGGTGAGTGCGTACTCGGCGACCTCCTCCCAGCCGTCCTGGCTGACGATGCGGTGCGTGCGACCGGCGAACTCGCGGTACTCGACGACGGCGGGGCTGCCCGTCGCGCGGTACTTCTTCACGATCGCCTTGCCGATGGCGGGCGGCACGACGTGGTCGATCTCGCCCGTGATGACGAGCAGCGGCGCGCGGTCGGTGCGGCCGTAGTCGACGTGGCTCACGCCTCCCTTCTCGTTGAACGCGCCGGCGACGCCCTCGAAGAACACCCGGTTGTAGGAGTTCACGGCGAACTCCTCCCAGAGGCGATCGGATGCCGCGCGGTCGAGGTCGTTGCCGAAGGTGAAGTGGAAGTGCCCCTTCGAGAGGGGCTTGGCGCCGTTCTTCGCGAACGGGTTCGAGAGGATCGGCGTGCCGGTCCACAGGGTCGACGCCGGCAGGGTCGTGATGCCGGCGGGCTGGCCGGGCGTGACGCCGACGTAGGCGACGCCGAGCCCGCGGTCGGCGAGCATCTGGGTGAGGAGGCCGCCGAAGGAGTGGCCCATGATGATCGGCTTCTGGGGGAGTGCGCGGATGATGCGCTCGTAGTGGTCGGCGATCTGCGCGAGGCCGATGCCTTCGAGCGGCTCGGGGTTCGAGCGGATGTCGGCGACCTCGCGGTCGTCGATGCCGGGCCAGCCCGGAACGATGACCTCGTGGCCGCGGGCCCGGAAGTACTCGGCCCAGGTGTTCCAGCTCTTCGGGGTCATCCAGAGGCCGTGGATGAGGACGATGGGGGTCTTGGTGGCGGTCATGTTCTCTCTCCTTCATCTGCGTCCTACCGTTCGGTAGAACGATCGTTCTGTCTATGTCTGTGAAGTTACTCCGGGTCGAACTCCATGTCAAGCAAAAAGAGAAAGATCGTTCTATCATTTTGGGTATGGCAACTCGAAGCACCTCCACGGGCACCTCCGAAGCGCGCGAACGATTGCTGCGCACAGCCTCCGAGCTCTTCTACCGCGAGGGCATCCACTCGGTCGGCGTCGACCGCATCATCGGCGAGGCCGGCGTCACGCGGGCGACCTTCTACCGGCACTTCCCGGGCAAGGAGGACCTCGTCGAGGCCTACCTCGGCGTCGAGGACGCGAACATCCGCGGCGCATTCGCCGCCGCCGAGGCATCCGGTGCCGAGCCGAAGCAGCTCGTCGGCCTCGTGATCGAGGGGCTCGCCGACGACGTCGCACGTCACCACACGCGAGGCTGCCCGTTCATCAACGCCGCCGCCGAGTACCCCGACGCCGAGAGCGGCGTGCGCACGGCCGTCGCCGAGCACCGAGCATGGTTCCGCTCCGAGCTCGAGTCGGTGCTGACGGCGGCCGAGGTGGCCGACGCCGCAGGCGCCGCGGGCCAGCTCGTGCTGCTGCGCGATGCCGCGATGGTCGGCGGCTACCTCGATGGGTGGGAGCGCGTGCGACCGGCGTTCAGCGCTGCTGCGGCTCGCGCCGCCGGCGTGCAAGGCTGAGGGGCGTCATTTGATCACCGAACACGACATCCCCGTCCGCGACGGCGGCAGCCTGCACGCCTACGACACGGGGCCGGATGCCGCGTCGCCGCTCACGCTCGTCTGGCACCACGGCTCCCCGCAGACCGGTGCCCCGCTCGAGCCCGTGCTCGCTGCGGCATCCGCTCGCGGCATTCGTCTCGTCTCGTACGGGCGCCCGTCGTACGGCGGGTCGACCCCGCGACCGGGCCGCGACGTCGCCTCGGCGGCAGCGGATGTCTCGGTCATCGCCGACGCGCTGGGTGTCGACCGGTTCGCCGTCATGGGCGCCTCCGGCGGCGGCCCCCATGCGCTCGCCTGCGCGGCGCTGCTGCCCGAGCGCGTCACGGGTGCGGTCACGCTCGCCGGCATCGCGCCGCGCACCGACGACTACGACTGGTTCGCGGGCATGGCCGCACCGGGCGGGCTCCGAGCAGCCGTCGATGGGCGCGCCGCTCGCGCGACGTTCGCCGAGACCGACCAGGAGTTCGACCCGTCGCAGTTCCTGCCCGTCGATTGGGCGGCTCTCGAGGAGCGCTGGGGATCGCTCGGCGGCGACGCCGGACGCGCGGGCGAAGCCTGGCCCGACGGCCTCGTCGACGACGACGTCGCCTTCGCCGCCCCGTGGGGCTTCGATCTTGCGGGCATCGTCGCCCCGGTGCTGCTCGTGCAGGGCGAGGGCGATCGCGTGGTGCCCGCCAAGCACGCCTCGTGGCTCGTCGCGTACATTCCGCGCGCCTCGCTCTGGATGCGCCTCGACGACGGGCACGTCTCGGTGCTCGACGTCGTGCCCGACGCCATGGACTGGCTGCTCGAGCGCACCTGACGCCGTGCTATTCGGCGGTCTCGAGTCCAGCCAGCGTCTCTCGTGCCTCGTCGGCGTCGACCTCTGCTGCCTCCGCGTCGCGGGCCGCGCGATCCCGCTCGCGAGTGAGCGCACGGGTCGCGCGATCGGCGTCGGAGATCGCCGTCTCGACCTCGCGCAGTTCCGCTTCGAGTTCGTCGCGGCGCGTCGTGAGCTCGCGGTGTTCCCGGCCCGCCTCGTCGAGCCGGGCATCGAGCGCTTCGAGCGCAGCGGATGCCGCGGCCGCGCGCTTCTCGGCATCGGCGACCGCGTGTTCGGCGCGACGCCGGTTCGCCTCGGCCCGTTTCATCGCAGCGGCACTCGGCTTGCCGCCGGCATCGCGGTCGGCCCGAGCTCGGGCAGGCTCTGTGCGCGGCGCCGGCCCGCCCGCGACCGCGTCGGTCAGGTCGACCTCGACGCCGACGGCCTCGAGCGCGCGCACGAGCCGGCCGGTTCTCACAGCGTCGGCCGCAACGGCATCCGACATCGCCGCCTGGAGCGTCTGGGCGACCTCGTCGAGCACGGGCGTGCGCACGGGGGAGCCGAGCTCCTCGGCGAGTGCGCCGGCCTCGCGGGCGAGCGCCGAGACGAGGCGCCGGCGCTGCCGGCCGAGCTCGGCGAGTTCGGCCGCGTCGAAGCGGCCCTGCGCCTCCCGAGCCTCCGCGCCGAGCTCGAGGATCGCCTCCAACTCGTCGGGCCGGTGCCGCACGAGCTGGTTCACGAGCCACGCCGCGGGAGCGGGCCGCCGGAACTCGCGGATGCCCGCCGCGAACTCGCGGTCGTCGGCGGCCACGGCCTTCGCTCGCTCGTTGCGCGCGGCGGTGAACTCGTCGGGGCGCAGCGAGTAGAGCTCCGTCGCGGCCTCGTCGAGCGCGTCGCCGGGCATGTCACGTCCTTTCGCTCGAACTCACTCGGGTGATCCGTCGGACGCCCCGCCGGGCGCTGAGCCTGGCGATCCGTCCGGCGATCCATCGGCCGACCCGTCGAGCGCGGCCAGCAGCGCGTCGATCGCGGGCCTCTGGCCCGCGACCAGCAGCTCGCGAGCCTCGAAGACGGGCGTCCATCTGGCCTCGTCGATCTCGGGGAACACCTGGCGCCGCCCCGAACGCGGCGGCCACTCGACCTCGAAGGTGTTCGAGCGCACCTCGTCGATCTCGAAGTCGGGTGCGCGGCAGGCGAACACCCGCACGGTCTTGCCCGACGAGTACCGGAACGCGCCGAGGTCGATGGCGTCGACCTCGGGCGGCGGTGCACCGATCTCCTCGGCGAACTCGCGACGGGCAGCGGCAAGCGGGTCCTCAGCGGTGAACTCGCCCTTCGGGATCGACCACGCGCCGGCCTGCTTGCGCGCCCAGAACGGCCCGCCCATGTGCCCGATGAAGACCTCGAGCCCGCGCATCTCGCGGAGGTCGCGGTAGAGCAGCAGCCCTGCACTCGTCACCGGCACGGCGCACCGCCTCGCCCGAGGCCGACCGAAGCGACCGGGAGTAGCGTGGATCGAACCAGCCGGAGGAGGAGCACATGGCACGCATCGTGATCATCGGGGGCCACGGCAACATCGCCCTGCAGCTCGAGCGCCTGCTCGCAGATCGGGGCGACGAGGTCGACGCGATCATCCGCAATCCCGACCACGCCGAAGACGTCGCCGCCGCGGGTGCGCGCCCGGTCGTGGCCGACATCGAACGGCTCGACGTCGACGACCTCGCCGAGATCCTGCACGGTCACGACGCGGTGATCTGGTCGGCGGGAGCCGGCGGCGGCGACCCGGCCCGCACGTATGCCGTCGACCGCGACGCGGCGATCCGCTCGATGGCCGCCGCCGAGAGCGCGGGCGTCGTTCGGTACGTCATGGTGTCGTACTTCGGCTCGCCCGACCACAGGGTGCCCGAGGGCAACTCGTTCCGCGCCTACGCCGAGGCGAAGGCCGCGGCCGACGAGTATCTCGCGGGCACGGCGCTCGACTGGACCATCCTCGGCCCGAGCACCCTGACCGACGGCGAGGGCACCGGGCTCATCGACGTCGAAGCGTCGAGCGGCGGCACGGTCGATCGAGCGGATGTCGCGGCCGTCGCCGCCGAGGCGGTGCACCGGGATTCGACGGTGCGCCGAACCATCCGCTTCAACGCCGGAAGCACGCCGATCGCCGAAGCGCTCGGCTGACCGACGGCGCTCGAGCGCTGGCATGCGGGCCTGAGCGGTCAGCGCTCGCGCGGCCGTCGGATCAGCGCCCAGATCGCGGCGAGGCCCAGCAGGCCCCCCACCGCGATGAACGCTCCGAGAATCGACCAGATCACGGTCTCCGTCGACATCGCGCACCTCCACGTCAGTGGGTTCATTCTGCACGGGTGCGCGGGCGAGCGCCAGCACCGGGCGCACCACGCCGTCAACCCGTTGACGACGCTCGGTGCGCCGCCCACGCTGGAACCATCCCGATCGAGGAGGCATCATGACCGACCCACGAGAGACGACGCAGCGACACGATCCTCGGAACGCCGACTCCGGCGTCAGTGACTCTGCCGAGCGCACCGCCGCCGACGAGATGGAGATCGCCGAGCAGGACACCGCCGAGATGGACCTCGCCGACCTGGACGTCGCCGACCTGAAGACCGCCGAGGACGATGCCGCCGAGGAGGCGGCGAACCGGGGCGCCGACGGCGAGGACGCCAACGACCTCGAGGCCGACAACGCGGTCGAGGACGACTCGCTCGAGACCCTCGACCCCGACAACGCTCCCGCGTAACCGCACTCGGCGTTCTGCTCTGAGCGGATCGGCCTGACGGCGAGCGGATGCCGCGGCTAGCCTCTCGACATGGGCAAGGTCGTCGAGTTCACACGGGTCAACGGGCCGCAGGGCCCGACGTCGAGTGCGTCCGGTCGAGCCGGCGCGAAACCGCTCTGGCGGCACGCGCTCGGCGAGGTGCTCCGCGGTGAGCGGCTCGAGCAGGAGCGGATCCTCACCGAGGTCGCGGCGACCGCAGGCGTCTCGCCGCAGTACCTTTCCGAGGTCGAGCGCGGCCGCAAGGAGCCCTCGTCGGAGGTGCTCGGCTCGGTCGCCGAGGCGCTCGGGCTCGACCTCGTCGACGTCGTCGAACGCGTCGGCCTGCTGCTCGGCGAGCGGCGGGAGGCCGAGCGCCGCGAAGCCGAGCGCCGTGAGGTGGTTCGCATCGAGACCTCGCTCGCGTTCCGCGCCGACGCGGTCGAGCCCGGCGGCCTTCACGCGCCCGCCGGGCCCTCGGCCTACCTGCTCGCCGCGTAGGCGGGAGCGGCCGAACCGGCCAGCTGGCCCGGCGCCGTCAGCACGTGGTCGGCGAGTCCGTACTCGACGGCCGCAGCGGCCGGCAGGATCAGGTCGCGATCGGTGTCGTGGCGCAGCGCGGATGCGTCGCGGCCCGTGTCGGCCGCGAGTGCCGCCTCGAGCTCGGCGCGCACGCGCACGACCTCGTCGGCATGCAGGATCAGGTCGGGGATCGTGCCGCGCCCCTGCGTCGACGGCTGGTGCAGCACGACGCGGCCGTGCGGCAGGATCGCCCGCATGCCCTTCGCGCCGCCGGCGAGCAGCACCGCGGCGGGCCCGCCCGCCTGGCCGACGCACGTGGTCGCGACATCCGGCCTGATGTGCTGCATCGTGTCGTAGACCGCGAGCGCCGCGCCCGGCGAACCGCCCGGGGAGTTCAGGTAGAGGCTGATCGGCGTCTCGCTCGACTCCGAGGCGAGGTGGAGGAACTGCGCGATGAGCACGTTCGCGACGCCGTCGTCGATCTCGGTGCCGAGGTAGACGATGCGGTCCGAGAGCAACCGGCTGTAGACGTCGAGCGAGCGTTCGCTGTTGCCTCGCTTCTCGACGACGTAGGGGATCGTGTAGCTCGTCATGACGCTGCTCCTGTTCCGGTTGCTGTTGCTCGTGCCGTTCCCGTGGCTGCCGAAAGCCCCACCTGCGGCCGGTCACTGCCCGGGAACATCTCGCCGAAGCCGTCGGCGACGGCGTCGATGAAGCCGTAGTCGACGGCGTCGGTCGCGGAGTACCAGCGGTCGCGGAGCGAATCCTCTGCGATTCGCTCGATGGGCTGCCCGGTGTTCTCGGCCGTGATGGCGAGCACCGTGTCCCGTGTGTAGCGCAGGTCGTCGGCCTGCAGCTCGATGTCGACCGCCGTGCCGCCGATGCCGGCCGAGCCCTGGTGCATGAGCACGCGCGCGTGCGGCAGCGCGAACCGCTTGCCCCTCGTGCCCGCCGTGAGCAGGAACTGCCCCGCGCTCGCCGCGATGCCCATGGCGATCGTCGAGACGTCGTTCGGGATCGAGCGCATGACGTCGGCGATCGCGAGCATCGCCGACACCGAGCCGCCGGGTGAATTGATCCAGAAGCGGATGTCGCGCCGCGGGTCGTCGGCCGCGAGCGTGACGAGTTGCGCGATGAGGCGGTTGCCGCCCGCCTGGTCGAGTTCGTCGCCGAGCACGATGATGCGCTCGTGGAAGAGCCGCCTCGTGAGCTCGGCGTCGATGGGGTGGATCGGTGGGGAGTCGTGTTCGCTCATGCCCCCAGCGTGCGCCGGGCCGATGCGGCGTGGGGCGGATGCCGCTGACAGCAGTGCTGCCGTGAGCAGTGCTGCCGTGAGCAGTGCTGCCGTGGGCAGATCGGCCGAGTTGTGCCCTGGTTCGGCGGGAGCCGCGGCATCCGTGACCTTCCGGGTCGTCGACCTCGGCGAGTGCTCGGGCGGTCATGCCAAAATACTCCGGTGACCCGCCTCACCGACCCGACCGCGCATCACGCGACTCGTCGACGCATCAGGTGGCTGCCCGTCGCGCTGGCCGTGTTCGCCGGCGTCGTGCTGCTCGGCGGGGTCGTGCTCGCCGCGATCTGGTTGCGCGCCCAGCCCGCGGTGCAGGAGTTCCTCACGCGCTACCCCGGCACGACGCCGCTGCCCGAGGGGGCGCCCGTCGGCTTCCCGGCGTGGCTCGGCTGGCAGCACTTCCTGAACGCGTTCTTCCTCGTGCTGCTCGTGCGCTCGGGTCTGCTGCTGCGCAAGGGCGGCCGCCCGCCGGCCCGCTGGGTGCGTCGCAACGACGGGCTCGTCCGCACGAAGAACCCGCCGTGGAAGGTCAGCATCCACCTCTGGCTGCACTACACCGTCGACGCGCTCTGGGTCGCGAACGGCATCGTCTTCATCGTGCTGCTCTTCGTCACCGGGCAGTGGATGCGGATCGTGCCGACGAGTGCCGACATCTGGCCGAACGCCGTCTCGGCCGGGCTGCAGTACGCCTCGCTCGACTGGCCCGTCGAGCACGCCTGGGTGAACTACAACAGCCTGCAGGTGCTCAGCTACTTCGCGATCGTCTTCGTGGTCGCCCCGCTCGCGGTGCTCACGGGCCTGCGGCTCTCGTCGGTGTGGCCGCAGCGTGCCGAGCGGCTCAACCGTCTCTACCCGGCGAAGCTCGCGAAGTCGGTGCACTACCCGGTGATGCTCGTCTTCGTCGCCTTCGTCATCGTGCACGTGACCCTCGTCTTCGCGACCGGTGCGCTGCGCAACCTCGACGCGATGTTCGCCGCGCGAGACGGTGCATCGTGGCTCGGCTTCGCGATCTTCGCGGTGTCGCTCGCGATCATGATCGGGGGCTGGTTTGCCGTGCGACCCGCCGTGCTGAAGCCGATCGCGAGCCGCATGGGCACCGTCTCGCGCTGAACGGTCGGGCGACCGTGCCGGCGGTCCGGGGCGCCGGATAGGTAAGGCTGGCCTCAGAAAAAAGTCCCCTTGATCTGCGGAATTTCTGGCCTCGGATGCTGCGGGCGGCGCGCCGGCGGGCGTACGATCGCGGTCAACGAGTCGCACACCAGCCGGGAGGCCACCATGAGCATGACGCTCGACGAACTGCCCGCCGTCGCCGAATGCTCGGTGGCCGGATGCTCCTACAACGACCACTCCCATTGCCATGCCGCCGCGGTCACGATCGGCGGCTCGGTCGGCGACGCGGAGTGCGCGACCTTCATCCCGCTCGGCAGCAAGGGCGGTCTCGACAAGGTCGTGACGCACGTCGGCGCCTGCCAGCGTGCGGAGTGCGTGCACAACAGCTCGCTCGAGTGCACCGCGCCATCGGTGCGCGTCGGCCCCGGCGCGGTCGACGCGGACTGCCTCACCTACGACCCGCGCTGACCCTCGCCTCCGACCCTCACCACGCGACGGGCCCTGCGCTGTCGATGAACGTGCCCGATGCGGCATGGGCGGGCAGGGTCGCGGCGGTCACGACGACCCGAGCCGCTTCCTCGGCGGTCGTCGGCGCGTGCTCCCGATTTCCGGGCGCGAGGTCGGTCTGCACCCAACCGGGGCAGACCGACGTCACCTTGAGTCGAGTGCCGGCGAGCTGCTTGCTGAGGCCGATCGTCATGCTGTTCACGGCGGCCTTCGACGCCTGGTAGGCGGGCACGACGCTCGAGTAGTACGGCGAATTCTCGTCGGTCTGATCGCGAAGCGACCCCATGGTCGACGAGACGTTGACGATGCGGCCGGCGTCGCTGCGGCGAAGCAGCGGCAGGAACTTCTCGGTCACCGTCGCCACGCCGAGCACATTCGTCTCGAAGGTGCGCGCGAACGCCCCGAGGTCGACGAACTCGTGCTCGGTCTCCGAGGTCGCCTCCGGCAGGATGCCGGCGTTGTTCACCAGGATGTCGAGACGCCCGTGCCGGGACTCGACCGCGGCGGCGCCGGCGGCGACGCTCGTCGGCGAGGCGACGTCGAGCTCGAGCGGCTCGGCGCGCAGGCCCTGCGCGACGAGTCCCTCGGCCGCGGCGCTGGCGGCCTCGAAGTCGCGTCCGGCGATGATGACCGTGGCGCCGGTGCGGGCGAGCGCGGTCGCCGTCGCGAGACCGAGTCCGCGATTGGCGCCGGTGATCAAGGCGATGGTGCTCAATTCGATGGTGCTCATGGATGGCACGTCCTTCCGGTCCGGCGCAGGGGCCGGGTCGAGTCGTGCTTCCGATCCTGCTCGCCGTGGCGACGACGTTCTGGCGGGATTCGGACCCTGCGTGGACGAGGTCCGATTTCCGCTGCCGTGCGCTCGGACTGCCGGCGTCTGATCGACGCCCGGCTCAGGCCACGAGGTGGTCGACGGGGCCTTCGCTGAACTGGCAGGAGGTCGCCGACAGACGCGCCTCGGGGTCGAGCCGGGCGAGCACCGCGCCGGCGATCACGTAGAGCTGTTCGAGCTGTTCGGGCTCGAGTGCGTCGAGCACGTTCGCGCGCACGGTCTCGACGTGGCCGGGGGCCGCTTCGGAGATGAGGTCGAGGCCTGCCGCGGTGATCGTGGCGTTCGTGGCGCGCCGGTCTTCAGGGCACGGGAAGCGCTCGATGAGCCCGCGCTCCTCGAGGCGCTTGGCGACGTGCGAGAGGCGGGGGAGCGTTGCGTTCGTGCGTGAGGCGAGCTCGGTCATGCGCATGGTGCGCGACGGCGCGGCACCGAGTGCCATGAGGGCGCCGTACTCGAAGTGCGTGAGTCCGGCGTCGCGCAGCAGCTGCGCGTCGAGGGCGCCGGGCAGTAGCTCGGCGAGCGCCACGAGGCGCACCCATGCGGCCGACTCCTCGGGGGCCAGCCACCTCGTCTCTTCCGTCATGTCTGGGAGTCTACCGCATTGGTTGACGCAACAACTGAATGCGCGTACAGTGTTGGTTGTCGCAACAAGTAATCGCGTCGAACGGCGCGGAGAGGAAAGACATGACGACCGTCAGCATCATCGGAAACGGCAACATGGGCACCGCCATCGGCGGCATCGTCGCCGCAGGCGGCAACACCGTCGAGTTCATCGGGCGGGGCGCCTCCCAGCAGATCACCGGCGACATCGTCGTGCTCGCCGTGCCGCACACCGCGATCGACGAGATCGTCGCCGCGCGCGGTGCCGAGCTCGCCGGCAAGGTCGTCGTCGACATCACGAACCCGCTCGACTTCTCGACCTTCGACTCGCTCGTCGTGCCGGCCGACGGCTCGCGTGCGAGCGAGCTCGCCGCGGCGCTGCCCGACGCGAAGGTGCTGAAGGCCTTCAACACGAACTTCGCCGCCACGCTCGCCGCGAAGACCGTCGGCGCGAACCCCACCACCGTGCTCATCGCCGGTGACGACGACGACGCGAAGCTCGCCCTCGCGGAGGTCGTGCGCGCGGGCGGCGTGAACGCCGTCGACGCCGGCCGCCTCGCGCGGGCTCGTGAGCTCGAGGCCGTCGGCTTCCTGCAGCTCACCCTCGCCGTGCAGGAGAAGGTCGGCTGGAACGCCGGCATCGCGCTCGTCGCGTAGCCCGCACGCCTCGCGCGTCGCTGCCTCAGCCCTCGCTCCGCAGGTAGGCCAATTGCGCTCGAACGGATGCCTCGGCTGCACTTCGCACCGAGGCATCCGTGTCGGCGTAGACGAGGTCGGTGACCGCAGCCGGCCCGGCGCCGGCACCCAGTTCGCGCAGCGCCGCTCGCACCTGGTCGAGTCGTTCGGCGCGATGCGCGAGGTAGGCGCGGCAGATCGCCGCGAGGTCGGGCAGCACCGGGCCGTGGCCCGGCAGCACGCCGACCGGGCCAGGCGTGCCGAGGGTGCGCAGCACCTCGAGCGAGTCGAGATACGGGCCGAGGGCGCCGTCGGGGTCGGCGATGATCGTCGTGCCGCGCCCGAGGATCGTGTCGCCCGTGAGCACCGTGCCGAGCGTGTCGTCGCCGCCGACGAGGCGGTCGCCGGGCAGCGAGAAGCACACCGAGTCCGCCGTGTGCCCGGGGGTCGCGACCACGTCGATCTCGAGGCCCGCCGCACTGATGCGCTCGCCGTCGGCCAGCGGTGCCCCGGCCAAGCAGAACGCCGCGTCGATCGCGCGCACCGGGGCATCCGTCATCTCGTGGAAGACGGCGAGCGACTCGGTGTGATCGGGATGGTGGTGGGTCACGAGCACGAGCTCGACGTGGCCGGCCTCGGCCAGTGCCGCGAGGTGCGCGGTGTCGGACGGCCCGGGGTCGACCACGACGACCCCGTCTGAACCCGGTGCCCGCAGCACGTAGGAGTTCGTGCCGTCGAGCGTCATCGGCCCGGCGTTCGGTGCCAGCACGAGACGGGCGAACGTCGACACGCGATCGCCGGCGGCGGAAGCCTGAACCATGCCCGAAAGTGTATCGGCGCCCGTGCGCGCCGGCGTGCCGGGTCATAGTCTGAGGTGATGAACAGCGAGCTCGAGTCACTGACGAACCCGGCGGCCACCGGCGCCGCCGCGACCGTCGTGCTGTTGCGCGACGGTGAACGCGGCGTCGAGGTGCTACTCGCCGAGCGACCGCGCGATCGAGGTTCGTTCCCAGGTGCCTGGGTCTTCCCGGGCGGCGCAGTCGATGAAGCGGATGCCGCGGGCGACCCGCTTGACGGCATCGACGCCGCCCGCCGGGCCGCGGTGCGCGAGACGTTCGAAGAGGTCGGACTCGTGCTCGACGGCGACGAACTCGTGCCCTTCTCGCACTGGACGCCGCCGGCCCGCGCCCCGAAGCGGCTCACGACGACGTTCTTCGCCGTGCGCGTTCCCGACGGCGAGCTGCGCCTCGCACCCGACGAGGTCGAGGCAGCGGCCTGGCTCCGCCCCGAAGACGCGCTCGACCGGCATGCGGCCGGCGGCATGACGCTGTGGCCGCCGACCTGGGTGACCCTGCACGGGCTGTCGCACGCGGCATCCGTCGACGCGGCACTCGCCGAACTCCGGAGCGGCTCGGTGCAGCCCTTCGTCGCGAAGGCGGTCGACGACGGGCGCATGATCCTCTGGCAGGAGGACGCCGAGTTCGTGGCCGAGCACGAGCGGGAGGCCCGCGACCCCTCGGTGCCCGATGACGCGCCCGACGCCGACGGCAATCGCCATCGGCTGATGATGGACCGGTTGCCGTGGATCTACGTCAACACCCTCGGCGCCGGATTCTGATCTCGTGACCGACGTCACGGTCGTGGGGAGCGGGCCCAACGGGCTCGTCGCCGCGGTGGTCGCCGCGCGTGCCGGGCTCTCGGTTCGGGTGCTCGAGGCGGCGCCGACGATCGGCGGGGGCCTCCGCACCGCCGAGCTCACGCTGCCCGGCTTCCGGCACGACGTCTGTTCGACGGTGCATCCCGCGGGTCTCGCCTCGCCCGTGTTTCGAAAGCTGGGGCTCCTCGACGGCATCGACTGGGTGGTGCCCGAGGTCTCCTACGCGCATCCGCTCGACGGCGGGCGAGCCGGTGTCGCCTGGCGCGACCTCGATCGCACCGCCGACGGCCTCGAGGCCGACGGCGCCGCCTGGCGGAGCCTGCTCGCCCCAGTCCTCGCCCGAAGCCGAGGGGTCGTCGACTTCACGGGTTCTCAGCTGCTGCGCGTGCCGCGCGACCCGATCGCCGCGGTGAAGTTCGGCCTGCGCGCGCTCGAGCAGGGCACCGCGGCGTGGAACGCCCGCTTCGTCGGCGACGTCGCGCCTGCACTGCTCACAGGCGTCGTCGCGCACGCGGCCGGGCCGATGCCGTCGCTCTCCGGAGCGGGCGCCGGGATGCTGCTCGCGATGCACGGTCACGGGGTCGGGTGGGGGCTGCCGGTCGGCGGGTCGCAGACGATCGCCGACGCGCTCGCCGACGAGCTCCGCGCGCGCGGCGGCGAGATCGTGACGGATGCCCCGGTGGCTGCGCTCGCCGAGGTGACGGGTTCACGCGTGGTGCTGCTCGACACCTCGCCCGAGCTGCTCTTCACCGCCGAACTTCCCGGCCGCTACGCTCGCGCCCTCCGCCGCTACCGCTACGGCTCGGGCGTGGCGAAGGTCGACTTCGCCCTGAGCGGTCCGGTGCCGTGGCGCAACGCGCAGGTGGGCCTCGCGCCCACCGTGCATCTCGGCGGCAGCCGCGCCGAGATCGCGGCGGCCGAGAACGCCGTGGCCCGCGGCTACCAGCCCGGCGTCGCCGGCGGCGGGGGAGCGGAGCATCCGTACGTGCTCGTGACGCAGCCGACGGTCGCCGACCCGAGCCGCGCGCCCGAGGGAAAGCACGTGCTCTGGGCCTACACGCACGTGCCGGCGGGGTCGACGCTCGACGCGACCGAGCTCGTCACGGCCGAGGTCGAGCGCTTCGCGCCGGGCTTCCGCGATGTCGTGCTCGCCTCGGCGTCGAGCTCGGCGGCCGAGCTCGGCCGGTACAACGCGAACTACGTCGACGGTGACATCTACTCGGGGGAGCTCACGTTGGCGCAACTGCTGAAGCGGCCGGTCGTGTCGCCGAAACCGTGGCGCACGCCGGTCGAGGGCGTCTACCTCTGCTCGAGCGCGACGCCGCCCGGCCCCGCGGTGCACGGCATGAACGGCTGGTTCGCGGCGAAGCTCGCCCTGCGTGAGCGCTTCGGACTGCGCTGACCGGGTCTCCACCCGTGGGTTGAGGAGCGAGCGAAGCGAGCGTCTCGAAACCCGCTCGCTCGGAGTGGGTTTCGAGACGGCGCTGGCGCGCCTCCTCAACCCGCTCGACGTTCGTCTCGCGGTTTCGAGACGGCGCTGGCGCGCCTCCTCAACCCGCGGATGAGGCGTAGCGTGGGAGCGTGGAGTGGACCGCCTGGTTCGACGCGCACGACTACGAGATCGCACGGCAGATCCTGCAGCGCGGCGTCGGCGTGCTCGCCTTCGTCGCCTTCCTCTCGACGCTGAACCAGTTCCGGCCGCTCCTCGGCGAGCACGGACTGCTGCCGGTGCCCGAGCTGCTCGAGCGCGCGTCGCGCCTGCGCGGCCCGACCGTCTTCCGCTGGGGCTACACCGACCGGCGCCTCGTCGCAGTCGCCGTCGCAGGGCTCGTGCTCGCGGCATCCGTCGTTCTGGGCCTGCCGCAGCTCGGCCCGCCGTGGGTGGCGCTCCTCGTCTTCCTCGCCCTCTGGATCCTGTACCTCTCGATCGTGAACGTCGGCCAGACCTTCTACGGCTTCGGCTGGGAGATGCTCCTCTGCGAGGCGCTCTTCACGGTCGCGTTCCTCGGCTCGAACGATCAGCCGCCGCCACTCACGATCGTCGTCGCCGTGTGGTGGCTCGTGTTCCGGCTCGAGTTCGGGGCCGGCATGATCAAAATCCGCGGCGGGCGCGAGTGGCGCGACCTCACGGCGCTCACCTACCACCACGAGACGCAGCCGATGCCGGGCCCGCTCAGCCGGCAGGCGCACCTGCTGCCGAAGTGGTTCCACAAGGGCGAGGTGCTCGGCAACCACTTCGCGCAGCTCGTCGTGCCGTTCCTCCTCTTCGTGCCGGGCCCCGTCGGCTCGTCGGCCGCGGCGATCGTGATCCTCACCCAGCTCTGGCTCATCGTGACCGGCAACTTCGCGTGGCTCAACTGGATCACGGTCGTGCTCGCGGCATCCGCCGTCACCGACTCGGCCTGGCACTGGCTCATCCCCGCGATTCCGAGCGATCTGGGCACGGATGCCGCGGCGACGCCGATCTGGTGGGCGGTCGTGGTGCTCGCGGCATCCGCTCTGCTCGTCGTGCTCAGCGTGCAGCCGATCAGGAACCTATTCTCCCGGCATCAGCTCATGAACGCGTCGTTCAACCGGTGGATGCTCGTGAACGCCTACGGTGCCTTCGGCACCGTCACGAAGCGGCGCATCGAGATCGTCGTCGAGGGCACGCTCGCCGAGGATCCCGACGCTGCGCCCGATGACTCGCCCGACACCGAGTGGCGCGAGTACGCGTTCAAGGGCAAGCCGGGCGACCTCCGCCGCATCCCGCGGCAGTGGGCGCCGTACCACCTGCGCCTCGACTGGCTGATGTGGTTCCTGCCGCTCGGCCGCCTGTGGGAGCCCTGGTTCGAGGTGTTCCTGCTGCGACTGCTCGAAGCGGATGCCGCGACGCTCGCGCTGCTCGACACCGATCCGTTCGACGGCGCCGCCCCGCGCTGGATCCGTGCGCGGGCCTACCACTACCGGTTCACGACGCGGGCGGAGTTCCGGGCGACCGGCGACCGGTGGGTGCGCACGCTCGAGGGCGAGGTCGTGCCAGCATCGGGGCTGCGCTGAGACCGAGCGCCGTCCATGGGCTGAGACCGTGTAGCGATGGCGTACCCCGCGGCGGCGAGTGCCCCGCGCGGGCAGCGTTCCCCGTTCCGTCGCCGGCGCGTCGACCGCGCCACCCCGTCCGTTCACCCTGCGCCGCCAACGTGTCACCCGGAACTCCTCGCGCTCGCCGCGGGGGCCGGGACGGCGACGCTGGAGAGGGTGCGGAATGCGCTGGAGGAACGTGCAGGGCAGGGGCAGGGGTTCGGCGGGGGCAGCCATCGCAATGGGGATCGTCGCCGTGCTCGGGGCCGCGACGCTCGTGCCGACGCAGGCGGCGATCGCCGCGCCGATCACCGATGAGACGGCGGTGGCCGCCAACTCGACGGTGAGCACCGCTGCGAAGCCGAAGCCGGCACCGGCCGAGCCGGCGCCGCCGCAACTCGTGCCCGCGACCGGGGCGTTCCTCGAAGGCCTCGAGACGATCGCGTCGACCCCGGTGACCGTCGACGACGACGTCACGAGCCTCACGCTCGATGGTGCCGCGCTCGACACCACTGCGACGGTCGGCGTCTCGTACCTGCGCTTCGACGTGGGCACGAACTCGATCGAGGCGCGCTACGGCAACCACGTGCTCGTGAACGGCGAGCACCGCATCGAGCTCGACGACTCCGTGAACGAGCGGGTCGACCTCGAGGTGCCGAACGAGTACCTCGTGCAGGGCGAGAACACGGTCGAGATCGTCACCGGAACGATCGACTCGTCGTGCGGCGTGAACCACGACGACTTCGTGCTCTCCAACATCGGCCTCGAGCTACTCGGCGAGATCGCCGACGGTGAAGAGAACGAGTACAGCTACTCGTTCGGCGACGGCAGCTGCGGCTCGAACACGTCGCTTCGCCTCAGCGCCGAACTCTCGTTCTTCGTGCTCGGCGACCCCCAGGGCGCCACCGGGCTCACGGCCGAGCTCGACACGACGACCATCGCGAACGGCGAGCACATGATCGTCGCGACCACCACCTCGGGTGCCAGCACCTCGAGCGTGGTCAACGTGAACAACGCCCCGACCGGCGCGCCGTACGTGACCCCCGCCGACGGCACGATCGCCAAGGCCGTGCAGCAGGTCTTCGCGACCCAGCCCGTCGCCGCAGCGTCCGGGGTCGCCTCGCTCACCGTCGACGGCGCCGACGTCGGTGCCTTCGCCACGCTCGGCGCCGGCGATGCCGCGTTCAGCTTCAACGTGGGGTCCAACTCGATCGAGGCGCGCTACCGCAGTCACCTGCTCGTGAACGGCATGCGGCAGGACCTCGGCGGCGACTACGTGAACCGGCGGGTCGACGTCGCCTTCCCGAACGAGTGGCTGAAGCCCGGCGCGAACACCGTGCAGCTCGTGACCGGCGGCGTTGACGCGGCCTGCGGCGTGAACCGCGACGACTTCGCCGTGTCGACCATCGCGCTCTCCTCCGCGAGCGGCACCGCCACCGGCGTCGCAGTGCGCCCGAGCTACAGCATGGGTGACGGCAACTGCGGCAGCAGCTCGAGCGCGCTCCGCGAGGTCACGCTCGAGTTCACCGTCGAGGGTG
The DNA here is from genome assembly GCF_036576125.1 of Agromyces sp. CCNWLW203. Lineage (NCBI taxonomy): Bacteria > Bacillati > Actinomycetota > Actinomycetes > Micrococcales > Microbacteriaceae > Agromyces > Agromyces sp. CCNWLW203. The sequence goes on along the minus strand of NZ_JAZHYX010000001.1, from coordinate 76,942 downwards.
CCGCGCAGGGCCTGCGGGCCGAGCTCGACACCACGACCCTCGACGACGGCGCCCACACGATCGCGGCGGCCTCCACGAGCGGCGAGGTGGCGACGCGATCGATCGTGACCGACAACTCGGGCCCGGCCCTGTCTTCGAGCCTGCCCGCGGCCGGCCAGACGATCACCTCGGCGGTCGCCCTCGACGTGCAGCTCGACGACCCCTCGGGCATCCTCTCGGGCCCCGACGTCACGCTCGACGGCACCGCCATCGCCCTCGCGTCGCCGATCGGGCCGGGCCTCGGCGCCGGCGAGCACACCCTCGTGGTCAGCGCCGTCGACGGCCTCGGCAACGCGGTGTCGCACGAGATCGTCTTCACCTCCGCCGGCATCCCCGACGCCCCGTCGGAACTCGCCCCGGCGCCGGGCACGATCGACGCGGGCGGCACCGTCAGCCTCTCGGCGCGGGTCGCGGAGCCCGACGGCGGCGACGTCACCGCGACCTTCTCGCAGGCCGAGATCCTCACCCCGAACCAGGTGTGGCACGGCAGCTCCCCGAGCGTGCCGACGACACTCTCGGTCGAGGGCGAGCAGAAGGTCACCGGTCCCTCGGCGCTCGCGCCCGGTGACGGCCGTACGCTCGATACCGACGGATCCCGCGACGTCGCCTACCAGCGGTTCGACGTGATGGTGAAGGGGCAGGTGCAGTCGCCCGTGCTGCGCTGGGCGGGCGGCATCGACCCCGACCGGCTCGCATCGCTCCGCGCGTGGAACCTCGAGTCGGGCACGTGGGACGTGCTGGCGAGTGCGCGCGGCGCAGCAGATGCCGACACGGTGCTCGCAGCCCACGTCGACGACCGTTACCTCGACGGACAGCAGGTGCACGTGATGGTCACCGGTGAAGATCCCTTCGCCGACGACCTCGAAGCGGGAGACCCCAACGGCTTCGCCGACCCGGCGAGCTACGACTTCTCGATCGCCCACTTCACCGACACCCAGTACATCTCGGAGGGCGCCGTCGAACAGGAGACGCCCGAGGAACGTGCGGTCTGGGAATCGGCCTACTCGGGCATCGTCGACTGGATCGCCGACAACGCCGACTCGCGCAAGATCTCGTACGTCGCCCACACCGGTGACGTGATCGAGAACAACATCCGCAAGCCAGCGACGCCCGAGCTCGAGCAGCAGGTGATCGGCGAGTTCGAGGTCTCGTCGCGGCAGCAGGCGGTGCTCGATGCGGCCGGCGTGCCGAACGGCGTGATCGCGGGCAACCACGACAACCAGTCGGGCACCGAGAACGGCGCCGAGGCGATCTTCAACCGGTACTACGGACCCGACCGCTATGCGGCGGCATCCGCAGGGTGGGCCCACGCCGAATACGGCGGACCGTGGCGCGAGGGCGACAACCAGAACCACTACGACCTGTTCTCGGCGGGTGGCCTCGACTTCGTGGTCGTCGGGCTCTCGTACGGCGTGACGCGCGAAGAGGCGGAATGGGCTGGCAGCGTGTTCGCCCGCTTCCCGGGCCGCAACGGCGTACTGCTCTCGCACGACTACCTGGCGCCGAGCACCCAGCCCGACGGGCGCAACGCACCGTTCTCGGCACCCGACGGCTCGATGCTCTACAACACGGTCGTCGCGCAGAACCCCAACGTGTTCCTGATTCTCGCGGGTCACGAACACGGCGTCGGCACGAACGTCAAGCCGAACGTCGGCGAGATCGAGCACGGCGTCGTCGAGCTGCTGGCGGACTATCAGTTCTACACGGTCTCCGCCGATCGACTCGGGCTCACCGAGATCGGCGGGTACCAGCCGACCGACCAGTTGCGCTTCGGGGCGAGCTTCTTCCGGCTGCTGCAGATCGACGTCGACCGGGGCATCATGAACGTCGACACCTATTCGCCGCTGCTCGACGAGTTCGGCGCGACCGAGTACGACGACCGGCATCGCTACGACGGCACCGAAGACGACATGGTGCTGCCGATCGACCTCACGAGCCGCACGACGAGCCTGCGCACCGACTCGGTCGCGGTCTACTCGCCGATCGCGGTGATCGGCGAGGCGACCGTCGCCTCCGGAGCGGTCGCGACCGTCGAGTGGTCGAAGCTGAAGGCAGGCACCCCCTATGCCTGGATCGTCACCGCTCGGTCGGCAGGCGGCGGCGAGACCACGTCCGAGCCCGCCGTGTTCGTCACGAAGGACGGAAGCGGCAAGCCCGGCGTCTGGGATCAGAGCTCGCCCCTCTTCCCGTACTTCCAGCCTGACGGTTCAGCTGCCGGATGACGGTCGACCAACCCCGCCGCCGCGGCCCGTCCACTCGGGTCGCGGCGGCGATCATGGTGTCCCTGGCCACGAGCGTGCTCGCCGTCGTGCTGCCGGCGACGTCCGCGGTCGCGCACGACGCCACCACCGCGGCGTCCGCCGAGGTCGAACGCGCCGGCGGGGAGGTCTCCGTCGAGCTGGAGCTCGAGTACGACCTGCTGATGAAGTCGGCCTGGCTCTACGCCGAGGCCTACGAGGCCACCGACCCCGATGTTCAGCGGGAGCAGCTCACCGAGCACGCCGACGCGGTCGACGACTACGTCACCGAACGCTTCGCGATCGACGCAGGCGCCGAACGCTGCACGCTCGAGCGGGCCGGGGCGAGCGACATCCGTGACGATGCGGGCCGCGCGTTCGCGGTGCTCCGCTATTCGGCGCGCTGCGCTGACGACGAGGCGACGCTCGCCGCCTCGAGCGCGCTCTTCCCCGACCTCGAGGGATTCGTCCACGACACCGAGACTCGCATCACCTGGAGCGTCGACGACGCGGCAGGCAGCGGGCTCCTCACGGCGGCGACACCGACGATCGAACTCGTCGAGACCACGCCGCACTTCGGCGAGTACTTCCTGCTCGGCGCCGAGCACCTGCTCCTCGGGCTCGACCACCTGCTCTTCCTGCTCGCGTTGCTGCTCGGAGCCCGAAGCCTTCGCGGCATCGTCGTGGCGGCGACGACGTTCACCGTCGCGCACAGCGTCACCTTCCTCATCGCGGGCCTGGGGTTCGTCAGCGTGCCCGCCGCGATCGTGGAGCCGGTCATCGCGCTCTCGATCGTGGCGGCGGCGGTGGCCGTCTTCTTCGCGCGAGAGGTGCCCTCGCGCTATCGGATGCCCGTGATCTTCGCCTTCGGCCTCCTGCACGGGCTCGGATTCGCGAGCGCCCTCGGCATCGACGAGCAGTGGTCGTGGTCGCTGCTCGGCTCGCTCCTCGCCTTCAACGTCGGCATCGAGGCGGTGCAGCTGGCGATCATCGCGGTCGCCTTCCCGCTCCTCGTGCTGCTGCGTCGCACGGCGGCGGCCGATCCGGCGACGAAGATCGTCGGAGCGCTCGTCGCGGCGGTCGGCCTGTTGTGGTTCGCCGAACGCATCATCGCGCAGTTCTGAGGTCTGAGATGAGCGGATGCCCCGTGGCATCCGCTCATCGCCGCTCACGCGTTCGCGGGCTCGCTGACCGGCCGGTGCTCGACGTCGTCGACGTGCGCGTTCGGCATCGCGATGCCGCCGGCGATCGTGAGGATCGCGGCAGCGAGCACCGCCACGAACACGGCCGTCGACGCCCCGTGGATCGCGACGGGGGAGTGCTCGCCGAGGCCCGAGCGGGCGATCACGCCGTTCGCGACCGCTCCGAAGATCGCGACGCCGACCGCGCTGCCCATCGAGCGCAGGAACATGTTGGCGCCCGTGACGACGCCGCGCTCCGACCACGGCACCGACGACTGTGCGGCGATGAGTGTCGGTGAGGCCACGAGTCCGAGGCCGAGACCCACGATGAAGCACGCGATGGCGGTGGTCCAGACGTTCGGCGTGAGCGAGGCCGCGACGAGCGCCGCCGAGCCGAGCACGGAGACCGCGAGTCCGATGAGCGCGGTCCGGCGGAATCCGATGCGGAGGAAGAGCCGCCCCGCCTGGCTCGCCGAGATCGGCCAGCCGAGCGTCAGCGCGGCGACCGCGAGCCCCGACACGAGCGGGGTGGCCCCGGCGGTCGACTCGAGGAACGTCGGTACGTACGAGGTCAGCCCGATGAGCACGGCGCCGACCCCAAGCGAGATGAGCGAGGTCGTGACGATGAGGCGCCGGGAGAACACCCAGAGCGGCAGCACGGGTTCGGCCGCTCGACGCTCGATGAACACGAAGGCGACGAGCAGCAGGGCGCCGACCGCGAACGCGCCGATCGACTGCCAGGAGAGCCACTCCCACGCCTGGCCGCCCTCGAGCACCGCGAGGATCAGCAGGGTCGACGCGATCGTCAGCACGCTGGCCCCGGCGAAGTCGATGCGGTGCTTCTCACGGGTGACGGACTCGTGGTAGGAGCGGAGGAGCATCCACCCGGCGATCAGGCAGAGCGGGATGTTCACGAAGAAGATCCACCGCCACGAGGCGAACTCGGCGAACAGCCCGCCGAGGGTGGGGCCGACGACCGAGGAGATCGCCCACACGCTCGCGATGTACCCCTGCACGCGGGCGCGCTCGCGCACCGTGTAGATGTCGCCGGTGATCGTGATCGAGACGGGCAGCACCGCGCCGGCGCCGAGACCCTGGATCGCGCGGAAGACGATGAGCGACGTCATGTCCCATGCGAAGCCGCAGAGCACCGACCCGACGAGGAAGATGCCGATGCCGATCAGCATGATGGGCTTCCGACCGACGGTGTCGGAGAGCTTCGAGTAGATCGGCACCGAGACGGCCTGGGCGAGCAGGTAGATGGAGAACAGCCACGGGAACTGCGTGAACCCGCCGAGATCGGCGACGATCGACGGCACCGCGGTCGCGAGGATCGTCGAGTCGATCGCGATGAGGCCCGTGGCGAGCATCACCGAGATGAGCACGGGCCCGCGTGCCGAACGGAATCCCACAGCAGTCGTCTCGGTCACGTTCCTCCTCGGTGGTGCGGGCGCGCTGAAGCCGGCCCATGTACAGCAACGCCGATCGCCTCGATTCATTCCGCGGATGCCGCGGCTCACGGCCATCGGCGGGGGCAAGCCCGGATACCGGAACGAACTCGCCGGGTCAAGCGCGTGCTCCGGCGGCGACTGCCCACTACCTTCGGACTCATGAGGATCCGTACGAAGCGCCCGGTGCAGGCACCGCCTCCCCCCGCGGCGGCGATCACGAGCGACGGCGACTCCCGCGCGCCCGAGGTGCGGATCAACGCGTTCCGCATCGGCTTCGTCGGGGCCCTCGGCGTGCTGCTCGCGGTGCTGCTCGGCGGCATCGTCGGCGAGCTCGGCACCGTCATCCTCTACGTCGCGCTCGCCCTGTTCCTCGCGCTCGGCCTCGACCCGATCGTGAGCTGGCTCCAGCGTCGCGGCATGCCGCGCTGGGTGGCGATCCTCATCGTCTTCGCCGGCGTGATCGGTGTCTTCGTCGGCCTCATCGCCACGATCGTGCCGATCGTGATCGAGCAGACGACGAACATCGTCGAGAACTGGGACGACATCGTCGCGAACGTGCAGCACAGCCCGGTCGTGACGTGGGTGAACGGCCTCACCGGCAGCGGCGACGCGATCAAGGACGCGATCGAGTCCGCCGGCGAGTGGCTCGCCGATCCGGCGAACCTCGGTTCGCTCGGCGGCGGCATCCTCGCGGTGGGGGCCGGCATCGCCGGCGGCTTCACCGGCGCGACCATCGTGCTCATCCTCACCCTCTACTTCCTCGCCTCGCTCGACTCGATGAAGCGCTACGCCGCCCGATTCGTGCCCGCGAGCTCGCGCCCGGGCTACCGCGACGTGTCCGAGGAGATCACCGGCTCCGTCGGCCGCTACGTCATGGGCCAGGTCGGCCTCGGTGCGATCAACGGCGTGCTGAGCCTCATCTACCTGTCGATCATCGGGGCGCCGGTGCCGATCCTCCTGGCGTTCATCGCCTTCCTCTTCTCGCTCGTGCCGCTCGTCGGTACGCTGACGGGCGCGATCATCATCACCCTCGTCTCGTTCGCGGCATCGCCCGAGACCGCGCTCGCCGCAGCGATCTACTATCTGATCTACATGCAGGTCGAGGCCTACGTGCTGAGCCCGCGCATCATGAGCCGCGCGGTCGCCGTGCCGGGCGCCCTCGTCGTGATCGCGGCGGTGGCGGGCGGCACCCTCGGCGGCGTGCTCGGCGCGCTCGTCGCGATCCCGGTCGCGGCATCGCTCATCATCATCGTGGAGAAGGTCATCTTCCCCCGTCAGGACACGATCTAGCGGATCAGAACCAGATGCTGAGGTGCGGCGCGCGCTGCGCCGCGAACATGGCGTCGGCCGTCGCGATGGAGCCGGGCGAGAGCTCGGAGATACGCCCCGCACGTGCCAGCACCGAGGGGTGCACCCCGCCGAGGTAGATCGCGCCGAGTTCGCGCACCCCGAGCCCGATGCTGCGAACGCCCTTCGCGGATGCCGCGGCATCCGTCTGCTCGAGGGCCGCGACCTCTGCGCGACCGGCCTCGTCGACGACGAGCTCGAACCGACCGCGCGCGAGGCCGATCGAGTCGTCGACGTCGATGACGAGTCGGCCGGGCGCGCTGTAGCGCCGGGCCGTGAGCGCGGTCACCGGGTCGATCACGCGGAGCCACAGGTGGTCGACGACGTCGGAGAACGAGACCGCCCGCGGGTCCTCGAGGAGCCAGGGGAGCGGCTCGTCGACGGATCGGAGGAGTCCGCGCGTGCCCGAGACGAAGTCCTGCTCGACGAGGAAGCGCCAGAGTGCACGCTCGGCGTCGTCGGTCGCCGCGGCGAGGAAGTCGAACTCGGCGATGCCGGGCTCGTTCGGCTGGCGCGACACGTGGAACACGGCGAATCCCTGGGGCTGGCCGCGCTCGTCGTCGTAGCGCACGACGCGTCGTGCCCGCGACCGGTCGCTGTCGGGGTCGTGGAGACCGAGCACCCGGTCGAGCAGGCCGGGCCAGCGGTCGATCTCGCCGGGCGTGCGCGCGACGGCGCGGCGGGCGAGCGCCGGGGCGATCTCGCGGATGGCCGCGGCGTCCACGAACTGCACGCGGCCAGGGGCATCCGGTCCGGTCCAGTGCACGCGTCGCCGATCGACGGTCACGGTCGCGGCGCGTGCCGCCGGCGCGTACCCGTACCGGCCGTAGATCGTGGCCTCGGTGGCGGTGAGCATCGCGAGCGCCGCGCCGGCCGCGCGCGCGTTCTGCAGTTCGGCGAGCATGAGCGCCCTTGCGATGCCGCGTCGGCGATGCGTCGGCGAGACCGTGACGGAACTCACCGCCCAAGCATCGACGCTGCGTCCGCCGGGCACGCTGAGCCCGGTCGGCCAACTGGAGACCGTCGCGACCGGAACCTCTGGGGCGACGATGGTCGGGTCGTAGACGCCGTGCACCCGCCGGTCGGCGATCACGGCGAGGTCGTAGTCGAGTTCGACCTGCTTGGGGCGCGAGTGATGGAATCCGCGGGCGTCGGCCTCGACCCATGCCGACGCCGCCACGGTGTCGTGCGTGTCGACGAGGCGGTACTCGAATCCCCTCGAGGCGAGCGAGGCGAGCGCCGCGGAATCGGCGGGGATTCCCTGCAGGTCGAACGACATCGTCCCATCGTAGCCGCGGAGGCGGATGCGGCATCCGTCGTCGATGCGGCCGTCGCCCGGCCGGGGTGCAGCGCGCCTTCCGCTCGCTGCACCCCGGCCGAGGTCAGACCGTGGCGCCGGCCAGGGCGGGTGCGACGACGGCCTCGAACGCCGACGCGGTCCGTTCGACGACCTCGGCCCACGGGGTAGCCCAGATCGCCTCGTTGAAGATCTCGACCTCGATGTCGCCGGTGTAGCCGGCGGCCTCGACGGCGGCGGTGAAGGCCGCGAAGTCGATCACGCCGTCGCCCGGGTAGTGCCGCGCGAGCAGCACATCGGCCGGCAGCGGCGTCGCCCAGTCGCACACCTGGTAGCTCGCGATGCGACCGGATGCCCCGGCGCGCGCGATCTGCTCGAACACCTCCGGGTCCCACCACAGGTGGAACGTGTCGACGACGACGCCGACCGTCGGGGCGTCGAACGGCTCGGCGAGGTCGAGGGCCTGCTTCAGCGTCGAGACGACCGCGCGGTCGGACGCGTACATCGGGTGCAGCGGCTCGATCGCGAGGGTGACGCCGGCGGATGCCGCGTCGGGGGCCAGCTCGGCGAGGGCGTCCGCGACCCGCTCGCGTGAGCCGGCCAGGTCCGTCCCGCCGGCAGGGATGCCGCCGGCGACGAGCACGAGCACGGCCGCCGATCCGGGCGCGCCCGCGGCCGCGAGCGCGGCAGTCTCGTCGATCGCACGTCGGTTGTCGTCGATCGCGGCCCGACGTTCGGCGCCCTCGGGGATTGTGAAGAAGCCGCCGCGGCAGAGGCTCGAGACGCGAAGCCCCGAGTCGGCCAGTCGGCGTGCGGCCTCGTCGAGGCCGACCGCTTGCACCGGCTCCCGCCAGAGCCCGATCGACTCGTAGCCGCCGGCACGGGTCAGGCGCAGTGCCTCGTCGAGCGGTGCGTGCTTGATCGTCGCCTGGTTCATCGACAGGCGCGGGTGCGGGCTCACGCGAGCACCTCCACCGGGTGCGCCGCAGCGTCGGCGTCGGAACTCGCGGCGACCGCCGTCGCCGCCTTCGGGTCGATCCCGTTGAGGCGGAGCATCCCGTGCCACCGCTCGGCGGCGAGCTCGGGCTGCTCGAGCGACCCTGACGCGTTCGCGAGCTCGACGATGTCCGACAGGTGCGGGAGGCTCCGCGCGGCGTGCAGCCCCGCGACCATCTGGAACGCGTGCTGGTGGCCGTTCAGCCAGGCCAGGAACGCGACGCCCGTCTTGTAGAAGTACGTCGGGGCGGCGAACACCTGCCGCGAGAGCGCCTCGGTCGGACCGAGGATGCGGTGGTACGCCGCCTCGTCGCCGGCGTCGAGCGCCTGGATGGCGGCCGATGCGTTCGGCGCGAGGGCCGCGAACGCGCCGAGCAGCGCATCGGAGTGTCCCGCGTCATCGCCCGCGATGAGTCCCACGTAGTGGAAGTCGTCGCCCGTGTACATCCGCGCGGTGCCTGGCAGTCGGCGGCGCACCGCGATCTCGGCGTCGGCGTCGAGCATGCTCATCTTCACGCCCGCGACCGTGTCGGGGTGCTCGGCGATGAGCTCGACGAGCACCTCGGCTGCAGCATTCGTGTCGGCCGAGCCGAAGTAGCCCGCCAGCTGCGGGTCGAACGCGGTGCCGAGCCAGTGCAGCACGACGGGGGCACTCGCAGCAGCGAGCACCTCGCGGTAGGCGCGGCGGTAGTCGTCGGCCGATTGCGCCGCCCGCGCGAGGTGCCGGCTCGCCATGAGCACGGCGCCGGAGCCGGCATCCTCGGTCTGGTGCAGTTGCTGCTTGTAGGCGTCGATGACCTGGTCGAGCGAGATGTGCTCGTCGTCGACGTGATCGGTGTTCACGCCCACCACGAGCTTGCCGCCGACGGATGCCGCCTCCGCGGCGCTCCGTGAGATGAGCTCGCGTGTGGCGGCGGCGTCGAGGCCCATGTTGCGCTGCGCGGTGTCCATCGCGTCGGCGACGCCGAGCCCCCACGACCACACGTGGTGGCGGAAGGCGAGGGTCGCGTCCCAGTCGATCTCGGCCGGCCGGCCCGGCGTGTTGTCGGCGTACGGCTTCGGCACGACGTGCGCGGCGGCGTAGGCGACTCGCGAGCGCAGCGGGGCGTCGGGCTTGGCGAACTCCGGCGCCTCGGTGAGCGGCGCCGCCGTGAGCGCGCCGTTCGCGTCGAGCAGGGTGAGCGTCGACATGCTCAGCGCACCTCGGCGAGTTCGGGCGCGGCCGTCTCGGATACGGCAGAACCGGATGCCGCGGCATCCGCTGCCCCGTCGAGCCCGACGACGGGGATCTCGACGCGCCGGCCGGCCCGCGAGCTCTCGAGGCCCGCTTCGGCGAGCAGCACGCCGCGGGCGCCGGCGAGGAAGTCGAAGGGATTCGGGCCGTCTTCGACGACGTGACGGAGGAATTCCTCCCACTGCGTCTTGAAGCCGTTCTCGAACTCCTGGTTGCCGGGGCTCTCGATCCAGTCGGCGTCGTAGTCGTGGGCGTCGGCGAGGTCGGGGTTCCAGACCGGCTTCGGCGTCGCATTGCGGGGCTGGATCTTGCAGCCGAAGAGGCCGACCACCGCGGAGCCGTGGGTGCCGTCGACCTGGAACTCGACGAGCTCGTCGCGGTTGACGCGGGTCGTCCAGCTCGAGTTCAGCTGCGCGACCACTCCGCCCTCGAGCTCGAAGATCGCGTAGGCGGCGTCGTCGGCGGTCGCGACGTAGGGCGCGCCGTGCTCGTCGACGCGGGTCGGGATCTCGGTCACCGCCTTCGCGTAGACCGACTCGACGCGGCCGAAGAGGTTCTCGAGCACGTAGTTCCAGTGGGGGAACATGTCGACGATGATGCCGCCGCCGTCTTGGGCGCGGTAATTCCAGCTCGGGCGCTGGGCGGGCTGCCAGTCGCCCTCGAAGACCCAGTAGCCGAACTCGCCGCGCACGCTCAGGATGCGGCCGAAGAAGCCCGAGTCGATGAGGCGCTTGAGCTTCTGCAGTCCGGGCAGGTAGAGCTTGTCGTGCACGACGCCGTTCTTGATGCCGGCCGCGTCGGCCAGGCGGGCGAGCTCGAGGGCCTCTTCGAAGCTCTCGGCAGTGGGCTTCTCGGTGTAGATCGCCTTGCCGGCCGCGATGGCCTTCTTGATCGCGACCGCTCGGGCCTTCGTCACGAGGAAGTCGGCGTAGATCTGCCAGCGCGGGTCGGCGAGGGCCTCGTCGAGGTTGGTCGTGTAGTGCTCGATGCCGTGCTTGGCGGCGAGATCGGCGAGCTTCTTCTCGCTGCGGCCGACGAGGATCGGCTCGACCTGCACGCGGGTCTCACCGTCGGCGAGGAGCACGCCGCCCTGCTCGCGGATCGCGAGGATCGAACGCACCAGGTGCTGGCGGTAGCCCATGCGCCCCGAGACGCCGTTCATGATGATGCCGATGGGCTGCGGGCTGGAGTGATCGACCATGTGCTTCGTCCTTCTCGAGTCGTCGGCTGGGGCGAAAGGTCGCCCGGCAGGCCGGAAAGCGTTTACCCGAGAATAGAACAGGTCGCGCGGATCTGCAACGTCGTGGCGACGGTGCTGCTCGCTCGACCGCAGGCGTCGCGCCTGGACGTGGTCGTCAGCGACGAGAGTCGGCCTCGCCGGGGCTCGGATTCAAACGCCGCGAGCCGGCGTCGACGCCCGCAGCACGACCTCGGCCCGCACGGGCAGCTCATCGACCTCGTCGAGGGTGCCGAGCGCGAGTCGCAGTGCGCGGCGGCCGATCTCCTCGAGGGGGAGGCGCACGGTACTGAGCGGCGGCGTGACGTCTCGGGCGGTCGGGATGTCGTCGAACCCGGCGACGGCGACGTCTCGCCCGGGCACGAGCCCGGCGTCGCGGATCGCGGACATCGCGCCCACCGCCATGACGTCGTTCGCGGCGAAGACGATCTCGATGTCGCGCGCCCCCCGCTCGATGAGCGTGCGCATGCCGTCGTAGCCGCCGTCACGAGTGAACGCCGGGCGCACGATCCGGTCGGGGGCGATGGAGATGCCGGATGCGCCGAGGCCGGCGAGGAAACCGCTGAGGCGGTCTTCGGCGGTTCGCAGCCCTTCGATTCCGGTGAGCGCGGCGAAGCTCCGGTATCCGGCATCGACGAGCGCTCGTGCGAGCGACTCCGCGCCGGTCGCGTTGTCGAGCGGCACGCTGCGGAACGGCTCCTCGGCCGTGCCGATGAACGCGACTCGTCCGCCGCTCGCCTCGAAGGCGCGCAGTTCCTCGGCGAGCGCCGTCGAGGCCGGGTCGTCGGCGCGGCGCGAGGCGGCGAGGATCATGACCCGCGGCCGCTGGCCGCGCAGGCTCCGCACGAGCTCGAGCTCGCGCTCCGAGTCCCGCTCGGTCGCCGCCATGGTGACGATGAGGCCCTCGTGGTCGGCCTCGCGAACCACACCGGCCGCGATCTGCGCGAAGTAGGGGTCGGCGACGTCGGCGACGAGCAGGGCGACGGTCATCGAGGTGCCGCGGGCGACGGCCTGGGCCGAGAGGTTCGGCGAGTAGTCGAGTTTCGCCGCGGCGGCCAGCACGCGCTGCCGGTACTCGTCGTTGACCTTCCGGGTGCTCCCGTTGATCGACCGCGACGCGGTGGCCAGGGAGACGCCCGCTTCGCGCGCGACGTCGTGGAGCGTGGCCGGCGTGCGTCGTTCGCCGTTCGTGTCTCCCGTGCCCATCGGATCTCCCATCGGTGCGCTGCCGGCTCGACCCTATCGCGCGCGTTGCGGGGGCCCGGTCGCCGCAGGTCGCCCGACGTGACCCGACGAGGCCCGCGCTCGTGCGAGAGGAACGTCCGATATTAGGATAGCGCTTACCCATGTGAGCCCGCCCCAGCGAGAACCGCCCTCGAGGGCCGTCCCCAGGCCGTCCACCCGGCGACGGCCGGGGCGCGAGCGGTACCATGGCCGAGATGCGAGGAGGCGCCATGCGTGCCGTGATTCTGAACAGTTCCGGTCGGTACGCCGACCCGTGGCACCGTCATTCCGAGACGAGCGAGGCGCTCGCCGAACTCGTCGCAGAGGCCGGGTTCACCGTGGAGATCGTCGATGACGTCGATCGGTCGCTCGCGTCCCTGCCCGACGATGTCACGCTCATCGTCGTGAATGCCGGCGACTCGCACGCACCGACCCCCGACGGTGAGCCCTCGGCCGAGCCCGAGGCATCCGTGCTCGAATCGGCGAACGCTGCCATCGAGGCGGCGATCGATCGCGGCATCGGCATCCTCGCCCTCCACACGGCGGCGGCGAGCCTGCGCGACTACCCGGCGTACGAACGCGCGCTCGGTGCGCGCTGGGTCCGTGACCGCTCATGGCATCCGCCCATCGACGAGGCCGCCGTGCACCTCGTCGGCAATCACCAGATCGCCGAGGGCCTCCACGACTTCACCGTGTTCGATGAGCGGTACACCGACTTCCGGCTCGACGACGTGATCGAGCCGATCGCGGAGCACGAGCACGACGGCATCCGCCACCCCCTCGTGTGGGCACGGGAGATCGGCCGATCGCGGCTCGTCTACGACGCGCTCGGGCACGATGTCCGCTCCTACAACTCCGCGGGCCACCGCGCGCTGCTCGCCGCGGCGCTCGAGTGGCTCTCGCACGTGCCGGCACCGACGGCGACCGCGCGGTGAGCCGGGTCGTCATCGCGCCGGATTCGTTCAAGGGCACGGCGAGTGCAGCGGATGTCGCGGCAGCCCTCGGGCGCGGATGGCGCTCGGTGCGAGCAGACGACGAGATCGTGACCCGCCCGATGGCCGACGGCGGCGAGGGCACGCTCGACGCCTTCGAGGCCGCGGTGCCCGGCGCGCGTCGCATGCCCGTCACGGTGCGCGGGCCGGTCTCGTCACCCGTGGCGACGCACTGGCTGCTCCTGCCCGACGGCACCGGCGTCGTCGAACTCGCCGCGACGTCGGGCATCACCCTGCTCGACCCGCTCGAGCCCTTCGACGCGCATTCGGCCGGCTTCGGCGAGGCGATCGCCGACGCGCTCGACGCCGGGGTCGAACGGCTCCTGCTCGCGCTCGGCGGCAGCGCGTCGACCGACGGGGGCGCTGGAGCCCTGTCGGCGCTGGGCGCCCGGTTCTTCGATGCCGACGAGCAGGCGGTCGCGCTCGGCAACCGCGGGCTCGGCGTGCTCGCCGGAGTCGACTTCACCGGACTGCGCCCGCTGCCGCCCGGCGGTGCGCTGATCCTCGGCGACGTCACGAACCAGCTGCTCGGCGACGACGGTGCCGCAGCCGTCTTCGGCCCGCAGAAGGGCGCGGATGCCGAAACCGTCACGGTGCTCGAGGCCGGCCTGACACGGCTGGCGGGCCTCATGCCCGACGTCTCGCCGTCGGCGCCTGGCGCGGGGGCGGCCGGCGGCGCCGGGTTCGGCCTCCTGGCCTGGGGTGCAGTGATGGGCGGGGGCGCTGTGCTCGTCGCCGAGGCCCTCGGCCTGGGTGGCGACATCGCCCTCGCCGACCTCGTGATCACCGGCGAGGGGCGATTCGACGGCCAGTCGGAGGGCGGCAAGGCGCCGAGCGAAGTCGCCCGGCTCGCTGCATCCAACGGCGTGCCGGTCGCGCTCGTGGCCGGCGCGATCACTGCGGAGCCCCGCGGGTTCGCGGCGTCCGTCGCACTGACCGGGCTCGCCGGCGGCACGGAACCCGCGATGGCGGACCCGCTGCGCTGGCTCGAGGCGGCAGGCGCTCAACTCGCGGCCGGGGCCGACGCCACCGGCCGGAGCTGAACGACTCGCCGCGGCCGTCAGGTGTGGTGCAGGCCGGGGTGCGGCTTCGGTGGCTCGGACCCGACGAACTTGCCGTGCCGTTCTGCGGCATCGTGCGCTTCGGGATTCTCTTCGGTCGACGTGTAGTCGCCGACGATCGAGTCGTCGACGTCGACCTCTTCATCGTCGCTGCGGGTGTACTCGCCTGCGACCGTGCGCACGTGGGGCCCCTCGCCGTCGACCTCGGTGTAGCTGCCCTCGAGATCGTCGGTGGCATCGACCGGGCCGGCGGGTGTCTCCGGCTCGTCGGCGGACTGCGGATCAGCGGGTCGGCTCGATTCGGACATCATCGCTCCCTCATCGTTGGTCGGGGCGCCGTCATCGGGGCGACGTCTCGCCCCCATGCTATGTCTCCACGCCGGGAAGGGAAGGGGCGCCTCGCACGAATCGTCCGCGAGTGCTCTGTCTCCACGCCGTGAAGGGAAGGGATGCTGCGGCACCTCACGGCGCAACGTCAGCGCAGGAACAGCCTTGCATTCGCCTGTTCGGCATCGGAGTACTGCGTCGCGGCGATGCCGAGCGCGCGGTTCAGGCCTGCCAGGCTCTCCTCCACCTGCAACTGGGTGGCACGCCAGTCGGCGACCGCACCCTGGAAGGCGCTCGAGGCCTGACCCGACCACGACGATTGCAGCCCCGTGAGCTGGCCGAGGAGCGAGGCCACCTCGGACTGGATGCGCCCGATGGTGCCCTGCACGGTCTGGGTGGCGGCGGACACCTGTTCGGCATCGACCTGATAGACGGCCATCTCGGCCCCTTTCGTTCGGTGTGCGCGCCACGCTACGGCGCGCCCGATGAACGGATAGCCAGAGACGGGCGGATGTGTGCGACATCCGCTGATCGTCGCCTGTCGAGGCCGAGTGCCGGCAGCGCGCTGGGACAGCCGACGCCGAACCCGAGACTGCGAGGGCTCAGTCGGCCGTGACCCGCTGCGGCGCGGAGGCCGAGCCCGCGAGGGGCAGCGACACCCGGAAGGTGGCGCCGCCGCCGGGCGTCTCGACGACGTCGACCGTGCCGTTGTGCGCGGCAACGATCGAGGACACGATCGCGAGGCCGAGGCCCGATCCTCCGGTCTCGCGGGTGCGCGAGGTGTCGGCGCGCCAGAAACGCTGGAAGATCTTCTCGCGGATCTGCGGGGGGATGCCCTCGCCGTGGTCGACGACCTCGATCATGGCCCGCTCGGTCGCGTCGTCGACCGAGATGCGGATCTCGATGGGACTCTCGGGCGAGGTGAAGCGGATCGCGTTGCCCATGAGGTTGGTGATCACCTGACGGATCTTGTTCTCCTCCGCGAGCACCACCGTGCGGCGAACCGGCATCGGCCGGCCGGAGGCGCCGGCGCCGTCTGCCGGGCGCGCAGCCGGCGGAGCGGCGATCGCGTCGGATGCCGCAGCCGCGGCTGCTGCGGCGGCAGCGGATGCACGGGCGGCGCGCTTGGACGCGGCCGTGGATCCGCTCGCCTTCGCGGCTGCACGGCGGCTGCCGGTCGTCACCGCGGGCTCGGTCTTCGGACGACGACCTCGGAGTCGCGCGAGGGTGGCGCCGGCGAAGGAGATCGGGCCGGTCAGGTTCGGGTTGCGATCACCGGCGGGGTCGAGCTCGACCTCGAGTTCGGGAGCGGACTCGCCCGAGGCATCCGCGGTGCTCGGGTCTTCAGGGGCGATGACCGTGATCGTGCGGGCCGGGTGGGCGGCCATGGTGTCGAGGGCCGAGTCTCGCGCGAGCGGCACGAGGTCGACCTCGGCGAGGTCGAGCGGCTTCGCCTCGTCGAGCCGAGCGAGTGCGAGCAGGTCTTCGACGAGGAGGCCCATGCGGATGGCCTCTTTCTCGATGCGCTCCATCGCCTGCCCGACCTCTTCGGGCGACTGCAGCGCCCCCATGCGGTAGAGCTCGGCGTACCCGCGCACCGACACGAGCGGGGTGCGCAGTTCGTGCGAGGCGTCGCCGACGAAGCGGCGCATCTGGTCGATCGTGCGCGCGCGGTCGCGGAAGGCGCGGTCGATGCGGTTCAGCATCGTGTTCAGCGAGCGGTTCAGCCGCCCGACCTCGGTGTTCGGCGTCGCGCCACCGAGTCGCTGGCTGAAGTCGCCGTCGGCGATCGCTGCCGCGGTGCGCTCGACCTCGCGCAGCGGCATGAAGGTCGTCGTCACGAGCATGCGGGTGAGGAGGGCGCCGACGAGCACGACGCCGAATCCGAATCCGAAGAAGATCGTGAGGTACACCGCGAGCAGCTGCTCGGTCTCCTTCGACGAGATCGCGAGGATGATCGGCGAGTAGTTGCCGTGGTTGTCGGCCCAGGTGATGGCGTACACCGCGCGGAACGTCGGATTCCCAGCGGAGTCGCGGAGCGCGAAGACCTCGTAGTGGCCCTGGTTCGTAGCGTTGACCTCGGCGGTGGTCAGCGTCTTGGGGATCTGCGGCAACTCCGAGGGATCGCGGTCGCGCCAGTTGTTCTTCTCGCGCTCACCCGTCTCGCCGTCGTAGACGGCGACGAACACGTCGAGGTCGGGCCGGAATGCGAGGTCGTTGAGGTCGGCCTTGGCGCTCGGCTCCTCGCCCTGGTCGGTGAAGTACTTGCGCAGGTCGCCCGACGCGATCGCCTCGAGCTTGCCCTTCACCTGGTCTTCGACGTACGACCGCAGCATCGCCGCCGTGCCGATTCCAGACACCAGAAGTCCGAGCGTGAGCATGAGCACGGTGACACCCGTGATCTTGGTACGCAGCGAGATGCGGTTCCACCGCTCGGAGATCTGATTCATGGCGGGCCGAGTCTAGGTGGGCCTTCCTGAGTCAGGGCTTGGAGGACTTCAGCATGTAGCCGAATCCGCGCTTGGTCTGGATCAGCGGCTCCGCGGAGTGCTGGTCGAGCTTGCGGCGGAGGTAGGAGATGTAACTCTCCACGATGCCGGCGTCGCCGTTGAAGTCGTACTCCCACACGTGGTCGAGGATCTGCGCCTTCGACAGCACCCGGTTGGGGTTCAGCATGAGGTAGCGCAGGAGCTTGAACTCGGTGGGGGAGAGCTCGACGGGCACGTCGCCCACGAGCACCTCGTGCGTGTCCTGGTCCATCGTGAGCTCGCCGGTGCGGATCACGGCGTCTTCTTCGGCGTGCATCGTGCGGCGCAGAATCGCCTTGATGCGTGCCACGATCTCGTCGAGGCTGAACGGCTTCGTGACGTAGTCGTCGCCGCCGACGGTGAGGCCCGTGATCTTGTCCTCCGTGTCGTCCTTCGCGGTGAGGAAGAGGATCGGCGCGGTGTAGCCGGCTGAGCGCAGTCGCTTCGTGACGCCGAACCCGTTCATGTCGGGCAGCATGACGTCGAGGATGATGAGGTCGGGCTCCTCCTCGAGCACCGCGGAGATGGTCTGCGCGCCGTTGCCGACCGCGCGCACCGCGAAGCCCGCGAACCGCAGGCTCGTGGTGAGAAGGTCACGGATGTTGGGCTCGTCGTCGACGATGAGAATGCGTGGTCCGTCGCTCATGTGATGATTCTCTGCGCATCGGCTGGAACTTTCCTGAACATTCTTCGAGGGTCGCCGATCCGGTGTGTCGGATGTCGCGGCCGTCCGCCGCTCCCGAGCGGGCGTGGAAGACTCGCAGCATGGCGATTCGTACCTCGATGATCCGGCGCATCGGCCCCCGCGAGTTCGACTTCTCGCGCGAGGTCGCCGTGATGGCGATCGTCAATCGCACGCCCGATTCCTTCTACGACCGCGGCCGCACCGAGGCGCTCGACGCCGCGGTCGCCGCCGCGACCGCGGCGATCGAGCAGGGCGCCGACTGGATCGACATCGGCGGTGCGAAGTTCGCACCGGGCCCCGCGATCCCCGCCGACGAGGAGATCGAGCGCGTGGTGCCCGTGATCACCGCGCTCGCCGGGTCGGGCGCCGTCATCTCGGTCGACACCTTCCTCCCCGAGGTCGCTCGCGCGGCGATCGCCGCGGGAGCGCACGTGATCAACGACACGACCGGCATCCACGACCCGGGCATGGCCGACGTCGTCGCAGAGACCGGGGCGACGATCGTCGTCACGCACAGCCTCGCGAAACCCCGTACGCCGTATCCCTCTCCGCGCTACGGCGACGTCGTCGCCGAGGTCTCGGCATTCCTCGCGGAGCGCGTCGCCCTTGCGGAGTCGCGAGGCGTGGCATCCGATCGCATCGTCGTCGACCCGGGCCACGACCTCAACAAGCACACCCTGCACTCGCTCGAGCTGACCCGCCGGCTCGGCGAGATCGCGGCGCTCGGCTACCCGACCCTGGTCGCCCTCTCGAACAAGGACTTCGTGGGCGAGAGCCTCGGCCGACCGCGGGAGCAGCGCATCGAGGGCTCGATCGCCGCCGCCGTCTACTGCGTCATGCAGGGCGCGCGCATCGTGCGCGTGCACAACGTGCGCGAGACCGTCGATGCGATGCGCATGGTCGAGGCGATCGAGGGATGGCGCGAGCCCGTCTTCCTGGAGCACAACCAGTGAGCGCCGCGACTCCGATCGCCGCCCCCGACCGCGACGCGCTGCTGGCGGCCTATGGCCTTCCCGACCGCGAGACGCACCGGGTGCGTATGAACTTCGTCGCGAGCCTCGACGGCGCGGCCACGCTCGACGGCCGTAGCGGCGGCCTCGGCGACGCGAGCGACCGGCTCGCCATGCAGGTGCTGCGCACGCTCGCCGACGTCGTGCTCGTCGGCGCGGGCACGGTGCGCGTCGAGGGCTACGGGGGTGTCGCAGTCAGTGAAGCGGATGCCGCGTGGCGCGTCGCCCACGGCCTGCCCGAGCAGCCTCGGCTGGCGGTGGTCTCCTCGGCGCTCGCGCTCGACCCCTCGGCGGCGTTCTTCACCGCCGCCGTGACGCGGCCGATCGTCGTGACGCACGCCGGTGCGCCCGAGGCGCGTCGGGAGGCGCTCGAGCCAGTCGCCGACGTCATCGTCGTGGGTGAGCACGCGGTCGACGTGCGCGCGATGCTCGACGTGCTCGCCGTGCGCGGGCTCCGACAGGTGCTCTGCGAGGGCGGGCCGCACCTCTTCGGCACGCTGCTCGAGGCCGACCTCGTCGACGAGCTCTGCCTCTCGCTGAGCCCCATGCTCGTCGGCGGCGACGCAGGGCGCATCGTGCGCGGCGCGGCCGAGCTCGAGCGCGGCATGCACCTCGTGCATGCGATGCCTGCGGGAGATCTCGTGCTGCTGCGGTATGCGCGCGGCTGAACGCGAGGTCTACGCAGCCTCGAGCGAGTGGGCGTCGAGGATCGTGTAGCTGTAGCCCTGCTCGGCGAGGAAGCGCTGGCGGTTCTGCGCGAAGTCCTGGTCGACCGTGTCACGCGAGACGAGCGTGTAGAAGTTCGCGCTGAGGCCCGACTCCTTCGGCCGCAGAAGACGTCCGAGTCGCTGCGCCTCCTCCTGACGGGAGCCGAATGAACCCGAGACCTGGATCGCGACCGTCGCCTCGGGCAGGTCGACGGAGAAGTTCGCGACCTTCGAGACGACGAGCACGGGCGTGCGGCCGTCGCGGAACTCCTGGAACAGCCGTTCGCGCTCGTCGACGGGCGTCGCGCCGGTCAGCTGGGGGGCGCCGAGCGCCTCGGCGAGCTCGTCGATCTGGTCGAGGTACTGCCCGATCACGAGGATGCGCTCGCCGGCGTGCTTGGCCACGAGCTCCTTGACCACGCCGAGCTTCGCCGGCGCGGTCGCCGCGAGACGGTAGCGTTCGTCGTCGGCGGATGCCGCGTACGTCAGTCGCTCGGACTGCGGCAGGTCGATGCGCACCTCGTAGCACGCGGCCGGGGAGATGAAGCCCTGCGCCTCGATCTCCTTCCACGGCGCGTCGAAGCGCTTCGGCCCGATGAGGCTGAAGACGTCGCCCTCGCGGCCGTCCTCCCGGACGAGCGTGGCCGTGAGGCCGAGGCGGCGACGGGCCTGCAGTTCGGCGGTGAGCTTGAACACGGGCGCCGGCAGCAGGTGCACCTCGTCGTAGACCACGAGGCCCCAGTCGAGCGCGTCGAGGAGCGCGAGGTGGGCGTACTCGCCCTTCCGCTTCGCGGTGAGGATCTGGTAGGTCGCGATCGTGACGGGCTTGACCTCCTTCACCTGCCCCGAGTACTCGCCGATCTCGTCGGCGGTGAGGGTCGTGCGGCGCAGCAGCTCGTCGCGCCATTGGCGTGCGGAGACCGTGTTCGTCACGAGGATCAGCGTCGTGGTCTTCGCCGTCGCCATCGCGCCGGCGCCGACGAGCGTCTTGCCCGCGCCGCAGGGCAGCACGACGACGCCCGAGCCGCCGTCGAAGAAGTTGTCGATCGCCTGCTGCTGGTAGCCGCGCAGGTGCCAGCCCGCCTCTTCGAGATCGATCGGATGCGGCGTGCCGGGCGTGTACCCGGCGAGGTCCTCGGCGGGCCAGCCGAGCTTGACGAGCTCCTGCTTGAGGGCGCCCCGCGCCCAGGCCTCGACGAGGAAGCTCCGGTCGTCGAGGCGCTCGGTGAGCAGCGGCGCGATGCGCTTGGCCGATGCCACCTCGGTGAGCACGGCGATGTCGTCGCTGTGCAGGCGCAGTGCCCCGTCATCGGTGCGGTCGACGACGAGGCGGCCGTAGCGGCCGACGGTCTCGCGCATGTCGACGGCGACGGTCTGCGGCACCGGGAACTTCGCGTAGCGCTCGAGCGTCGAGAGCATGTCGTCGGCGTCGTGGCCGGCGGCGCGCGCGTTCCAGAGTCCGAGCCGCGTGATGCGGTACGTGTGCATGTGCTCGGGCGCCCGCTCGAGCTCGGCGAACACGGCGAGGTCGTGGCGCGCGTCTTCGGCGAGCGGGTGCGCGACCTCGAGGAGGACGGTTCGGTCGCTCTGCACGATGAGTGGGCCGTCTGACATAGCGGTCGAGTCTACGCCCGGTTCATGAGAGGTCGTCCGTGTCGGCTGGAACCCGCGGGAGTCAGGCCCCGGCGGGAGCCGGTGAGACCGCCGCGATCGCCGACAGCGGCAGCGTGCGCTCGATGTCGGCCTTGCGGTCGCGTGCGCGAAGACGCCCGTTGGCGACGCTCGCGGGCGCCAGCAGGTAGTCGGCGGTGTCGCCGCCGGGCATGCGCACCGTGACCGTGAGGGTCTCCTTCGAGCGCGCAGCGGCCTCGAGCTGCCTGGCGAGCCAGGCCTGTTCGGTCGCCCCTTCTTCGCCCTCGGCGAGCACGACGTCGAGGAGCGTCTCGATCGGGTCGGCTTTCGGTGCCGGTTCGGGGGATGCGGCGAGGTGATGCCGGCTCAGCCGGATGATGTTGCCCGAGGCGTCTTCGGCGGCGACCGGGTAGCGCGCGTCGGAGAGCGCCCAGAACACGACCTCGGGCCCGAAGCGCGAGAGCAGCCGGTGGGGGCCCGCCTGCCGCAGGCCGATCGAGACGAGCGACTGGTCGACCGCGAGGGTGCGCACGAGCTGCTCGTCGTCGGAGCGCACGCTCGCCCGCGCCGGGGCATCCGCGGGGTCGGCGAGCGAGACCCGGAGCGAGCCGAATCTCGCCGCGGCTTCGGCGACGAGGTAGGAGAGCGGCTGCGGAATGCCGGTGAGCGAGAGACCGCGGAGGAATTCGAGGATCGACTCGGCCGTCTCGCCGGCGGCGAGTCCGCGATTGACGGATGCCGCGCTGACGCGGTAGGTCGAGGCGAGGTCGCGGCCCTCCACGTCGGCGAATCCGCGGAGGCGCGCGTCGAGCGACGGCTCGAGCGGGCCCGGCGAGACGATCGAGAGGTCGTGCTGCAGGTAGACCTGTTCGACCTGGGCCGGGAAGTACGCTGCCAGCCGCGCCGCGGCCTGGTCGAGGTCGCCCGCGAGCACGAGGAGGGCGGTCGGCGCGGGCTCGCCCGCCACCGCGAGACCGAGCGCCTCGGCCTCTCCGATGAGGCGTTCGAGTCCCTCGTCGATCCAGCGCCCCCCGGCCGGATAGAACCAGCGCACGTCGTCGCCGAGCGTGCTCGCGGTGAGCGACTCGCTGCGACGGGCGACGAGTTCGCGCAGCGCCTCGGGGATGCGGTCGCGCCAGCACTGGGCGAGGCGCAGCCACCGGCCGCTGGTCGACTCGAGCGACCACGCGGCACCGCGTTCCGATTCGAGCCAATACGCGCCTTCGCGCACCACGAGCCCGGCCTCATCGGCCCGGTGGAAGAGCCGGGGCAGCGCGTCGAGCGCGATGCCGCTCGCCTCGGCGAGTCGCTTGGAGTCGGGCAGCGCGAGGCCGCCCTTCGCGAGCTCGCGGGCGGGCTGCGTGCCGAGGGCTGCGAGCACCTCGGCCGTCGCGGCGACGGTGGCATAGGCGGTCTCGGCGGCGCGGCGGTCGATCAGCGTGCGGTCGACGTCGTCGCCCGACACGAGCACCGGCGGCGCGGGCGTCGCGAGCTCGGACGCGGGCGGCAGCTCGGCGCCGAGGCGCGGAGCGACCCTCGAGACGACGGCGGCGGGCACGTGCACACGGTCGCCGATGCGCACCACGAGCATGAGCCCGCTCAGTTCGTCGAGCAGCGAGCTCGCGGCATCCGACAATTCAGCGGATGCCGCGTACCCCACGAGCGCGTCGCGAACGCCGTCGACCGTCGTGTCGCCGTCGGCGACGAGTTCGACGGCCGCGGCGAGCACGGCGAGGTGGCGCCGATCGAGCCGGCCGACGGCGTGGTCGATCGAGTCGGGCGTGAGCACCGCCTCGGCGAGGTCGAAGAGGTCACGGACCCCCGACGGATCGAACTCGCGCGAATGCAGCGCTGCGGCGAGGGCCTCTCGCGACAGCCCGCGGAGTCGTGCGGCGAGCTCGAGCATCGTCTCCGCTCAGCTCGATCCGGATCGTGCGGCTCGGCCCCGCCGGATGCCGTTGACGATGAGGAGTGCGATGAGCAGCACGAAGGCGATCGGAAGCCCGAACCAGGGCAGCATCGTGACGACCGCCCAGATGCCCGAGCCCATCTCGCCGACGGCGACGCCCGACATGGTGCCGATCATCACGGCGAAGAAGCAGACGATGGAGAGACCGACGATGGCGGCGAACATGTACGCGAGGACGCGTTCGGCGCGATTGTCGGTGATGGGGCCGGAATCGCTCACCCCTTCAGAATAGGCCAGACGACCCGCTCACGGGTGTCCCGGCAATAGACTGGGCAGAGGACGGCGCTGTGGTTTCAGCGCGCCTGCAGACATGAGCGAGGTTCACACGATGCCCACCGGCAAGGTCAAGTTCTACGACGAGGAAAAGGGATTCGGCTTCATCAGCTCCGATGACGGCCAGGAGGTCTTCCTCCACGCATCCGCACTTCCCGCCGGCGCGACCGTCAAGGCGGGCAGCCGACTCGAGTTCGGTGTCGCCGAGGGCAAGCGCGGCGCGCAGGCGCTGTCGGTGCGGGTGCTCGACACCCCGGTGAGCCTCACCAAGATCAACCGCAAGCCCGCCGACGACATGGCGATCATCGTCGAAGACGTCGTCAAGGTGCTCGACGGCATCGGCGCCGACCTTCGCCGGGGCCGCTACCCCGAGAAGTCCAAGGCGCGCACGGTCGCCGCGGTGCTGCGCAAGGTGGCAGACGATCTCGATGCCTGAGTCGATCGAACCCGAGCAGGCTGGGGCCGAGCAGGCTGAGGCCGAGTCGGTCGAGCCCGAGGCCGCGGAGGCCGACGCGCCCGCCGAGACCGCGTCCGCCGAGACCGTGCCCGAGGTCGCCGAGACCGAGCCGGTCGTCGTCGTCGCCGACGAGGTGCTCCTGGCATCGGTCGACCTCGCGCGCCGCGCGCTGCTCGAGGTCACGGCCCCCGAGACGGTCGGATCCGTCGTCGGTCACCTCGTCGAGGGCGAGCACGTGCTGACGCTGCTGTTCGCGTCCGACCTCAGCGGGTACCCGGGCTGGCACTGGAGCGTGACCCTGTCGCGGTTCGACGACACCGCGGAGCCGACGGTGCTCGAGACCGAGCTCATGCCCGGCGAGACCGCGCTGCTCGCGCCCGACTGGGTGCCGTGGTCGGAGCGGCTGGCCGACTACCGGGCCGCGCAAGAGGCCATCGCCGCCGCCGGTGGCCACGATGACGACGACACGGACGAGAGCGACGACGCCGACACTCTTGACGACGAGCTCGATGGCGACGAACTCGACGATGATGACGACGACGATCACGGCGACGACGATGTCGACGAGGAGTTCGACGGCATCGACATCGACGCGCTCGGAGCGGAACACGACGCCGACGACCATTCGGACGACGACGACGATGATTCGGGCGACGATGACGAGTCAGACGAGGACGAGTCAGACGAGGACGAGTCTGACGACGACGACGACGAAGATGACGAGTCCGACGACGACGAGACCGACGGTCAGTCGGCCGAGCGCTCCGGCGACTGATCGGCGCGCCGCCGGATCACCTGCACGACGGCGAGGCCGATGAGGCCGAGCACGACGCCGGTGATCGCGGCGCCCGTGAACCAGCCGAGCCCCGCCGACTCGAGGGGTGCCCGGAACACGAGGCACGCGACGAGGGCGATGCCCCAGCCGACCGTGCCCGCGAGCACGGCCTTCCGGCCGTCGGCCCGCGCGGGTGCAGGGTCGGGGCGCCGTTCATCGTCGCTGAGCCAGAGCCGCATCGGGGCTCAGCCGATCTGCGAGAGCACGTAGTCGATCGAGGCCGTGAGCGCTCGCACGTCGTCGGGCTCGATCGCGGTGAAGGTCGCGACGCGCAGCTGGTTGCGGCCGAGCTTGCGGTAGGGCTCCGTGTCGACGATGCCGTTCTCGCGGAGCACCGAGGCGAGCGCCGCGGCATCCGTCGACTCGTCGAAGTCGATCGTGACGACCACCTGCGAGCGGTGCGCGGGGTCGGCGACGAACGGGGTCGCGATCGAGGTGCGCTCGGCCCAGTCGTAGAGCGCCGACGAGGACTCGCGTGTGCGGGCGTCTGCCCAGGCGAGGCCGCCCGAGGCGTTCATCCACTCGAGCTGGTTCTCGAGCAGCAGCAGGGTCGCGAGGGCCGGGGTGTTCAGCGTCTGGTTCAGTCGCGAATTGTCGACCGCGTTCTTCAGCGACAGGAACTCGGGGATGTACCGGCCGCTCGCGGCGACGCGCTCGACGCGATCGATCGCCGCGGGGGAGAGGAGCGCGAACCAGATGCCGCCGTCGGAGGCGAAGTTCTTCTGCGGCGCGAAGTAGTAGACGTCGAACTGCGAGGCATCGACCTGGATGCCGCCCGCAGCGCTCGTGGCATCGATGACGGTCAGCGCGCCCTCGTCGCCGGCGACCCGGGTCACCGGCGCCATCACGCCCGTCGAGGTCTCGTTCTGCGGCCAGGCGTACACGTCGACGCCCGCGAGCGCCGACGGCTCGGCTCGGGAGCCGGGCTCGGCCTTCCGCACGTCGGGAGCCTGCAGCCACGGCGCCGCCGCAGCCGCCGCGAACTTCGCGCCGAACTCGCCGAACGAGGCGAGCTGCGCGCGCTGCTCGATCAGGCCGAACGCCGCGGCATCCCAGAACGCGGTCGAACCGCCGTTGCCGAGCACGACCTCGTAGCCGTCGGGAAGGGAGAAGAGATCGGAGAGACCGGAGCGTACGCGGCCGACGAGTTGCTTGACCGGCGCCTGCCGGTGCGAGGTGCCGAGCACCGACGGGCCGACCGCGGCGAGGTGGGCGAGCTGCTCGGGGCGCACCTTCGAGGGGCCGCATCCGAAGCGTCCGTCGGCGGGCAGCAGGTCACTGGGAATCACGATGCTCGGCATGGGTCGAGTCTAGCGACGGGGTGCCGCCCGGTAGGCTGGACGACGGGCTGTGACAACGGGAGGATGGCGCGTGACCGACTTGATCGACACCACGGAGATGTATCTCCGAACGATCCTCGATCTCGAGGAGGAGAACATCGTGCCGCTTCGCGCACGCATCTCCGAACGACTCGGTCACTCCGGGCCGACCGTCTCGCAGACGGTCGCCCGCATGGAGCGCGACGGGCTCGTCGTGGTCTCCGGCGATCGGCACCTCGAGCTCACCCCCGACGGCCGTTCCAAGGCCGTGCACGTCATGCGCAAGCACCGTCTCGCCGAGCGGCTCCTCTCCGACGTCATCGGACTCGAGTGGGAGTTCGTGCACGACGAGGCATGCCGCTGGGAGCACGTGATGAGCGAGCAGGTCGAGCGCCGTCTCATCGAGATCCTCGGCGGCCCCCGCGAATCGCCCTACGGCAACCCGATCCCCGGGCTCGAAGAGCTGGGCCTCCCGCCGGCCGATGCCTTCATGGAGGGCGTCGTCAATCTCGTCGAAGCCGTCGAGGCGAGCGACGAGCCCGTTCGCGGTGTGCTGCGGCGGCTCGGCGAGCCCGTGCAGTTCGATCCCGAACTCCTCAGCCAGATGAAGCAGGCCGGCGTCATGCCCGGCGCCATGGCCACCTTCAGTCGTGCAGGCGGCTACGTGCTCGTCGTGGTCGACGGCGCCGAGGGCGGCCTCGAACTGCCGACCGAGGTCGCCGGTCACCTCTTCATCGCCCGCTGAGCTTCATCCCTCGCTGAGTGAAGACGGCTGATCCGATTGCCGAAAGCCCTGATCAGCGGCACGCCGTGATCAGAATGTGACATTCGGGCCCTCCTCGCGTAGTCTCTTTCGAGTCCGCCGGCAAGAAGCCAGTCGGAGGACCAGGGTCGAGACGCCTCCCAAGCCCACCGCTCGATCAAGTACCCGTAAGCGCCCTCGTGCGCATCCGGTGGGGTGACATCCGATGTCGTGGGGCGACGGAGGTACACATTTTGGCTCGATTCTCACGGCGGCGTCTCACCAGAAACCCCGCCCGCGGAGCTGCGACGAAGGCGATCATCGCCGCGAAAGCACCCGTTTCCCCCACTTCCCCCCAGCCTGATGCCGCGGCCCGCGTCGCGTCGACGCTGCCGTCGACGCGTCGACTCCGCCGCGGCCCGCTCGCGAACGTGGTCGTGATGGCGATCTCGGCCGGCATCGTCGGCACGCTCGCGATCCCCGCGTACGCGTTCGCGCCGGGCTCGACCGGTCCGCAGTTCGGGCAGACCGACGCGACGAAGCTCACGAAGGCGCAGGCGCAATCGGTCGAGGTGACCGACGACGTCATCGCCGCCCCGGTCACGACCGACGGCTACGCCGCCGTCTCGGGCGCCGAGATCCAGGCCGCCGCCGAAGCCGCCGCGCAGGCCGAAGCGGCGCGAGTCGCCGCGGAGCAGGCGATGACGTCGTACGCTGCGTCGTACTCGGGCCCGTCGGTCGGCGACTTCCTCGCCAATCCGCCGTACCCGAACTTCGACCTCGCGAGCGTCTACAATGTCGCCACGCAGTACATCGGCGTGCCCTACGTCTACGGCGGCGCCACGCCCGCCGGGTTCGACTGCTCGGGCTTCGTGATGTACGTCTACGCGCAGTTCGGTGTCGGCATGCCCCACTCGTCCGCAGGTCAGGGCGCCATGGGCACCCGCATCTCCGAAGCCGACGCCCAGCCCGGCGACCTCGTCATCATGCCGGGCCACGACGGGTTCTACGCCGGCAACGGCATGATCCTGCACGCGCCCTACGAAGGCGCATCCGTTCGGGTGCAGCCCATCTGGACGAGCGACTACTACATCGTGCGCATCGGCATCTGACCGATGAACAACGCGTGTCAGCACGCGTGAATGGCGCGCCGGAAGTTCCCGGCGCGCCATTCGTGTTCTAACCTGAGATCCTGACGATCCGAGAAACCGGGCAGGGGAAGCCGATGGTGAAGTCGTGCAGCATCCATTCCACGGATGCGCGCGCGCTCTTCGACCAACGGCGCAGCAGTCGAACGAGCACGAACCGGGCCGAGGCCCCGACGGGCACTGTCATCACGACGGTGCCCGTTCTCTGTTTTCAGGGGTCTTCGCGCCACGGCACGCCGGCGTTGCCCGCCACCACCCGACGTCCTCTCGGACCGCCGATCCGTTCACGCGGCTGGAAGCCATCCAGCACCGATCGAAAGGCACTCCATGCGCACCCTCGTGCTCAACGCGGGCTATGAACCGCTCGCCGTCGTCTCCTTCAAGCGGGCGCTGCTCCTCGTCATGAACCACAAGGCCACCGTGATCGAGCACGACGCGGGCAATCCCGTCTGCGCCGCGAACGGGTCGTGGCAGCGGCCGAGCGTCATCCTGCTCACCCGGTACGTGCGCGCGCCGCGCGTCAATCAGGCGCCGGTGAGCCGGCGAGGGGTGCTCCGACGCGACGACCACGCATGCGCCTACTGCGCTCGCCCTGCGGCGACGATCGATCACGTGCTGCCCCGTTCGCGAGGCGGTCGTGACACGTGGGAGAACCTCGTCGCCTGCTGCCTGCGCTGCAACAACACCAAGAGCGACCGCACGCCGGCCGAGATGGGCTGGGAGCTCCGGTTCACGCCGGGGCGGCCGAATGGGCGCAACTGGGTGGCGCGCGGGTTCGAGCGGCCGTTGCCGCAGTGGGACGAGTACCTCGTGACGGCGGCCTGACCGGGTCGCCCCGCGGGCAGCGAATCCTTCCGTCAGGGGGGCCGCGGGTCTACGCTGCCGAACGGGAGCACATTTCGGCTCCGCTGGTGCGGAAGTGCAGGAGGATCCGAATGTCCGATTCGCCATCTCTCGCCGAGGTGTTCCGGCATCCGTCACGCTCGGCTGAGGCCAAGGAGTCGTCGGCTCTGCTCGTGGGCGCGGCCGCCTTCGTGATCGGGGCGCTCGTGGGCCTGTTCGTCTTCTGGGATCAGGACGTGCCGATCGCGGGCCGGGGATCGATCGGCATCTTCGCCGCGGTCGGCGGTGCCGTCGCCGCCATCGCCGCGTTCGTGTTCGGCTGCGCGGTGCGGCGATCGCGCGCACGTACGGCGCCGGGGTATCGTCAGCGCCTGCACTGGTTCGACGTCGCGGCGCTGGCGCTGGCGCTCGGCGTGATCGCGCTCCTCGCGTGGACCGGACTGGCGTCGCTGCTCAGCCAGAGTTTCGTCGGCGCCCTGGTGTACGGGTTCCCGGCGGCCGTCCTCGGCGGCGTCGCCTTGGCGCTCTCCGCCTACATGGCGTATCTGTCGGCCGTGAACCTGACGCCCATGCTGCTGTCGCTCGTGCTCGCCATGTTCCTCGCCGTCGGGGCGCTCGCAAGCATGCTGAGCGCGACCGACCCGCTCTGGTGGCAGAAGAACCTCAGCACGCTGGGCATCAGCGACGACATCTCGGCGCTGGCGTTCAACCTCACGCTCATCATCGCCGGCGTGATGGTCACGACCATCGCGCACTACGCGACGGCCTTCCTGCCGGCCGACAGCGCCGCTGAACGGCGGGGCCGGAACCTCGTGCGACTCGGTCTGGTCGTCATCGGGATCCTGCTCGCCTGCGTCGGCATCTTCCCGGTCGACGAGTACCTCGGCGTCCACAACCTCTCGGCCACGGGGATGGCGATCGTGTACGTGGCGATGGTGCTGAGCCTGCCTGCACTGCTTCCGACGATGCCGAAGGTGTTCGTCGTGCTCGGGTTCGTCTACGTCGGCGTCATCGTGGTGCTCGCCGCCTTCTTCGTCAGCGGGTACTACAACCTCACCGCCGTCGAACTGATCGTCGCCGTGCTGGTGTTCAGCTGGGTCATCCTGTTCCTGCGCAACACCGGTGCGGTCGAGCAGAGTGCCGACGACCGGCGGCCTTCCGCCGAGGGCGGCCCGGTCGTGACAAAGACGGAGGCTGTGCCCTAAGGTGAAACGAGTTCGGCGACCCCGAGGTTGCCGGCACCCGAGAAGCCACTCCGTTCCCGGGCTGCACTGCGGCCCCTGAGCGGTGCCCGGAGGTCCAACTGTTGAACGGTGACGAGACGAACGACGCATCGGAGCGCCCCCGCGCCTCGCGTCGATCGGCCGACCGAGGTCGAGCGCGACGAAGCGCCCCAACAGAGCGACGACGCTCCAGGCGATCGAAGGGTCGAGCGGATGCCGCGGCATCCGTCATCGCAGAACCGGCTATCTCCGCACGCGACGCGAGCGGGGCGGACGTCGCCGCGGCCGTTGCTCGCGCGCCCCGCGCGCCGCGCACGCCGACTCGTCGCAACGGACCCCTCCGCGTCTTCTCGACGATGCTCGTCGTACCGGCGATCGTCGGCACGGTGGCGCTGCCTGCCTACGCGTTCATGCCGGGCGGCGAGACGTTCGGGGCATCCGGAGCCTTCAGCCTCTCGAAGGCCGAGGCGCAAGACGTCGATGTCTCCTCGCTCGTGAGCGGTGCCCCGCTGTCGACCGAGGCGTACGAGGTCGTGACCAAGGCCGATATCGAAGCCGCTGCCCTCGACCAGGAGGCGAGAGACAAGGCTGCATGGGCCGCGAACCTCGCTTCACGCGGTTCGGGCAGCTACGCCGTCTACACGGTCAAGGCCGAGGGCGACGACTACCCCTGGTGGGACCAGACGCCCGACGACTACGGCGGAGGCCTGTCGCCGCTTCGGTACTACTACCGCGAATGCGTCGACTTCGTGGCGTGGCGCATGAACCGCGACGCCGGCGTCACGAGCGCTCCGTGGAAGTGGGACTGGTCGAACCTCGCCTCGGGCAGCGCATACGCGTGGGCCGACGAGTGGGCGAGCAACGGATGGCCCACCTCGAGCGAGCCGGTCATCGGCGCGGTCGCGTGGTTCCCGTACAACCACGTCGCCTACGTGCAGTCGATCAACGCCGACGGCAGCGTGAACATCGAGGAGTACAACCAGAACTCCGATCACTCGTACCACCGCCGCACGATCCCGGCGGGGTCGGCGCTGTACCTCTACCCGCCGGGCTGAGCCGTTACACCCGCGCCAGGCAGGCGGGGGCAGGCGTCTCGACGACGCCGACGACGTTCGTCGGGATGCCGGCGGCGTCGAGTGCGATGACGGCGATCGAGTCGGAGCCCTGATCGGCGACGAGTGCGAACCGCTCGTCGTGCGTCAGCTCGAGGTCGCGCGGGTGACGGCCGCCCGTCGGGATCGTCGCGACGAGCTCGAGCGTGCGGGCCTCCGGGTCGAAGCGCAGGCCGCGCAGGGCATCAGCGTCGCGATCGCCGATGAGCACGATGCCGCCCCGCGTCAGCCGGATCGCCGAGCAGCCGACGCCGCGCGGTTCGACGTCGTCGCCGATCGGGAACCACGCGATCTCGCGCCCCTCGACGAGGTCGATGATGCTCGCCGTGCGGTCGAGCTCGTTCGCGGTGATCGCCAGGTCGCCGGCGATCACGAGGTGGCGGGGGCCCGCGCCGGCATGCATCACGATGTCACGGCGGTCATCGTGGTCGAACGCTGCAGGAAGCGCGTCGAGCGCGAGCACCCGCACCCGGTCGGAGCCGAGGTCGGGCACGAGCAGTTGGTCGCGAGCGGAGTCGACGACGGCCTGATGCGGATGCGACGACTCCTGGCGCTCCGGGTTCGCGCCGGTGCCGGTGAAGTCGGCGCTGAGGGCGACGTCGGCCGGGGCGTCCGGGGCCGCATGATGCACCGAGACCCGCGCGCCCGAGTAGTTCGCCGTGAAGATCAGGCCGCCGGCCTCGTCGAAGGCGAGGTGGCACGGGTCGGCTGCCCCGGTGGCACCGCGGAGGCCGAACGGTGCGAGCGTCTCGCCCTCGACGGTCCACGTCGAGACCTCGCCCTCGGTGAGCTCGTGCACGACGCCGAGCACGCCGGTGGCGGGGGAGACCGCGAGGAACATGGGGTTCGGGCCGACGTCGATGGGCTCGCCGAGCGTCGCACCGCCGTCGGCCGAGATGTCGAGCGAGCGGATGCCGCGCGCCGCCGTGCCGATCACGCCCTTCGTCGACGCGCCCACCCAGAACCTCGTGCCCGTCGCCTCGCCCATGCCGCCCCGTTCTGCGGCTCTGCCGCTGTTCGTCGACGCTCGCGCGCCGCAGAACACGCTACCGCGCTGCGTGCGAGCTGCAGGCCCGGAGTGTGTTCGGCTTGTCGGTGGCGGGAGCTAGCTTCTCCGCATGGACCATGACTCGCTCGCGGCGCTCTGCGATGAGGGGCTCACACAACGAGCGATCGCCGAACGTCTCGGGGTCTCCCATGCGACCGTGAGATATTGGCTCTCCCGCCATGGACTGCGCACGAATGGCCGAACACCGGCGAAGCCGTGGGACCCGCGACTTTTCGTCATCGCGTGCGGCGCTTCGTCGACGGTCGCTGAGGTACTCGACCGCATCGGCGCTTCGAAGTACAGCGGCAACTATCGGAGGGCAGCTGTCATGGCCGAACGGCTCGGGGTAGTCCTCCCCGTTGCGAAGAAGGGCGATTGGCGAGCGCGGGTCGTCGCACCACGACTGGACGACGATCAGGTGCGTGCCCGTTTCCGCCGCACGGACATACCGCATGACAACAAGCTGCTGAAGCGGTGGATGACGACTCGGCTCGGAATCGCGAACATCTGCACGTCCTGCACCCTC
The DNA here is from genome assembly GCF_036576125.1 of Agromyces sp. CCNWLW203. NCBI lineage: Bacteria > Bacillati > Actinomycetota > Actinomycetes > Micrococcales > Microbacteriaceae > Agromyces > Agromyces sp. CCNWLW203. The sequence goes on along the minus strand of NZ_JAZHYX010000001.1, from coordinate 44,262 downwards.
GGTCCTGAGTGGAACGGGCGACCCTTGACGCTCGAGCTCGACCACGTCGACGGCGATCGTCTCAACAACGAACTCACGAACCTGCGCCTGCTCTGTCCCAACTGCCATGCGCAGACCGAGACCAGCAATCGCAGGAAGTAGACTTCTACGGCCGCCCCCGTAACTCAGGGGATAGAGTGCCGACCTCCTAAGTCGGAAGCGCAGGTTCGAATCCTGCCGGGGGCACCGTATGACCGAAGCTCCCTACGGGAGGTTCGTCGCAGCGGCGATGACGTCTTCCTCCCGGCGCAGTGACTCGATTCCGGCGCGAGCCGTCGCCGCGTGAACGTTCGTGAGCTCTGCGGCGACGATCTGAACGTTGCGTGCGACGAGCGGCAATGCGGCGTGACGGATCGTCGCGGCGACCTCGTCGATGAATCCCGGCAGGCAGCGGGCGACTTCGCCGCTGAGGACGATGACCTCGGGGTCGATGAGGTGGCAGGTGTTGACGAGGACCCGGCCGAGGATCGTGGCGGCGCGGGTCGTGATGGCCGTCGTCTCGGGGTCGCCCTGTTGGGCGAGTGCGCAGAGCCCGGCCCAGTCCGTTGCCTGTCCCGTGGCGGTCTCGTAGTCGCGGAGCATCGCGGGGATCGAGGCGTACTGCATGAGGCAGCCCGCGTTGCCGCAGGTGCAGAGCGGGCCGTTCCAGTCGTACACGGTGTGACCGAGCTCGCCCGAGCCGCCCCTCGCCCCGGACTGGATGACGCCGCCGGTGACGTGGGCCGAGGTGACGCCGTAGCTGAGCTCGGCGTACAGCATGTCGGCGTGCGCTCGACCAGCGCCCCACAGGGACTCGGCGAGCCCTTCCAGCCGTGCGGTGTTCTGGAGGTAGAGCGGCACGCTGAAGCGGGTCTCGAAGTACTCCTTCGGGTTCACCCCGTACCAACGGCTCGACGCGCGCTGGGCGTACACGTCTCCGGTCCTCGCATCCATCTGGGTGTCGACCGCGAGATGCAGGGCGCGAAGCGCCGTGCGCGGCAGGTCGCTCTCGGCCAGCAGCCGATCGACGAGGTCGGCACCGGCGGCGATCCGTTCCGACGCCGAAATTCCGGGAACACCGGAAAGTGTGAAGCTGCTTAACAGTCGGCCATCAAGTCGGGCAAGCGTGACCGTGCAGGCGTCGACGAGGAACATCACGGAGGCCAGCACGCCCAGCCGGGGCGCCGTCCCGATGAGGTTCTTGAGCGCGCGCGGTTCGTGGTCGGGCTCCTCGATCCATCCGTCGTCGCCCAGTTGGTTCGTCAGGTTGGTGATCGTGGCACGGGAAACGTCAAGGGTGCGCGCGAGGTCCGCGCGGTAGGCGGGCCCGTCGACCATCAACGCACGCAGGAGTCGTTGCGCGTTCGGGGTGAGCATCGTCATGGGCCACTCCTTCGCGCCGACCGGGGGATCGTCTCCGAGCTGAGCGGGCGGCGCCATGTAACGGTTTGGATGGAAACTGTTCAGTAACTTGACACTATCAAATCGACGTTGCATTCTGAAGCACAGCTCACACCCTCAATGCCGAGACCATACCCACGCTCCCAGCGGCCGTGAGCGCAACGGGGCACGATTCCATCGGAGTGATCATGAAACTACGCAACATCCTGGCGGGTGCCGCGGGCGCGGTGAAGGGATGACCGCGGATGCACTGCCCGGCGTCGGCGTCGGGCCCGTCGAGGGACGCGAGCCGCGGTTCGCGTGGCGCGGCCTGCTGATCGACTCCGCGAGAACCCGGTTCCCGGTGCCCGTCATCAAGCAGGTCATCGCGCTCGCGGCGCGCTACGGCTTCAACCGCCTGCACTGGCACCTGACCGACGACCAGGGCTGGCGGTTCGAGGTTCCCGGCTACCCGCGCCTGACCGAGGTCGGCGCCCACCTGCCGCGCGGCGAGTTCGGCGACTACGACTCGCTCCTCGGCGACACGAGGGCACGCGCGATCGTCGAGGCCGCCGAGAACTGGACGAACGGGTACTACACCGACGACGAGATCGGCGACGTCGTGGCGCACGCGGCCGCTCACGGCATCGTCATCGTGCCGGAAGTGGACGTGCCGGGCCACATGATGGCCGCGATCACGGCCTACCCCGAACTCGGCCGACCCGCCGGCCTCCCGCTTCCCGCCGGGTCCATGCGCGAACACATGTGGTGGCCCGCACGCAACGATCTGCTCTGGCCGAACGACGCGTCCCGCGAGTTCGTCGCGGCGGTCATGCGGCGCATCGCGCAACTGTTTCCCGGGCCCTATGTGCACATCGGCGGCGATGAGTGCGTCTACCTGCAGTGGTCATCCGACCCGGGCATCGGGGATCGGCTCGCGGAGCGCGGCCTGACCCGGGTCGAGGGCCTGCAGGCCTGGTTCATGGATGAGGCCGCCGCCGCATTGCGTGGCAGCGGCAAGTCCGTCGCGGTCTGGGACGAGGCGTGCGAGATCTGGGATGCGGACGACGTCCTCGTCGTCGCGTGGGACGAGGAGCGCGGCATGGACCGCATCTCGCGGGCCACGCAGCAGTTCGTGTTCGCCGACGCGCGCACCCTGTACCTGAACCGCGTCGACCCGAACGGCGCAGACGACCAGAAGGGGATGCTCCCCGGCATCTCCGTCGCCGACATCCTGACCGCCCCATGGGAGCTGACGGGCGACGATCGCTGCATCGGAATCCAGGCGTGCGTCTGGTCGGAGTTCGTGCTCGACGGCGCGGACCTGCTGTCGATGCTGGCGCCGCGGCTGCTGGCGGTCGCCGAACGCATCTGGAACCCCGACGTCGACGCGGCGGAGGCCGGCGAGCGGATCAGGCTCGAGTACGAGATCCTGAAGGCCTCCGGGGCGCTCGACGTGCCCCTGGTGAGCGGGCTCGCCGCGTCCTGAGCGAGGGCTGGGATCAGCCGCCGATGAGGCCCCGGATGTCGTCGGCGGTGAGGGTCTCGCTGAAGAGCTCGCCGTCGTCCATGAGCGAGGAGACGAGCTTCGCCTTGCGGGCCTTCAGCGCCATGACCTTCTCCTCGATCGTGCCCTCGGCGACCATGCGGTAGACGTTCACGGGCTTGGACTGACCGATGCGGTGGGCGCGGTCGACGGCCTGCGCCTCGCTCGCGGGGTTCCACCACGGGTCGAGGAGGAACACGTAGTCGGCCTCGGTGAGGTTCAGGCCGAAGCCGCCGGCCTTCAGGCTGATCAGGAAGACGGGTGCGTCGCCCTCGCGGAACTTCGCGATGACGTCGCCGCGGCGGGTGGTCGACCCGTCGAGGTACGCGTACGGCACGCCGGCGGCCTCGAGTCGCGCGGCCGCGATCTGCAGGAACGACGTGAACTGGCTGAACACGAGGGCCCGGTGCCCCTCGGCGACCACTTCGTCGAGCTGGTCGAAGAGGGCGTCGAGCTTCGCCGACGGCACCTCGGCGTACTGCTCGGAGTCGATGAGCGCCGCGTGCAGGCTCAGCATGCGAAGGAGCGTCAGCGAACGGAACACCGTGAACCGGTTGCGGTCGAGGTCGTCGATGAGGCCGAGCAGCTTCTGCCGCTCGAGCTGCAGGAACGCGTCGTAGACCCGCTGGTGCTCGGGGTCGAGCTGCACGGTCAGCACCTGCTCCTGCTTCGGCGGCAGTTCGGGCGCGACGACGTCCTTCGTACGGCGCAGCATGAACGGCCGGATGCGGCGGCGCAGGGTCGCGAGGCGCTCGGCGTTGTGGTCGTTCTCGATCGGCCGGGCGAAGCGCTCGGCGAAGCCGCGGGCCGAGGGGAAGAGCCCGGGCGCGACGACCTTCAACAGCGCCCACAGCTCCATCAGATTGTTCTCGACGGGCGTGCCGGTGACGGCGAGGCGGAACGGCGCACGGATGTCGCGGGCCGCCGCATTCGCCTTCGACGAGTGGTTCTTCACGAACTGCGCCTCGTCGAGCACGAGCCCGGCCCAGTCCAGGCCGGCGAACTCGGGGGCGTCGAGGCGCAGGATCGCGTAGCTCGTCACGACGATGTCGGCGCGCGCCGCGACATCCGCGAGTCGTGTGCCGCTGGCCGCCCTCGTGGCGGTCACCGTCTCGACGCGGAGGCCGGGCACGAATCGAGCGGCCTCGGCCGCCCAGTTCGAGACGACCGAGGTCGGCGCGACGACGAGGAACGGGCGCCGCTCGCCCTCGGCCGTGGTCTCATGGGCATGCGCGATGAGCGCGAGGGTCTGCGCGGTCTTGCCGAGGCCCATGTCGTCGGCGAGGATGCCGCCGAGCCCGTGCCGGTGCAGGAACGCGAGCCAGCGGAACCCGGCGAGCTGGTACGGCCGCAGCTCCATCGCGAGCCCGGCGGGCGGGGCGATCTCGTCGACCCCGTCGGCCGCGCGCAGTCCGGCGACCGTCTCGCGCCAGGCCTGGGCCGTCTCCGACTGATCGGCGAGGTCCTCGAACTCCGCCCAGAGGCTCGTCTGGTAGCGGCTGATCGTGAGGCCGGCCTCCCACTCTCGGAGCGACCCGGCCTCCTCGATGAGCTCCCGCAGCGGGTCGAACACGGGCTGCTTCAGCGAGAGGTAGCTGCCGTCGACCATCAGGAGCTTCGCGCGCCCCTTCGCGAGCGCGCTGAACAGCGGCCCGAACGGCACCTTCCTGCCCTCGACCGTGACGACCACGCCGAGGTCGAACCAGTCGGTGCGATCGCTCTCGACCGTCGTGACGGTGAGCGTCGGAGCCTCGACGAGCTCGCGGTACGCGGGCGGATCGCCGATGACGTCGACCCTCAGGCGCTCGAGCTCCTGCAGTCGCGGCAGCAGCCTCGCCGTGAACTCGGCGCTCGCGAGCCCGCGCAGCTCGGCCTCGGGCCGAAGCCTCGGCTCGGATCCCAGAGCGACCGCCGGCAGCCCGGCGGGGTCGTCGGCGAGCAGCAGGGCAGCGGATGTCGCGACCAGCCGCTCCCGCTCGGGATCGTGGAACTCGGCGTCGGGGGCGTCGAGGGCGAACCTGCGGCCGCCGTCGGCCTCCCATCGCCACTCGAGGCGCACGACGTGGTTCGGCTCGTGGTGCACCGTGACCACGAGCGTCGCGGGCGGCAACTCGGGCAGCGTGAAGCTGCCGTCGCCGCTCGCGAGTCGCAGCGATCGCGCGAGCGGCGCATACTGCTCCTCGATGAAGGCCGGCACGTCTGCGGCGGGCACGACGACGGGCGAGCGTCGTCGCACCGCGGCCCGGCCGGCCGTGGTGAGCGGCGCGGCGAGCGGAGCGAGGGTGATCGTGCCCTCGGCGAAGTCGAAGGCGTAGACGCCGTGATCGCCGATGAGGCGCACGAGCTCGGTCGGGTAGCTGCGGCCGCCGACGGTGACCGACGGGCTGAGCACGAGGTCGGTGCCGGCGGCGCCGGAACCGGGCTCGTCAGTTTCGGCATCCGGCGAGGCGTCCGATGAGACCTCCGTCGCTGCTGCGACAGCCGCAGCCTCAGCGCCCACGACGGGCGATGCAGTCGCCTGCCGCGCGTCGAGTCCGATCACTGCGGGCTTCGCGACGTCGACGACCGTGCGGGCCGTGCCGCCGACGAGCGCGATGCCGAGTCGCGGTGCCGCCTCGAGCAGCGCCCACAGCGTGCGGCTCTCGTACTCGTCGAGCGAGATCCACGCCGAGCCGTACTCAGCGAACGCGGAGTGACGCGTGCCCTTCAGGAGCGAGAACTCGGCGAACCATCGCGCCTGCGCGGGGTCGAACCCGCCCGCCCGGCCCTGGAATCCGACGTTCTGCCACGTGAGGCTGCCCTTGATCCAGCCGCCGCGGGTGCCGCGGGTCACCGGGCGAACGGCGAGACGGTCGACGGATGCCGCGGACGACGCGGGCTCGTCGCGAGCCGTCTGGCGGGCGCTCGCCTTGCGCGACACCCGCTCGCGCAGCTCGAACTGGAGTGCCAGCGGCTGACGGATCGCCGAGTCATCCGCCGGCCCGTCGGAACCGTGTGCGGTGCCCGCGAGCGCCGCGAGCTCGCCGCGCCATCCGCTCGCCGCCGCGCTCGCAGCATCGCGGGCCTCGTCGCCGGCGGACTCCGCCTGCTCGAGCCTGTGGCGCTCGGCCGAGGCGATCAGGGTTGCCGCGACGTGCTTGCAGTTGCGCCCGACCGGGCACGTGCACGAGCCCGCGAGGATCGTCGCCCGCCCCGGCATGCCGAGGTCGAGCTTCACGGTCGAGCGGTACGGCTCGGGTGCCGTGCCGCGCACGTCGGCGCTCAGCCGGAAGTGGGCGGGATCCCATTGCAGCGCGACGACGGCCCCGGCGCGTTCGGCCGTTCGGCCGCGACTCAGGTTCAGCGGACCGACGAACCTCGCGATCGCGAGCTCCTCCACGAACGGGTACGTGTCGACGGGCATCCTTCAATCGTCGCACCCCGCGGGCGTGCGAATGCACACGGCGCCTCGCGTGCGGGGCCGGCGCGCGGCATCCGACCGCTCAGTCGGCGTTGCGGCCAGCCGGATGCGAGGCAGCCGATGCACGGATCGCCGCGATGCGCCGGGCCGCCCAGCGCCCGCTGAGCGGACCGACCACGATCAGGAGCGCCCAGGTGTACCGCGCCCAATCGGTGCCCACGAGGTAGGCGACCGGGATCGAGGCGAGGAAGACGACGGGTGTCGTGAGCGTGTCGATGAACTTCACCGTGTCGGCACGCCGGGGAAGCGGATCGCGGAGCACGCCGTCTCGACGTGCGACGAAGAACACCGCCGACTGGGCGAGCACCGCGGCGCTGATGTTCAGCGCGTAGACCGCCACGGTGAGCGGCTCGTCGGCCAGCTCGGCGTCGCTGGCGCCCTGCGTCGAGAACGGGATGAGCACGACGAAGGCGATCGCCACGAGGTTCGTCGTGATGACCGCCGGCGTGATCGCGCTGAAGCCGGCGACGATGCGGTGGTTGGTGCGCCAGAACACGGCGATCACGGTGAAGCTGATGCCGAACCCGAGCAGCTGCCAGCCGAGCCCGCTCGCGAGCAGCGTCGAGGGGCTCTGCCACGCGGATGCCTCGGGCGGATCGATGTTCACGACGAGGAGGGTGAGGGCGATCGCGTAGACCGCGTCGAGGAACGCGAAGGTGCGCGAGAACTCGACGCTCTCGCGCTCGTAGCGGTGCGCCGCGCCGGTCGCCGTGCCGGTTTCGGTGCCGGGCCCCGTGCCCACGTCTCGCGCCACCGGTCTCAGCCGAGCACGTCGTCGAGGTCGTAGGCGACTGGGCGCTCGATCTGCTCGAAGGTGCACGAGCGCGGCTCGCGGTCGGGTCGCCACCGCTCGAACTGCGCCGTGTGGCGGAACCGCTCGCCCTCGAGCTGGTCGTAGCGCACCTCGGCGACGAGTTCGGGGCGCAGCTGCACGAATGACACGTCGCGACCCGACGAGAAGCGGCTTCGGTCGGTCTCGCCGGTGATCATGGCACCGTCGTCGCCCCGCACGACGTAGGGCTCGAGCTCGTCGAGGAGCTCGAGTCGCCTGGCGTTGCTGAAGGCCGACATGCCGCCGACGTTCCGGAGCCGGCCCTCGTCGTCGTAGAGGCCGAGCAGGATCGAGCCGACGCCGTTGCCCGAGGCGTGGATGCGGTAGCCGAGCGCGACCACGTCGGCGGTGCGGTGGTGCTTCGCCTTCAGCATCACGCGCTTGCCGGGGGAGTACGGCGCGGCGAGCGGCTTGGCGACGACGCCGTCGAGGCCGGCGCCCTCGAACTCCTCGAGCCATTGCCGGGCGAGCGCGACGTCCGTCGTGATGCGGGTCAGCCGGATCGGGTCGCCGAGGTCGCCGACGAGGCGCTCGAGGGCGGCCCGGCGCTCGGAGAACGGCCGCTCGAGCAGGGACTCGCCATCGACCTCGATCAGGTCGAACGCCACGAACATGGCCGGCGTCTCGCGGGCGAGCAGCTCGACCCGGCTCGCGGCCGGGTGGATGCGCTGTGAGAGCGCCTCCCAGTCGAGGCGGGCCTTGCCGGTGCGAGCCGTCGAGATGACGATCTCGCCGTCGAGCACGCAGGGCACGGGCAGCAGGCGGGTGAACGCCTCGACGAGTTCGGGGAAGTAACGGGTCAGCGGCTTCGCACCGCGGCTGCCGATCTCGACGTCTTCGCCGTCGAACGACACGATGCCGCGGAAGCCGTCCCACTTCGGCTCGTAGGCGAGACCGCCTGCGACCGAGTCGGGATCGGGCACGCCGGGCACGGCCTTGGCGAGCATGGGGGCGACGATCTCATTGGGCGCCATGCCGTCCACCCTAGAACCGGGCGGCCCCGCCCGCGAGAGCGCAGAAGCGTGTGCCTCAGATCACCGCGCGGAGCCCAGCCGACAGCGCCGTGTGGTGCTCGAAGACGAGGTTCGTCTCGGTGAGGGCGACCGCGGGGTTCGCCGAGAGGTTCTTCAGCACGAACTGGCGCACGTGCTCGCTGTCGCGCACGCGCACGTGGATGAGGAAGTCCTCGGACCCGCCGAGGAAGAAGAGTTGCGAGACCTCGGGCTGCGTGCGGAGCTCGTCGGAGATCTGCTCCATCAGGTGGCGGGCGCCCGGCCTGATGCGCACGCTCACGAGCGCCTGGAGGTGGTAGCCGAGCGCCACGGGGTCGATCTCGGCGGTGTAGCGCACGATGACGCCGCGTTCGCGGAGGGAGCGCACCCGAGCGAGGCAGGTCGACGGGGAGACGCCGACGGCGCGGGCGAGGTCGACGTTCGGGATGCGCGCGTTCTCGTGCAGTCGGGCGATGATCTGGCGGTCGATCGCGTCGAGCACGACGGGCGTGGGTTCGGCGCCGGGTGCGCTGATCTGCGGTGCATCGGGCATCGAGACATCCTTGATTCGAATGAGTGCAGCGGATGTCGCGATTCTATCGAATTCTGTGCGGTCGACCTGTCGGCAGAGCGAATAAGCGGCGAGAATAATGCCACTTGTCACCATGACATTCGAACCACAGCAACGGAGCAACCCCATGCGCATCGGCGTGCCTGCAGAGATCAAGAACAACGAGTTCCGCGTCGCGATGACGCCCGCGGGCGTGCACGCGCTCGCGACCCGCGGCCACCAGGTCGCCATCCAGGCAGGTGCCGGCACGGGCGCCGGGTACACCGACGCCGAGTACGCCGAGGCCGGTGCCACGATCGTCGCGACCGCCGCCGAGGCATGGTCGGCCGAGCTCGTGCTGAAGGTCAAGGAGCCGATCGCGGCCGAGTACGGATTCCTCCGTGACGACCTCACGCTCTTCACCTACCTCCACCTCGCGGCCGACCTGCCGCTGACCAGGGCGATCCTCGACTCGGGCGTCACCGCGATCGCCTACGAGACGGTGCAGCTCGCCGACCGTTCGTTGCCGCTGCTCACCCCCATGAGCGAGGTCGCCGGCCGGCTCGCCCCGCAGGTCGGTGCGGCCGAACTGCTCGCCTCGAAGGGCGGCCGCGGCGTGCTGCTCGCAGGCGTGCCGGGCACCTCGCCCGCCAAGGTCGTCGTCATCGGCGGCGGCGTCGCGGGCGAGCAGGCTGCGGCGACCGCGCTGGGCCTCGGCGCCGACGTCACGGTGTTCGACATCTCGCTGCCGAAGCTCCGCGAGATCGACGCGCGCTACGACCACCGCATCCACACCCTCGCCTCCTCGCCGTACGAGATCGCGCGCCAGCTGAAAGACGCCGACCTCGTCGTGGGCGCCGTGCTCGTGCCGGGCGCCGCGGCGCCGAAGGTCGTCAGCGACGCGATGGTGGCGGCGATGAAGCCGGGCTCCGTGCTCGTCGACATCGCGATCGACCAGGGCGGATGCTTCGAGGGCTCGCGCCCGACGACGCACGCCGAGCCGACCTTCCGCGTGCACGACGCGATCTACTACTGCGTCGCCAACATGCCGGGCGCCGTGCCCGCGACGTCGACGCCGGCGCTCACGAACGCGACGCTGCCGTACACGCTGAAGATCGCCGACCTCGGCTGGGAGGCCGCGCTCGCCGCGGACCCCGCGCTCGCCAAGGGCCTGAACGCGACCGCGGGCAAGCTCACGAACGAGGGTGTCGCGGCTGCGCACAGCCTCGAGCTCGCCTCGATCTGATCGGCGCCCGCGGTCGGCGGCCCGCTCAGGAGAGCGTGAGGAAGAGCTTCTCGAGTTCGTCGACGCTGAGCCGGCCCGGGGCATCCGTCGCCTGCGGCTCGTCGTCGGACTCGGCGAGGCACTCGCGCATCGCGGTCGAGATGACCGCGAAGCCGGCCTTGTCGAGCGCGCTCGAGACGGCGGAGAGCTGCGTGACGACCGTGCGGCAGTCGGCGCCCGACTCGACGGCGTCGATGACGGCGTTCAGCTGACCGCGAGCGCGCTTCAGGCGATTCGCGATGCGTCGCTGCGCGTCGGCCTTCGATTCGACGGCGGTCGTCATGACGCCCCGCCGAGCGTGACGGGCAGCCCTGCGCGGTGCCAGGCCACGATGCCGCCGTCGATGTTCACCGCATCGACCCCGCGGCTCTCGAGAAACTGCACGGCCTGAGCGCTCCGGCCGCCGACATGGCAGAGCACGTAGACGGTCGTGTCGCTCGGTAGTTCGCCCGCCCGTTCGACGAGCTCGCCGAGCGGGATGTCGAGCGTGCCCTCGATGCGGGCCTGCTCGAGCTCGCCCGGCTCGCGCACGTCGAGGATGACGGCGCCCTCGATCGCGTGGACGTCGTTCGGGGTGGTGGATCGCATCGGGGCTCCTGGTTCGGTTTCGGGGTGGCGGGTGGCGGATGGTGAGTGGTGGCAGTTCGAGCCGGCCGGCCGGGCTCAGGCCGCGAGCGGCAGCTCGGCGAGCTCTCGGGCGCGCCGGCCGTCGCGCCAGGTGAGGTAGCCGCCGTCGAGGTTCACGACGTCGTGGCCGAGCTCGGCGAGCAGGCGGGCCGCGGTGTGCGCGCCCTGCCCGACGCGGCACTGCACGACGATGCGCCGCCCCACGAACTCGGCGTGGCGCTCGCGGAGCGACTCGACGGGGATCCAGAGGGCCCCGGGGATCCGCCCCTCGGCGAGCTGCGCCTCAGCCCGCACGTCGAGCAGCACCGCGCCGGTCGCGAGCTCGTGCTCGAGCTCGTGCCACTGGATGACGCGGTCCTCGCCGCTCGCGAGGTTGCGCGCGACGTAGCCGAGCATGTTGATCGGGTCCTTCGCCGAACCGAACTGCGGGGCGTAGGCGAGTTCGAGGTCGGCGAGAGCGGATGCCGCGAGTCCGACGCTCATCGCGGTGGCGATGACGTCGATGCGCTTGTCGACGCCGTCGACGCCGACCACCTGCGCTCCGAGGATGCGGTCGTCGTCGGCATCGATCACGAGCTTCATGGAGAGCGGTACGGCACCGGGGTAGTAGGTGGCGTGCGAGAACGGATGGGTGTGCACGACGCGCACCTCGCGGCCGCGCTCGCGGGCGACGCGCTCCGACCAGCCGACGCTCGCCGCGGTGAGGCCCGCCGCATCGACGATCGCCGTGCCGAGGGCGGGGCGCGAGGGCGTCGCCGCACCGGCGATCGTGTCGGCGACGGCGCGCCCGTGGCGGTTCGCGAGGCCGGCGAGGGTGGTCAGGGCGGCGCTGGCGTCGTTCGCGTCGCGCTTCTCGGCCGCGTCGCCGATGGCGAAGATCGCCGGGTCGCTCGTGCGGTGGAAGGCGTCGACGGCGATGCCTCCGCTCTCGCCGATGGTGAGACCCGCATCGGCGGCGAGGGATGCCTCGGGGCTCACGCCGATCGCGGCGATCACGAGCGAGGCCGGCAGCCGGCTGCCGTCGGCGAGCAGCACGTGGTCGACGTCGATCGCCACGACGGGCTGCCCCAGGCGCACGTCGATGCCGAGCCCGATGAGGTGGTCGGCGATGGGGGAGGCCATCTCCTCGTCGAGTTCGGCGAGCAGGTGGGGGCCGCGCTGCACGAGCGCGACGTCGTGGCCCCGGCGCAGCAGGTTGTCGGCCATCTCGATGCCGATGAACCCGCCGCCGACGACCACGACGGGGCCGGAGGCGGGCACCGCGTCGAGGTCGGCCATGATGCGGTCGAGGTCATCGAGGGTGCGGAGCGAGCGCACCGGGGCATCCGTCGCCGTGTTCGCGAGTCGCCGCGGTGCCGCGCCGGGGGAGAGCACGAGCTCGTCGTAGCGGATCTCTGAGGTCGCGCCGTCGTCGAGGCGGCGCACCGTGACGGTCTTCGCCGCCGGGTCGATCGCCACGGCCTCGTGCCGCACCCGCGCGTCGATGCGGAATCGCGCCGCGAGCCGTTCGGGCGTCTGCAGCGACAGCGCCTCGCGATCGGCGATCACGCCCGACACGTGGTACGGCAGGCCGCAGTTGGCGAACGAGACCTCGCTGCTGCGCTCGAGCACGATGATCTCGCGCTCCTCGTCGAGTCTGCGCAGGCGTGTCGCGGCGGACATGCCGCCCGCGACGCCGCCGACGATGACCGTCGTGCGCGGTGCGGTCGACCGAGGCTCGGACGCTGCGGCAGGGTGCTGGGGCGGTGCTGGAATCACCCGGGCGACGCTAGCACAATACCCTGGGGGTATCGAAAGCGGCCGGGACGCGGCGATGCTCCGTGGAATCCGCGTGATTCGACGTAGGGTGTCGGTGTGCGGCGGCTCGATCGGAATCACGACGAGGAGGACATCCTCGACCCAGAGATCGATGCTGCCGCCGAGAACCTCACCCCGGAACACATGCGCACCGACATCACGAGCCCCGACGGATTGAGCCTCGGCGACCCAGACCTCGTCGCCGGCAACGTCGCCGAACCCGCCTGGCGGCGCTGGAACGCCGAGCTCGCCGCCGTCGGCGGACGCTCGCCGCTCGCCCGCTTCGTCGACACCCCGCGCACGCGCATCGAGCTCTCCACGACGCATCCCGGCGGCCTGCCCCAGTTCATCACCGGCAAGTCGACCCTGCTCTCGAGCCTCATCCGCGACGAGCTCGCGCTCCGGAACGCGAGGCTCGCCGCCGCCGAGATCACCCAGAAGGGCATCGAGCTGCGCTCCGTGCGCGGCATCGAGTCGGTGCACCTGGCGATCGGCCTCGCCTCCTGGCGCAACTCGGGCGAGGAGTTCCTCGCCCCCGTCCTGCTGCGGCCCCTCGCCATCCGCCGGTACGGGCGCGACTTCGAGCTGAAGCTCAAGGGGCAGCCGTTCCTGAACCCGGCGCTCGCCCGCGAGCTCCGCGAGCAGTTCCAGATCACGCTCGACGCCGACGCGTTCGTCGCGCTCGCGATCACGAACGGCGTCTTCAAGCCGCAGCCCGTCATCGACCGGCTCCGCGGCCTCACGAGCCACCTGCCCTGGTTCCACGTGGCGCCCCGCCTCGTCGTCTCCTCGTTCGCCGAGGTCGGCCCCGAGATGGCAGCGGATGCCGCGAAGCTCGACCACCCCGTCATCGACGCGATCGCCGGCAACCCCGCCGCCCGCGCGACCGTCGTCGCCGCGACCGGCGAACGCGTGCGTGCGGTGTCGCAGGACGCGCGGCCGCCGTCGACCGACACGCTGCTGCTCGACGCCGACCCCGAGCAGGAGCAGGCGGTCGCCGAGATCGAGGCGGGCGCCTCGGTCGTCGTGAAGACGCTGCCCGGCACGGGTGGCACGCAGACGATCGTGAACGCGATCGGCGCACTCGTCGCGAAGGACAAGCGGGTGCTCGTCGTGGGTGCCCGTCGGGCGAGCCTCGACGGCATCGCGCACCGACTCGGGCAGGTCGGCCTCGGCGGCGCAGCCGTGACGACCGCCGGCCTCCGCCGAGAACTGATCCAGTCGATCTCGCGCAACGAGAAGGCCGAACGACCGCGGGTCGCCGACGTCGACGACGCGCTCGTGCGCCTCCGGAAGGTGCTGCTCGACTACCGCTCCGCCCTCACCCGTCACGACCCCGAACTGCACGTCTCGGTGCTCGACGCCCTCGGCGAGCTCGCGAGCCTCGCCCTCGTTCCGAACCCTCCGTCGACGACGGCCCGCCTCGGCCATGACGCCCTCGTCGCCGTCGCTGACCGGCGCGACGAGGTCGCCGCCGACCTCGCGCGGGCGGCAGCGCTCGGCGAGTTCCGCTACGGCCCGGGCGACTCGCCCTGGTACGGGGCATCCTTCACTTCTTCAGAAGAGGCGACGGGCGCGCACGACCTCGCGAAGCGCCTCTCGCGCACCGACCTCCCGCGACTCCTCGACCGGGGCCGTGCGCTCATCGCCCAGACCCGGCTCCGCGAGTTCGAGTCGGTCGCCGAGCTCGGCGTGTTCCTCCGACTCCTGCTCGACGTGCGCGAGACGCTCGACCGCTTCCAGCCCTCGGTCTTCGACCGGCCGCTCGGCGAGCTCATCGCCGCGACCTCGTCGCGTCGCGACTCGCCCGGCATGTCGGGGGCGAACCGTCGCCGCCTGCGCCGGCACGCGCTCGAGTTCGTCCGCCCCGGGGTGCACGTCTCCGACCTGAACTCGGCGCTCCGTGGCATCCAGCAGCAGCGCACCCTCTGGCAGCGCTACTCCGACGCCGGCGCGATCCCCGGAGTGCCCGTCGGCATCGACGACGTGCACGTCGCCTACCAGCACGTCATGGGCGACCTCGCAGCGCTCGACGCGCCGCTCGGCATCGTCGGCACCCAGCGCCAGCTCGCGGCACGACCGGTTCGGGAGCTCACGGCGGCCCTCGAGGGCCTCGCCGCCGATTCCGAGGTGCTGACGAACCTCCAGGAGCGCACGGCCGTGCTCGCGCGCCTCCGCGACCTCGGCCTCGACCCGCTGCTGCTCGACCTCGCCAAGCGCCATGTGCCCGAGCGCGCGGTCGCCGCCGAGCTCGAGCTCGCCTGGTGGCAGTCGGTGCTCGAATCGGTGCTCGCGAACGAGAAGGCGCTGCTCGGCGCCAACACCTCGGTGCTCGACCGCCTCGAGGGCGACTTCCGGCTCGTCGACGAGGCGCACGCCTCGGCGGCCGGCCCACTCCTCGCCTGGCGGCTCGCCGAGAACTGGAAGGTCGCGCTCGTCGACCACGCCGACGAGGCCGGCCGGCTGAAGCGGATGCTGCGGGGCGACCGCGTGCGACCCGAGACGCTGCAGGCGGAGACGCCGCACCTCTTCCGCGCCCTCGCGCCCATCTGGCTCGCCTCGCCCTACGACGTCGCGGCGATCGACGACTCGATCGGCTTCGACACCGTGATCCTCGTCGACGCCGGTGCCACGAGCATCGCCGAGAACCTCGGCGCCATCCGCCGGGCGAAGCAGGTCGTCGCCTTCGGCGACCCGGTCACCCAGACGCCCACGCTCTTCGAGACCGGTCTCGACGACGCCGAGCAGCCGCAGGCCTCGTCGACCGAGCACGGTGTCGACGCCCTGCACGCCGATTCCGCGCTCGCGCGTCTCGGCGAACTGCTGCCGACGCTCACACTCACCCGCAGCTACCGCGCCGGCGGCGAAGACCTCGCCGAGCTCGTGAACAACCGCTTCTACGCCGGCCGCATCGTCTCACTGCCCTGGGCCGGCAGCTTCCTCGGCCACGGCAGCCTCGGCCTGCACTACGTCGCGGGCAACGGGCTGCCCGACACCGTGACCGGCACCGTCGAGTCGATCGACTCGGAGGTCGCGAAGGTCGTCGAGCTCGTCATGGAGCACGCGGTCAAGCGCCCGCGCGAGTCGCTCATGGTCATCACCGCCAGCACGAGGCACGCCGGTCGCGTACACCAGGCGGTGCTCGCGGCCTTCGCCAAGCGCACCGACCTCTCCGACTTCATCCTGAAGGACCGTGCAGAGCCGTTCACGGTGCTGACGCTCGAGCAGGCCGTCGCGCAGAGCCGCGACCGGGTGATCTTCTCGGTCGGCTACGGGCGCACCCCGCACGGCCGACTGCTCTCGAACTTCGGCTCGCTCGGCGAGCCCGGCGGCGACCGGCTGCTCGCCGTCGGCATGACCCGCGCGCGGCGCTCGATGGACGTCGTCTCGGCGTTCCGCCCCGAAGACATCGATGAGGATCGCCAGAGCCACGGCGTGCTCGCCCTCGCGAACGTGCTCACCCAGACCGAAGAGCGCGCAGCCGGCCCGAGCGCGACTGGGGAGGCACCGTCGATGCTGCACGACCTCGCCGCGCGCCTCGAACGCCGCGGCGTCCGGGTCAGCGTCGGCCACCGCGGCCGGCTCGCACTGGCTGCGGCGAACGCCGGCAAGGCCGTCGTCGTCGAGACCGACGACGCGCTCGCGGGGCTCAGCCTCCGCGAATCGCTCCGCCTGCGCCCCGACGTGCTGCGCCGCCTCGGCTGGCATTATCTGCGGGTGCACAGCTTCGAACTCTTCGGCAACCCCGAGGCGGTCGCCTCACGGGTCGCGTCGCTCCTCGGACGACCCGACGCCGAGGCAGCAGCGGATGCCGCGGCCGAACGCCGATGACCGAGGAACCGCGTCAGCGCGTCGAACGCGCCGCCGGACGGGCTCGCCGTGCACGGCTCACGCCCGCGCCGGGCTCCGATCCGTCGCCCGAGGCACCGGTCGGCCGACCCGATGAGCCGGCGACCCCGCGAACGGGAGAGGCCAGCCCCGGGTCATCCGACGACGATCGCCTGACCCGTGACCGGCCCCCGCACTGGAAGCAGACCTGATCACTCGCGATGCGCGCCGGAGCCGCCGCGTTCGGTGGCGAGCAGGTCGCGGATCTGGGCGAGCACGGTGAGCTCGGTCTCGGGCTCTTCGGGGTCGGGCTGACCCGCCTTGCGCTTGGCCTCCGCCCGCTCCTTGAAGTGGTTCATCGGCATGACGAACACGAAGTAGACGACGGCGGCGACGGCCAGGAACGAGATGATCGCTCCGATGATCGACCCGTAGGCGAACGTCGCGGGGCCCACCTGGAAGGTCAGGTCGTTCAGGCTCTCCGCCCTGAACAGCAGGCTGATCAGCGGATTGATGAGCCCCTCGACGATCGCGTTGACGACCGAGGTGAACGCAGCGCCGATGACGACCGCGACCGCGAGGTCGATGACGTTGCCGCGCATGATGAACTCTTTGAATCCCTTGATCATGCGCACCACGCTAGCCGACACTCAGCTCGACGAAGAGGAACCGCCGCTCGTTCCGCCCCCGGATCCGGACGAGGAGGAGGAGCCCGACGAACCGCTCGAGCCGGAACTCGACGAGCCGGAACCCGAGGAGCCGGAACCCGACGAACCCGAGCCCGACGAGGAGGAGCCGCCCCCGCCGCCGCTGCGGGAGTCGGTGCGGTAGAAGCCCGAGCCGTTGAAGGTCACGCCGATCGTGTTGAAGAGCTTGCGGAGCTTGCCGCCGCAGACCTCGCAGACGCTCAGCGTGTCGTCGGTGAAGGCCTGATGGATGTCGAAGGCGTTGTCGCACTCGGTGCAACGGTAGGAGTACGTGGGCATGGAGCTTCTTCCGATCTCGGGTGGCGCCGGCGTTCGGCCGGTCAGAACGCGATGATGCGCGTGGGCGTCACGATGCCGTTCACGGGCTGGTCGTGCACCTCGCGCGGCACGGCCTCGACGAACTCACTGTCGAAGACCACGGCGTACACCGGAGGACATTTTCCCATCGATCCGAGGGTCTTGTCGAAATAGCCCCTGCCCCAGCCGAGGCGCATGCCCGTCGCGTCGATCGCGGCGGCCGGCACGATGATGAGGTCGACGTCGTTGATCGCCATCGGCCCGAGCAGTTCGCCGACGGCCTCGGGCGTGCCGTGGAGGCCGAGCGTCTCGGTGTCCTCCTCGCCGACCGTCCAGTCGAGCAGGCCGTCTTCGCGCGTCACCGGGAACAGCACGCGGATGCCGCGGGCCTCGGCCCAGTTCACGAACGGGCGGGTGTCCGGCTCCGTCGGCATCGACAGGTAGCACGAGATCGACTGGGCCCCGGTCGAACCGATCAGCTCCTCGAGGCGGGCCGTGAACCCCTCGGTCGCGAGCTCGCGTTCGTGCGCCGGCATGTTGCGGCGGCGCTCGCGCAGTTCGGCGCGGAGGATCCGCTTGTCCACATCCGGCTCGTCGGGCATGGCACACATCCTAGGCGGATGCGGCCGGGACGCCTCGGAGGGGCGGCCGGTACGCTGGGTCGCATGACTCAACGGATCACCAAGGCCGTCATCCCGGCAGCCGGGCTCGGCACCCGCTTCCTCCCTGCGACGAAGGCGATGCCGAAGGAGATGCTCCCGGTGGTCGACCGGCCGGCCATCCAGTACGTCGTCGAGGAGGCGGTCGAGGCCGGCCTGACCGACGTGCTCATGGTGACGGGGCGCAACAAGAACGCCCTCGAGAACCACTTCGACCGCGTCGCCGAGCTCGAGGCCACCCTCGAGGCGAAGGGCGACACCGCGAAGCTCGCGAAGGTCAACGAGTCGACCGACCTCGCCGACATGCACTACGTGCGCCAGGGCGACCCGCTCGGCCTCGGCCACGCGGTGCTGCGCGCGCGCATGCACGTCGGCAACGAGCCGTTCGCCGTGCTGCTCGGCGACGACATCATCGACGCCCGCGACCCGCTGCTGACGCGCATGCTCGAGGAGCAGGGCGCACGAGACGCCTCGATCGTGGCGCTCCTCGAGGTCGATCCCGACTCCATCCACCTCTACGGCGCCGCGGCGGTCGAGGCGACCGACGACCCCGACGTCGTGCGCATCACGGGTCTCGTCGAGAAGCCCGCGAAGGAGGTCGCGCCGTCGAACTACGCGGTCATCGGCCGCTACGTGCTGAAGCCCGAGGTGTTCGCCGTCCTCGAGCACACGCCCCCCGGCAAGGGCGGCGAGATCCAGCTGACCGACGCGCTCATGACGATGGCCGGCGACGTCGAGGGCACCGGCGGCGTGTACGGTGTGGTGTTCCGCGGGCGCCGCTACGACACGGGCGACAAGCTCGACTACATCAAGGCGGTCATCCAGCTCGCCGCCGATCGCGACGACCTCGGGCCCGATCTCCGCCCGTGGCTCATCGAGTACGCGGCAGGACTCGATACAGTCTGAGAATGCCCGCAGTCGCCGTGCCCACCCTGCGAGACGGTGACGTCACGCTGCGACCCATCCGCGTCCGCGATGCGAAGCCCCTCGAGCGTGTGCTGCTCGAGAACCGCGGGTGGCTCCGGCAGTGGGAGGCGACCTACCCGGGCGGCGGCGGGGTCATCGACACGCGGGGGAGCATCCGCAACCTGCTGGCGCACGCGCGCAGCGGGCACGCGCTCCCGTTCGTCATCGAGGTCCAGGGCCGGCTGGTCGGCCAGCTGAACGTCTCGTCGATCGCGTACGGCTCGCTGTCGTCGGCGACGATCGGCTACTGGGTCGCGCAGGATGTCGCGGGGCGCGGCATCACCCCGACGGCCGTGGCCCTCGCCACCGACTACTGCTTCGGCACGCTGCGGCTGCATCGCATGGAGATCTGCATCCGCCCCGAGAACGCGCCGTCGCTGCGGGTGGTCGACAAGCTCGGCTTCCGCTACGAGGGCCTCCGCCGGCGCTTCATCCACATCAACGGCGTCTGGAGCGACCACTTCTCGTTCGCGCTCGTGACGGAGGAGGTGCCGCGCGGGGTGCTCCGGCGATGGCGGGACGGACTCGTGCCCGAGGGCGTCGCGCGGGTGAGCGACGACGACCTCGAGGCATCCGCTCACCCGCTGCGACTGCCCGATCGGTGAACACGCGGGCCACGAGTACGCCCGAAGGCATGCAGTGACCTAGCGTTGTCCCATGGACGTGATCGGTGGGGGACTGCTCGTGGCTGTGGCGGCCGCGCTGTGGATCGCGTACCTCCTGCCGAACTGGCTGCGTCGTCGCCAGTACCTGGCCACCGAACGCAACGCCGTGCGGCTCCAGCAGACCCTTCGCATCCTCGCCGAGACGGCTGAGACGCCCGAGGCCGTGAGGGTCGAGGCGACGGCCCGCGAGGTCGCCGCCCAGCAGCGCATCCTGCAGCAGCGCGAGGCGACGGCCCGGCTCACGGCCGAGGCGGAGGAGCGCGAGGCGCTCGCCGAGCGCTGGGCCGCCGAAGGGGCGGTGGATGCCGCGCGACTCCGTGTGGGCGTCGTGCTCGCCGCGGCCGCCGCCGCGACCGAGCCGATCGCGATCATCCCGCCGGTCGAGTCGTCGACCACGACCATCCCGGTCGTTCGCACCGCAACGAACGCCGTCGCCCGCAAGCGTCTGCGCCGCGGGCGGGCCCTCTGCTCGCTCGTGCTGCTCATCTCCCTGCTGACCGTCATCGGCGGGGTGGTCGCTGCGTCGTTCGGTGCGTCGCTCATCGCCCCGGCGATCGGTGCGCTCGGCATGGCGCTCGCGTTCGCGGGCCTGGTCAGGCTCGCGCGGGTGCGACCGGCGGTGCCGGTCGCGGCGCGGCCCGTGCCCGTCGTCGAAGCGGCTCCGTTCGAGCCCATCGACCTCGTCGAGCCCGAGTCGCAGGCCGACGGCTGGGTGCCGCAGCCGCTCCCGAAGCCGCTGCACCTCTCGCGGGGCACGATCGCCGCGATGGCGATGGCGTCCATCGACGCGGCCGCCGAGCTGAAGCGCGCAGAGGTCGGCGACGACATCGCCCGTCGCGCGGCTGAGCTCGAGCCCGAGCTGCCCGTCATCGCTCCCGCGGCAGCGTCCGCGCCTGCTGCTGCTCACGGGCGGGCCGGCACGCAAGCGCGCGCCGACGCCGCGGCCAGCCCGTATGCGCGCATGGGCATCATCGAGGAGGCGCAGCCGGGATTCGGCGATCTCGACGCGGTCCTGCGCCGGCGACGCCAGGCCGGTTGACCGGGCCGAGTGATGCCGGTGGTCCGAACCACCGACTCCGGGATGATAAGCTTTTTCTCGCTCGGGCCCTTGGCGCAGTTGGTAGCGCGCCTCGTTCGCATCGAGGAGGTCAGGAGTTCGAATCTCCTAGGGTCCACCGCAGAGAATGCCCCGCCGTCAGGCGGGGCATTTCTCGTTTCGCGGTGTTGCGGGCCCGCGTCTCCAGCTCGGAAGCAGCGACGCTCAGGCACTCGAAACGCCGTCGGGCGGCGCCGTCTCGCCGATGCCCGTGATCGAGGTGAGCGTCGGGTGGCCTGCGAGGAGCAGCGCCGCATCGCTCTGCGGATCCTGCTCGCCGGTCAGGTCGGCGACGGTCAGTCGCACCTCGCCTTCCCCGTGCTCGGCGGCGGTGGTCTGCACGATACCGAAGGGGGCCAGGGTCGCGGTTCGGTGCGGCCGGTCACCGGCGTCGGCGGCGTTCGGCACGTTGAGGTTCAGCACCGTGCCCGGCGGTGCACCGAGCAGTCCCCGAAGCAGCGTGCGCGCGGCGTCGGCCGCCGCCGCCCAGTGGCAGACGTCGGGATCGATGCCGACGTCGAGCGAGACGGCCAGCCCGCGAGAGCCGTTGGCCCCGGCGGTGAGCGCGGCGCCGACCGTGCCGGAGTGCAGGATCGCCCGGCCGATGTTCGCGCCGCGATTCACGCCCGAGAGCACGAGTTCGGGAGCCGGGCCGAACGCCCCGTGCGAGGCGATCAGGGCGATGAGCGCGGGCGCTGCTCGCACGGCGAAGCAGGTGACGTCGAGGCCCGCGATGGTGCGACGCTCCATGTGGATTCGGCCGTCCGCCTCGGCGCCCGTGATCGAGGCGCTGCTGCCGCTCGACTGCGACCACGGGGCCGCGACGACGACGTCGAGACCCTCCTCGATCGCCGCGGCGGCGAGCACGTGCAGCCCCGGCGAGTCGATGCCGTCGTCGTTCGTGACGAGCACGGCGGTCATCGCTCGTCGACCTCGAGGCGCCCCGCGAGATCGTCGGGGGAGAGTTGTTCGCCGTCTTCGCGACCGGCCCGGACGATCTCGACCTGCGTGCTCAGACGGCGGATCGCCTCGCCGTCGCCCGTGCCGAGACCGTGCCTTGTGACGTTGAGCGCTCCCGCCGCTGCCGCCAGGGCGACCGCCTCGTGCAGCGAGTCGCCGGCCGCGAGCGAGGCGGCGAGTGCCGCCGTGAACGAGTCGCCGGCGCCGGTCGGGTCGACCGCCTCCATCACGGGCGCCTGCACGGTGGACACCTCGTCTCCGTCGACGAGGATCGCGGGGTGGCCTGCTCGGGTCACGACGACGCTCCGGGCGCCGGCGTCCCTCAGTCGGCTCGCCGCGGCGATCAGCCCGTCGACCGACGTGCCGGCCGAGGCATCCGCCTCTTCGAGCTCGGCGTCGCTGACCTTCGCGAGCCGCACCCCGCCATCGAGCGCCGCCGCGAGTCGCCCGCCGGCCAGGTCGACCACGACCGTTCGCCCGGCCGCAGTGAGGTCGGAGGCGAGGCGGCGGTAGACGTCGTCGGGCAGCACCTCATCGCCGACTGGGCCGCTGAGCAGTACAAGGTCGGCGGTCATCGCCTCGCGGATCGTCAGCGTGTACAACTCGTCGAGTTCGTGCCGGGAGAGCGGGTCGCCCGCGATCTCGACGATCTCGACCCGTTCGCCGCTTCGACGGTCGTGCACGTAGGCGCCGCCACGGCCCTCCCGGTGCACGGCGTGCACGGTCAGGTCGTCGTCCTCGAGCAGGTGCCGCACGACCCGACCGGACTCTCCGGTCAGCACCCCGCAGATCGCCACCTCGGCGCCGAGGGTCTGCAGCATCCGCGACTGCCAGACGCCCTGCCCCCCGGCGTGCACGTGCAGGTCGGTGCCGCTCGCGTCGCCCTCGACGGTCACGGTCAGCAGCGGCGACGGAGCGAAGATCAGCACCCGCGGCATGCGACCACCTCCTCGGGCTCCGAGGATACGGCCGACCGAGTGGCGCCGCCATGGGCTTCACCTCCCAGCGGCGAGCGATTATCATGCCGCGCCGAGGCGTATGGTGGAACGGATGTCAGACGCGCCGGCCACCCGATCGATTCCCGTCTCCGAAGCCCACCGTTGGCGCGCGTACTGGGTGTGCGTGGCCGTGGCGGCGCTCACGATCATGGATCTCTCGAAGGTCAACGTCGGGTTGCCCGCCATCGAGGAGGCGTTCGACGCGGGCTCGACCGAGCTCCAGCTCATCGTCGCGGGCTACGTGCTCACCTTCGGCCTGACGCTCGTGCCGGCCGGCCGCATCGGCGACCAGCGCTCCCGCAAGACGCTCTTCATCGTCGGCCTCAGCCTGTTCACGCTTACGAGCTGCATCGCGGCGCTCGCGCCGAACGCGACGGTACTGCTCATCGCGCGGTTGCTGCAGGGCGTCGCCGCCGGCATCCAGATGCCGCAGGTGCTCGGCCTCATCCAGGAGCTCTTCCACGGCAAGGAGCGCGGCAAGGCGTTCGGCCTCTTCGGAGCGACCATCGGCCTCGCGACCGCGTTCGGTCCGACCCTCGGAGGGCTCATGATCGCGATCGGCGGCCCAGAAGACGGATGGCGCGGGATCTTCTGGATCAACGTGCCGCTCGCGCTCGCCGCGATCGTGCTGGCGATCTGGCTGCTCCCGCTCACGCGGCATCCGTCGGGCAAGCCCCTGTCGCTCGACCCCATCGGCATCGGGCTCTTCGGCATCAGCGTGGTGTCGCTCATGTGGCCGTTCCTCTTCACGACCGGTTCGCCCGACGACGACCCCGCCCGGTGGTGGGTGCTCGTGATCTTCGTGTTCGCGTTCACCGCGTTCCTCGTGTGGGAGCGGCGATATGCGGCGAGCGGGAGGCATCCGCTCGTGCCGCTCGCGCTCTTCGGCATCAGCTCGTATCGCAACGGCACCGCGCTCTCGAGCGTGTACTTCGCCGCGCTTCCGCCCATGTTCCTGCTGACGACGCTCTATCTGCAGCACGGCCTCGGCCTCGCGGCGGTCTACGCGGGCATGGTGACGATCGGGTTCGCGCTCGTGAGCGCGGTGACCTCGTACATCGGCGGCAACCTCGTGAACCGGGTGGGTCGTCCGCTCGTCGTCTGGGGCCTCGTGTTGCTGCTCGTCGGCACCGGGCTGTCCGTGCTCGCCGTATTCGCGACCGCGCCCGAGCTGACGCCGTGGGCGATCGCGGTCGCCATGATCTTCAGCGGCGCGGGCGGCGGGTTCGTCATCTCGCCGAACCAGACGCTCGCGCTCGCCGACGTGCCGGTCAAGCAGGGCGGTCTCGCCGGCTCGGTCGGCCAGCTCGGCCAGCGCATCGGCACGGCGATCGGCACGGCGATCACCCTGTCGCTGTTCTATTCGACCATCTACCGCGAGTCGAGCGGTGAGCCCGACCTGTCGGTCTATCGCGACGCCTACGCCATGGGCATGATCGCGGTCGCCGTGCTCATCGCCGTGGCCTTCGCGATCGGCGTGCTCGACCTCGGGGCGCGCGGGCGTCGGCGGAGCGCGCTCGGCGAGGCCCCGGCTGAGGGCGCGGCCTGAGTTACGGGTGCGCGACTCAGCGGATCGCGAGGATGCGCGCCCGCTCGGGCTTGTCGTAGTGCTCGATCGCGGCGCGCAGCGCGACCCGCGGCATCGTCGCGGCGTGCCGCTCGACGAATTCGGTGAGCCGGGGTCGGTCGTGATCGCCGGCGGCTCTCAGCACCCAGCCGAGCGCCTTCTGCACGAGCGGTTCCCGATCGTCGGCGAGCGTCTCGGCGAGCTCGTAGGCGTCGTCGAGTTCGCCGCGACGGAGGAAGGCGAAGGTCGCGACCAGCGCGGTGCGGCGTTCGGGCCAGAACTCGGATGCCGCGAGGCCGGCGAGCACCGATCGGTCGCGGTCGAGCAGGTACCCGCCGACGACGTCGCGCGCGGCGAGGTCGACGAGATCCCACTGGTCGATGCGGTCGTGGCGGCGCAGGTAGAGCTCGTACAGCTCGTCGCGCCGTGACGGGCTCGTCTTCGGCCGTGCCGCGCTCTTGCCCATGATGCTGCACGCGAGGGCGCGCACCTCGTGCGTGGGCTGTTCGAGCAGCGCCTCGAGCTCGTCGGCCGGCAGCTCGAGTGCGGTCTTCGCGAGTTCGAACACGGCGCCCATGCGCACCCCGATGAACGGGGCCTCGGGGTCTGGCGGGAAGTACCGGGTGTACTTCTCTCGCTCCTCGTCGCTCGCGAGCGCCTCGAGGGCGGCGATGAGGTCTCCGGCTCTGGTCATCGCGCCTCCCGTCGACGGGTTCACAATTGCGAGCGGATTTCGCGGCTCGCGCCGATCCGTCGGGTTCAGCGTAGCGAGCGGATGCCGCGGCTCGCGCCGGTCAGACAGGTTGAAGGTAGCGAGCTGATGCCGCGGCTCGCGCCCCGACTCAGGCGGCGAGGTGCACGGCGGGCGTGAGCAGCGCGGCGAGCTCGGCGGCCGAGAGCTCGCGGCCGAAGGCCGGGTGCCCGGGTTCGAGCGCGACGCCGTGGCGGAGGTCGCCGCCGTCGACAGGGTCGAATCCGAGTTCGTCGATGATCTCGGCGACGACGGCGCGGGCCTCTGCATCGTCGCCGACGACGGCGAGCGCACGGCGCAGGGGGGAGCCGGCCGCCATGCTGTCGTCCTCCATCTCGTGGTAGCCGAGGTGGTTCAGCGACTTCACGACGCGGGCGCGCGAGTTGCGTGCCGCGTTGATCTCGCTCGTGGTGCGCGGGTCGGCGTCGATCTCGGCGATGTTGCCGTCGACGGGCGGCCAGTAGTTCATCGCGTCGACGACGATGCGGTCGTCGAAGGCGTGCCACGGCACGGTGCCGGCCTTGCCGAACGGCACGGCGACGATGATGACGTCGGCGGTGGCGGCGAGGTCGTCGGGGGAGGTCACCTCTGCGCCAGGCGCGACGACGCCGACGAGCAGGTCGAGGCTCGTCTGGCGCGGTGAGCCGGCGATGAGCACGCGATGCCCGGCGGCCACGAGGAGGCGGGCGAGGGCTGTGCCCACCTTGCCCGCGCCGTAGATTCCGATGACCGGCCGATCCGTCACGTTCCGATTCTCCCATCCCTGCGACCCATCAGATCGATGCGTCCTCATGCAAATGAACGCGGATGCTCCGGTCGGCATTCCCGGTCGTGCGCTCGTCGGCAAGCGGGGAATAGTCTCGTCCCGACGGTGGTTCCGAGTGATGCATGCAGATGCATGGAAGTACGGAAAAGGATCGGGATGTCTGAGCGGTACGAATTCGGGGTCGACACCTTCGGCGACGTGACGGCCGGAGCCGACGGCAGGCTGCTGCCGCACGCCCAGGTGCTGCGCGACGTCGTCGAGGAGGCCGTTGCCGCCGACCGGCTCGGCCTCGACTTCTTCGGCCTCGGCGAGCACCACCGCGTCGACTTCGCGGTCTCCGCACCCGAGGTCGTGCTCGGCGCGATCGCCGGTCGCACCGAGCGCATCCACCTCGGCTCCGCGGTCACGGTGCTGAGCTCCGACGACCCCGTGCGCGTCTTCGAGCGTTTCGCGACGCTCGACGGGCTCTCGAACGGCCGGGCGGAGGTCATCCTCGGTCGCGGCTCCTTCATCGAGTCCTTCCCGCTGTTCGGCTTCGAGCTGAACCAGTACCAGGAGCTTTTCGAGGAGAAGCTCAACCTGTTCTCCGCCCTCCTGCCGCAGGAGCCCGTCACGTGGAGCGGTCAGCTCCGCTCGCCGCTCACCGACCAGCTCGTCTTCCCGCCTGTCGAGCACGGTCGCCTGAAGACGTGGGTCGGCGTCGGCGGCAGCCCCGAGTCCGTTGTGCGCGCGGCCCACTACGGGCTCCCGCTCGTGCTCGCGATCATCGGCGGCAGCCCCGCTCGCTTCGCCCCGCTCGCCGACCTCTATCGGCGCGCGCTCGACCAGTTCGGCCACCCGCTCCAGCCCATCGCGATCCATTCGCCCGGGTTCATCGCCGAGACCGACGCCGAGGCGCTCGACACGCTCTGGCCGCACTACAAGGTCAGCATCGACCGCATCGGGCGCGAGCGCGGCTGGGGAGCGGTCGACCGCGACCACTTCGAGGGCGAGGCCGGGCCGAACGGCGCCCTCTACGCGGGCTCGCCCGAACGGGTCGCGGTGAAGATCGCCGACGCCATGCGTGCGATCGGGGCCACCCGCTTCGACATGAAGTACTCCAACGGGGCGCTGCCGCACGCGGCGATGATGCGCAGCATCGAGCTCTACGCCACCGAGGTCGTGCCGCGCGTCAAGCAGCTGCTCGCCGCCGCAGACGCTGCTGACGCCGAACTCGCGGCCGTCGCCGACCTCGGCGACTCCGAGCGCAGCGGTTCCGAGCGCAGCGCCTCCGACCTTGCCGCGGCCGATCGAGCGGATGCCGCGGCATCCGCAGATCACCCGATCGACTGAACCGGCGGGCCCTCAGACCGCGGGCGGCACGGGGCTCGCCCCCGCCGCCGTGCGTCGCCGGCGCACCGCCGCGCGGAACCAGAGGGCGTCGGGCACGCGCGCGAGGAAGGTGCCGGCGACGATCGTGATGAGCACGTAGGCCGTTGCGAGCGGTGCGAGTTCGGGGGCGACGACGCCCGACCCCACCGCGAGGCCCGCGATGACGATCGAGAACTCGCCTCGGGGGGCGAGCGAGAGTCCGGCGCGCCATTGGCCGAGCGTGCCGACCCCGGCGCGGCGCGCGGCGTAGGAGCCCGTGATGAGCTTCGTGATGATCGTCACGAGGGCGAGGGCGAGCGCCGCGGGCAGCATCGACAGCAGCGCCGAGGAGTCGGTCGTGAGCCCGAAGAAGACGAAGAAGATCGCGGCGAAGAGATCGCGGAGCGGCGTGAGCACCTGGCTCGCGTTGGCGGCGACCCGTCCCGAGAGGGCGATGCCGACGAGGAACGCGCCGACGGCCGCGGACACGCTCACCTCGGCCGCGAGACCCGCGACGAGCATCGTGAGACCGAGTACGCCGAGGAGCAGCGGCTCGTAGTGATCGGCCGGGAAGAGGCGCGAGACGATGTGCCCGTGCCGGAGGGCCACGTAGAGGATGACCGCGACGACGCTCACCGCGATCGCGACCGAGACGGCGCCCTGCATGAGGCTCATTCCGACCACGAGCGCCGAGAGCACGGGCAGGTAGAACGCCATCGCGAGGTCCTCGATGACGAGCAGCGCGAGGATCGACGGCGTCTCGCGGTTGGAGAGCCGGCCGAGGTCGCGCAGGAGCTTCGCGATGACGCCCGACGACGACACCCAGGTCACGCCCGCCATGGCGACGGCGGCGACAGGACCCCACCCGAGCAGCAGCGCCAGGGCAGCACCCGGCAAAGCGTTGAGGGCCGCGTCGACGAGCCCGGCCGTGCGCGCCGATTTGAGGCTGCCGAAGAGCTCGGACGCGGTGTACTCGAGGCCGAGGAGCGCGAGCAGCAGGATCACGCCGATCTCGGCGCCGGTCTGGAAGAACTCCTCGCTCGCGTCCAGGGCGATGAGCCCGCCCTCGCCGAAGGCGAGGCCGAGCACGAGGTAGAACGGGATCGGCGAGATGCCGAAGGCCAGCGCGAGGCGCCCGAGCAGACTCATTCCGAGAAGCAGCGCGCCGACTTCGATGAGGAGCAGCGTGGTCTCGTGCATTCGCCCGGCCTCAGTCGGGGCCGTTGGCGAGCAGCCGGGCTACTCCGTCGAGTCCTTCACGTGTTCCGACGACGACGATGACGTCTCCAGCGCGCAGCGTCTCCGCAGGCGTGGGCGAGGGGATGATCGCGCCGTCGCGGACGATGGCCACGATCGAGGCGTGCGTGCGGGTGCGGGCCTTCGTGGCCCCGAGCGTGCGGTTCAGGTAGGGCGAATCCGTCGGCAGCGCGATCTGCTCGGTGAAGAGGCCCGCCGTCTCGTCGGAGAGGCTCGTGAGACGGCTCAGCATGACCGAGGCGCCGAGCACGTCGGCGAGGGCGGCGGCCTCGTCGTCGTTCAGCGGGATGGAGTCGCGGCAGGCGTCGGGGTCGTCTTGGTCGAAGACCCCGAGGTCGCGTTCGCCGTCACGGTGCGAGACGACGCTGATGCGCCGGCCGCTCTCGGTGACGAGGTCGTGTCGAATGCCGATGCCGGGCAGGTCGACCTTCTCGATGCGTATACCCACGTCCGCCATCGTAACCCCGCGCGGGGGTGTGCCGGCCCTCGTGCTCAGCGCGGCGGTGCGGCGTGCGTGCGCATCGTCAGCACGGGGGTGCCGGCGTCGTCGCCCGCCTCGAGCTCGACCCGCACCTCGCCGAGTTCGGCGAGCGAGCCGACGTGCGTTCCGCCGCACGCGATGCTCGCGGTACCGGCGGGCAGTTCGGCGACCCAGTACCGGCGGTCGGTGAGGCCGTTGCCGTCGCGATCGATGCGCACGGGCACGCCTGCGGCGGCCCATTCGGCGATCGTCGCGGTGACGGATGCCGCGAGCTCGCCGAGCCCGTCGGCCGCGAGCGAGGCCGTGTCGAACCCGGCACGGCGCAGCGACTTGTTCAGGCGGTACACGTCGACCGAGCCGTTCGGCACGATGCGGCTCGACGCGATCGCGATGCCGTCGAAGTCGGGGGCGCCGAGCGCGTCTTCGCGTGCGGCCTTCGACCAGTTGCCGGCGAGCGCCGCATTCAGGGCGAGGGATGCCGCGTGGCAGGCCGTGTGGCCGATCGAGAGGGCGCGGCGCGCCGAGGCATCCGCTCGCACGCTCACGGAGTCGCCCTCGGCGATCTCGGCGTCGCCCGCGACGAGGTGTGCGACGAGGAACGACCAGCCCTCGGTGCCCTTGCGTACCGGGATGTCGCCGCCGAGGAAGAACCCGGTGCCGTCGGTCGCCGCGACGACGGCGTCGACGATGGGCAGCTCGGCCGTGCCGACGGTCAGCGAGCCGGAGTCGGCCGGCTGGTCGGGCCAGGCCGCGTCGACCGGGTGGAAGCTCGTCGCCTCGGTGACGACGGCGATGAGTCCGTCAGCGGTCGGTGCGACGTGAAGCACCACCGTGTCGGCCTCGAGGGCGCCGTCGGGGTAGGTGACGAGCGTGTCGCGAGCGGGCAGCACTTCGCTCAGACGCCGTCGCTGCGACCGAGGAGGTGGAACGGGATCGCGAGCGAGAGCGCCACGGCGATGATGCCGCCGAAGAAGACCGGCGCCTGGAACTCGGTCATCACGGGTGCCGTGCCCATGAGCCACATGCCGAAGACGAAGAGCCCCAGCGAGATGAGGAAAGTGACGACGTTCACAACGACCTCCAGAGTTGCGGTGGCGGTCCGCGCCGCCCGGTCGAGTCTACCGGTCGGGCGCACCCGAACGCGGGCTCACGCCTCGATCGGGCCGAGCCAGGCGTTCGCGACCGTCGAGTGCGCCGACTCGTCGTCGGACGGGTGGAAGATGCCGGCGAGCACGTCGCGGTAGAGGCGACCGAGTTCGGAGCCGGCGAAGTAGGTCGAGCCGCCCGAGACGCGCACGGCCTGGTCGACGACGAGCTTCGCCGTCTCGGTCGCCCGCACCTTGACGCCGACGAGCTTCGCGAACCAGAACGCGCCGTGGTCAACGAGCTCGTCGAGGTCGCGCGCGATCGCGAGGAGCTGCGGGGCGATGGCCTCCTGCGCGAGTGCGGCGTCGGCGATGCGCCAGCGGATGTCGGGGTCCTGCGAGAGCGGTGCGCCGCCGTTCTTCATCGAAGTGCGCCGCCGCGCCGCCGTGACGGCGAGGTCGAGGGCGCGATCGCCGATGCCGGCGTACACCGAGGCGAGCAGCAGTTCGAAGTTCGCGAAGATGCCGAAGATGAGCGGGTCGGCGTTCGGCCCGGGGTCGAGCCGGCGCACGATGCGGTCGGATGCCGCGAACGCCCCGTCGAGCACGGTCGTGCGGCTCTGGCTCGCCCGCATGCCCATCGTGTCCCAGTCGTCGAGGATGCGTACGTCGGGGTCCTCGCGGTCGATGAACCCGTAGACGAGCTTCGGTGCGTCGGGGGAGGCCGTGTCGAGGCCCATCGTGCCGAGCCTCGTCCACGCGGGCGAGAGCGAGGTGAAGATCTTGCGTCCCGTGTAGCGGTAGCCGCCGCCGGTCTGGGGCTCGGCGACCGTGCGCGAGCCGAAGAGCATGAGGTCGTTGCCGGCCTCGCTGATGCCGAAGCCGAAGATCTCGCCGGCCCCCGCCTCGCGCAGCACGAAGTCGAGCGAGTCGTCGCCGCGGTCGCGCAGCA
Source organism: Agromyces sp. CCNWLW203 (assembly GCF_036576125.1). Classification (NCBI taxonomy): domain Bacteria; kingdom Bacillati; phylum Actinomycetota; class Actinomycetes; order Micrococcales; family Microbacteriaceae; genus Agromyces; species Agromyces sp. CCNWLW203. Next base: position 13,390 of record NZ_JAZHYX010000001.1, on the reverse strand, counting down.
CCTTGGCGACGCCGGTCCAGACGAGGTGCATGTTGACCGCGAGCGCGGTCGCCGGCGCTGCGCCGGCGAGGCGCATCTGGCCGCGCACGGCGTCGCCGAACGTCCACCCGAGACCGCCGAGCTCGGCGGGCACGAGGGCCGTCAGATAGCCGCTCTCGCGGAGTTCGGCGAGGTCTTCGTCGAAGAAGACGTTGTCGCGGTCGTATCGGGCGGCGCGTTCGCGGAATCGTTCGAGCAGCTCGTCGTGCAGCAGGGTCTCGGGCGTGGTCACGCCGCCAGACTACGCCTCGGGCGCCCGGTCGTGCGGGGGAGCGACAGGCGGTGCCGGCTCGGTCGTCGGCGATGTCTGCTCCGTCGTCTGCGGGGTGACGGATGCCGCGGCATCCGCTCGGCGTGCCCGTCGCCGTCGTGTCGACGCCAGCACGATGACGACGATGATCGCGGCGATGAGGGCGGCCGCCAGGAGCCAGGGCAGCATCACGCCGATCACGACGCTGAGCCCGGCACCGAAGACGAGGAGCGCACCCCAGCCGGCGGCGAGGCCGCTCCAGAAGTCGCCGGGCACGGCGGCGGGAGCCTGTTCCTCGGTGACGAGTTCGACGCTGAGCGTCGAGTAGTCGACCTGGTCGACGAGCGAGTCGCGTTGCAGCGTCAGGCTGTCGAGCTCGGCCTGGCGGGTCGTGAGCTCCGACTCGATCGTGATGAGGTCGGCGATCGACGTCGCGGTGCCGAGCAGCTCGCGCAGGCGCTCGATCGAGGCGGACAGCGCAGCGATGCGCGCGTCGAGGTCACGGCGCTGCGCGCTGACGTTGGTCGAGTCCATCGACACCGAGGTGACGGTGCCGAGTTCGCGGAGCTCCGCGACCGCGGCATCGAGCTCGCCCGCCGGAATGCGGAGCGTCAGCCGGGCGCTCGGCGTCTGGGTGTCGGTGCCGGGCGTCTCGTTGCGGCTGTCGACGTGTCCGCCTGCGGCATCCGCGATCCCAGCGGCCTGCTCCGCCGCGTCGATCGGGTCGTCGACGGTGATCGCGATGCGGCCGGTGGTGATGAAGTCGACGTCGGCGTCGGTGCCGGCGTCGGTGCCGGCGTCGCCGCTGCCCTCGAACGACTGCGGCGCGTCGGGAGTGATCTCCTCGACCATGCCGCCGGGTTCGACCGTCGACGAGCTCTGGCCGGCCGTGCAACCGGCGAGGAGGAGCGCGGTGAGCGCGGCCGCAACGGCGGCCGTCGGTGCGAGTCGTCGTCTCATGCGCTCACCGTATTCCCGGTGCGGGAGCAGATGTCTGGAACTCCGCTGGGAGTCGGGTCACGATCGGATGTCGCTCCGCCGCCCGGTCTCAGTCGTCGTCGGGGTCTCGACCGGTGCGCTCGCCGCTGTCGAGCGAGGCGATCGCCGCGAGGTCGTCGGCGTCGAGCTCGAAGTCGAAGACGTCGAGGTTCTCGCGGATGCGTTCCGGGCGACTTGCCTTCGGAATCACGATGTTGCCGAGCTGCACGTGCCAGCGCAGCACGACCTGCGCCGGACTCCGCCGGTGCTTCGCGGCCAGCTCGTCGAGGAGCGGCGTGCCGAGCACGCGGCCGCGAGCGAGCGGCGACCATGCTTCGGTGCGGATGCCTCGGGCGGTGCCGAATTCGCGGAGCGCGGCCTGCGGCAGCCACGGGTGCAGCTCCACCTGGTTCACGACGGGTGACTCGCCGGTCTCGGCGACGAGCCGTTCGATGTGGTGCGCGTGGAAGTTGGAGACCCCGATCGAACTCACCCGGCCCTCGTCGCGAAGGCGGATGAGCGCTCGCCACGTGTCGACGTAGCGATCGGTCGATGGCACGGGCCAGTGGATGAGGAAGAGGTCGAGCCGATCGAGCGCGAACCGCCGCATCGACTCGTCGAAGGCGCGCAGCGCGCTGTCGTAGCCGTTGTCGTCCTTCCACACCTTGCTCGTCACGAACAGCTCGCCCCGCGCGAGACCCGATGCGCGCACCGCCTCGCCGACCTCGCGCTCGTTGCCGTAGAAGGCCGCGGTGTCGAGGTGCCGGTAGCCCGCGTCGATCGCGTCGAGGCAGAGGCGCGCGGCATCCGCTGGGGGCACCTTGTAGAGGCCGTAGCCGAGCTGCGGGATGCTCGAGCCGTCAGCGAGCGGCAGTCGGGGTGCGGGGGCGAGTGGTCGTGACATCCGGTGCTTCTCTTTCGGCGGTGTGGTCGGGGCGGACCGGTCAGCTCGGCTGCACCGGCACCGCCTCGGTGTCGGGGATCGGGCTCGCGTCACGGCCGCGCAGGTCGGGATGCCAGCGGCGCCCGAGCATCGGCACGAGGAACCCCAGGAAGGCGAGGGCCGCGGCAGCCCAGAACGCGCCCTGCGGGCCGTTGCTGTCGATGAGGAAGCCCGCGAGCGCCGAGCCGAGGGCGGCGCCGATGAGCTGGCCGGTGCCGACCCACCCGTAGGCCTCCGCCGTGTCCGAGAACTTCACGCTCGCCGAGACGATCGCGAAGAGCACGGCAAGGGCGGGGGCGATGCCGATGCCCGCGATGAAGAGGGTGATCGAGAGCCACCAGAAGTCCATGAGGCCGGCCGCGAGCGCCGTGCCCGCGAACACGATGAACATTCGGCGGGCCGTCGACCACGGGCCGATCGGCACGTGCCCGAGGAAGAGGCCGCCGGCGAGGGATCCCACCGAGAAGATCGCGAGCACGATGCCCGCCTCGGCTCCGTCGTGGCCGAACACCGCGACGACGCCGGCCTCGATGGCCGCGCAGGCGCCGATGAGGAGGAACCCGACGACCGTCGCGAGCAGCACGGGCGGTCGCCCGAGCACGACGCCGAAGCGCCGCTTCGACCGCGGGATGCGCACACGGCCGAGCTCGGGCGACGAGATGAACCAGATGCCGCCGATGACCATGAGCACGGCGGCGAGGAGGATCGCCCAGACGGTGCCGACCTGGATCGCGACGAACGTCGTGACGACGGGTCCGACGACCCAGATGATCTCCTGCGCCGAGGCGTCGAGAGAGAACAGCGGGGTGAGCTGGCGCGAGTTCACCATCTTCGGGTAGATCGTGCGCACCGCGGGCTGCACGGGCGGGTTCGCGAGACCGGCGATGAGGCCGATCGCCATGTAGAGCGGCACTGTGAGTGGCAGCACGCCGATCGCGACGATGGCCGTGACGCAGACCACGAGGGTGGCGATGAGCACCGGCCGCATTCCGAGCCGGCCCATCAGGCGGCTCGTGAGCGGGCCGGCGACCGCCTGGCCGATCGAGGTCGCGGCGAGCACGAGCCCGGCGGAGCCGTAGGAGCCCGTCTGCTGCTCGACGTGCAGCAGGAACGCGAGCGAGAGCATGCCCGACGGGAAGCGCGCGGTCAGTTGGGCGGCGATGATGCGAGCGACGCCCGAGGTTCTGAGCAGTTCGGAGTAGCTTCCCACGGTGCCACCAACTCTATCGACGGCCGGATCGTGATCTCGGCGCCGAATCCCGCGTGCCGCTCGTGACGTAGGCTCATTCCGTAACGGCGACGGAGCCATTGGCTTCGTCGTCGATCTCCATTGCAACGACAGAGGTTCTCCAACATGCACTCCCGACGCCTGCTCATCCCGACCGTGGCTGCGGCCGCGGCACTCCTCCTCACCGGTTGTGTCGACAACACGACCGGTGGCGGCGAATCGACCACCGACTCCTCGGCCCCCGCGATCGCGGTCGACGAGGCCGCCGCGGCCCTGCTGCCCGCCGAGATCGCCGACTCCGGCACGCTCGTCGTCGGCACCGACGCCGCCTACCCGCCCAACGAGTACAAAGACGCCGACGGCAACCCGATCGGGTGGGACGTCGAGCTCGTCGACGCGCTCGGCGCGAAGCTCGGCCTCGAGATCCAGTACGAGATCGCGAGCTTCGACAAGATCATCCCGTCGATCACCGGCGGCACCATGGACATGGGCATGTCGAGCTTCACCGACAACGCCGAGCGCCAGAAGCAGGTCGACTTCGTCGACTACTACGAAGCCGGCATCCTCTGGGCGGCACCTGCCGGCGCAACGGTCGACCCCGACGACGCGTGCGGCCTGAAGGTCGCCGTGCAGGCCACGACCTACGAGCACACCGACGAGCTGCCCGCGAAGAGCCAGGCGTGCACCGACGCCGGCAAGCCCGCGATCGAGATCACGCCGTTCGACACGCAGGACGCCGCGGCGAACGCCGTGGTGCTCGGCCAGGCCGACGCCATGAGCGCCGACTCCCCGGTCACCGGCTACGCGATCGCGCAGACCGACGGCAAGCTCGAGGCGGCCGGCGACGTGTTCGACTCCGCACCGTACGGCTTCCCGGTGGAGAAGGGCTCCGAGCTCGCTGCGGCCGTCCAGGCCGCGATGCAGTCGCTCATCGACGACGGCACCTACGGCGACATCCTCGCCGAGTGGGGCGTCGAGTCCGGCGCCGTCGACACGATCGAGATCAACGCGGGCACCTGATGAACGACACGTCCTCCGGCCGGGCGACGACGCCCGCGCCGGCGGGCGGCCCCGCGGCCGCCCCGCTTCCGACGAAGGTCGTGCGGCTGCGGCATCCGTGGCGCATCGTCGTCGCCGTGCTGCTGCTCGCCGTCGTCGCCGTCTTCGTCATCGACGCCGCACAGCGCGAGGCCTTCGACTGGCCGACCGTCGGCCAGTACCTCTTCGATCAGCGCATCTCGCAGGCGGCGGGATTCACCCTGCTGCTCACGGTGCTCTCGATGATCATCGGCGTCGTGCTCGGCGTCCTCCTCGCGGTCATGCGGCAGTCGCCGAACCCCGTGCTGAAGTCGATCGCGTGGGTCTGGCTCTGGGTCTTCCGCGGCACCCCGGTGTACGTGCAGCTCGTCTTCTGGGGGCTGCTGTCGACCATCTACACCTCGATCGACCTCGGCGTGCCGTTCATGGAACCGTGGGTCTCCTTCCCCACAGACCTGCTGCTCAACGCCTTCTGGCTCGCCGTCATCGGCCTCGCGCTCAACGAATCGGCGTACATGGCCGAGATCGTGCGCGCCGGTCTCCTGTCGGTCGACTCCGGGCAGCACGAGGCGGCCACAGCACTCGGCATGGGGTGGGGCACCACGATGCGGCGCATCGTGCTGCCGCAGGCGATGCGCGTGATCATCCCGCCCACCGGCAACGAGGTCATCTCGATGCTGAAGACGACCTCGCTCGTCTCGGCGATCCCGTTCACGCTCGAGTTGTACATGCGCCAGCGCGACATCGCGGCCGCCATCTTCGCACCGGTTCCGCTCCTGATCGTCGCGTCGATCTGGTACCTCGCGATCACCTCGGTGCTGATGGTCGGCCAGTACTTCCTCGAGAAGCGCTTCGCCCGCGGCGTCGGCGTACGGCCCGACACAGGCCCCGGCCCGGTCACCGGCGCGATGAGTGCGGTCGACGCCGAGATCGCCGAGACCTCGATCGCCGCCAAGCACGGAGGAGACGCTCGATGAGCGAACAGACGACGACCCCCGCCGGCGCGGGCGGTGCGGCTGCGCAGGGCATTGCGCCGATGGTGCTCGCCGAGCACGTCTCGAAGAGTTTCGGCTCCAACGAGGTGCTGAAAGACATCTCGCTCGAGGTCCGGCGCGGCGAGGTGCTCTGCCTCGTCGGCCCCTCGGGTTCCGGCAAGTCGACGTTCCTCCGCTGCATCAACCACCTCGAGCAGGTCTCGTCGGGCCGCCTCTCGGTCGACGGCTCGCCCGTCGGCTACCGCGAGGTCGGCGACAAGCTGTACGAGATGCATCCGAAGGATGCCGCGAAGCAGCGCCGCGACATCGGCATGGTGTTCCAGCGGTTCAACCTGTTCCCGCACATGACGGCCCTCGAGAACGTCATGGAGGCGCCCACGCAGGTGAAGGGAGTCTCGAAGTCGCAGGCCAAGGCACGTGCCCACGAGCTGCTCGCGCGCGTCGGCCTTGCGGAGCGCGCCGACTACTACCCCGCCCACCTCTCGGGCGGGCAGCAGCAGCGGGTGGCGATCGCACGCGCGCTCGCGATGGATCCGAAGCTCATGCTCTTCGACGAGCCGACGTCGGCGCTCGACCCCGAGCTCGTCGGCGAGGTGCTCGACGTCATGAAGGAGCTCGCGAAGACCGGCATGACGATGATCGTCGTCACGCACGAGATGGGCTTCGCCCGCGAGGTCGCCGACACGCTCGTGTTCATGGACGGCGGGGTCGTCGTTGAGAGGGGCGATCCGCGCGAGGTGCTCGCGAACCCGCAGCACGCGCGCACGCAGGCGTTCCTCTCGAAGGTGCTCTAGCAGTCGCTGCGGGTTGAGCCTGTCGAAGCCAGGCTCAGCCCTGCAGCAGCTTCGTGATGCGCTGGAGCGAGACGCTCTCGGCCGCGCGCAGCTCTTGCGCGAACAGGCTGATGCGCAGCTCCTCGATGAGCCAGCGGGCTCGCACGACGTTCGCCGGGGCATCCGGTGCCAGCGGGATCGTGCCGCCCGCATCGGCGAAGCGGGCGAGGGCGGTCTGCACCTCGTTCATCCACACCCGGTCGCGCCCCGGGTTGTCGGCGAGCTTGCCGACGCGCATCGCGACGCCCTCGAGGTAGCGGGGCACGTGGCGGAGCCGCTCGAGACCGGTCCGTGAGACGAAGCCCGGGAACACGAGTCCGGCGAGCTGCTCCTTGGCGTCGCCGAGAGCCGGCAGCAGCGCCATGCTGGTCGCCGACTTCACGGCCTTCTCCGCGCTGCGGAGCGCGGTGAGCGTGCGGGCGACGAGGCCGACGGTCTCGAACATCGTGTCCATGACGACGCCCGAGACGCGGTCGCGCACGGTGTCGAACTCGAGCTTCGTGAAGAGCATGCCGTCGTCCTTCACGCGGTAGAGCACATCGTTGACGCAGGCCACGAGGCAGTCGGCGAAGAGCGCGCTCGTGCTCGGGTACGGGCTCGTCGCGAGCACGAGCTTCTCGTTGCCGGTGAGGTGCTGCTGCACGTAGTTGACCGGCGACGGCGTCGCGAGCATGAGCAGGCGACGGATGCCGCCGGGCATGGCCCGCGCCTGTTCCTCGGGCGTCGCGAGCAGCCGGATGTTCACGGCGGTGCCGTCGTCGATGAGCGCGGGGTAGGCGCGCACCCGGTTGCCGCCGACCGTCGTGTCGACGAACTTCGGCAGCTCGGGGAAGTCCCAGCTCGTGAGGCCGCTGCGCTCGATGCCGGCGCCCGGCGGTTCGGCGGCCGCGGCGATCGAGCCGGGCGTGACTGGGCCGTCGACCTGACGAGGCCCGCGAGGCCCGCGCTCGCCGCGAGAGGGCGCCGCGAAGGTGTCGGCGACGGCGTCGCGGGCCCGGTCGGCGAGTTGCGCCTGCAGCGCCCGCAGGTCCTTGCCGACGGCGAGTTGCTTGCCGCGCCCGTCGACGACGCGGAACGACATCAGCAGGTGCGGGGGAATCCGGTCCATGGCGAAGTCGGCGCCCGTCACGGGGGTGTGCGTCAGTCGCTTGATCACGGCGGCGACCTCGTCGGCGAACGACAGGTCCGTCGGAGTATCCGATTCGCCGAGCTCTGCGACGATCTTCGCGGCCCAGTCGTTCGCCGGAACGACGTTGCGCCGGATCACCTTCGGCAGCGCCTTGATCATCGCGGTGACGAGCTCGGTGCGGAGGCCGGGGACCTGCCGGTCGAATCCTTCGGGGCGGAGCCGTGCGAGCAGCACGAGCGGCACCTGCACGGTGACGCCGTCGTCGGATGCCCCGGGCTCGAAGCGATAGCGGAGCGACAGCGTCTGATCGTCCTGCTGCCAGCTGGGCGGGAACGCGCCCTCGTCGATCACGGGCGCGTCTTCGGGGGCGAGTGCCTCCGCCGTCATCGTCAGCAGCTCGGGCGACTCCTGTTTCGCGCCGCGCCACCAGGTCTCGAAGAGCCGGGTCGAGGTGACGTCGGCGGGGATCCGCGCGTCGTAGAACTCGAAGACGGCCTCGTCGTCGAAGAGGATGTCGCGCCGGCGGCTGCGCTCCTCGACGGCCTCGAGCTCGGCGCGGAGCTTGCGGTTCTTCCGGTCGAAGTCGAAGAGCCGGTCGCGGCGGATGTCGTTCGGCCAGTCGCCCTCGACGAGCGCGTGGCGGAGGAAGAGCTCGCGCGCGTACGCCTGGTCGACGCGGGAGAGCTGGATGCGACGACGGGCGATGATCGGCACCCCGTAGAGGGTCACCTTCTCGTACGCGACGGCCGCGCCCTGCCGCTTCTCCCAGTGCGGCTCGCTGTAGCTGCGCTTCAGGAGCGACCCGGCGAGCGGTTCGGCCCATGCCGGGTCGATCGCCGCGTTCATGCGTGCGAACAGCCGGCTCGTCTCGACGAGTTCGGCGCTCATGATCGCGTCGGGCTGCTTCTTCGCGAGCGCGGAGCCCGGGAAGATCAGGAAGCGCGACTGCCGGGCGCCGAGGTACTCGCCCTTGGGCTTTCGCCCACCGGATGCCGCGGCGCCGCGGGTGCCCGACTGGGTCGTGCTCGCAGGGGAGTCCTTCAGGCCGATGTGGCTGAGGAGGCCGGCGAGCAGCGACTTGTGGATGAGGTCCGCGTCGGGGGCGGCGCCTGCCTTCTTGTCGTCGATCTCGAGTCCGAGCGGGCGCGCCGTCTGGCGGAGCTGACGGTAGACGTCGTTCCATTCGCGCACGCGCAGGTAGTTCAGGAACTCGTTCTTGCACATGCGCCGGAACGCGCTGGAGCCGAGTTCGCGCTGCTGCGTCTCGAGGTGGTTCCACAGGTTCAGCAGGGTGATGAAGTCGCTCGTCGGGTCGGCGAAGCGGGCGTGCTGCTCGTCGGCCTGCTGTCGTCGCTCGAGCGGGCGCTCGCGCGGATCCTGGATCGTGAGGCCGGCGACGATCGCGAGCACCTCGCGGCTCACGCCGTGCTGTTTCGACTCGACGACCATGCGACCGAAACGGGGTTCGATCGGGAGCTTCGCGAGCGCGCGGCCGACCTTCGTCAGTCGAGGCCCGCCCCCGGTCGACGCGTCGATCGCCCCGAGCTCGCGCAACAGGTCGACGCCGTCCTTCACGCCGCGCGCGTCGGGCGGGGTGAGGAACGGGAACGCCTCGATGTCGCCGAGTCCGAGCGAGATCATCTGCAGGATGACCGCGGCGAGGTTCGTGCGCAGCACCTCGGGCTCGGTGAACTCCGGACGCCGTCCGAAGTCATCCTCGGAGTACAGGCGGATGGCGATGCCGTCGCTCGTTCTGCCCGATCGCCCGGAGCGCTGGTTGGCCGAGGCTTGCGAGATCGCCTCGATCGGCAGTCGCTGCACCTTCGAGCGCACCGAGTATCGGCTGATGCGTGCGGTGCCGGCATCGATCACGTACTTGATGCCCGGCACCGTGAGGCTCGTCTCGGCGACGTTCGTCGCCAGCACGATCCGGCGGCGCACGCCGGCGACCGTCGAGGGCTGGAACACGCGATGCTGGTCGGCCGCCGACAGGCGTCCGTAGAGCGGCAGCACCTCGGTCGTTCCGTTCCCTGAGCGTGTCGAAGGGCCGCGGCCCGAGTAGTGCCCGCGCACGGCCTCCTCGGCGTCGCGGATCTCGTTCTCGCCCGAGAGGAAGACCAGCACGTCGCCGCGGGGTTCCCGATCGAGTTCGTCGAGCGCCTCGATGATGCCCTGCAGGTAGTCCTTGTCGTCGGCCGGGGCACGCCCGCTCGACGACGGCGACTCGTCGGGGTCGTCGCTCGCCGCATCCTCCGCCACGAGCGGCCGGTACCTGATCTCGACGGGGAAGGAGCGGCCCGACACCTCGATGACCGGGGCCGGCTCGCCGGAAGCATCCGCGAAATGCCGGGCGAAGCTCTCGGGGTCGATCGTCGCACTCGTGACGATGACCTTCAGGTCGGGGCGCTTCGGCAGCAGTTGCTTCAGGTAACCGAGCAGGAAGTCGATGTTGAGGCTGCGCTCGTGCGCCTCGTCGATGATGATCGTGTCGTACCGGCGCAGCATCCGGTCGTGGTGCATCTCGTTCAGCAGGATGCCGTCGGTCATCAGCTTGATGCGCGTCGATGCGCTCGCCTTGTCGGTGAACCGCACCTGGTAGCCCACGACCCCGCCGACCTCCTCGCCGAGCTCGTCGGCGATGCGCTCGGCGATCGTGCGGGCGGCGAGCCGCCTCGGCTGGGTGTGGCCGATCGATTCGCGGCCGAGCTCGAGGCAGATCTTCGGCAGCTGGGTGGTCTTGCCCGAGCCGGTCGCGCCGGCGACGATGACGACCTGGTTCTCGCGGATGGCGCGCGCGATCTCCTCACGCTGCCGGGAGACGGGCAGCTCGGCGGGGTAGGTGATCGCGGCAAGCACAGCCCTCCATCGTATGCGGCCGCGGCGACCTCGTGCGAGAACTCCCTCTTACGCCCATTCCGTATCCGAATGCGGCCGCGGCGACCTCGTGGTAGAACTCCTTCATGTCGACCGAGGTCGAGGCACCGAGCACGCCCGTCGCGTCGCGCGAGCCCACTATCGCGGCACTCCTCGGACTGCCGCTCCTCAGGGTCGCGCTCGTCGGCCTCGCGGCCGTTGCGACCTGGATCGCGCTCGCGTCGACGGCCGAGCCCGGACCCTTCCCGCCGGGCATGCTCTTCGCCGCGGCGACGATGCTGCCGGTGAACGTGCTGTCGATCGTGCTCGTGCGCCGGGCCCTGCACCGATCGGGGCAGCGCGCCCGCGACCTCATCGACTTCTCGTGGCGCCGTTTCGGTCGAGACGTGCTCTGGGGGCTGCTCTGGCTCTCGGTGCTCTGGCTCCCGTTCATCCTCGCGGTCTTCGGCGTGATGTTCGCCCTCCACGGCGGTGCCATGTTCGAGCACTTCGAGACGGTCTTCTACGACGCGGATGCCGCTCCGCCCCTGAACCGCGCCTGGCTGACGGTGCTCGCGATCGTCTCGGTCGTGACGTTCGCCCCGCTGAACGCACCTGCAGAAGAGCTCATCTATCGCGGCTACTCGCAGTGGGGACTCGAACGCCGATGGCCCGCCGTCTGGGCGATCCTCGTGCCTGCCGCGATCTTCGCCTTGCAGCACGTGTTCTACGCGGCGACCGCCGATGCCGTGCTCGTCTACCTCGCCGCCTTCTTCGTCTGGGGGCTCGGTTCCGGCATCATCGTGCATCGCCAGCGGCGGCTGATGCCGATCATCATCGCCCACCTGCTCGTCAACCTCATGACGAGTGCGCCGGCGCTCGTGCTGCTGTTCCTGCCCGACTCGGCGCTCGCTTCCTGAAGCCGGCGATTCGAGTCGGTGCCGCTCGGCGGTTACGGTGTCGGCATGGATGAGCACGAGTTCGAGAAAGCCTTCCGCGAGTGGCGCGAGTCGCGCTGGCGGGCGGTCTCGGCGCCGTACGGCACGGCGGCCCTTCGGTACACCCATTGGCTCACGACCGAGCCCGCCGAGTTCGCCGGCGCACCCGGTCGGTGGCATGCCGAGCCGGCCGCGATCGTCGGTGATGCGTTGCCGATCGGCGTCGTGACGAGGCTCGTGCCGGGCGAGGAGCACGACATCGACGGTGTGCGCCTGCGCGCGTTCGAGCGTGACGGCGCGCTCGCGCTGCGGGTCATCGACCCGGATGCCCCGAGCCGCACGTCGCTCGTCGGCATCGAGCTGTACCCGCCATCGCGTGACCGTGTCGTGACCGGCCGATTCGCTCCCGCAGGCGACGGGGCGACGCTCGACGTGACCTCCGTCGACGGACATGAATCGACCGACCGGCTCGGCGGCACGATCGAGCTCGAGATCGACGGAGTGCCCCTCGTGCTCACCGTCACTCGCGACGATCACGGCCTCTCGGCCGTGTTCGCCGATGCGACGAGCGGCGGCGAGAGCTACCGCTTCCGGTTCATCCGCGTGCCCGAACCCGGCGTCGACGGCACCGTCGCCGTCGACTTCAATCGCGCCTACCTGCCGCCGTGCGCGTTCTCCGACGAGTACGTCTGCCCGCTGCCGCCGCTCGGCAACCGCTGGCCGGTCGCGCTGCGCGCGGGGGAGCGGCTCGCCACGCGGCATCCGATGGCCGAGGCCGGCGCTGCCCGCGACGCCGAGATCGACGCCGCCTGATTCGCGGGCAGCGAACCGCCCTGTCGGCACGCCGCGGCCCATGGTGGGATGAAGCATGACTTCCGTTCCACGCATCCAGCTCAACGACGGCCACTCGATCCCGCAGCTCGGCTTCGGCGTCTTCAAGGTCGACCCCACCGAGACGGTACGCATCGTCAGCGATGCGCTCGAGGTGGGCTACCGCCACATCGACACCGCGCGCATCTACGGCAACGAGGCGGGTGTCGGCACCGCGCTCGCCGAGTCCGGCGTGCCGCGCGAAGAGCTCTTCATCACGACGAAACTCTGGAACGACGATCAGGGCACGCAGTCGGCATTCGATGCGTTCGACGCGAGCCTCGAGCGGCTCGGCCTCGACTACGTCGACCTCTACCTGATCCACTGGCCCTCGCCGAAGCGCGACCGGTACGTCGAGACCTGGAAAGCGCTCGAGCAGATCCGCGAGAGCGGGCGGGCGCGATCGATCGGCGTCTCGAACTTCCTGGTGCCGCACCTCGAACGGCTCCTCGCCGAGACCGACGTCGTGCCGGCGGTCGACCAGATCGAGCTCCATCCCGCGCACCAGCAGCCGGCCACGACCGCGTTCGCTGAGGAGTTCGGCATCGCGATCGAGGCATGGGGGCCGCTCGGCCAGGGCAAGTACCCGCTCTTCGAAGTGCCCGAGATCGCGGATGCCGCGGCGGCCCACGGCAAGAGCCCGGCGCAGGTCGTGATCCGCTGGCACCTGCAGCGCGGCCACATCGTCTTCCCGAAGTCGAACCGTCGCGAGCGCATGGCCGAGAACTTCGACGTCTTCGGCTTCGAGCTCAGCGACGCCGAGGTTCAGGCGATCACGGCGCTCGAGCGCGAAGGCCGCGTGAGTTCCCACCCCGACGACGTCGACTGACGGATGCCGCGGATCCCCGTGTTCCCGAGCGACACGCCCGGACTACGCGTCGGATTTGCCCGGATGTCGGGAGCCGCGTAAATTCTTACTCATCGCCACGGCGGTGCGGAAAGCGGCTGAGAGGTCAGGCTTCCCGCCCGAGTCGGCGAGATTCTTAGCCAAATAGCCTCGTAGTCGCATTGCGACTCGGTGATTTCAAGCCTAAGATGAAACCCCCACTTCAGAACGAACATGATCTTCGGGTCGTGTTCTTGTTGTGAGAACAACTGCTGAAACAGCCTGAGAGATCGAAAGATCCCAGCAGCTGAATGACATCGAGTGATCGAGTCCAGCAGAAGAAGTGGTACGGTAGGTAGGTTGCCCTGAGGGCAGGTCATGAGACTGAAACTCGGGTGCGTCCGTTCCTTGAGAACTCAACAGCGTGCACTATGTTCAATGCCAATTTTATTGAACCCCAGCTCACATCT